>NZ_AOIP01000040.1 GCF_000337535.1 Natrialba aegyptia DSM 13077
GACGTGGAGGATTTCTGATCGATACCAATGAGTTCAGAGACGAACGCGGACGCTGCGGAGGAATCGACATCGAAGTGTGGCGGCGTGACCGAGACGGAGTCCGCCTCGAGTTCGACGAGTTCGAGTTCGAACTGCGGTGCGTCGAGCGACGAGACGTCATCGAGCGATTCGGCGTGCGGGGCGTCGAGTTCCGATTCGAGTTCAGCATCGGAATCGTCGTGCGGTGCGTCGAGCGACGACGGCTCTACCGAACAGGAAGTCGGGGCGACGATCGAGGACTTCGACGCCGAACCCGGCCAACTGACGGCCGTCGGCCTCGGTCCCGGTCAGCCGGAGGGGATGACCGAACGCGCGAAGACGGCGCTGCTCGAGGCCGAGCACATCGTCGGGTACACGACCTACATCGACCTCATTCCGGACGAAATCACCGCCGCGGCCGACGAACTCTACGACACGCCGATGTGCGGCGAAGTTTCGCGGACGGAAGAGGCGATCGACCGCGCGCTGGCGGGCAACGACGTGGCGATCGTCGGCAGCGGCGATCCGAACGTCTACGCGCTGGCCGGTCTGGCGCTCGAGATTCTGGAGTCGAAGGGCGCGACTGCCTCGATGGTCGAGTTCGACGTGGTCCCGGGCGTCCCCGCGGCCCAGTCCTGTGCGGCCCGACTGGGTGCACCGCTGGTGAACGACACCGTCTCGGTCTCGCTGTCGGATCACCTCGTGCCGATGCCCGAGATCGAATCGCGCCTCCACGCGGTCGCCAGCGAGAACTTCACGATCACGATCTACAATCCATGGAGCCGCAAGCGCCGCGAAAACTTCCAGAAGTGCTGTGAAATTCTGCTGACCCACCGCGATCCCGAGACGCCGGTCGGCATCGTCCACGGTGCGGGTCGCGAGGACGAGCAGGTGATGATCACCGATCTCGCCGAACTCGAGGACCTTGGCGAAAGCGAGATCATCGATATGACGACGACGATCGTCGTCGGGACCGAAGATACCTACGTCTGGGACGACCGGATGGTCACCCCGCGCGGGTACGAGACGAAGTACGACTACTGAGCGGTGCGGTTCGATTCCACTACCATGCCACGATACGAAGTCACGATCGAAAAAGACGCCTGCGACGGCATCTTCGCCTGTCTGACCCGCGACCCGCGGTTCGTCGAAGGCGAGGACGGCCTCGCGACGGTCGATCCCGACGCGGACCCGGTCTACGACTGTGCGGGCGACGTTACCGACGCGGCCGACCGCGTCGTCGCGACGTTCGACGACGACCGGATCGACGAAGCCAAACAGGCTGCAGCGGCCTGTCCGACCGACGCCATCGTCGTCGAGGCTGTCGATGGAGCCGAGTCGTCTGAGCCGTCCGAATCGACCGAGGAGGTGGCCAAATGAGCGACGCGTCGGCCAATTCAGACGCCGCGTTCGACGCCGAGTTCGAACTCGAGATATCGTCCCCGGCGGACCCGCTCGCGGGCCATCCCGCGACGGCGTACTTCTGGGGGCACGTCGCCGGCAGCGGCGAGGTTACTTCCGACGGGATCGAGGTCGCCACCTCCGACGAGACGTCCGCACAGGTGCTCGCGGCCGTCGCGGGCGGCGATCTCGATCGCGAGACCACGACGCGCGAGTACGCCCACGACGCGTCGATCACCCGGACCGAAGAGGAGTTCACGCTCTCGATTCCCGCCGACGAGGGGACCATCCTCGGACGGGACAGCGTTCGTAGTCTTCCCGTCGACGGCCGGGGCAACTATCGCCTCGGCGCGTTCACGGGCGACGATCGAGAACTCCTCCGCGGGCTGCTCGAGGGCTGTGGCACGATCTGTTTCAAGTCCTCGAGCGGGACCGTCGGCGTCTCGTTCGTCCACGCGGATCGCGATCTGCTCGCGCTCGTTCGAGAACTGATCGCCGACTGTCCGGTCGACGCACCCGTCGGCGAACTCGGCGATACGTCCTCGGGCGGCTACTGGTTCGGGGTCGACGACGACGCTGCGTCCGCCTTCGGCACCTGGCTCTACGAGGACTGCGAGGAAACCGGCCTGTTCGCGCCGAGTCGGCGTCGAAAGCTCGAACGGAGCCTCGAACAGGCCACCGCGATCGACGACTAGGACCGCCACTACTGTTACAGCCACTGCCACTCGGTATCGAACCACCCGACGCAACGACACCAGCTACGATGAGCACACCCGACGAATCCCACATCGGCACGCCCCCATCCGTCGACGACGAGGCCATCCTCCTGATCGGCCACGGCTCCCGGCGCGAGAAGTCGAACGACCAGGTGCGAGACCTGGCTGCCGCCCTCGAATCACGCCTCGACATCCCCGTTGACGCCGCGTTCCTCGAACTCGCCGCACCGGCTATCGACGAGGCGCTTGCCGAACTCGCCACGGTCACCTCCCGAGTGACGGTCGTCCACTGCTCGCTGTTCGCCGCGAGCCACGTCAAAAACGACGTGCCACTCGCGCTCGAGCAGGCCCGCGCCGAACTCGATATCCGGATCGACAACGGCGCACACCTGGGGATTCATCCGGCGATCATCGACCTCCTCGACGACCGGGCCGCGGCCGTCGAATCTGAACTCGGCGCTGACCGGACGGAAGACGATGTCGCCGTCGTTCTCTGCGGTCGCGGCTCGAGCGATCCGGACGCCAACGGCGACGTGCACAAACTCGCACGATTGCTGTACGAGGGCCGCGAGTTCACCCGCGTCGAGGCGACGTTCATCGGCGTGACGGAGCCGACGATAGCGGAGACCCTACACGGCGTGGCAAAGCACCGGCCCGACGCGGTCGTTGTGTTGCCGTACATGCTCGGCGACGGCGTCCTTACCCAGCGCGTTCGGGACCGGGCGGCCGACTTCGACGCGGACTATCCGTACGTCGACGCACTGGCCGGCGATCCCCTGGGAACGGACTCGCGATTGCTCGACGTGTTCGCCGACCGCTGGCAGGAAGCCCGGACGGGCAGCGTCGAGATGTCCTGTGATACCTGCAAGTACAAGGTCGATCTCGAGGGCTACGAGGAGGACGTCGGCGGGGCGCGGGCCATGCTCCGCGCGCTGGCCCACCAGGAGGCACACGCCGACCGGGAGTCGGTCGCGGACGAGCCCCACACTCACGACGCGCCGGGGAAGCACGTCGCGGTCTGTACGAACCGGACCTGCGCCGAGATGGGGTCGCCGACGGTCCTCGAACGGCTCCGCCAGACGGCCCGCGACTCCGACCACTGCGACGCGCGTATCACCCGCTCGTCCTGTCTGGGTCGGTGCGGCGACGGCCCGATGGTCGCGGTTTATCCGGACGGCATCTGGTACGGCGATGTCGACGCCGCCGACGCTGACCGCATCGTTTCGTCCCACCTCGAACGGGACCGCATCGTGAGCGACCTCGTGGATCAGACGCTCTGAACGCGATTATACCATCCCAATACCACACCTGTCTATGAGCTGTTACGAAATCGAAGCACTGAAACTCGGATTGATGAACGTCCTCGGCAGCGAGGATCGAAGCGCCCGCGAACACGCGGAGGCGGATCTCGAAGGCCATCTCGAGGGCCCAATCAAAGCGCTCGCGGAGGCGGAGTCCCTCTCGGCGATCGAGCGCCACCTCGACGCGGCCCTGGTCGACCTCGAGGAAGAAATCGCCGCGATGGACCCTGACGACCCCGAATACGACTACACGCGCGGCCGACTGCTCGCCGTCCGAGACGCCGAACGCGCCGTGCATCGGCTGACCGCACAGGGACGGAGTATCGTCGACGGGATCGGCGATGCCCACGACCTCCTTCACGAAACGTTTCCGGAGGACTAACGGTGACAGCGCCTACTCACGGCTCCCGGCGCGTCCCCCTGGGCGAGATCGACAGCGCACGGAGCCGACACATGTGGACCCGGTCGAGCGTCCACCTGACCGCCGACCTCGTTCTCGCGGGTCAGTGGGACGGCCGGCTCACCGCCTTCGACCGTGATCGCGATTCCCTCGATCCCAGGTGGGGAATTATGCATCCGGGCCACCCCGTCACGCTGGGCTCGCTCGAGGATGAACTCGTCGTCGGCAGCCGCGGCGAGGACGGGACGATCGCAGCCTACGATCTCGCCACCGGCGAACAGCGGTGGGCCTACGAGACCGCAACGGATATCGGTCCTCCAGCAAAAGACGGGATCTTCGCGCTACCCTACGTCGTGGCTCTCGAAACGGACCCCGATCGAGGCACGGTCTATGCGGCGGCCCGCCGCTACGAACGCGACGGGGCGGACCGACGGTGGCGCAGTACCGTCTTCGCCTTCGACGCCGACGGCCGCGTTCGCTGGCGTTACGAAACCGACGCCTCACCGATCGCGATCGACGTAAACGAGACGGGCGACCGCCTCGCAGTCGGCTACAATCGGTGCATGGGTTCCCACGATGTCGGTCTCGTCGTCCTCGATACCGACTCCGGCGAGACGCGATGGGACTGGGACCCCGGAACCGACGGCGACCGCCGCGTCGGTGACGTGTCCTTCGACGGACCGCATCTCGCGGTGGCGAGTCACGGCGACAAGCGCGGCTACCTGCTCGGCCCGGGTGGCGAGGAACGCTGGCGTCTCGATCTCGCGGTCGAAACTGAACTCGGCGACGAGACGCTGTACGCCTACCCGAACCACGTCTCCGCGATCGACGGTCGCGTCGCGTTCGCCACCGGGAATACGTACGCCAAAGAGAGCCGCGACACCGACTCGCTCCACCCGAACGAACACCAACTTACCGTCGTCGACGCGGCGGGCGATCCGCTCTGGACCGCCTCCCTCGACGGCTTCGCACACGAACTCACCACCGCGGACGACACCCTCGTCGTCCCCTGCGCACAGCACTTCCGAACGCGCGATTCGGCGGCCCACGGCGTTCGCCGATTCGACGCGGAAAATGGCCCTCTCGAGGACATTCCCACCGACGGTATCGCAACGGCGGTCGCGGCAGACGAACGCACGATCGCCGCCGTCGAGGAACCCGTCGCGTATCACGACGAAACCCGGGTTCGCGGCGAGTACGCGCTCCATACCATCCCGATCGATCGGTAATCACTCTCACTGCTTTCACTGCGAACGGAACGCGTGATCGTGGTGTCCGCCGACCGGAACTCGGCGTCACTCCGTGCCGATTTCGATCGGTTCGTACGGCGTCTCGACGGGCGAATCAGCCGCTAGATAGCCGCTGGCCTCGGCGGGATCGATCACCCACGACCAGATGGTCGAACGCGGATCGCCATCGTCGCCGACGGGCCAACACATACCGTCGTCCGGGTCGCCCATCGCCGTTTGGAGGTCGGCGGGTGAGACGGGTCTCTCTTGGTCGGCGAACCACGCCGCAACCGTCTGCCTGCGCGCGCAGTCGGCGGGCGTCCGATCCGTCGATTGGTACGCCTCGCGCATCGACTCGGTGTGGAACTCCCGCGTCACGGAGACCAGATCGTCGGCCGGCCGGGTCGTTGTCACTCGATTCGGGCTCGCCTCCACGAGCGCGATGTCCCCGGTCGCGTCGGCGGCGAGGAAATTGACGTTCGTCGCGTGCGGGATCGATTCGAGGAAGCCGACGGCGTCCTCAGTGCTTCGGCACGTATCGAGCACCGCACGAATAGCGAGTTGCCACGGTATCCCCGGTTCGAACTCGTGGGGCGGCACTTCCGCGAAACCGATCGCCAGTCCGGCCTCGTTCACGCCGTCACAGCGGCCGACGTACACGCAGGAACACCCGATGCTGGCTATCCCGTCCGCGGGCGCTGTCCGGTACAGCGTCGCGAAGTCCCGGAAGGACGGAAAGAAGTCGTGATTACGGCCGAAAAGCGGCGCGCCGGTAGTGGTACGCTCGCCCGAAACGGCGACGAGCGAACACCCGGCCTCGGCGTCTAGCGCCAGCGGAACGGTCGCGACGAGTTCAGCGTCGATACCGGTTGCGTCGGCGATGCCGCGAAGTTCGTCGAGGAGGAACGGGGCATGTTCTTCGACGTGGGTCGCACAGTCGCGTGCGAGCGCGCGCCGTTCTTCGGACGGATCGAGCGTCTCCGTTGCTGCGTCCGCGAGTGAACGGCCGTCGTCCGTGAGCTGGGCCGCGTACTGTCGCCCCATCGCTTCGTGCGGTCCGGATAAGCGGTGATGATGCATGTCGGGTTTGTTCCTTCTCGGCCTTGGTGGGTAGCGCCATCTCTCACGTTTGCGGCCTTTTATAAACTGCACGCCGCCGGCGTCGATGTCCCACAGCCAGTTGCGCCCGTATGCTGCTGCCCATCTCGAGAAGGGGACGCCTCGACGACTGCACCCTCGCTAGCGCGATCGAAACCGAACGGTGATGCCGTCCGGATCGGCGACCGCGATACCGTCCTCGCTGTCGAGTTCAGTAACCGAGCGATCGGTCTCGGCGAGTCGATGTCTGACCGCTTCGACTGTAGCCGGGTTCGGGAGACTGAACTCGAACCATGCTACCCCGCGGTGACGGTTGGTTGCTGGCTGCGTTCGCTCGTTCCACGTGTTGACGCCGAGGTGGTGGTGATAGTCGCCCGCAGCGAGAAACAGTGCGGATTCCATTGCGGTCTGAACGCGGAGGCCGAGCGTCTCGCCGTAAAACGCTCGGGTTGCCGGCAGCGACGAGACCTCCAGGTGGACGTGGCCGATCGACGTTTCCGGCGGCGCGCTCGCCGCGCCGTTCGACGCGGCGGCAACCTCGTCGAGTTCGAGCGGTACCGTCCCGATGGCTATCGTCCCGTCGTCGTTGCGCGGCCACTCGGTCCGCGGCTTGTCCCAGTAGATTTCGACGCCGTTGTCCTCGGGATCGCGGCAATAGAGCGCCTCGCTCACGTAGTGGTCCGACGCGCCGGTCAGCGTCCATCGATCCCGGAGCCGATCGAACGCCGCGCCGAGCGCTTCGCGCGTCGGAACCCTGAACGCAGTGTGAAAGAGCCCCGCTTCGTCTCGCTGCCGCGGCGGCGCGTCCTCGTTTTCCTCCAGTACGAGTAGCGCCGCGTCGTCGGTTCCGAGAGTTGCCGTCGTCTCCGTTCGCGTGCGGACTGCGAGTCCGACCACGTCACGATAGAACTCGACCATCGCCTCGAGATCGGCCACGTTCAGCGCGGCGCGGCCGATCCGCGCGGTATTCGGAACGGGTGGGTCGTCCGTCATTGTGTCTGCTGGGGCCTCCATGATCTTCACGGTTGCCTGCGAAGCCGATTCGTCGGTGATCGTCTCGCTGTGATGTGCGTTCCGTGCCGACGATTCGATCAAGCGCGTCGGTATTCGTCTACGCCTCTGGGATCGCTCCCGACTCCCGGAGCCGTTCGATTTCGGTCGCGTCGAGCCCAGCCTCGCGAAGGAGGGATGCAGTGTCAGCGCCATGGTCGGCGACTGCCGTTGCCGGCTCGTCGTGGTCGATATCGCTTCCGCGCGCCGGAAAGCCGATAAACGGCGGCCCATCCGACGAGCGATGAACGTAGCCGCGAGCCTCAATCTGGGGATGGTCGACCGTTTCGGCCGGCGTGTAGACACCGCCGACGGCCGTATCGATTCCGTCGAAGAACTCGACCCACTCGTCCCGCGTTCGCTCGGCGAACAGGATTTCGAGCTCTTCGCGGAGCGCCTGGCGTTCGGCCGGATCGTCCGTCGCGTGGAGTTCGATCCACTCCTCGCGGCCGACGGCGTCGCAGAAGGCCATCCAGAAGTGGGGTTCTAACGCGGCGAGCGTCACGTAGCCTTCCTCAGCCGCGTAGCTGTCGTACCAGGGGTACCGACCGGTAAGCGGCGTTTCGCCCGGCCGCGGATTTGCGCCGCCGAGCGCCCGCGGCGCGACGGCCTGCGAGAAGGACACGGCGGCATCGGTCAGGGAGATGTCGATGTATTCGCCGTCGGTAGCTCCGAGCTCTCGGGAGAGGACGGCACTGACGATGGCGAGTGCGCCGAACAGTCCGCCGCCGATATCCGCGACCTGATAGCCCGGTATCCGAGGGGCTTCGGCGTCGGATTCGCGAGTCATATCCAGCAACCCGGCGAGACCGACGTAATTTAAGTCGTGTCCGACGCGGTCGCTGTACGGGCCGTTCTGCCCATATCCCGACAGCGAACAGTAGACGATTTCGGGATTGAACTCGCGAACGTCCTCGTAGCCGATCCCCAGCCGATCCACGACGCCCGGCCGAAACTGTTCGACGACGACATCGGCGGTCGTCGCGAGTTCGAGGAAGGCGTCGCGACCGCCGTCGCGTTTCAGATCCAGCGCGACGCGTCGTTTGCCGCGGTTGATCGCTTCGAGTTCCGGTCCCGCTTCGTCGTCGTCCCCGGGCCGTTCGATCCGAACGACCTCTGCACCCATGTCTGCAAGCAGTTGCGTTCCGTACGGTCCGGGGAGCAACCGACTCAGATCGAGCACGCGGAGTCCGTCGAGGTGCATGCCGAGACCAATACTGCGAACGCGTATAATTGACCGCCCTAGGCCGCTCGTCGCGACCATCTATCGTTCGGTCGTTATCTCGAGGATCGAGGAATCGTCTTTGTCGTCACGGTTCGTTTTCGAACTCGCCGGTGGCGAGAATGCGATTGACCCGTGGTGTCGGTGTCCCCGCGTTCGCGTTCAGGGATCGAGAATCGCGTCCATGAGCTTCGTCTGCGTGGCGGCGAGGTGTTCGGTGAACGTCGAGCGGGCGATACCGAGTTCGTCGGCGACTTCGGTGGCGTTCGCACCCTTTGGGTACGCGAAGTATCCCATCTCGTGGGCCGTTTCGATGATTTCTCGCTGTCGAGCCGTCAGCACGTCGCGATCGACGATGGTCGGATTTCCCGCCGCTTCTCCGTGATCCTGGGCGAGATCCTCGACGAGCACGCCGTCGAACCGAGCCCGCAGTTCGTCGACGATTTCGACCACGCTCTCGAGTTCGAGGGTGCGAAACGACAGCAGTAATGAGCCGTCCTGGGCTCGGACCGACGAGATCGGCGTGCCGGTGTCTTCGATGACTTCGCACGCGCAGTTGACCTCCGACTCGCGTTCGAACCGATAGATTGCGGTACAGTCGGTCTCCTGGACCGGCGTTAGCTCGCGGTCCGAACGCAGGTCGTCGTTCTCGATGGTCGCGCCGGCGTCGATTCCGAACTCTTCGGTGACGGTCCCGTCGGTTCGCTTCGAGCGCGTCCGCGTCACCGAACTGATGGGCTCGTCGACGGTTTCGGACACCTCGGCGACCGGGCACCTCGCAGGAGCGTGGACGACGACGGTCGCTCGAAACCCTGGCATATGCGGGACTACATTCTTGGGGTGAATAACCGGTTCCCGCGATTCCCGCCGAGTGAAAACACGCCTCGGTAGTGTCCGGCGGTATTCGACCGCGTTGGTCGATACGTGCCGGGCGTTTGCACTGGTGGGTTTTTCGAGAGTCTTTCGCCGATAAGTGGGTCCACCGCGCCGTGAGACGCTGGTGCAGTTCTCCGTCGGCGCGTTTCGGATTTCGAACTCGGAAGTCGTATTCGACGCTCTGTTCACCGCTATTGCTGTTCGAACGTCGTACTCAAGACCTCGGTTACGATCTTCTTCTCGGCCTTCTGGAGGTGGTCCGATACGGTGTTTGGCGCGCATCCGAGTCGATCGGCTATCTCTCGGTGGGTGGTCTCGCGCGGCCGCTCGTAGTATCCGAGGTCGAACGCCGCGAGCATCGCTTCCCGCTGACGGTCGCTGAGCAGCGAGAGGGGCGTTTCGTACCCTCGATCGAACTCGCCGATTGCGTCGATCTCCACCGTGATATCCTCCGGGAACCGACCGATCGCCCGCTGCAACGCGGCCGAAGTACCGACTATACGCGCCCGAACACGCTCATCGCGGTAGACAATTGGTTTCACGACGACGAGTTGCTCCTGGGTGATCGCCTCGAAGGCTTCCCGTTGCAGGGGGGCCGTTGACGGGGCGAGCGTGACGAGGAGATTGAATCTGCCGTTCGTTACGGGTGCCGTCTCGATCGCGTGGACACCCTCCGAATCAGCCAGCGCAGCGTGAATTCGATCCGCGTTTCCGTCCACCTCGAAGAGTTCAGTCGGTCTCCCGTGTGGGTCGGTATTCAGCGCGACGAGACGTGCTTCGGTCACGTGTGAAGACCCCGCCAGCACGCGGAAGGATTCGGGGACGGTTTCGGAATCCGGTGTCGCGGTTAGGTGGACGCATTTCACGGACGACGGTGTGCGATACCGTAACTTAAATACCACGACTATACCCGCCAGTAGCGCTTCCCATGTGCGGGTCGAACGCCTTCGTATGGCGATGGCCGAATCGAGGGTCGTTGTGTTGACCGGTGCCGAGAGAATCTCCGAGACGAAATCGATTGCAAACCGTGAACGGTCGGGCGGACGAACGCAATCAGCGTTCCCAAGCCAGGTGAGCTGAATGGAGGCGATTCGAACCGACGCGACTACCGCGGCGTACACCGTCTCGTTCGAGGACGACGCCGCGACGGACCCGTCCGTAACTGGGGGTAAAGGAGCAAATCTCGCCCTGCTGGTCGATCTGGACTTCGCCGTTCCGTCCGGGTTTTGTGTGACGACGGCTGCGTATCGAGCGCTCGTTGACGATGCCGACGTTCGACGGGCGATCGCGGCGGTAGCGGACCTCGATCTGGCGGACGCAGACGGCATCAGTGATCGGTGTGCCACAGTTAGAGAGCGGATTACGAACGCACAATTCCCCGACCCGGTAAGACGAGCAATCGAAGAAACGCTGGCGGAGCGGTCGACGGATGCGGTTGCGATACGATCGAGCGCAACGGCCGAGGATTTACCGACCGCGTCGTTTGCGGGACAACACGAGACGTTCCTCGGCGTGCACGATCGCAAGGCGATTTTCGACCGGATCCGTGACTGCATGGCGAGCCTGTTTACCGAACGCGCCGTCTCGTACCGGCTCGAGAACGATATCTCTCACACTACTGTCGCGATGGCGGTGGTCGTCCAAGCGGTCGTGGAACCGGAGGCGGCCGGCGTTCTCTTCACCGCCGATCCCGTCTCTGGCAATCGCCGCGTCGCATCGGTCGATGCGAACTACGGTATCGGGGACACGGTCGTTTCCGGCGACGTCTCGCCCGATAACGCCCGCGTTGATCGACGAACCGGTGACATACTCGAGTACGAAATCGGTGACAAGCGCAACACCCTTCATCTGCGCGCGGATCGAGACGGGACCGAGTCGGTAGCGACCGAACCGGATCGACGGAACTCACGCGTTCTTTCGGACGCGCAACTGCGTGAACTTGTTGAACTCGGGGATCGAGTCACCGACGTGTTCGATAGTCAGCAGGACATCGAATGGGCGATCGTCGACACCGAAATCCTCTTACTCCAGTCACGCCCGATCACGTCGCTGTACCCGCTGCCGTCGCCGGTTCCGGATGACGACCGAATCCACCTCTATTTCAGCATCGGACACCAGCAAGCGATGGCAGAGGCGCTCCCACCGCTCGTCGTCGACTGGGTGCGGGAGATGCTCGAGAACTCCGCAGCCCGTCTTCGCTCCGGGGATTCTACCGCTCCGTTTACGGCGGCGGCCGGACATCGGGTGTACATCGATCTCAATCCCCTGCTCGACAACGGCCTCTCACGACCGGTCGCCGTTTGCCTCCTCGGTGCGATGAGCGAGCCAGCGGCGACGACAGTTGAGGACTGTCTTGCGGAACGGCGAGAACGAGAGACCGCCGAGAAACGGAACCGACTCGACGGCGCGGTATCGGTTGGTCGTGCACTCCGCCGTCTCGTTCCGGTCATCGGTCCGGCCGCACCGACGGTGCTCGGCCGCTTCATCCGGCCGTTCGTCTGCGGTCCGCCGGACCCCGAACACGTACGCCACCGCGTCGAACTGCAAGGCGAGCGGATGGCGGACCGGATTACGCAACCGTCCTCACAGGCGGCCCGCGTTCGACACGCGTTCGACGCGGTCGACCACGGGACGCTCGTCGCAACCGTCGGCAGCCAGTCGATGCCGCTACTCCTCGCCGGACTCCTCTCCGGCGCGATTCTCGAGCGGCTCTTTCCGGACGCGGAGGACGAACTCGACGCCCTCGGAAAGGGATTCGACGACGAGATCGCAACCCAGATCAACCAGCGGCTGAACGACGTGACCGATATCGCTCGCACCCATCCCGACGTGGCCGACGCGCTCACCGCCGGAGACTCGCTATCCGAAATAGAACGCGTCGATGGCGGGGACGAGTTCACAGCCGCGTTCACCGCGTTTCTCGACGACTTCGGCTCCCGAGCGAGCAGCGAAATAGACCTCAGCCGCCCCCGCTGGAAGGACGATCCCGAGTTGCTTCGCAAAACGATCCGCAGTTCCCTCTCGGGAAGCGACGACCTCGACCACCGCGAGCACCTTGCGCAGTTGAAAGCGGATGCCGAGCGCGCGGCCGCCGAACTCGAAGCACGCGCTGGACGCGGCCTTCTGGGTCCGATCCGAAAGCCCGTCGTGTCACGACTGCTCCGAGTCTATCGTGGCGGGATCCAACTTCGGGAACATCACAAGCACGGCGTCACTCGCTTTCTCACCGCCGCTCGCGATGTCTTCACCGAGGCGGGGGACTCGCTCGCCGCAGACGGTCAGATAGACCAGCCTGATGATGTCTGGTTCCTTCGCAAAGACGAACTCCTCGCCGCGCTCGAAGACGATTCCCCAATCGATGTCGATATCGAAAAGCGACGCCGTGCGTACAATCGGGACGCGTCTCTGACTGCTCCGCCGATTCTCACCAGCGACGGGGAAACTCCGGCGGTGACGGCGGCGATCGAACCGACGGGGCACGAACTCGTCGGAACGCCGGTTTCGTCTGGCATCGTCGAGGGTCCCGCTCGAGTGGTGACCGATCCGTCCGAGGAGTCCCTCGAAAACGGCGACATTCTCGTCGCTCCGTCGACCGATGTGGGGTGGACGCCGCTGTTCCAGAACGCGGCCGGGCTCGTGATGGAAGTCGGCGGCCGGATGACACACGGTGCGCTGGTCGCCCGAGAATACGGGATTCCCGCTGTCGTTTCGGTTTCGGACGTAACGGCCGAAATTCAGAGCGGGGAGCGAGTTCGCATTGATGGGAGTCGGGGAACGGTTGAACTCCTCGATCGGACTGATGCCGACGATCCGACGACGGCTGCTCGCTCCAGCGGTCCCAGTGACCCCCGGCGCTAATCTCGGTGTCGGTGTCTGTGTCCGTCGCTCGGAAGTCGCGATTACGGGCCGAGTTGCGGCGGTGATCGTGGTGGTTTGCTCCGATGATACCGGTGGTCGTGGTGGTCGTCTCGACACTCGCCGGCAACTCGGCTGACCGCCGCGATCCGAGTTCAGTCCGGTGAACTCGTCTCGCAGGGGATCAATTCGGCCGGTCTCGTTCGGTGCGGGTGGCGGTGCCGGGATCGGAATCGGGAGAAGGATCCGGCGGAGCGACGCGACAGCCGCAGGGACCGGCGATGGCTTTGCCGGGGCCGATCATGGTTTTCCGCGCGATTGGCGTCCCGCAGCGAGGACAGCGCGGGAGGGTACACTGGTCGAATCGGTCGGACTGGCCAGGGTCGTCCCCGCCGTCACTACCATCGACGGTGTTGTCAGCGCCGTCGCTCATCTCAACTGACACCTCGTCACTCTCGTAATTCGGCAGGAGATACCTGCTGCTGATTGAATTGAGCGATGCATCAGTCGTGCGGGATGTTTATATTCCGTGAGAATGTACGCAATCATGGCTGCAAGCCTACTCGGCTGGAAGCCACGTCTCGGATGTCTCCAGCATCCGGGGCATTTCATGCCCGTTTAACGGCTTCCGTCCTAATTGTTGATTGGTAGTGACTTATATCTACCGCCGAGCGACGGGAAGGAGAGCGCTCTCGAAGCAGTCAGCTGTCGTGGAATCGGTACACGGCAGGGAAGATCGCCTCGGGATTTCGATCAGTAGCGGGTTGATCCGCTCGTCACTCACCGCATGGGACAGTGCGATACGAGCGGGCGAATGCCCCGTGTCGCGACCGTGGCTGCGACGAGGATACCGAACTCAGCCGATCCGATAACGTATGCGATGATTTCGCTCGGGAGGGGCCGGCGGTTCGTCAATCCGCGGATCCGCCGGCGAACGCATCCCCGGGCGCAATTTCTCCCTCCGTCAGGTAACACTGGGGATCGGGAGCGAAGAGGTCGTCCTCGACCGCGAGCGCGCGCAACCGGGACGCCCCGCGACAGATCGATCGATACCGGCACTCGGAACATCGTCCAGTAAGATGGGTCTCGCGCTCGCGAAGCGCTCGCAACAGCGGGTTCGTCTCGTCCTCCCAGAGTTCACCGAACGGCCGATCCCGGACGTTTCCGAGGCTGTACCCCTGCCAGAACTGCGTCAGGTGTACGTTGCCACAGTAGTCGACGTCCGCGATCCGCTCGCCGGTGGGGTCGCCGCCGTTGCGTTCGAGATAGTCGCGGACCGTTCGCGCTCGCGCGTCGCCGAAGCGCTCGCTCGCGTACTCGACGAGGAACGCCGCATCCGCGTAGTTACCGACGAGTAGCGTCTCGATCTCTTCGCCGTCGTCGTGGTACTCGAGGGTGAGCTCGCAGAGTCGCTCGATAGCCGCCCGCCGCTCGGTCGGCGTGAGGTCGGCGTCGACGAGTTCAGCGCCGCGGCCGCCGTAGTCGAGGTGATAGAAGCAAAACCGATCGAGACCCACGTCTACGAGCAAGTCGATGACGGCCTCGAGATCTCCCGCGTTAGCGCTGGTGATCGTGTATCGAAGCCCGGTTTTGAGACCCGCGTCGAGACAGTGCTCGATGCCGCGGACGGCGGCGTCGAACGCCCCTTCCCTTCCGCGAAAGCTATCGTTTCGTTCGGGACGCCCGTCGACCGAGATACCCGCGTACTGCAGGCCTGCGTCTCGAAGCGCAGCCGCACGTTCGGCCGTGATCAGCGTTCCGTTCGTCGAGAGCACGGGCCGGAGCCCCGCGTCGGCCGCGTACGCGACGAGTTCCTCGAGGTCGTCGCGAACCAGCGGTTCGCCGCCGGAAAACAACACCACCGGGACGCCGTAGTCGGCGAGCTGGTCGAGAAACGCTTTGCCCTCGGCCGTGGTGAGCTCGCCGGGTGCGGGTTCGTCCTCGGCCGCCGCATAACAGTGCGAGCAATAGAGGTTGCACTGCCGGGTGGTGTTCCAGACGACGACCGGCCGTCGCTGCCTTCGCTTGGTGATCTGGTGCGTATTCGACTCGTCGGCCGCGTCGTACCGCAGTCCGTCACCCTCGGCGTCGAGGTCACAGAGGAGTTTGCTTATCGAGATCATACGTCGTTCACCGGGGTTCGCCGATGGTTTCCTCGTAACTGCGCGGTTCTCCCTCGGCGATCCTTCGGCCGTTCGTCTCCGTATCTATCTCTGTTTCCGCCCCTGACTCGCGCTCCGCATCGGTTTCCTCCGTCACGTCCCCCTCGTCCGTCGCAGGGAACGCACTCGTTGTGAAGCGTTCGACGGCGTCGGCCGGGCAGAGCCACACGTCGACGGCATACCAGCCGAACAAGCGGGTGGCGTGTTCGTGCGCCTCGGCTGCGCTGTGGGCTGCAACGCTCCCGACGTGGCGAAGCGGATCCGTCTCCGAATCGCGGACGAACACCTCCCACTGCGGAACCGGAGATCCACGGTCAGTTCGTTCGACTCGCTCTCGTCTCGCTTTCGCTACCATATGCGATCCTTTCGCAGTTTATCGAAGGCTGTTCTGCCGACTCCCACACCGTGAGAAATTCGTGAACTCGTTCGGCGATTCGTTCATATACCCGGCGCGCTCTAGTCGCTAGTTCCGTCCGATTCGGAACCCTTCGAACGCCCGTATCCCGTCTGAACCGGACAGCCGAGCGTGAGCGCGACCTCGGCGAACTGTCACCCGACCAGTAGCTAACCAGCAGTCGAGACGGACCGCACTAGCCAGATTGAATAGCGGCGTTCAGCGTAGTCTACATGCTATGACGACGCTCGACGTTAGAGAGTTACCGCCGGCGGACCGCCATCCGAAAATCCACGCGGTGTTCGACGAACTCGATCCGGGAGAGTCCCTCACGCTCGTCAACGACCACGAGCCGAAACCGCTGTTTTACGAGTTCAAGGCGGAAGTCGATGCGTTCGATGCCGACGGCTATACCGTCGAACGGGTCGATGCGGAGCAGTTCGTCGCCGAGTTTCCAAAGCGGGCGGATTGCGACTAGCGCCGCCACGGGGACCGGCGGGGAACGTCTTCTTGGTTACGTCCCGAGTCGCGCGAGCCACGTTCGAGTGGGTCGCCCCGGGAGAGGCGTCGGCGATCAGGTGGAAAACGTTTGCTCGGGAAGGGGTCCGTCGTACCCGTCCGGAACGTACGCACAGAGCGGGTCGCTGGCGAGTGCGTCGCCGGTGTACGCGAACGCCCGCGAGCGGCTGCCGCCACAAACGTGGCTGAACTCGCAGCTGCCGCACTTCCCGGTGAGCGCGTCCGGATCCCGGAGTCGTTGGAAGCGGTCTCCCCGCCTGTAGACGTCGACGAGAGACTCGTTTCTGACGTTTCCGGCGGCTGCCGGCAGGAACCCGGACGGATAGACTTCTCCCGTGTGGCTCACGAACGCGAATCCGTCACCGGCGGTAATGCCGGTCCGGCGACCGATGGAATCGGCCGACGATTCCGCCGTCGACAATCGGCGTCGTTGGAGCGCAACGCGCCGATAGTGCGGTGCCTCCGTCGTCTTGACGCCGAACGACGCCGCCGACGCAACATCGACGAGCCACTCCATCACGCGTTCCGCGCGCGCCGGCGAGAGCGGATCGAGAACTCGTCCGCGTCCGATCGGGACCAGGAAGAACACCGACCAGAGCACGGCATCGAGTTCGGATACGAGGTCGCGAACGGCCGGGAGCTGGTCGACGGTCTCGGCGCAGACGGTCGTGTTGATCTGGAGCGGGAGATCGGCCCGTCGGGCGGCCCGCGCGGCCGTGAGCGTCCGTTCGAAACTGCCCCGTTCGTTCCGAAATCCGTCGTGGGAGGCGGCGGAGCCGCCGTCGATGCTCAGCGCGATCCGGCGGAGCCCCGTTTCGGCGAGTGTTCGGATGTGCGCTTCCGTCAGGGAGGCGGTCCCGCTGGGCGTCATCGTCATCCTGAGCCCTTTCTCGATCCCGTATTCGACTAACTCGAGCGTATCCGTGCGATACAACGGATCGCCACCCGACAGGACGACGAGCTGTCCCGATCCGAAGCGACGAGCGTCGTCGAGGAGCCGTTTCCCTTCTTCGGTCGTGAGCTCGTCCGGATGGCGACACGGCGTCGCTTCCGCCCGGCAGTGCTTACAGGCCAGCTCGCACGCCTGGGTTACCTCCCAGATGAGAACGAACGGACGCCGGCTCGTGTCTACGTCCGCCGGTCGCATCCGTCCTCCCTCGACGAGATGGAGCTCCGTCGGCGCGTTGCCGTCGCGTCCGGCGCTCGGACGCGAGATTCCGCTTGCGGCACACGCCGCGATTCCCGGTCGAGTGTGCATCGTCTCGGCGAGCGGCGATCGCCGCGACTGTCCGCGATACTCCGTCCGTAAACTGTGTCGCCGGCCACCTTACGGTCGCGATACCGGTCGGCCGGACCGCGATGGGTCACGTCTCGGTCGTCCATCACGTACTATCCTGGAGAGGTACTCACAAAGACGTATTCGCGAACGTATTCGGAGCGTGCACTGGCATCCGTCGGTCGATTCGACAACCGACCGTCCTCACCGTCGCTCATTTTGCGACTCTCGGACGGCCCGGATCGAGAAATCGGCCGAACGGATCACTCGATCGTTTCGACCGGATCGCCGACACGAAGCGTCTTCCCTCGATCGACCTCGGGTACCCGAGTGATGATCATCAGCGCGTAGTAGTGATCGAAGGCGTCCTCGTCGACCCATTCCGGAAACTGTTCTCGGCGGTTTCGGACGAATCGCGTCCGAAATTCCTGGATCGATTCACCGGTGTCGGGATCGCGCCGGGGTACGATGCACCGACCACACGGCTTGACGCCCTCGAAGCGGCTGTCGCCGACCTCGAGCGCCGGAGCGCCGTCGCCGACGAACCGGTCCTCCCAGAACGGCGGAACGCCCGAAACCTCCACGTTCGCCCGCATACGGCGTCGCGCTCCCTCGACCGTCATCTCGTCGAACCACGAGGAGACCGTCCGAAGCGTGGCCGTGCTGATAAGCGACGGCCCCATCTCGCGGCGGTCGACGAACCCCAGTGACTCGTCCCGTTCCAGAACGAGTTCCGTCCCGAAATAGTCGCTGAACCATTCCTCAACCCGTTCGCGCTCGCTCTCGAGATCGAACCGTCGTTCGTCGCCGTCGGCCGTTTCGACCGTCATCTTCCTCGCCGCCGGATCGAAATCGGTCTCGAGTTCGTGGACGCGATCGGTCCGTTTGCCGTTGATCACGTCCCCATCGGTGTCGACCAAGGCGAACTCGCGGTCGTACTGTAGCGTTCCGCCGTCGAGAACGGATGCCGAGTCGAGATCGATCCCATCGAGTCCTTTCACCGGAAACACGGTGAGTCGCTCGAGCGTTGCCATTAATTGGTATCTCCCGCCGAACCCAATATTCGTTTCTGTGACGTGCGTGTAGCGGCGACCGACGATGAAAGAGCACGTCGTTTCCGTTGAAACTAAAACGATGTGTTGGTCGGCAAGCGGCTGCAAGACGGTGTGAATACGAGTGCCGTCTCCCTCACGATTTACGCGAACATATTTGGGTACTTTTCCAACCTACAGGAATCCGCGGTCCGTTTGACGGCGCGATAGATTCGAGTTCCGGTTGTCATGCAGCTATCGAGACGACAACTCGCTACGTTCCTCGCGGCGATCTTCGTCGTGAATCTCGTCGTTATGGGCGGCGGGGCGTGGCTTTCGTACGCGAACGAACCGGCAATTCCCGATACGATTGTCGGTCCCGACGGCGACCCGGTTGCGACGAGCGACGACGTGCAGTCCGGGAAGCTGGTTTTCCAAGAGAACGGTCTGATGAACCAGGGCTCGATCCTGGGTCGCGGCAGTTACTACGACACCGACTACACCGCCGAGACGCTCGAGTTGAAGACCGAGCACATGCGCGAGTACTACGCGCAGGATCGCCACAACGAAACCTACGCGGCGCTTTCCGCGTCGGTGCAGGCCGGGATCGATCGGGACGTCCGCGATGAACTCCAGTCGAGCCGCTACGACGCGGAGACCGTCGAATACTCCGCGGCGGAGGCCTACGCCCACCGGCAAGTTCGTCAGGAGTACGTCGAACGCTACTACGAGGGCGACCGCCAGCGCGGCGTTCCGGCGGGGCAGATACAGAGTGTGGCGGCGGCGGAACGGTTCGCCGACTTCGCGCTGTGGACTGCCTGGATTTCACACACCGATCGTCCCGATTCGACGGTGTCGTTCACCAACGATTGGCCGTACTCCCCCGCGGCGGGTAACGACGCCGGCGGTCCGGTGATGACGTGGAGCGTCATCGCGATGGTGATACTCGTCGGTGGTGCGGGTGCGGCGATCTGGCTCTACCGGGCCGTCGAAATCCCCGAACCCGATACCGCGGGCGTTTCGATTCCCCAGCCGGCGGATATCGAGTTGACGCCGAGTCAACTGGTGAGCACTGGGTTCATTCTTTTCGGCGCATTCCTGTTTGCCGTCCAGACGTTCCTCGGCGGCTTGCTCGCGCACTACTACGTCGAACGAGACGGGTTCTTCGGCCTTCAGGAAGTGACCGGATTCGACATCCTTCAGTGGCTCCCCTGGTCGATCGTCCGAACTTGGCACGTCGATCTCGGCATCCTCTGGATCACCACGATATGGCTCGGTGCGGGGCTCTTCCTCGCGCCGTTGCTGACCGGCCGTGAACCACCCAAACAGGCACTGTACGTCAAGGGGCTGATCGGTGCGTTACTCGTCGTCGCCATCGGTGGCGTGGCCGGTATCTGGTTCGGCATTCACAATTTCTTCGGCGGTCGACTCTGGTGGCTGCTCGGCAACGAGGGTCTCGAGTACCTCGAGATCGGACGGGTGTGGCAGTTCGGTCTTTTGGTCGGCTTCCTCGGTTGGACCGCTCTCGTCGCCCGCGGGTTCAAGCCGCTCCTCGACCGGGAGCCCCGCTATGGGCTGGCCCACATGATCGTCTACGCCGGCGGCTCGATCGGCGCGTTGTTCATCGCGGGGTTCCTCTACACGCCGACGACGAACATCGTTACGACGGAATTCTGGCGCTGGTGGGTCGTTCACATGTGGGTCGAGGGCGTGTTCGAGTTCTTCATCGTCGTCGTCATCGCCCTGACGCTGGTCTCGATGAATCTGCTCTCGAAGGCGGCCGCCGAGAAGGCCGTCGTCTTCCAGGCCGCACTGGTGATGGGAAGCGGCATCATCGGCGTCTCGCACCACTACTGGTGGGCCGGGCTTCCCGAGGTGTGGCTTCCCATCGGGAGCGTCTTTTCCACGCTCGAGTTCGTGCCGCTGCTTTTCATCCTGTACGAGGCGCTCGGACAATATCGTGCGATGGACACCGCCGGGCCGGATTTTCCCTATCGAACGGCGTTTTACTTCATCGTGGCCTCGTCCGTCTGGAACTTCCTCGGAGCCGGCGTGATCGGCTTCTTCATCAATCTCCCGCTGATCAGCTACTACCAGACCGGCACGTACCTCACCGTCGCACACGCACACGGAGCGATGTTCGGTGCCTTCGGCCTGCTCGCGATGGGAATGGCCGTCTACATCCTCCGGCTGACGACTCGAGACGCCGGGTGGACCAGCCGCCGCTTGCGGTGGTCGTTCTGGCTCTGCAACGTCGGATTGGCGCTGATGATCGTGCTGTCCTTGCTCCCCATTGGCTTCCTCCAACTCGAGACCTCGTTCACCCACGGGTACGCTGCTGGACGTAGCCTCGAGTTCTACAACGACGGGCTGATTCAGACGCTGTTTTGGCTTCGTTTCCCGGGTGATACGCTGTTGATCTTCGGTGCGGCGCTTTTCGCCTGGGAGGTAGCTGCAAAATTACTCTTCCGGCGGAAGAAAGCTACCGAGGGGACGACCGATCACGGTATCGCCGATCGAATCGTCGGCGGCCACGAGTCCGCTGATCGGGCCAGTGACGATTAGCTGATCACTCACGCGTGGGAGATCCACCGTTTCTGCCGGCGGCGTTTTCTGCTACCCTCACTTGATACTTGAACGGCGGCGATCAACGTTGAACGTTAGTTCGGAAGTCCCATCGCGCTGATCTGTTCCTGGTATCGGTTCCGAATGGTGACCTCAGTCACTTGGGCAACGTCGGCGACCTCTTTCTGCGTCTTTTTCTCGTTACAAAGCAGCGCGCTCGCATAGATTGCAGCCGCGGCGTATCCAGTCGGGGATTTTCCGGACAACATCCCCTGTTCGGCCGTCGTATCGATGATTTCGTTGGCTTTCGCCTGTACCTCTTCTGGGAGGTCGAGTTCGGAACAGAACCGCGGCACGTATTTTTTCGGGTTTACGGGTTCCATCTCGAGACCGAGTTCTTGTGAGATGTACCGATACGTGCGGCCGATTTCCATGCGATTAACGCGCGACACTGCAGCGACTTCGTCCAGCGATCGCGGTATCCCTTCCATTCGGCAGGCTGCGTACAACGTGCTCGTGGCAACGCCCTCGATCGACCGGCCGCGGATGAGATCCTCGTCGAGCGCGCGTCGGTAAAGAACGCTCGCGACCTCTCGAACGGAGCGCGGGACGCCCAGTGCGGAGGCCATCCGGTCGGTTTCGGAAAGGGCGAACTGCAGGTTTCGTTCGCCGGCGTCTTTCGTCCGGATCCGCTCTTGCCATTTTCGCAGCCGGTTCATCTGCGAGCGCTTGTCCGAGGACAGCGAGCGGCCGTAGGCGTCCTTGTTTTTCCAGTCGATCGTGGTCGTCAACCCCTTATCGTGCATCGTCTGGGTCGTCGGGGCACCGACGCGGGATTTACTGTCTCGTTCCGCCGCGTTGAACGCTCGCCATTCCGGCCCGCGGTCGATCACCTCTTCCTCGATAATCAATCCGCAGGCCTCGCAACTGATTTCGCTCTCGTCCGGACTCCGCGTGAGTGAACTCGACTCGCATTCGGGACAGGTCCGAGTTCCCTCTTGCCCGGTCGTCTCGCGTTCCGGTTCCGGTTCCGTTTCCTGTTCTTTCTGACGGGCTAAGCGTTTCACTACGCGTACAAAAGCCCTCACGAGGGTTAAACACTGGGGGTACTCTCCGGACGGAGAATGTCACGGCTGAACGTCCGCGTTGAAATCAGCGTGCAAGCGGAGCCCCGAGACGGTAGCGCGGGCTGAATCCGAACGCGATGTGGCGATTCGGTTGTCACCCGGATCGGAACTGATCGGGCGTCTCGGACTGCGATGTAAGGAGCTCTTCTGCGACGATTGCCACGAGAAAGAGTCGGACGAGATACGGACGGTCAGCCGACTGCTGCTCGAGAAAACTCTCACCGCTTCACGTTACCGAACGACGGCCATCACCCACTCGTTCGGCGCCCGTCTGCGCACGACGGACCGCTCGAACGCATCGCCCGATGCGTCATCGGCACCGACCGCCGTCGCGAGTTCAGTCTCGAGCGACGACGGGTCGGCGTCGGTGAGCAGATACGTGGTCTCTCCGGGTTCGGTCGCGCGGAACTCTTCGATCACCTGCTCGCGGCGGATCGGTCGGGGGAGGCCGCGGAGATCGAGGGCGTGAGCGGGCACAGAGAGATCCACAATTTCGTCCAACCGGTCGCGGACGGCGTCGGCCAGGGTAACGATCTCGGCCGGAACGTCGCCGCCGAAGTCCCGAATCCGCTCCTCGAAAGGCAGTTCACACAGCACCGGCTGCTCGAGTGCTTGCTCGATGTTCGCGTCGGGAAAGAGGTCGTGGTCGCGGCCGCACTCGCACGCGAACTCGCGCATGTTGACCACCGTTCCCAGGAGGGGGATTCCGTTTTCTTCGAACAGCGTCGCGCTCCGTGACGTATCGTCCACGCTTGTCGGGTGCGGAGTAGTGACCAGCACCGCGCCGTCGATCGGCAGTGATTGTAGCGCCGTCAGCACGATGTCGCCGGTCCCCGGCGGGAGGTCGACGACCAGCGTCTCGAGTTCACCCCACGCGGTGTCCTCGAAGAGTTCGCTGACGGCTTCGTGGGCCATTGCCCCGCGCCAGGCCAGGGGCTCGTCGTTCGCGATGAGGCCGACGCTCATCGTGACGAGCTCGCCGGCGGTGATCGGTTCGGCGCGCCCCTCGGCGGTGGCAGATACGGGGCCGTCGAGATCCAGCAGATCGGGGACGTTCGGCCCGTACAGATCGGCGTCGAAGAGACCGACATCGCGATCGGTTCCGGTCGCCAGCGCCCGAGCGAGTTGCGTCGCAACCGTCGTCTTTCCGACACCACCTTTGGCGCTCGCGACGGCGATTACGGTGTCAACGTTCGCCGGTCCGTCGACGCGCTCAGCCGCAGTCTCGTCGGGGCTCTGGACCTCTCCCTCGATCGTCGCCTGTTCGACTCCGGGGGTCGAAAGCGCCGTTCTACGGAGCGCCTCTGCGATGTCATCCGCAATCGGTTCCTCGAGTTCGGCAAGGGAAGCGGATACGTGCACCGTTCGCTCGTCGACCGAAACCTGGGTAACCAGTCCGGATTCGAGCACGTTACCACCCGAAACCGGGTCCTCGATGGCGCACAGTCCGTCCTGGACGCGATCTGCGAGCCCGTCGATCGATACCTCGTCGGGGACCAGGCTATCCTTCGCCATCTCACATGACCTCGAATTCGTCGGGCGCCCCGGACTCGGTTTCTATCTCGGTCTCGGTCATCAGCGTCCCACCGTAGGGGCGGAATTCGACGTTGTACGCGCTGGAAACGGCGTCCAGCGCGTCCTCGCGCTCGGCGATCGTGGCGGTATCGAATCCGAACGCCTCGACCGCTGCGACCAGTTCGTCGTCGCTCACCCGACCCTCGGCGTAACCGGCTGCGATCCCGTCCCGGAGGATATCCGCATTCCGCCGCAACCGTTTCGCATCCGAAACCCGCTCGTAGCGGTCATCGTCTAGCCCGTCTCGATCCAGCGGAATCTCCTCGAGTAACGCGGTCGCCTTGGCGTCGAACTCGTCGGCTAGTGTCAACAGTTCGACGACCTGATCCCGCGTAGAGAGCGACTGCCAGGCGCCGCGAGCGTCGGCAGGGATGGCGGCGTCGACGGCCTCCGTCCACTCGGTCGATCGCTCGACATCCTCGAACGCCTGCGCGACGAACGCGCCGACGTGAGCCTCAGGAATCGCAATCCCGAGTGACTCCTCGGGCGGCGATCCGTCACCCGCGACGCCAGCGCGGCTTTCGGCGGTACGGGCACCGTCCGGGTCGTCTTCGTGTTTCGCGTGCGATCCGTCCGTGTCGGCCGTGGTGTCGCGTTCATCGGTCATCGTCGATCACGTTGTCCCTGTGTCAGTCCGTCGATCGAGCCGGCTGGTCCCCGTCTCGTCTCCCGGTGGTTCCGTTCTCGCTCTCGCCGGGATCCCGGTCCGCCGCCGGGTGCAGCATCGTCGTTCAGTTCGACGTCGAGCCGTTCCGGGTCGACGCCGCGGGCCGACGCAAGCGCTCGCTTGGCAGATCGGCGGACGTCGTCGCTCCGATCGGTCAGTCCGTGCTGTTCGAGGGCCTCCTCGGCCCGGTCGGTGCCGAGAGTTCCGAGGCTGGTCGCGGCCTTCGCTCGGACGAACGCCTCCGGATCGCGGACCATGACTGCCGCGAGGATTCGGACAGTCTCGTCGACGTCCTCGGAGAACTCGCAAAGATAGGTCGCCGCGTACTCTCGAACGCCGGAGTGCGGATCGTTCGTGAGTCGTTCGACGAGCAACTCCTGAGACGCCGCCCCCGTCTTTGAGAGGGCGATAACGGCGTTGCGACGCACCCAGCCGCTGTCGTCCGTGAGGGCCGCCCGAATCGGCTCCTCGGCTTCCGGTGCGATCCGAGACTGCGCGACGACGGCCTCTGCGCGGACCCACTCGTGATCGTCGGTCAGTGCCGTTCGAATCGCCGCGGCAGCCACCGCTTCGCCGTCAGATTCGGGAGCAGTGTCCGTAGCGAGGCCGGACGCTTCGACAGCGAACTGTCGTACGTCCGCGGAGTCGTCGTCGGACACCAACTCGGCGAGCTGTACGATCGTTTCCGATGTTAGCCCGCCGTTGGCGGCTATCTCAACCAGTCCGAGCGCGGCGCGTCGGCGATCGCGTTCGCGAGCGGATCCGAGTCGGGATCGAAGCGTTGCTTCGTCGCCGGTGGGTGCCCGTCCCCGGGCACTTCGATTCGCGTAATCGGTCATTCTCGTATCCTCCAGTAACTGATGAGCCATGCAGCGCCCGTCGCGAGGACAATCGCAGCGGGCCAGTTCGTCGCCGCTCTCGTCGCCCAGCGCGCCGATGTCGTCGCGCTAGCTACGACACCGCTATCATTGGTGTCTGTCTCGTTGGCGCCCTCATCGTCGGCGGAATCGGTTTCACTGAGCGTTCCGTCGCCGGGATCCAGGGTGAGAAACTGGTACGAGAGCGATTTCTCACCGTTTGCCTCATCTGCGCTCCCGTTCCAGATGGCGTACGTGAGGTACATCTGCTCGCCGTCTTCGAATACGGCGTCGTAGTCGCCGGCAGTCTCGTGTTCGCGCTGAAACACGAGCGCCCACCCGTCGTCGGTCCGCTGACCGTTTGCCGCGACGGGCTGGGTCTCAGCGTTGGTCAGCGAGCCGAAGCCGGTGGCGTAGTAGTTCTGCCCGTACTGGTTGTGCGTCGACTGTGAGAGCGGGTTCCCGGCGACCGTTCCTGGCTTCGTCTCGCTATCCGGGTGCGGGTAGGCGTACATATCGCCGCCCGGATCGGCGTCCGAATGCTGCCAGCTCGAGCGCCAGTACCAGATGTTGACCGGGTCGCCGTTCGCTCCCATGGTAACCGGCGGCTTGCTTCCGCTGCGGAGCATGATCGCCGCCGCGTCGCTGTAGGCGTCGGGCTCGTCGATCTCCGTATCCGCCGTCGGATCCTCCCACTCCAGCCGGAAGGCGACGTGCGTATCGTTCGTGACTGCCTGTACCGTCACGTTATCGACGCTCCCGCCGCCGTAGGGGGTCGTCATCTGTTGCCTGTCGAGCGAGAGCGTTTCGCTCGGCGCACCGTCCCACGCTTGGGCGTCCGGCTCGGCTGGCACCTCGGTGACCGATTGCAGCGGATGCGGACCGAGCGTGAAGACGGCGACGATCACCACCTGTACGGCCATTACCAGACATAGCACGACCGCGGCCAGTTTCGTCGCGCGGCGCGCAGCGTTCCGATCGATCTCCACCGGTCCGAGGCCCCACCGTTCGGAACTCACGGAGACCCACCTCCGTTCCCCGCTGACGCGTTCGGATCCGGGTGCTTTCCGTTATCGTACGTCACCAGCGCCTCGACGAGATCGGCGGCGGCGACATACGCATCTTCACCGGTTGCCCGGCGCAGGTCGTGGGCTACGGCCGGCACGAACTCGACGAGGTGCTCTTCGAGCACCGTCGCCTCGGCCCGACCGACGCGCTCGGCGGCCGCGTGATCGCCCGACTCGAGCGCGACGGCTCGTTGGCCGGCCAGCACCTGCATCAATTCGAGTTCGGCGGCGACGTGGTCCTGTCGCTCGTCGAACTCGTCGCTCGGCTCGAGACCGAACTCGTTCATCAGGCCGACGACTGTCGCGATCCGGCGCTGTTCGCTGCTTATCTCGTCGCGAGTCGTGTAGTGGGCCTCGTACGGAACCACGGCGTAGGTTCCGTCGTCGCTTGGGAGTCCGAACAGTTCGTTGTACGCTGATTCGAGGCCCGAAACGGGTGTCTCCACGATGGTTTCGAGTAGCGTGGTCGCCTCCGCGGAGAGATCGAGTCGCTCGGCGGCGCGTTCGATTCCCTCGCGGGCCTCGGGGTCGAGAAGGTCGCGAACGGTGACCTCGGTGGGATAGGTAAACGCCGCGGCAGTGACACAGTACAACGTGGCCCGCGCGGCGTGATACTCGAAATCGGCTGTGGTAGTATTCGGTGTCATCGATCTGTTAGGGCTGGTTGGTCCACATCTCTCCCTCGCGGATCTCCATTTCCTCCTCGAAGGGGATGTCGACGACCTTGTCCCCCTTGCGGTCCCACCCCTTCACGCGGTGTTCTTTGACCGTGTAGGTCTCGATGAGGCGGGTCGTCGCGCCGAACAATTGGAGGATACCGAGCGTGTGGTGACTCGGATTCCGAACGCGGTCCTGAACGATCTTGATTGATTCTTCGAAGGTGCTTCCGGGCCAGTCGTTTCGCTTCTCGTTGGTGTTCGGCGTGAACATCTGGGTAAGGAACTCTGGTGGCACGTGGTAGGGAGGCATGTAGAACACCTGCGGCTGGGTGCCGAACTGCGGATATAGCGGGAGCGCAGCCTTCTCGTCGCTCTTTGCCAGGTAGTTTACCGGACTGCGGCCGGCCGCCGCCGACGTGTTCCCGTTAGGGTGGCCAGCATCTGGGCCCCGGTTGATGTTGCCGTGCAGTCGCGTCTTCCCGATACAGGAGGAGACACAGCGGGGAACGTTGCCTTCCTCGATGCGCGGGAAGCAACCGACCGGTTTCTCCGAGACGCCGGTCTCGGGATTGTACATCGGCTTGTGGTATGGACACGACTTCACGCACTTGCGGTATCCTCGACAGCGCTCCTGATCGAGGAGAACAATACCGTCCTCCTCGCGTTTGTAGATCGCCTTTCGC
Organism: Natrialba aegyptia DSM 13077; assembly: GCF_000337535.1. GTDB lineage: Archaea > Halobacteriota > Halobacteria > Halobacteriales > Natrialbaceae > Natrialba > Natrialba aegyptia. The sequence goes on from NZ_AOIP01000040.1 coordinate 27,749, forward strand.
GGGCACGCGGCGAGGCAAGCGGGGTTCTTGCAGTGGTTACAGAGCCGCGGCAGGTAGAACTGCCACATGTCGTGGTACTCGTCGTTCTCGAGGTCGCTCTCGACGACATCGCCGGCGGGGTACTCGCCGTGGGCCTGATCGTCGCCGAGTGCGGGGTACTCCCAATCTTCCTTCTGGGCGATGTATCCCGCGGCTTGCTCGCCGTCCTCGGCAGCTTCGAAGATCGTTTCTCCCTCCTCCAGGTCGTCGAGCAGTCGCATGTCCCACCCCATCGGGTAGCCGCCATAGGGCTCGGTTTCGACGTTCATCCACCACATGTACTCCTCACCTTTCCCGCTCGTCCAGGTGGACTTGCAGGCGAACGAACAGGTGTTGCAGTTGATACACCGGTTGATGTTGATGATCATTCCCCAGTGCCAGTCGCGCTCCTCCTCCCGGTGCTCGTACGGGTAGCTGTGCTCACGACCGAGTTGGGGGTTGTAGGTTTCCGGCATCAGCTGTCACCTTCCTGTATCGAACCGCTTACGTAATCCTGGAATAGCTCGTCCTTCCGGGCGTCACCGGGTCGCCAGTCCGCTTCCTCGTACTTCTCGACTTTCACCAGCGTATCGCGCTCGACGCCGGTCGGTGCCCAGACCTGTTCTTCGTAGCCTTGCGCGAACGCCGCTCCGTGCCAGGACACATCCTCGTCGACGATGTCGCTCACGTTCGGGTCGCCGAACGTCGGTTTGTGCACCACGTCGTCAGTCTCGAGCAGCGGGTCGAGCCAAATGTTCGTCGCGACGTTGTAGCCGACGACATCGCTGGTTTCGTCCTCGTCCGGGAACTGCTGTTCCCACCAGCCGTGCCAGATCGTTAGCTGGCCGATATCGCCCGCATCGCTCGGTCGCTGACGTTCACTGACGAGCACACGGATCACCAGGTCACCGCGATCACCGGTTATTTTCACGTAATCGCCGTTCTTGACGCCGATATCTTCAGCGTCATTCGGATGCATCTCGACGAATGCCTCACCGAGCGGTGGAACGTCCTCGGTCTCGCCGTCTCCCTGTGGAAATGAGAAGTCGTCGACGAGGCGCTCAGTTCCCTCCGGATCGGCGTTGGTCGATCCGAAGTCTCGCGCCGACCAGATCAAGTTCCAATCGGTCATCCCCCACGATGAGTGGGTCCGATACTTCGGATGAGGCGTGTTGTAGTGGAACCGGTAGCCGTCCTCGTAGAGTTCGTTCGTCTCGTCACCGCCTTCCTTCCACGTTTTCCCGCGGCCGTAGGGCGTTCCCTCGGGGCTCTCAAAGTGCTGGATATCGTCGCGGTTGAGTTCGAGGAAGCGATCCTCTTCCTTGTGAAACTCCATACGACCTGTCTTCGTGTAGAACGGTCGATCTTCGTGAATCTGCGAGTAGAAGGGGATCCGCGGATACGTCTTCAGTTGGAGGCGCTCCGGTCCGTTCTCGAGATCCTCAACATCGATATCTCGTGTCGTGATGCCGGAATCGAACGCTTCCTGAATGTAGGTGCGGACGTCGCCGTCTTCCTCTAAGAACTCAGCGAAGTACTCCCGGTAGGAGTTCACATTTCGCTCCTCCGGCGGAATCTTTTCGTCTAGCTTCTCGGCTACTCGGGCGACAATCTCGCCGTCTTGTTTGGTGTCGTAGATCGGATCCATCACGCCGTGGTCCATCTGGACGAACGGATTCTCCGGGCCGACCGTGATATCCGGATACTCACACTCGAGCCAGGAGTGGACAGGGAAGACGATGTCCGCGTGGCGTGCGGAATAAGTCATGTGCATGTCCGAGACGACGAGCAGTTCGTTCGCCGTCTCGGGGTGTTTCACGAAGTTCTCGATGACGTGCTCCTGATGTTTGGTCTGATTCAGGAGGTTACAGTTCATCGTCCAGAGGATCTCCGGCTTTTTCATCGTGTACGACTCCGTCCCCTCCGGAAGCACCGGTTCGTCACTGTCCTCGTGTGCGACGAGTTCGAGTTCACGGTCGTAGTCGCCGTGAATCGCGTGCGGATCTAACCGCTCGCCGCCGAAGAAGGCCAACGCGTGGCCCGGGTACATTCCGCGGGCGGAGTGGCCGTCCGGGTTCACGTACGTCGGGTAGCCGTCCAGTAACTCGATCTTGTACTGGCCGGAGTAGTTGTAGTAGCCACAGCCGCGTTCACCGATGTTCCCGAGCATCGCCTGAACGAGGAAGATACCCCGCTGGCACTCACTAGCCCCGTGGAACCAGTGGTTGATCCCCTCACCGGTGAACCACTGGGCCTTCTCCGCGGCCGCGAACTCGCGGGCGGTCTGGCGGAGCTTCTCGGCCGGGATCGTCGTGATCTCCGCGACCTTCGACGGCGAGTAGTCGTTCAGAATCGTCTCCTTCTGCCGGGCGAAGTCTGTCCGGATGCTCACTGCAGAGCCGTCAGTTAGGGTTACCTCCGTCTCGTCCTCGAGGCGAGGTGTAACCGGCGTCTCCTCGCCGACCTCCTCGCGCGAGACGCGATGAAGGTCGCCATCCTCGCCGAGGACGACGAACTCGCCCCAGTCGCCCTCGACGTGGTGGCCGTGTTCCCCGTCGATTCCGTGGTCCGGCGGCTCGACATCCTCGAACACGTCGTGTGCTCGAAGGTACTTTCCGTCGTCCTCGCGGACGAGTAGCGGCAGGCTGGTGTAGCTCCGCATGAACTCTTCGTCGTAGCGCTCTTCGTCGATGATGACGTGAGCGATTCCGAGCGGCAGTGCCGGATCGCTGCCCGGTCGAATCGGAAGCCAGCGGTCGCACTTCTGGACGGTCGGCGAGTAGTCCGGGTAAACACCGACGATCGTGCCGCCGCGTTCGCGACTCTCCTGGAACCAGTGGTTGTCCGCGAGTTTGTTGTGGATCAGGTTCTTCCCCTGGATAATAGTGTAGTCGGCCTGTCGCCAGGCGGACGCATCCGCGTCGCTCGTCTGGTAGCCGGTCGTCATCACGTGCCCCGGCGGTAGATCGGCGTACCAGTCGTACTCCGTCCACTCGCAGCCGCCGAAGATCGAGGCCAGTCGCCGGGCCGAGCCGTGGCGGGTGAACAGCCCGTCGGCCTTGATGGCATTGAAGACGTGAAAGTGCTGGGTGTCCTCGAGATTCGCCATCTTCTCGGCCAGGAGATCGATCGCCTCCGACCAGGAGACACGCTCGAACTCGTCCTCGCCACGACCTTCGGGGTTTGGATCGTCCGGGCTCCAGCCCTTCCGGACCATAGGGTACTTGATCCGCGTCGGTTCGAACGTCCGCCGGTGGACCGTCAACCCTTTCATGCAACCTCGCGGATTCCAGTGCTGGCTCACACCGGCGTCTTCGTATCCGCTCGGCCCGACGCTCGGCTCCTCGTTGTGATACACCTGCTCGGCGCGGATCGGCACGCCATCTTTCATGTAGAAGTTCAGCGCGCACGACTGCGTACAATTGGGGTGACAGACCGTCCAGTCGACCTCGTCGTACGCGTAAATGTCGTGATAGACCTCTTCCCAGTCTCGGTTGGGATAGGACGTGAGCGGGTTGTCGACCTGCGTGACGGAATCGACCGTCTGCGTCGCACCCCACGTGATACCGATGAGGGCACCGACCGCCCCCGTCCCGGCTGCTGCCATGAAATCGCGCCGCGAGAGGGTCATCGTCGACCACCTCCCGTGGTGAGGCGTTCTGGTGGCATACAGAACGACGTTGGTCGTCCACGCTTTAACTAAATCTCCCAATTCCCGTGTTCTGGGGCATCTACCGCCGAAATCCGTCTAATGGTGGGTTTTCATATGGGGGCACGTGTTCGGGGACGGTTCGATCGGCGACTCAGCCATACTCTTCCCGAGTCGACTCCACTGCTGTATCGTCCCTAGATCGTGCGTACGTGTCGGTGGCGAGTTGCTTCGATCTGCCTGTGAACCGTTCGTATTGCTCTCCGTCTTCGTCCCATCGACGCAGTCGTTCCGATGTGGTCTGAGATACTGCCGCTCCGTCACCCTGACTGCGAAAGAACGCGCTGGTACGTCTCGAGCGTCCGATCGATGTCGGCAGCGGTGTGAGCGTAACTGATGAACTGGCTCTCGAATTGGTTCGGCGTGAGTAACACGTCCCGTTCGGCCATGGCCGGCCAGAAGGTTCGCTTCCATCGATCGGTCTCGCCAGTTTCGACGTCTGCGCCCGTTTTCGGGCAGCGTTCGAATCGCGGACAGTCCAACTGCTGTTTGCAGCCGGCGGTACAGTTGTCGGTTGTCGCTTCGGACCCGCTCCGCGTAAACAGAACCTTGAACATCGAATCGGTTCCTGCGACGGTGTATTCGGGAGCGTGATCTTCGACGATATCCTGCAGCCCCGCCCGGATCCGCTCACCGAGTTCGTTCACGTGCGTGTAGACATCGTGTTTCTTCGCGAATCGAAGCGTCTCGAGACCGGCGGCCATCGTCACCGGATGCCCGTTGAAGGTACCGGATTCGAAGACCTCTCCCGTCGGTGTGAACGCCTGCATGATCCCTGCCCGGCCGCCGATCGCTCCAACTGGGAACCCGCCGCCGATAATCTTCGCGAACGTCGTGAGATCCGGTTCGATGTCGTATTTCCCCTGCGCACACTCCAGACCGCCGACTCGAAAGCCGGTAATCACCTCGTCGAAGATCAACAGCGATCCGTAGTCGTCACAGAGATTTCGGAGCGATTCGTGATATCCCTCGACTGGGTGGACGATTCCGTGGTTTCCAAGCAGCGGTTCGGTGAGCACGGCCGCGATGTCGGATCCGTGGCGTTCGAACGCTTCTCTAACGGCCGTTTCGTCGTTGAACGGGACCGGTATCGTTTCGTCGGCGAACGGCTTCGGAACGCCGGCACTACTCGGTTTTCGATCCGCCGCCGTCCCCTCGACGAGGAACGATTCGTGACCGCCGTGATACCCCCCTTGCATGACGACGATCTTGTCGCGACCGGTATACCCGCGAGCGAGCCGAACGGCCGCGGCGGTCGCCTCCGTGCCGGAATTGACGAACCGCAGTCGGTCGACGCTCTCCACGTGATCGATAACGAACTCGGCGAGTTCGATCTCGATATCGGTCGGGATACCGTACATCGGGCCATCGGCGACCGCCTTCGTGATCGCCTCGCGAACGCGATCGGGGAGATCGTGACCGAGCAAGAGCGGTCCGTATCCCATGATATAGTCGAGATATCGATTGTCATCTACGTCGACCACGTGGGCGCCGTCACCGTGGTCGACGAACGCCGGCGTCGGCCGTGGATCTGCTCTGACGGGCGAGTTGACGCCGCCGACAAGTGACTTGAGCGCTCGGTCGTATAATCGGTACGAGCAATCGGAGCCGAAGCTGGCAGTCATCCGCCTTATTATTTTTCTTCGAACTATAACTCGTTGATGGTACTGGCGACAGAACCGATAGCGCCATCGAACCGATTTGCCGTTCGATCCCTGGTACGAAGGCGTCCAAGCCGCAATAACAAATACACCTCGGTCAGTCTCTCGACTCGAATCCCCAGGCTTCCAGTCGCTCGACCACGTCCTCGACGTTGTACATCGCAGCCTCGTACGCTGCCTCTCGAACGTCGGTCTTCGAGACATCCGTCCCGAGTTCGTCGCTCACCGCGTCGACGAACTCGTCTTCCGCATCGACCATGTAGTCCCGGAGGTAGAACTGGACCATCTCCCGGTCCTGCTTGACGTTATCACGAACGTACACCCAGGGTACGCCCCCATCGGCGGCCCCCGCCTGCGGCGGCTCATCGACGATCGCGTTTTGGGATCGCGATTGCGTTTGCGCGCCGGTCTCAGTCTCCGACGAGTTCTGCTCCGATTCAACGCTGGCTTCTCTCTCGGACGACTGTTGACCCGACGCCGTTGCCTTCGAATCGTCCGTGGACGCCGTTTCGTCGAACGTCGTCTCGAGTTCGGCGCTTTCCGTCTCTGCATCCTCGTCTTCGTCCGGCCGTGCGTTCGAATTCGTTTCAGCGTCGCGTTTTCCGGGTTCGTCGCGGTGGGTCCCTTCGGTTTCGCTGTCGGTTTCGTCCTCATCCTCGCCCTCGTTCTCGTTCGTGTCGGGTTCCGGTTCGGACGCTGGTTCGGACTCGGCAAACGGATCGCTGCCGGACCCTTTCTTCATAGTCCGCCCACCTCCTCGATTCGTCCTGCCAACTGGTCGATCTTCTCGAGCGTCTCCATCTCGTGATCCCGCGTGCGAGATCGGTGCGTCTCGACGTAGTGGGCCGGCGTGCATTGCTGATCCCAACAGCCTTCGAAGAGCGACGATCGTTCCCGGAGTGCAACGGGCGCGGGATAGCCGCGCTCTCGAACTTCCTCCAGATACCGTTCCTGGTCGGTCGTTCGTCCCACGCCGTTCGGAACTGCGGAGAGGACGCCGATCTCGGCTTCGAGTCGTTCCTCGAGCCCGTCGACGAGTTCTTCGAGTCCGATGACGCTTTGCATGCCCTTCCCGGTCGGCTCGACCGGGATAACCAGACTTCGGGTCGCCGAGACGGCGTTGTAGAGGTGCGGGCCGGCGGTCGCCGGCGGGTCGATGACGATCACGTCGTATTCCTGTGGAATCCCGGCGTCCATGAGCACCTGGCGGAGCCGATCGTACGGATCGAACTCGTCGCCTTCACCGAGATCGTCGGCCATCCGCTGTGCGCGATTGAGCAAGTCCTCGAGGTTCTCGAGCATGTTGTGACTCGGCAGGAGGTCGAACCCGTGCTCCGTCTCGAACACGAGGTCCTCCAGCGACCCCTTCGGTCGATCGATCAGGTGTCGAACGATGTTATCGGCCTGGCTGTCGTCTCGGGGTGCATCGACATCGAGGAGGTAGGTGAGCGAGCCGTTTTGCTGGTCCATGTCGATCGCGAGCACGTCGAGCCCGTGGGCCGCGTGGGCCTCGAGCAGGGCCGCACCCACTGTCGTCTTGCCGACGCCGCCGGCCTCCGAGTAGGTCGTATAGGTGAGCATACGAACCAGTTAGTCTCCCCGACTATAATTCTCCGGTATATGATTTAGTTAGGCCATTCGGTTAGCATAACTAGTTGGTCTAATCAGGCATCAGCCGAGAACTGTGCTGCAGCGCGGCTCGCGGACGAGACGGCTCGTCTCGGCCGACGGACATCGGTGTTGGATTCGTTAGGCTAATGGGTTAGGCTGTCCAGTTGGCTTACTCGGTAGTCCCACATGGATAATCTACCGTGCTATCTCTGCCAGTATGGTGTACCGGGCCTCTTTACGAACGCGCCCGCTCTTCAAGAACTGTCTGGATAGGGCAACCGGCTTGGCTGGTGAAGTATCCTGCTAAACTGACTCACTGAGTTAGTCCTATCGGTTAGTCCTATTGATTATGTCTATCGGTTAGGCTACTTCGATGCCCTTACTGAAAAACCGTTTCGGCTGAAATAGTGGGTACTCCTTGCCAGCTCGATTCGTTGGTTATCTTTCCGGACAACGCACGCTCCTCGTGGCCAACCGGGGGGTGATGGCGGTATGGCTGACTGACCGATCTTGCCGGTCGATACGATCGGTGTTCTCTGCCGGTTAGGCTTTTTAGATAGTCTAATCAGTAGGCCCTTCCGGTTAACTGCGTACAGACGGCAGTAAAACCGAACGGTCGCTCCGGAGAACGCCACCAAGTAGCGTTCTTGCCAGTAGGTGTTTCGAATAGAATCGTTCGACGGCCGCTTGGATGGTGTCCGGTCGAGTTCGTCTTCTGCGTCGTCTCGTCGCGTCCGTTGACGGCTTTGTGTATTGGACCTTCTAGAGAAGTTTGTTAGTTAGCCTATCTGATTGGTCTAACCAACAAATCCGTCTGATTAGGTCGCTTGTTCAGTCTTGCGATACGCTGGCGACTGCGACCGCCGACCTGAATCTCTCGAACGAGTTCAGTTGGCCTATCGGAGAAGTCGCACGCTGTGAAATCCCAGTCCATCTGTGACCTATTCTCTGACGAGCGGTATATAGTAGAAATATACACACTTAACTACTGGAAATAGTCGTCACTTGTCATGGGAGAAAACCCCACGGAGCGACGATCCACGGTCGGGCGTCGCAACTTTATGGCGGTAACTGGAACGGCGGTCGGCACGGCCCTCACCGGGATCGGCACTCGGCCTGCTGTCGGGACATCGACCGCCGAACCGGGTATCGAGGCGCTGTCGTTTTACTCTGCAGCGAGTCAGATCGCACCGGACGGCGAGAGCGAACTCAGCGACGACGAGACTGTTGTCGTCTGGGCGGAGCCGACCGCGTACAACTTCGAGACGACGGACGATGGCCCGTCGACAGTCGTCTACGAGACCAACGATATTCCGCTCGTCTCCGAAGACGGCTCCGTCGTCGGGCTCGGTACGGTCGAGTTCATCAGCGACGATCAGGGCGGTTTCGACGTTGGGAACGAGGAGTTCATGCTCAATCTTTTCGACGCCAAAATCGGCGGCGAGGGGACGGTCCTGTGGGACGAGGGCCACGATCAGTTTCACGAACTCGCCCTCGAGCACTACCACTCCTTCGAGCAGTACGCCGCAAACGCGGGCTACGAGTTGCGCTCGACGACCGATATTCTGGGCGGCGCGCAACTGCTGTTTCCCTCGACGGCGAGTCAGGTCGCCGCGGGCGGCGGGCCGCTCACCGACCCCGCTCACGTGCTCGTCTGGGCGGAGCCGACTGCGGAGAACGTCGACGACGAGGGCGATTCGGCATCGTACCTCTACGGGGAGGACGAAGCGATTCCGCTCGTTTCCCGAGACGAGGCCGTCGTCGGATTCGGGACGCCGGAACTGCTCCAGGACGGTGATCTCACCGAGTCCAACGAGCAGTTCGTGCGCAACTTGCTGTCCGAGACGATCGGCGAGAGCGGCACGATTCTGTGGGATGACGCCCACGACAGCTACTACGATTCCTCCTCGTTCGGCGAGTTCGCGGCCGCCATCGAGGACGACGGCTATGACTTCGAGGCGACCGAGGACTTGCTCGGAAGCGACGGCGGCGGGATCGACGAACTCGAGTTCTTCTCGACGGCGAGCCTGCTCGATGCGGACGGTGAGTCGCTCACCGACGACTCGCTCGTCGCCGTCTGGGCCGAGTCGACCGCGGAGAACGTCGACGAAAACGACGACGGATTCGTCAGCTACGCCGGCGTCGATGCGGACGTTCCGCTGGTTGCGGTCGACGGGACCGTCGTCGGTATCGGTGCGCCCCTCGCCACCGACGAGAGCGACGTCGACGCCACCCGCGAGTTCCTCGTGACCGCCTGGGAGGATCGACTCGACGGGCCGGGGACCGTCTACTACGACGAGAGTCACGGGCAGGCGCTGGCGCTCGACGACTACGCCGAACTCGAGGCGCTCGCGTCGAACCGCGGCTTCGACGTGGGAGCGACCGACGACCTCGCGGCCGACCTCGACGATGCGGATCTCGTGATGATTACATCGCCCGGGGAGGCGTTTTCGGCGGCCGAACGCGACGCGCTCGAGGCATTCGTCGCCGATGGCGGTGCCGTATTCATCCACGACGAGGCCGATTACGACGGTCACGCGACCGATACCCTGAACGTCCTCGCGGCGGCGCTCGACCTCGACTTTCGGTTCAATTCGGACCAAGTCGTCGACGAAGAACACAGCGATTGGGCCCCGTTCGTGCTCCGGACGACGAACGTCAACGACGCGTTCGAGTTCTTCGACGGATCGGCGGATGGCGCGACCATCGACGCCGCCGATGCGGTTGTCGTTCCCTCGCCTGGCGAGGAATACACCGAACCTGAACTCGACGCGCTCTCGGCTCACGTCGCCGGCGGCGGCGCGGTGTTCCTCCTGGACGAATCGGAGTTCACCAACGAGGAGACGGCGACGCTCAACGCCATCGCTGCAGAACTCGACATCGCCTTCCGGTTCAACGCCGACCAGGTCGAGGACGAGACGCACAACGACGGCGTCGCGTTCGTTCCCACGACCGCGAACTTCAACGACGGGTTCGACGTGTTCGACGGCGTGGGCGCACCCGGTCTCGACGAGGCAGACGGACTGGTCGTCTCCTCGCCGTCGACCGCGTTCTCACAGACCGAACTCGACGAACTCGAGGCGTTCGTCGCCGACGGCGGCGCGCTCTTCTTGTTCGACGAGTCCGACTTCGGCGGCCAGGGCAATTCCGAAACCGGCTTCGACGAAACGGCAAACCTGAACGCCATCGCGGACGCGCTCGACCTCGATTTCCGGTTCAACTCGGACCAGGTGAACGACGGCGACGGCGAGTTCGACATCGAGACGACGAATCTCAACACCGCGTTCGACTACTTCGCGGAGCGCGAGGAGTCGATCGGCATCGAGTTCGATCCGGGCGAGGAGTACTACGGTCGCGTCGTGCGCGTGTTCGACGGCGACACCGTCGAGGTGGAGTTCGACAGCGAGTACGACTACCGGGACGTGGTTCGCCACCTCGGGTTCGATACGGCCGAGACGGGGGACGTTTCCAACGAAATCCACGAGTGGTTCGGCGTCGAGGATATCGAGCACTTAAACGAGTGGGGTGAGAACGCGACCGCGTTCGCCCTCGACGTGATGACGCCCGACGGCACCGACGCGGGCGACACCGACGTCGAGGGACGGCGGATCAAGCTCACCTTCGACGACGTCGAGCCGATCCGGGGCAACTACGGACGGCTGCTCGGATACATGCACTACGACCCGGACGATTTCGACGCCGATCCCGGGACGGGCGACTACTCGGTCGAGTACAACCGGCAGATGGTCGCGGAGGGATACGCCCGCGTCTACTCGTCCGGATTCGGCCGCCACGACGAGTTCGCGGCCGTCGAGGAGGCCGCGCTCGCCGACGGGCGCGGCGTCTGGTCCGCGGCCGACTTCGACGCGGTCCTCGAGCACCGCAACGATCCCGTCGAGGAGGTGTACGTCCCGCGAGCGTCCAGCATCACGACCGACTCCGGGCCGCTCGCGGCCGACCGCGTTCCCGTCGCAGCCGGTCCGGATGCCGATCAGGAACCGCTCTCCGGCAGCAGCGTCGACGCGTACGACGAAGCGCCCCTGATCGGGGTCGATCACGACAATCGCGTCGCGATGGCCGGCGGACTGCTGTTCAACGAGGCCTACGAGGAACTGGAGGGATTCCCGGTCGACACCGGCGGCTACGGCAACTTCCCGCTGGTCACGAACCTCGCGCGATACCTCTCGCACAACGACGGCGACTTCCTCGTCGAGGGCGGACACGCTCAGTTCGATGTCTCGGGGTCGCTCTCGCTGGAGCGGATGCAGTACTACCTCCGCTTCGTCGAAGGCATCGGCGGTCGGCTCAGGCAGTTCAACGACGTCGCGACCACCCTCCCCGAGGCGGACGAGCCAACCGCCGTGTTCCTCACCGCACCGGGACGGGCCTACACCGAGGCTGAACTCGGCACACTCCGCGAGTTCCGCGACGACGGCGGTGCGGTGATCCTCGTCGGCTCGACGGCGGCGAGCGCCGACCACCGCGCAAACCTCGACGCCGTCGCCGCCGGCCTCGGCTCCGACCTCCGACTCAACGACGACCGAATCGTCGACACCGTCAACAATCTCGCCGGCGAGGCGGTACTGCCGGTGACGAGCACGTTCAATCGCTCGTACCCGCTGTTCTCGCCGGTCGGCGACGACGCCTTCGGCCATCTCGATCCCCAACAGCGGGCGTATCTCGAACTGCTCGCCAATGACGAGGGATTCATCATTCGCCCCGCAGTCGACGGGGCTATCGAGGACTGGTCCGCCGGCCGCATCGACCGCGAGACGCTCGACGCTGCCGTACTTGCGTGGGAACGGGAACATCGGGTGATCGCACCATGAGCGCGCAACGCCGCTGGACGTTCGCAGCCCTCCTCGTCCTGATCGCTGGCACCGTCGCCGTCGCACCCGTCGTTCCGGCAGTTCTCGCTACCGGCGCGAGTTCACCTGCGCCCGACACCGCGGACCCGACACCCGTCGGATCGTCCGCCGATGCGGGACCCGCCCTCGCCGCAACGATCCTCGACGGCGATGGCGGTGGCGCACTCGCGGAGACGACCGTCGTCGCTGAACTCGACGGCCCGACGGACACAGTTGAACTCGTGACGACCGACGCCGCGGGCACCGCTTCGATCCCCGTTCCCGAACCGGGGACGTATACCGTCACCGTGACGGCGACAGACGGCGCGACGGCGACCGAACGCGTGGATATCGCGGCTCGCGAGAGCGAGGCCGAAGCGACGTTCGAAGTCGAGTCGGCGGCGACGGGCGCAATCGATGCGCTCGTCACGGACGACACCGGCGAACCGCTTCCGGAAGGGACGTGGGTGACCGTAACCGGCGACGACGCGTTCGGACCCGACCGAACGGGGCTGGTCGGTGCCGACGGCTCGGTCTCGATCGACGGCGTGGAACCGGGCACCTACGATCTCCGCGCGCTCACTAGCAACGGCACCGAAACCGAGACGACGACGGTAACCGTGGCGGCCAACGAGACGGTCGCTACCGAGTTCACGACGAACTCGTCCGATTCCGAGATCCCCGAAGACCGCGGTGAGGATGTCAACGAGCTTCGGTTCCGGAGCGAGGCCGTCGACGATGACGTTGTCGTCTACGGCGATGTCGAAGACGAGATCGTCCTCGCCGGCGATACGCGGATCGACGGCGACGTTCTCATCGCGGGTGATGTCGGCGGTGACGTGGTCGTTCGCGGCGCAGCCACCGTCGATCGGATCCTCGTCGGTGGCGACGTTCGCGGTGACATCGCACTCCGAGGCAGCGGGACCACTGAAGCCGTGGCCGTCGACTCCGCCGAGACGCTCACGGTTCGAGGGAACGCGGCCGTCGACGGCAGCGTCGAGGCGGCCGACATCGGCGACGTAACGGTTGCCGGCTCCGGCTCGATCGGTGAACTTGCCGTCGAGAACACCGCGTCTTGGATCGAACTCACCGGCGGCTCGACCGTCGGCACCGTGACGGGCGGCACTGAACTCGAAACGTTCGAGGCCCGCGGCGGGGCAACTGTTGACGGGACGGTAGCACTTTCGACTGCAGAGACGGTTCGACTCACCGGCGGCGCGACCGTCGGCGGCGATCTCGTCGGCGACGCCGTCACCCAAACGTTCGCCGTCCCGGACCGCCTGGTCGAGGGTGACGTTTCGATCGACGACCTGCCTTCCGGTGCGTGATACGGTCTGTTGTAACGATTTACCCGCACAACCGCAGGACGGGCGCGGTTGCGCCGGAAATGACTTACAGCAGTCCGTATGAGGGGCCGAAGCCGAAACCGGAGCCGATTCGAGCGACCCAGCCGGCTCGCAGTCGCTACTGACTCCGGTTTGAGCGCGGCTCGCGGCCGACCCGTTTCCGTTTCGTTTTGGTGTGGTGAACCTGCGACTCAGTCCGCAAATTCGACCCGAAATCCTACATGAGATAGAATAACGGAAAGAGGACCACCCAGACGATATCGACGAAGTGCCAGTAGATGCCGAAGTACTCCACCGGCCGGTGATCCTCGAGATAGGCACCGAGCGTCACGATGCGGTAGATCATGAACCCCGCGATGAGGAGGCCGAGGATCACGTGGAACGCGTGGAGGCCGGTCGTCACGAAGTAAATCGAGTACTGGAGTTCGGAGAACCAATAGATCCCGTGGGCGAACTCTTGTCCCCACTCGTACCCCTTGATACTGAGGAACGTAAGCCCGAGCAGTACCGTCCCTCCCAATGCGGCCAGTAATCCGCGTTCGTTTTTTCTCCCGGCCATCTCCAGTGCGAGGACGACAGTAAAGCTCGAGGTGAGCAGGATGTAGGTGTTGAGCAGCCCGATAGTTGCGGAGGGCGGGACCGTTTCGAACTCGTTCCAGCCGGCGTGTAGCCGCATAAAGATATACGCCCCGATGACAGCGCCGAAGACGAGAACGTCCGATGCGATGAAGAACCAGACGCCGAGTTTCGTCGTCCCGATGCCCTCGACCGGCCATCGTTCGGCAATAGCCATCTCGGGCGCGTCGAACTGCTCGCGTCCGTATTCGAAGAGCGTGTATCCCAAGATCCCGATACCAACGAGTACGAGCACTGGATGGATGAAGTCCGGCGAGCCGATTTCGGAAATATCTGCGCCGCGCGCGGTGGCGAAATCGACGACCCACGGCGTGAGCCCCGAGACTCCGAGGAACGTCACGAACATCCCCGCTCCGATTCCGAACGGCCAAATGCTTCCGTGATCGGCGTGCTCCGACTCGAGCGAGTCGGCCTGTTCGACCGCGCCGCCGTCAGATACTGTGCCGCCGTCCGATGTAGTCGTTGTATCGTCGACGAACTCGAGGGACCCACTGCTGTAACTGGGTCGGTTCGGCCAGTTTTCGAGCGGCGGCGGAGAGGTCGTCGCCCACTCCGCTGTCCGCGAGAACGTCCACGGATTGCCGGGCGCATCCGGACCGGTGAGCAGGCTTTTACCGAGCGTGTAGAAGATGATGAGATAGGACGCACCGAGGATCAGTGCCCCCACGGTCGCCACTCGATGATAGACCGTAAACGCCGTATTAAATTCGAAGACGCGCCGTGGCGTCTCCCACACGAGAAACATCGGGAAGTAGAGTACGTTAAAACCGATAAAGTAGACTACGAAGCTAAGTTTTCCTAGCGTTTCGTCGTACATCTTTCCGGTGATCTTCGGCCACCAGTAGAAGATTCCGCCGATCAGCGCGGTAATTCCGGCGACCATCACGTAGTGAAAGTGAGCAACAACCCAGTAGGTTCCCCGGAACTGGTAATCGAGTACGACCGCACCGAGGAAGACCCCCGTAATCCCTCCGAGGATGAACAGGACTAGTGCACCGAGATTAAACAGGAACGGCGTCGTAAACCGAACTCGTCCCTTGATCATCGTATAAATGAGTGAGAAGACGATCAAGTCGAACGGGAGTGAGATCCCAATACTCGTCGCCATATACAGCGTCTTGATTTCGAGGTTGATCGTCGTCAGAAACATGTGGTGCATCCAGACCAGGAAGGACTGGACGGCCACCAGGACCATCGCGATGATGATCCATTTCCGTCCGACGAGGCGACGCCCGGTGAACGTCTGAAACGTTTCGAGCATGATGCCCAATGCAGGGAAGAAGACGATATACACCTCCGGATGGCCGAAAAACCAGAATAGATGTGCCCATAATAGGCTCGATCCCTGGTTCGTCGCGAAGTATTGGGTGAGGAAAATACGGTCGCTAATCAAGAGCAAGAGTGCAGCAAGCAGTGATGCAAAGGCGAACAGCATCATCCATACGGTCAGTAGCGTCGCCCACGTGAACAGCGGCATATTCCACAATCCCATTCCTTCGGCGCGGCACCGATGAATAGTTGTAAGAAAGTTCACTGATCCGAGCGTGACCGACATAACGAACAGCGTCAGCGCGAGGACCGCTGCGGTCCCGCCCGCAGTCATCTCCTGGGCCGGATTGTAAATCGGTACATTGAGCGGTGCGTACATATACCACCCGCTGGACCACGTTGCATCCTGAAAGAACGAGAGAATGAGCAGTAGTGCCGAAAACGCATAAAACCAGTAACTCAGCGCGTTCAACCGTGGAAACGCAAGGTCCTGAGTACCGATCTGCAACGGGACGACGTAGTTTGCGAACGCGATACCGAGGGGGGAGATAACCCAGAAGATCATCACGAGCCCGTGGACGGACACCGCCTGATTAAACTGGGTTGGATCAAGCAGACCGATCCCGCCCGATTCCCACATCTGGATGCGGAATAGTATCGCGAGCACGCCGCCGACGACGATCAAGAACAAGGACGTTATGAGGTAGAGAATCCCGATATCTTTGTGGTTGGTCGTGACCAGCCATCGCTTGATGGTCGTCCGCGGCGGGAGTTCACTCATCGACACCCCCTCGCTCGGCTCTCATTCCGGTGCCCCTCCCAGCGGTTCGCTTTGGACCACACACGAGCACGGGTCATCACCAACATACCCGCGATAGAGAGCCATATAACACCCCGTTGGGCACTCAAGGATGGCACAGTCGGCGCTTCGAAACTGCCGTCACTCGGCGGCAAAACAAGGCATTCGAACTGCTACAGGATCCGTTGTAGTGAGCCTGAGTGGGGGTGCTCGGGATATCCTTTTTCCGTTGACAGTGGTGGCAATGGCTCACGAGCAAGCGGTCAAGTCGACGCTTGGTCATAGTGATATTGATGGACAGCTTCGTGAGTGGATGCTGCTAAATATTACTGCTACGCCATCAGATGGAGAGCGTGAGACGCTTGCCGTAGTCGACACTACTGGACCAGATNCGTGAGTGGATGCTGCTAAATATTACTGCTACGCCATCAGATGGAGAGCGTGAGACGCTTGCCGTAGTCGACACTACTGGACCAGATGTGTCAGTCCCCACACTTACAAATCAGCGAGAGACAGCTAAGAGTTCGGTCACACGGCACGTAAACACATTAGGGGCCGACGGATTACTAACATCACAGATGAAGGACCGAACCAAGCACGTTTCAATCACACTCGCGGGTCGACTCTCTCTCTTGCGAGGACTGAGTTAGAATAGGATTACCATCCCAAACTAATTTCTTAATAAATTCACCGGGAACGAAGCCCGTGATCCGACGGGTCGGCGGATCGATCAGTCGTCGTCGTGTCCGTGGTCGTCGTCTTCCTCGTGATCATGGTCGTGATCGTGGTCCTCGTCGTCATGATCGTGATTNGTGATTCTCATCACCATGTTCGTCGTAGTCCGAAGACACGCCCTCGACCGGGCGCCCATCGATCACGACAATCTCGTTGGGGTCGAAGTCGAACTCGCCGGTGGTGATCACATCGCCCTCGTTCAGATCCACCAGGTGGATCTCCTGGCTGTTCGGGTCAGTGACGTAAAGGTGATCACCATTGGCGCGGATAGCCGGGCGGGGCTCCTGCCACTCCTCGGGCTCAGTCCACTCATCGATCACATCGATGTGCTCGAGGTCCTCGCCCGTCTCCGGGTCGATGATGTGGAGCTGACCGTCCTCGGTGAGCACGAGGGCCTCCCCGTCAGGTCCGCGCTGGAGGTTGCGGAAGTTGTAGGGAGAGCCCACGTCGGTTGTGGTGATCTCGCCGGTCTTAGCGTTGANGCACGAGGGCCTCCCCGTCAGGTCCGCGCTGGAGGTTGCGGAAGTTGTAGGGAGAGCCCACGTCGGTTGTGGTGATCTCGCCGGTCTTAGCGTTGATCAGGGCCACCTCGGTCATCGGCTCCTCGGCCTCCTCGTCCGTGCGGTAGTCGCCCAGAAAGATGGGAGAGCCCTCAGAGGGGAAGAGGTTGCCGATGCGGGAGAATTCCTCACCGGTATCGTGCTTCTCGAAGCTGTCGCCGTCCCAAACCAGGACCCCGTCCTCACAGCCGACTGCAATGATGCCGTCTGGCCCTGCAGCTTCGCCGTGGACGCCGGGGCAGTCCTCATTGCGGTCCACTTCCTCGCCGTCAGCGTCCAGGAAGCGAGCGCCGGAACGGTCCTCGAGCGTTTCCAATCGCGAACCGTCCTCGAGCACCACAGCGACNCTTCCTCGCCGTCAGCGTCCAGGAAGCGAGCGCCGGAACGGTCCTCGAGCGTTTCCAATCGCGAACCGTCCTCGAGCACCACAGCGACGCCATGGTGGGGGCCCTCAGTTTCGAAGCTTTCGGTCTTGATACTGTCTGCCTCGACGTCGAGGTCGGCAAGATCCAGGGAGTGGTACTCACCCGTACCGTCGAAGAATAGGGTACCGATGCCGTCATGAGAGACCACGTGACCTGGAGTGTCCCCATCAACCGTCACATCTGAGAGGTATGGGTCGGTGGTGTAGTAGTGGTTGTGGTCACCGTGGGGCTCTCCCCACGTGCCGACGTCCAGGAGGCGGAAGCTGCTGCCCTCCGTGAGGAAGGCGTGCCGGCCATCCCCGGCCTCATTGATGCGGACGAACCCCTCGGCGTCGAATTCATCGAGCACCTCCAGGCTGTCGCCGTCAAGCACAGCGACACCGCCGTCATAGGTGACGGCTACGCGCGGCTCGGCTCCTCCGACTTCGTTCTGCTCCCGCTCAGAAGGGTCAATGTCGTCCTCNCCGCCGTCATAGGTGACGGCTACGCGCGGCTCGGCTCCTCCGACTTCGTTCTGCTCCCGCTCAGAAGGGTCAATGTCGTCCTCACCCTCGTCCTCGGGTTCGTCCTCGTCGTCCCCCTCCTCGCCGCCGTCGGTACAGCCGGCGACCGCCGCGGCGACCATCACTCCCCCACTCAGCTTCAACAGTTCTCGGCGTGTACGTGCCATATCTCCCACAAACGGGAACGGGGACAAAAGCATTATCATCTACACCACAGTAATTAATAAAATGTCGTATCGTACTAGTCGGTGTTAATAATCTACGAGGGGGCGGTGGTGACCGGGTGCTCCTCGGCGTCCGCGAGGCACGCCTCCGACGTTCCCGCGCCCGCCCAGACCGTGTCGAACTGCCCTAGAATGGGGTCGAACAGCACGGGTACGTCGGAATCGTGGCAGATCGGCGGGACGCCGCCGATCGACCAGCCGAGCAGCTCTTTGATCCGGTCAGCGTCGGCCATTCCGACCGAGTCGGCACCCATCGCCTCGGCGACCCGGTCCTCGTCGACGCGGTTCGCACCGCTGGTGACGACCATGACGGGCTCGCCATCGGCCTCGAAGACGAGACTGCTTGCGATCTGGGAGACGAGACTGCTCGCGATCTGGGCGACGTCACAGCCGACGGCGGCGGCGGCCGCGGCTGCCGTCTTCGTCCCCTCCGAGAACTCTTCGATCTCGATTCCCAGTCCGTACTCCTCGGCCACGCGCTCGCGGAACTCGGCCGCGCGTGGGTGCATGTCGCCGGCTGCGTGGCACGCGGGCAAAAGCGTGCTCACTCGCCGGTCGGGGTCTCGGCGCGAAACTGCTCGACGTAATCCGTGTGGTCCTACATCTGTATATTCGCGACTACTCATTCCACACCGGTTTCGATATGGACAGAACTCACACTCTCACTCGAACTCCGGTTTCTGCGGTGGGAACCTCAGTACCTCATAAAGCATCGCCGGTTAGCCTGACCTAAGCCACCTGTTCTGTTGTGATGGTTCTATTGAATCCACGGACGGCATCGGGGTAAGTCGTCAGAACGATTGAGGTGAAGCGGAAGAGGCGTCTTTGTGCAGAAGATTTTCTTCCGCTTCGTCAAACGGGCTGTCTCGATAGCACGAAAACGTATTGATGCAGCAGTGATGCAGACCTGCCATCCTGCCGGCAACGGAGTTGCCGGCTGGAAGCACGCCGTCTTGCACTTTCTTCGGGTTCACATGGAAGCGACACTCGTCGAAGTCCTCGATTGGGCCGAGGAGATGGAGCGGTCCGAGCCGCGCTCGAGAACGAGCGCGGCGAGTTCCCTGGTCCATCCGCACTGTGCAAGTCGTTTGATCGAGCACCGATGCGGATCTGGAGAGAGCTGCTCCGGCTCTCGTCGGAGCTGCTCGATCAGTCCGGTCACGCCGCCATCGACGCCACCTATTTCGACCGCCAACAGGCGTCGAACCACTACCTCAAACGGTGCGACCGAGACGTACGGACGATACAGGCGACGTTTCTCGTCGATACCGCGCAGGGCGCGGTGATCGACGTACACTGTAGTGCGAAATGGCCAAACGGGACGAAGATTGGCCCGTAGGTCGTCCGGCGGAACGCCGGCGACCTGCTCGCACTCGCCGCTGACAAAGGCTATGACGATATGAGATTCCGCGAAGAACTCCGTTCTNGCGGAACGCCGGCGACCTGCTCGCACTCGCCGCTGACAAAGGCTATGACGATATGAGATTCCGCGAAGAACTCCGTTCTGACGGCGTGAAACCGCTGATTAAACACCACATCTTCGCACCCTACGATCACGCGCACAACGTGCGGATTGACGACGATCTCTACAACGAGCGGTCGATCTGTGAGACCGTGAACTCGGTGATCAAGCGCTCGTACGACTCTGCCGTCCGAGCGCGAGCATGGTACCGTCAGTTTCGTGAGATCGCTCTCACTGCTGCCGTTTACAACGTCGAACAAGCCGTCAAACAGTGAAACCCCCTGCCCTCTGCGGATTCAATGAAGTCCTTCGAGGGGAATAGTTTTATTCGGTTTTATTTCACGAGATACCTGCTCCATTTATTGGCTGTGGTTGATGCTTTCTGGTGATTTAACACAGATCGCTGGTGATGAAATGCCCATCTTCTTGCCGATCAACGGTAGATATAAGTCGTTACCGTTCAACAATTAGAACGGAAGCCATTAAATGGACACGAAAGTGTCCCGGATGTTGCACCATCCGAGACGTGGCTTCCAAACCCGTCGGGGTTTGCAAGCATGTTTGCGTACATTCTCACGGGATATAAACATCCCGAACGACTGATGCATCGCACTATTCAAGCAGTAACACAACTCTCCTGCGGTATTGAAGGGTCTCTGAGGTATCACTCAGTATGACCGACGGTACCGGTCCCGAGTACAGTACGAACACGGCAGGTGGGACCGAGAAGAGTCGCAATGACACTGTCAGTACCGATGCTGCTCGGACAGCAGTGACGTTCGAAACGAACGACTCGGCGGACGGTGATCAGGGATCTCAGCTGGAACACGACACCGTCGATGACAGACGGGTACCCACTGACGGCCTTCACGAAGCACTCCGTAACGCCGAACGTGACCTCAGAGAGATCGACGAACAACTCCCCAGTCCACTGACGTTCAACGACTCGCTCACTGAACTCCGCGCCACCGCAGACGCGTACGCTCGGCTCGAGCCTTCCCACTGCAACAGCGGGGACTAGGTCACCGGAATAGCGCAGGTGCTCATCGGCGGTAAACCCCTGTCTTTCTCGGGGGTTATGTTCACTTTTGCACTTCTGCAGACGGACGACTGACCCTGAACATGCGCCGCACAAACGCAGTATTGTGAGGATCAAAGAGAACCTGTAGGGCCTTGTGACGGATGAGGCTAGTATCGATAACCGACCACAGGATCGGATATCTGCGAGCGCACGCAGAACCGCTCGCACCGAAAGATGAAGCGACCATCACCTGCTGGCTGTCTCGTCTCGAAGGCACAGACCAGTTATCCAGGGAGCAAGACCGAGTTCAGTCGACAATGAAACACACGAACCGAACGACTAACGGATTATCGGTCGTAACGACCGAATATGGACAGACGCGAGATCCGTGAGGCGCGTGCGGGCCTCGACGGACTATCGCTGGAGGCGGCGGTCACTGTCGTCGACGAGCCGGCGGAGTCAGACACGATCCGTGAGACGCTTGCTATCGTCGCCGAGGACGGTATTATCCGCCGAACAGCCGTTGACGATGCACTGGCGACCGCTTCGAAAGTAGTAACGACCGCAGAGACGCGCACAGAACTGGCGGCCACCTCGCTCGAACATGTCCGCGACACCGCCGAACCTGTTTCGGATTTAGATCTCGTCACGAACCGTCTCAACCCCTTTGAGACGCGTCTAGAGATCATCGAGGATCGAACGACCGATCTCGGAGATCGCATTCAGATAATCATCAATCACAAGAACGATGGCGATCTCTACGACCTCGCCCGGGAAATCCGGCGGGTTACAGCTACAGCCAATGAAATCCAGCGCGCCGCCGACAACCTTCAGCTCGAACTAGAGACCTTCGAAGAGTGGCTCGAAGACCCCGACCACCGGGTCGCAGAACTCGTTGACGATATCGATGCATTCGAGCAGTCGCTAGACGAACTCGACAGCGTCGCCACCGATCTGGCAGCCGACGATACTGAACTCGAGGACGACGCTGCGGTTGTGTGGGTACAGGGGACGATCCAACACCGCGTTACTGCACTAATGGTAGATGACATACAATATGAGCTGGCAACGCTCCGAGAGTGGGCTGATCGTGAGGGGGCCGATCGACCGGCGGGCGTCGACCAGCGACTCGACGACCTGGAGACGCATCACGATGCGCTGGGCGAGCGGTTCGCCAACTGTGCCGAGTCTCCGTGGTACGAGCGCTTTGGTGACCGGGTGGAAGATATCGACGATGCGCTGGGCGAGATGGAGCCACCAGTTGCGTGGAATGAAGTCGAGGCTGTCATCAAGGAGCACCAACCCAGTGGCGAGTAGCGACGCTATCGCCGGCGACAGTGGGAAGGAAAACCGATGACAGAAGGAGCAGCCAACTGACAGCGACTGGAAGTCTGGGATAGCTGTTAGCGCGTCAAGCTCGGTTGTCAAGATTCTCAGCACGGATCGCGGCCTGAACGGCGATCCTGGCGATAGCGTGGCCGTGATCGGCGGTCCTGCGGAGGTGGTCGAGTGCGCTGGTCAGCGCGACCGCCGCGGGAACGGACTCCACGCGCGAGCCGTCGAACAGCGTCTGTTCGAGCGTATCGACCGCCGTGACGGCATCGTCGCGGTACTTTATCGCCTCGTGAGCCGTACTAACACCGTCTTCGTCCTCGAGGATAGCGGCCACCGCAGTATCAACGGCGTTTCTGGCGTCTTCGGCAGCCGAACGTACGTCCCCAGCGATCTCTTCGGAGAGCGGTTCAGGAAGTTTCTCGGCGATGCGGGCGATCCGGACTGCCCGGTTGGCGACGGCGCTGAGCCGGTGTGCGGTTGCGTAGTAGTCGAACAGGTCCGGCCGCGAAACGCCCAGTCGGTCGAGTTCATCGAGCGAAATTAGCGACCGCGAGAAGTGTCGGGTAATCAACTGTGCAAAGCGGGCGACCCTGTCGGCGCGCTCATCGACGTGAGCGCGGGCGTCGTCGGCGTTGACAAACGCCACTGTCGCGTCTTCGTGTAACAACAGCGCGGCGTACTGGATTTGGACAAGCGATTGGCAAATCGAGACGTTCGAGGGGTCCATGAGGTGCTTGACCGTGATTTCTGTCTCGGACTCGGCAAGGACGTCCGTTCCGACTAAGTTTCGCACCGCCGACCGCGCACCTCGGCGTCCAGCGTCGGTGAACAACTGTCTCGGTGTCAGCGTTACGGTTTCGAAGCCGCCCGTGTGGGCCATCTGGATTGCCCGTCGGATCCTTTTAGGATCGTCACCGTCAACCTCGACGGTCGCCTCGGCCAGTTGTTCGACATCCTCGGCCGAGGAACGGATGACGATCGATCCGTCGAGATGGGTATACAGTTGCAGTTCCATGCCCGGCTCCAGCCGGTGCTCAGTCACCCATTTCTTGGGAATCGAGACAGTATGGGTATAGCCGCCGGCCTCCTGTAGTTTTCTCGTTTCCATAGATGTCGTCATATCCTCGGCAACACGAGTTGGATCATCAGTATCAGTATCAGTAGATCAATTCTGGGTCATTCTCAACCATGTAATGGGTACGCGCGGCGATGTTGACGGCATGGTCGCCGATCCGCTCCAAGTCACGAATCGTCAGCAGCACCCGCGAGACATCGTCCAGTAATTGTTCGACACCCCAGGCGCTAGCCTCGCGGGCGATGAGTTCGCGTACGACCGCCTCGCTGGCGCGCTGACACAGCGCATCGATTTCGTCGTCGCGGGTGTTGATCGTCCGACAGGCGTCGGTGTCGTCCGCGACGTAGGCATCGATAGCTGCCTGGACTTGATTGTGAACTTCATCGCCGATCCTGTGAATATCGATCTTGGAGAACGCTCCTGACGCATCGGCCAGCGCATAGCGAGCGAGGTTTGTCGCCAGGTCGCCGATCCGTTCGAGGTCGGTGAGGATCTTGAAGGAGGCGGCGACGAACCGCAAGTCCGAGGCGACGGGCTGCTGGAGTGCTAGTAACTGTATGCAGTCGCCCTCGAGGTCGAGGTACCGTTCGTTGACGGCCCCATCGGTGTCGATCACCTCGTGGGCTACCATCTCATCGCCGTCTTCGAGCGATGTTAGTGCTCGCCGGAGCTGGGTCAGTACCGTCTTGGCCATCGATTCGACGCCGTCACGTAACTCGGTGAGCGACTCACGGTAGTCCTCTCGAGCCATGCGTATTATCCGAATTTCCCGCTGATATAGTCCTCAACGCGCTGGCTTTCAGGATCCTCGAAAATCTTTTCGGTGTTGTCGTACTCGACGAGTTCACCACCGGTCAGGAAGACTGCCGTCTGATCAGAGACTCGGGCGGCTTGTTGCATGCTGTGAGTGACGACGACGACCGTGTAGTCTTGTGCGAGGTCTTCGATGAGATCCTCGATCTTCGAGGTAGCGATCGGGTCGAGCGCTGAGGCTGGCTCGTCCATCAGGATGATTTCTGGATCGACTGCTAGACACCGGGCGATACAGAGCCGCTGTTGCTGGCCGCCCGACAGACCTAGCGCGTTGTCTTCCAGTCGGTCACTGACCTCTTCCCAAAGCGCGGCTCGCTCGAGTGAGCGCTTGACGAGTTCCTCCTCGCTCTCGGGATCGGCGCGACCGGTCAGCCGTGCGAGTAATCCTGTCTCGATATCACCGTGTTTTCGCGGCCCGTAGGAGACGTTCGCTCGAATCGATTTCGGGAAGGGATTCGGGCTCTGGAATACCATACCCACGCGCTTGCGTAACTCGACGAGGTCGATCCCATCCTGGTAGATGTCCTCACTGTCGAGTTCGACCGTCCCGTTGATGCTGGCGCTCCGGATGCGGTCGTTCATCCGATTGAGACAGCGCAGGAACGTCGACTTGCCACAACCAGACGGTCCGATGAGTGCTGTCACGCTCTGTTCGGGGATATCCATTGAGACATCCTTCAGGGCGTGGTCGTCACCGTAGTAGACGTCCAGATTCTTGATTGCGAGTTTCGTCTCGCCGCCGGTATCGTAGTCGACCCACTCCGAACGTGTTTCCTCGGCGGTTTCGCCGTCGGTCGTCGATATCGTCTGTTCGGCTGTACGGTTCATCTCATCAGTCGCGTCGATAGGGTCTGTTTGACTCATTGGTGGAGTTTCTTTCTGAAGTAGTATCGCGTTGCGATACCGATCGCATAGAACACCAACACGACGAGCAACAGTGTCAGTGCCAGTCCCCACGCAAACTGCTGGGGAGCCTCGATGTTTCCGCTGAGCCCCGCCGTGATCAATGCATACAACTGGTAGGGCAGCGCGCTAGTTGCCTCGAGTAGTGACGGGTTGGTGACGAAGGGTGGCGAGGCGCTCAACTGGAAGCCGCCGAGGACGCTGGGAGCGGCTGACTTACCGGGCAACACCCCCCCGCCGGTCGTCAGCAGGATGGGTGCCGTTTCCCCGGCGATGCGGCCGACCCCCAAGATGACGCCTGTCGTAATCCCTGGGACCGCCGCGGGCAGGACAACACTGCGGATTGTTTTCCACTTAGAGACGCCCAGCGCAGCGCTGGCGTCGCGGTACTCGTCGGGGACTGCCAGAATCGCCTCGCGGCTCGTGATCAGCACTAGCGGCAACAGCATGAACCCGAGCGTCAGCATGCCAGCGATCAGCGACTTGTTGTTGCCAAAGCGAGGAATGAGGAAGGCAGCGCCGAAGAGCCCGAAGACGATGCTGGGCGTGCTCCAGAGACCGTTTGTTGCGACTTCGACGACCTGTGTGAACCGGCCCTGCTCGGCATACTCGCTGAGGAATACCGCTGCGCCAACACCGGTCGGGACCGCGAAAAGGACGGCACCGATGACCAACCAGACCGTGCCGACCAGTGCGGGAAACACACCTGCAACGTCGGCCAGCAACGACGCACCGTTAGTCAGGAACGGCCAGCTGATCACTTGTTCGCCACCGATAGAGAAACCATGGAACAAGCCAGGTGACCCTTTGACCACGACGAATGCAACAAGTCCAACCAGAACTGCAAGAATCGAAAGGACAATCAAGTATATTAAGACGTACGCGCCGACGTTGCGCCCGCGGGTACCGAATCCGCCGTAGGCCTTGGCGGCCGCCCAGCCGGTTAGAAGCGATGCAAACATCACGACGACTGGGACGGCGGTGTCACCGAACAGCGTCGCGTTGTAGCTGACGAGCACCCACTCCCAACCGGGGCCGATGACGCCGATTGTGAGCGCCACTCCGCCGAGGACGGCCACGCTCCCGGCTGGCAGTGTCGATCCAATATCTTCGCGGGGGAACGCAGTCACAGCAAATGCGACCGCCCCTGCGACCAGTCCGACGGCCATCCAACTGACCGTTCCGAGACCGATCGCGCCAGCGACGAGCGCACCGATCGCGAACCAGACGCCCGTGAACGCGATCGCGGCGACGATGCCTGCACTGGGTTGAGGACGGGTATCAACGTAGTCCAGCCGTGAGGCGAGACCGAAGCTGATGATTCCCACTCCGAGCGAGAGCAGCACGATTCCCATCGCTGTCGATAACTGGACGCCTGCGACGGGGGTGGTGATTTCGAGGACATCGACAAGCGTACCCAATCCGACAGCAAACATCACTCCGGAGAGGCCGATTGCGGTGGCGGCAGCACCCTCATAGCTGCTGCGCCCTTCTCGAACGAGTGCGGTTTCGGTCGTACGGCTCATCACTCGGCCCCCCCAAGGCGTCGACGCATACGCGCCTCGATGTACTGCGAAGCGATACTGAGGCACAATACGGTCACGAACAGGACGATGCCTGCAGCGAAGAGAGCACTTTCGTGGACGCCAGTGGAAGAGCCGTAGCCTCGAGCGATCAGCGACGTAAGCGTCTCGTAGCCGTAGAAGACGTTGGTCACCGGGTCAGGAATTGCCTGGGTTCCTGCGAGCATTACAGTCGCTGCCATCGTCTCGCCGATGGCTCGACCGACACCGAGCAGGACGGCTGCCGAGACGCCCGAAAACGCTGCTGGGAGCGTTATTGATGTCATCGACTGCCAATCCGTCGCGCCGAGAGCGAGCGCTCCATCCTTCATCGAGTCGGGGACGCTTGTCAGTGCGTCTTCAGCGACAGAGACGACCGTCGGTAGCGCCATCAACCCGACAACTAACCCAACGAACAGGTACGTCGACCCGCCGTTGAGTGCGAACTCCGTGCTCGTCCACGGGTTGATTACCGTAAAGCCGATGAAACCGTAGACGATCGAGGGAATGCCCGCGAGTATCTCGATACCGGGTTTGACGAGTTCTCGAACGGTTGGCGGCGCGATTTCGGCGATGAACAGCGCCGCTGCGACTCCTAATGGGGCCGCCACGAGGGTCGCAATAGCCGTCACCATTACAGTTCCGTGGATCATCGGCAGCAGCGAGTAGCGAACGGGTTCAGTGACCGCATCCCATCGCGTTTGGGTGAACATCCCCAGTCCAGGCACAGAGACGCCGAAGACGGTCGCACTCTCGTACTGGAACGCCGGAATTGCCTCGTAGAAGATGAAAACGACAATCAGTCCCAGTGTGACGATAGTCACGGTCGTCATGGCGAACGTGACAGTCCGTGCAATGAGGGCCTGATGTCGAATCCAACCGTAGCCGGTCGAAACGAGAAACGTGGCGAAGGGAATGGCTGTCCACGATGACGCCAACAGAAACCCCCCGAATGCGGTCAGAAGCGACCCGATCGACAGGATGACTATCGCGAGCGCAGCCGGCTCCGTCTCGGTGACGAACTCTCGAGTCCGCTGAAGCCGCTGCTCAACATGTTTCCTCCAATCCTGAATCCCCAAACCAGTGTGTGAACTCATAGTATCATAGTATTTGTGTATATTGCCGTGAATCGTGCCAAAACGGTCGGTTAGCTTACTCCTGATCGGGGAGTTTTTCCTTTTCAGCTTCCAGATCGGCGGTCGGCAACGTGATGTAGTTCTGATCTTCGACGAATAACTGCTGGCCGAATTCGGTCAGGAACATGTTGAGGAACGCGGCTTCACGCTTGTCCGTCCCGTCGGGAGTGTCGTCGGTGATCCGAGTGTACATATGCAGGTCGCGGTTTAACGGGTACTCAGCGTCGAAGATGGTATTCTCGGCGTCGGGATCTGGCTCGTAGACCGTTCCATCAAAGTCGATGGCAATTGCCTGAATGCCCGACCCTGAGAACGCCAGTGCCATGTAGCCGATCGCGTTGTCGTTGTCCTGAAGGACTTGCTGAACCTGCTGGTTCTGTCCGCGGCGAGTATCAACATCCATCTCCGCCTCAGCGTCGCCGAGCATGTTCATTCGGAAAGTGGTGTCAGTCCCCGATCCTTCGGCGCGACCGACCACATAGATTTCCTGATCGGGGCCGCCGACCTCGCTCCAGTTAGATATCTCTCCCTGGTAGATTCCCCGAATCTCTTCGCCAGTGAGCTGCTCGACGCCACTATCGTACACCTCCTGACTGACGAAAACGGGCTGACCGTCGCGGCCAACGACGTGATCGACGTAGTTCTCGTCGCGCTCCTCCTCGCTGATATCGAGCTCTGCGGTGATCGGTCCCGAGGAGTTACCGATGTCGACGAGGCCGTCGCGGACGGCCTCACAGCCAGTTCCGGAGTGGCTCAATGCGACCTGCGTGCTGAACGGCGGGTTCGACCGTTCGCCGGTCTCCTCGAAGCCGTACAGACCCGCGAAATAGTCCGCAATGTTCTTATCGGTCTCGATCTGATCCCATCCGGGAACCGACGACTCGTCATTCGCCCCCCAGTACTCGCCGTCGTCCGGCGGCGAGTTGGAGTTCCAGTAGGAACTACCGGTGTTTGATATGGGATACACCGTCGACGATCCCTCGGCGGTCAGTGTGTCTGAAGACTCAGAGTCGGAGTCCCCGCTACCGAGACATCCAGCCACTCCAGCTGCTCCCACGCTAGCAGATGCAAGCAGGTATTTTCGTCGTGATACCCAGTCAGCCTGGCGCTCCGCATCCCGTGACATCACCTGATCCGAAGCATGAGTATAGTAAACCGGTTTATAATAGTGATATAGCCGGATATCTATTTCTCCGTGACAATAGTTGGTAATACTATCTCTGGATAGGGGTATGTTCGGCTATATATTGACATAGAGAAGAAGATACTGCTATAAAGAGAAATGGGTCGTGGTGAATCGCCATACAGCCTTGGATTTGCCTAGCTCACAGCACGCTTGATGTTGTAGACGGCACACATCAGGATGAGTTCACGGAACTCTCGATACCAGCTTCGCGCACGCATGGCGTCGCCGAGCGTGCGCTTGATTACGGAGGAGATGGTCTCAGACAGAGCCCTCTGGCCATAGAGAGTCCCATCGGAGTCGAACGCGACTGCGTCAACGGTATCGGGATCGAACGGCATCACGTTGGTATCCGCTTCGAATGCGGAAATAGCTACACCCGACAGAGATATCATCTAGACACGATAATGTTCAAAAGTATAATGAGTAACACTCGACAAGCAGACGAATTGAGCGGATCTCCCGCACAAACGGGCTGGCGTAATAGGGTGCGTGCGCTTGTAATCGGTCTTGGATTGGTCGTCGCCGCCCTCCTGATCGGAACGGTTCTTTCGATCCCCCTATTTGCGCTGGGTGGGACCAGTCTCGCTGCGCTCACCGCAGCAATCATTCTGTCGGAAGCGGGCTACGCCATCGCCGGATGGCTCTACTTCCGACGATGGGTCAGTGAGTCGGTGCCGATAACGCTGCCGACACCGCGACAGGGAGTGTGGATGATTGCCAGCACACTTCTTATGCTCGGGATTGCAACCGGAGTTAGTGCACTCGGCACCGTGTTCGACGTTCAACTCGGCCGTTTGGATCAGGATCTCATAGCGGGCAAGCCGACGATGATGCTCGTGATGGCAGCACTGTCGTTCGTGCTCATCGCGCCAGCGGAGGAGTACCTGTTCCGCGGTGTGATTCAGCAACGACTGATGCGGAGTATGCGACCCAGTGCTGCCATCGTCGCCACTGCATTTCTGTTCGTTATTCCCCACGCCATCGGCTATCTCGGCAGGGCAGAGGGTGTGCTCCTTCTCAGCACCGTCCCGTTCTCTCTCGCGGTCGTAATGGGTGTTCTCTACGAACGAGTCAATAACCTGTCCGTCCCGATCCTTGCTCATGCCTGCTACAACGCGATCTTGTTCCTCACAGCGTACGTTACTGGGTTTTGAGACAATCTACTCCGGAGGCCGACATAGTGTTCACACGACCGACAGCACGCGCGTAAATTGATTCTCTCCGACGGTCACGAAGAGAAATGACGGAGTACCAGTGGACTTCGTGGGAAGTGTCCCCTCAATCTCTGGATAATCGCTCAGGCAGGCCGTATCTCGTACTGGAGTTTGACGGTTCCGTTCCCGTATCTGATGTGAGATGTTCGAACGAAGGTAAAGTCACTACGAGACTGAGGGTACCGAGATTGGACTCGCACTCTGGAACGGATTATCGAACGCCACAAAAACGAGACGACGATCCTATCTGCCCGGTCCTTGACAGTCGACGGATCGATCGTGTTTACGTCCCGTTCAATTGTTCCCATCAGTCGTTGGCCTCCGCTACGCTCAAGTCAGGATTTCTGCCGACACAGGGACGCCGGACTTGAGCCAATCTTCTACGTCCAGCGCGGCCATGCTGCCCATACCGGCAGCAGTAACAGCTTGCTGGTAGTCGGGGCTCCACTGTTCGAATCCCACGTTCAGCGCATATGCATCGTCGTCGGTCTGGTAGACGATCTCTCGATGCTGGAGTGGATCGAGGGCGCGATGCACGGTACTCCTGTGGTCGGCGCGGCGTGCGAGATCCGTTGCGGCACGTGAGATCTCGAGATAGTAGAGGACGCGAAGCGTCGCGCCCGATAAAACGTCCGAGAGTTCATTCATGACCTCGCTGAAGACACTCGCCAGATCCAGATAGCGGACCTACATAAACAATCATTCTTTTGAGGTGTTGCATAAAATTGTGTAAACATGGGCACTGGTGAATCACGAGACGGCGACAACCCGGGGTGAGAAACTACGTCGACCAGATGTCTCTCTGGAGAGTGCACTAAAACTCGCCTTCCGGTAGCACAGAATGATTCAAGAAGATTCGTCACCTACCCTTCCTATCACCAGCTAATGGCGTCCAAAAATTCTTCTGAAATTCCTGAGGACACGTACGTAGAGCTCATCGAAGCGACGATTTCAGCAGTATACGAGACCGGGTATGCCGACCTCGGTGTGCGGGACATCGACGCTAAATTCAGCAAGAGCCGCCAACTCATCCACCATTATTTCGACGGGAAAGACGAACTGATCACCGAATTGCTAGTATACCTTCTTAGCGATGAACACGAGGAGATCGCGAGTTCGATGGACGCCGATCCATTGACGAAGCTCAACGCTGAACTCGACAATATTTTGCTGAGTACGTACATGGACGACGACGAGTTCTGGAAGGTCTTCACGGTCGTCTACGAAATCCAGTCCCAGGCCCACCACGACGCAGAGCACCAGCGGCTTCTCAACGAACTCACCGATGAGTACGTCGCCCACCTGAGCGAAATTCTTCAAGACGGAATCGATGAGGGAATCTTCGATGACGTAGACCCGCAACAGATAGCGATGCTGATTAACGATCTCATCGCCGGTGCTCACATTCGAAAGATCCACCTCGGGCAAGACGAGGCACCTGGCAATGCGCGCGAGACGATCGACCAACTCATCGTTTCTCGCTTGTTGGTCAATTCGCCGACGGACACCAT
The DNA here is from genome assembly GCF_000337535.1 of Natrialba aegyptia DSM 13077. Classification (GTDB taxonomy): domain Archaea; phylum Halobacteriota; class Halobacteria; order Halobacteriales; family Natrialbaceae; genus Natrialba; species Natrialba aegyptia. Next base: position 59,310 of record NZ_AOIP01000040.1, read on the forward strand.
GTCGGGAACGTGATCCGCTGTCCGTGTGGGTTTGCTACTCGTTTGACGGTATAACTCACGGCAACAACCGAGTAGCTGTTGTGATCGTACCGGTTCCGGCTAGCCGACATCGTGGGTGTCATAGACGTCTTCCTGCAGTGTTGATCTCACTCTCTTTTATGGTGTACCGGCCGCTGAGTAGGCCTGCGAGTACAACGACTGTTCAAGTTCGCGCGTGATAGTTCACTACGTTAGGCCCCACACCACACCGAGAAAGATACCGAGAACCATACCAAATGGAATCCCTATCGTGATATCACCCAGTGCGAGTCCAAGAGCGGCTCCTAGTAGCGGTCCGAACGCAATCCCCAGAGCCATCTTATTCGAATCTATTTGGTCGTCTTCTTCGTCAAACACGTGCTGTCTTTGGACTTTCGGTGAGATAAACCCAGAGATCTAGTGGCATGTGAGTTCCCTAGCAGTACCGCAGTCTCTCAAGATAATCCGCGGCGAGAAGCGGTCATTCGTTACCCGCGTGTGGGAATCGGATGGTGGAGATCGTACTGAAAACCGGTGTGAGAGTTCAAATCGAAGGGACACTCGGGACGCTTGGACAGCTAACAAGTCGCATTAACTATCAGACAGATCTCTAATTGCGACTGTTTCAAACGGTTGCATAGCAAAGAAGTCACGTTAATCACTCGATAGTGTTATGACTGGTATTTGTGCGTACTCGTGTAGTTATGTGGAAAAGACGTTCGGTGCTGGCGACTGGTGCAGCGCTATCGGCCGGGACCGGACTCGCTTCGGTGGGGGCTGGTGCCGCCGAGACTGATACCGACGAGCTTCCGGATCCCGATCGCGATCCGGGACCGAACGAGGACTGGTCGTCACACCGAGGCGACCCCGGTCACGCCAGATACATCGCGGACGGCCACGAGTTCAGCGGCGGTGAACTCGAGGCCGCGTGGTCCGTCNCGACCCCGGTCACGCCAGATACATCGCGGACGGCCACGAGTTCAGCGGCGGTGAACTCGAGGCCGCGTGGTCCGTCGAGGGTGCGGGCGCGGGTTCCGTTGCCGTCGACGACGAGACGGTCTACACGCCGACCGACGATGGCGTCGTCGCTCTCGATGCGACGGACGGCACCGTCGTCTGGGAGAATACGGATATCGACGCGGGAACGCCGTCGGTCGCCGGCGAGAGCGTCTATCTCAGCGGTACCGAGGTCGTCGCGCTCGACCGGACCGACGGGAGCGTTCGCTGGGAGAGCGAGTTCGATCCCGAAGAGGAGATCGTCTGGCAGACGGTCGCCTACGGCGGCGTGTACGCCGTCGCCGACGGGACGCTGTACGCACTCGAGGCCGACGACGGCTCGGTTCGGTGGGAGAAGGAGTCGATCACCGCTGCGCCGTTCGGTAACGAGGAGGACGAGTACGAGTTCGTGACGCCGCCTGCCGCGGCAAACGGCGTGATCTACAGCGTCACGGGTGCCGGTCCGATCGCTCTCGAGCCCGAGACAGGTACCGAAGTCTGGCAGGAAGGAACCTACATTGGCCCCCGTGTCAATACCATCTACGCAACGTCGGCAGCGGTCGGTTACGACGCCGGTGCCGAGGTGGGGTGGCCGTTGTACGATGCCCAAACTGGCGAGTCTATAGCCATAGGCGACGGGATGAGCGAAATGGCGTTCGGCGAGGAGATCCATGTCGGCAGCGCCACCAACAAGGGGTACTCCGGCGGTTCGATCCGCGGCGACGAATACAGTTGGGATCTCGACGTTACGTACACCTACGGGCAACCCGTCATCAGCGGAAAAACTGTGTACGCGTATCTCACTCAGGACACGCCCAATTCCGAGGAGCGGAACTACGATGAGGTCATCGTCGCCCTGAACAAGTACGACGGGTCCGAGAAGTGGGTGCTCTCGAAGGATGATATGCCGGTCGGATCGATTCGCGCGATCAGCGGCGAGACGATCTACGTCGACCACGACGGCGAACTCGTGGCGCTTCGCGACGAAAGCGGCGGGGACGACCAGCCCGACGANGCGATCAGCGGCGAGACGATCTACGTCGACCACGACGGCGAACTCGTGGCGCTTCGCGACGAAAGCGGCGGGGACGACCAGCCCGACGAGGGTGACGAGAACGACGAGAACGACGAGACGGACGGCGAAAACGACGAAGGAGACGGATCCGATGACAGTGGCGAGAACGACGACGCGGACGGCGGAAACGGCGAGCAGGATGGATCCGACGAGAGTGGCGGAAACAACGACACGGACGGCGGAAACGGCGAGGGAGACGGATCCGACGGAGGAGACGATCACCAAGACGGCGATGACGACAGCGACACGGTGGGAGATGACGGCGACGGCGACGACGGAGCGTCTGCCGACGGCAATGATAGCGATGCCGGAACCGGAAACGGCGGCATGGAGGACACTGGAAACGAGTCGAACGCTGAAAACGAGACGGACACCGGGAACGACACTGACGACACCGTGCCCGGCTTCACGACCGGTACCGGCCTTCTCGGCGGAGCGTTCGGCCTCGAGTGGCTGCGCCGGAAGGCCGGCGCTGACGAGTCGACCAGCGTGAACGAACCGTCTGAGTAAGGGGTTTTCGGGTCGGGCAAAGTAGGGTGAGAGCGCCGAACACGTATCTGAATCCTCGCCTTTCCGATTACGATTTCACCGTGTTCGAGGACTCAGATAGTCTGTCTGTGTTCGTGAAACGTTCTCAGTCGATCACGAGCCATTTCGTCACATCGGGCCCTGTACTGACCGTTTGTCGAGTCGTCACGGGGTGATATCGGAACTGTTCTATGAACTCTGGACACTAGCAATGTATTTACCGATCGGAAAACATGGGTGTGGTATGGATGCCATTACAACGAATTCGCTTAGTCGGCGGTTTGGCGATGTGAACGCCGTTGAGTCACTGGACCTCACGGTCCAGACAGGAGAGATCTACGGATTTCTCGGACCGAATGGGGCCGGAAAGTCGACGACAATCAATATGCTCCTCGGGTTTACCCCACCGTCGACGGGATCGGGAACAGTGCTCGGCTCCGATCTCGAGCACGAATCGGTGGCCGTTCGCCAATCAATTGGTGTCCTCCCGGAGGATTTCGGGGTATACGGTCGTCTGACCGCGCGAAAGCACGTTCGCTTTGCTATCGAGACGAAGGGCGCGAACGACGATCCGGACGACCTTCTAGCGCGTGTCGAACTCGCGGACGTAGCTGACCGGACCGCCGGCGGCTTTTCAACCGGGATGAAGCAACGTCTCGCGCTGGCGATGGCGCTGGCCGGAAGTCCGGACCTCCTTATTCTGGACGAACCCTCGTCCGGTCTCGATCCGAACGGAGCCAGGGAGATGCGCGCGATCATCCGTGAGGAGAACGAACGCGGGACGACCGTCTTCTTCTCGAGTCACGTCATGGAGCAAGTAGAGGCGATCTGCGACCGTGTCGGCATTATGCGTGACGGGCGCCTAATCGCCGAGGACGCCATCGACTCGCTCAAAGACAGATTCGACGCTGATTCTCGACTCGTAGTCACGCTCGATACCGTTGCAGACGATATTGTTCCCACCTTAGAAACGATGAACGGCGTCACCGACGTCAACGTCGATGGAAACGACGTGTCGGTCGTCGTGGCCGACGCCAGCCGGAAGGCACCTGTTATCGAGGCGGTCGGAGCAAGCGGCGTGACCATCGAGGACATCCGGATTGATGATTCCTCGCTCGAGGATCTCTTCGCGACGCTCACTACCGGCGAGCGTCCGACTTCACGGCATGCAGAAGAGAACGCCGCCAATACCACTCAACTGATCAGAGAGGCGGACCAATGAGCTGGATACACGTCGCCCGGAAGGACTTTGCGGACGCGCTTCGGTCGAAGTTACTCTGGGTTCTGTCGGCCCTCATGATTTTAGTCGTCGCAGGCATTTCTGCGATTCCTCAACTGTTGTATATTCCCGGCGAGGGGCCTGCTCCGGGCTTCGACGATGGGATGAGCTTCATGTTTACATGGATGACCATGATGATCTCGCTCATCGGATTGGTCGTCGGGTATCGAGCGATCGTTGGAGAGCGCGAATCCGGCAGTATTCGATTTCTCCTCGGACTGCCGAACTCTCGACGCGACGTCGTCGTCGGTAAGGTGCTCGGCCGTGCCACTGTCGTCGCGGTGCCAACAGTGATCGGCTTTCTCGTGGGTGCGGTCGTGATCCTCGCCCTCTACGACGGCTTTGCCGTGACCGACTACATCGGCTTGCTGGTGTTCGCGCTCATCATCGGACTGGTATACGTCTCGGTTGCCGTCGCCGTCTCCGCTAGCGTCAACACACGAGCGAAAGCCGTCGGCGGCGTACTCGGAATCTACCTCATCTTTGATTTACTCTGGTGGGCGGTCCCGATGGCAATTTACTGGCTCCTTGAGCGCGAGTTACCCGGTTCGACGGATTTACCGGCGTGGTACGTCCTGGTCGAACGCCTCGGGATCTGGGAACCACTCGGGATACTTTCGGGGACGCTCGTCGACATCGCCGGCGTGGAAACCGTCTCCACGGCCGACCGACTCGCGGGCGATGTCCCGTTCTTCCTCGAGACGTGGTTCGCCTGGGTGATCGTTGTCGCATGGATCGTGATTCCACTCGGTATTGGCTACTATCGGTTCAATCGAGCGGTGATGAGCTAACTTCTCGAAAACCGTTGGAAGCCGCGCAAACTGAACGGAGAACGATCGAGAACTGGACGGAACCGACCACGTTGCTCGCCACCGCCTGTGTCACGCAGTGTCCGTCATCGGGGTACTCTGGTAGCCATCACGAGATGTGCGGCACCGTCGAGAAGGTGAGCTTCGAGACCACCAACATACCGGCTTTACAACCGTGCGCACAGAAGCAGCAGTTCAACATTCTGGTCTGTTGACGCTCCTCCAACTCTCCGCTGACCGTTACGTTTTCGGAAACGTCCGAGTGAACTGCGCTCGTTCAATCATCATCGAGTGTCTGCCGGAGCGAACTCCGTGCACAAAACTGTTGTGCGTAGGATGTGAGATCGGCCATATGGGCACTACTACTGCAACGAAGCGCCTTCCGTCACGGGTAGCATGGGTGTTGGGAAGTATTTCCCTCGTACTGGGAGTCACCGCTGCCGAGTATCTCGAAACGGGTCATGTCGGGGCAGTTGTCGGAACTGGTGTTCTGATGTTACTACTAGCGCTCGTGTATGAATCTGTGTCCTCCTGAGATACCGTCTATTTCTGGTAGAAGAGTCGTAGGAGGAGAAGTGGGCCAGTTGTTCACTCCGCGAGGCAATAGCTATTCTCGCTGAATCAGGCGTTGAACGCTCTCACGGACCCGTTTGTAAGACTCTGTTGAAATCAGCAGCGGCTAACAAATTTTGAGCGGAAGTACAGAGCACTCACCTACCGTCGCGCAGTGATAGCTACGTTGCCGTCACCAAAGTTCATTTCATGATACGTAACCAAGGGAGCGTATGGATACTCTCGAGCTTGTCTGTTCTTCGTGTGGGCGGACCTATACCGATCAGTGGCGGTGTGAGTGTGGCGGCGTCCTTGACTTCACTCACCAACCACTTCCGGCGTCCGACCGGCCAGATCCCGGTCAGTTCGATACGCGAGACGGACTCTGGTCGTTCGATATGTTCCTCCCCGTCGAGAAAGGCCCCTCTTTAGGTGAAGGGATGACGCCGCTTGTCTCGTCAACAACGTGGGATGCCGAGTACAAACTCGAATACATCTCCCCGACGGGCAGCTTCAAAGATCGAGGTGCAACCACGACGATCAGCCATGCAATCCAGTGTGGCGCAGATCGAGCCGTCGAAGATTCATCGGGGAATGCTGGGGCTGCCATCGCGACCTATGCGGCTCACGCTGGACTCGACGCGGAGATCTACGTTCCAGCATCGGTGAAAGACGCGAAACTCCAAGCAATCGAACGGGCCGGTGCAACGCCTGTTCGAATCGAAGGTGGACGCCAAGCCGTGACTAATGCATGCATCGAGGCTGTCGAATCGGGCGATGCATGGTACGCGAGTCACTCGTGGAGTCCAGCGTTCTTTGCTGGGACGGCGACGTTCGCATACGAAGTCGCACTCCAGCGTGACTGGAACGTCCCTGACGCGATCGTGATGCCACTCGGCCATGGAACGCTGTTCCTGGGCGTGTACCGTGGATTCAAGGCGTTGTCCGAAGCAGGGTGGATCGATACGGTACCACGTCTGCTCGGCGCGCAAGCCGCAGGATATGCCCCGATTGCGAGCGAACTCAACGTAGTCCCCGAGAGCGAGAACGATGTCGCAGATGGCATTCAGATCCGGGAGCCAACGCGAAAACAACAACTTCTGGATGCGATTGCTGAGACCGACGGTGATGCGATTGCGATTACGGAAGATGCGGTGCAAACGGAGTTAGATCGACTCCACGAGCACGGATTCTACACAGAACCGACATCAGCGATTGCGCCTGCGGCACTTGCGGCGTATCGAGAGCGTGGAACGCTTGAGCCAGATGCAGACGTGGTTATGCCACTCACGGAGCATGGATTAAAGACGTAACCGGACGGAACGCTCATCGATACGTTCGCATCTGTAGTGTGCGTGTGTTTCACGCTAAAATATGTCTGAGAGATATTATTTAAACAGAGACGTTTGTAATTAGGTATGGCGGCTGGCTGATAGCGACTCTGGCCTGCCGGTGCCTAGGAGAGCAGTGCTCTCGTGCGGTTCATCGGAACGCTCCGCGTTCTGAGGACGTTTCACCGTCGCGGGTCACTATTGGTGAAATCGCTGTCAAGATTAACGGTGAGTGGTCTTCCAAAGTTGAAGACGACAGTGAGTTGGACTCAGGTGTTTGTGAGAGGCGCCAGCGAAGAGTTAACACGGGACTTTTAAACACAGCACCGAGTTTCTGTGCGAAATCATGCCGATTCGGATCGAAGTCCGTATTGATGGCGACTCTTACAACCAACGATGGTGTCGAACTGTACTACGAAACACAGGGTGAGGGACCACCGCTCGTATTCGTCACTGCCTGGTCCAGCACGTTACGATTCTTCGAGAAAAACATCCCCGACCTCGCTGAAGACTACCAAGTAGTCGCATTCGATCATCGGGGCCACGGCGAATCGGAGAGACCCGGACACGGTTATCGCATCTCACGACTTGCGATGGATCTCAAAGAATTAGTAGATCACCTGGATCTCACTGATGTTACCGCAGTCGGATGGTCAATGGGAGCAGTCGTACTGTGGTCGCATCTGGAACTATTCGGCAGTGATCGCATTTCGAAACTGGTCTGTATCGATCAATCCCCAAAAGAAAATCTCGTCCCACAAGACTGGGACCAACAGCGGTGCTTCGATGTCGAAGCGTTCACGAAACTTGCGAAGGACATCGAATACGCCGAAGAAGACGTCTTCAGTCGGATGGCCGGTCGGTACGATTCCCTAACGCTCGGAGAATCAGGGTTTGTGGACGAGATGGTGAACTGCTCGAAGACGGCGAAAATCGAACTCATGCGGGATATTCTCAATCTTGATTGGCGAACATTCCTTTCCGAGATCGAAATCCCGACGCTGGTGTTCGTCGGCAGAGATAGCCGAGCAACGCCTCCGGAAGAGAGCGCGTACGTCGGCGACCAAATACCCAATGCTGAAACTGTGTTCTTCGACGACGCTGGCCATATGCTGTTCTGGGAGAACCCGGAGCAATTCAACGAAATAGTCCGAAACTTCACTAACTGAAGAGCAGGTACTTAGTCGTTATTTGTCTCCTATTGTGCTGCTTCTGCGACGAAATTCTTGATAACCCGACTCTCGGCTCGGTGGCGCAACCGACTTACCGCGGATTTGTGGATGTCAAGAACGTCCCCCAACTCGGCGAGCGTACAGTTCCGAGGAGTCTCGTAGAACCCCCGCTCGACTGCCTCGGTAATGAACTCCCATTGGCGGTCCGTGAGTATCTCACTTACAGTGTGTGATTGGACGAGCGACACAATCTCGTACGGAATGCCAGCCGCTGCTAACTCGTCGGTATACTTCGATAGCCGTTCGTGGGAGGCCGCTAGTTCGACGGAAAACCATCCATTGCGTAGGATCGTTGGGTAAATCGAGATATTCTTCGACTTGCGAAGCGGATCATACGACTTCGTTGCTGAGGTCTGAAACTGGAGCAACACCATCCGCTCATCGGTATGGTAAACATCAACTGCGTCTACTTCGGGTGTATTCTCGAATCGGCGAACGAGTTCATCTCCCTTGGGCGTCAGTACTTCGAGAATAACGAACGCACCGTCGTCCCGTAGCTGGGTCGCCAGCAATCTGAACTCGGCATCGGGGAACTCGCTCGAAATCGTTGCCAGCCAACCGTCCACCGCTGTCCCATCGAGTTTCACCTGAATTTGGGGCATGTCAGTAAAGAGTCTGCACTCGGTCTACTTAAAGGCGTAACCATGTTCCTCCACAAACTCACGCTTGTTTCCCACCAACTACCAGATGTGGTTGCAATGAATTCACAGACGGAGATCCGTGCTGCTACCGACGAAGAACGGTATCCATGACAGACTTACCATCAACTTCTCAAGTAGAAGCGAATAAGCGGCTTGTCCGCCGCATTCCCGAAGAGATTTTTGCGAAGGGCGACCTCGATCTGCTTGACGAACTGTACTCCGAAGACGCTGTCGAACGCAATGCGATGGGAACTCACCAGGGTCGACCGGAGATTCGAGAGTCCTATAACAGTTTTCTTACTGCGTTCCCCGATGTCTCGCAGACCGTCGAGAATATTGTTGCGGAAGGAGATCTGGTCGCGGTGCGTATCACGAGTCGTGGGACACACACGGGTGAGCTTGGAGGGATTGAACCAACCGGAAAGGAAATCGAGGTTCAACAGATGTTTTTTGCCCGCATAGAGGACGGGGTAATCGCTGAACGATGGTTCTTGCCGGATAACCTCAGTCTCTTGCAACAGCTTGGTGTCATCGACTTTCCACCGACGTGATACCCGAAGACGCACCGCGTTACTGAGCAGGAGTCGAAGTATCAGTACCTCACAAAGCATCGCCAGTTAGCCTAACCTAAGCCACCTGTTCTGTTGTGATGAGTCGTCAGTAACGGTCGAGCAACGCTGATCGAAGATGGAGCTGTCGGCGGCGGTCAGCCGCCGACGCGACAGCATTGTCACTTGCGAAGACGCTTGCTCGGTCAATGACTACCGGTAGAACCGGTCATCAGGTGGTCGGTTCGCGGGGACGGCCCTCGTGGTGCGTCGGGCCATCCACACGGCCCGTCGAACCATATTTACGAACTCTTTGTATGGCCACTACGTGGATTTCACTGTCTGCTTGTTGGGTCTTGAACACACCTTCAGCAAGCAGACGTTCTAACTAACCGGCTTTGTGAAGTACTGAGATTGTCACAACTTGCCTTATATGGGAGCGGATTTTAGCAGAACCGTCAATTCTGTTCCTGTCACGGCAGAACGGACGAGTGAACCTGGTCTACTATCTCGCCTGCTCTCGCCGCTCTACTGGCAGTATTGTGCTCTTTATGCGAATACTTTTGAGCGCCGCGACCCTAGTACGGATAACAGATGGCTGACTCAATGAGCGAAATGCTCCGTCAGGACATGCAGTGTGAGGGGCTGCTGGAGTGTTTCCACGACCTCAAGGAGATCGACAAAGAGGTATTCCAATTGCTCAGCGACGAAGCGGAGCCGCTGACGGTCGACGAAATCGGTGACCACATCGATCGCGAACGCTCGACGGCCTATCGCTCCGTCAACCGCCTGCTGCAGGCTGGCTTCCTCCAGAAGAAACAGATCAACTACGACCAGGGCGGATACTATCACGTCTATCACCCGCGAGATGCCGAGGATATCTCCCAGGAGATGCAACGGCTGCTCAACGACTGGTACGCGAAAATGGGCCAGTTGATCGCCGAGTTCAGCGAGACGTACGCCGTTGAACCGGAACCGGAATCAGAATCGGAATCGGAATCGGAGTCAGGGTCGGACTCGGACTCGGAATCTAAGCCGGTTGCGTCTCCCGACCAGTAGTTGTCGTGCTCGCTGTCGTCACTACTATCTCCCGGTACTCTCTATCTCCGCGATATCCGTACAGCGGTCACCGAATGCTGTCCTCTCCGCGGATGATCGCTTGTGAAATCGAGACGGTCACGGTCACAGTCACGGTCATCGGTAGCCGCCACGAGTAACACTACTCACGGTCGACGCTACTCGCCCTGATCGGATCGGTCGGACGGCTCGGACCGGCCGAGTCCGCCGCCAGTCCCCGGTAACGTCGTCTGCGTGCCCCGCTGGAAGCGTCCCGTCTCCTCAATCTCGTAATTCATCACCAGTCGCTCCGTCGCCGCCGTCGACCGACTCGCGTCGTCGTGTTGCTTGTTCATAAACTGCGAGCGGTCCTGTTCGACGACCGTATACTCATCCAGATGCTCCGGTAACCGCTGATACGACACTGCCCACCGCCCTTCGAGTTCACGGAGCGTCTCGACGAATCGTTCGTGATCGAACTCGCCGTGGCGATACAGGATATCGCCCTCGTCGACGTACGGCGGATCGGCGTAGAAGAACGTCTGTTCCCCGTCGTACTGGGCCATGAGATCGGCGTAATCGAGGTTCTCGATCTGCACGTTCTGAAAGCGCCCGGCGAACTCGTGGAGGTGCTCGGTCGCGTTGCGGAACTTGCGGGCCTTGTTTCGCTGGTTGGCGGCGGCGAAGCCGGACGCGGTTCGGTACTTGGCGGCGTATTGGGAGTATCGGAGATAGAAGAAGCGCCCGGCGCGTTCGATGGGGTCGTCAGGTCGCTCGCCGTCGTAAAACGCCCGTTTCCAGGCTTCGTGTTGTTCGCGGGCGTAGGGCGTTTGCTGGAGCCACTCGACGAGTTCGTCCTCGCGCTCGCGGAGGGTGGTAAAGAACTGGACCAGATCGCCGTCACGGTCGTTGTAGACTTCGATGTGGCTCTCGTCTTTGGTGACGAGAACGGCTGCGCTGCCGCCGAAGACCTCGACGTAGCACCTGTGGGACGGAATGTGGTCGATAATCCACGGGGCGAGGTAGGATTTGCCGCCGGGATACGGGAATACCGACGTAGTCACAGCGGTTTGTTTCGGCCCTGCCGTTATAATCCCTCTCTTCGACTTTTCGTCCGTCTTCGGTAACGTCTCCCGATGCGCCTCGTGTTCGATGTCGTGTTCGGGACTCTCGTTCGATGTCGTATTCGAGGGACTCTCGTTCGGATCCGGGACGATGATCGGAAGACGCGGGTTGACGCTTGCAAGGAATACCACTATTCCGAGAGGGAGAATACGGTTCCGTACGTGTCCGTCTTCTGGACGGACCCATCTTCGACGCCGCTTGATGTGAGATTTGCTCGCATGCAAGACCTCAACATCGCGCTCGTCACGATCGGTGGACTCACGTTGCTACTGAGCCTCGTCGCCGGGCTGATGCGAAACAAGATTTACGTTCTCTCGGAACCCATGGCGGCGGTGATTCTGGGGGTCGTGATCGGTCCCTTCGGAGCGGATCTACTCGCGCTTGCGGAGTGGGGTGACCCGTTTCTGATCGTAGAACAGTTTGCCCGCCTCACGGTCGGGTTGGCCGTTATGGCCGCGGCGCTTCGGCTTCCCCGGCGATACTTCAGCGAGCGCGTCCGTTCGATGGCGATCGTCCTCCTCCCCGGAATGATCGTGATGTGGCTCGTGAGCGGACTCCTCGTCTTTTTCTTTCTGGGGGTTTCACTCTGGACTGCACTGCTTATCGGGGCGATCATTACGCCGACGGATCCGGTCCTCGCCGGAACGATCGTGATTGGATCCCTCGCGGAGCGGGATATCCCGGCGTCGGTCCGAAATCTCCTCAGCGGCGAAGCGGGCGCGAACGACGGGCTCGCGTATCCGATCGTCTTTCTTCCGATTCTCGTCCTTCAGCATTCCTCCGAGCGGGCGGTCACCGAGTGGCTGCTCTCGACGGTACTCTGGGAAATCGGGACGGCAGTGGTGATCGGGGCTGCCGTCGGGGCGGCCGCCGGCTGGGTCGAACGCAAATCCCACGAACACGATTTTCTCGAGGAGACCTCGTTGCTCAGCGTAACCGTCGCCTTCACGTTCGCCGTGTTGGGCGGAGTCAAACTGCTCGGTAGCGACGGCATCCTCGCGGCGTTCGTGGCCGGATTGCTGTTCAATCGGTTCGCAGACGCCAGCGACGAGGCTGACGAGCAGAAAGTCCAGGAGACGGTGCTTCGACTGTTCACGTTCCCGGTTTTCGTCTTCTTCGGCATGGTGATCCCGATATCCGAGTGGTTCGCGCTGGGGTGGGCTGGGATCGCCCTCACGGCGAGCGTCTTGCTCCTGCGCCGACTGCCGATGATGCTCCTGTTCCACCGGTTCATCCGGCCGATCAACGACGGTCGAGATGCGCTCTTTGCGGGCTGGTTCGGCCCGATCGGCATCGCGGCGCTCTTTTACGCGACGGTGACCCACCGAATCCTGGGCACTGAACTCGTCTGGAGCGTGTCGACTCTCATTATCGCGAGTTCGGTGCTGGTTCACGGCGTTACGGCGACGCCGTTTACGAAATTGTACGGGAAGGTGATCGACCGCGATCATCCGCAGGCGGCCGACCACGACCAATCGTCGGCGTTCGTGGAGGGATAATGCACTTGGGAGAACGGATATGGATATCAACGATTCTCAGAGACGGTGGTACGATCCGATCGTGTGAACTCTCGGTGTGGTTCTACCCAGGTTCGCCGTCGTCGTTTTGAGTCTCGTTGTGGTCTCAGTCATCAGGGACGAGTACTACGCGATTCTGGCCGAGTTGCTCTCAGCGACGGTCGTCTTCGGCGTCGGCAGGGTACTCCGCTACGGTACGTCAGGCACTGAGGAGACGTCCCCCGCGCAAGCGTTTGCGTCCACGGCACTCGTCTGGTGCCGTGGGGTTGCTCAGTTCACTCCCGTTCGCGCTTATCGCCCTCACCATCGCTCTCGACCCGGGTGGCGTCACACCGCCCCCGATGAATCCGACGATGCGCGCGTTTCTCTCTCCGACTAACGCGTTGTTCGAGGGTTTCAACGGGATCACGGGACCGGGACTGTCGGTGACGCGGAGTGCGATCGACTGCCGGCAACGCTGCAGTGGTGGCGGTCGCTCACTGAATGGCTCGGCGGAATTGGCATCACCGTCCTGATCCTCACGGTCGTTCGACGGTCCGACGGCGGGGTGCTCGACCAGTACTACGAGGAGCGCTCACCCTGGGCCGATCCGGGGACGAAATCCCCGATCTGACGGCGATGGTGGAGCGCTTACCGTCTTCACGCTACTCGCAATTATTCTTCTCCGGGTAGCAGGAATGCCGCCGTGGGACGCCATCAACCACGGAATGATCGGCCTATCGACCGGCGGGTTCGCCGTCACCGATAACAGTATCGCAACGTACGGGAGCCGCAGAATTCAGGTCGCTCTTTTACCGATCTACTACCTCTTGCTTCGGGGTCGCCTCGAAGGATTCGCGAGGGACCGGCAGACGCAGTGGCTGCTGCTCGTTATCGCGTGCGGGACGACGCTGGCCCCTCTCATTATGTTTACGACGGATTCTCTTCGCTCGACGGCTCACGACGCGATTACGGTGACGTTCCAATTCGTTTCCGCGATCACCTGCACCGGCTTCTCGACGACGAATCTGGATTCGATGTGGTCCCCGGGGACGGTGCTGTTGCTAACTGTCGCGATGATCGTGGGCGGTTCGGAGGGATCGACCGTCAGCGGCGTCAAGATCGTCCGCGTCGTGATTTTCGAAGCGGGAGTAGTCGAACGCATCGGAGAACCGTTTCCGGGGATCGATTCGTCCAGAGATATCGAGATCAGTGGCGAACACGTCTCGGCGAATTTCCACAACGCGTCGGTCGTTCTGGTGCTCTGGTTGCTATTCCTGCTCGGTGGGATGGTTGCTCTGTTCGTGTTGCTTCCGCCCGAAAACGAATCATTTCAGCACGTCGTCTTCGAGGTTGCAAGCGCACAGAGGAACGTCGGTCTCTCGAGCGATCTTACTTCCCCGGGTCGATCTCGGGCCGTGAAATCAGTTCTCATCGGGAATATGTGGGTCGGACGGCTGACGGTCCTTCCCGTTCTCGTATTGCTCCGGGGTTCGGTATGATTTGAAACCCTCGTGTTCGGATACGGACCGAAACAGAATGACAGATGGCTAACCTGAGGTGTTCTTTCGGACGGTTGAGTGAGAATGAGTGAACGAACCTCTCTCCGGGTACAGCCAGTACTCTGTTGACTTCGCCGTTTCCCGCCGAGATGATCGACGTCCTTACCCGCAAGTGCGAAGTCGTCAAGCGTGATCGGAGAATCGATCTTCGAATGCTAATCTAGACGCGTGGGCTATGCCAAAGAGCAAGGCGACGACCACACGCTCTCGAAAGAACGCTGGAAGAGACGCCCTTCCGGTCGTACGCCCAGTTGGTTCTCACGAAACTGGCTGAACTCTACGAGTATTCTCCGTCAAATACCCTTGAATTTCTGGATGAAGACGCTATGCAACCTCCCCGGCGGGAATGGCACTCTTAGAGGTGGTGTCTCGACCTCTATTGCTGTTCTGAAGCTTAACCGGTGGTATATCGCCATTATTTGATGGACATAATTTACATCGATTTGTAATGGTGATGTTTACTAACTATATCGCCACGGTTGACTTTCGCGGAATGGCAGATATGATCAGTACTGAACTCGACCGACGAAGATTCCTTCGTGGGACGGCTGTGGCGGGTCTCACGGGTGCAGTAGGGGTGAGTGGTATCACAAGCGGAGCCGAGGATGGAACTTCGATAACTGCGACCACGGACTTCGATTCAGGCGGTGGCGTCGAGATCGATCAAGAAAACGGTCGCATAGAATTAACCAATATCGACGACGCGGGGTATAGTTTCCTCGGGTATATGCATTTCAGACTCGAAGGAGCAGCGAATACGGATGTTTCGTTTAACATCACAAACCTCGACGAGTCGAGAATGCCTGCGAACTACAGGCTTCTGTATACATCGAGCCTCGAATCCGGAGACTGGACCCGGATGGACGATGAAGTCGAGGACGGCTTTTCCCAGACGTTCGACTCCGATGAGGTGTATATCTCGGGCTACAGAGCCTATCCGTATCAACAGACGGTGCAGCGAGTGACTGAACTCGAGCGTAGCTATCCGAGATTTGTCGAAACGGATGTGATCGGCCAGAGTGCAAATGGACGGGATATGCACGCGATTCGTATCACTAATCCGGCCGTCCCCGACGAAGAGAAGGAGGATATCATTTCTATCACGAGACAACACCCCGGAGAAGTGGAGGGCTCGTGGCATATGGATGCCGCGATCGACTACGTGCTCGAAACCCTCTGTGATTCGACGGTTGCATTCGAAGACGAGTTCTGTTTCCACTTCATTCCGAATGCGAATCCGGACGGGATGTACGAGGGACATCACAGACACACTCCACAAGGATACGATTTGAACCGTGAGTGGAATACGGAGTCACCGGTTGAAATCGAGAACATGATGTCTTACATGCGGGAGAATCTGGACGATGTCCATTGGGGATTCGACTTCCATTCGACAACGAACTCCAACTGGGACGCCGTAGTCTACGGCGAGGATGCTGTCGATGACGACGATCTCGATACGATCGACGCGATTGCGTCTCATTCACTCTCGTATCCAGACACGACACGGTCGAGCAACACAGATGGTACCGCGTACGCGTTCATCAACGACGAGTTCGATGCTGTGATGGTCGTGACCGAAGCGTGGACGTACCGCGAGTACGCGGCCGCAGAATTAGCGGCGGAAGGACGAAACTTCTTCAGCGAGGTCGCTCCACGGGAGGACTCCCCATCGGGTGGTCGTCGATCGCCGAAAAACACCTGTCCATCAGGTTCCTGTGGTGAGCATCCGTATCCGGTTGAACTGCCCAGTAGTCTTCCTTGGGGAAAGAATTTCGACCCGGTGGAGTATCTCCTCTGATATAAGAACTCGTGAAAACGCTACGCACTACGGATCAGGTGGGTAACAGAGTACTGTGTCTTGATTGGTCGTTCAATGCGGACCATTCGACCCAATCTCTCGGCTGAACGTGCGGGGATGACCGGTTCGCTCCCGAACTCTGTTGGATGATGTCTCACTATATCTATCTATGTGGAATAAGAGTCAACTATATGTGGGATGCGTGAGATCGTTTTGATATGCCTATCGGTCCAGCAATCGACGACCTACACTTCAGTGACGAACCCGCTGTCGACGACGTTCCCGGTCCTCGATCAACCGACCTGTTGGAGCGCCAGCGCGAGGTTGATAGCAATGCCGTTGCGTATCCGCGCCGGATTCCCATCGCGCTGGATGAAGCACGCGGTGCGACGGTTCGTGACGCCGACGGGAATACGTTTCTCGACTTCTTCGCCGGCATCGGCGTATTGAACGTCGGCCACTCCAACCCCTACGTTCTCGATGGCGTCAAAGACCAGTTGGACGCCGTTACGCACACGATCGACTTTCCAACGGAGCCACGGGTTGACCTCATCGATAAACTGCGCGAGATCGCCCCCGGTGGCCTTCAGGGGTCGAGCAATGTTGTCTTCGGCGGCCCGAGCGGGAGCGACGCCATCGAGGGTTCGATCAAACTCGCAAAACAGCACACCGGTCGCCACGGCCTGCTGGCGTTCGAAGGGGCCTACCACGGGACGACTGCCGGCGCGCTCAGCCTCACCGCCGCCAGGAAGTACAAGACCGACTACAGCCCGTTGCTCGCCGATGCCGTTCACGTGCCCTACCCGGACACGACTACCGGGACGGACGGCGATAGCGAAGCCGTCTCCTGTTCTCGGGCACTCGACGCCGTCAAACGGAAATTCGAGGACCCGTACGGCGGTCACGAATCCCCCGCCGGCATCTGGGTCGAACCGATCCAGGGCGAGGGCGGTATCAACGTCCCTCCGGCCGAGTTCTTGGGCGGCCTTCGGGATATCGCCGACGACAACGATGCGCTGTTGATCGTCGACGAAATCCAGACCGGACTCGGGCGCACCGGCGAGTGGTTCGCGTCCGACCACTTCGACGTCACCCCCGACGCGATCACGATGGCCAAGGCCCTCGGCGGCTCCGGACTCCCGATCGGTGCGATGCTCTATCACGAGGACTTCGACACGTGGGGGCCAGGCGGTCACGTCGGCACCTTCCGCGGAAACGCGCCCGCGATGGTCGGCGGTATTCGCGCCATCGAATACATTCAGGAACACGATCTCCTCTCGCACGCGACCGATCTCGGCGAGTTCATCCGCGGTCGATTCACGGAACTCGCCGAGACGACGCCCGAAATCGCCGACGTTCGCGGGAAGGGCCTGTTCATCGGCGTCGAACTCGTCGACGACGATGGCAGTCCCGCCGATGAACTCGTCAAAGCGGTCCAGACGGACTGTTACGAGAACGGCGTGTTGGTGTGGAGTGCGGGGCGTCACGGGAACGTCTTGCGGTTGATTCCGCCGCTGGTGCTTACCCGTCGACAGGCCGAGGTCGGAACGGAGATCATCTGTGAGGCGATCGAGGAGTGCACCCGGGGATAGCGTGCATTCATCACCACCGGTAGAATAGTTACCCCGGACGCGAAACGGACGGGATACAATTGTCTGAGAGTAATCGAGTCGTTGTCGTTACCGGTGCGAACGAGGGTATCGGCTATCACATGCTCACGTCGCTGGTCGCCGACGGCTACCGGGTCGCTGGGCTGGACAGTACCGTTGCAAATCTCGAATCGCTCCAGGAAACCGAACCGAAGCGCGTCCGGTATTACGAATGTGATGTGACGGATCCGGACGACGTACAGGACGCCGTTTCCGGCGTCATCGAGACGTGGGATCGGATCGACATTCTCGTCAACAACGCCGGGATCTCCACCGTCGCTCCGTTCGGCGAGCTGGCGATGGAGGAGATGCGCCGCGAATTCGAGGTGAACGTCTTCGGATACATGCAGATGATTCGGGCGGTACTCCCACATATGCGGGATCGCGGTGACGGTATCATCCACAACATGGGGTCCGGGACGGGCGATGTCGGTCATCCCGGACTGTCCGGATATGCCGCCACGAAGGGAGCAATTAAGGCGTTCGTTCGTTCACTACGACTCGAACTGCACCACACCGGCGTCTCGTGTACTCTGATGGTGCCACCGACGACGAATACGCAGATGGTGGCCGGGCTTGAATACCCGTCGTGGATGACATCCGACCCCGATGCGGTCGGTCGCAAGTTGGCCAGTCACGTCGAATCGACGCAACCGGTGATCACACCCGACCGAAAAACAAAGTTCGGCCTCGCGCTCATCGACTGGTTCCCATCACTCTGGCGAAAGATCACGGGCCGATTCGTTGAGCCCCCTGACTAGCTATTTTTCTGTCTCTTTCGGCCTGGTTTCCGCGCCAGAGGTGTGGCTCCGCTCTTCTCCTGGGTTGTGGGGTGTGTGGTTTTACCCTCCATCCGATCACGGAACGTCGATGATTGGGTATCAATGGTCATATCTAGACAAAATTGGCAATTCAAATGTCCGTTAATTATATCACTCCGTTCGTGATTCCCTCCGAGTGTGATCACGCAGTGTGAAATAACACAAGAAAATCAATAATATCCGAAGAGACGTGAGACCCGCGTTGTGTGGCAATTACTGGGGTTCAAGAGACACATCTACATGACAGACACACGAGAACGGTTCATGGCTGTGCTGCTCTCCGTGCTGCTGGTGCTTTCGCTCGTCGCGATCGCCGGTGCCGGACTGGCAGGCAGTGCAGTCGCAACAGAAGGAATCGAGACACAAGCAACCGATACATCGACCGGCCCCGCAACGGTCGATCCCGCACTCGACAATGCGGAGGGGACCGAGGAAGTCTACATCATCCTCGATCAGTACGACGGTGAACTCGGCGACGACCGCGAGCAGGCGATCGCCCGCCTCAAGGAGTTCGCGGCGGAGTCACAGGCCACCGTGACGGCGGATTTAGACACTCTGTCCGGCGTCGAGGTGATAAACACCTACTGGATCACGAACGCCGTCCGCGCCGAAGTCGACACAACCGCCGTCGACACGGCTGAACTCGCGTCGATCGAGGGCGTGCGGACGATCCAGCTCAAGCCGGAGTACCAGGTGCCGGAGCCGGCTAGCCAGTCCGCCGCCGACGCAACTCCCGACGCGGACGAGTTCACCTACGGCCTCGAGCAGGTCAACGCGTCCGAGACGTGGAACGACTTCGGCACGCAGGGCGAGGACGTCAAGGTCGCAGTGCTCGACACCGGCTTCGACGTCAGTCATCCGGACCTCGATCTCTACACCGAGGATGCGGACGATCCGACGTATCCGGGCGGCTGGGTCGAGATCGGCCCGGACGGTGAGCCGGTCGAGGGCTCCGAACCGCACGATACGCACTATCACGGAACGCACGTCGGCGGCACGGTCGGTGCCGACGCGCCGACCGATGGCGAGACGCCCGCGTACGGCGTCGCACCGAACGTCGACTTGCAGCACGCACTCGTGTTGCCCGGCGGGTCGGGAGCCGACTCGGACACGCTCGCCGGCTTCGAGTACGTCATCGAAGAGATGGACACCGACGTCGTCAGCATGAGCTTCGGCGCGGGCTGTGGCCTCTTCGGTCCGGTCTACGACGACGCCTGGATTCCGGCGATTCAGAACGCTAACGACGCCGGCGTCGTGGCGGTTACCTCGGCCGGCAACTCCGGCGAGGGCTGTGTCGGTTCGCCGGCGAACATCTACGACTCGTTCGGCATCGGAGCCTCCGACGAGGACGGCAACATCGCCGACTTCTCGAGCGGCGACACGATCGCGGGCGACAACTGGGACGAACCGGATCCGGAGTGGCCCGACGAGTGGATCAAACCGGACGTCTCCGCACCGGGTGCGGACGTGCTGAGTGCCGCACCCGGCGGCGAGTACGACACGCTTTCGGGCACGTCGATGGCCGCCCCGCACACGTCGGGCGTCATCGCGCTCATGCTCGGGGCGAACGACGATCTCACCGCCGAGGAGGTCCAGTCGACGCTCGAAGAAACCGCCTGGAAACCCGACGACGCACCCGACGAGAAAGACGTTCGCTACGGCCACGGCATCATCGACGCCCACGCGGCCGTCGACGAGGTCGCCGCAGGCGCGCTCGAGTACGAACTCGGCGACGTCGACCAGGACGAATCACTCACCGTCCGCGACGTGCAGCTGACACAGCAGTACCTGCAGGATATGGAGCCCGAGCCGTTCGCCCAGGGACTCGCTGATCTGGACCGTGACGGCGAGGTCACCACGACCGACCTGAACCTGCTCCAGCAGAAGGTCCAGGGCACCCTCACGGAGGGCGAGATCACGATTTCCGACCTCGACGTTTCCGACGAGGTCGACCAGGGCGAGACACTCGAGGTCACCGTCGACCTCGAAAACCCCGGCGACGAAGGGGCAGTACAGGAACTCAACCTCTCCCTGAACGACACGAGTGATGAACCGGTCGCAACCGAAGTCGTCGACATGGCCGCACCCGGCGTCGACGATCCGATCGACCACCCGGCCGAGACGACGATCACGGTCGAACTCGACACCGCGGCCATGGACGGCGATACATACACCCTTACGGTCACGAGCGAGGACGACGACGCGTCTGCCGAGTTCACCGTCCGGGCTTCGAACTTCGAGGTCACGTCCCTCGACGCGCCGGCCGAAGCCGACCGCGGCGAGGAGATCACCGTCAACGCGACGGTCGAAAACACGGGGAACGTCGATGACACCCAGTCCGTCGAGTACCGATTCGACGACCTGGACGACGCGCTCCACGCACAGAACGTCACGCTCGCGTCCGGTGCCGACACGATGGTCTCCTTCGAAGCCGACACGGCGAACGTTTCGGCGGGGACCTACGAGCACGGCGTCTTCACTGACGACGACGCGGCGACGGACACGATCGATATCCACGAAGCGTTCTTCAGCGTCGACATCACCGACGCGCCGGCCGAACTCGCGCCTGGCGAGTCTTACAACGTCAGCGCCGTCGTCGAGAACACTGGCGGCGCACCGGGCGACCAGGAGGTCGTCTACGAACTCGGCGAGGGCGGTGGCGACATCGCCGTCGTCGACGTTGCTGCGGATACCTCGCAGGGCGAGGCCGTCGCTAGCGTGTTAGACGAACGGCTCAACAACGACACCTACACGGTCGACGTCGTCACTGCGGATACGCTGCTCGACGCGATGGACGACTACGATACGTTCGTCATCCAGCGCTTCGGCAACGACACGATCGCGTCGGATTTCCTCGACGAACTCGAAGAGACCCAGAACGCGGTCTACCTCGACTCACACCAAGGCGGCACGGCGGAGACCTACGCTGACGGCGTTTTCCGTCTCAACAACGTCCGCGAAGATCCCGCGGAGCGCGACTCCGAGGGACTCGGCACGTCGAGCGATCCCGTCACGATCGACATCGACCAGGATCACGCCATCTTCGCCGGCGTCGGCGAGCCTGGAGACGCGGTCGAGATGTACACCGGGACCACGACCTGGGGAAGCTGGTTCGACAACTACAGCGGCACGACGCTCGCGACCGCCGACTACGGCGGCGAGTACGCTGGTCCGTCGGTCGCCGTCAGCGACGACGGCAGCGAAGTCTTGCTCACCGCAACCGGTCGTGACTACTTCACCAACGAACCGGACTTCACCGACGAGGCGAACCAGTTGCTTGCAAACGCCGTCGAGTTCGCCACGACCGGCGGCGTGACGGCCGAGGCCGAGACGGTCGACAATACGACCCTCGTCTCCCTGGAGCCGGGAGAGGTCGAACAGCTGACGTTCTCGGATACCGTGCCCGCTGACGCCGAAGCGGGCGATGCGAGCCACATCGTGGCCAGCGAGGACGAACAGGACTTCGTCTCGGCCACGATCGACGACGGTCCGAACTGGTCCGTCAAGGGAACGGTCACCGACGCTGCGACCGACGAACCGATCGCAAACGCCAGCGTCGAACTCGACGCCGGAAACGAGACCTACGCGAACGTGACCGACGCCGACGGACAGTACGGGCTCGCGAACGTCCCCGCGGGCGAACACGAGCTCACGGTCACGGCCGAGAACTACGCGGAGCAGACCGTCTCCGTCGACGTACCGGCAAACGAGACAGTCACCAAAGACGTCGCCCTCGACACGCTGTCGGGGACGATCAGCGGCGAGGTCGCGGCGAGTGACGACGGCGAACCCGTCGAAAACGTCACGGTCGTCGCCGAGAACGGCGACGGCGAAGTCTACGAGACGACGACCGACGAGAACGGCACGTACGAACTCGACGGCGTCTCGGCCGGCACGTACGTCGTCGATGTCGCCGACACGCCGCCGGGCTTCGAACCTGAGGAAGTCATCACCGTTGCGCCCGGCGAGCACGTCGACGGCGTCGACTTCGAGATCGACCGTACCGCCGGTTCGATCGAGGGTTACGTCACGAACGCCGCCGGCGTTCCGATCGCAGACGCGAACGTCGTCGACGCCGACGACGGCGCGTTCAACGCGACCACGAACGAGAGCGGCTACTACGAAATTACGACCGTCACGCCAGGCACCAACGCGCTCCGGGCGACCGCCGACGGCTACGACGACTCGAACGTCGAGTTCGTCGAGGTCGAGACCGGCGAGACGACGACCGCGAACCTCACCCTCGGCACCTACTTCGAGGTCGGCGACCTCGCAGCACCCGACACCGCCGCGCCCGGTGAGAACATCACCGTCAACGCGACGGTCACCAACACCGGCGACCAGACGGACACCCGAACGGTGTTCTACTTCCCGCCGGGCACCGACTTCGGTCCCGACGTGATCGACACCCAGAACGGACTGTCCGAGACGGTCACGCTCGACGGCGGCGACTCGACGACGGTCGAGTTCACCTACGAGATCCCCGACGACGACGAGCCGGGCGAGTACGAACACGGCATCTCGGCCGACGAAGTCGCGTCGACGACGATCACGATCGAAGGGGACGACGGCGGCGACGCGACCTTCGACGTGAGTGAACTCGACGCGCCCGCGACGGCCGGTCCAGGTGAGACCGTGTCGGTCAACGCCACGGTCGAGAACACGGGCGACGCCGCCGGCACGCAGAACGTGACGTACGCGTTCGACAACGAGACCGTCGACGAGACGATCCTCTCGCTCGACGCGAACGAGACGGCGATGCTCGAGTTCACCGCCGACCTTCCGGACGTCGAGGGAACGTACGAGCACGTCGTCGCCTCGGCAAACGCGTCGGCGACCGCACAGACGACCATCGAGAACGACAGCGAGCCGGACCCGGCGTACTTCGAAGTCACCGAACTCGCCGGGCCGGATGTCGTCGACTCCGGCGACGAACTGACGGTCAACGCGACGATCACCAACACCGGCGACGTACTCGACGAACAGGACGTGTTCCTGTTCTGGGACACCACGGCGGCTGCGATCGATCTCGAAGACGGCGATCGCTCGGCCGACGAACGCCGCGAGGCCGGCGTCGACTCGATGGCGACGGTTGAACTCGACGGCGGCGAATCGGAGACGGTCTCGCTCACCTACGCGGTCGAGAACGATACCGAACCGGGTACCTACCAGTACACGGTCTCCACGCTGCAAGAGATGGTCGACGGCGAGGTTACCGTGGAAGCGTCCGATGACGTCTCGATTCTTCCGGTCCGCGGCGGGCACGGAATGCAGTCCGTCGGAACCGCGCTGCTCGGCTGAGCGGTTCTGACACACCACTCACGACGCCGATTTTTTCGAAGAGTATGGCGGATCGGTAGTCCATCCGGCTGTGAAACACCGTTCGTATGGGCGATTCCGTTTAAAATCTGCATACCGCAGCCGTGCATTCGTCTTTAGCTAAGAGAAGAACCGCAGTACAGCAGTAGCTCATCGCGTATTCTTCTCGAGAGAAATGGGGTGGGAATAGATGCGTCCAACAGTAATTCCATTTATGAATAATTAATAATAGGTTTGTAGGCAGTGTGGAACGGGTGTATACTGTGCCCAATCCTCTTGAGAGATCTTCTTCACCGTGAACTGTGTAGATTTCTTGTTAATTGTATAATTAGAGATATTCACTACATATAGTAATTAACTACTAGATGATAGTCGATATTTTTGTTATTTCACTATTTTAGGAGTATAATAATACATTTTGTTATAAAGATTTAAGTCTCATAGCAGTTGACCTATTCTTGGAATGAATCTCCGCCGATGCAGCAAATGCAGATTTTGGAAGGTGACCGAGTTATGATTGCTGCCGCATTAGTCATGATCGTTGGTCTCGCCATCGGGGCTGTCGTAACTCATATGACTGGACTTCGGTTAGGTGGTGTGATTGTAGCACCGCTACTCGCAGTCTACTCTCTTTACTCCTTTGTTGCACTCCCGATGTTTCTCATTAGCGGGGCCATCGCGTACTGTCTCGTTGGGATCATACGAGCACGCACGCTTATCTACGGGCGGCAGTTGCTACTCACAAGTCTTGTCGTTGGAGCAATCACACCAATCACTGCCCACGTGATCATTAGCTCGTGGTCTCTCGGAATTTCAGAGATGGCGTTCTTCGGCGCGGTTCTCCCCGGCATCACGGCCTACAACTACCATAAACTCGAGCCGGAAGACCGCTGGTCTGACCTGGCATTGAGCGGTGGATTGGTTGCCGGTCTCATCGTCTTCGGTGCGGCGATTGTGAATCCTACGGTCGCCACGCAATTGGGGTCGGGATTAACTTCTGTGCTGTTCACTCCTGGATCAGACATTGCAGCGTTCCGCGACGCTATCCAGGGAGTTCCGTCGTCAGGGGGCGTTGTCGGCCAGATATGGCTGATCGTTCTACTCGGGTTTGGCCTACTGATCTCCGAGGCAGCGCACTCTCGGTGGGGCGTTCGGCTGGGTGGGTTAGTTGCTGTCCCACTCCTCGCCACCATGGCGCTCACGAACGCGTGGACCGTCGGAGTGTACGTAATTGTGCTGTCAGCCACCTTTACAGCTATCACGGCCATCAACAGACTCACACTCATCTACGGCCGGGCGCTGTTGAACCTCGGACTCATCATTTCGATGATGTCAGGAATACTCATCGCGTCAGCCACAACTACGGTTTCAGGATTCACGTTATTCTTCGTGGTTCTGCTCTCCGGGGTTGGGGCCTATAATTTTCACCGAGTCGCACCTGCCGAACGATTCGAATCGCTCAGTCTGTCGGCAGGACTATTCGCGAGTCTACTGGTCGGTATTAGACTATTCATCGACCCGACAGCTGATGGCCTCTTAGCTGATCCATCAGTACCTGAAATCTCAGTAATCGTCAGCGTACTCGTGCTCGCAGCCTATTGCGTATGGACGCTTGAACAGCGCCGTATGACCGTTGCGAAACACCACGCGAGGGGGATATCTGCATGAGCGGAAAACGATACTCAACCCAAGACATCACTAACGGTGTCAGCAACTCTATCAAACACACCGCTCGAGCGCTCTTCCGTGGGATAACTCATAAACGTCGGCTCGACGGTATCGATGCCAAGATCGTTATCTCCGGCACCCGGGGGAAGTCGTCTCTCACGAAGTGGACACACGATATTCTCTATGACCGGGAGTACGACGTCATGGCGAAGATTACTGGCAATAACCCGATTACGGTCCACAACGCTGTCAAGAAGCCTATCTTACGCGGGTCCCAAGTCCGGTTATACGAAAACGCGAGAGAACTCTCGCAGCACACGCCGAAGGACGTGATGATTCTCGAGAACCAAGCGATTAGTTCCTACACCACGCGGATGTTCAACAGTGTGTTTTCCCATCCCGACGTGGTCGTCTTGAGTAACATCCGCGAAGACCATCTATCAACGTTGGGTACTGACAGATACAAAGTAGCTCGAGGATTGGTCAGAGCAATTCCAGAGGGGACCCATGTCGTCAACGCGGAACAGGATCCGAACTTACAGGAGTACATCGAGACTGAGATAGAGCGGCGTGGCGCGACCGTAAGCCACGTCTCTGTCCCCGATAAGTACGCCACCATCCCCGGTATCGAATCAGTTTATGCACTCAATGAGATACTTCGGGCGATCGGGCTGAATCCGCTATCAGACGATAAACTCGCAGTATACCGGAAGAAGATGTCCGTTGAGTGGACTCGTCTCACCAACGGAAGGATCCACAATGCGGCCGAGGTCAACGACGTCCAAAGTACCGAGATGATCCGAGAGGCACTGGTCTCAAAGGACCCCTCCATCGATAAGATTACACCGTTTGTCTATCTTCGAGGTGATCGACGTGGACGGACAGTGTCCTTCTTACACTATCTTACAGAACTCTATGAGGATGGTGCCATCGACGACGTCCACATCGCCGGTGAGACCACGAAAGCGTTCAGTCAAAAGGCTAATTTCCCAGTCATTATCCACGACGATACGAAGGATCCTGCGGACGAGGTACTTGGCTCGCTGCTCGCTGAGGAACGCCCTGTGATCATTATGGGCAACACAGTTGCTGACTGGATGCGCGACCTCGAGCGTGCGATCGACGCTCGAACAGTCGATACTGACCAATTGGTCGGCCTCACTCGCGAGGAAAAATCCGAGCAACAGCCGGTTGTGACCAGATAGCACACCCCCTCGAACCGGCGCCTTCCTCTTTATATATAGACATTTCTACACTAATATTTTTAGGACGGAAACGGTATTTTTAATAGGTATCGGTAATATGTAATACCATGGCTGAAAAACAGTCTGGTAATACAACACGGCGCGCATTGATGGGCGGACTAGTAAGTACCCCTCTTCTGGTCGGTGGGGCCGTTGCTGGATACGAGGCAACCTCACGAAGGAACACCATCGAATCTGTTAACCAGAAGGCAGTTGACCGAGACGGCGAACTCACGCAAACGACGCTCGGAAAGACCGACTCCGGATCAACCGGTGATGGTGACGCTTTCACGTATCTGAGCGCAACGTCTGACCTACTGAACAACGTTGGTCGAATGGTCGGCGAACAGGTCCGCGTCCAACGGAATGATAATGAGGTCGCCGTCTACACGATCCAGGGTGAACTCTCCGGGGACGGGCCGGGGGTTGCTGGTAACGCTCTCTCGCGGGCGCGCCTTGACCTCAATAATAGTAACTGGGAAGTCAACAATAGCGACCAGGAAAACCTCGGAGACTGCCGCCTGGCCTGTCCACGACCAGAGGCGTCGGTCCCGATCAACGATGACGACGAAGTCGATGTCGATGTTAATCCAATGGTCGTCAACCCGGATCTGAGCGTCGAGGAAGCTCAGGAATCGGACGATTACGTTGAGGTGAGCAAGCAAACAGACTCGGATGTTATCGTGCTCTCGCCCCACGGCGGAGACGTGCAGCCACATACTGGCGAGCAAGCCGAGACAGTTGTCGATGAACTGAACGGCGATGTCGATCACTGGGGCACCCGTGGATATCGTAACGGCAGTGGTGCGTTCGTCAGATGGTACGTCCCGTCCTACAATATGTCCGAGGCGTCGTATCCCGAACTTGCAGAGGTTAGCGAGAATGAATACGAGTACGCAATTGCGTTCCACGGTACCTGCGACCCCACGATCCAGATTGGGGGTCAGGCACCCCAGTCGTTCCGCGAAGAGGTTCGTGATGCAATTAACGATGCGCTCGAGGGAACGGACCTGAACGCAGTGCTGGGAACTGACGAGTACCGTGTCGATGGAGACAATACGCTAGTGAACCGTCTCGCCATGCGCTGTGCGATCTGGATCGGCCAAGACGAAGAGTCGCGAGAGCAGTACGGTATGGAGATTGCTGAAGCCGTCGCTGGCGTCCTTGAATCGCGCGTATAACTGAAGTACTGAATAGAAGAACAGACTCGCTCCTCGGTGACCGTCCAACAGAAACAGTACTCGGTCGCCGAATCGTGGGCGAACTCTACCACGTACTCCCTTCTATTGTGAGGCGCTGTCTAGTTACTTGACTTCGCACGTTATGCTGCTGAAGCGTGTAGAGAGCGTGTGAACCGAACATATTTCCGATTACGTCTTTCTTGTCGTCTACTGAGCCAATCGATCAGTTAGTGTCTTTCTCGAAGAGGCAGAAATATCACGCGAAAACGCGCGTCACGAGAAGCGGCTGGAGCGACGTTCCACCTACTCCACAACGTCACCGACCAGACGGTCGAACATTTCAGCGTCACAGACGAGAAAACGCACGACAGTATAGAGTTTGAGACAGGATTGGGGCTGGAAGGACGATTAGCGATCTTCGATCTCGCCTCCTTCAAGTATCGGCGGTTCGCGCCTTCCTTTAGAAAGCGAGAAAATCTTCGCCATCGTGGACGAACTCTCCCGCAAGTACATCGGCGTGGAAGTCGAGATTGAACTCGACCGGAGAGAGTATGCGGGACGCAGTCACGAGAAACGGTTCCGCGTCGTCGGCGTTATCGTTACGGACGCCGATGACTACCATCTGTACATCACGACCCTCTCTCGGGAGGAGTTTCGCCCGGCTAATCTAGCGACGATCTACCGGTGCCGGTGGGGTGGAGTTGCTGTTCTGGGAGCTCAAAATGCAGTACAAGCTGGATGAGTTCGATACGACAAAGAAGCACATTGTAGAGATTCTGCTGTACGCAGTGTTGTTATCTTTGGTCGTGAGTCGTGATTTACTCGGTCTGGTCATAGAACATGCTGATGGTGGGTCGTGTTGCGCCGGAACGCTGGGCAGCAACTTCCGGTTGCACGCCAAGCTCATCCTCCGCGAACTGAGGGAATATTTCGCCACCGCTAGAGCGACTGATCGAAGACGCTCAGAAGATCCACAAGCAACGACCGATCCTTCAAGAACAGCTCGCTACTACCATCCAACCGACTGCTGAGGCTTATCTAAAGACCAATGCTGCAGCCGTGTCGTGTGGAGTTGTGCACCGACCAATTTTATCTTCGCTCCCGTGAAAACCGCCTTCGTGAACTTCGAAGACAGAGAGCGAGTTTATGGGCGAGATGAGTATTATTGGGGCACTGAAGCAAACGAGATGGCGGTACAAACGCTCGAGTTCGCCCCGGAAACGACCGATTCGACAACGGCGATCGATCTCGGTGCCGGCGAAGGACGGGATGCCGTGTTCTTCGCCGAGCAGGGCTGGGATGTCTGTGCGGTGGACGTTTCCCCGAACGGCCTCCGGAAGGCTCAGCGACTCGCCGACCGGCGGGGCGTGACGGTTCAGCCGATCCAGGCCGATGCGAACGACGTTTCGATCTCGGGTCCGGTCGACGTGATCTATTCGGCGGGTGCGATCCAGTATATCGTCCCGGAAAATCGTCCCCAACAGTTCGCTCACCTCAAACGGAACACGGCCGAAAACGGAATCCACGCGATGTTCGCGTTCGTCGATCACCCCGACGTGCCGACGCCGCCGGACTGGACCGACAACGAGTTCTTCTACGCACCGGGCGAGTTGCTGGAGTACTACGATGGGTGGACCGTCCTCGAGACTGAGCGTCTCATCTTCGACGACGATTCCGGGGCCGAACCCCACCAACACGCGGCTGAACTCGTGTTTGCACGGAACTCGAACTGACCGGCCCTGTTGAACCCCTTGGGGAGTTACAAGTTAGACCAGTCGGTTAACCGAATACAGTCCCGGCCGGCAGATTCGTTATCTACGTCTGATGAAGGGAGTAATTCTGCTTCCTATCCGTCTATCAGCGCGTACAAATCTCCAGTAGCTGTAGCGATATACGCAACCCCGTCAAGAACGATCGGTTCGTGCGTGATACCGGATCGTGTATAGTCTCCGAAGTCGACGTTGCGAGTCTCGAACTGCCAGCGTTTCGTTCCATCCGCAACGTCAAATGCGAATACGTTCCCGCCGATGCTTCGTGGCGACTCTCCAACGTAGACTGTGTCGCCGGCGATGATCGGCGCACCGAGTTTGTACGCATCGGTCGTTTGTCGCCACTCGATCCGGCCAGTAGCAGCGTCGAGAGCAACAACCGTTCCTGCAGTGGTTCCGACAACAGTTCCGTCGGTAGCGGCGATCGCTTCGTCAATTTGATCGTCTTTCTCGCTGGCTTGTTCCCAGTCTACTGCGCCGTCTGCAGTATTCACGGCACGAATTGATCCGTCCATGGATCCGAGAAAGAGGTGGTCGTTCACGACGGCCGGAATCGATCGCCAACAGTCAACATTTTGGGATGCTCGCCAGCGTTCCTCACCGGTTTCGGCGGCGACTGCATAGAGCGTATTCGTCGTATCAACGACGTATATAACCCCGTCGTCGACCGCCGGTGTTGTTTCAATCCGACCAGCCGTGTCGAACTGCCATCGTTCAGTCCCAGTACTCGCGTCGACAGCGTACAGGGTTGCATCGGTCGCTGGTACGTAGACCGTTTCGGTTGTGATAGTCGGAATTGTTTGGATCGCCCCACGACCATCCGATTGAGGTTCCCACTGCCACTGTTCAACGCCAGTTTCAGCATCGCAGGCTATGAGTCCGTTTCCGATGACGTATATGGTCTCCTCGACAACAGTAGGGTTGCCGCTTAGATCGCTGCCGGTCTCGCCGATCCGTTCCCCAGTGTGGGCGTTTACGACTCCATCCCCGGCGTGGATCCGACCATTACTGCTAACGACCTGCCAGTCTGCTTCGGTACAGGCGCTGTACCGCCACGCTGTCTCGATGCTCGCCTTCGGACCGGTGGCATTCGGATTGTAGCCGGTGTTCGCCGTATCGTACCGGAACATCGGCCACGACGCGTTTTGATCGAGCGAAACGTCCGCTGTATGCGCTGATCGGCCGTCTGAACACGCCGATTCCGAACCGAGTTCAGCGAGACAGCCGGCCAGCGATAGTACCCCGGTACTGGCGAGAACGTGTCGTCGCGAGTGGAGGGTCATATATCCACACAATCACGTCAAACAATAATCAGTCCCATGTCGTTCGGCGTTACTATCCGATACTGACCAGTATTCTATTCGAAATACCGATGCCTGCCACAGGTTCAGAGCGAATATGGACGCGCTGCTCACGCTACAAAAACGAGGGGCGGGTCTCGGGGGGTTGACCCGAGCAGTTCACGCGCTAGATGTCCCGTCGCTGGAACAGTATCTGGCCGATGAGCAGTAACACGACAAAGGCCGCGAGCAACACGCCGGTATCAAGCAGTTCGTACGACCCATCGATGAGGATCGGCGTCGGATCGTAGTAATACGTCGGGCTTATATACTGAATCCACTCGAACTCGCTCGCCCCGCCGACGACCGATTCGACGAGGAAGAGCACGAATATGAGTCCGATGGCGGCCCGCTCTGCGATCGCCGCCCGATCGACGAGGACCGAGAGGACGACGCCGATCGCGATACAGACGAGTAGATACGGGATCGATAGTGCGTGAGCCAACACGAGGTACATCGGGTCGATCGACTCGCCGATCGCCTGCACCAGCACGTAGATGACGACTCCAACGACGACGTTGAGCGTGACGAGCGGGAGCAGCAACGAGAGCGTCTTCTCGACGAGCAGCCGCGATCGAGATACCGGAAACGAGAGCAACAGGTCCATGCGCTCGTGTTCGATATCACCCGCGATGAGCCCTCCTGCCGCGTACGCGAAGTACAGTCCTAGCCCGAGCAACCACACGAAGTTGTATATTTGCGTCCCGAGGAAGCCGCCGATCGTCGCTAGGGACTCGATTCCAAACGCCTCGATCATCGCCGGCGGCATCGACTCGAACACCGCCTCGTAATCGACGCCCTCCAGGATGGTGAAATACCAGACGATAAAGGCAGCATAGAGGCTGATCGCGATCGTGAGGATCGCCGTTCCTCGCACCCGCCGATTCGCCTCGTACCGAGTGGTTTCAAACATTGGATTCCACCTCTTGGTTGGCCCGTGTCGATTCATCGTCGCCGTAGTAGTGCATGAACACGTCCTCGAGCGGCGGTTCACTGATCTCGATTTCGCGGATATCGTGGGATGCGAGTTCACGAAGGAGTGTGTTGTACTCACCAGTGTAGATGAACTGCACGCCGTCGGCGAACGAGTTCACGTCGACGACGCCGTCGAGAGCCGGTAGCGACGACTCGAGGTCGTCGGTCGTCTCGACCTGGACCCGCTTGCCGCCCTGGTCGAGTAGCGTCTCGATATCCTCCAGTCCGACGAGTTCGCCGTCGCGGAGGATGCCGACGCGATCGCAGACGCGTCGCACTTCGCTCAGGACGTGCGACGAGAAGAAAATCGTCGTCCCGCGCTCGCGTTCGCCGCGAATGAACTCGTTGAACTCTTCTTGTTTGAGGGGGTCGAGCCCGGCGGTCGGCTCGTCCATGATCACGAGTTCGGGATCGTGCATGAACGCCTGGACGATGCCGAGCATTCGCTCGTTTCCGGTCGAGTACTCTCGAATCGGACGCTCGACGGGCGGCGTGAATATCTCGAGGAGTTCCTCGCGGCGACGATCGCCTTTGACCGACGCGTGGTAGTCGAGGACCTGCTCGCCGGTCACCTCCTCGTTGAATCCCAGCTGTGCCGGGAGGTACCCGATTCGTCGTTTTGCGTCGATGAACTCGCCGTCATCGCGAACGTCTGCGCCGAGTACCGTCGCGGTTCCGTCGGTCGGCGCGAGCAAGCCCAGAAGCGTTCGAATCGTCGTCGTCTTTCCCGCCCCGTTTGGCCCGAGAAAGCCGAATATCTCCCCCTGTTCGACGCTGAACGAGACGGAGTCGACGCCGAGAACGCTTCCGTAATCCTTCGTCAGGTCCGTCACTTCAATCGTCGCCATACGTGTTCAAAAGGCCTATAACTAAATACCGTTTTCGGTTATAGAGTAATAACTGAAAACCGATTTGGTTATGAGTTTGTAGAGCGGTTGTATAGACATGCGTACATTCAGTGACGAAGAGCGAGAGCAAATACGGGAACAGCTCATCCAGACCGGACAGGAACTGGTGCTTACGTACGGCCCGACGAAAACGACCGTCAAAGATATCACTGACCCGGTCGGAATCGCCAAACCGACCTTCTACCAGTTCTTCGACGCCAAAGCGGACCTCTATCTCGTCATCCTCGAGCGAGAGAGTCGGACGTTTCTCGAAAACGTGCGCGATGCTCTGGACGGGGTCGAGGACCCGCAGGAGGGGCTCGAACGACTGTTCTGGTGTTACGTCGAGTTCGGCGAGGAAAACCCGTTTATCCAGCAACTAGTCATCGAAGGGAACTACCAGGATATCATCGGCGACGGCTCGTGGGACACGCTCGACGAGATTCAACGGGAGATGTGGTCGGAGTTAATCCCGCTGATCGAAGACCTCCAAGAACGGTGTGACGGCCCGCTTACCGAGATGGATCTGCTCACGATCTCCGGGCTCATGTCCGCCTCGCTCGGCTGGTTGATGGTTCACAAAGCGGAGTACGAGCAGTACGAGGCTGAACTCGAAATGATAGACGAGGGCTATTACGACCACATTCAGGAGACGATGATTTCCGTTCTGGCAAACGGGCTTACATCTCCTGCGTAGCGATCGGCCTTCAATTTCGATCGAGCACTCGCCTGATTCCCGCTTCGATTCGATCCGCGTCGGGGAGGTACGCATCCTCGCGGGCGAACAGCGGGACGGGGACGTCGTAGCCGGTGATTCGTTCGACCGGTGTTTCGAGATAGTAAAACGCGTCCTCGGTGATGCGCGCGATGATCTCGCCGGCCATTCCGGACGTTCGCGGGGCTTCGTGGACGACGACGCAGCGGCCGGTCTTTCGAACTGACTCGACGATCGTTTCGGTGTCCAGCGGGGAGATCGTCCGCGGATCGATCACTTCGATATCGGCGTCGAGTTCAGCGGTGGCCTCGAGTGTTTCGCGAAGCATCGACCCCCAGGCGACGACGGTGAGATCCTCGCCGGAGTCGACGATCCGCGCCTCGCCCAGCGGGAGTTCGTGATCGGCCGGCACTTCCTCGCGGAACGACCGGTACAGTCGCGTCGGCTCCAGGAAGACGACTGGATCGGGGGAGCGAACGCTGGCGGTGAGTAAGCCAGCGGTTTCGGCCGGCGAGGCGGGCACGACGACCGTGAGGCCGGGAACGTGCGCGAATCCGGCTTCGAAGCTCTCGGAGTGCAGTTCCAAAGCGTGGATGCCGCCACCGTAGGGCGTCCGAATCGTCATCGGACAGGTGACCGTACCCCGCGTTCGGCTTCGGATTCGGGCGACGTGTTGGGCGAGCTGGTGAAACCCCTGATAGAGAAAACTTTGGAACTGAATTTCGGCGACCGGCCGGAGTCCCGTGGCGGCGAGTCCGACGCCGACGCCGACGATGCCCGCCTCCGCGACGGGCGAGTCGAAGACGCGGTCCGGGTACGCGTCCAGCAGTCCCTCGGTCGCTCGGAAGACGCCGCCGGCGCGACCGACGTCCTCCCCGTAGACGACGACGCTGTCGTCGCGTTCGAGTTCGGCGCGGAGGGTTTCGCGGACGGCTTCGACCATCCGGAGTCGATCAGCCATCGCGATCACCCTTCCTCTCGAACGCCGCGGCCTGTCGCTCGAGTTCGGGCGGTTGTTCGGCGTAGACGTGACGGAACATGTCCGCGGGATCGAGTTCGTCGCGGGCCGCGTTCACCCGGTCGATCGCATCGGCGATTTCCGATTCCACCCGTTCGTCTATCGTCGCCTTGGTCTCCTCGTCTAGCAGGCCCCGGTTCTCTAAGTACACCTGAAAGCGCACGATCGGGTCACGCGCCTCCCACTCGTCCTCCTCGGCAGCCTCGCGGTAGACAGATGGATCGTCGGAAGTCGTGTGCATCGACCGGCGGTAGGTCAGCGCCTCGACGAGGGTCGGGTCGCCGTCTCGCGCCCGCTCGATCGCCTCGGAGACGACGCGATAGACGCCCAGGACGTCGTTGCCGTCGACTCGAACGCCGTCGATACCCGCCGCGATCGCCTTCTGTGCGAGCGTCTCCGCCGCGGTCTGATCCTCGAGTCTGGTCGAGATCGCGTACCGGTTGTTCTGACAGAGAAAGACCGTCTGGGCGTCGTACACGCCGGCGAAGTTGAGCGCCTCGTAGACGTCTCCCTCGCTGGTCGCGCCGTCGCCGAAGTACGTGAGTGCGACGTTCGGGCTTTCCTGGATCGCCTCGCCCCAGCCGACGCCGGCGGCGTGAAGCGGCTGGGTTCCGACGGGAATCGCCGGCGGAAGCGCGTGCTCGTCGACTGGAATCTCGGCTCCTTCTTCCATCCCCATCGCGTACTCGAGGATCTGCTGCGGTGGCGTTTCACGAACCATGAGCGCCGATTGCTCGCGAAACGAGGGGACGATCCAGTCGTCTTCGTCCATCGCGAACGCGCTGCCAACCTGCGCCGCTTCCTGGCCGATCGCGGGGGCGTACGTCCCGAGTTCACCGCGGCGTTGCAACGAAATCGCGCGCTCGTCGAGTCGGCGGGCGCGTTTCATCGCTTCGTAACAGTCGAGCAGTTCGTCGTCGGACAGCGATGGAGCCAGGTCCTCGTCGACCGTCCCGTCCTCGGCGAGCACCTGTACGGACCGGATCGTAAACTGTGCGATGTCCTCGCGTGGCATAGTCCGGATACGCCGCCGAGCGAGTTAATGCGACCCCCGGTGCACGACGGCCCCGTCGTTCTATCAACAATGACCATCACTGTTGGCAATACAGTCCGCTGTCCCGACATTGAATAGCGGGGATGGGGTACGGCGGATATGAACGACTCACTCAGTCCCTCTCCAGAAGCGTACGAACAACCGGTCTACGCCGTCTTTCGCGTCCTCGTCGGACTCCTCTTTTTCCAGCACGGTGCACAGAAACTGCTCGGGCTGTTCGGCGGCGTCGACGGCAGCGGCGCGACCGCCTCGCTAACCAGCATGTACGGTGTCGCCGGCGTCGTCGAACTGCTCGGCGGCCTGCTCATCGCCTTCGGTGTCCTCACTCGAGTCGTCGCCGTCGTGACGGCCGGACAGATGGCCGTCGCTCAGGTCCTCGAACACCTCCCGGAAGGGGTCGTTCCCATCCAGAACGGCGGCGAACTCGGCTTGCTTTACATCGCAGCGTTTCTCGCCCTCATCGCGTACGGCAGCGGGCGGTACAGCCTCGACGCCCTCCTGTTCGACCGCGACTCCGCGACCGAGAGCCGGGCGTCGGTTAGCTCATAAACAGCCGTCTGCCGGCCCGTTCGTGGCGCATACCCATGATCTCGGCCATCGGTGCGAACGCGGCCATCGTCGTCACGTCGTCGTCGACGTGGTGCTCGCAAACGTCGGTAATCACCGGTTCTAGCGATTCGAGCACCGACTGTATCTCGGTGTGACTGAACCGACCGAGTCGCTGTGCCGCCCCGAGCAGTCCCGTAACAAACGAATATGCGTGCGCGAGGCAGGCCGACAGTTGCGGGAGACCGCGGGCCGCGGCGACGACGCCGAAGACGATCGGATAGTGCCCCGGCGTCGCGTCGCTGTGGATTGCGTCGGCGAACGGAGCCACGAGTTCGCCGCCGTCGGCGACCGACGACCCCGTTCCGGCTGACGGATCCTCGCGCCCATCTGCAGCTGAACTAGTCGCGGTCGCCGGCCCGAGGAGTTCACAGAGCTTCGCCCCTGCCTTCGTCGAACTCTCGCGGAACTCGCGCGGCATCGTCACCGCGTGCAGACGCTCGTCGACCGCGAACAGCCGCTCGATATCGCCCGCAGCAGCTCCAGCGTGGGCGTTCGCCAGCGCGACGGTTTCGCAGGGTCCGACCACGCGCCGAAGGTAAGCCGCGAGCAACGCTTGGAGGTCCTCGCCGTCTTCGAGCCGATCCTCGTTGAGATACTGCTCTACCCCGTAGGAGGCCGTGTACCCGCCGACCGGAAGAAACGAGTCCGAGAGCCGGAGTGCAGTCAAAAACGAACTGGAGTCTGATGTCATTCGTGTCGGTGTTCCCGTCGTGAACTCGTGTCGTGGTCGTGCCTGGTGCCGTGCTGGTGGTCTCCGGTATGACTGTGCTGGTGATCGGTATTGTGACTGGTGTGGCCAAGCCCGCGCGTATGCTGGTGGTCTCCATCGTGAGTATGCTCGTGCTCACGCTCGCGTTCGCCGCCGTGAGCGTGACCGTCGTTTCCTTCTTTGCGGTCTGTCACGAACAGATCAGCATCGACCGTCGTCTTCCGGATCTCCGCAGCGGGAGCAACATCGGTGATGACGCGCTCGATGATGTGCTGATCCGCCTCCAGCGGGACGTAGGCTACTCCGTCCGTGACGGCAAGATCCCAATGGTGGTTTCCGAGCCGATGCCCGAGTTCGATCGCCGTCGGTAGCGCCTCCGGAGTGGCTTCGGGAAGCGAAATCGCGATCGCCTCGCGGGGCTCGAACGCGACGACGATCATTCGGTCGTCTTCGACGAGCAGCACGTCTCCAGCCGACACTGCCGGAGCGTCGACGATGACGCCGAGTTCGGTCCCGTCGTCAGTCGTTGCCCGGAACCGCGATCGACGGCGGTTCTCGGCGTCGATGACGACCCGTTCGAGGGTCCCGTTCTCCTCATGGGTTGCACGAAGCGCCGCGAGTTCGTCGTCGGCGTGGACGTTGCCGACGATGGTGTCGATGCGCTCCATCAGTATCGCCGGTCGGCGGGCGCGCCGACCCCGAGTGTTCGGTGTCTGAGTTCGTCCCACGCATCGCGGAGGAGTTCGGTGACGTCCGCCTCCCGGTGGCCGAGGAGGCGAACGATTGCACCGGCGTCCGCTGGCAGCCGAGACACGCCGGCCCGAACGCGCTCGTCGGCTCCAATTCGGTCGTGAATGGCGTCAGCGAGCGGTTCGAGGGCCGGTCGATGCGTATCGGCAGTCGCTTTGGCCGCCTGATCGGAGACAGGCCCGTCCTTGCCCGGCGCGAAAACGTACAGCGAGCCGACGACACTGAACTCGCCGATACTGGCCGGATCCCGCGGATCGCGCTCGTCCGGCCGAAGATCGACGGCGTCGGCGCAAACCAGGCGGCCGTCGTATTCGGCCTCGACGCGCGCGTGGTAGTGATCGAAGCCGAACGGTTCGTGATCGGTCAAGCCGTCCGGAACGAGCACGTCCGCGACGACGACCACCGCCTCGTCGGCGAGATCGACCGTCACCGTCTGGAGACAGCGGGCGTCTTCGTTGACGATCGTCGGTCCCGGGATGTACTCGAGGTAACTTCCCTCCGCCGCTCGGAGCGAGGCGTCGAGGTGGGCGTAGTTTGCCGCCATGCTGTGGACTTTCGTCGCACTCTGGGTCGTCACGTGCACACGAGCACCGGAGTGTGCGTCGATAGCCATTCGGTGGCGGTCCCCCTGTGCGACGCCGCCGGTTGGCTCCTGCGCGACCAGCGTTGCGAGCCCCCGTGCCGGATCGGTGTCGAGGGTGCCGGTCAGATGATACGGCACCGTCACGCGGTCCCGAATTAGCCGCGTTGGCCCGTCGCCAGCGCGGGCGACCGTCGCCTCGAGCAGACCGTTCTTTCCCGTCCCGCCGGCGGGTGCCTGCGCGAGGGATTCGTCGGCGTAGTCCTCGAACGCGGGGGGGAGCCGCGCCGAGTCGACCGTCCCCGCGCTCACGCGAACAACACCTCCCGCTCGACGTGTTCGAGCACCGCATCGACCCCCTCCCCGTCCTTGCAGTTCGTGAAGACGAACGGGTCCTCACCCCGGACCGTTGCGGCGTCCTCGTCGATCACGTCCAGATCGGCATCGACGTGGGGCGCAAGATCCGTCTTGTTAACGACCAGCAGATCGGCCTGCGTGACGCCCGGCCCCCGCTTTCGCGGAATGTCCTCTCCCTCTGCAACCGAGATGACGAACAGGAAGTAATCGGCCAGTTCCGGATTAAAGGTCGCGGCCAGGTTGTCGCCGCCGCTCTCGATCAGCACCACGTCCAACTCCGGATGGCGCTCGGTGAACTCGTCGATCGTCGCCAGGTTCATCGACGGATCCTCGCGGATACCCGTGTGCGGGCAGGCACCGGTTTCGACGCCCTCGACGAGTTCGTCCGGGATCAGTCCGTCGAAGGACTCCCGGAACACGTCGGCGTCCTCCTGGGTCATGATGTCGTTGGCGATGACGCCGACCTCGTAATCGCGCTCGACGAGTTCAGGGACGAGTCGGCGAACCATCGCCGTTTTGCCCGAGCCGACGGGGCCACCGAGGCCGACTTTTGCGACGTCGCGGTAGCCCATCAGCGGTCCCCCCGCGGCGTGTCAGTGCCACCGGTTTCCGGCGTCTCTCGGTCACTCCTCGCGGTGCCGTCGTCCTCGACTGGCGCTCGTTCAGCATCCGGCCTCGGATCGGCCGTCTCGAGTTGTTCCGGACTATCGGCCCGGATCGGATCGTGAACGGTGACGAGCTTGGTGCCGTCCGGGAAGACCGGTTCGACCTGAATCATATCGATCAGTTCGGGAACGCCGTCCATGACGTCCTCGCGTGTGAGCAGCCGGGCCGCCTCAGTGCGAATCTGTGAGACGGACTTGCCGTCGCGGGCGGCCTCGCAGGCCCAGTCCGAAATGTAGGCGACCGACTCCGGATGGTTGAGCTTCACGCCGCGGTCCTTTCGCCGCCGGGCGAGTTCGGCAGCCATGAAGACCGTCAGACGCTCCATCTCCTTCGGCGAGAGGTTCATCGGCGTCGACGCACCTCCGCCTGGGCCGGCGACTGAACTCGTCGGGTCGCGGGCTCCGATCGCGTTGCGGGTTCCGGTCGTGTCGCGGGGACTGGTTGCGTCGTCGATGCGGTCGTGATTGGCGTCGGTGCCGGTGAAATCGTCGGTGTCAGTGTGTGGGTGGCAATCATTGATTCAGAGAAGGTACCGCTGTGCGAGGGGAATTCCCTCGGCGGGGTCGCAGGTGACGTGTTCGCCGTCGACCGCTACTTCGAAGGTTTGGGCGTCGATGTCGATGTCGTCGGGGCAGCGGTCGTTGTGAAGCATGTCCGATTTCTCGACGGAACGTGTACCGCTAACGGGTCGGACCGGCGTTTTGAGATCGTACGTGTCGCCGACGTCGTTCTCGGACGCGGCCTGGCTCACGAAGGTGAGTGAGAGGCCGTGTTTCGCTCGGCCCTGTGCACCGGCGCGTTCGCGGCCCATGACGGGTTCGCAGGTCATCAGCGAGCCGTTGGCTTCGCCCATCTGGGACCAGACCGGGAAGCCGCCCTTGATCACGGTCTCGGGTTTGATGCCGAAGAAGGCCGGATCCCACAGGGCGATGTCAGCCAGTTTGCCCGGTTCGAGCGAGCCGACGTAATCGTCGATCCCCGCGGTGATCGCGGGGTTGATCGTGTACTTGGCGACGTACCGTTTGATGCGAGCGTTGTCGGCGTCGGTCCCTTCGTCCGCCTCGAGCGGTCCACGCTGGGCTTTCATCTTGTGGGCGGTCTGCCAGGTGCGACAGATCAGTTCGGCCATCCGACCCATCGCCTGGGAGTCCGTGGTCATCATCGAGATCGCGCCGGTGTCGTGGAGCACGTCCTCCGCGCCGATCGTCTCCGCGCGGATGCGCGATTCGGCGAAGGCGACGTCTTCGGGAACGTCGGGATTGAGGTGATGACAGACCATCACCATGTCCAGGTGTTCGTCGAACGTGTTCTCGGTGTAGGGCATCGAGGGGTTCGTCGACGACGGGAGCATGTGCTCGTGGCCGATCAACTCGAGCACGTCGGGCGCGTGGCCGCCGCCGGCCCCCTCGATGTGGAAGGTGTGGATCGCGCGACCGTCGATGGCCGCGAAGGTGTCTTCGACGAACCCCGACTCGTTTAACGTGTCCGTGTGGATACAGACCTGCACGTCTTCCTCGTCGGCGACTTCGAGACAGGTGTCGATCGCGGCGGGGGTCGACCCCCAATCCTCGTGGAGTTTGAGCCCGGCCGCACCGGCCTCGATCTGTTCGAAGAGCGCCTCGGGTTCGCTACTGTTCCCCTTTCCGTAGAAGCCGACGTTGACCGGCCAGTCCTCGGCGGCCTGCAGAAACCGCTGCACGTTTTGCGGCCCGGGCGTACAGGTCGTCGCGCCGCCGCCGAAGCCTCCGCCGAGCATGGTCGTGATTCCCGACGCGAGCGCGTGCTCGACCAGTTGCGGACTGTTGAAGTGAACGTGAATGTCGAGTGCCCCCGGCGTTGCAATTAACCCGTCCGCCGGGATCGTGTCCGTGCTCGGACCGATAACCATGTCGACGCCGTCCATCGTATCGGGGTTGCCGGCCTTCCCGACGCCGGCGATTTCCCCGTTTCGGACGCCGATGTCGCCCTTTCGGATTCCCAGGACGGGATCGATGATCACGACGTTCGTAAAGACCCAGTCGAGAGTTCCGTCGGCCTGCGTCGTTCCCGATTGCATCCCCATCCCGTCGCGCATCGTCTTTCCGCCGCCAAAGACCGCTTCTTCGCCGGGGACGGCGTGATCGGTTTCGATCTTTGCCAACAGGTTCGTATCGCCGAGTCGAACTCGATCGCCTTCGGTCGGTCCGAACAGTTCCGTGTACTCCGCCCGCGGGAGTTCTCGACTCATGGTGTATCCTTCACGGACAGATATCCCCGTTTTCGGGCGCGCTCGAGCGCCGTTTCTTTCACGTCCTCGTCGTCGAGTTCGCCGTCGACCAGGCCGCCCATGCCGCGGACGATTCGATCACCGCCGATGTCGACGAGGTCGACGTCGCGTTCGCAGCCCGGTTCGAATCTGATGGCCGTACCCGCCGGGATGTCGAGTCGCATTCCGTAGGCGGTCTCGCGGTCGAACGCGAGGCCCGGGTTGACCTCGAAGAAGTGAAAGTGCGAGCCGACCTGGACGGGTCGGTCGCCGGTATTTTCGACCGTAACGGTCGCCGTCGGGCGTCCCTCGTTTATCGTCACCGGGTCGTCCGCCGGGAGCAGTTCGCCCGGCGTGAACTCGCTCATTTTACGACCGCCCCGATTTCGGGACCGGAACGTTCGGCAAAACTGTTTTCTATCACATGGGTGATTA
The DNA here is from genome assembly GCF_000337535.1 of Natrialba aegyptia DSM 13077. Taxonomy (GTDB): domain Archaea; phylum Halobacteriota; class Halobacteria; order Halobacteriales; family Natrialbaceae; genus Natrialba; species Natrialba aegyptia. The sequence continues at coordinate 101,350 of NZ_AOIP01000040.1, forward strand.
TGAGTGTGAACAACGTAAATACAAGCGGGGACAACAATATTTGCGAAAAGATGTTCGGCTATACATCTGTATAGGGAAACAAGCAGAGAGTTCCACCGCCCGGTCGAACTGCACTCCGGTGAGCGGTCGGTTCGAGATTCCAGAGCGGATCAGCACCGAGTGCGGATCGGACTGCGAGTAAACATCGAACCAGGATGTTTTCGGCCGTCATTTATCTATTTCATATCATCAGTTAGAAGTGAGCTCTCATAGTATACAGACAGCATGAAGAAGTCGGGTACGGAGTCCGCAAACGAGTGGAACACCGATAGCTACGACGAGGGTCACTCCTTCGTCTTCGAATACGGTGAAGGCGTGGTGGATCTTTTGGATCCGGACACCGGGGAGCGAATACTCGATCTCGGTTGTGGGACCGGCCACCTCACAGCGCAGATTTCCGAGTCGGGAGCAGCTACTGTCGGCCTTGACGCCTCGGAGGAGATGATTACGACGGCCAGCGATACCCACCCTGAGTGCGAATTCGTTCACGAGGACGCCCGCGACTTTTCGTTCGACGAGCCGTTCGACGCGGTGTTTTCCAACGCAGCACTCCACTGGATTCCGGACCAGGACGCCGTTCTCGATTCGGTCGCCGAAGCACTCGTCCCCGGTGGCCGATTCGTTGCCGAACTCGGCGGCACCGGAAATGTCGCCGCCATCGTCGACGCAGTTCGTACAGAAGCAACCGAGCGCGGCTACGATGTCCAGAGCCCGTGGTACTTCCCAAGTATCGGCGAATACGCTTCGAAGCTGGAGTCACACGGTTTCGAGACGCACTACGCGACGCTTTTTGACCGGCCAACAGAACTCGAGAACGGAACGGACGGACTTGCAGAGTGGCTCGGAATGTTCGGTGACAGTCTCCTGTCTGCGATCCCGGCTGAAGAACGGTCATCGGTCATCTCTGCCGTTGAAGACCGACTCCGCGAAGACTATCTCCAGGACGGAACGTGGACCGCGGACTATCGACGCCTTCGCATCGTGGCCGTGAAGGGCCACGAGTAGGGGACTAGCTCGTCGATCGGAGTCGAGGTTCCTTTTCGATCCGGACCCCAAGTGGCACAAGGTACGTCGGGTACGCAGACTCCCTCCGGCCACAGCTATCCAATACACCTCGGACGGATCAATTTTTGAGATCCTTCCGTCCCTGATCGATATCGGTGCTTCGTCGCGCGCAGACGAGTTCAAGCGGCGTAAGCGATGGACGCGGTCGGAACTGGGATCAGTCGTTCGATGCGGTCTGACTCTGATCGAAAACGTTGCGCAATCGTCCGGAGGTCGCTCCGATACCGAGGCCCGCGGCGAACGAGAGGAGGCTCGGAAGGAGCACCCAGACGAGATTCGGGTGGTGTGAACCGGTATGCAGTACTGTGTCGATCATCCAGCCGTATATTGTCGGATGATAGCCCTTACTATCATGATGACGGCCATATTTACCCTGCTTTCGACGGGTTCCTACCACTTGTCCGCTCTATTCGGCTATTACTTGAATTTCTAGTGTCTTTCCGGAGAAATCCACTCAAACAGGAGACGGCTCTCATCCACGGATAGCCGCGGTATTTCACCGGAAACCCGGTGTGGGGCCGCGTCGAAGTGACGTCTGTAACCGAGGTATTCGATTTCGCTCTCCGTAACTACCGGTCAGCTTCACGAGAGCGATTTCGATACCCGTCGCGACCGGCATAGCCGCATTCAGGCTGGCAAGGCCGAGTACGCGATCATCTTGTCTTGAGCGCTCTCCACGTCGCGTGCCTGCCGGCAGCGCCGGGATTTATGTCGCCTACGGTAAATACAGTACTTATTCATGACGTTTTATGACAGGGAGTTCATGGAAGGTACTCGTGGCACGCAGGCTGTCGACTGGGAACAGCGCATCGACACGCAGCGACTCCGCGAGGAGCGCATGGAAAAGGCGCTCGAGCGCCTTCGGGACACTGAACTCGGCGCGATGTTGCTCGTCTCGGACCCGAACATTCGGTACGTCACGGGGCTCGCGATGACCGGCGGCAGCGGTGCGGACCACTACACGCTACTCACCGAGAACGGCGATATCGTCCACTGGGACACCGCGGATCACGCGAGCAACCAGCGATTCAACTGCCCCTGGCTCCACGATATCCGCTATGCCTGTCCGGGTCTCGGGAACGTGCCGCGAGCCTCCGGGAGCGCCTCCGCCCGCGAGTTCTTGCGCTCGAAAATGGCCGAGACCGTCTTCGAGGCCATGGACGACTACGGCGTCGCCGACGAGACGCTCGGGATCGACATCGGCAACGGAAACCTGGTTTCGGCGTTCGAGGACCGCGGCGTCTCCGTCGACATCTCCACTGCACAGGCGGTGATGGAAGACGCTCGGAAGACCAAGACCGACGACGAGATCGAGTGTTTGCGGATGGTCGCCGCGATCTGTGAGGCGGGTTTCCAGACGATTACGGACACTGCGAAGCCGGGGATGCGCGAGACCGAAGTCTGGGGCGAAGCCGTCCGTGAACTCTGGCGTCACGGCGCGTTCGTCGGCGGCGGCTACGTCACGTCGGGGCCGAACACGTGGCCCAAACACCAGGCCAACACCACCGATCGGATGATCCGCCCCGGTGACCTCGTCTATGCCGACTTCTACAACATCGGCTACCTCGGCTACCGGTCGTGTTACTACCGGACCTTCTCGATGGGCGAGCCGACGCAGGCCCAGCAGGAAGCCTACGAGAAAGCGCGGAACGATCTCTACGACGTGCTCGAACGCATCGAACCCGGGGCGACGACCGACGAGATCTGCCGGGGATTCCCGGACGAGGAAGGCGAGCACATGGACTGGTACGACGCCGACGAGTTCTGGCAGATGACGACGAACCACTGGGCGCACGGCCTCGGATTACAGCTCTATGAGGTGCCGTTGATCTGGCGCGGCCTCTCGCCCGACCACCCGATCGAGATCGAGGAGGGGATGACGATGGCCGTCGAGACGATGCAACCGGCCGACAGACAGGGCGTTCGCGTCGAGGAGATGGTCGTCGTCCGCGAGAACGGCGTCGAAATCTTGAGCCAGTGGCCCGTCGAGGAGATCACGGTGATCGATCACTGACGGGACCGTCGAACGGCTCTTTGTAGCGGCGCTGACTGGTGGGTTCCATCGAGTTGCAGACGAGCGGCCATCCTCTCGCGTTCGGACGATTGCTCGGTTCACCCTTGTATTGCAGTTTCCACCGGTCGCTGAACTCATCAGATAATCATTCTTATGTACTATCGGAATAATTCGGATCTGTGAGTAATTCTGGAATCGGGCGGCGGACCGTCCTTATCGCCGTTTCCGGGGGATACGGTGCGATCGCGGGATGTTCGAGCGGCGACGTATCGGAGTCGGCTGAACGTGCCAGTCGATCCGGATACGGAACGGCGTACGGGCAGGAATACGGGGCGACATAATATGGGTGAGCAAACGCCGCGTCTCGGACTCGGGACGTACGAAGCGGGGGAATCGTGGGATCACACCGATACGGTCGAGGCGGTCGACGAACACGCGATCGTGCGCGGTCCGATCGCCGACCGCCCGGCGACGGGCGAGTACGACGACGAACTCTTCCACGCGACCGACCAGGGGATCACCTGGCGCTGGGACGCCGCGAGCGACGACTGGGTCTATTTCAGCGGCCAGGGGTGTGCCGAGCAACCGGTCCCTGGAACGAGTCACTTCGAGGCGGCGAATATCGTCGACGCCCGGACCGAGGAAACTCCCGTGTGGAACGTCGAAGCCCACGGAATCGAGGGAGATGGAACAACCTACGTCGGACGGGCCGTCCACGAACTCCTCGGGACGGTCGCCCGGGCCGGCGGCGGCATCGTGTACTTCCCGCCCGGTCGATATCTTTTCGAGCGGACGCCGCTGATCGGCGACGATACGATCCTCCTCGGTGCGGGTCGCTCGACCGTCTTCGAGGGACCGCGTCCCGACGGTACCGAGGGTCGAGCGCTCCTCTCTAACCGGGGGTACGACGCGACCGGCTACGACGGCGCGTCGAACTGGGGCGTTTGCAACGTTCGCATCGACGCCCCGGAGTCGACCGGGATCATGCCCGCTCACGCGGCAAACGTCAGAGTGGAGAATATCTACGGCGACGCGATCTACTATCACCACATCGACATCGTCTCATCCAAAAACGTCGTCGTAGACGGCTACTGGGCGACTCGCGGCGGCGAGGGCGACTCGAACGCGCCGATACAGTTCGACAGCCAACAGTCGGGAACCGGCTGGAATAGCATCTGGACCGGCAGCGACGATGAACTCGTCACCGACGACGATACGCCGTCCAGGAATTGCACTCTCACGAACTTCCAGATCGACCCGGCGAACGGCCCCGAGTACGGTATCCACCTGCACCGCGGGCCGAACGAATCGATCACGATCAAAGACGGCTATATCGCGGGGTGTCAATATACGGCAATCAGAGCCGATCCCAGCGAGGAAGTCGAAAATTTGACCATCGACGACGTTTCCTGCATCGACAACGCGAGGGGAATCACGCTGGGTCACAGCAAGCGTGGACGGCGCGACCTGACGATCAACAACACTACGGTCAGAACCGATGACAGTGAGGTAGCTGGCGGGTCTGGGCTGTACGCAAGTGGGTTTGACGGAGCCGCGATATCGAACGTCACCGTCGACGGTCCGTTCACGAACGCGATCATTTTCGACGACATGGTCGACCTGAAGATGAACACAGTAACTGCGACCGGGGCAGACGACCAGTCGTTCCGATTCCGGGAAAACGTCGATGTCACACTCACAACCGCTCGCGCGGCGAACTGTGGCAGTACTGCCGTCTACGCCGGTCCCGAAAGCAGTGTCTCCTACGGCGGTGTCACGTTCGACGATGTGGGCCAGCGGGTCGAAGTCGATGCAGCTGGGGAACTTCGGGAATGGGCTACCTCGTGAGTATCTATACCCTGTAATCAGTCACTTTTCAGTAATCTGTCTGCTTTAGAACTTCCACTGGAAATTGTTTATCGAGTGATTTGTGCTGTTGTTGTCTGTTATGAGAATCCATGAATAGAACAATACTCTCTCTAACACTCACCCAACTACCCGCCCACGAGTTCTGGTAGCGGCAGTGACTATCTTGAATATAAGAACCCAATTTTCGATCCCGTTCCGATGAATATGACAAAACAGCCGGTATTAATCTGAAAGCCCAATTAATTTGCTGTATGCATCGGATACAGGGCCCTATAATCCACGGTCGATTCATTGATGCGGAACCACAGTTGTTGGGTCTGAAACGGTCCGCCTGGACCGTTTCCCGTTGGAAACTACTTACCTATAGTGTTGTACAAATCACACAATATAAATGACCATCTTTCTTATCGAAATTAGTACTACTGGATTCTCGAGTCACCACCTTGCTGTTTATATCTGTATTTTCTGACATATACCAGTTCCAATTTGAGGCTGTTCGATCCAGAACGAGTTCACAAGGGAAAACCGTAGCCCGATCACCGACTGTGTGGTTCTGAACCGGGTGTGTCTCGAACGGTCAGAGACGTTCTCAGGGTGTTGACGAGGACTGCATCTTGAGAGGGAGTACTGACCATCAGGCGGAACACAACAATCTTGAACAGAGAATTCATGGTGGTAATAATTCTGGACATCGGTGGCCGAGAACAATTATTCCCGGCTGCGAATCGCGTGTAACCGCGCAATCGTCCCGAAGATACTGATAGTACAGACCGTTAGATTACAACTGTATGTGTGTAAAGAACGCGGGTTGGTATTGATGAGCGAAGCAGTGGCTGGGAACGCGTTCAGCATCATTGAACGGCCAATCCGATCACGCATCTCAGATAACGATGACGGAACTCGAGTTCAGTAGTGCGAGTAGCGAAGTTCGATCACGTTCGCCGCCTTCTTGACTGCTGCCACGAGTTCGTCGAACCGATCGTGGTCGTCCAGGTGATTCTTCGGTCCGGATACCGATACCGAACTGATGACCTCGTCCGATTGCCGATCCACGATCGGGGCGGCGATCGTGAGCACGCCGTGTCTTCGATCCTGATCCTCCACGGAGTAGCCGCGTTCGCGGATGTCCTCGAGTTCTGTAACGAGTTCGTCGGCGTCCGTGATGGTGTGCTCGTTCGCACGCGGCAACCCGTGGGTGTCGATGATCGACTCGACGCGGCTCGTCGGGTAGTGGGCCAACATCGCCTTTCCGAGGGCCGTCCAGTGCATGTGCGCGTACTCTCCGATCGGGGCGTTGTCGTGGATCGCCTCGGGCCCCTCCGACTTGTAGAGGAGAACTCGAAGGCCGTTCTCTTCGATACCGAGGTTTGCCACCTCGCCGGTTTCGGACGCGAGTTTGTCTACTTCCGGTCGCGCGACTTCGTACAGCCGCGATCGATTCCTGTGCTCGCCGCCGTACTCCAGAAACCGGTAGCTCAACGCGTACTCGCCGTCGTCCTGGACGACGAAGTCCTGCTTCCGTAGCGTCTGTAGGTAGATGTGAATCGTGCTTTTGGGGATCTCGAGTGCCGTCGCCAGCTCGGAGACTCCGATCGTCCCCGATCGTCTGAGTTGTTCGAGGATGGTGAAGGCTTTCTCGACCGATCCGAGCGTGTTGTTCGCCGTCGATTCGGATGCGTTGTCGAACATATCTCCGTCATCGACTCGCACGCCTTTAACGATGCCTCTCGACGAGGAGCGCGACGGTGTTTTGGGCATTCGAACCGGGACCTCGCCTTTGCCGTCAATCGTCGGCTCGCGGTGTCGATCAGACGAGATTCGTGAGGGTCTCCGTGTCGCCGGTTTCGGACAGTTCCGTTACGTTTCCGGCGACGATATCGGCCAGTCGATCCCAGTGTTTCGGACTGTGACCGGCGTTGTGCGGGGTGATGATGACGTTCTCGAAGTCCCACAGCGGGTGATCCGCGGGCAGCGGTTCGGGGTCGGTCACGTCGAGTGCGGCCCCGTCGATCTGATTCGTCCGAATCGCGGATACGAGCGCGTCGGTGTCGACGATCTTCCCGCGACCGACATTGATCAGCTTCGCGTCCGGCGGCAGCGTCTCGAACTCGGCGCTTGCGAGCAATCCGCGCGTCGTCTCCGTCAGCGGCGCGGCGACGATCAGGTATTCGGTTCGCGCCAGCGCGTCGTGTACGGCCTCTCGGTCGAATCCGACGACTTCGTCCGTCGGGCCGCCCTTCTCGGGCGTGTATCGAATGCCGATCGTTTCGACGTCGAATCCGGAGAGTCGTTCGACGACGGCCGTCCCGATCGCGCCGAGGCCGACGACGGTGACCGTACTTCCCATCAGTTCGTGGCCCTGATAGTGGCGCCATTCGTGGCGATTCTGCCGCCGTCGCCCCTCCTGTAGCCGCCGCGAGAAGGTCAGTACGTATCCGACGACCTGCTCCGCGATATTCGGCGCGTGGATCCCGGAGGCGTTGGTGACGGCGACGTCCATCTCGCGCAGGGTATCGAGCGGCAGATGGTTGTAGCCCGCGGCGATGCCCGCGAACAGTTCGAGATTTTCCGCCCGCTCTAGCAGCGACTCGTTGATGTCGACGCCGGAGACGACGGTGGCGTGTTCGATGTATTCGCGCTCTTCGGCCGGCGTCCGGGCGAGCCGTACGTCGTGATCCGGGAGTTGTTCGTCGAGCAGGTCGGCGTACTCGCGCGCTGGCAGTCCGTGCGTGTCGGAGCGTAGGACGAGAACGTCCGGTGTATCGTTGCTCATAGTAGACTCCGCCGCCGGGAGATCGAGTGTACCCCGCGACAGCGTCCTACCAAACTTGCGGTGGGGTTATTAATTCTGGCCAATCGGCACGCGCTGTGAGCGATCGGTCCGCTATAATTGATAATGATCTAATCCAAATGTTTATTGGAGTCGATACTGCATGTGCCTGTATGGCAAGCCAGATGCCGAGACGCCAGTTTGTCGTAACTGCTGGTAGCGTCGGGGCTGCAGGCTCAGCCGGCTGCCTCAGCGATATCGTCGACAGATCGACCGGCGCGGGAAATACCAACGAGTACTGGGAGTACTTTCACTCGCAATCGGAAGTCGCCGCGGAGTTGATGGAAACGTCCGTCGAGGAGTTCCAGCGCGAGCAGGACGCGCAACTCGAGATGAACTGGTCGACCTGGGACGACATCAACGGCGGCAAGTGGAAGAACAACATCCAGAACGGCAATCGGCCGCTTCTCTACGACTCGACGAACTCGCTCACCGGGCAGTTCATCGAACCCGGCTGGGTCAAGCCCGTCAGCGAGTACAGGGACAGGCTCGACGACAGGGCGCTCGAGAACGTCGAGTGGGCGCTGGAGATGGCCCGGAGTTGCTATCGCGGATTCGACGAGGAGTTGTACGAAATTCCGATCGGTCTCGAGGTCGGGGCACCGTTCATCGCCCGGGCGGATCACTTCGACGCGGCCGGTCTCTCGATCGAGGACGATTTTCCCCCCGAGAATTACGAGCACCTCGTCCAGGTGGCGACGCAGCTTCAGGAGGAGGGCCCGGGCGAGTACGGGTTCCAGATCTACGGCGAGCACGGAGACGTTACCGACGAGGCGCTCGTGACGTGGACCGCCTCCAAGGGCGGGTACGACGGGATGTACCTCGACGAAGAGTGGTCGGACGTCAACTACGACAACGACATCTGGAAGGAGGCGACCGAACAGTACGTCGACCTCTACCGGGAACACGGACTTTCCTCCGAGAAGGCGGCGACGGCATCGAACGAGGGTGCCGCCCAGATGCTGATTCAGGGAGAGGTGAGTATGTACCAGGGGAGCACGAAGGGTTTCGGGCAGTTCATGAGCCGAGCGGAGGAGATGATCAGGGACGGAACCATCGTATTCGGTCCGTCCTGGGAGGGCGATGCGGGCAATCGCGGCGACTTCTTCACGCAGTGTGTCGCGCTCATGCGAAAGCCCGACGGCGTCTCGGAAGACGCTTGGCAAGAGCGCGAGGAGATGGCGATCCAGTGGATCAACAAACTGCTCTCGGCGGACTTCCAGGCGGAGGTGCCGAAGTCACTGGCGACGCTTCCGGTTCGAAGGGACGTGTGGCCGGACCTCGAAGACGACGAGGCGCTCTCCCGGAGTAATTACATCTCGACGCTCGAAACGACCGTCGAGGGAATGGAACACGGCTGGTCGAGCCACCCCAAGATGAACGCGATCCAGTACAATATCGCCGGTCCGCGGTTCCAGGAGGCTATCCGTGGGAAGATCAGCGCCGAAGAGGCTTGCACTCTGACTGCCGAAGAAATACGTAATCAGGTGGATCTCTGAAATGTCGACACGACGTCTCTTCGACATCGACGGGAGAACCGAACGCTACCGATCGGTTCTCAGAGAGAACTGGTTCACCTATCTGTTGATCATGCCGGTGTTACTGTTCCTGATCGTGCTCATGTGGCTTCCCTTCCTGCAGGGTATCTACATGAGCTTCAACGAGTGGCCCTTCGGCGGCGACCCGACGTGGATCGGGGCAGCGAATTACGAGTTCCTGTTGAACTGGGAGCCGTTCTACACGTCCCTGAAGGCGACCGCGATCTTCTCGCTGACGACGGTGTTCCAGCTGGGTGTCGCACTCGCAGCGGCGCTCGCCGTGCGGGAACTTCGCCGCGGGAAGAGCTTCGTCAGTGCGGCGTTTCTGCTCTCCTACACGATGCCGCCGCTGGTCATCGGGACCATCTGGGCGTATCTGCTCGAACCGGACTTCGGGCCCGTCTTCGGCTATCTCACCGAGTTGAACGTTCTCGGGGAGACGATCTACTGGGGGAGCAGCGGTCCCATGTCGCTCGCGGTCGTGATGTTCGTGACGACCTGGACCTTCTGGCCGTTCATGTTTCTCATCATCTCGGCCAGCCTCGAGAGCATCCCGGAAGAACTGTACGAAAGCGCCCGTATGTACGGTGCAGGCCCGGTCCAGACGTTCCTTCGCGTGACGCTCCCCCAGCTCAAAAGCGCCATCCTGGTCGCACTGAGTATCCGAATCATCTGGAACATGACGAAGATTTCGCAGGTGCTCCAGCTTACGAACGGCGGGCCGGGATACGATACGTCCATCCTGGCGGTGTTACTGTACCAATTCGCCTACGAGCGAGGGCAGATGGGGATCTCGTATGCTATTGGGATCGTCTTGCTCGTGATGACCCTCGGCTTCGTCTTCGTGTTCATTCGCGAGTTCGAACGCGCGAGTGAGGGGGCGGGAGCATGAGCACGACCGGCTACGACGCGACCGGCGTGACGCTGAAAGCGACCGCGTACGGCGTCGTCGCGTTTCTCGTGCTCGCGAACCTCGTTCCGTTTCTGTTCATCCTCTCGGTGTCGTTCATGCCGCCGAGCGAGTTCTTTACCGATCCGCACCTCGTCCCGTACGAGCCGACGCTGGAAGCGTGGACGAGCGGGTTCGAGGAACTACGGGGCAATCTCGTCAACAGCTTCCTGATCGGTGCGGGCACCGCGTTGCTGGCGCTAGTCATCACGATTCCCGGCGCCTACGCGTTCGCCCGGAAGGAGTTCTACGGGAAAACGGCCGGGTTCTACGCGATCATCTCGGCGATGATGTTCCCGTACATCCTCCTAGTCATCCCAATCATGGACCTGTGGACTGCACTGGGAGTGTACAACACAATCTTCGGAATGATCCTGGCGTACCAGGTGTTCGTCACCCCGTTTTCCATCTGGATTCTCCGGGATTTCTTCGAAAACCTCCCGACGGACATCGAGGAGGCCGCACAGGTGTACGGGTGTACGCAGTTCACCGCATTCGTTCGCGTTATTCTGCCGCTGGCGGCACCCGGGATCGTCGCCGTCGGGTTCCTCGCGTTTCTCACGGGATGGAACGATTTCCTCTTCGCCAATCTCTTGACCACCGGCACGGGGCCGGTTCCAGCCGTGCCGGTACTGTACGGTACCATCGGCGGCGGGTCGGGTGAACGCGTCTACTGGGGGAAGCTGATGGCCGAAACGCTCATCATCGGCACCCCACCGACGATCATCTACCTCGTCGCGCGCAACTACCTGGAAAGTGCGTTCAGCGTATGAGTCGAGAACCCATGAAACAGACAGAAGACACCAGTTCGGATACCCGAACGGAACGATCGGGAGCATCGAGCGGGAACCAGAACGCCGTCGACGCGAGCGTCTCGGGCAACCGGATTCGTCTCGACGGCGTTCGAAAGACGTTCAACGAGGGGTCGGTCGTCGCCTGTGACGACGTGAACATCGAAATCGACGAGGGCGAGTTCGTCGTGCTCGTCGGTCCCTCCGGCTGCGGCAAGACGACGACGCTCCGGTGTATCGCCGGGCTCGAGGAGCCGGACCGGGGGTCGATCACCGTCGACGGCGAGGATATCACCGGGTTGAAATCCAAGGACCGGAACCTCGCGTTCGTCTTCCAGAGTATCGCGCTGTTCCCGCACATGAGCGTCCGAAAGAACATCCGCTTCGGACTGGACATGAATACCGACCTCTCGGGCGAGGAGAAGCGAGGCCGCGTCGAGGACGTCGCGGAGACGCTCGGGCTTTCCGACGCCCTCGACCGGAAGCCCTCGGAACTGTCGGGCGGCCAACAGCAACGCGTCTCGCTCGGGCGTGCGATGGTGATGGAGCCCGCGGCGTTCCTGCTCGACGAGCCGTTCTCGGCGCTGGATGCGAACCTCCGCGATCACATGCGCGTCGAGGTCAAAAAGATTCAGCGGGAGTTGCACACGGCGATGATCTTCGTAACCCACGATCAGGAGGAGGCGATGACGCTGGGAGACAAGATCGTCGTAATGAACAACGGATACGTCCAGCAGATCGGCACGCCCTACGAGATTTACAACGAACCAGCGAACCGCTTCGTCGCCGGATTTATCGGCTCTCCGTCCCCCAATCTCGTCGAATGCACCGTCGAACGGACGGCCGATGGAATCGCGCTCGCGTCCGACTTCTACACGATTCCGGCCACGGAGACGCAAGCCGAACACCTCGAGCCGTCCGTCGGAGAGACGGTCATCTACGGAATCCGCCCGGAGTACCTGGATCTCGAGACCGACCGCGGCGCGTTCGTCGCAGACCTCGATGTCGTCGAACCGCTCGGCGATCGGGACGCCGTCCACTTGTCCGCCGGTAGTACCGATCTGTCGGCGGTCACGCCACAGGGCCAAATCGCGAGGGATACCGATCGAGTTCACGTCGACATCCAGACCGAGGAGGCGTGGTTGTTCGAGGAGGACGGGACGCGAATCGTCTAACGCCTTCTCCGCAAACTCACCACCATTTAGAAACCAGACCACGAATACCGATCCGATTACGATGACACGACACGACACAGCGTACGAAGCGGCGATTGCGGGGTCCGAGATCGCACACGAGCGCTTTCGCACCGAGCTGGATGTCGCGACCAAGAACTCGAAGATGGACTTCGTTACCGAAGCCGACACTGAGACCCAACACCGCGTTATCGAGGTCGTTCGAGACGCGTACCCGGATGCGACGATCGTCGGCGAGGAAGAGGACGAACTGAAGTCCGTTCCCGAGGACGGCAACGCCTGGGTGATCGATCCAATTGATGGGACGACGAACTTCGTCCGCGGCGTTCCGCTGTGGACGACGACGGTCGCCGCCGTTCGCGACCACGAAACCGTCGCGGCGGTGACCGTCGTCCCGGCGCTCGGGGAGACGTTCGTGGCGGATTCCACCGATGCAACGCTGAACGACGAGCCCATCTCCGTCAGCGATCAAGCGGATCTCGAGCGGTTCGTCGTCGCGCCGATCCTTCGATACGGATCCGAACGCGACCGACAGTTCGGCAACCTCCTCCGGGAGTCGATACTCGAGTTCGGCGATCTGCGCCGATTTGGCTGCGCTCAAGTGACGCTTGCGATGGTCGCCCGCGGCACGCTCGATGCAGCCGTGTCGCCTCAACCGGAGCCGAACCCGTGGGACACGATCGCCGGTATCGCGCTGGTCGAACGGGCCGGTGGAGTGGTAACCGATCTCGAGGGAAACCCGTGGAAGCCGGGTTGTGAGGGTCTCGTGGCATCGAACGGGAGCGCCCACGACGAAATCGTCGAACGCGTGCGGGCTGCGGTAGCGTAAGCGAACCTTCGTTCGCTTGAGAGTTCAGCGCTCGTCGAGCCGGTGTCGTGCATTTATCGTCTCACCGGACCGCTATCGGATATTTCAGTACCGACACCACCACGTGCGGATCGCTGCCGCGACAGTTCTAGTGAGACCAGTTCGAATCGCCTTCGTGAAGTCGGTTGTTTCCTTCGTGTGATGCGAACGAGTCTTCGATTTCTCCCCGTAGATCTCTCTTAGAAAGCCATATACCACCGGAAAGACAACCATCTGATAACTCCTCAGATCCGGCACTGTCTAGTTAGCGCAGTTTGAGGAACGAGCAGGTCGTAGAGTTAGTTCGGATCCATGCTCGCAGACCTGCTCAGCAAGAGCTACGCGGCGGAATTTGATGAATGGTGGGAGCGTTCGCCGTCGGGCACCACGCGACCGGTTGTTCGCTTCGAGAAACACAAGCGATTCTTCGCTCACTCGGCGTTGAACCCTCTCATCAAGCGATCTGGCACTGGTACATCGCCTGGCTGACAGCGTCCCAGACCCGCCGACGTCCACGAGAGCGGCGCTCTCGTGCGGCCTCTTGGAGCGCAAAGCGCTCCAACGGTCGGCGAACCGAAGATTCGCTCGACAGCAGAACGCTTTGCGTTCTGCGGACGGCGCAGCCGTCGCGGGTCGCGGTTGATGAACCCGCTGTCAGGATTACTGGCATCCGATCTTGGGAGTACGCTGCAATAGACCTTGACACGAATCTCATTCTCGATGTAGTGCTCTTTGGACGGCGAGACACCGATCCAGCTGCTGCGTTTCTGCATGGACTTACCGAGAAACACGATCTCTCCGACGCTGAGTTTCTCGTCGATGGTGCTGGCTATCTGACTGCCCTCTCTCGAGTAGGATTGAGCGGTTACCTCACCTATGTCGACCGAAGCCACATCGAAAAGTGGTTTCATACCCTCAAAATTCGGATTGGCCGCTTCCATAACTCATGGGTCGGCAGCCGGGCGAGCGGCAGAGAATGGCTTGAACAGTTCGTACACGACTATAACACACAGCGGCCGAATTAGTCACTCAACGGACAGACGCTAGCGGAGGTGCTAAGCTAGACAGTGCCATCAACCGTTTTCACACGAGTTCAGCGGGCAGCCGACTGGTAGACGGTGGTTCCAGCAGTTCAGCAAGTATCCCAATCAACAACGACCGAATCACGCACTTGATGAACGAATACCTGCGGAGATTGTTTAGTCAGTGCCGACGAAATCTGTGAATGGAGATAGATCCACCGCTGCTACCAACGGCGAACTCGACTACCGTAGATCAGGGTACTCGAAGGGCAGTAAGGCGTAGTGAGTGAGTATCTCCGGTCAGTCCATCGGGTGGCGAATAAGCCGGCCATGTTCGACCTTCATACAGTGATCTTGAACCACTTCTAACCCGGCTGCTTCTGCCGTTTGTGTAGCCTCATCGTGCCGTATCCCAAGTTGCATCCAGATTACCTTCACGTCGTCCCGAGCGAGCGCCTGTTCTACTATTTCCGGAACCTCCTCGCTTGGCCGAAAGATTTCGACAATATCGATCGGCTCCGTAACGTCGGCCAGCGAGTCGTACGCCCGTTCACCGAATATCTCGTCCGCATTTGGATTGATAGGAGTGATTTCGTAGCCGTGACGCTGAAGATACGCCGGTACGATGTGTGCTGCCTTCTCGTGCGACGTCGACGCTCCGACGACTGCAACCCGGTCGTACTCAAGGATTCGTCGGAGTTCGTCCGTCTCTTCGATTGGCATACCTGCACTACTGGAGTCGGAACGATCAGTCTATCGCCACAACTCACCCCATACTATCTGTCTGACCGGTATAGAATACATGGCAACTGATTGGTGCTGTCTTTCGATCAGCACTCAGTCTTCTTCGAGCATAGTGGGAGTACAACGAGTGCCCGTGCGTCTCGTGAGCAGCATCGACTGCGAGTTCTACAGTAGCCGCTGCAAGTCAGTGCACACCCGACCGCATGAGGGTTATGCGATCGATGTGGGAATCGACTCGTTTCAGTTGTTACTATCGCTGTTCTGTCGCGAGTTCAAACGAGATGCCGCCGGGTTTGCGGACGGACAGCGAGGGAAGGAGTAAGCAGAGATCTAAACGCGGTCTGATTGTACGAATCAAATATCGTCGGGTTTGGTGATTTCGTGTGTGCCAGATGGGCCCTGATCCTCGGTTGGGCGAGCGGGTGCGATCAAACACAACGTCTTCGATGGTTCATCCCCAACGACCTCGAATTTGTGCTCGGTGTCTGGCGGCGTAACGATCGTGTCACCGGGCGTGGCATGGAACTCCTCGTCACCAACTTCCCAGTGCATTTCTCCTGTCCGCATGAAGATGATATGGGTTTCATCGTGCGTGTGGAGTTCACTGGCCTTGTCCGACTCGTGAGTCCGTGCGTCGATCTCACAATCTTCGAGGATGGTGTGTTCGCCTGCTGCCTCTCTTTCGATGAACGGGTGGTACGCTGTTGTGTTGGAATCAGCCATTGTGATGTCCCCGGTTCGTAAACCCAGTACAGCACTCGTGCTGTGGAGCATTAGTTCTTCTGTCGGGGGAACAGACGGTGTCGAGTTTTGAAGTCGCCGCGACGCTGTCCGGCGAGCCGCACCGGAATTCTTCCCTCCATTTCTGGGTAGAAAATTCATTTGTGGTGAACTCGTCCAGGCTGGGAGTCAGCCGTCACACGACAGCCGCGTCCGACTCATTTGATTCGCGATTCAATTGAATATCCACTCATACATACCCCATAAACTCTTTGGTCGGGTTCCAAAACGAGCACCGCATCGTATAGCTCCTTACCGGTTGAGCACCGTATTGTATAGCTCTTCACCGGTTGTATATTGATACGTGGGTAATACAGTGTTTTCTCGACGCATTCCTCCGTGGGGTTCTCCGGAAGGCTTAATTGAGACAATGTTCAAGTCAGTCTCGATGGCACAATCAACCGAACGGCTTCGACGCTATCTCGATGACGAACTCGAGGAGTGTCGAAGCGAGGATATCGAGCGTCGGCTCGACGAGCTAGGGACGCTCGAGGCGGGACTTGGGACGGCACAGGCCGACGCTGAACTCGATGTCCTCTCGGCACTCGGGAACGAGACGCGTTACACGCTCGTGCGCGTACTGGTTGCAGCACAGGAGGAACTCTGCGTTTGCGAGTTGAACGCGGTCGTTGACGTGACCGAGAGCGGTCTCAGTCACGC
Organism: Natrialba aegyptia DSM 13077; assembly: GCF_000337535.1. Taxonomy (GTDB): domain Archaea; phylum Halobacteriota; class Halobacteria; order Halobacteriales; family Natrialbaceae; genus Natrialba; species Natrialba aegyptia. Next base: position 117,691 of record NZ_AOIP01000040.1, read on the forward strand.
CCTCTCGAAACTCGTCGATGCGGGTCTCGTCGACGGCCGGAAGGACGGGCGCTGGAAGAAGTACCGGGCAACCAATCGTGCGATAGCACTCGTCACGGTCCTCGAAGGGAGCGTGAACGGTGATGAGTAACGTCGAACACGAACACGGCCCGAACTGCGACTGTCCGGATTGTGGGGACCCGCGGTCGATGGATTTCCTCGATAAGTACCTCACCGTCTGGATCTTCGTCGCGATGGCAGTCGGTGTGGGATTGGGATACGTCGCCCCGTCGGTCACCGAGCCGATTCAGAACCTCCACTTCGTGGAAATCGGGTTGGTACTGATGATGTATCCGCCGCTGGCGAAAGCCGATTACTCGCAGCTCCGGGCGGTGTTCAGTAACTGGCGAGTGCTCGGGCTCAGCCTCGTCCAGAACTGGCTCATCGGCCCAACCCTCATGTTCGGGCTCGCGGTGATCTTCTTCAGCGGACTCGTCCCCGGTCTTCCGGCTCGCCCCGAGTTCTTCCTCGGACTCGTGTTCATCGGGATGGCCCGGTGTATCGCGATGGTGCTCGTTTGGAACGAACTCGCCGAGGGCTCGACCGAGTACGTGACCGGCCTGGTCGCGTTTAACAGCCTCTTCCAGATCATCACGTACGGGGTGTACGTCTGGTTCTTCGCGTTGTTCCTCCCGCCGTTGCTCGGCATGGACGCGCTTGTCACCGGGATTACGACCTTCGAGATCACGCCGTGGGACGTATTCAAAGCGATCGTCATCTTCCTCGGAATTCCGTTTGCTGGCGGCTTCCTTACCCGCTACGTCGGAACGCGGGCCAAGGGAGAGGAGTGGTACGACGAGGAGTTCATCCCGAAAATAGATCCCCTCACCCTCGTTGCACTGCTGTTTACCGTGATCGTCATGTTCGCCACGCAGGGGGAGAACATCGTCGCCTCGCCGGGTGATGTCTTGTTGATCGCCGTTCCGTTGACGATCTACTTCGTCGTGATGTTCCTCGTGAGCTTCGGGATGGGCCGCGGCATCGGCGCGGACTACTCGACGACGACCGCGATTGGATTCACGGCTGCCTCGAACAACTTCGAGTTAGCAATCGCGGTCGCAGTCGCCGTGTTCGGTGTCGGTTCTGGCGTCGCGTTCGCGACCGTCGTCGGTCCGCTCATCGAGGTCCCGGTCCTGCTTGCGTTGGTCAATGTCGCCCTGTGCTTCCAGCGGAAATTTGACTGGCCCGGATCCAATACCGGCAGTCTCGATGCATCAGCGCCCGATCCAGCAGCCAACGATTAATCATACGACAATCATGTCCACTTACAGCGCTTCAGACGACCCGATCCGTATCGCCTTCATGTGCGTCCAGAACGCTGGCCGCTCCCAGATGTCCACGGCCTTTGCAGAGCGCGAACGGGACCGCCGTGGTCTCTCCGACCGCGTCGAAATTCTCACCGGTGGGACCCATCCGGCTGACCACGTCCACGAGGAAGTAATCGAGGTAATGGACGAAGCGGGATTCGACCTCTCCGATCGAACGCCCCGTGAAATCACGATCGACGAACTGCAGTCCTGCGACTACGTCGCCACGATGGGCTGTTCGACACTCGACGTCGGCGACGTTGGCGAAGCCGTCGACATCCGTGATTGGGCGCTCGAGGATCCCGATGGAAAGGATTTCGACCGAGTACGCGAGATCCGTGATGAAATCGAACAGCGAGTCATTACACTGTTCGACGAGTTCAATACGTCGACCTGAGCAACGGTACTACCGCACCTAGTACCCGGTTTTTGATGGGTCCGAACAACTATCGCGAGCACAGTTGTGACCGCTATCGCGGAGAGCCGTGAGCTGCGCTGACGGGCGACAGGCTGTTGAACGACGTCGCAGCGACTTCGGTTCGCCGGTCGACCCTTTCGAATGCGACAGCGGTCGACTTCCGGTTCGGGTTGCTGCCATCGGTAAGCAGTTCGTGTCGGTCCGTGATGTCAAGGGAACTGCGTCGGAACGGACGGCATCGATCTCACCGATCCTGCTGTCCTGTTGAAGTGTTTCCGGGTTTCCTCTTGGGATTCGGCTCTGGCTCGCTATCGGAGTCGTCACTCCTTTCGCCGTCGAACACATCGTTTGCAAGGTCTTCGGAACCCGTTTTCCGTAGTCCGCGATCGAGGCGTCTCATGTAGTCGCCGCGGTTCCGGACGTCGGCCGTCAACAACGTCTCGGCCACTCGTGAGATCGTTCGCTCGAAGGCGTCGTTCGAACGGATCACGTCCCCGTCGGTCGCGGCCCGGATCGATTCGCTCACGGCCTCGATGCACGTTTCGATTCGTCTCTCGGACCCGTGTCTCTTTGCACCCTTGACGACTACATCGGCGTAGACCCCTTCCAGAAACGCCGCCGGATCGTCGACTGACGGGCCATTCGCGTACTCGCGGAGTTCCGCGTCGAGCCGCTGGTACCATCCGTCGGCACCGTTCTGTGCGGTTTGAAAGAGCGATCGAACGTACACGGCGGCGACGAACGCGGCCGAACGTTCCTGCGTTTGCTCCGTTGCGATCGCTTCGATCGTGGTGGAGACGATTTCGAGCCACGCCGCCGCCTCCGAGGCATCGGTGTGGGTTCGACTGACGTTCGCGAACGCCTCTGCGTACACCCGTTCGAAAACCTCGGTTCGCTCGGTCCCGTCCCGCTCGAGCGAGACCCCGTCGTCGAGGACTGCCAGGGCTTCGGTGACGCCGAACCGTACCCCCTCGGGCGGAGCGTCGGCGGCGAGTGCGAGTGCGCCACCGAAGACCGACACGACGTACTCGACGGGGTGGGGCGGATTGTCCGGGGCTGTGGCCGCAGCTTCGATCCGGGACAGCACTGCCTCGACCAGGCGTTCGTGCGTCCGTTCACCGACATCGGTCCGGGTCAGTACTGCCACCAGAATCTCGGCGTCCGCCGATGCGAACGCGTCGTACCACTCCGTCGTGCTCGGCCCGTCGACGGACTTCCGACTGGTCCGCAGCGACCGGACGAGCACCTCGATCCACTCCCGGGTGCGACTCGATTCCCCGTTGGCCGCCCAGTGCACGGCAGCCCCGCCGAATACGTCCGCTAGGAAGGTAAGCGGATCGTCGACCGAGTCAGTCGTAGTCGCCCTCGCTTCGATCCGCTCCGTGAGGCCTGTATACCACGTCCGCTCCCTGCGCGGTCTCACTCCGTCGTTCGAACCGGCCGAATCGGGGTCGTAACCCCGGACGTGCGTCGACAGCGCCCCGCAGTAGATATCCGTTAGATACCGCCTCGTCTCGGCTGTCGATGCGTCGGATGCTGCTCCTCGCATCGCTGCTTCGTCGTATCGTTCTATCCAGTCCTCGAAACCGAGGGAGTCGTCGAACGGGATCGAATCACTGCCGTAAGGGTACTGATTGACTTCGTCTGGATGGTCCCGCTCTACGTCGCCGAAGGACGCAAGCGCCTTCGCGTGCAGCGATGCCCGGAGTTCCCACTCGTTTGCGAAGTGATTCGAACTCGCGATCGTATCGACGAGCCGATGACAGTTCGAGAACAACTGTTCCGCTCGGTCGAGTTCGCCCGTTCGGATGACGGCCCGAACAGCGCGGCCGTATGCGTCGACCACGAACGTTTCAGGGTCGTCGAGGTCCGCCTTGACTGCTGTTTGACACATGCTGTGGCCGACAGCGTCGAGCCAGGGGGCAAACACGTCGTCCGGACAGCCGTGTTCGAACACCCACAGACCGATCCCGGCGGCGTAACTTTCTTCGAGTATCGCTGTTCGGGCGTCTGGATCATTGATGAGCGCTGTCGCGTCCCCGACACGCGACTCGATATCGGCTATCCAGGCCGACAGCTCCTCTGGAGGACACTCGAGGCCCGCTACAGCTCCGATCATGGAGCCAACGGAGTTCTGGAGCACCACTGCCGTGGACCGGTCGGAGGGGCTCATCGCGTACTGGCGAACGAGTGAGAATAGTGTGGTGAGGCCGCCGTTGGCCGTCGTGGGATCCTCGGCCCGGTGGACGATTTGCTCGACTGCACTCCCGTAGACGAAGTGGAGCGGAAACTGTCGCACGTCATCCGAGACTGCATCGTGAAGGGCCTGGTCGACACACCCGATTGCACCGTGGTTTACCCTCGTTCCGTCCGGCGGCTGTGCGAGCGTCGCCAATGCACCCGAGAACGCGGTGGCAAACGGTTCCAGATCTCCGCCGGCGGATTCCTGACCGCGCGGGGTCGCGGTTTCGTTGGTGAGGGTCAGGACACCCCGCGCGACCGCGTGGACCCACTCGTCCGTCGTCGGCTCTGCTGTCGCCACGGCAGCGATCGCGGTCCCGTAGACCTCGCCTCGATACCGGACGGATTCATCGGTGTCGGAACTCCGATTGCGCCCGACATCTGCCACAAGGTCGTCGATGAACGAGAGCCACTGCTGTGCCGCGTCGGGGCCGTGCGTGGTCGAGATGATATCGACGGCCTCAGCGACGACGTGGCCGACGAACTCGCCAGTCAGTGCGTGATCCGGAACCCCCGAAACCGCTGCCAGTGTGCTCTGGTCCGTGACCGACTCGACATCGACGGTCCGACGAGACGGTGACTGGACCTCGTTCCAGCCGATTGCATCGAGCAGGTCGCCGGCGACGGTTTCTGGATCGCGGTCAGAAACAGCGTTCGGCTCGTCGAGTGAGAACTCGACGCGGTCGTTCCAGGCTGCCAGTTCGTCACAGCCAGCCCGCTCACAGGTGTCGTCGAGTCGCTCACGGTCGCTGTCGTCGCAGATGAGCAGCGCGCCCGTACAACTTCCCTCCGTAACCCATTCGGGAAGCGCTCGAACGCCGTCGTCGCTGGTGATCCTCGCCGGCCCGGCACCGTACGTCGCGACGACGACCGCGTTCGGCGTTGCGTCGATTCCAGTCCGAATGTGGTCCGGATGTGTGAGGTCGGGGAGGACGACGGTTGTGCCCCACTCCTCCAGTTCCGAGGCGAGCGACGCAGCGAGCCGTCGCTTTCCGCTCGCTTTCGGTCCGGAAAGCACCACAAGCCCCCCGTCAAGTGCGTCGAGGAACTCGTCTCCATCGACGAGCGATGTCCAATCCGTTGCTGTCTCGCCGGGGGTTTCGTCTGGCTCCTGGGGCGGTGCTGGCAGCTCGCGCTCAGCTGCCGACTCGCGCAACGCTTGCGGTCCATCCCAGTGCCAAGCACCGACGAGTCGAGACGAACCGTACTCCTCGGGCCCCGTCGAAATCTCGTCGAACGACGAACCCGCCGACCTGTCTCTTATACACATNGCCAGCCCGCTCAGAGATGTGTATAAGAGACAGGATCACTGCTCGTGCGGGATCGGCGGCGAACACCCGGAGATGATCGACCGTTCCAGGCGGGAGGTCCAGAGAGAGTTCAAGCGCCTCGGCGGCCGGGGAGAGTACTCGATACCGAGCGAGTGACTCGAGCCAGTCTGCATCCTCGGCGAGTCCAACGGCAACCAGCGCGACTGCAGCGAGGACCGGCGGCGAGCGTTCGTTGGGAATGTGACTCGGGAGGCAACCGCTCGGAACGAGTCGCGAGATACTGTCCGCGAACTCCTCGCTCCATGCTCCGATTGAGCTGTCACAGTCTCCGAACACTTCCCTGACGTCGTCTGGCATGAGGACCTCTGTATCGTCGTATTTCGAGAGGGAGAGAAACGCTGCCGGCGTGACCGTCGCGTCGTACCATCCGAGGTGGTTCTGAAGCTCCGCGGTTTCGAAGTAGTATGGCGGATACCAGGTCTGCTCTAGCACGGCCGCTCGCTCGCCGTCTCGCAGCCCACCTGGACTCCGCTTTTCGATCCGTCCCCGAACATCGTTGATTGCGGCCGCGGCAGCAGTCGGCGGCGTTCGGACCGTCACGACCGTGTCGACCGTCTCGATGAAACCTCCGCCTATCCCCACATCGCTCCGGCAAAGCCAGTCAAAACTCCGGGGACGGGTGACGAGCACTGCGCCTCCCGCTCTGGCGAACAGCGACTTCTCGCCGAACTCGTAACTGTAGGTCGACGGGTGCTCTTCGCCAAGGGCAAACACTGCCGAGACGAAATCATCGACGACCACGAGTTCGTCGTCGTCGACACCTGCTGTCGCGGGCAGTCGCTCGACGGTCTGCCCTAGCGACTGCAACTGCTGTGACGTTCCGATACCGGGTGCACCGAGAACGAGCGTTACCTCGCCCGGCTCGACTACGTCCGCTAATTCGCCGGGTCCGACTTCCTGTATCGTGGGGTCCATAGGTTCGTGGTAACCGACTCCGTCGACGACTCCATCCGAGAGAACGACAACGGTGGTTGGTTGCGTTCAACTTAACGTACCGTCTGAATAAATTTTTCTACCACACACCGCCATCCATGAGGGTCCGTCATCGGGAATCGACGGAGGACACCCCTCCCGTTCGCTGCTCTTCGATATCCGTTTTTCGCTTCAAACGTTCCATACAAAGTGTCTTCACGGGCGAAATCACTGTCGCATCGACGTGGGCGTACTCACCAGCGTCGGGCGTGCCGAGAAAACGCGTCCACATACGCCGTAACGGCGGTTACAATGCGAATTGCTTCCAGAACTTGCGGATGGGCGGTTGGCGAGCGGTCGCGAATACTCCGCAGTTTGTGGCCTACATTCGGCTTCAAACGAGGGTTCTATTATCTCTCCTTGTAGTTACGATCACCGGTCCATGGCTACGTACACTGCGGTCCCCTGCTGGATCAACGTCCAGAAGGCAGGCACGTCACGAATAATCGGTTGGATTGCTCAGTGAATCTGCATACTGAACGACTCAATTACTATCGTAGGAAAAAATATCTTCTATCGAGCAATCAAAGTATATTGCGAGTTTGAACGCAAGTTCAAGAGATGGGTCATATCTCTCTGCTTCGAGTGCGTTAATGGTCTGTCGAGTAACTCCGACCGCTTTCGCAAGGTCTTCTTGAGTCAAATCGTGCTTTGCTCGGTAGACTTTTAATTCGTTTTTCATATCATTCGATATATCTGTAATATACGTAGTAGATGGCGAAGATGGCTAATCCACTACCCAGGTACAGGAATTCTGCACTATCTCTCGGAACAAGGTTCGATGACCCATTGATTAGGATAATCGCCATTAACCACCAGAAAGCATTGATGCTAACTTTTCCGAACAATTCAGCCGTCCGTTCATCACCTAACGCCTTCTGGTCATTGCTGGCGGAGACTGCCCTATAACCGAAGGCCACAAGGATACCAACTGGAACAAGAGGCCCAAGATAACTGATTGGCGGGAGATCATAGTATTGGAATACTGCGATACTGCCAATTAGAATCGTTACTGCACCTGCTAGCAATACGTACCCAGCAAGCTTCTGCCGCTTAAGATTCGATGGGAGTTCACTCATAGTATCACTAGGGCGTCTTGCTCCGAGTTCATTTCTTGAGTAGCACCTTTTTCAAGGATGTCCGTATCACCAGACATTATGGAAGGTATCCTTTCCATATTGGAATCAATATATTCCATTATCTTAAGTGTTTCTCTGCGGAACCTGCTGAATTATAAATGTAGAATCAGAGGACGATAGTAACTAGTTGACCAGAATGCAGCAGTCTTTCCCGTTTACGTTCAATCAAAACACATACTTTTTAGAAGGTGTTTCTCGTTTTGTTGAGTAGTGTCGGTAACTCAACCTCCTCAATCCCCATGCAACGGAACTGGACCGTGGTAACGGCAGTTCGAGGGCCCGTCTCGTCATGACTACCGAGCTACTTTTCTTTGAATCGCGCGGGGCATTCCGTGACTGGCTCCAGGAGTACTCCGGTACTGAGGACGAGCTTTGGGTCGGGTACTACAAGGCGGACTCGGACCGGTCCGGGATCAGTTACGCCGAGTCGGTCGAGGAGGCGATTTGCTTCGGTTGGATCGACGGTCTGATCAACGGCATTGACGACGAACGGTACAAGCGCCGGTTTACGCCGCGAAAGCCCGACAGCAAGTGGTCGAAGAAGAATAAGGAACGCGTCCAGGCGATGGTCGAAGCCGGGAAGATGACCCCGGCCGGAATGGAATTAGTCGAGGCAGCGAGGGAGTCCGGGGAGTGGGACGAGGCCTATCGGCTGGCCGACGACCACGAAATCCCGGACGAACTCGAGGCGGCACTGAAGGAGAACGAGACGGCCTGGGAAAACTTCCAGGCGTTCTCGAACTCGGATCAGCACGCCTTCATCGCGCTGCTCGAGGAGGCGAAGACGGATGAGACGAAACAACGGCGGCTCGAGCAGACGGTTGAACTCGTAGAGCAGGACCTTCGAGCGTATGACGAGGACAATCAGCGGCGGCTGTGAACGATCCCACGAGAATTCTCGATTGACCGGTCGTGAGCTACGACCTCCCAACAATTCTCGGCCCGGTTTCCCGCGCTGTTGGCTCCAGTCAACGACTTACCTCTCCGACGCCGACTCTGATTTGGGATCCGTTTCGATGACTTGATCCAGACGGAATCTCGGTGAAAACTCCATCACGTTCCTCGGCGACGATCACTGCCGTTTCTTGAATTTGCAGGCCGCTCATTCCTATCCCTATTTTCACCACTCCTTCGATATGATAAGACACTCTGGTCCCAACCGTTTTTCCAATGGTGAACTCTCAAACTAGAACTATCTCAATAGCGCTGGGTTCTATTAACTATGGGATCCGATATCGCAGTAGTTATTATATTAGTACACTGAGTTAGTAACACCGATGGTCCAAACCACGCGACGAAGACTGCTCCAGGGGGTAGGCGCGAGTGCGGTTGCTGCAACGGGACTCGCCGGTTGCCTCGGTCGAAGTAGTGGGTCCCTCGACTCCATGACTCTCGCGTACGTCCCGATCTATCCGAACATGCAACACTACGTGATGGAACAGGAGGGGTATTATGAGAACGTCCCAGTGGATGTCACTATCGAGCGATTCAGTTCCGGACCGAACGTGGTCAAGGCGTTCGCCAGCGGGGACGTCGACGCTGCGCTCTTCGGAATCACTCCTGCGATGGTCCTCGCCGACAAGGGCACCGACGCCGGTATCCTCGCGGCGAACTCGAAAAACGGCTTCAAGATCATGGCGACGACCGAACTCGTCGATCTGTACGACCAGGAAGGGACGGACACGTTCGAGCGATTCGAGCAGGAGAACGGCCGCAAGATCCGATTCGGCGCTCCACCGGACGGGAGCGTCCCCGATATTGTGCTTCGGTACTGGATCCAGGAGGATCTCGATGTTGGCGACGTGGCCGCCGCCATCAACAAGTCGAAAGTCCCCCCGGCGAAAGCGGTCCAGACGATCCAGTCGGGCGACATCGATGCGACGATCATCCAAGAGCCGTTCGCGACGATCATCGGCCAGGATGACGACTTCGGTGAACTCGCTTGGTCTGGTGCTATCCTAGAAAATCACCCGGTTACGGTGCTGTTCGCGAACCAGCAGGTGATCGACGACAACGACATCTCGCAGTCGCTGGTCGAACAGCATACGGCGGCAACCGAGTTCACGGCAGATTCACCGGATGCAGCCGCTGCCGACGCTGCGTCGGTCATCGGCTCCGGCGTGAGCGAGGATCTCGCTACGGCGGCCATGGACTCACAGGCGTCGGATTTCATTTCGGACCCCCACGCGATCACCGACCAAGCCGAAACGATGGGTGAGTTCGTCGCGAACGTCGGCAACATCGAGGAATCGATCGCGACCGAGAACCTGTTCGCGTTCGACCCCTACGACGCTATCCAAGAATGAGCCACCAAACCGACACGATGGTCACGGCCATATTTGAAGGAGACCTGCAGCGGTATCTGCGCGGGCTGGGCGGTCTGCTCGTGTTTCTTCTCGTCTGGTGGGTCGGGGCGATGACGACCCAGCCGTCGTATTTGGTGCCGGGACCGGTCGATTCGGTGCACGCCTTTTTCGACCTGTTCGCAACCTCAACTGCGATTGTGGTCCCCATCTTCGGGTCGGCGTTGGTGCTGCCGACTGGGCTCGCACACCTCGCACAGACGTTGTTCCACTACGTTCCTGGCCTCCTCCTCGGTGCTAGCTGTGGGATATCGCTCGGGTTGGCGATGGGCTGGAACGGTGCACTCGACGACTGGTTACGGCCACTCGTCCGAGTGCTCCGGCCGATCCCGCCGCTAGCGTGGGTCGTCTTTGCGATCGTCTGGTTCGGCATCCACCACACCGGCGCGGCGTTCATCGTCTTCGTCGGCGCGTTCTGGATCAACTTCTACGGCGCCTACGGTGGCGTCGAGGGCGTTTCGAGCGAACTGACCGATGCCGCGTCGACGCTCGGCGTAGAACGCGACCTCTCGATGTTGAAACTCGTCGCTCTCCCGAGCGCGGCCCCCCACGTGTTGACGGGGTTCCGGACGAGCATCGGCCGGTGCTGGATGATCGTCGTCGGCGCTGAGTTGTTCGGCGCACCCGGCGTCGGCTACGAGATCATCAACGCCTCGAACAATCTCGCGATGGCGACCAGCGTCGCTTACATGTTTCTGATCAGCCTGGCGTTCCTCTGTATGGACGTCGGGTTCCGACTCGTCGAACGGAGTGTACTTTCATGGCGATGAACGAGATGTCATCCACAGATCAGGAGTCCAGCGAGAAGATTAGCATTCGGAACGTTAGCAAGGCCTACGAATCGACGCAAGCGCTCGGAGACGTCTCGTTCTCGGTTTCAGAGGGCGAGTTCTGCTGTGTCGTCGGGCCGTCCGGGTGTGGAAAGACCACGCTGTTGCGAACGATCGCCGGCCTCGACGACCCGGACAGTGGCTCGGTCCTGGTTGGCGGTAACCCGGTCACCGATCCGGGTTTAGACCGGGGACTGGTCTTCCAGGAGTACGCGCTGTTCCCCTGGCGAACCGTCCGCGGGAACATTCGATTCGGGCTCGACCGGCCCGCGTGTGAGTGTGCGGACTGCGAGGCACGAGTTCGGGAGTTGATCGATCTCGTCGGGCTCGAGGGTTTCGAGGACGCCTACCCGAAGGAACTGTCCGGCGGCATGAAACAGCGCGTCGGGATCGCCCGCGCCCTCGCCGTCGATCCGGAGATCCTGTTGATGGACGAACCGTTCGGCAGTGTCGACGCGCGGACACGCGACCGCCTACACGCTGAATTACTAGATATCTGGGCACAGACCGGACAGACAGTCGTGTTCGTCACCCACGACATCGACGAAGCGGTGACGCTGGCCGACCGCGTCGTTGTCATGGACGCTGACCCAGGAACCGTGCAGTCGACCATCTCTATTGACTTAGAACGCCCGCGTGAACGGACGGCGCATGATTTTGTCGACTCCGTCGCGGAAATCAGAACTGAACTCGGGAGTCCGGTGGACACTCGTCACTGACACCTTCATTCAGATTGACATTAACACTATATGGATCTAGTGAATCATTAGACGGCGTCGGCTTCTGCGGTGTGATCCAGTAGTTTGCGGCGCTACTCTGAGACAATGTAGCTACGAGTTCGAAGGAATCCGCGATGGCGAACCGCATCTTCTCGACGGGCATCCCCAGCGAGTCCGCGCGGTCCTCGCCGAGCAACAGGATGTCCAGCTCCTGCGTGACGGCGAACGCCAGCACCATCGACAGCACCGGAGAGGGGAGCGCGATGCGCACTTCCTGCCAGCCGGCGTTCAGGAGCGTCCGGAGAGCCACGCCTGTGCGGCCATCGCGATGCCGAGGTCGTCGATGAAGAAGAACAGTGTGCGCTGGACGGATCCAAAGACGGTCCCGACCACGACGCCCGCCAGCAACAACCGGACCGGACTGATGCCGTTCTTCCACGCGATGGCGTACACGAGCAGGAACGCAATTCCGCCGCCCAGCGCCGCGAATATCGGCAGGAACGGCATAAGGTCGTAGAACGTCGTCAGCGTGAGGAGCACCACCAGGCCGGCCCCGTCGCTGACGCCGAGGATGTACGGGCTGGCGAGTTCGTTGCGCGTGACGGTCTGGAAGAGAGCGCCCGAGATCGCGAGGTTCGCGCCGACGAGGATGCGGGGCAGACGGAGGTTCCACACGATGACCTGCTGGGTGGACAGCCACTCGGGGACCTCCGCGCCGAGGAGCGCCCACTGCCAGACGTCGAGGCGAAACAGCACCTCCGCGTCGAAGACTGTCCGCCACGCTTCGCCCAGCGTCATCGGGTACGAGCCGAAGCTCACCTGCAGTATTGTCGACCCGAGCAGGACGGCGAGGCTGCCGACGACGATCACCGCGAGCTTCGAGGTGTCGTACCAGTCGTCGGCCGCCGCGCGTAGCTTCGCGAGTCGGTCGCGTACCTGCACCATCTCGCTAGAAGTTCCCGTTGATGATGTCGCTGACCTCCTGACGGTCGAACAGTTGCTCGTCCTCGGAGACATCCCGGACGGGGCCGGGCCACTCGCCGAAGCGATCCGGCCAGACCTGCTTGGCCACCGCCTCCGTGGCGAAGAGGTCGACGGTCGGGCCCATGTACTGGCCGCCGGACCGGATGATGTTGCCCTCTTGGACGGCGGTGAGTTCCTGCCCGTTCGCATCGTTCTCGAACGGTTCGACGATCTGGTTGACGAATCCCTCGTGCGTGTCGGACGTCAGTGAACCGACGACGGCGATGTAGTCGGGGTCGTGATCGAGCAGTTCCTCGTACCCGACACTGCCGCCACTCGGAATCTCCGCATCGTAGCCGTCTTCGAGGCCGAGCCGGTAGAGCGGCTTGGTCTGGTTGTGATACTGGTGGAGGGGCGAGGGGAAGAACGACCCGGATGTCGGGTCGACGCCGCGCCACAGCGCGACAACCGAGGGGCGTTCGTCTTCCGGCGGCAGTTCGGGATGTTCTCCATGAACTCGTCGTGCAGTGACTCCCAGGCCCGATACTGCTCCTGACGAGGTGACATCGTCGTCGGTCACTCTCGTCCCGCCCGTCGTCACGACGATGTCGATGTCTGCTTGATCCCGACACCCACTCACGGTCGTTTTGGTCCGGACGTAGTCGTCCGGAATCATTCGACGTAACGTGACAACGTGACCCGCGTCGATGAGGAGACTCGCGATGGCGTCGCCCGAGGGATGCCTTTTCGACGTTAGTCCCTCGGGACGACGACACCGTTACGATCGCCACGCCGAGCGGGTCGATACAGTCTCGTGCCTGTCAGCATCAGTTGTCCGTCGTTTCTCAATCGGAGGGAGTTCGCGGCGATTCTGGATCATTGTTGTTAAACAATATTGACGACGATCAGTACGCCCAGCGATCACTGACTGAAACCGTAAACTCCGCCGTCAAGCGCTCGCTCGGCTACGCCATGCGCGCGTAGCTGGTACCGTGAGTTCCGTGAAATTGCTCTGATGTGTGCCGTCTACAACATCGTGTGTGCCATCAAACAGTGAAATCCACCGCCTTACAGCGATTCAACAAGGCCCACTATTGGCATTGCAACCAACTGAATGGGGTAACCCACGAATCCGAGCCGAATCTCGTGCTACATTCGCACTATCTCCCTACCAAGAGAGAATCCCGCCCTTTCTGTGAGGAGTGTTCCGAGGCGCTGTCGGAACCGCGGAACGACAGGGCGGGAGTGAATCCGACAACGCGGACACAAACCAATATCGAGGGGTTACTTGGCCAGTGCCTTTCCTTCCAGTCTCTCGAGTTCCTCGGTGGCAGCATTCGCGTTGACAAGCCCGGATCCTTGCTGGTCGGGTCCAAGTCCGATGTTTTCTGCGGATGCGGTGAGGAGTTCGCGGATTTCATCGTTAGAGAGGCCGTGTGCGGCTAGCAACGCTGCCGAACCCGTCACGTGTGGTGTCGCCATCGAGGTTCCCTCCATGACTCCATACTGATTTCCAGGCATCGTCGATAACACGAGAGTACCAGGAGCGGTCAGGTTCACTTCGGGGCCCGTGTTCGAAAACGATGCAAGCGAATCGTCTTTCGCGATCGCACTTACACCAATCACTTCATCGAGGTCCGCAGGGTAGTCCACCTGCGGGTGTCCGTCATTCCCAGTCGCCGCAACGAGCAGGAGCCCCTCCTCGTGAGCGAACTTGACAGCCTCGGTCTGTGTCTGCGTTGTCTCTGGTTCGCCCACGCTGAGATTGGCGACGTCGTAGCCTTTTCGTGCCGCATGCATGATACCAGCAGCTATGTCCGCATCGGTTCCAGTTCCTTGGTCATCGAGCACCTTCACTGCGTGGAGCGTCGCAGACGGACTCACACCGACGACACCAAAGTCGTTATCGACTGCGGCGATTGTCCCCGAGACGTGCGTGCCGTGGCCGTCGTCATCGGCCCACGCTTCATCGCTCTCGGCCGTGGTCTCGACGAAGGCAACACCCTCGCCGATGTTGGCATGTAGGTCTTCGTGCGTGGGGTCGATACCGGTATCGATGACCGCAACGTGGGTACCACACCCGGTCTCGCCTCGTTCGTGCGCCGCAAGCGCACCAACTCGTTCGATTCCCCAGGGCTTCCATTGCTCGACTTCGAGTTCCTCTTGTATTTGGTTGTCAGGATCGGTGTCAGGGAGATCGAGGCTCCGCTCGATGTTCTCTTCGACGAATCGAATATCCTCATGGTCACCGAGGGCGTCGAGGTCGCTCTCTGTAACTTCGACCGTGGTGATATCTAGCGCCTCGAACTCGTGGTGGACTTCTACCGCGATATCTCTCGCATGCGCTCTTCCTGCCTCGGTCTCGTGACCAACGTTGTATTGAGTCGTCGTCTCTGCATCCTGTGCTGCAGTCGTTCCGATGCTTCCAAGCGTTGCACCCACAATTCCTGCGGTGGCAGCTGCTCGGAGATATGATCGTCGTCCAATTCGGTTCTCGAATTGCGTTTCAGGTGGTTTGTTCATAGACGAACCACTCGCTATGATCACTGGGTAGGTATTCGTTTAATAACGAATACACATCCATTATTCGATAAGTAGTATCTATAGGGAGTATTAAATCCAACAGAAATTACAACCTATGAGTGAGATTGCGGGGAGTATTATCATGCTCACGGCAATCATAACAACGACCTAATACCACCAGGTCTACTCACGTGACTGAATTGGGCTCATTGAACGGTTATCGTTGTAATTCACTAGATGGGTTACTCGAGAGAAGGGACGTTCAAACAGGCGACGTGGGGTGCGTAGTGACGCCGTACCCGCTGGTCAGCTGACTCTCACACTGCACGGCCACTGAGTGAGTCTGCTCTCCTCACGGAGTTTCTCTGCTCGCTGGGCAATCTGGTTGAGGAACGGAAGGCGTTGTTGGTGCTGGATTTCGTAGGCGACATACGATTGAAGTGTCTCCATACCGATGGTCATCGCGATTCCCGTGTCAATGAGCCGGGGATTCGATCGACTCGAGGCGTTTGTGGCGTCAGTGACTCAACAGTGAATCAGTCTCTGACATCGTCGGATCCTCTCACCTCTCTGAGGAGCAAACAACACCACCATCCTTTAGCCGGGTTCGCAGTACGAGGGTGTGACCTACGAACCCGCCGTCGTCGGTACAGGTGAGCCATCACTGGGGACCTGTTGCTGGTACCGAGAGAGCTTCTTATACAGCAATAGGCCGATACCACTAACGTAGACGACTGCGACGGCGAGTCCGACGACGCCTGGGAGGTACGTCACAAGGGTATCGTAGATTCCGTGGAGGACCGCGGCGATGAGCAATCCCTTGATGACAATGGGAGCATACGACTCTGGATTGGCCTTCGCGAGGCCGAGGTAGTACCCAGCCAAGGCAGTAAGGAACACGTGGAGCGGCACAGCGGGCACCCGCCCGATCGCTCCACCCAAGGCCAATGTGAGAGTTGGATCGCTGGCCGAGCCTTGTGCAACTGCCGATGCGATGTACTCCGAACTTTCCAAGGCGGCAAAGCCTAGCCCCGCGGCGGCCCCGTAAAGTGCCCCATCAAGAGCTGTCCGAAAGCTCGAACGCTCGAAAGCGTATAGCCGGACAGCCGCCCACTTCACGAGTTCTTCGACCGGCCCGACGACCAGGAGTAAGGTCAGAGCTGTCCCAATGAGAGGAATATGGTCGATGATAGACTGAAGACTGCCCTCAACCAGGATGGCGATGCCGGCGAATGCCCCGCCGAGGAGGAACGTTACGACTAGCGCTTTGCGCGAGACCGTCGTCGGATTAATCCGTCGGATATACCAGACGATAAGCAGACCGCCTACCAGAGAGAGCATCATCACAGCGCCGAGCCACGGATACTGTACCAGCTCGGTCCCGACGGCCCCAAGTGGGTGTGCGGCAAAGAGTATGGCGATCACAGCCGCGAGGAAAACCCACCACCGACCAATGAATCCGGAGGCTCTGACCGTAAGATGATCGAGTCTCGTTCGATCTTCCCAGGTCGTCACGTCGTACTGCTCCCTGTCGTCAATGCTGTCTTCTGGATCATCTGAGACCATGCACCAACCGCGAGAATAATCTATAAAAATATTCACGATGGTGATCGGAAACACTTACTCATTGATGAGGATAATGAGGGAATAATCGCGTGAAAAAGTCTGTGAGTTATATGTGAACTACCCTATTTGCTCACGGCTGACGCCGCTCGCCGTGAGGAGTATGAGTACGACATGGCACCGTCTATAGTATGAGTTAGAAGTAATTACTCACTTTTGGGATAGAGAGTTGATCGAGAGCTGTATCAATTGCGGTTGTAAGATCATCGAGTGACTCAAAGAAGCGATTGCTGAGAGCGGCTTGGTGTTGTCTCCAGCACTCTTCGACAGGATTTAGCTCTGGCGAGTATGCCGGTAGCGTGACGAAAGCGAGGTCGTCACGTGCCACCAGGTCCGTGACGGCCGACGCCTGAAAATACGGCGCACCATCCAGCACAATGAGCAAATCACCTTTGAATTCTTTACATAATTCTAGAATGATATGTTTGGCGTGTTCGGCGGTTACGTACTCTTCGAATCGAGCGAAGAAGCGATCACCGAAGACGGTGATCGCGCCCAAGAGACACGTCCAGTCGCGTTGACCGGACAATTCGACAGACGGCCGCGTGCCGCGGGGAAACCACGCGGCACACGGCTCAACTTGCACGGATTTCTTGGTTTGGTCGATACAGACTACTGTGGCATCCATCTCCCGTCGCTTTTTTGAACTCCTCGCGGAACGTTTCTTGCTCGTCAGCATCAGATTCAGCGGCTGTACGGCGTGGCTTTTGATAACTCAATCCCGCTTCTTTGAGCAACCGACGGCAACTCGGGATTGAGTACTTGACATCGTAGGTTTCATGAAGATACTGTTGGACGAGTGCCGGCGTCCACGCCGGTGCGTCGAACCCAACTTCCTCAGGAGATTCGTGGACAGTTGCTTCGAACTGTTTTTACTCTTTTTCCGAGATCTTTCGATTTCTCCCAGATCGGTGAGCATCAGAAACAGTCTGCTCAAGCGACTCATCAGTATCGAGTCGCTTGAGCCAACTATAGATTGTTCGTCGCTCCACGCCGTACCACTCGGCTAGTTCAGTCTGCTCGACGTCGCTTTGTACGCTATTGGGGCTAAGAGCCGTTGTGTCGGCTTCTTTCCGTCCACATTGTCGAGAGCATCTTGCAATTTTTCGACTGAGATCTCGTCGAGGTGTTCCACTGTCTTTTGGGACACTCTACGAGTAAATAATTCTACCGGTTACTATAGACAGTGCCCCGCGAGCGATACGTAACTACTCGAACGGTTGGATACGCCGATATCGGTGAGTGTCGCGGATGGTTCATCCGTTCCCCAGTAATCACGTTTATTAACTGGCAGACCCACCCTTCGTGTAGACCAAACCAATGGGTTGCAAGATCGATTCTCTTATCGAACGCCACGGCCTGACAGTGCCCGACGCAGGACACGAATCTGTCGATGAGTATCTTGTAGCACGATGGACTGGATCCGATGGCCGGTCCGCTGACGGATACAAAGCCCTCACCGAGTGGTTCAACAAACGACTCCTGAAACGGTTGTACGAAGTGCACGGACGCGACACGGTGTCTGTCCATATAGACCGCGAATACGAAGTTATCACCGGTGACGCGGACATTCAACGTGACGAGCTAGCTGCTGATCTCGCTACTGATGGGCTTGATATTGACAATATTACGGATGAAATGGTGTCGTGGAGCACGATGCGTCACCACCTCAAAGGCTGTCTTGAGGCCGAAAAAGAGACGACGCCAGCTAAAACGGATTGGGAAGCAAACACCGTTCAGATGGCGCGAGAACGAACTGTCGAAAAAGCACGGTCCGTGCTCTCATCGCTTGCGTCGAAAGAGCGTCTCCGAGATGCGGAGCAAGCCGAAGTCGACGTGCAGGTCAAACTGAGTTGTCCGGACTGTTCTGTCCGGGTGCCCTTTGAGGATGCCGTCGAACGCGGGTATGTCTGTGATGCACACGCCGAAAATGAGCCTGAAGAGCCAGTGAGAGAACGTCTTAGCAACAAGTTGTCAGTTATTGCAGCCCCCTACATGGTCGCCGAAGCGCTTCAAACGACGTTCCTCGGTGAATCGCTCTTGGAAGCGGCTGTCGTTGTGCCGTTCTAACCATGACGTGGCATCTTTCGCTCGACAATATCGCGGGTATTCGAGAGGGTGCGGCCTCCATTGAGCCCGGGGTCAATGCAGTCCGCGCGAGTAATTGGCAAGGTAAATCGAGCTTTCTCGCGGGAATAAAGACCGCCTTCGGCACCGTGAAGCCGTTGACCGAAGGACAGTCAACCGGTCGAGCCGTTTTGGAAACTGACGATGACAACGACGAAGTCGTCGTCGAGTTAGAACGAACGAACGGGTCCGTCTCGCGGTCTGGCAACCCCTATCTCGATGAGGAATACGATCGCATCTGTGCGTCATTATTCGCCTTCCTCGACGAGGAAAACGAGATTCGACACGCAGTTCGAGTCGGCAAGAACGTAGAGTCAGTCCTCACGCAACCCCTGGATTTCGAGAATATCGACGAACAAATAGCGGATCTACGGGCCGAACGCGATCATGTCGAACGCGAACTCGAGCGGGCCGCACAAGCCGCTGATCGCCTCCCACAACTCCAGCAGCGAGTCACTGGTCTAGAGGGTGATCTCGAGGAGTTGCGGACTGAACGCGAGAACCTCGATTCTGACGCTGGTGCCGAAAGCGACGCTCGCGAACAACTCAGTGACTTCCGAGCGGAACGGGACCGACTGACGGCGAAAATCGACCGTCTCGAGACGACCGCCGAGCGCGTTCGCGACACCCTCTCGGAAAAACGCGCCGAACTGGAGTCGCTTACCGTGCGCTCGGGTGATGCGATCGAGACTGAACTCGAACAACTCAACGATGATCTCCGCGGTATCGAACGAGACAGGGAACTATTGCAGTCGGTCTACGAGGCGAACAAGCGGGTGCTCGATGAAGGTCGTGTCGAACTACTGACGGCGGTCTCTCACGATATGCTAGCGGATTCAGTGACGTGTTGGCTCTGCGGAAACGACGCGACACGCGACGATCTCGAGGCGCAACTATCCGCACTCGATGATCGGATCGCTGAACTCCGCTCACAAGCTGCCGAGATACAAGATCGCGTCGACGAACTCGAAGCGAAACGAGACGAGTTCAAGACGACACAGCGCCGGGAGACCGACTTGACCGACCGCATTGGAGACCTGGAATCCCGACTTGCTGAGACAGAAGAGAGCCTCGAATTAGCACAGGAGCGGCGAGACGACCTCGACTCTCGGATTACCGAACTCCAGGCGGAAGTCGATTCGACTGACGATCGCATCACCGATCTCGAAAGCGAGATCAAGTACACCGAGGCGGAACTAGCTGATGCACGCGCTGAACTCGACGAATCGGAGTCCCTTGCGGAACAACGCGATACGCTCGAAGAGGAGTATGACGCGTTAGCCGCCGATATCGCGGATCTCCGTAATCGAAAAGAAGAAATCAAGCGTCGGACGCGTGAGGCTTTCTCGTCGGCGCTTACGGATTTGCTCGAACAGTTCGATACAGGATTTGAGACGGCACGTCTCACGAGTTCATTTGATCTCGTTGTCGCACGCGAAGGACGCGAGGCTCAACTGGACGCACTGAGTGAGGGCGAACGGGAGTTGCTCGGAATCGTCGCGGCGCTTGCCGGTCACGAAGCGTTCGAAGTCGGCCAGCGGGTACCGGTGATGCTTCTGGACGGTCTCGGTGGGCTCGCAAGTGACAATCTACAAATCCTGGTCAAATACCTGGCTGACCGGACTGAATACCTCGTTCTCACGGCGTATCCCGAAAACGAAGGGTTCGATGCGAACGAGCTTTCGCCGTCCAATTGGCAGGTTGTGTCGCGTGAGTCGGATGTCGAAGCAACACCCTGATGGCAGTCTCTGATTGACGGAGCAGAGATTGATCCGTTGAAGCGGTCTGGATGCGGCTCTTTGGAATCAGTCCGATCATATGGGTCTCTGATCTGTTGCATAGCGTCGGTAGGGTGTGGGAGATGTGTACATGACGACTCCGAAGCGCTCTCTTCGGGACTTAGTCCGTAAGCGGGAGGAAGATTCCGAATCCGAAGACGGAGAAAAATCCTGTTGCGATACCGATCACCATCGAATCGAAGAGTGCAGTCTGTTCCCAACCGGGGAGTTGTCCGATGAGGGACGGGCCAGCTGCGGTTCCGATCGCACCGAGGAGAAAAAGGGCGACTCCGAGAAGGAACCCTCGCTTGGTATACGTTGCGTAGTCGAGTCTCATATTGTGCCCCATACTGCGGAATGAACGGAGGCTCAATAAAATCGGTTTCGACTCAGCGACCATCGACCGACCCGTTTTCTGCCCTATCCACCGCCAAGCAGCGCGTTCAAGAGGAGGTAGAGTGCGTAGCTAACGATTCCAGCCCCCAGCATCGATCCGACCCAGGATCCGACCGTGATGCCCACTTTTCGCGGTGAGACACCGCTCCCACTCGACGAGTCCGCGGCGAGTCCGCTCCCGACGATACTCGCGATCATCACTTTGTTGAACGAGATCGGAATCCCGAGGACGATTGCGAGCTGTGCAATTAAAAACGCGGGTATGAGGGCTGCAATCGAGCGCCTCGGCCCGAGTGTTGCGTACTCGTTCGAGACTGCTTGAACGAGTCGCGGACCTCGGATCCATGCGCCCAAGAGAATTCCGCCGCCACCGAGCGCAAGCAAGATGATTGCGGGCATCTGCAGGGTCGTTTCGAAGATCGTCTCGAGTGGCCCCGTCGCCAACCCGACCTGCGTGCCTCCACTCGTGAACACGACGATAAGCCCCAGCGCGACGAGGAACTGATTGATCCCGGTGGCCTCGTCTCGCTGTAGTAGGGCCCGTGTAGCGGCAAGGGCAACGAGGCCACCGACGACGCTTACGGCAATCATCCCCAGCGTGTAGGAGCCGACGACGGGAGTTGGGAGTAGATCGTACGTGGTGGCGAGATATCGAGCGACCGATCCCTGTGCGCCGCTCGGTGATGGGATGATCGTTAGCTGGATGTTCGCCAGCGCGTAACCGACTGCGCCAGCAAGGAACGGGATCCCGACGGTTTCGGGAAGACGGTCGCTTTGGAGGCCGCGTGCGAGCCCGTATGCGAGAACGCCCTCCACAACGGGAATCGCAAACCAGAACTCGAGAATGACGATGTATTCGTGGACTGCGAAACCACCGCCCAGTGCGATTCCGACACCGACCATCGCTCCGGTAACGGTGAATGCAGACGGGATTGGAATCCCATACGAGTTCCCGATCGTGATCAGGCTTGCAGCGGTCAACAAGGCCGCCGTTGCTGCAAGCGGTGTGATCGTGACGCCGGTGACGAGATCCTTGCCGATTGTCTCGGAGATACTGCCGCCCTGTAGTATCGCACCGAATCCGGCTACCACGCCGACCAGGAGGGCTGCTCGGAGGACCGAAAGTGCGTTTGCACCGACGGCGGGAGCCACGGGTGCCGAGTTGCTGTTCCCGCCGACTGTGAGCGACATGAATAGGGCCGCCAGTAGTGCGATCGGAAGAACGAGGATCGCGGACGCCATCGATCTATGCGTGCCCCGCTCGTACTCGCCAGTGATGCATCGAGATCGTTTGATGACGACTCGGTGTTCTCATCTCTTCGGGATCACGCTGCAAACCGGATGAATCCATCGAAACCACGCATATCGTCGCTCGTTGTGCCAATGTTCTGTATAAGTAATGGAACTCCAATGCGTTTCAACGAAGGTGACGGCACCGCAGCATTCCAAATCGTCTTTTGAACGCCACCGATGCTCCGATGGTCAATTCGAGCTAACAGTGAGGTAACAACCACTTAGTGATTGTCAGAGAAGCGGTGGTCGACGCTGCGACTGTTCACCTGCTTGGAAGGTCTATCTGGAACGATCGAAACGGAAGAGTTGATAATCGTCCGATTCAACCATCGAAGTAACTGTATGCCCGGAGAGCAGTTAGAGGAGTTTATTGGGAATCCAGCGATGCGTGAGTCGCTCTCTATTATCCTCGAACGGAGCGATGGCGGTACTGAAGAGCTTCAGTGGAGTGACGTGAGTGATGCAGTATCGAGTAGTCAGTGGGGACGGTTGATCCGAGAAGAAGTGCTTGTCGCGGGGGGAACCGGATTTACACTGGCGAACCCCGACGAACTGAAACAGCGGTTAGGAGTAACCGATCGTTCCGTCTCCAACGAGAGCAGTAGCATCGACATTGAGTCCGTGTCGTGGAACTGGTACGATAAAGCGGCGGGGATAACTGCGCTGGCTTTCTTCACCGGCTATTGGAACACTGGTATTCGAGATTTCATCGCATCGTTCGATAACGTCCTGCTCGCGCCGATCACAGCGCACCTTCCGTTTCATATTGTGATACTATTGCTTGCTATAGTGACCGGACTCTATTCGACCCTCTTGCAATCGAGGCTGATGGATACCGAGAAACTCCAGCAGTATCAGGAACGGATGAACGACTTGAAAGAACGACGGGAGGCGGCCGAGGAACGCGGTGATGAGGAGGCGCTTGAGCAGATTCAGGAAGAACAGATGGAAGCCGCGAGTGACCAGCTGGGGATGTTCAAAGTGCAGCTTCGACCGATGGTCTGGATAATGCTGTTGACAGTTCCAGTGTTTCTCTGGCTCCGGTGGAAGGTGCGAGGCGGTCACTTGGGAGTTTCAGAATCGGGAATGGTCGTTCCGATTGCTGGTGCTGTGTCGTGGCAAGAGGCTCTCTTTGGACCGATGTCGACGTGGATCGTCTGGTACTTCCTCTGTTCGATGGCTTCACGGCAAATCATCCGGAAAATATTCAACACCCGATCCACCTCCGCAGCCACATCATAACAATGACTAAGTGGTTGTTTCCGAAGGGCCCTCACCCGGCTCGGTAGCCTCGATTACTCGTTGTATCGGTGAGGCGCTCATTTTCACAGATACGGGTCGTTCGGAGGTTCAGCGTTGGACCCAACTCCCGTTTGAAATCAGATGAGGTCTCGAGCGCGGCAACCTTCGGAGGGAGTCACGTGAACGGTAGCTTAGCCTTCCCTTGCTGGCTCTATTCGTTTCCGCAGTCACCGGGACCCACCCCACCTCACATTGTACGATTTCGCGGCCTTGTCAACGAGCAAGTGTTTTCGCGAGTGTGAACAGGAACGTATAACTCGCACCGTTAGGTTGGTTTCACTATGCCCTCGATCAGTGACCGCTTCGAATCACCCCTTTCAACGACCGTCTTTCTCGTTGGAACGCTCCTCGTGATTTCGGGAGCCATCGGGATCCTTCTCGATATCGTGTCGAAGCAAACCGTGTCCGGATTGGGAATGTGGACTGATCTGGACCTCGGAATAGTCGGTATAATCACCGTCACTGGCGCTGTTTTCAAGAACCATACACAACAATCTGCAGAACCAGTATCGGATACCGACCACCGACCCACCCGTCCCAAACGGGAAATCTACATCACACGGTCTCTTCTCGAGACGCTTCTTCAACTTGCCCGTCAAGCCGAACCGAACTCGCTTTCGATCGGTCTTGCAACGACACCCGCAGGCGAGTTGAACGGTGCTGATGGCGTATTCCACATGACGCCGGTTTTCACCCATCTGTATTTGCCAGAACAGCCGAACTCAGTCAGTTCCGTATTTGGCGTTGATTTGCATACACCGCCTCAGCGCACACAGGGACGATTCGTCACGCACCCGTTTTCGGAGCTTCGATTGACCAAACGTGACGACTTGCACGAGATCGTCTTCGTTGCTGTCCCGCCGTGGGATGAAACATCCGTTGGGGCATTTGATCGAGCCGGTCGCCGTCACTCACTGCGTATACTAGATGCAGTGCCGCCCGAAGAACCGCTGCCACAGCCAAAACAGTAGTATTTTTGTCCCCGACTCATCAACCTCTATTCGAACGTCACTCAGCCGTATTAGCTACGGTGGCAGGGAGCGAATAGTCTCGTTTCTCTGTCACCCGACCGCGCTAGAGTGACAACGCTATCACAATCCATGAGAGGAAACAGTACTGCCGTCTGTCTCCGACGGTCGCATTGTTGTGAATCACTTTGTCACGCTGAACGAGAGTTATGAGTTGGAAAGAAACCGCTGAGCCTATCCTTGTCCGGATGCCGGCCGTTCGTAGTCCCGAGGGCCACGTTCCGTTTCGGCGGAAACTCGCGTGGACGGCGGGGACACTTGTGCTGTACTTCTTCCTATCTAACATCTACCTTTTTGGTGCAAACCAGGGAAGTGATATCTTCGCTCAATTCCGATCGATACTCGCGGGCGGTCAGGGAACGGTGCTTCAACTCGGAATCGGTCCGATCGTGACAGCGAGCATCGTCTTGCAGTTGCTTGGCGGGGCGAATCTGCTCGGAATCGATACGGAGGATCCACGTGATCAGGCCCTCTACCAGGGATTGCAAAAGTTCCTCGTCCTCGTAATGATCTGCCTTACCGGCCTGCCAATGGTATTCGCTGGCGGGTTCCTTCCCGCAGACCCGCAACTCGCTCAAACACTGGGGGTCTCACTGGGAGTGATCAAGTGGTTGATCTTCTTCCAAATCGCCGTTGGCGGCGTTCTCATCCTACTTATGGACGAAGTCATCAGCAAGTGGGGTGTTGGGAGCGGTCTCGGCCTATTCATTGTCGCCGGCGTAAGCCAGAAACTCGTTGGTGGGCTCATCGCGGTCCCCGGTATTACCGGACAGGATTCCGGCATCCTCACGACGTGGGTTCGAATACTGATCGGTGATGTTTCAGTGGGATCCCCATTTACAGCATACGGGCTTCAGTCGCTGATATTCGGGGTTGGCGAACTCCTACCATTGTTCACAACCCTTCTCATCTTCGGACTTGTCGTGTATGCCGAAAGTGTTCGCGTCGAGATCCCCCTCTCGCATGCACGGGTAAAAGGCGCTCGCGGGAAGTTTCCGGTGAAACTCATCTACGCAAGCGTTCTACCGATGATCTTTGTCCGAGCAATACAGTCCAATATCCAGTTCTTCGGCCAGCTATTGCACAGTCAGTTGCGTGAGGGCTTGCCGACGTGGCTCGGCGTCTATAATTCGAATGGCCAGCCCATCGACGGCCTGTTCTACTACCTCAATCCAATTCACAGCCCTCAACAGTGGATGTGGTGGGCAGGTGCTGCCGGTCATTCCCCGTGGCAGATCTTACTACGTGTGTTCATCGATCTCGTATTCATGATCGCTGGCGGGGCGATTTTTTCGATCTTCTGGGTCGAGACCGCCGATATGGGTCCCAAGGCAACGGCCAATCAGATTCTGAACTCCGGAATGCAGATTCCTGGTTTCCGGCAGAACCCCAAGGTGATGGAACGAGTTCTTGAGCGCTATATCCCGCAGTTAGCTATCATCGGGGGTGTTCTCGTCGGGTTGCTTGCTGTGCTCGCGAATATGCTCGGAACGATCGGCGGCGTCTCTGGCACATCGCTCTTGCTCACGGTGAGTATCACGTACAAGCTATACGAGGAAATAGCCGAAGAGCAGTTAATGGAAATGCATCCGGTAATGCGGCAGATGTTCGGCTGAGTCACGGGTCTCGTTCCGGTTCCCGTTTCTCACGCTGATCGTCATTTCAGAAGCGCTCCGACCGCAGTTTTGCTTTCTTTGGATCGTAGAAACACGCCATCAGAGCTGCGCTAACGGGAAACAGATGGAGAAGAGATGGTAACCGAGACCGTAAATCAGGACATCGATCACACGGTTCGCGCCACTCGGAAACGTTCCACTCCGTGTGTTCGACGAGTTCGACTACGGACCCGGCCGTGAGTACTCACCAACGCGTTCTTCGAAATTGCTGTCGGAAACCACGGTACTGAAGAATACCAACCGCGATTGATGAACTCGAATAACAATGGCTTAGGGGTTGTTATTTTTCCGGCGCTGTAGGGCGACCCCACGGCTGGTGTCTTCCAGATACTGTCCGAGAACCATAATTTCTCTGCGTGTATCCGGTTTGGACCACCCCCTACGAACGTTCAGCACCTCTGGTAGCCACTGAAACGGTTTATACACTGATCGTACAGCCGTCGTACGATCAGGCGTGCACTGACTTTCAGTAGCTACTATAATTCAACGAGCATCGGTGGTGTCTCCTGAACGAGCACCCATTTCGTGGAGACGAATGGCAACGCCCGTAGCGTATTCCCCGGCCACTTGTTTTTCCAAGATCCCCTAGATGTCCGCTATAGCTCTTGTTAAGCAGTATTTCAGTATTCCGGCACTGTCTAGTTAAGCCAGTTTGAGAAGTGAGCAGGTCGTTGAGTTTGTTTGGGACAATGCTCGCAGACCTGCTCAGCGAGTGCTTTGCNGGCACTGTCTAGTTAAGCCAGTTTGAGAAGTGAGCAGGTCGTTGAGTTTGTTTGGGACAATGCTCGCAGACCTGCTCAGCGAGTGCTTTGCGGCGGATTTAGAAGAAACTTGGGAGCGTGAACGGACGGCGACGCCCGTCAGGGCGTTCGCTGTCCGGCTTCACGCGACCGGTTGTTCGCTCAGAGAAACAACAACGATTCTCGCGGAATTAGGCGTTGAACGCTCTCATCAAGCAGTTTGGCAATGGGTACATCGGCTAGCTGACAGCGTTCCAGACCCGCCGACGGCGAAGCCGTCGCGGGTCGCGGTTGACGAAACCGCTGTCAAGATTAACGGCGAGTGGTCTTGGTTGTACGCTGCAATAGATCTCGATACGAAACTCATTCTTGACGTTGCGTTGTTCGGACGCCATGGCACCGAT
This sequence comes from Natrialba aegyptia DSM 13077, assembly GCF_000337535.1. GTDB lineage: Archaea > Halobacteriota > Halobacteria > Halobacteriales > Natrialbaceae > Natrialba > Natrialba aegyptia. Next base: position 144,903 of record NZ_AOIP01000040.1, read on the forward strand.
CCGGCGGCTGCGTTCCTGTCTGGACTCGCGGAGAAACACGATCTCTCAGACACGACGTTTCTCGTCGATCAGTTCGGCTACCGGACTGCCCTTGCTCGATTAGGATTGAACGGTCGGGTTGACTATACCGACCGAAACCTCATCGAAAAATGGTTTCACACACTCAAAATGCGCCTCGACCGTTTCCACAACTCGTGGGTGGGCAGTCGGCAGAGCGTTCGCCAATGGCTTGCATTATTTGCGCATTACTACAACCGCCTCAGACCGCATCAATCGCTTGATAATCGAACGCCAGCTGACGAGGTGCTAAACTAGACAGTGCC
>NZ_AOIP01000041.1 GCF_000337535.1 Natrialba aegyptia DSM 13077
GATCTACAGTGAACTGGTCCACCGTGTGCCGGAGGAGCACCGTGTGAGGTACAAGGACTCGTAGTCGGTTTATCATACTTCTGGTAGTATGCGTATTCAGTGATACCCTCCCCTACAGTATTCATTAACTGTAGACCTTCGGTCTACAGTGAATGAAATTGGCCCACAGCCCATTTGCCCATGGTGTGTCAGAGAGGAGGTAGATATATAGATGCGCGTTGTTCTCGATCGGGGTGGTTCGTGATGGGTGCTCTATCCGTCGTTTTCGGTGTTGTTGAGTTTCGCCATGCCGACCATCGGGGCCAGCATCGGGGCGTGTAGCATGGCTTCAGCCAGTGCCTCGCGGTACGTGGTCACTGGTGGGGCATCTGTCTGTGTGTCTTCGGCTCGCCCGTACCCAGATCCGACGATCTCCGTTCCATCAAGAGCAGGGTCGTAGTTGTTGAGAATCCGGCTTACGGTCGGTTGGGATTTGTCGATCGCTGGATGGTCGGCGATCTCGTCTTGTGAG
>NZ_AOIP01000042.1 GCF_000337535.1 Natrialba aegyptia DSM 13077
CCTCGTCGTCGCAATCACCAACTACGAACGAGGAGACAATCCAGGAAGCACCGTGATCACGGTGTGAGAACTCTTCTATGACACCCTCGCGTATGGACGCGCATATCTGAGTTTGTCCTTCGAGATTTTCTCGAGTTTGTTCATTGACTCTTCTACCTTGCTTGCGAGCTCGATCATGCCGCCGTCATTATCGGCGGGGTCTGTATCCGACATCGTTAATCACCGCTCCTGTCTGAGAGGACTAGATGTCCTCCCGGACAAATGAGCTTGTTTGAATTAAATGTCCCCACAGACTTAATAGTTAGGGGACAAGTGATTCTGATATCGCGATGGTTCGACCAAACCACGATCTCCCCAACCTGTTGGTGGGCGGGGTACGAGACTACGCACAGGAACAGGACATCTCTGACGAGGAAGCGCATGCGGAGCTTTTACGTATTGCACTTCGCGACACTGGAATTTTGTGTCCAAAGAACAAAAAAGAAAATGGGAATGAGGGTTAGGATACGATGTCACCTGAAGGCGTCACTCAGACGGTCACGCGATGGGGGCAAGCTACCGCTTGGGTCGCAATCGCGTTCCTCTCAATGGCACTCCTTTACGGGATTCTCCCCGACGGGATCACCAACAAGTACGGCACCATAATGGTCGTCGGCTGGATTGCCGTCGTCTACGGCGTTGGCCACTTCTTGATCTGGGAGCGATAGTCGATATCAAAATCAGTGGTCCGTGGGAGTAGTAGTTGAAATAGATCGTGATCCCAATACTACTGTTCTGGTGTTATCCTTCTGGGTTAGTCCTCTGGCGGCGGTTGTAACCGTGTTTCGCCGGCGTTACCCACACTTTGAGCGCCGAGAATTAGTGGCGACGCTATAAACTAACAAATGGTATATCGATTCTCCGCACAAAACGTAGCCCTGAACTTAACCAAGCGGTTCACTGCACAACCCAATCACTCTCTGCGTCGATCTCTGATCTTGCGAATATCCTCGACAAGACTCACTAACACGACCAGCGCAAGAACGGCGTAGACCGCCAAGAGACCACCACCGAGATGTGGCTCGATATTCGACTCAAATACGTATAGCAGCACGATTGCGAACATCGCAGCTGTTCCTACGCCGCGGATCATCTGGCGGTCCAAGTCGAATATCAGTGTGGCTGTCATGGTTGGGCTATCACTCGTAAACCCCTTGCGGGGTCAGTTCGGGGCTTTCGCCCCGAATTATACGAGCAGCCCGCGAAGCAGCTTCCACAGGACGAGGACGACCGCGGCGAGTTTCGCCGCGACGGTTGCCCACTCCTTCAGCCACTTCGGCGGTGGTTCAATCTGGGTCATTACGACCCATCTTACTCTATACACTACACCCCTATAAACCTATCGAATATTTGTCAAGTCAATACGCTTCAGTTAACCTTTCACACGTGCAGCGCATAGAAACACATGGTTCAATCTGGGTCATCACAGGATTCGCCTGTGGTGTTTTCCAGTTTTCTATGTTCAGAGTTCCTACTGTAGAATTTCCAGGCATAGAAGGATTCTAGCGGTTATTCCTCGGCAGGGAGATCGTCGACTAGGCTCTCGTCCTCAATCATCTCGAGCAACTCATCCGACGACATCCTCTGTAGTTCTCGGGCACCGACGAGCAGCGCAAGAGGTCGGAAGTATCGGTTGCGGCCACCAATCGACTGGTTTTCGATATCGATACCGGTCTCTTCGAGGACATCGAGCGCGACGCGCCGGTACACTGCGTTCAGTTCGGCGCGGACATCTTTGGAGAGATAGAACGTGTCGTGCTCCCGTTGTGTCACAGGCTCAAGTGTCGCCTGTTGTGCCTGTTCCTCCTGTTCCGACTCGGTCGACTGGGCCGTCTGTGTTTCCATTTGATTCTGTTTTGCCCGTGGCGCTTGCTGTGCTTCCTGCTGATTCTCATTTTCGTTGCCTTCCTCCTGTGGAGACTGTTCTTCCTGTGGTTCCTGTGGCTCCTGTTTCCCCTGTTTCGATTGGCGACGCGGCCGACGTTTTCGCTTCCCTTGGACGCGCTCAAGTCGCTCCTGGTCCTCTTCGGTAAGCGTCTCGTCGTCGTCGCTCATGTTTCTTCCTCGTGGGACAGGTCGTCGACTAAGTGCGCTGCAGCGTCGTCGAACGTGGCGGCGACGTCTGCCTCGGGATCGTACTCGAAAATCGACTCACCGGCGTCGTAGGCGTACGAGAGTGCAACGCGTTCGGGTACCTCGTACACCGGTACATCCTCGAACACAGACTGCAGGAATGTTGTCATCTGTTCGGCAGCCTTGGTCGACATCCGAATCCGGTTGACGACCGCGAGTCGTTCCTCGACGAACACACCGGTGTCATCCTCAAAAGCCGCAATCTCGTCAAACAGTCGGTCGACCGCGCCCTTCGAGCTTGCCTCGGCGGTCGCCGGCACGATCAAGTTCGGCGCTGCGTACAGTGCGTTCTTGAACATCGGATTGTGGCCCGGCGGCGCGTCAATCACGACGACATCGTAGCCGTCGTCGATCCGCGAGAGTGCATCGTCGAGGAGTCCATACCCGTGCGGGTCAGTACCGATCGTCGCCGGCGTCACAAGTTGCGTCATCAACTCGATTGCGTCGGTCACAGTGTCGACGACATCGGCCTCGAGGACGAGGTCGCCGTTGTGGAGTTCAGCGAGAAAGTGCGCTGCGGCCAGTTCCATCGACGCGCCGAGCATGTCGATCGAGGCCGGGACAAGGTCGGCTTCATCGCCCTCCTGGACGAGCGCTACAATCTCGTCTCGTGAGTCGATATCGAGTAGAACATCGAACAGTGTCGGTGGGTCGGCCTCATACGCATCGAGGTGCCCGAGTCCTTCGGTGAGGTTCCCCTGTGGGTCTGCGTCGACGGCAAGGACATCGAGGTCCCGCTGCGAGAGTGCGCCGACTAGATTCGCTGCGACGGTCGTCTTCCCGACACCTCCCTTCGCGTTCGCGACAACTACCCGTGGCGGCCCATGCGCCTGTGGTGCCTGTTGCGGCATGTGTCCCTATGTGACAAGTGGCGGCTTAAACCTATACTATACGAAAACAGTCAGAAAAGGCGCAAAGTACCGCTTGCGAGTTCACACACAGAAATCACCGAAGCGTGGTTCAGAAGTTAGTCGTCGGTCGTCGAGACTTCACCCGTAGGAGTCGTTCTGACGGTCTCAAGTGCCCCATGCACAGCGTCATCGCTAGCTTCGGCCTCAAGATACCACCGACGGCGCTCGTCGTCTTGGTAGATATTTGAGAGGGACTGACGTGTGATTGGTAGACCTTCAGCGACGGATCGGTACGATTCATTATCATCAATCCGCTTAAGTGCGTCCCGGAGTTCAAGATAGCCAGTCTCGCCAGCGTCGTGATCCGGATCGATAATCGGCTGGAGGTATCCCTCAGCGTCGCGCTTGAAGCCTGCAGGGACTTGACCCAACCATTTCCCTTCGCATTGTGCACGTCGCTGTCCGGCCTCTATGCGCCGAATGAGCGTCCTACGCTCTTGCTGGTAGACCATGCCGATGATGTCAGCAACGAACCGGCCGGTGCCGTCAGGAGTGACTTTCTCGACAGCGCCGTCCGTGATCACGACTGTCGTCTCGGTGTCCTCGCAGAGGTCAAAAAATCGCTGCAGTGTCGCGCCCTTTCGAGAGAGTCGACTAATCTCCCAACACACGACGTGCGTATAGTCGCCGGCCTCGACCGCCTCGAGCAGCTCAGTGAACTGCTCGCGATCGTCACTCGCTCCGGACTCTCCGAGGTCGGCGTAGCGATCGACGCCCTCAAGGTCGGCGTCATGCTCGCGAAGCCACTCGTCGATACTCTCCCGTTGGTGGGCGTCTGTCTGTTCATCGGTACTCGCTCGAATGTAGGTTGCGTAGGACATCTTGTTTTCACCGTATGTCGCTCGTGAAGGTCACTTAAAGAACGGGACTTGTTTACATCCTGTAAGCAGACTAATACCCGCTTACAGGGCTACTCGAAAACCGGCGGAGGACTACAGGCCGATTCGGGCGATCTCGTCCTCGCGGTAGTACTCCGTCGTCTCAGAAGGGGTCTGATCCGAACGGCGGCAACGAATTAAGCCGTTGCCGAGTGGCTGGTACGAGTCAAACCGTTTCGCTTCTCCATTCTCCAAGACCAGCGTCACCATCGTCAGATCCCCTCAACTCCCGCACCACGGAACATTGCAGTCACATCCCGGCACTCACTACAGTTGTACAGCACGCCGTCGTTATTCCCGAAGACCCGAGCGTACTGCTCCGTGTGATGTGCGCCACAGTTCTGACAATGAGCGGTCATTAAAGCACCTCCGGCGGCGGTGAACCGACTGGCATCCCGTCACCGCGTTCCTTGACACCGCTCTCGTCCCGCTCTCTCGCCTCTCGCTTGGCCTCCTGGTATTCGGCGGCGAGCGTCTCAGGACCGGCAACCGCTTTGGCCTCCGCAAGCGCGTCAGTGCCGCGAGACATCACCGATCGCCCTCCTCGAACCGGCAGCCGTCGCGGTGAGACACGTGAGACTTCCGGTCGGCAATCACTTCGCGGCCGCAATCACGGCAACGAACGTAATCCGCGCCGGTCGGATTGCCGTACTTGTCGAACTCCGGAAACGGGCCTTTCCATGGATCGTCGCTCTCCGGCTCGAGAATCTCAGCGTCGTCGGCAGAACGAGCCACGGCACCGCCGTCCGCTACGACCTTGGCGTCCGTGTGAGCGTCAGCATCGGCCGCAGACGACTCGTGCTTGGTCGGAACGAATGCGCCTAGGTCGTCGTCGACTGCGTCCTCGTCGATCCACTCCGGGATCTCCTTGAGTCCGACTGCGTAGCGCGCACGGTGAACGTGCTTGCACACGTCATCGTCGTCTAGGTTGTACTCCTGGTCCGGGCATTCTTCGCCGTTCTTCTTGTGACACGTTCCGTCGACGACATGAACGTGATATTCGCGTCCGGATTCGGTCGTCACCGAGTAGCGGTCGGAATCGTCCTGAACGGCCGGCAGGTCGCCGAGGACCGTCATGATCTCGGTCAGCGCCTTTGCCTCTCGAGTCTCGATACCTTCAACCGTGTCCGCTTGTTCAGTCATCATGGGTTATCTGCTCCAAGACAACCCGGCTCGCCTGCGCCAACAGGCGGGCATTCCTTCCATCCTGAATGCCCCTTGGAACCGGGCTGCCCTCACCTATTCCTAATACGGTATTGGTATTAAACCTTCCTATTCCGGATTAGGCATAGGTATTAAGTAGATAGCAGACCAATGCCGTAATAGGAATGGAACAAAAAGCTGCTCATATGCCAGAACGAAACCCGAATCGGGACGACGAATCAGGGAAATACACTGCAGGATACACTGACGACAACGCATTTGAGGCGCTCAAAGAGTATGGCGGCGTCGCAACGACGAGTGAGGTTGCCGAAGAGATGGATTGTGCCCGCCGAACAGCGTACAACAAGCTCTCTTCGCTCGAAGAGAACGGTCGTATCACGTCCCGAAAGTCCGGCCGAACGCGGCTGTGGCAGGTGGATAGCGAATGATCGACATCATTGTGTTTGATCCCGACTGTTCGCGACACCTAGGTTTTACATTACTGTAGGATATAGGCAGGATCAACAAACAGACAGCGATACATCTCTCGGGTGTTGGAACGTCCGAGAACCAGGCGCAGTCCGACCAAGACAAGTCGCCTGTGTTCTCGAATTACGCCGGATGCCGCGCGGGATCACCTAAACGGTTGATCCGTACTGATTCTTTCAGTGTGGATCAGGTAAAGCGTTTGGGTTACGATTCACTGTGTGATCCCGAGGCATTCATCATGCGAATCCAGATAACGAATGTCGAAATCGCAACACGAATCTGCACGAACCGAATTCAACCAGTTCCATCGCAATGACGATTTCGAGAGTGCCGAACGCCCCGAACCATCTCGAGAAAATTTTTTACCCTCTTCGGACTCGCAAGAGTTCGAGTGGTTAGAAGAAAACTGCCGAAACGCTGGAAACCAAGAGCGAGAGCGGTTCACCGCTCGAGCGGTTGCGGTGGCGGTTGCCTACTACTACTACTGTAACGTTACAGTACGTAACGTTCGTTCGTGTCTGGCTGACACGAACGTTACAGTACGTAACGTTGCTTCTCTCGAGGTGGTCCGATGAGTACCTCGGATACTATCGGTCTCTACTGGAAGTGTCCTCCCGAATGGGACCGGTTCAAGGCTCTCGCAAACGAGATCTTTCCGGCACGGGACTCAGCAGCCGGGAATCTTGTCGAGTCAGCGTGGTACCGATTCAGTCGAGACCACAAAGCCGAGGAGATAGTCAGTCGACTTCTCGAGGCAGTCGGTACGAACTCGACCCCCAGAGAGGGTAAAAAAAATCTCACGCGGTCTCGAGACGTTGGTGATGGCCGAGCAACTGTCCGGGTCAGCCCGTCGGTCAAAGAGGAGATGGCTGACTTTGCCGACGAGAAAGATGTCGCGAATTACGAGGTTCTCCGCGCAGTTGTGTGTTATCGTCTGGATGGTGGTGCACTTGGATGGGTCGGTCGACAGCTCAAAAAACTCGAATCTCGGCTCGATCTCGACACAAGCGTCTCGCTCGACGCCACTATGAGCAGCAAGGAGTCCAATACGCAGAAGATCATCCAGGGCCTCGGCGGTGAGGAGATGTCGGCGTTCACGCTTGAGGAATTTAATAAAGCAGTCGAGACCCATCCCAATCTGAAGATTTCGGCGTCGAAGCACACTCGCGAAGAGTACCTCCCACGTGTGCTCGATGAACTCGAGTTCACCTACCATCCGAACCCGACGAAGGACTTGTTTGTCTTGACGGACGAGATTGAGATCCCAGACGTTCGCGATCCGCGCTCGAAACCAAAAGCGATGCTGAGCGAGGCAGACAAGCGACTCGCGGTCAAAGTCGACGCACTCGAGAAACTCGCGAGTCTCTCCGACTCTCGTGAGCGATACCAGTACGAGAAGGGTGAAGCAGTCGGGATAAACGGGATCGCCTACAACAACGCAGGCAAGTACATGCGGCAGGTCGCCGATTCGCCGGGATTCGAGTTCAGCGAGGACAACGACGTTCTGAGAGTCGACAAACGTCGCGTCCTCGATGCCGAGATTGAGAATGACGACGCTCTCGAGATTATCAGGCAGATCGCGAGCGACGCTCTCGAGGACAACGATAGAGAATCGCAAGACAGCAGAGGGGAAAAAAATCCCAGCAGAAATTTCACCTTCCCCTCTGGCGAGTCGAGCGACGATCGTGAGGAGTGGATCGACCAGGCACTCGAGGACTTCGAGGACGTTGACGAGATTCCAGAGCCCGCTCTCGAGAACGTCGTTCGGAACAAGATCGCACGGGCGCGGTACCCTGACGAAATCGATGAGACGGGCACAATCTCTGACGAGGCGGTCGAGAGAGTTACTGACGAGGAGATTGAAACTGTCCGCGAAGAGCTTGGTCTGGTTCAGCAGTCCGATGAACTCGCGGGCGTCGATGACCAATTCGAAGTACTTGAGGCAGGTCGCCAGGCAGCGGCAACGGATGGAGGGAGTGAGGAATGAGAGTACAAGGCGCAGTGGTCTGGTTTGATGAGGCTGTCGAGGCCCTTGCGTGTCGTCGCGGGGTGCTCTCGAGAGAGAACCGAGAGTTTCGCGAGACAATAGCAGCGATGATGATCGCGGACAGTCACCCGGATCTCGGGGACCCGGACGACGTTCGGGAGGACGATATCGACTTGGCTCTCGTCGAAGCCGGGCTCGGCGTCGACGTGGTGCCGGATGATCCTGAGGCTGTCGAGATTGAGCAGGATTCGGACGCTGACAACGGCCAGCGTGCGAGTTCAAGTTCACAAAGTGCGAGTTCGCAGGGTGCAGTCTCTGGAAGTACTACAAGTTGGAACAACCCGGAGGAAGCAACATGAGTACTGATGGAACCGGATTCGAGAAGGTTGTGGTGCGACGAGCCGGCGATCTCGTCGGCGATAGCCGGGTCGGCCCGCTCGACGACCGCGCGCATGCTCGCGTCCTCGTCGTCGCCGCTGCGGCCGGGATCCGCGTCGGGGACGACGACGAGAAACCGCCAGTCAGCGGGCAGGTCGTGGCGGGCGACGACCGGCGGCACCGTCCAGTCGCCCTCCGCCGGCGGCTCGGTCGTAAAGCGGTTCGTCGGGTGGCCGGCGTCGACGGCGAACCCGCCGCTCTCGAAGGTCGCGACGCCGATGCCGCTGCGACCGCCCCGACCCATCGCCGGTGCGCGGGTCCGCACCTGGGGCTCGAGGCCGTGGGCCCGCGCGGTCGCCGCGAGCACGGCCAGTGCGATCTGCGTCCCGCTGCCGAGGCCGACGTGGCGCGGCAGGGACTCCTCGGCGTCGACCGCGACGCCGGGGACGTCGAGGACGTCGACGGCGCGGCTCGCGTACGTCCGAACGAGCGAATCGTCGGCCCGGACGGTCGGGGCCGGCTCGGCCGTGACGGTGACTCGAGGGGACGCGAGCCCGACGCCGATGCCGCCGTAGAGCCGCTCGCGAGCGAGCGAGAGGTTCTGAAAGCCGACGTGGAGTCGCGCACCCGCGCTGACGGTCGCCATGTCGTGGCGTAAGGGGGGTGCTGTCAAGGGAATTTCGACGGTGGCAACGAATGGAAGCGACGCCGATGCACGGACGAGGGGATCGCACGACGCCGAAAGCAGCGGTAAACGCTTCAGTGCACCGCCGTTCACTGGGATCGCCTTTGTTTGGACGATCAGTACGGCGCGTAGAACACCCAACCCTCGGGTGGGACTTCGATCTCGACCCAGCCGTCGCCGTTGACCTCGACGTCGTCGGCGGTGCCGCTGTAGTCGTTGAGCGTTTCGTCGCGCCAGGTAGTGTACACCCACTCGCTTCGCCATTCGTCGGTATTGTTGTTCAGCCCGACGAGCAGGTTGTTCTCTCGCTCGTAGACCGCGAGGTCGGAATCGGCGTGTCGCCAGTGGGTCGTACCGCCGGCGAGGTTTGTCTTGACCCACACCATGTTGTTGATCGCGTCGTCGTCGAGGATCTCGTTCGAGTAGAGGTTGTACACCATCGGCGTCCCCTCGATCGTGAGGACATGGGCGTGTGCGAGGTGGTACTGTGGCGGCGCGCTCTCGTCGTGGTTCTGCACGAACGGCCAGGCGTGCCACGGGTCCTGTGCCGTGACGCCCGCCCCCTCGAGTCGGCTCACGTCGCCGTAGTCGAATACCTCGTCTATCGCGAAGTAGAGCGGGTAGTCGAAGGCGTCCATGCCGGTGTCGATGTAGTTCTGCACGTAGTCGACGCCGCCGTCGAATACTTCGCCGACGCGGTTCATGCTGAACTCGTCGGCCCACGAGTTGGCGTACCGATCCCAGAATTCGGCCTCGACGTGCTTGACCGCATCGTACCGGTAACCGTCCGCGCCGAAGCTCGCGATTTTCTGCATGTAATTGTACAGCTGCTCGCGGACGTACGGTGCAGTGTCGTCGTGGCCGTGGTCCTCGAGTTGCGCGAGGTCTTTCAATCCGAGGAGTTCGCCGTGTTCGACCTGGTGTTCGTCGTCCCAGTCGTCGATCGAACCGACGTGGGTATGAAAGTGTTCTTCGTCGAACTGCGGGAAGTCGTACCCCCGATTCGCGGCCGTATGATTCATCACGCAGTCGATATACACCTCGAGACCGCGTTCGTGGGCGGTGTCGATGAGCCGCTGGAGATCTTCTTCGGTGCCGAACTCGCTGTTGAAGGAGCGAAAGTCGACGGGCTGGTAGCCCAGTGGCGGGTCGTTCCGACCGTCCTGATCGTCCCACGTCAGTTCGCTTTCCTGGGGCGCTTGAATCCAGATTCCGTCGTATCCACGGTCGGCGACTGTCGAGAGATTGTCCGTAATCGTCGGCCACGTCTCGTGAAAGTATTGAAAGAATACTCTCTCGCCGGCGGCTGCGGCCGTCGAGGCGGCTCCCGTGACAGCGAGGGAAAGCCCGGTCATCGCAGCGCCGCGGACGAGAGTGCGTCTACTGATCGTTCCGCCGATTCGAGTTCTGGTCGAACGATTGGTATTCTCTTGCATTCATCTGTGATGTATTATTCCTTCATACATATATCTAGGGCCCATTATTGATACAAATGAGGGCGTCATAGAACAGTTACCATACCAGAGAGCAGGGTGAACACTGAGGTAGATGTGTTCAGCGACCCTGCGAGATGCTCCTTCG
>NZ_AOIP01000043.1 GCF_000337535.1 Natrialba aegyptia DSM 13077
CCGAAGGAGCATCTCGCAGGGTCGCTGAACACATCTACCTCAGTGTTCACCCTGCTCTCTGGTATGGTAACTGTTCTATGACGCCCTCGAGAGCATGCTATCGCTCACCTCGGCCCACATGGTGTCGATTACCCCAGACCCCCGTATGGTCCGTCAACTATTAATTGATGAGCTTGGTGAGCTGTTCAGCTAACGCAGAGAACCCGAACGAACGGCTATCTGTCAGAAGCGGCGTGATGGATACAACGCGCGAATTGATCGCTGAGGTTCCTACCAGTTTCAGATGTTGTCCGGTGAGTCATGTAGGATACAAGTCGAGAATGAGCACTGGTCAATCACTGTCTGATGAGGACTGGGATTATACGGTCGGTCGGAAGAGTTGATAATCCCGGCAAATTACCGTAATACCTGAGTAGATTACCGTAATAGTACTCCCTATGCCACCAGATGGGTACAATACGATTACAGTCAGCGAAGATGTATTCGCCTTGTTGACCGAAGTGATGGACGAATATGACTGTGAGAGCATCGCCGATGCGGTCGAAACCGCATCGGTCATCGCTCTCGACTACGATGAAGCTGAATTGGCACAGCTTCTCGCAGATCGGCTCCAGGAGTAACGAGATTACCGTAAATAGCTCTAAATTACCGTAGGCTCTATCAACTCCGGCGTCCGACGGTATAGTAGTATGACTGTGATCATATAGAACGCGAAAATCACTTCTGAGCCATCAAGCGTCTATGATAGAGTTCAGATCTTCAAACAATGCCTCAAATCGGTCCAGTGTATCTTCTGTTATTTCCTCCTTGAACTTATCCCGATTCTTTTGGAAGTGCTTGGCTGGTTTATTGTGTTCAAACACACTTCCATTAATCTGCTTCTCTTCGAAGAACCATTCTAAACGACGTGCTATTCTCGGGTTCTGATTCTGGATATGGGAAGGATCTACTTCATCAGGAGCATTTTGAGCCATTCTGAGCTCGGGCAAATAGGCGTCATTAACGAGAGAGATGTAGAATTCTTTTGAGAACATATCTTCCGTATCAGCGTTGCTATTCGCTGTGTACTCAGTGATTAGTTTGACGTCGTCAAGATCAAGTTGTCCACGGCTCTCGATGTTCTCGAGGCGTTGCTGTATCCTAGTGTCGTCATCAAGCAGGACGCCGATATCCAAGTCATTAGCTCCAAACATGGAAACGAAGGTTGGCACATTATCCGCTCCATCAACTGGCACTGGTGTCCATTGGTGACTGAGGGATGTTCTCTCTTGCTCGTCAAGTATTTCCGACATGAGTTGCAGATAGATCATATCCGACTTTCCTTCGACTAACAGGACTTGTGGTCCGATCAGCAGTGTTTGAATCAGGTCGTAACCCAGAGCGGCCTGTAATGGGAAGATGGTGTCGCTGTCAGTTCCAAGGATATCCTCAGAAATCTTCGTACCTTCCCCTTGTTGGTACTGGACGAGTCTTGCTCGGTCCATGTTTCGAGGTTCCAGCATGAAAGGCGAGTGTGTGGTATAGACTACAGAGTGTACCGGTGCTAAGCGCTCGTTGATGAACCGAAGGAAATCATTCTGAGCCTTTGCATGTAGGTTAAGGCCGGGTTCATCGAGGAGCAGAATAAGATCGTCGTCGTCATCTTTCATGTCAGAAAAATATGCAAGAAACGAGAAGAACCAGATGAAGCCCTTTGAACGCTTGCCGAATGGCAGTGTAACCCTGTCCCGTTCGCTGCGTATCCTAACATAGAGAACATAATTTTGCTTGTTCTGCTGATTGTTTTGCTCTTGAATATCTCTATCAAATTCAACTTGTAAATCGTCGCTTTGACTCCAATACTCGAATACTTGGTCTGTAATGTAGTTTGCCGCAGCTTCGAGTTCTGCCTTTCTGCTTTCGTATCTACTAATATTTCTTATATCATTTATATCCAATTCTGCGACCGAGAGTAAAGATAAGAAGGTTTGGTCTGATTCCGATAAGTTGTTTTTATTTCGTTTTCGACGGATCTTATCAATGTTGATATCCCCTTCCATAATCGAGTAGTCATCGAAGTAGAGGAAAGAAGGCACAGACTCTTTTAAATGATCTGTCCCAATTCGCTTGTCAAACCTCTCTTTGAGGATATCCTGTACTTCAGACTCAATATCACTGATTGAGTCATCAGAAGATGTAGACTCCTGTACTTTGGTTTCTAGGTCTTCGAATGATTCGGCTCTCTGTAGTTTAGCCTCTGTTTTATTGTGGAACTCGAACTGGTTTACAAGGTATCCCACGGCCTCACTTTCGTTAATATCGAATCTCCACGTTGTCTCGTTTTTATAATTCTTTGTTAGAACCGCAGTTGATGATTCTAAGATGTTATCAGTGAATTGTTTCTGAATAGGTATGATTTCTTTCTTTGATAGTTCAAATTTAGCACTGGCTACTGGGTCAGGATCTTGGTCGTGGCGCTGCTTATATTGGGTGAGTCGGGTTCGTGGGTATTCCTCAACGTGATCGTATTGGCCCGTGTTATCGACCGGATTGAGCCTATGGATGGCTTCGAGAAATGCTGTTTTTCCGGATTCGTTTTTGCCGACGAAACAGGTGACTTGGTCGAAGTCCACCCATTCGGAGTCCTCGATACTCTTGTAGCAGGGTGTCATAGAAAAGTTCCCGTTCCCTCTCTGTGACTACCCGACAAACGGTAAGTACAGATGACATAGTGGCCACGAACCTATCAAGTAGAGAGGCAGATAGTTCATTATCATTCATAGTGTAATTCATAGTGTATAATGATCGATGGGGCGAAACTCTCGGTGCTTGATCAGCGGTCTGATGCCCTTTTCTCTCAGTCTCTCGCGTAATTGCTGCCAATCGTAGCCTTTGTCGGCAGCGAGGCTGTGCAACTCGCCCGCGTTGCGGAGGGCGAGTTGCCAGCCGAGGTGGGTGTCGTGGCGTTTCTTGGACGTACAATGGACGTCGAGAACAGCCTGTGTTTCTGTGTCAACGAGCGCGGTTGTTTTGAGCGTCTGAATCCGATAATTCGTCCGGCGGCAGTAGTGCTTGCTGGCGTTTTCGCGGTCGAAAAACGTCGCGTCCATCGCCGTATGACCAGATGGCTCGTGCACCTGCACCGACAGGCGCAGCAGCACTCGCCAAACTTGTATTTTGTTCCTGTCAAACTCCTTGACTAGCGTTGAGTGATCAGGGATATCGGCCGTGTTGAGGCCGATATCCGCAAATATTTGTGGCATCTCGCTTAAGAGGTCAAGTGCTTCGCAGTAGGATTTCTCCAAGTAAATCCGCAGACAATGCAGCGAAACGACGGCGTAGTCGGCGAATCCGCTGCCACCCTGTGGGGCGGCGGATTCGCCTCGGTCACCAACAGCATTTTTAGCCAACGTCACGACCTTCCCAGTGAAGCGGGAGATTTTGGACATAGAGCATCCGCCATTTCCCGCTTCAACTCCCTAGTTCTAACGGTCGAAGTCTACGCAGTCATGCGATTCACCAGAGCCCACAAGAGCAATGTACATTATTTATTTACTGTGGATTTGGATATCAGAAATATTATTACAGATGTGAAGAAAATACTTCATCGGATGTTTGAAAGACACCGTCATGGTATTAATCGACGATCTGTGTTGAAATCGACCGCTGCACTTCTTGCAGGAAGTGCTGTTGCTTCTGTCCCTGTCCAAGGACATCATTATGATTCAAAGATTCATTATGAACCTGAACTGGATGAGGATAATCTCATGAAATTGTCAGTTCAGGATTATGAGATCCTCGAAGAAGGAGTGAGATTCAACCTTGGCGAATACGACGGTTATATTAGCCTGTTCAACGACGACTTCGCCCGTGTTTCGATCCTAGAAGAAGATGAAGAGGAGTACGAGTCCCGCGGCATTGCTAACGGCCGTGAAGAGTGGGATACACCGTATTTCAGCGTTGACGAGACCGCTAATACCATTGCGATTGATACAGAAACCATCACTGTCGAAGTTAAGAAAGATCTCTTCGGTGTGAAATTTCTCGACGAAACCGGTAACGTCATCAATGAAGACTACCTTGAAAAAGGAACGTCGGGTTACGAAGAGGGCAAACCATACGCATATAAGAAAGCCGACTCGGACGAGTCCTTCTACGGCTTTGGCGAGCAGCCCGAACTCACTCTCGACCAGCGCGGCAAGAAAATCGAAAATTGGAACACCGATCAGTACGGCTACGGGAACACCAACGACTACGTCTACACGTCGGTTCCCTTCTTCGTTGGGTTAAAGGACACAGGTGCGTACGGCCTCTTCTTTGATAATCCATCACACTCGGTCTTCCATATGGCTGACGACCCGAACGCCTCTGGAGAGAGCTACAACTCCCAGGCGGAAGAAGACTACTACTACTTCTTGGCTGATGGTGGCCAGCTAACCTACTACTTCGCGTACGGCCCTGAGATCAGTGATGTTCTCGAGCGATATACGGATCTCACAGGGACGATCCCCCTCCCACCAAAGTGGGCTATCGCATATCATCAGAGTAAATGGGAGTACAGTCCAGAGGAACTTGCCGAGGTTCCCCAGCGGTATCGCGAAGAGGAGATTCCGCTGGACGCGATGCACTTTGACATCGGTTACATGGATGACTATCGTGTCTTCACCATTCAAGGGACACACCGAGAGGCACTTAACACGCTCAATGAAGAGGTGCCCGAGCTCAAGACAGTCGCGGTTAACGATCCTGGCGTCGCGGTCGACGAAGAGGCTGACGTTGATGGCGATGGCAAAGACGAATCCTATGGTCCCTATCTTGAGGGGACCGAGAACGAGTATTGGACCAAGAACGCCAGTGGCGATACGTTCTACGGACCGGTCTGGCCGACCCAGGACGTCGCTGACGAGCCCACGGATGCAGTGTGGCCGGACTTTTCACGATCCGAGGTTCGCGAGTGGTGGGCCGACCAGCACAACGTGTTCTTCGACGCCGGATTTGACGGGATTAAAAACGATATGGGCGAACCAGCGGTGTTTCAGGAGAATGATAAGTATGACTGGACGATGCCGGCGGACAATATCCACGGCACGGGTGCAGATACGATGCTCCACGAAGAGTATCACAACATGTACGGGTTCGACTACGCTCGTGCATCCCGCAAGGCATACGACATCTACAAGCCCAACCAACGGCCGTT
>NZ_AOIP01000044.1 GCF_000337535.1 Natrialba aegyptia DSM 13077
GGCCACGATGTCGGCGGCTTCGCCGGCCGACCCTCGCCAGAGCTGTTCAAGCGCTGGATTGAGCTGGGCGCGTTCATCCCGTACTTCCGGAACCATACCGATACGCACCGAAAGTCCGACCAAGAGGTCGACATGCGCAACCAGCATCCCTGGACATTCGGCGAGGAGGCTGTCGAGATCAGTAAGAAGTATATTGAACTGCGCTACCGGCTGATGCCGTACCTCTACAACGAATTCGAAGAGTCCGCCAAAACTGGCAAGCCGATCCAGCAGCCGCTGGTCTACCACTTCCAGAACGATCCGGACACTCGGGATATCACTGACCAATTCATGTTCGGCGACAACATAATGATCGCACCGGTCGTCGAGCAAGGCGCAACTTCGCGCGAGGT
>NZ_AOIP01000045.1 GCF_000337535.1 Natrialba aegyptia DSM 13077
CTTCTACGAGGACGACGGCGAGACTCGCGCCTTCGAAGACGGGGAGTACAACGTCACTCACTTCTCTGTCTCGGAGAACAACGGCGGTGGCGTCGTCACTTTCGAACGGGAACTTGGCGTGCAGAACTACGACGACTCGGAACTCTCCTCGTACCTGTTGAATCTCGATCAATCCGAGGCGCCGCGCAAAGTCCAAGCCGCCTCGGCGAAGTACGACGAGGTTGACCCCGATGACGTCGAAGACACCCCCGAATCGTTTGCTTACGACCCCGACGAGGATAGTGTCCTCGTCCACATCCCGGCCGACGAGGACCACAAGGTGAAGCTGTTCTTCAACGGTGGCGGGAACCGTGGCCGCGGGAACAGCGACAACAATTCCGGTCGCGGTAACGGAAACGGCCGCGGACGATAGGGCGCAATAGCTACCACCCACTTTTATCAACCTCAAATTGTTACTCAAACAAGAGAGTAATGTACGAAAGTCGCTGGTGAGAACGAAAGCACCCGGGAAACCACTAAATTCACTATAAAAATGACTGATAACAGACCGTGTTCGATCGATCGACGTACCGTATTACAATCGACGGCAGCGCTGCTTGGAGTCGGCGCGCTCGGCGCGAGTATCCCGAGCGCGCGCGCTGACCACTATGACTCCTCCATCCACTACGAACCTGAGGTGGACAAGGATAACCTGATGGAACTGGCCGTCGAGGACCATGAAGTCCTCGCGGACGGCGTGAAGCTGGACCTGGGAAGCCACGAGGGGTACATTCGGCTGTTCGCGGACGACCTCGCACGGGTTTCGATCGTCGAACCCGGCGAAGAGGAGTATGAGTCCCGTGGGGTCGCTAACGGACTCGATGCGTGGGACACCCCCCGTTTCACTGTCGAAGAGGAGGAGGCTACCATCTCCATCGGCACTGACACCATTACCGTCGAGATCAACAAGGACCTCTTTGGTGTGAAGTTCCTCGATGAGGACGGTAACGTCGTTAATGAAGACTACACCGAGAACGGATCCGCTGGGTACGAGAGCGACAAGCCCTATGCCTACAAGAAAACTGATCCGGACGAGGCCTTCTATGGTTTCGGCGAACAGCCTGGCCTGGATATCAACAAACGCGGCGAGAAACTCGGCAACTGGAATACCGATCAGTTCGGGTTCACCCCGGATAATGATTACATGTACGCGTCGGTCCCGTTTTTCGTCGGACTGAAGGACGTCGGCGCATATGGGATCTTCTTCGACGACCCCTATCACTCCGTATTCCACATGGCCGACGAGTCCGAGGACTACTACTCCTTCCTCGCCGACGATGGCCAGCTGACGTATTACTTCGCCTATGGCCCCAAGATCAACGACGTCCTCGATCGGTATTCCGATCTCACTGGGACGATCAAACTTCCGCCCAAATGGGGAATCGGATTTCACCAGAGCCGGTTTCGGTACTCAGGTGAGGAACTCGTCGAGACACCACAGCGCTACCGTGAGAAGTCGATCCCACTGGATTCGATGCACTTCGATATCCAGTACATGGACGATTTCCGGGTCTACACTTGGGAAGAGGAGTACCTCGACGCACTCCATAC
Organism: Natrialba aegyptia DSM 13077; assembly: GCF_000337535.1. Taxonomy (GTDB): domain Archaea; phylum Halobacteriota; class Halobacteria; order Halobacteriales; family Natrialbaceae; genus Natrialba; species Natrialba aegyptia. The sequence continues at coordinate 1,591 of NZ_AOIP01000045.1, forward strand.
GCTCACCGCTGAAATGCCCAGCATCCAGACCGTCGCAGTCAACAATCCAGGCGTCGCCGCAGTGGAGGAAGTCGACGGCGAACCCTATGAGCCCTACCTCGAGGGGGAAGCAAACGACTACTGGGTCAGGGACTCCAACGGTGATACCTTCGCCGGTCAGATCTGGCCGCCCAAAGCTGTCTGGGCTGATTTCTACCGCAAGGAGGTCCGTGAGTGGTGGGCTGAACATCATGATGCCCTGTTCGACGAGGGCATTGACGGCCTCAAGAACGACATGGCCGAACCAACCGTTTTCGGGGCAGAGCACCCGAAGTACGACCTCACCATGCCGGTTGACAACGTCCACGGGATGGGCGAGGATACGATGCTCCACGAGAAGTACCACAACCTGTACGGGTTCGACATGGCCAGGGCTGCCGACATGTCCTTTGATCTCCACAGGCCGGACGAACGACCGTTCACGTTGAACCGGAATCTCTATGCTGGCGGCCAGCGATACGCAGCGCTCTGGACCGGCGACAACATCAGCACATGGTTGCATCTGCGTCAGTCCCTGCCCATCCTGATGAATCTTGGTCTGTCGGGCATGCCGTTCGTTGGGAGTGACATTGGGGGCTTCTCCGACCGGCCCACCCCGGAACTGTTCAAGCGGTGGATGGAACTGGGGGCCTTCTTCCCGTACTCTCGGAACCATGCCATCGACCATGAGTTCGTCGGGCCTGACGAACCGCGCAATCAACACCCATGGACGTTTGGCGAAGAGGCCGTCGACATTACGCGTAAGTACCTCGAACTGCGCTACCGGCTGATGCCGTACCTCTACAACGAGTTTGAGGATTCGACGGACAACGGCAAACCGATCTTTCAGCCGCTGGTCTTCCAGTTCCAGGAGGACCCCGAAGTTCGGGACATCACCGACGAGTTCATGTTCGGTAACAACGTGCTGGTCGCGCCGGTCCTCGAAGAGGGTGCAACGGAGCGCGATGTTTACTTCCCAGCAGGCGAGACCTGGGTCGACTTCTGGACCAACGAGGTCCACGATGGCGGCCAGTGGAAGACTGTCGACGCCCCGATCGACCACCTGCCGATCTATGTCCGTAAGGATTCGATCGTCCCGATGCGCGAGGTTCAGCAGTACACGGGTCAGAACCCGCTAACAACCCTCGAATTGGACACGTATCTCTCGGAGGCAGGCAAGACCACCTACTCGTTCTATGAGGACGACGGTGAAACTCGCGCCTTTGAGGACGGCGAATACAACGTGACGAACTTCACAGTCTCGGAGAACCGGGGCGGCGTCGTTACATTCCGGCGCGAGCAAGAAGTCCAGAACTACGATGGCTCGGAACTGTCGTCGTACCTGCTCAGTCTCGATCGGTCAGAGGCACCACGCAAGGTCCAGGCTGCCTCGGTCAAGTACGATGAGGTTGACCCCGACGACGTCGAGGATACCCCCGAATCGTTCGCCTACGACCCCAACGAGGACGCTGTCCTCGTCCATATCCCTGCCGACGAGGAACGAAAAGTCAAGCTGTTCTTTAACGGACCGTCTCAAGGCAAAGGACAAGGTCAGGGTCGCGGGAGAAGGTAAGGGTACGCTATAAAGGTTCTGTAGTTTCGCTATACGTGGTCGCCACGACTGCGTTATCGCTGTAGAAAGCGAAGCGACAGAATACTGGTTTCGGAATTCCGGCTTCTCACTCGTGTTATGGTCGCTAAGGCTGAATCCGTTGTCGCTAATCCCGACGAACCTGCCGCCCCTTTTGGGGTCGGCGGGTTCGCCGAATGGGCGATGCTCACCCTACATGCACTTCGTATCGAGCTGGGCCACTCCTACCGCGTTGCGGTGGATTTGCTCAGCGAGATGCCCGGCGTCCTCGAAGAGATTGGCCTCACACGGCTGCCGCACTATACCGTTCTCCACACATGGTTCGAGCGGATTCCAACGAAGATATGGCGTGCGTTCCTCGACACGTCGGTTGAGGAACGCACTATAGTAATCGCCAGAAATTTCTACTCACACCTCTCGTCAGGTCTTCGAGAGACAACGAGACACGCCAATCTTCGGCGGGTGGCACTACAAAGACTTCCAGATTCTACTATAGTATCTGTGTTATGCCAGTCTGCTTGCTGGCCGAGAGAGTTAGACGTAGCCGCCACAGTATCTTTGGCACGATCTACTTGACACCGCCGCTCATCTCGAACGTACAACTCCGATCCTCGTCGATATGAATCCACTCGCGTTCACCGCCGGTTATCTGGATGAGACTGGTATTGTACTCACAGATCAGGCACTCGTATCCGATCGGCTCACCACGAGAGAGTATGACAGCGCCGTGTTTCTCGGATATAGACGTAGTCCTCGGCGTCGACCCACTCCTTGAGTCGGTCGGGCTCGATCTCGACGCGGCGCTCGGCGTGGATGTTGTATTCGTGTGTCGAGTCTCCGGGTCTAAGTTCCAACCGCTCGGTGTTGCAGTTACCTGTACAAGCACACACGCCAGCAGATTTCAATCATCATTGACATCATCGATCGGGTTTTCTCCCGTCATAATCCTAGATAGTCAGCGAGCGTCACATCCAGTTTCAGTTAGCGCCTCAGAGAACCTCAGTACCTCACAAAGCGTCTCTGCTCACTCAGACTGAAGCCGCAGTTTCATCCTGACCGGTAGTGATTTGACGGTAGTTCTGACCAAAGATCGAGCAGAGTCGTCGCTGTCGGCGGCGGTCAGCCGCCGACGCGACGGCGTTGCCACTCTCAGGAAGGCTGGTTCGGTCGGGCATTAGCGGTGGAACCGATCGTCCGGTGGCCGATTTGCAGGGACGGCCCGACGTACCGCGAGGGCCGTCCATGCTGCCCGGCACAGCATCTTGATGAACTCCTTGAACGACCAGGACCAGAGGCGACGCCCGCCACGGCGGGGCGTCGCCACGTATTCCCAATGCAGATACCGCCAAGCGTTCTGTAACAGCAGACTCACCACGACATACAACAGCCGAACCACCGGATTTTGCGTTGTTGTCGTTGCAATGCTTTGCTCGGAGAGCCGGTACGTTGCCTCGATACCGAAGCGTTTCGCGTAGTGGTATCGAGCGTCGCGTGGTGAGTCGATGAACGGCGCGTCAGCGGCGTAGCCGTGACGCGCCACTCCATGTTCGTCGTATCGCCCGTTTTGGTAGGTACAGTCGATGTAGACGGGAAACTCGACGGTCCAACTGTGACCGTCGAGTTTCGCCGTTAGATCGTGCTGGATGACGCGACTCCAGCCTTCCGAGAGTTCCTGCTTGATCGTCTTTCCCCAGCGGACGATCGGCATCACGTAGGCGTGGTTGTGTGCCTGGAGCAACGTGAGACATTTGCTATCGTAGAATTCTCGATCAAGATAGACGGCCTTGACCTCTGCGTCAAGGCCGTCGAGGATACCGAGAAACTCTGCAAGGACACTGCTGGCGGTGTCGCCGTCTTCAAGACGGCGCACCGCCAGCGTATAGCGTTTCTTCTTCACACGCGCGTAGAGTGTGGCGTAGGCGTGGAACGCAGTAGTTCCACGTTTTGCTTCCGAGTGATAAAGGCCGTCCGTATCGTCTTCGTCACCGTAGTAGGGCCGCAGGTGGAGGTCTACGACGACCTCCACCTGCTCAGGAAGGACCTCAAGCACGTCCTTCTGGAGAAGCATGTTCCCAACATGTTCAACCGATTCTAGGCCAAATTTCTCGCGGAGGTGATACAGAACGGTGTTTTGGTGAGGTGAGTCTTCGCTGACCTCACAGAGCTTAGAGACCGAGGTCCCGTCGGCGCACGCGCCGACGAGGACCTCATAGATATCCTCAGCGTCGATTTCAGCGTTGTTGCCTAGATCGAGGGCAACTTCCTCGCCAAGGGTGTTGACAAGGAAGTTAAGAAGCTGGTCCTCGTGGATTTCACTGTCTGCTTGCTGTTTGGAGTGCACATCCTCAGCAAGCAGACGTTCTAACTAAGCGGCTTTGTGAAGTACTGAATCTCTATCTCAAGGCCCGAGGTCGTGCAGAAGAAGAGGGGAAGGACGATTTCGAGATGCCGGAGGTAGGCATCGTTTGTGCTGACGCCAAGATTGCTAACATCGAAGCTGCATCTGAAGTCTTCGATGAAGTGGCTGGCGATCAACCTGAGATTCGTGATGCTCTAGAAGATATTCTTGGGGCTTTCGAGAACGTACAAGGACTTGGCTCGCTGCTTGACGTGAAAGGTACGTTGGAGGAGGAGTTTACGATGGAAGAGCAGCCGACCATAATGGAGTCCATTTCTGGTCCTGGCAGCCTGAGTAACTTCTTAGACAACCTCCATCAGGAAGTCGCTGAACAGAGGAACGGAGAATCCTTCCTCGCACAGGACCTGAAGAGTTTCTTGAGAGTCCTCGTTATACTCTCCCAAGATTATGACGTCGCGCTAATGAATCCTCCCTACGGGTCCAGAAATCGGATGCCAGATATGGTTAAGGACTATGTCGAAGACCACTACAAGTACAAGCCCGAATTCTACATCAACTTCTTTGAGGTTTGTGATAGACTCACTCGGAAAAGTGGACGTGTCGGTATGCTCGTTCCGCGTACCTTTATGTTCAAACGATCATTTGAGCAATTCCGAGAGGACTTTATTGGTGACCAGGGGGCCTTTGATTTCCTGGCTGAGTTTGGAATTGGTGTACTAGATAACGCAACTGTTCGAACAGTCGGCACTGTAGTTCGAACGGACCAACAAATGAGTGACGAGGCAGTCGGTGAGTTTTACAGGCTTCATGATATCGAACGAGAAGAGAAGGAACATCGATTCCTCCAAGGTGCTTACGTTGACCCTGTTGATGCAGACGGTATTCAGCGAAGGTATACCAGAGAAATATCGGAATTCGGTGAAATACCTGGAGCCCCGATCTCCTATTGGGTTCCACTTGAAATTCGAGAACTCTATGACTCTGGGATAGTTTTTGACGCTGAAAACGCAAGAGTTGATCGGGAACCACTAGGGGCTGTTAAACAGGGGTTGGCGACTGCTGACGACGAAAGATTTGTTCGGGATTTCTGGGAATCTGTAGATGATAGCTGGGTTCCATTTGCAAAGGGTGGTGAAGACGCTTGGATCCTTCCCCGTGTAAACAAAACCGTCTGGTGGCAAAATGAGGGGAAAGAGGTAAAGAGGTTCGAAGGATCGTACCCCCGTAATACTCAATATTATTTCCGTGAAGCTCTCACCTATACATACATCAAGGAGGGAGGACGGCGGTTTGGTTACTTAAATGAATATTCAGTATTCAGTCATACTGGATTCGTCTTTGTACCAGATTCTGGCCCGTGGTCCGTGTTAGCATATGCTAATAGCAATTTACTTACATATTTGATGTTAGCACAGACTGTCGGACGTCATTGGAATGTAGGAGAGGTCTCTAAACTACCTTGGGACAAGGATTTAGAAAACAATAGCCACTTAGAAGAGTTATCAAAAGATATCATAGGTCTACTTCTTGGCCTGCGACAATGCGATTTTGAATCACCGTATTATGATGGGCCTCTCCTTCTCAAGGTTCTCGGAATAAGTGAAGAACTACCTGGATACGAACACCCGCACAGAAGCCTTCTGGAAGACATAAGTCCCACATCTCCGCAAGAAACGGTTGATTCATCCGCTAGCCTATCTGAGATAGGTACCGAAGCGGCAAGATATCGAGCGCGGGTAAATCGTGATTTAGAAAGAAAATCTAGAGAAATAGACAATAAAATATTTGACCACTTTGATATCGATAGAGACCGACAGCAAGAGATTCTTCGTGAAGTTGCCCTCCGAACTAATGAAGACCCACGAGTGAATCAAGAGTACGACTTAGAGGAAATCAAAGAGCCGTCCGATGAATATGATAAACAGATACAGGATCTCCTTCTCCATCTTACAATTAAGATAGCTCATGAAGACGACGATGGAATTGTTCCACTTGCTTTTGAACCAGAAGGAGAATTGGAGTTGATAGAGCGTCTTGAAAACGAATTTGAGAGAATCTTTGGGGAGTATGCCCAAGATCGGCTCGCAGAGGTTGACCAACAGTTAGGAGATAAGCAACCTGAGGGAGGTGCCTATCCTAATCTTCAAGAATGGATTCAGGATGACCTCTTCGAGTATCACCTCAAACGATTCGAGAACACTCCGGTTCTTTGGAGACTAACAACTGAACGTCTCGTCTCAGATCCACAGGGTGAAGGATTTGCGTGTCTCGTTGACTATCGACAACTCGATACAAGTCTCTTCGACCGTATCGAGTCTAGGTATCTGGAACCCCTAAAGAATGAATATCGCACGAAGCGGAATGCCGCCGATCAGCGACGATCTGACAGCAAACTTTCGACTACAGAACAAACGGAGGCAGCCGAGGAGTACGAACGCTATGAAAGCGCTCTTGCGCAGATCGACGAGTTCCAAGAAGCCGCAATCGAACTGAGCTCTGAGCATCCCCGTGATTGGGGAGATGAAACGCAGGCTCTCGCGGCGGAACAAGTTCCGAAAGTCACTGAATTCCGAAACCGGACTGAAGAACGGCTTGAAACCCTCGATAAGTTAGTTGATGAGATGGAGCCTGACGAATTTGAGGATCTATTTAGTCCCACATTCCTTGAACGAGTAAATGAAAATAGGGACGAGTGGATCGACGCACTGGAAGACCTAGAAACGGCCTGTCGAGCTTATAGTAAGGACGCAAACCAACCTGTGGAGGCTCATCTCTATGATCTCTTCTCGTATTTCGACGACCTCGTTGGGTCAACTCACTACGGTAGTAATGGGATCTTCTTCATGAATTACTACTTCAGCAAAGGAGAGCAGTACCTCGATGATGGGGAACCACGCGACGGTCTCGAAGGAGAAATCCGACTGCTCGCTGAGTTGGCTGCCGAAACTGACGAAGACGTGGAATTAGGACAGGAGATCAAAGAAGACTGTAATGAACTCTCGAAAGCCATATCTTCAGATTGGCAGGAGCGAGCACTCTCCGAGGTACTGACATCAGGATACGATCCTGTGAAAAAACACGGAGTAGCGATCAATATTCAGCCGCTTGCAGAAAAGAAGATCGTCCCCGAAATTGTTGAGGACAAGGTCATCAATTAATCACCCTCCAATTCAATGAGTATCGAATTCGACCCCGGAGACCGCATTAGACTCAACGGCGATCCAGCGGAGGTCATCCGTACGTACGAGGTCGGAAACCTCCCGTACCTCCGTGTCTACGTTGAGAGTGATGGTGCGAAGACGGTCTGTCTCGACCACGTCTCCGTCGAGCCAAGCAGTGATGCACTCGATACCCTCGACGATCAGGTGACAGACCTCCACCCCCGACACGAAGCAGTCTCATCAGAGTGGTTCGATCTCCGGACCGAGGCGCTCCAGCTCAAGATGGCCCACGAGCAGGGGCAGCTCCTGAGCATCTCGAACTCGCTCGTCCGTCTCGAACCCTACCAGCTTGCCTGTGTGAATCAGGTGATGCAGAAGCTCCGCCAACGAGCACTCATCGCCGACGACGTCGGTCTCGGGAAGACCATCGAAGCAGGCCTCATCCTCAAAGAACTCGAAGCCCGAAATCGAGCCAACAGCGTCCTCTTCCTCGTTCCCGCACACCTCCAGAAGAAGTGGATTCGGGATATGGAGCGCTTCTTCGACATCAACCTCACCGTGGCAGACCGCCAGTGGGTCGACGCCGAGCGTCGACGACTCGGCGAGGAGGCGAACATCTGGGACCAGGAAGGTCTCCGTCTGGTCACCAGCATGGCGTTCCTCCGTCAAGACGAGTTCCAGTCCGAGATTGAGGGTGCCTTCTGGGATGTCGCCGTCATCGACGAAGCGCACAAGGCTAGCAAGCGGGGCGAGTCCCCCAGCAAAACCTCGCTTATGGCCGAACGTGTCGCCAATCACTGTGAATCCCTGCTGTTGCTAAGTGCGACACCTCACGACGGCAAGGGGGAGGCGTTCCGATCCCTCATCAGCTATATCGACCCGTTCCTCGTCGCCGAGGACCAAGACCTCACACGGGAGACGGTGAACCGCGTCATGATTCGGCGCGGGAAGGAGACCATTTACGACGACAACGGCGAGCGCATCTTCCCCGAGCGAGATGTCCAGACGGCCACCGTCTCGATGTCGCCCGCAGAGGAGCAACTGTACGAGCGCGTGACCGAGTACGTCCGCGAGGTCTACAATCGATCTGACCAATTGAACGAGCCCGCTGTCGGCTTCGCGATGGCCCTCATGCAAAAGCGGCTCGTGAGCAGCGTGGGAGCCATTCGAGAGACGCTCCGGCGTCGCCTTCACGGGCTGCTCGAACCCGACGAGCGGAGTCTCTCGACCGATGCAACGGCCTATCTCGAAGGCGAGGACCTGGAAGACTCTGACCGTGAACAGGCGGAGCAGGAACTCGAACGCCTCACGGTCGCCCAGGGTGATGAGGCACTCCAAAAAGAGATCGACACCTTGCAGGAGCTCGTCGCCATGGCTGAGGACCTCCCAGTCGACACCAAGGCCCGGAAGGTCAAACGCTACATCGAGCAGCTCTTCGAGGAGCATCCGGACGAGAAGCTTATCTTGTTCACTGAGTACCGCGATACGTTGGACTATCTCCTCAATCTCTTCGCCGACGAACCGTGGGCAGACGAGATTCTGACCATCCACGGGGACGTGAGCAAAGACGACCGAGCCCAGATCGAAGACGAGTTCAACTACGGGAAGTCGCGATTACTGATGGCGACCGATGCGGCCAGTGAGGGGATCGACCTCCAGCACAGCTGCCACATTATGGTCAACTACGAACTCCCGTGGAATCCGAACCGCCTCGAACAGCGTATCGGTCGGATCCATCGCTACGGCCAGGACAAGGAGGTAAAGGTGTGGAACTTCCAGTTCGATGGCACTCGGGAATCCGAGATTTTCGAGCTACTCCAGGACAAGGTCGAGGAGATCCGGTCGAAAGTCGGTGCGACGGCAGACGTCCTCGGGATGCTGGACGACGTCAATATCGACTCCCTCTTGATGAAATCCGTCCAGAACCAGGAACCAGCCTCAGCTACAAAAGAGGAACTCGAGGAGTTGATGGAAGAGCGTGAACAGACACTCCTCGAGTGGTACGAACGGAGCCTCATCGACTGCAGTACGTTCGACGCCGAGAGTCGACAGGAGATTCAGTCGATCGTCGACGACTCAGAGGACGTCTTCGGAAGTGAACAGGAGATCCGGGAGTTCTTTACCCGAGCTATCGAGGCGTTCGAGGGGTCAGTCGAGAAACGTGGAAACCAGTTGTACGAGGCAGAAGTCCCACCAGAAGTGACTGACAGCGGTCAGCCTGAGACGATGGGCCCGTTCACCTTCAGTCGTGATTTCGCCATCGATCACGACGGAATCGAGTACCTCTCCCCGGATGCGGATGTTCTGCAGGCCCTCCGTGATTTAGTTCTCCAGCAGGAACAGCACGCGGGGAAGGCCGGAATGAAGCTGCTGCCGTTCGTCGACCAACCCGGCGTCACATTCGTCTACAAAGTCGCCTTCGAAGATGCAACCGGCAAGACGATTCGCGAGCAACTCATTCCCGTCTACGTCGACCTCGCTGGACTCGACGCCCAGCGATCGCTCGGCCAGCGTGTCCTCGATACAGATACGATCCACGCTCGTCCTGATGGGAGTACAGTCTCTCGGTTGCTCAAGCAACGTGATGAACTCGAAGACGCCGCGGAGAGGTACATCAGTAGTATGGTCGCCGACATCCGTGATGACTTACTCGAAGCCCGCCAGCGGGACGTCCAGCAGGAACTGTCTGACTTGGAAGCCTACGAGCAAGCAGAGCGAGATCGGATTCAGTCGTTTATCGATTCGTACGAACAAAAAGCGACAACGGGATCGGATATGCGCATCGCGATTCGTAACCAGAAACAACGTCTTGAGCAGTTAGAAACCCGGATCGAGTCCCGAAAGGCAGAGCTACGGAAGCGAGAACGGGTCATCTCTCTAGCGCCAGATATTGAGGCGTACTGTCTGACTCTTCCAGTCTAGGGAGAATGATGGCACATTGGATCCAATCCCTCCTTCGCACGGAAAACCAAGACCAATCTTTAGACGAGTTTGATATCTACGTTTTACTCCACGATCTGATCGACTCCGGCCTGTTTCCCGAGGTATCCTGGGTTTCGTCGAGCTGGCGTTAGACGTCTTGATCGCTGGTACTAACGCAGGCATAGATCGCTGCTCGAGTCACAACCTTCTAGATAAACTGAGTAGGTTACAAAGAAGGTGGTTTTGGATAACTATTAGGAAGAAGTTCCCTTCTGAATATCCACCTTCGAGCTTGTCTCTCGAGATCCGGTAGTCGTTACGTAGGTATGCGCAAGTACCTTTTCTCGTCGGGTTCGCTCGCGCAGCTCGCTCACCGCTCTCTGCTCACGGGCGCGAAGCGCCCGTTCGCATGGTCAGCGAGACCTCCGGTCCCACTCGACTCCAAAAATCTATGCTAAAAAGGCCGCTCGCTCCCGATGATCGCTCGCGGGTGCAACGCTCGGGACTCGACCGCAGCGGCAACTGCTTCCCCTATACATAACAGGTAATTCACTGGTTATGGATGTGAAAAAATTAGCAGAGGGAGTAGAGGGTATACTCGCTGAGGTCTCTGTACTGCTATAACGCACGCACGTGGTGTTGATCGCCCCTCGAGAGGGGTGGAGGGTTTTACAGATGGCAATGCACTCAGAGACGACAGTACAGACGGAGAACGGTGGCGGCAACTGATGTTCGAAACTCTTCCTCCCGGCGTTCGCCCGGAAGACTGCGAGCCCGACGACCCTGAACCACCCGTTGATCCGGATCGCCACTACGAGGCCCGCATCGAACAGGAAATGGAGGATCACTAATGGGCGCTGTTTCCTTCGAGGCGCTCGCGTTCGGCAAGACTGCCGACGACGCGTTCAGAAACGCCGTCGAGGACGCAAAACACATGCACGGCCACGGCGGGTACACGGGGACGATCGTCGAGAAATCCTCATTCGAAGTGATCCCCAAGCGAGAGCATCACGGAAAGCAGAAGCGTCGATACGCACACCAGCTGATCGAGGACGGAGATGAACGGATCCAACGCAAGCGAGGTCCTGCTGGTGCGATCAACTGCTCAGGGACGAACGCCGCCATCCGTTACCGCAAACAGCACGAGCTGGAAGGCAAACACGGCGACGTCCGGCTCTTCTTCGGCTGGGTCGCCCACTGACTCAGCCCTCACATGACTCGTGTTGTTCGCTCTCCTGAGCCGTGAGAAAGTCGAAGCAAGAGAAGCATCATTCTACTCGTAGTTACCCCACGGTTGTGGCCCCTATTCCGGACGTGGGGTAATTGAGCAACAGCTCACTGCGCCTTCTGAAGTCCATTCTATGTCACGATCCGCACACCCGATACCGATCAGTGCCGACAGTGCCGCCGAGATTCGAGCCGCTCGGCAGGCTGACTACGTCGCGTTTCTCCACCGCGTCCCGTTCGCGATTGATGCGCTCAACCTCGGCTACCTGCCCGGATTCCGCGAAGATTGTACCTACCAGCAGGGTCAGTACGAGACGCTCGAGTTGCCAGTCGGGATGCTCGACAACGACTTTCGCAATCCCGACCTCGAGCGATACATCGAGTGCTTCAGAGAGTACGAGCCTCGCGTTGGCGTCCTCGGTGACGCCTACTCCGTCGACGAGGCCTGCGAGTATGTTCGGGCTGCACGCGACCTTCAGGCGAGTTACCCTGAATCGGAGCTTGTGATCGTACCGAAGTGCCGCGAGGCGATCGACGCGATCCCTGAAGACCTCGTGCTCGGCTACCCGCGTGGGTACTCCGATCAGCTTGCACACGAGTTCTCGGATCCGGCAGACTGGCGTGGACGACGAGTCCACATCCTCGGTGGCAGTCCACGTAAGCAGGTGACCGCGATCGAGCAGCTCACTCGGCCGACGCTTTCCGGCGATCCACCGGCAAACATCGTCGGGCTCGATTGGAACGGCTTGCACCGTGGAGCCCAGTTCGGCGAGTTCTGGTCAGCTGACGGCTGGGACGACAGCGGACGTGACGCCGATCACGTCACCGTCCGAAAGCTAGTGCGCCACAGCCTGGGCCGGATCAAAGCCTTCTGGCAGGCCCAGGGCATTTGGCCGGAGACACAGCTCCACGTCGAGGACGTCGATCTCGAGTACGAGGGACCAACGCCGAGCGACCTCTCAAGTGCGGCGTGTGCAGCATGTGAAGCGAACGTCTGGACAACTAACCGTGGACCGTTCGTTGCCGAGTACGATACTGGCAGGGTCTGTGGGTACTGCTCGTACGACTGTTACTTTGAACATCGGACGCAGAATCGACTCGAGGAGATCGTCGATGAGCGGAGCGTCTTCATGCCGGCGTGAGCCGATTTTTCACTCGAAGTCTGGTGTGCGATGAGCGTGGTGTTGGTCGTCCCCCTGAGAGGGGTGAGGCGCTTTCGAACAGGCGAGAGCGTCAACACGAGTGATTCCAATGTCTGTGACCACAGAGCGACCAGCTTCGTTCACCGAGACCGAGACGCGCAGCGACGAGATGAACAAGACGATCGAAAGCTGGGTTAACGACCTTGTCGACCTCGTCGACGAGGCGGCGGCCAGTGAGGAGTTCAAAGCCTGGCTCGATGTGCAGAGTCACTTCCACGACTACTCCTACCGGAACACGCTCCTGATCAAGCACCAGTATCCCCACGCAACCCGGGTTGCGGGGTACAACACGTGGCGCACCGAGTTCGACCGGCACGTCCAGGAAGGCGAGAGCGCGATCTGGATCTGGGCTCCAATCATCACGAAACAGTGCCCTGAGTGCGGAAACTCGCCGAGCTACCACGAGAACAGTTCCTGTGAGTACGACGAGACGCCATCCGAGAAGTGGTCGAAAGGACTCGTCGGGTTCAAACCCACCGCTGTCTTCGATATCTCACAGACTGAGGGAGAGCCACTTCCACAGCTCGAGACTGAGGCATACGGTGACGCCGGTGAGCTGGTGCCAGCCCTCCTCGAGAGTGCAGAGCACCTGGATGTCGACGCACAGATTGTCTCCCCTGAGGAGTGGGAATATGGAGAAGCGAAGGGCGTCTGCAAACACCGCAGTCCCATGACGATGCGCCCGCGCGTCGAGGTGAAAGATCGAGACAACCAGGCAGACCTCGCTGGGACGTTTATCCACGAGTACGCTCACGCCTTGTTGCACTTCGATATCGATGATCGTGATGAGCGAGCGAAACGCGAAGTCGAAGCGGAAGCTGTGGCCTACATCGTCGGGCGCTATTTCGACCTGGATATGAGCGGGTCGGCGTTCTACCTCGCAGCGTGGAGCGGTGACGATCCCGAGGCGGTCGCTGATCGGCTGGATCGAATTAGCAACACGGCTCAAGAACTGATCGACACGCTCGAACGAGAGCAAGAAGACGGATAAGCGAGCCAAGGAAACGGCGACTGAGAAGCCACCATATCGATACTGGCGAGAATGCCGTCGGTGTGGCATTGCCGTGTGACTGCGAAAGCAATCGGACAAGACGTCGAAACACCCCATGCAGAGACTCGAGGGAGTAGCAGCCAGTGACCGAACGGTGAGTCTCGCTCCGAGGGTTGGTGAAATCGCCAGTACTCATATATAGGTCAAGATAAGAGGCCCAAAAGAGGAGAAAAACCACCATGGTAACCCGAAACCGAATACAGTACTGGGCACGCCGCCGTGGCGTCCTCGACTGGCAGACGGATCCATACACATCCTCAGTGCGTGAGACTCAATGGCGCTGATACGGCCGCAAGAAAACGTCGAAGACGCAGACTGGCTCCACCTGACGGAAGATGAAAATGTACAGTGGTCCGGACGGCCGTCGCGATTCACGATCCTGTTCACGATCATCGGTGGCCTCCTGTTCGTACTCGGCGGGATCGTTGGCACACTGATCCTTCTGTCAGTATTCGACGGTCAAGCGCTGCCGGCGTGGGTTGGGTTCCTCCCGCTCGTACTCACTCTGGTCGGCGCGGGGATCGTCGGAAAGACGTATTTGGAGTGGTTGCGGCTGCTGTACGTGATAACCGACGAAGAAATCTACGTTAAACACGGGCTTGTCTCCCGCGATGTCACGCAGATCCGCCTCGATCGCGTCCAGAACACTGCGTACGAGCAAACGATCCTCGAGCGGATGCTCTCGTTTGGCGATGTCCGGATATACACCGCCGGAACGAGTACCGAAGATCTTACGTTCCGAGATGTGCCCGACCCCGAACGGATCAAATCGACGCTGACACGGCTACTTAGCGAACAGAGCAGGAGCGGAGAGGCTACTCGGCCTCCAACGTAGGCTGTCTCTTCTTCTTTCGAGGAACACTTCTGACGGCTGGTTTTCCTTCACTAGCTTCTGTTTCTCACGCTGGATTTGATAACTCACTCGAAACGGCACTGCTAGATTGAGGCTGAACTGAATGGAGTTCTTCGAGGGAAGTAGGATGCTATTCAAAGAACTCCAGATCGAAGGGGCAGGTTCTTCAGATGTGCCGTTTTTGGATCTCGAAATATAAAGGACCGGTCTATCCAGACGATTAGATAGTCTAGGTATCTCCAAACCACCCCCCTGATTCGGAATGAGCTTCAGTGGTTGGGTTCCAAGTAGAGCAGACCCTCCTTCTTGATCAAATCTCGTACGATCCGTTATGGAGTTCTGAAAGCCGTTCGTCGCTCTCTACAACTGCTTTCATCACTACATCTTTGTCCTTGATGAGCTGGTGTTCCAGATAGACTCCCTGCTTGTGTCCGCCACCAACCTGATGTGACTCAGAAATTCCCATTAGCGAGAGCGTGCTGAGAATCTGGCTCACTCGATCATACGAAAGGGGATCAGCGCCGACGTCACCACAGGTCGTCTCGTACTGAGCGTAAATACCAGAGGTACGGAACCGGCGGTTGTTCGAGTCAGTCAACCGGCCGAGCGTATAGAGAACGAGTTTCGACTGCGGTGAGGTACTCTCGATTGTCTCCTTGACCCGATTGACCTCTGCGCGTTTGACTGCTTTATCGACATGATCCGTTCTAACGACATCCGCATCGGTGTCGTCAGCAATATCACCGGCAATCCGCAGGACGTCGACTGCCTTCCTCGCATCACCATGTTCATCCGCTGACCGGTCAGCAGTCTCGGTTATGACGCCGTCCTGTAGGACATCCTCTTGAAACGCATCTCGTCGATACTCGAGGATCTGCTCGATCTGATCGCTCTGGTAAGGTTCAAACACGAAGTCCGTCGTCCGCATCGAGCTCTGAACGCGTGCATTCAGTTTTTGCCCGAAGTCGATGTCGTTGCTGATAGCGATGATTCCGATATAGGCATCGGTATGACCAGCTTCTCGGGCTCGCGAGAGTTCATGGAGGAGTCCCTCAGCGTTATCGACCATATCGATCTCGTCGAGGATGACGATGAGTCCATCGTAGTACTCGTCGATGATGTCGTATGCATAATCGTAGTATTCGGCAGATCCTAAGCCAATACGAGGGATTTCGATGCCAGAACCCGATGCTTCACTTAGGGCACGGGCGATTGTTCGAGCGACTCGCGTTTCGGTATTATTCTTCTTGCACTCGACGTAGACGTTAGCAGCGGGAACGTTACGTGCAGTGGCAGTATCGATGAGACGGTCGGATACGTGTCGGCTGACAAGTGATTTGCCAGTCCCAGTTTCGCCATAAATGACGACGTGATTAGGTTGGGATTCGTGGACGAGGTGACGGATTTCTCCAGCAACCGATCTAATTTCTTCGTCTCGACCAACAATGCGGTCCGGCCCAGGAACAGTTCCAATGGAGAGTAGATCTCGATCTGCCCAGATCTTGGTTGAAGAACCGTGTTCATCGCCTTCTCGAACGAACAATGGGTCATTTGCTGGATCGGTCGGCTCTTGTTGCTGGACTTCCTCAGTGGTAGACGTATTTTCAGAGGCCGAGATGTCCACCTTGGTTGAATCGAAATCATCCGGCTGTTGGTCCGTCATAGATTCGTCACCCCTTCCTTCAGATCCTTCGTTGTCCGTCATAGATTCACCCTCGAAAGGCAACCACTTAGTCGTTACCCCCCTCGTTCGGAATGAGATTCTCCGTCTATAGGCGTTGAATGGCATGAAACCGTGAGATTGCGTATTTATATCCGAAGAAACCCGATTCAGAGTGAGTTGTCGTCCAACCATATGTCGTACGCTGACTACACCCCCCCTAATTCGGAGTGAGTTATTCTCTTGATGGTGATATTCCACTAGTTCAAAATGATCAGCAATTCCAGCTTGACACCCCTGATTCGGAATGAGCTATCCGAGGGCCTGATCGGCGAGATGATTTATTGATGTGAGAGTTTTAGGGACACACCCCCCTCGTTCGGAATGAGATTCTGCCCTATATACCACCGGATTAGGGACGGTGTTTCCACTTGATCATGAGGTTTGGGTTTGAAATTCGTCGAGTGGACACTCTCAATTCAATATTCATCCCCTATATTCGGCGGATAGAATAGCTGTACTTCCAGTGTTAGGCGTATTCACGAATACTTCTAACTAGTGGCGTATTCTACTTGGAGAACTATTGGGACTACTAGGTAATAAATCTAGGCTAACAACTAGACAACTGATAGACAACTGATCATCGGAAGTCTACGCTGTCTTGTAGTTTTAAAATATAGTTTCAGAAGACATCTTGTCTAGTCTGGAAATTGTAGCTGATTACTGCTGCTATCCATTACGTAGGTCGTACAGGATCTCACTCCGAACGAGGGGGGTGTGTGCTTCCACGCTATTCTGTTATTGCTGCTCGGTCAGAATGATGTGATCTTGGTTGATCGTGTTTCTGCCAACCTTCGTCGAATATCCGACCAATCCCATCTGAAGGTGAGACGATCCTCTCAACAGCCCACACCAGCTGCGTCTCATAGTACGACGGATCATACTGTCCTGTCTCCTCGTGGGCAAGGGCGACACACTCTCGTGATGATTTCCGGTCGCTTGTCCGGGATGGACAGCGAGGTCCTGGTTGCGAGCACGTTTGATGCCGTCATGTTCTTGTGGACGGCACGCCACCCGCCCGCTTCTAACCGCTCCGGGGACGTTCTCACGATTACTGTGGCAGTAACATCGGATGACGTCGGGGCGAGACGTCCCGTGTGCAGATCGTCATGTTTGCCAGCGTTGTCAATAGCGACATTGTTTGGACGTCTATTCGAAGAGGTGGTGAGGCGCAACGTTGAAGCCTACAAATCTTCATAGTCTATGTACGAAACGCAGGTATGAGCTCCACACAACAAGCGAAGAATATACGGAAGGGACTTTCTACCCGTGAGAGCCGGCTCCTCTCGCACCTCGCCGCGGAGGGCCACCAGATCATCTCGATCGACGACATCGAAGCGACGCTCGAGGTCACATCCAATACCGCTCGCGAAATCGCTTCCCGGCTCACCGAGAAGGGATGGCTGGACCGGCTCCTCCCCGGGAAGTATCTCATCATCCCGCTTGCTGCTGGGGAGGAGGCCGTGTACACGACTCATGAATACCTGATTGCGTCGCACGTCGCAGAGCCGATGTATATCGGCTACTACAGCGCTCTCAGCCATCACGGGCTGACCAAGCAGGTCCCGCGAACTGTGTACGTCGTCACCCCGACCCGGGCCCAGAGTCGCGAGATCCACGGTGTTCCCTACCAAGTTGCGATGGTCACCGAGCGGAAGTTCTTCGGCTATGAGTCGACGTCTATCGAGGGAACCGCCGTGAACGTGGCCGACCTGGAGAAGACACTCGTTGATTGTGCCGACCATCCTGAGTACTGCGGTGGTGTTCGAGAACTCGCAAAAGCGATGGTCGTAGCTGACGAGCAGGACTGTTCGTGGGTGACAGTCGGTGAGTACCTCCAGCGGCTTGACAATGGCGCGGCGACCAAGCGAATCGTCTACCTCGCCGATCAACTGAACATCGACCTCCCGACCCGTGAGGCGCTTGTCGAGTCGTTCACGAGCGGGTATTCGCTGCTCGACCCCACGCGAAGCGAGCAGGGGACCTATGACAGCGCATATCGCCTTCGGATCAACGTCGACCCGGACACGCTCGGTCCGACGGAGTCCTGACTTCCGATGATCAGTCAAAACCGATTGCGTGTCCTCGCTCGGGAGCTCGGTGTTCGCCAGGGCTACGCCGAGAAGAACTACGTCAATTCGTGGATTCTCTGGGGTATCTTCACGAGTGGATACGGCGAGAACCTCATGTTCAAGGGTGGGACGGCGCTCAGTAAGCTGTACTTCCCTCAATCGTGGCGGTTCTCGGAAGATCTCGATTTCGGCGTCGAAGGCCGGTATCAGGGGTCAGAAGATGACCTCCGAGGCGTCCTCGACACGGTAACTGAGCGTTCCGGGATTGAGTTCACGATCCGCGAGCACCACGAGTCCCGCCAGCAACACTATCCGACACATTACGTCGACATGAGTATCCAGTATCGGGCGGTGCTCGACCATCCAAATACGACCAGCCTCGACGTAATGGTCGACGAGTACGTTGCGTTCGACCCAGTCCACCATACGCACTCCTACGAGGATATCCCCGAGTTCGAACTGCAGGCGTATAGTGTCGAAGAGATCTTCGCAGAGAAGTTGCGAGCGATCTTCCAACGGGGTGCAGCCAGGGACTATTACGACCTCTATCAGCTCTTAGAGACCGAATCCGTTGACATCGAGTTCGATGTTGTTCTTCCTGCTTTCGACGCAAAGTGCGACCACGACGATCTCGACGTCAATCTCACCACGGGGCTGCCGGTAGATCAGCGTGAGGACATACGCCGTCAGTGGGAGACGACGCTCCCAGACCTCACCGGTGATCCACCTATGTTCGATACTGTATGGAAGAGACTGGATGAGGCCGTTATTGCCAGAGGTACGGAGTAGGTGCGGACTCTTGTCTGAGCCCCGAAGTAATCAGGTTCATTTCGGGGATATTCTGAAATCGCATGTAGTGTTCTATTCATAGATCGGTTACTACCTATGCTATTCAAGCTATTTATGAATACCATACTATCCCTTCCATTTAGCATATTTATGCTATTCACACTATCTACACGATTCTTGCTATTTACCGGCCGTAGATATAAGGGAGACTAGAACGCTATTTCAGAATAGCATGGCGGGAACGAATAGCAGGAATAGCATAGATCGCACGAATAGCCCAAATAGCCCATACGACTCGGTGAATACGGCGGGGAATTCTCGCGCTGTCTCGGTCTGTATGCTGAAGGGTGGCGTTGGTAAGTCGACCATCGCAGTGAACCTCGCGCGTCAGCTGGCCACCCACGACCATAATGTCCTTCTCATTGATCTCGATCCAAATGGCCACGCTTCGGTCGGTCTCGGATTCGATGATCACTACCACAACACAGACGAGAGCATCGGCGAGGTCTTCTTCGATGACGCAGATCCCACATCCGTCATCTACGATACCGACTACGAGTTCGATCTACTTCCCTCAAGTGAGGATCTTGAGCAGGTCGAGCGGGAGATCGTCGTTGGCGACGTCTTCCAACCGTCGGCGCTTCTGCAGCGGGAAGTCGTTGAACCTCTACTTGGCGACGAATACGACTTCATCGTCACGGACTCGCCGGCGTATCGCTCCCGTCTAACCGACAACGCACTCGTCGCGACGTCCAATCTCGTTCTTCCACTCGCGCCCGGCAACGAGGCGATGTCCGGACTGGAACGGACCATTGAGCGCCAGATTGCACCGCTGCGAAAACACATGGACGTCGACGTCCTTGCGCTCGTTCCGAACATGCTCGACGGCCGTATCGATCAGCAGACGCAGGACCGCCAGCTCCTTGAACGGCTGAACTCACACAACAGCTTGCAGGATCGAATCCCGAATTTCGCTCGAATCACGGACTGGGAGGCTGTGGGTACCGGCGACATTAGTCCGACACCTGGTATCCGCGACCGAACCAGTATCACAAAAGCGTATGGTGAACGCAAACCACTGTTGGACTACGATCCCGACTGTGATCAGCTGACGTGCTTCGATGAACTCGCGCACATCGTTGAGGCTGGTGAGGTGGTCCGACATGGTTGACGACGATGATCCGTTTGCAGATCTTGGTCAGACACTGGAAGACGATTCTAACGATCAAGACGAGACGACAACCACAGAGGAACCGACCGAGCCATCGACCACAGACACGACAACTGAACACGTCGAAGAACCGGTTGAGGAGGACGTCGAGGGACTGGATCCGATGTCAGATACTGCCTTTTCATACGAGGCAGCCAATCAACGGCCGTTCTACGCGCGCGAAGAGACTATCGAGAACTTCGATTCTTGGCTGAACTACGAACTAGAGCGTGAGCTTAGTACCCGTGGATATCAGAATATCGTTGTTCGTGAGATGACTGACGCATTGCTGCGTACGGTTGTCGAGGAAGACTTGGTTGACGAGGTTGCTGAACGATTCGAACAAGAACGAAAGGATTCGATTTCAAAATAGCATGAATAGCATTCTCTTTCTCTTCTAAGGAAGATGGCGGAGGAATAGTTCTCTTCGGGATTGTGAATCGCTGGAAAATATTGGATAGCATGAATAGCATTCTATTCAGATGATGCACCCCTCTTGGAGTACCAAACTCACGAACTCAGGATATGATGTTCATCACTTCATGATAAATATTATTATTTCCCATTGGGTAATTAAATATGATATAGTCGGGAATGAGGTGATCATTCCAGCGTCTGATACGGAATGCTGTAACTGTTTCCCGGAGCGACCGCAGGACGGCTCCCGGTCGCTCCGGTAATGACGTGCAGCAGTCTGCCTGAATGAGTACTCTTGACTCCACTGCACGGAACGCTCGAGCGCTCCTGTTAAGACGAGGTGGATTTTTCTCCGAAAGCAGCGTCCAGCTGTTCCCGCATGAACTCGCGGCGTACTCGGCGCGATCGTGAGTCTGACAGATAATTCTGCATGACCACCTGAGGATCGCTACTACCCTGTTCTGCAGCTATTTCTTCGACGCCTTCGAGAACGCCCTCGAGGACTGCAGTATAGGTATCGTACCAGAAGCGACGACAGAGCTGAGGACTCGGACGCTCTCCCTCGATTCTCTCAGGGAGATCGGCTTTCGACGCCAAATCTTGGAACCAGTTCCGGATTGTATCTCGTGTTACGTGTGGTGTTTCTCCCTGTGATGAGGGGAACAGATACCCAGCCCACGTTTCGTCGTCCGCTAATTCGTCGAGTCGGGAGTCGAGCACGGCTAACCCGAACAGTAGCGACACTTCTCCGGGCCCATTCTTGCGGTTCTCGAACGCAATAAAAGGGATGTCGTTTTCGGGGACGTCGCGATGGAACTGTGAGACATGGAGTGCGGCGACTTCGCTCGCTCGCAGTCCCCAGCCAGCTAATGCCACCACCAACAGCTGTTCTCGCGTCGTCATTGCGGCCTGTTTCAGTCTCCGGATGTGCGTCGCTGAAAGAGCTGGCGTTGGGGATTCTTCGACTTCCCACTTGAATTCGTCATAGAGGCCGCTCGCAGGATTCATCGAGGCGATCCGGCGGCCAACCAGATGCTGATACCAAGAATCGGCGACACGCCGCACGCGCTGGAGCGTCTGAGGACTGTACGCGCGCTCTGCTCCCTCGTTCAACCAGTCAAAGGCCGCGTAGCACGCGTCAACAGCTTCGTAAGCCGGTGCCTCTCGTTCTCTCTGAATCGGTGTGAGAAGGTCGTCTGTACCGTTCGCCTCCCGGTAGGCACGGACGTAGAGGTTCAGCCGCGTTCGGAGTGCGTCGATGGATGACGTCGCCAGACTGTATCGGGATCTTCGGCGGTTGAGGAACTGTTCGAGAGCGTCGATCGTTTCTTCGTCCGCTGTAGCCCACATATAGCCCTCATCATCGTCACCAAGCTCGAGGTCTTCCTTCCAGAACTCTCCGAGGGAGCGACCGTGATGGCGTCGGAGTGCTGCGAGGAATGACCGTGCATCGTGATCCCGAAACCATTGGTGGGTTGGTTTCTCGCTGGTTGGATCGATACCTTCTGCTTCGAGGCATGGGGCGATCTCGTCCCAGTATAGGTCCATGAAGTCTTCGAGCGAACACGACGTCCACCGGACACCGTCGAATGATGGTCTCCGCTCCACCTCGGTCTCACCCTCCAGCTCGATATCCGATTTACTCATTGGAACCTTCTCTGAGGGCTTCGACTGTTGGGAACTGGATTGGCGAAGAAACCGGTAGAAGCCTATTCACGGTCCAGTATGGCGATCCTAAGAGTGGCATATTCGAGTCATTCAGCAATTTAGTCGGATACCTTATCAGTTTGTGGGTTCGGCAGACCGGAAGAGTCTGCTGAACCCACGCCAAATCTGATGAAAATCTGCTCTGCATGTATAAACCATATAGTGCGATATCATATTTTTTCGAGATCGCCACCACAAATTCGGCCGGAGTGCCCGTCATGGGATTTGATGTGAGCGATAAATTCAGTCGGTGGTGTCTCTTGGATCGACGGGTGCGATATACTTGTTCTTCCAGGAATTCCCTTCGCGCCACTGCCAGTAGTAATATTTGTAGCCGGGTTTCGTCTCCTTGATCGTGATGTATGCTCCACTGGAAGCTACACCTTCATAATCAGAAGGATCGGTCGAAATCCCGCGTTCTTCGAGGGTGGTCTGTTCATTGTCAGTGATCGAGTCACGTTCTCGAGTTTCGGTGATTTCGCGCTCGCGTTCGGCGCGTTTCCACCGGGCAAGTTGCTCAGCATATGTACTCACTTGGTCGAGACGGTCAGGTGGCTGGCGTTCCAGTGGCTTGCGGAGGGTCTTTGGGAGATCTGGTGGCTCTGGTTTCTCTGTGGTCATCCCAATTCTGAGTTACCCCACATCGCATAGAATCATATACATTGTGGGGTAACATCCTAGCCACTTGCCCAGGTAACTATATATGATCGGACACAAACTGTCGGATGATATGCGTCGTCGTCGAGTCCTCACTGGGCCAAGCACCACTTTCGCTGGGATCGGGATGGCCGGGTATCCTGGCTCGGGCACTGACGAAAGTGTGATCGAGGGGACGCAACTACTCGAGGTCGACCTCGAATGAGCGCACTCGAGGCGCAGATTGAGTCACGCTATGACGATCCCGACACGTATTCGGGGAATCGTCCGCCAGATTGGGAAGCCCGTCGAAAGACGGTTTACCGACATGACGACTGGACGTGCCAATCGTGCGGTCGCCAAAGCGGTCCGCACGCTGGTGACGAAGGCGTTCAGCTCCACGCTCACCATATCATTCCGCTGGCGGAGGGTGGCTCGAACCGGCTATCGAATCTGGAAACATTGTGTGAGCCGTGCCACCAGAACGAGCACGACCACGATATCTTCACTGGTGACTGGGTCGGTGATGGTCCGCACGTGTATACGGTTGGGTCACTGCGAGCGACTGCACGCGGGATTTTTGCAGCGCTGGCAATCGCTCTGTGGGCCGTCGTCGTTGTTCGGGGAATCGCTCTCTCCGCCGGATATGCCCCGATGGCAGTGGAGAGAGAGGCTGCCCTCCTGGTGGGAGCGACACTGCTGGGTAGTCTGGTAGTCGTCTCGAAACCATTCCTCGTAACGAGTGTACTGGGAATTGTGGCCGCTGCGATAACGGCATTTGCCTGGGTCGACTTTGGATTGAGCCCCGAATTCGGACTCATTGGGACGATTGCGTGGCCGCCAGTCATCCTCGGAGCATGGGCAATTGCCTGTGACTATATACAGTGATCGTTCTACTTGTATCCATACCTATATCTAGGATTAAATATAAATACTAGCACCTAAGAGAGCGAGTATGGCACGCAAAACGAAAGGTGCCCGAGTCCTGACCGCCCTGTTCGCTTTCATTGCAACTACTGGGATAGCTGCTGCCCAGGAGAGCGAGATCAACAATTCCTTGTCGGAGATCGAGTCATTCGTCGCAACGACACTCGGCCAGATCGGTGTCATCGTCTTTCTCGTTGGTGCCGCTGCCTGGTTCGTCTCCCGTAAACATGCTGACCGTGCCCAATGGGGATGGCGAGGCATGTGGGGCGGTGCGGGCATGATCATCCTCTCGGTCAGCTACAATGTGTTCGTGACGCTCTTCGAAAACCTCGCTCCAGGGATGGTCACCCCCTGGATTCCATTCTAAGTAGCACATCCAACAGAATCACGACTTACCCCTCAATCGACCCCCTTTCACCCCACACCCACGAATGGATGGCCAGCGATTGTCGCTTGGACTGCTGCTCGTTGTCACCCTGATACTGTCAATTAGCGGTGTGGCGACGATGTCCACCGCGGAGACGACGGCCAACGAAACAGACGTCTTTATCTCTGATAAACCGGATCCCAAGGCTGGCGAACACCCACCGTTCGTGCTCCCAGACCTGGTGGAAGTCAATGAAGAAGAGAATATCTCGGTAGCAGAGCTGAGTCAGATCCGCGATTTCTACTACTCGACGACCCAACCCCCGTATCAGGTCGGATCGGATCAGCAGACACTGAATGAGTACCGCCTCGAGCAACTCGAGTCGATCGAGCGCAACGAGTCGACGAGTCTCTGGTTTCCAGATTCGGACCGCTCGAACGGTACGTTCGTTGAAGACGCTCACATAACGATCCTTGGATCCGAAAAAGGGACCCAGACCCATCTCGAGTCGGACGCGGATGACCAAGACGACACCGAGAGTGAATTACTGCTGGTACCGGAGGATGGGACGGTCTTCGCCTACGTTGATTACACGACTCGCATTCCAGAGGGGACTTGCACCACGACCAATGCGACGCGAACCTGTCTCAACGTTACACTCCTCGATCAGGAGGTCGACCGCACACTCGAGATTGGGTCCCAGTCGTGGAGTGGCGATTCAGAGACGCCCCACGAGATCGACTACGCGGACGCGGACGCGAGTGGGCCGACAACGATGGAGGTGGAGGCGACAATCACCACGACGCTTGCACTCGAGGAGTCCATCTACGAACTTGACGATAGTGGCTGGGGGGAGGATACAACCGATACCGACACGCTGAACATCTCCCACACGGTCCAAGACGAAGCTCCTGTTGCCGTCACGACGAATCAAGAGCTTTCGATTGACCAGACGGTCGTCGAATCGAATGGAAGCCTCGACCGGATTATCCTCGAGTTCGATGGGCCGGAGACACTCCAAGACCGGCGACTCTGGAGCACGGCGACGTTCGCCGAAGACGCCGGAAAGATCGAGAATATCTGGGGCGTCTACTCCCAGCGCCAGTACGAGACTGCCACGCGAGGCCACCCGCCAGAAGACAATCTGACGATCTCGCCGGATCAAAACATGTTCAACGAGACTGGGTCAGTGCTGAACGAGACACTGTCAGCGGGCAACGACACCTCGACAGACGAGTCGATACTGAATGAGACGCTCGAGCAACAGCCACTCGCGTCAGAGACCCACCAGGAGGCATTCCCCAATGTCCTCGAGAAGCAACTCGCCGCACAGCGAGATACCCCCACGCTTGAGGGAGAACCAACCAACCTTGCGAACCCACCAGAATTAGCTAGTTCGGACAGCTTCAGTGTCGCATCTGAGCCAGCACCACTCGATGAGAACGTCAATCTCTCCTCGGTCAACCCGCGTGGACAGAATACGCTCATCATCAAGAACGCAGAGCAACCGGTCACAGAGGTTCGCGATATCCACGACGACCCGATCCCGGTGTCGACACAGACCGTCCAGGAGCGCGACGTCCAGCTCGAGACGGAGACCCTCAACGACACGCACGCACAGTTCCACCTGTTCGAGGAAGATAGCGGCGAGGCGCTTGCCGACGAGACACTCTGGCTCCACGGTGCTGCCCAGGGACAGGTGACGACCGACTCGGACGGAACTGCAGTCGTCGAACGGAGTGACCTCTACGTGAGGGCGTCGTTCACGGGCGAGACCGATCCAGCGGAAGAGGTGTACTACAGTCCAGCTGAGACGGAGGCCACATTCCAGCCAGAGGCGTTCAACATCTACCAGCTGTTGATGAGCTTCACTGGAGCGTTCGTCTCGATCATCGCCTTCGTGATTTTGTACATTCCGTTCGCGTACATGCGAGGTGCAAACAAATGACTGTTCGAATTCGAGCCAGCACAGTGTGGGCAAACACCCACTCCACAGCTTCCGCGCTAACGACCACGACAGAGAACCCACTAAACCAATGACCATTCCCAGGCTGCCCGTTTCGATCAAAGGTATGATAGAAGGCGCTGATCCCAGTATCGTGGGATTGGCCCAGAAGAGCCTCGCCGCCCTTCCAGGTGGCGATCTCGCTATAACCGTCGCGTTCGTCGGCGACTGGGTCGCCGACTTCTTCATCTATATTTTGACCGGTATTCTGGGGTTCATTACCACCCTCGTTGCGGGCGGGATGCAGTCGTTCATCATCTTCGATAGCCCCTACAACGATCCGGCAATGCAGGGTGCCTTCGAGCATAATCTGGCAATTTTCCCTCAACTACTGGTGATTGTCTTCATGGCTGGGATAGCCTCCGCTCCGTTCTCCGATCAGCGGGAAGTGACGAACTTCATGCTGATCTGGAAAACGCTGAAAACAATCATCTTCGTCGCCGTCGGTCGTCAGATCATGCACTTTGGGTTGCTCCTTACGAACGCGATCATCCTGCACATTTACACCAACGACTACGGCGACGCGTTTGGCCCCGAAGTGCTCGAGGCTGGATTTGAAGGGGCAGCTTCGCTGGGTGCGGGGGCGATCATCGGCGGGATTATAATCAGCTCGGTCTCCGTCGCAGGCATTTTGCTCGCTCTCGGGGTCTTTGTGTTCCGGGAGTTCCTGTTCAACGCGACGTTCATCCTGCTCCCCGTTCTCGGAGCCATGCTCTACCTGGATTTCGGCCCACTCCGCCACAGTTCGGCGATCGCAAAAACGCTCCTGCGGGCGACAGCGTACATGCTGCTTGCAGGGATCGTGATGGCGGGGCTACTACAAACAGGTGCGGCAGCCGTCGGCGCGTATTCGGATGTCGCCGTTGAGGGAGAGGAAGTAACTGAGGCGGAGTTTGGCGAACTCATCGAAGCAATGCTCTTCTGGCTGATCGGACTGCTCGCCCCCGCACTCGTCGGCCTCAAAGCTGCCATGATGGCAGGGATGTCGCCGAGAGGTCTTGGTCGGAGTGCAAAGAGCAGCTCGAGGTCGCAAGCTCAGACCTCTTCAATGGGCCAATCGGGTGGGAAATCGAGACGTACTGCACTGATGGAGCAGGCGAGGTACGGAGGAGCGAGAGGGGCCAGATGGGGCGACAGAAAGATAGGTGGAAGGGCGAGCAGTGCTGCCAGTAGAGTAGGATCACGCGTCGGCCAAACGAAAGCAGCAGTTGGGAGTGCAGCCGCGTCGAAAATCCCGGATAGATATGTGAGCGGAAGTAATAAAATAGGATCTGGTGCGAAGAGAGGTGGAAAACGCGCAGCTTCGGACGTGAAAGCTGGTGTCTCCTACGGACCTCGAAATCTTCACGAATCCCCGACCGAGTGGGCGGCGGCCGGGTTGGAACGCTATCGGGAAAACCCCGTTATCGACACGTCAACTCAACAATCGACTAGTAGTGGCACAGTCGAAGCCAGCAACAACGCCGCCGACACATCTCCAGACCCGGAATCAAGTCAACAGCCACTGGACGAATACGACAACAACAATAACTAACGGAAGATGGACAGAACATCTCAACCCAAGAATGTCCTGAAGAAAGTCGTTGTTGGCATCATTTCTCTCAGCCTCTTTACTGCGAATTATGTCATTGTTCCACTTGGAATCGTTTGGATTGTAGCGTATTTTTCCGATCCAATTATAGCGCTAATTGCAATCCCTGTGATTTGGATGGCGACCCCATTTACTGCACTTCTGCTGACTGGTGGTCTCTACCCACTTCATGGTGAGAAGCCCGAACAAGCGGATCGGATCTGGCTGGTTGGAACTTTCATTGGAACAGCGATATTGACAGCGGTGTGGTTTCTCCCTGCTTGGGAGAATAACTGGCCCGCTTTCGCAAGCATCCTTGCTCCGCTCCGAGTCTCTTCTATGTTTGATAACTTTTGGTACATGGGAGCCAGTTGGCTCGCGTGTGTTCCACTGATGCTATCTGTGAGTATTGGAACCACCGTAGAACTTCTCGATGAGAAAATCGCGACGGGAGAAGGGGAGCAGACAGCCGCACTGGACGCGGCTGCCCAGAGAGAGAAAGCCGAGACCAAACCTAAGACGTCCCACTCCAGCGATGGAGCGGCTCAAGAACAGCCCACTCCTTCTCAACTCCAATACGGCTGGCAGTCTGCGCCTGACACAAGATTTGCGGACGTTGGTGGGATGGAGCCACTCAAAACGGAGGTCGAGCGCTCGGTGATCCGTCCGCTGACCCGGCTGGATGCCGCCTACGAACGCTTCAACATCTCCCCACCGAACGGCATTCTCTTCTACGGTCCTCCAGGGACAGGCAAGACGCTGTTCGCTCGAGCCATCGCCGGCGAACTCGACCACCCGTATCTCGAGCTCTCGGCGGGCGATATCAAATCGCGCTGGGTCAATGAGTCCACCAAGCAGGTCAACCAACTGTTTGCGGAGGCTGCACAGTTCGATCGATGCGTCATCTTTATCGACGAGATCGACGCACTCCTCGCGTCGCGCGACAACGATCTTCACCGCGAGCACGCTCAGGTGGTCAATGAGTTCCTTGCCCATCTGGACGCCGACGATCCGAATTACCTCGTAATCGCAGCCACGAACCGCGCTGAACTCCTTGATGAGGCGGCTACTCGCCGGGGTCGCTTTGACCAGCAGTACGAACTCGGCCTTCCAGATCGCGACGCTCGAGCGGCCATTTTCCGCGTCCGGCTCGACGAACTGCCGACGGGCCTTGACAACAACGCATCCAGGAAGATGGCCGAGCAGACAGAGGGACTCAGTAGCGCAGATATCGTCGGGATTATCGACGACGCCGCGATGCGTGCCGCCGAACGCGACGCTGACGAACTCACGCTCGAGGATCTCCACATGTCGCTCCCAGACCAGCCAGACCAACAGTCTTGAGACCGTGCCCAGCAAGAGGTAGGTTGGGACCGCAAGATCGTTCAAAACCGGTACGTCATTGGAATATCAAAACCGGGGGTAACTTTTAACTAGATATCCCTAAGACGTACAGATTGTCTATGGAAACATTCCCAATCGCAGGGCGTGTCGTTAATACGAAGTTGGTTTTCGGGTTGACCGCCCGAGAAGCTGGCGAGGTTCTCGTGGTTCCGTTCCTGGCCATGGGTATCGCCCAAAGCCTTGGCTTCACTGGGACACTGTTCCTGGGTGCCGGCGGGATCGGACTCGCCATCGGCATCCTCGTTTTGCTGGTTTCCCCTGCCGGCCAACGACCCATCAGCTATGCTCGTGCCGCCGCCGAGTACTATCTCGGCTCGAACGAGTACCACAACCGGAGAACGCGACCCGAACCAGAGACGCCCGTCGCCCAGGACGTCGTCTACGTTCGGCAGGCTGGCCTCGATATCGAGACGATCGAAGCCGAGCAGGAAGCGGAAGCCGACGGACGGTGATCGACAATGGGAACTGCACCCACCGACGAGACAGCTACCGAAACAACCCCAGAATCACACGAAGAGGACGAGGAGCCCGTTGTCCAGCCGACTGCCAGCAGTGATCACACGCCGCCCACACCCGAGTCCGACCTCGAGGTCCTGCGAGCACTCGACAAATTCCTTGACGATATCGACACGGACCTCCCAACCGCTCGAGAGCGCTCCCGAGCGCGTGATCACTTCGACCTCAAGGATCGTCTTGGTGGATCGACAACGACCCAGGAGACACTCAGCTTCGACTACGTCCGGGAGGATGGTATCGCCGTCGACGGCGACAGCTACATCGGCCTCTTGAAAGTCCATCCGCAGAACTGGCTCTCGCTCAGTGAACAGGCCAGACACGACACGATGAGCGCGTACATGTCTTTCCTCATGTCGCTCGAGTTCAGCGTGGCCGTCCCCTGCTACCCGAAAACGTTTGACCTTACGGGGCATCTCGAGCGCTTCTACACGGCATCGTCGAGTACGACTGCTCGAGAAGAGACGCCGATACTCCAGTACGGACGGAAGTTCTACATCCAGTGGGCGAGTGACCGGATCACAGACGCCGACCTCAAACAACGCGATTTCTACATCGTCACACGCGTCGACGCCGATCAGGTCCACAAGAATCTCGACACGGGAAGCGTTCTGAGCCAGCTTGGCGATCTCCCGCTCATCGGTGCTGCCTGCTCGCGAGTACTTGCTCACACGCCGTTCGGCGAGTCACACGAAGACGCACGAACTGAGCTCTGCATTCGTGAAGTGAGACAGCGACAGCGCCGGATTACAAACAAGCTCGGCCGGACGGAGGTCTCGATCGACCAGGTAACCGACCGTCAGGAGACCATGGAAATCCTGTACCACTACTACAACCACGTCGACCCACAGTTCGAGAAGTTCAATCAAGCGACCAAGACGGAGGGAGAGTACTGATGGGGCTTCTCTCAGGGCTTCGTTCTCGTCTCACCTCGGGTAGTAAGCACACGCTCAAGGAGATCGATGACGAGACGTTCGACCGGGCAGCAGCGATCGTCGAGGCCAACGGCGACGACCTCACCAAGGAAAACATCCGCGAGCAAGCCGAGCATCTCCTCGAACTCGAGGAAGTCGACGAAGGTGAGTTCCGACTTGGGGTCGTCCAGGACGACACCGAACAGTCGCTCGCCGACCGGGATATTATCGCCCCACGAAAGCTGAAAGAGGTCTCCAACTTCTTCGAATCGGGGTACATGATCCGCAACGACAAGTTCGTCCGTACGCTAACGATCCACGGCTACCCCGAACGCGTCCCCTTGGGCTGGCTCGATGAACTGTATACGACGAACGATCACATTCGGGTCACCCAACATATCCAGCCACGCGATACCGGTTCCGTCCTCCGTAAATTGCAGAAACGCCTCACCCAGTTACGGGCTCGCCTCCACAAGAAACACGAGAAGAGCCAGACCGACACCCACGAAGAGGAGGCCGACCGGGACATGGTCCAGGATCTCATCTGGGACATCATCCTCGGGGAGACGAAGCTGTTCGACTTCGCGATCTACATCGAAGTGGTCGCCGACACCGAACAAGAACTCAACGAGGCAACCGAACGCGTCGTTGATTTGCTCAGTACTGCGAACGCAGAAGCAGTCCCCCTCGAGAAACGGCAAGTCGAATCACAGGACGCACTCGGCCCGCTCGGTGACGATTCGATCAAGTCGACTCAGTTGATGCAGGAGACCGCCATCGGCACGATGTTTCCGTTTATCGAGCCGGTGATTACCGACCCCGAGGGGATATTCTATGGATTTGATACGACGGACACACCCGTAATCCTCGACAGATACGAGCTCTCCTCGTACTCGAAAGCGATTGCGGGCACAATGGGCTCCGGAAAGACGTTCGCCGAGAAACACGAGATGTACCATCGGTTGATGATGGATCCCGAGATCGAGATGCTGGTTCTCGATCCGCTTGCAGATTTCGTCGACTTCGCGAACGATCTTGGTGGGCAAGTGATCCGCTTTGGCGGTGATAACACAGTCAATCCCCTTGAGATCCAGCGCGGTATCGACGACGCTGTGGATGACCCGTTTAAGAAGAAATTGCGCTCGGTGATGGAGCTGTTTCGCATCCATTTCTCGGCGGTGGCTGAGCAGTCGTTAAGCAAGGAACAGGTGGGGATCCTACGGCGAGCGGTCCGACTTGCCTACCTCCAGTACGGCATTACGGAAGAGACGGCGACCCACGAGAACACGAGTCCGACGATCAAGGACCTCCTTGATATCCTCGCGGAGATCGCAGACGGTGGCCTGCCATCGGAATTCCTGGAACTGCACGAGGATGCGAACGACGAGCGGATCTGGCCCGAGATTGACCAGCTCGAGACACGATTTCGAGATGGCGACGAGCAGTACGCCTACCAATTGCTGCTGGGTCTCGAGGCGTTCCAGAAAGGCGGCGAGAACGACAACCTGACCGGCCGGACAAACGTCGAACTCGACAATCGACTGGTCGTGATCGACATGTCGATGTTTGCCGACACGGGGCAGGCACCATTGTTCATGCACGTGATGTTCGACTGGATCTACCAGCGAGCGGCCAGCGATCACGACCGGCGGACGCAGGTGACGATCGACGAGGCGCACTATCTGTTGCGGCGGGAGGCGACGACAGATATGATCGATCTGTTCATCCGGCACAGTCGCCACTTCAACACGGCAATCACGCTCATCTCCCAGACTGTCGATGAGTTCGTCGCCCAGTCGGACGACCAGTCCAAGGAGGCCGCCGAGAAAGCGCGCAACGTCTACAATCTCTGCGATATCAAGCAAATCTTCCACCACGAGTCGGTCTCCGAAGATATGATCGACTTCCACGATCTCACCCCTTCCGAGAAAACGTTCCTGACGACGGCTCAGACTGGCGAAGACGGGGGTTACTCGGAATTTTTGCTCGAAGTCAATGAGTGGTCGAAACCACTTGCACTCCACGTGAACGACTACGAAGTCTCCGTCCTCGACGATGATCTCGACCCGTGGGAGTATCTCGTCGAAAACCGGTATATCGACGCCGACGACGCCAGATTCCTTGCCGCAGAGGACCGGCTCGACGACTACGATATCCCGGAATCGTTGCTCGAGGAGGTGGATCTGGATGAGATCGACAATGAGTCCGAAACCGACGAGGCAGTCATCGAACACGCCGATCGGGAGCGAGCCGGTGTGGAGACCGAATACCACGAGATGGACGCTGGTGAGACTGCTGAGGCCGGTCAAGAAGCGACAACAGCTGCAGATGAGGGAGCGGAGGAACCGCATGAAGAAGCGATAGAGGAACCGAATGAGAAGGGAGCAGAGGATTCGCGTGCTGAAACGGCAGAAGATCGAGGCGACGATCTCACCACGATCTCTGGAGTCGGCGAGACGTACGCAGGATATCTCGCCGAAGCGGGTATCGAGACGGTTGGCGAGCTCGCTGTGGCAGATACTGAGTCACTTTCAGAGGAGACGTCGATCCCGCTCACGCTGCTTGACGATTGGGCTGATGCTGCCAGCACGATGTGTGAACCGGAGACAGCAACTGGAGACCCCTCCTCGACCACGGAGGTGACAACCGATGCAGACGACTGAGAAAACCGAGAGTACCCCCGATATAGACGCCGAATCCTTTGAGTGGATTGTTGCAGAGGACGAGCAAGTGAGGCAGGTCTCCGACTTGGACGTGGAGTGGACGGGCACGCCACTGCTTCGAGGCGGCCTTCGGACGTATCTGGTCACACTCGTCTTCGTGGCGGTCGCGCTTGCTCTGGCGACCGAGAGCATCGTCGGGGTCACAACAGGACCGTCGCTCATCGGACTCGAGCCCTACACGCTCGAGACGGAGCTCATCACTGCCGAGATTCCACTCTGGTGGTTGAGTGCTGTTCCGCTCTTGGTTGGTCTGGTAGGCGTCGCGATCAGCGTGCGTCCGATTGTTCAGGCGCTTCGCACGACGTACGTCCTCACGTCGGAGACACTCTACGTTCGCACGCGGGGAATTCGTGGCGATGGGTTCACGAAACTCCCGCTCGATCGTGTCGTCGACACCACTTTTCATCAGTCCCCTCTCGGCCAGCTGTTGTCGTCTGGCACCGTCACGTTCAGTACGTTCGACCACACGTCGCCCGAACTCCAGTGTTGGGCGATCGAGAACCCAACAGAGCTTCACGAACGATTGCTCGAACTTGAGGCGTCCGCTGGCTCGCCACTCGAGCGCAAGCAAGAGTACATTCGCGTTGTTCCATCGACGGGCGAGCGACCACCACAGGAAGTCATCAACCAGATCCGTCCCTTGCACGATGTCCAACGAGGCGGCCAGTCGTGGTGGCAGCGACTCAATCCGTTTTCGGAGCCCGACCTGCTCACGTTTGAGTTTGTGATTTACAGCGACGGGACGGATTCGCCGATCGAATTCTACTACACCTGTGAGCAACACCTCTCCACGCTCTACGACCGACTCAAATCGGCCTATCCCGACACGGTAGAACTCGAGCGAGTCACGGTCGACTTTGCGGAGAAACTCGTCGCGCCCCAGCAGTACTCCTACGACGAGTTCGAAAGCGCCCTCGAGAACGGCACCCTCCAGTGTACGCCGGCTGAAGTCGAGGCACTCGTTCGTGTCCGTGGCTCCAAACCGACGCTTGCTGATGGAGGAGCGACGACCATGAGCGAGCAGGTCGATCGAGATGAGATCGGCGACGAGAGCATCAGTACAGAGGCGTTCGATACAGAAGGTTCTGATCCTGATTCCAGTCACCCACTCGGCACGCAACTCCCGAGTGTTGACCTCGATGCACTCCGTGCGAAAGAGAACGCAGAAAACCGCGATCCAGGGTCGCTCACGTTCTCCCTCGAGACGCCAGTCGATACTGGTGAGGGTGTGCTTGCGCGCCCCCATCCGGATGAGGTTGAACCGTATGGGTTGCGGTGGACCGGCAGTGGAGATCCGATGGCGGCGATCAAGAAGTTCGATGGGCAGATGGGTGAGGACGATCGGTCAAAGGCGACCTCACACGCGCCGCTGACCGTGCTGATCGATCATTTTGCAAGCACGGATCACCCGATCGTCTTCCAGGCCGCGTTCGAAGGCGAGCCCGATCTGACGAAAGAGGGTGAATACCACATCAACGAAATCGAACAAGGACGCGATACGTTGGCTGGTGAAATCGCCGTGGCCTTTCAAGAGTTTGTACGCGGTCCAAAGAACACCGAGTCGTCCTCATCGCGGTCAGAGTCACTCAGTGAATCTCGATCTAAGCGCATCGACGAGATCAAAAACGAAGACTGGGGACATACGTTCACGACCAACCTGCGGGCGGTGACTGTCCCTACGAACTCGTTTCTAAGCGATACATCCGAAATCGAACACGACCTGAGAAATCTGAGTACCGTGTTCGATCCGCTTGCCGGTGACTACTACAAACTCGAAGGTGAGGAACTCCACGAGAAAGGAGTTCTCGAGCGCAGTCAGCGCAAGCGTTCGCGACGCTGTTTTAATCGGTTTCTCGAGGGTGAGGTCGTCGCTGGTGGGCGGGTGAGCCGCTCCGAACCCGACCTCCATCTGGATCCCGGCGAGCTCTGCAACATGGTCATTGTCCCCAGTACCGAGCATCTCACCGACGAGGCGGTCAAAGAGACGCACGCGAATCCCGAAAGTCGCACGGCCCTCCCCGGGTTGGACACCGCCCAACGCCGTCAGTATACTACGGGGATGGTCCTCGGTCAGGACGCCAACAGTGCTGTCGAGGGCCCGCTTCGGTTACCACCAAACCGTCAGTCGCGCCACTGGTTGCTCTGTGGCGCGACTGGGAGCGGGAAAAGCCAAGTCACGTATCACATGTTACGCTCGCTCGCCGAGACGACACCCGGCCCGAACGTCCTCTTCGACCCGAAAGGCGACAACATGTGTAAGAACTACCTGATGGCTCACTACAAGAGATTCGGGAATCTCGACGACGTGTACTACTTCCGGGAGCCAGGAACACTCCCAGCCATCTCGTTCTTCGATATTCGATCAGCGCTCGAGGGGAACGATCGCGAGACGGCAGTCAAGGAGAAAGTCGACCACTTCCACGAGCTGATGCGGATGATCATGGGAGCGGAGAAGTACGAACGGGCGTTCGTGGCGAACGAAATTCTGACGTTCCTGATCCAAGCGTTGTTCGATCCGAAACACGGTGACGACGTCTTCGGGTTGGATGATCTCGTCGAGGCCGCGACGCGAATGCACCATCATCAGGAGCTGCCGGAGGTTTCGGAGATCAATGCCGACATCCACGATTCACTCGCCGCACAGTTTGCCAAGGACGAAAACCAGTTCGACACGACGATGGGGGCGGTGATGAACCGGCTGAACAAACTAAAAGAGGATCGCCATCTTCACTGGATGCTTCGACACAAACCCGGTCGCGAAGCCGAATCCACCGGAGACGATCTTTACGGCTTCCACCAGCAGGAGACCCACTTCGACTTCAGTGAGTTCCTCGATGAAGATGTCACGATCCTGTTCGACCTCGGCGATCTCACGCTCGACGCCCAGCGTGGGTTCACCACAGTCATGCTGAGTGATTTGTGGCATTCGATCCAACGACGGCGGCGGACGAACCCTGAGAACGTGGTCAACGTCATCATGGAAGAGGCTGCACCGTTCGTCGCGACTGAACTGGTCGCCGATCAACTGCTCCCTCAGGGTCGATCGTCGGGACTGAGCCTCGGGTTCATCATGCAGTACCCCGAGCAGGTCAAGAAGTTCCACAATGGGAATGGTGCGTACGAGGAACTTCTGACGGAGGTGCATACGAAATTGATTGGTGATATCTCGATGAAGGATCGGTTCGCGAAGACGTTCACGCACGACGAGTTGTCTGTGGAGGATGTCCGGAACCGGAACAACCGGATGGCAGCGGGCGAGTGGTTCACGAAACTCGTTTCCCCTGGATTCGGTGAGGAGCGACCAGCGCCGTTGACCTTGCACTCGCCCCCGATCATAACCGGGCACCCAGAAAGCGACGAGCCATTGACGGCGGCCGAACAACAACAGTTCGACGAAGAGCTTCTGCCGGAAGTACTTGAGCGGACTGAAGACGAATACGGGTTGTACGTACCGTCCCACGAGGACGCGATGGAGTGGTCGAATTGGAGCGACACAGATCGGCGTGCTGGCGCACCGCCAGCACTGGACGAAGATGAGAGTGAAGTGACGGTGGAGTTCGACGAAGAGAGTGAGGATACAGACGGCCAGCAGCCGCTCGAGAAGACCGGTCCTGACGATGGGGCCGACGATCAGCACGATGATCGAGATGATAGCAGTGACGTGGAGACCACCGATGATGATCCAGTTGGCGTTGCAAATGGAGCCGCCTTCTTCGACCCGGCCACGAGCGAAGAGGAGTGCCCGGTCACGGACGATGAACTCCGGCAGCGGGGGCTCTCGCGAGACGACGCGATCTTCCTCAAACGCGTCCTCGACGCGATGAATCGTGACCTCCCGGATTACACGCTGTTGGAAGGGATGGAGGAGTTGCAAGAGGACCTTGATGGGGTTGACGTTGATGTGTTGACCGAACTCGAACTGCTCGAAAGAGAGAAAGTAGATCGACGACCGTACTATACGGTCCTGCCCGCTGGCCGAGAGCTTCTGGATGAGACGGTCACCGCCCAACCGGGGATTGGTGATCTTGGAGAGAAGACGCCACACAAAGTTGGAGTCGAACTCCTGGTGTGCTGGCTCGAGACTTTCGAAGCGGTCGATCGAGTGGAGCGATACTACCAGCAGTCCTCGGAGACGGTGTTCGACGTTGCCGCGTTCGACATTGATGACGAACTCGTGTGGGTTGGAGAAGTAGAGATGACGTCAAATAACGCGGAAGCAGTTGTGAGTGACTACGAGAAGATGGCTGCGGCCGACGCGGATGCCGTGTGGGCATTCCCATCACGTGACGACGCTGGCGAGATCGTGAATGTACTCGCCGATGCAGAACGTCTCCCTGAGAATGTGAGCGGTCGAACAGCTAACTCATTTTCACTTCTCCAGGAGGCAGTTGAAGGATTCGAAGCCGATGGAATGACGACTATCCACACCTTCAGGAAGCTGACTTAAACGAGGTTAAAATGACTGTTGACATGACATTCGCATTCACCGGTGGTAGACCCTTATGACCTGGCGACAGGCAACCCGTGACGAGGTCTATGCGTACTATACCGAGGAGTTCCCCAAGTATGTAGACCAGTTGCCGCCGTTCATCACACCAACGGCACCGAAAGAGTTCGGGATCAGCTTCCGCGAACGCCATCCCATCCGCAAAGAGAAGCGACCTGACCGAGACTTCATCCGACGGCCGACGTGGCGCACCACCTCAGATGGCGAGCCAGTCTCACAGAACTTTAACAACTTCGAAGAACTCGTCTCGTTTATCCAGTCTCCCGCACGGTATGACCCGTTCCAAGGGAGTGAGTACATGTTGGCTGATCCCGATCTGCTCGAGAAGAGCGATCCGATTTCGGATGGCGTCTACTACGGGTTAGACAACTGGGACCGATCGTGGGTCCTCGCGGTCGATATCGATGCGAAAGATATCGCCACAGCACGCGCTGAACGCGAGCTTGACGAGACCGACCTCGAGATCCAATCAGCAGATGCGAGTCGTGACGACACGTTGCTCGCCGAGACAGAGATTCGTGACGCCGACCCGACGGGGTATCCCTACTCGTTTGAGGATATCGACCGTGCAATCGAGTATGGCTTCAAAACGCGTGAGATCTTCATGGATGTGTTTGGTGCCGAGGAGACGATGGTCGTCTATTCCGGTCAAGGCGTCCACGTCTACCTGCTTGATGAGGATCTTGAATACGGGTACGACGAGAAAAGCCGAGAAGTGCTCAACGACCTCCTGCTCGAGCGTTATGAGATTCCGATCGATCCCGTTGTGACCGCCGACCGGAGTCGTCTGCTTCGCGTTCCCTACTCGTTGCACGCTGACGTCTGTCGCGTCGTCCAGCCGATCGAGAGCCCAACCTTCGATCCCCGAACGGAAGCCCGACCACAGTTCCTTGAAACGGAGACTGAACTCACCCATGATTGACCCACGAGAGACTGACCGAGATGCCTACCTCGCTGCAGCGGTCCCAACCAACTACACCGATAACGAGATCGTCCAGCTATTCGCCCGCGGGTACGACCGCTACGTCGTCGATAATACGCCAGACCGAGAGACGTTGCTTTCGGATCTCGAACAGTTCGGGACTGCTGCGTTCAAGAGCTCCCAGCGCAACCGTCCGCTCGAGTATCCATTCGTCGACGAACCTGCCACGCTCGTATTGTTGGCTACTCTCAGTACCGTTTGCGTGAGCGAACAACCCCGCTTCGAAGACACACCGCCTCGTCGGAATCAAGTCCTTCATAACATCCGCGAGCTGTTCGCGACCAATCTCCTCGCACTTGTGCATGAGTACGACGAT
This sequence comes from Natrialba aegyptia DSM 13077, assembly GCF_000337535.1. Taxonomy (GTDB): domain Archaea; phylum Halobacteriota; class Halobacteria; order Halobacteriales; family Natrialbaceae; genus Natrialba; species Natrialba aegyptia. The sequence continues at coordinate 40,754 of NZ_AOIP01000045.1, forward strand.
CCGACGCTCTACCAAGAGATGGCTGAGGTCCTCTACGCGAAAGGCCCCAGTCAGGACGGTCCCCACCCGGGTCGCGTTTGTACGGGCGTCAAACCGATGCCCGAATTCGACGAGGAGGAGACTGCCGAAAATGAGTCCGATCTCTACGTGGAAATCCCAATGGCGGCTGCCTCTCGAAAGTGTCTCGCGCGAGCATCCACCGAAGCTACAAGTAGCGACGAGAAGGGCAAAATTCGGACACAGGTCAAGAACAACCACCTCTACGTCCCGCTCGACCACCTCCATGACACCTATCGATCGTACGCCAAGAGGTGTTTTGGCCGGTTACAGGCAGTTCAAGAGGATGAACTCGGTGAACCACAACGCAAGTGGCTTCGAGAGCACGAAACTGCCATCACCGAACGGACTGACTACGCCCTCGAGATCGGCCAGTACGAGAAGGTGTGGAAAAACTGGGATCAAGGTGAGCAGATCGTCCGACTGCTCCAAAATGCGGTGCGAGCGTCACCCCAGACTCAGATCGGCGAGTTTCATACTGCTCAGGAGTTGTCCGACGCGCTCGAGGCATACGAACCAGAGAACGAGGGTGAGAAAGCTCAGTTGGGGCAACTGTCCAACCACCGTAGTGTCGCAAAAAAACTCGCTAATTCTACGTCACATCGGTCGGTGACGATCGATCGGAGTGACCGCGTCAATACGTATCGGATCGGCCACTCGGGCGGTGGATCGCGGCCACTTGAAATCACGGAACTCGAAGACCTATTTGAATTACCTTGTCTGGCAGCACTCGACGAACGGCTCCAAGAGGAAAAGCCAGTCCGAAAAGACCTCTTCAATCTCGTTCGGATGGTGATGTGGCTTCCGCAATATCGCGAGAAGCCCGTCGACGCGATCACTGATGAACTCAAAGATCTGTTCAGCCGGTGGCCATGGTTCGATCCAGAGATCTCTGCCTACCAGATCAAGTACGAAGCCCGACGGGGCGACCGTGGCATTGGTTCCGAGGGGAACACCCCCCTGCCAATGAATTGTAATAATGACGATATGCAACGGTACTGTATCGGGAAAGAGCAGTGCCCCTACTCAATCTATGGCAGCCTCCCATTCCCCGACGACATGTACGACCAACTCGAGGAAACCGACCCCATTTAATATAGAGAAAACTCACGTCGGATTCAACCCTCTCTTTAGGCTATTTCTTTCGAAACCATACAGAAGATCTAAAAAACCGGATTTGGTGCTATTCTACTCAACCAATATGATATATGGAATATATTAATTACAACTATTGTCTAAGAGATATTATCCCGTTGCGCATTATCTGAGCCTTGATGATGGAGAAATCAGCGGATAAGGGGGATTCTTCTAAGAATGTGACATCTAACTATCTCTTCTGTCGTTCCTCAATTTGAACATTGAAATCTAGAATCGGCTGAGTTGGGTGGCTGAAACTCCCCGTTGCGCGTTTTTTGACTTTTGTGCTTGAAATCTTTGCTCGTTGCGCGTGTTGTTACGACCTTAGATATGCGCAACGGGAATTTAAAACGATTTGAGGGCTTAAAACCGGTCGTGAATGACGAAAAATCGTCCAAAGGAATGGGGGTTTGTGCAGAAAGAGAGGTGTGCGCGACGGGTAGTGAGACGTGGCGAGTTCAGAGGGCAAGGGACGGTGTATATATCAGAAACTGGAGGTTCGGTCTGGAGGAGTGTGCGGACTCGAGAATGGAGGGATTGAGTTGGGTGTAGAATGGGTGGAAGGCAGAGGCAGTAACAAGGGGGTGGTCGGTAGGGGAATGAGAAGCATTTTCAGAACACGATCAGTGGGAGAGTGGAGAGCGGTAGAGAGGTGGGAGGGGACGGGGTGTGAGACAAGGTAATAGATGTGATAGAAAGTTGAGAGGAGAGCAGAATGTGAGGAGCCAATAGAGAAAGAAGAGGGGTGGGAGAAATAGAGAGAGGATGGTGCTCGAGGTGAGAGGGGGAGAAAAGAGTGAGGTGCAGAGAACGAGTGAAGGGCAGAGATCAGGGAGGAGTGTGGTGATCGGAGTGGAGGGGCAGAGGACTGGAGCAGGGGACTGGAGATGAAGCTGAGGAGAGGGGAGAGTGGGAGGAACGTACAAGCTAGGAGCCAGGCCGTGACGGGGAGTTTGGAAGAGCACTCGAGGATAGGGATAGAGCGGACCTGGAGGGGAGGTGGTACAGTGTGGGTTGCTCTCCTCGAGAGGAGGAATGTGGCCGTGGGCGAGGACGTCGACGGTGAGGTGGGATTCGAGGGCGGTGGTGAGTGAAGAGCAGCTAGGAGAACGTCAGGCTAGGTGATCGTGATGGTGGTGTACGTAGAGTGATGCTGTCATAGAATGGCCCGCGTACCAGTTGTGTTGATCCCGGCGAACGTCACATACAGGACAAGGAGTTATCATCATCGCTCGATTAGACGACTACTGATGGATTGGGAAGGGGTGAAGAAGGAACTACGGGACGCGGGCTATGCTGGGTTCGAGTTCGATAGCGGAAAGACTGCTGTACCGGGACTCTCCGGGGAGTGGTTGATCGGTAAGATTGCACGGGAGAGGAAACTGAAACGTGAGAACCAGTCGCTCTTGATACGAATTTGCGATTACCTACCGGGTAGTGCTGCTGTGAATGCTAACCCGGAAAATGCCCCGGAAAGCATACAGAATATTGCTGAAAGACACGGGTTAAACGTCGTGATAGTCAGCGTCTCTAACGATAAAGTGCGTATCGCACTTTGTGACCCCTCAGAACATGATTTGTAACGGTGTATTCGCAGACCTACACATCGGCTAATTCGACGACGTGATGGGTGAAATCAATCCTTGGGAAGTGTTCTATGAAACCTTTAGAGTGGCAGGGAAGACGTCAGACTAGACGATAGCGAAGCGGTGTTGTTCACCCACCTGAGAGGGGTGAGTCGGGATATGAGCTGGACTGACCAACACCAGACGGAAGACGCAGATGACGACGACCAGATCCTGAGCGAGGAATTCGACGACTGGGTTCAAGAAGGAACAGCGCCAGGCGAGGAAGACGCAGAAGACGACGGCCAGGCTGATACCACTGCAGCGGACGAAGCCGAGGATGGTGAGGAGAGTAGTGAGGGTGAGCAGGTCAGGATAGCATCGATGAGACCGGGTACTGTCTCGAGGCAGGGATCGGACGAGCCGCTGATGATGAACCAGTGCCCGCGGTGTGATGGTCGGAAATTCGTCTCGAAGAAGCTCGTGTACGAGGAGTTCCACTACAGCGAAGGGGGCGAGCTCGAGGGGCACCAGAACAGAGTTCGAGCTGAGTTCGAGTACACGTGTCTGGAGTGCCAGGAACGGTTCCACGAATTGCCGAGGGGTGCGCGATCGTACTACTCGGAAGTGGCGGTGCTACGGCAGGATCTACGCCGAGCGATCCGAGTACAGCTGCGAGCATGGGGGAGTTCGATGAAGTCGTGGATGCGGAAGCCGTACAGAAGAGGGTAGAGAGCCGATGCGGTTTGAGATAGTGGAAGGATGAGAGTAGTGGAGTGAGGTGGGTATGGAGCGGCGAGCAGAGGAGGACCGCACCGCACAGTACCGCCCTCCCACGGGCACCCGCCCACCTCCAGGTTCCGGGCTGCTCGCTCGCTCTCTTTGAGCTCGCTGTGCTGCCGGGCTTTCCCCCAGTGCAGGGTGTCAGAGGTTCTTCTCAAAGATTGGTCTCCCCCCATACTCCAGTGAATCAGCTGGTATGTAGGTGGGCGTATTAACCGACCAAAATACTGTTAATCCTTTCAGCCACATGGATTATCAGGCGCAGTTTAAAATGCCATGCAGTGCTGAAGGAAACACTGCCGTGTCGCCCTCAAAAGGACGTGACCCGAAGCACATCCTGTGGTCAGGTAAATTCTCTCTCCTTACAGGGTGATCTGCTCACCATCTTCAGGAACGTGAACATCCTCAGTCGCCGACCGCAGTTCGTCACGGGTGAGCAAGCAGTGGTTGATTGCCTCCATGTGAACAACGACAACCGTAGTATCGGTAGCGTCACGGACGGCAGAAATGTCCTCGATGCCCATCGTGATGGGCTCGCCCTGCTCGAACTGGGCCTCACCGCCATTGAGGACGACCGTGTCGGGCTCGAACTGATCGAGTGTTTCTTCGACCGGCTCGTACCAGATCGTGTCGCCCGCAACGTACACCGTCTCATCGGCCTTGAACACGAACCCCGAGACGGGCCCCATTCCCTCAGCGAGCTCACCGTGGCCGTGGCGGCCGGGCGTCCGGTGAATGGTGATTTCCTTGAACGCGGTTTCGTCGTCGACGGGGCGGACGTCAGTAAAGCCCTCGTCGGTGAAGGCGTCGGCCTCTTCGGGCTGACAGAACAGCGCCACGTCGGCGTCGAGTTCCGCTTTGGCTGCCTCGTCCCAGTGGTAGGGGTGGCGGTGCGTGACAACGATGGCGTCGTAGGATAGGTTAACCTCGGGCAGTGGAGCGAGTGGGTTCCGGTCCTGGTTCGCCGTGGTAAGTGAGTCAGGAATTGCCGGGTTGTCCGTCACCGTCGGCATCTCACCCTGTGGTGTAAACATCGGGTCGACGAGGAACGTCGTGCCACCGACGTCCACGAGGATGGTGGCGTTGCGAATCAACTGAACGTTGGCTTCAGCCGTCGTTGACATACGAGACCAGCTACGGAAGCCATCGTGGTGGGATTTATTTCGACATATTCCAACCCACGCGGCGTTCGACGCGCTCGCTTACTGAATGAATTCGATGTCCTCGGGATCGAGATCCACATCGAGGTCGACATCAAGGGAGTCGGCGACGAACTGCTGTGCCAGCCACGCTTCAGCCCGGTTAAGACGGTACTGGAACGTCGAACGCGACACACCCACGTCGGCGGCGATCTCGGTGACCGACTGCTGCCGTGGCTCCTCGTAGTACCCGCGTTCGATTGCAGCCTCGAGTGCCGACTTCTGTTCGGGCGTGAGAGTTTGCTGGACACGACCGTCTTCGAGCAGGCACGGCGGCGTGCCGAGCCGTTCGACGGACAGCGATAGTCCCTCCTGAAGGTTCTCACGAACTTTTTCGTGGATCGCTGTTACAGGCTCGTCGATGAGTAAACGCCATCGGAATTGGTTGCCACGACGCTCCGATCGCATTATTAGCCCCTCGCCGACATGGTTCGCGGCGACGAGTGGAATCGACCGGGGGCCATCCCCTTCACGGCGAAGTGAATGGATTTTCCGTGACTCCGGGTTCAACGAGAGGATCGTGTACTCGTACTCAGTCACGGGCGCACCACACATCCCAGTTGTATTCGAATCACTGGCGATGCGTTCTAAGCGGCCGTCAAGTTTGTCAAGGACAGTAGCCGGGCCGACGATTTTGTCGATTCCCCACACTGCCTCGCTGGTCGCATTGACCTCCATCGACAGGGCGTATAAGTCTGGATGTTCGATGAAGAGATCCATCACTTCGTCAGCCCCCTTCTCGTATTCAACAGTGAAGACGAACTCGCGCACGATACCGTAACGTTCTCGCTCAACGGGTAAAGCCTGTTAGGTGTATCCTCTGTACACAACACGGCGTCTTCTTGAGGTGATCCGAACTGCAGCATTAGCTTGTTATGCAAGAGTGCGCACTGAACGGTACCTCTCCTCAACAACTGTCTGTCGTACTCCGCAAAAGAGTCAATCTTTTCACTCCGATAATTTCGCATTAAGAGGCGTCATGGGGGAAGGTGCCGGTCATACACGTTCCGTCGGTGACCAATCGCCTCAACGATGAGAACGTTGTCGTCGCGATCCCATGTGATGATCGCTCGGTAGTCGCCGGCGCGAAGTTTGTAATATGGGTAGCCGGAAAGACGCTCGAGTCGGTGTTCGGTCCAGTCAGTCGCCTCATCGACTTTATTCATCACACGATCGGCGACTTGCGGGTCAAGGTTCTCAAGGTGGCCGATCGCTTGTTCAGTGTACTTGACGTCAGTCATTCAAGCCGAGGCGCTCGCGAACATCGTCGGCTGATTGCGTTTCGCCCTGCTCCCGCTGCTCGCGGCTCTTTTCAAGCTCTTCGAGCGTCTCGTCAGAGAGCCTCGTCGGTGGATCAATCCAGTCGCGGAGTGCGTCGCGGATCGCTTCCGACCGTGAGGTATACCCGCGACGCTCGTACTCCTCGTCGATCTCCTCGAGGAGCCGGTTTGGAACCCGGACGTCGATTTTGCTGGTACCGTTGCCGTTACCTTCACCGGCATCACTGGTGTCAGTACTCATTACTGTGTGAGACGTACGTCTCACAGATAAATGTTTGCCCTGTACCTAACACTCTTGGTCTAGTGATCTTGCTTCTTAAGGGCAGACCGAGTATTGTGTAGCTGGAACGGCCGGTACCCCTGGGTGACGATCGAGACAGTAGTCCGAGTGTTGGACAACTGAGATCGGCCTGACGGGGATGCGACGTGGACGATCGATGGGTTCGATATTGGTGGTGAACGGAACACTCGAGAAGACAGAACACACTGGTACGCTTGAGGAGACGATGTTGCGTGAGTGCAGATAGGCGTGTGAACGTCTCGGACTACGTAGGGCAGAGCGGGGTTGGCGTGGAGGCGCCGCTCGAGGGGAAAAGGGCGAAAGGGATGGGGGTGAGTGAGGGAAGATCGTAGCGGAGGGAGGGAGACGGAACGTTGGTTGTGAGGGAGACGATGTCGCCGAGGAGATGGCTCGAGAAGAGAGGGAGAGAGGTGTACACTCCCACCGAAAGCCCACCAGGCTGAGCTGAAGGTGGGGATACTGTAGCTGTCCCTCGACTGGTGTGTGGTTACGGCACGCCCCACTCGCCTTCCCTCCCTCTGCATTGCTCTCTTCGAGCTCGCTGTGCTGCCGGGCTTTCCCTCAGTGTAGGGTGTCAGAGGTTCTTTTGGCTCTGTTGAAACCCTCGTTCGGTGATATGTTCTCGGAGCCGTGCTGAATCGAAGGCGCGCATCTTGCGGAGAGGTTAGTATGAGATTGGGGACAGACAAGCCCCTGTAATAGAGAGTGATTGTCTGTGTGCCAAAAACAGACTGTTGGCGAGAAACTGAACCTCCCTGGACGCAGTTCCAGATGCGTGACGACGTTGTTTGCAACGGCGTTTCACTGACCCACTCAGACTCGCGTTTGAGACTCCTAACTGTCGGTTTGAATCGTATTTGCGACCCGTTCGGGCGCTGTCTGCGTACCGACGTGTCCGACGGCATCAAGCTCTACGCACTGTCCGAGAGTGGGCTGGAGTGTGTTGATACTGCTTCGGAGATGGTCCGGGCTTTGCTCGCCAGTCAACAAGAGTGTCGAGCAGTCGATATCGACGGAGCTTCCATGGTCGGACGCCTGGACTGCGCGCAACTCTCTGACAACCGTTTCGGCGAGGTCGAAATGAATCCGATCGGGCCAGATGGGTAACTGCGTTGGCGCTGGCAGTCCCGCTTCCTCCCGGTAGAACAGTTCCATCGCTGCTTCGCGCTCTCCGTTGTCGATCCGTTTTTGCATTCTCGCAGGCAAGTCGTTGGCATCATTGCTGGTCTGGAGAGCGGGTTCGTAGAGCACAAGCTGGTCAAGCGAGGACTCTTGGGCGGCCTCAAGTGCGATGAGTCCACCGAATGAGTGGCCGAATACTGCGGGGTCGTCATCGAAGATGTCCAACAGGGTACAGAGATCTGCGACTTCCCGGTCGAGACTGTAGGCGTCGGCATCACCGCTCTTCCCACGGCCCCGTCGGTCGGGAACAACCACTGTAAATCTGTCTGTGAGGTGTGGGTAAAGTGGATTCCACGCTTGGCGCGTTTCGCCACTACCGTGTACGAGAACTATCGGGGGGCCCTCGCCGTACATTTCGTATGCGATTTCCGTTCGGTCGTTGGAAGTGACTGTCTGCATGGCAGTCTGTGGTTCGGGATGTGACGGGGTAGGCATGTCTCTCATTCGTCCGGCCTTTTAAATTGGCCCACACGCCATCCCATTTGGTCGGCAACGCTACTCCGGGAGCGACGGCCACGTCGTCGCAATGGTTTCTTCGATGAGTTGGGTCTGTGCCCGGCGCAGGCGCTCAGAAACCGACGACGAGGAGATATCCAACTCATCAGCGACCTCCTCAAGTGAGGTCCGTCGTGGAATGTCGAAATACCCCCTCTCGTAGGCCGTTCGAAGAGCCTCTCGCTGACGATCAGTCAGTCCTTCACCGGGTGGTTCAGTGTCTCCCTCGTGTGTGAGCCGGTGTAATCGGAATCCACCGTTTTGCTGCCAGAACTCACGGAAAGCGTCGAACGCCTCTCGACTGGCGAACCAGCCATTGTGACGCCAGCCAGCCGGTATTACCTCGGTACGCTCGATGATGGACTCAGTACTGGCGAGCGCTTTCAACCTCGGCAGGTCGTCGATGTAGGGAGAGAGATTCTCCTCAAGGCTCTGCTCGGGAACGACCTGATACCGCCGCGTGCTCCCGGCCTCTCCAAGGACTGTGTACTCGCCAGCTTCACCAACCTCGTCCAGGACATCTTCGACCACTTGCTGGTTGCCATCGGTCACCGAAAGGACGAACAGCGGAAGCTCGTCATGGTTGAACCGTGGGTCGAGTACCACCGTCGCATTGGGGAGAGCTTTGGCGATGTCGACGAAGGGCAAGTGTTCACAGCAGGCGTCGAACTCGGCGAGAAGTGGCACAATCGGTTAGAGGTATATGCGTACCATAAATTTGGTGCTCTGGATTCGCTTCCTGTTGAACTGGCAGTTACAAGCTTTGTATCGGTCATGGCGGTTCTGACGAAAATCAGGGACGTTCCGACCTGGTTCGCTTCACCGTCGATCTACACCTACACTGTTCAGAGTGTTTTATCGATGTTGTGAGTGAGACAGCCGACAACGAGTTCACGGAACTGCTTCCACCAGTGTCGTGAGTGGACGAATGCGCCATATTTCCGTTTGAGACGGGAGTTCACTGTCTCGTTCTGACTCCGCTGGCCATAGAGGTCGGCATCCAGCCGAGCATTCCACGCCTTGTGGAGCGACGAAAATTCTCGGTGCTTGATGAGAGGACGAACGCCAGCGTCACGGGCTACTGCGCGAACCTTCTGGTCGTCGTATCCCTTATCACCGAGGAGAATCGCCACATTCCCGGCATTCCGCTTGAGGAGCGACGGTGCGATCTGCGAGTCATGTTTTCTGGTCGTCGTCACGTGGAGATCGAGGATAGCATTCGCTCTCGTGTCTACGAGCAGTGTCACTTTCAACTGCTGAATCGTCAGCTTCGTTCGCTTCGTATAGTGTTTCGAGGCGTGACATCGGTCGAAGCCGGAGGCGTCGATTCCGACGACACCATTGGTCGGGAGAAGGGTGACCGAGAGGTTGAGCAGGACACGCCAGACTGCCATATCGAGCCGGTTGAACGCTTTACACAACGTTGAGGGTGACGGGAGTTCGGCCAGATTGATCGCTTTCCGAATGCGGGGCATCTCGATGAGTTCGTCGAGAAGCATCCGATACGTTGTGTTCTTCCGAACTTTGAGACAGAGGAGAACGATGTGCTGGTGGAGTGTATAGCGTCGTTTTGAGAACTTCGAGGAGTAACGAGAGACAGCTCGGCGTGCCAAGTGAAATGCCTGCTCGACGAACCGGAGCAACCGCGATTTCGGGAGGGCTTCCATCCGGTCAGACTACCGGACGTACCTGTAACTCCCTGAGGATTTCAACAGAGCCGTTCTTTTCAAAGATTGGTTTCATCCCATACTCCAGGAATCAGCTGGTATGTAGGTAGGCGAATATGTCGCCTAGAACCTGTCAGAACACGATGATGTTCGACGTGCGTCGTCTGGGTATTTAAGTCCCGTCCGGTGTGGCTACGGTTGCACTTGGTCTGTCGGTCGGACCAAGACCTCATTGATATCCACGTGCTCTGGCTGGGTCACGACGAACGTGATTGTCCGGGCAATATCGTCGGGCCGGAGTTGCCGCATAGATTGGTTGTATTCCTCTACATCTGACCTCAGATCTTCATCCGGAATGTCCTCAGTAAGTTCCGTATTCACAGCGCCTGGCTCGATAGTCGAGACGCGGATGCCCTCTGCGGCAACGTCAAGTCGTAGCGCCTCTCCAAAGCCAGCTACACCGGCTTTTGCAGCCATGTAGTGCGAACTGTTCTCCATTGCGAATCGTCCGACAACCGAAGACAGATTTACGATATGCCCATTGTCTTGGTCCAGCATCTCCGGAATGACGGCATGAGTAAGCGTGATGACCCCATCGAGATTAACATCGATAGTGTTGTGGAGGGTCTCGCGGTCTGCATCCGCGATATGTGTCAGTGGCATATAACCCGCGTTGTTCACGAGGATGTCGATGTGACCGTATTCGGCGGTCGTTGTTTCGACTAAGTTGTCGATATCCTCGTCATCGGTAATGTCGGTCGGCACTACAAGTGTCTCGCCGTCTTCGCCCTCAATCTGGGCCGCGAGATCGTTGAGTTCCTCTTCACGTCGAGCAGCAAGTGCGACACTCGCACCCCGCGATGCCAGGGACTTGGCCGTTGCTTCACCGATCCCGGAAGACGCCCCAGTAATGATTGCAACCTGTCCATCTAATTCGGAACCAAACTCTGCTGTCATCAACGGGAAGAAAGGTATGGAATGAGTTAGATTAGATGCTATCTGAAAAGGGTGTTTAAGTACTATTCATAACGAGCTCGGCACTGGTTCGTCGGGTCCTCCAGGTACTCGACCCCCGATTCCGCGAGGCCGATCTTTAGCACCACAAATGTGTCTTCAAGGCGCTCAAGGATTAGCCGCTTGTTTCGCATGGCAGTATCTTGACGGTGGCTGAGCGGGCGCGCTCGCTGACCATCGATTCGAGGTATTGGCTACCATCGTACTTCTCGCGGTAGGCCTTGTCGATGCGGTCGTTAATTGGTCCATCTGCTGGCTCGAATGTGACCTCCTTCGTCATACCGGCGGCCTCAATTCGGCCCGCGTTTTCTCGGACTGCAGCCTGGTGCCAACTGGAGTTCTGGCCGTTGTAGGCACGTACATAGAGGTCGTCGTCAACCTGAACGGACCAGATCCACGTCGGCGCGCCGTACGTCTCATTGTCCTCACGGAACGGTGTGATGTGCAAGTCATCGGATTCCACAATCTCTCTTAGTTCGTTTTCTGGCCATGCATTCATTGGTGATCTCTCCTCGAAAGTGGTAAAGGGATGCTCGGGTGACGGCCCAGCTATAGAGGCGTTGGGTTAGCTATCTGATTCTGGGTCGTACTCCTCGTCGGTAACGTGTTCCAGCCAAGTGACGACCTCCTCGTCACGCTCCTCCTGGATGGCGATGTGGGTCATAGCGTTGTCTGGCGTCGCGCCGTGCCAGTGTTTTTCGTCTGGTGGGAACCAGACCACGTCGCCTGCTCGGATCTGCTTGATCTCTCCGTCTTCGCGTTGCACGAGGCCACAGCCGCTCGTCACGATCAGCCGCTGGCCGAGCGGGTGGGTGTGCCACGCTGTGCGGGCACCGGGTTCGAACGTGACGCTCGCCGCCGCTGCGCGGGCCTCGTTTTGTGGGTCGAACAGAGGATCGATTCGGGCGTTTCCTGTGAAGTACTCGTCGGGCCCCTCGTTGGAGGGTTGTGAACAGCCTCTGGTGATATCCATGGATTGTACCCACCCTTCAGTTGGGTGTCGTGTGACTTGGTTTCGATGCTATCTGGAAAGGGTGTTTAAGGATTCTTGTATGTCGAGCGAGGAGGTGAGGAGCTGGCGCTCGCCGCGCCGGAGAAGGCTTGACAGGGAAGGTTGTGAGATATCTAACTCCTCGGCGAGTTCCGCAGCCGTCACTTGGCGTGGACTCTCGTAGTATCCACGAGAGACGGCGAGAGTCAGGGCCTCACGTTGGCGATCAGTGAGTCCCTCGCCTGTAGCGTTGTTGGACGAGGATTGGTCGGATGTGATGGAGATAAGGTCGAGCGAGATTCCGTGGTCCTCAAAAGTGATGTGGAAGTCGTGGAACGTCTCGTAGTCTTTGAATTCTTTCGTTTCGTGCCAGCCCTCCGGCGTGATAGTCGTCGATTTCATCTTCACACCATCGAAGCGTTCAGGGTTAAAGGCCGGGGAGATCGAGTCATCAAGTTCGACGGTGAGCTTGAAGACAGTTTTATCGCCCCGTTCTCCGAGCAGGGTTACTGTTACGACTTCGTCGAGTGCTGCGAGTTGCGCTTCGGAGACGTCATCCTCGGCGTTGATCTCAACGATGAACACCCGAGCGTCTGGCTCGATACAGAGGGCGTGAGAGCACACGATCTCGTCGGGTGGGAACGTCGTTGGAATACTGACGAGCGGGAGCGCGGATGAACGAAGTCGGAATTCCGTCGTGATCGTCATTGTACGGAGTCACGTTTTGCGCATAGTTAAGCATCCGGACGCCGCAGGCAGGTACTGCTGCCGCAAATGTGATTGGCCTGTTGCATAACAGATTATCTCTTTTCACTACATTCATCCTCTATAGTCAGCAGATCGGCACTGTCTAGTTCTGCACCTCCTCGATCGGCGTCTTTCCGTCGAGAGCTTGATGCGGTCTCTGGCGATTGTAGTAGTGCATGAATT
>NZ_AOIP01000046.1 GCF_000337535.1 Natrialba aegyptia DSM 13077
TAGCTCTCGTTGAGCAGGTCTGCGAGCATCTTTGGACAAGAAACTCAACGACCTGCTCACTTCTCAAACTGACTCAACTAGACAGTGCCAGCAGATCAATCTTGACAATATCCGGATAGGATGGGTCCCCACCTTGTGAACTATACCCCCTGTACGTAACACTCGTCGGGGTCAATGCAACTGGTACGCGATCCGTTCTATGACACCCTTCCAGTGTGTCAGGTTGGCTCCTCTCGGTCGGTGGTCCTGCTGCTCGAGATAGATCCGAGTATTGGACAGTGGACGATTCTGATAGAGGAGGCGACGTGGACGATCAACGGGTTCGATTTCGGTGGTGAACGGACCACTCGAGAAGGCAGTATACGCGGGATCAGGGTGTCATAGAAAAGTTCCCATACCCTCTCTCTCTCTCTCTCTGTGACTACCCGACAAACGGTAAGTACAGGCGAAGGCGTTACCGGAGCAGCCACCCACATCTCGGATAAATATCAGAAACGATCTGCTGAATACAGAGGTTGTATGCAGCACGCGATAGTCGGTTATTTCACGTTTCGGACGGTGAGACAGCCGTTAGGTAGGTGTGCGTACCACTCACCGTTGGTCTTATACACTTCTTTCAGGTAGTCGTCGGTATGTTGTTCCCGGAGGAGATTGAGACGGAACGTCTCCGTTTGCGACGGCTCTGTCACGAGACAGTCGATGTCTTCGAATACTATGAATTGTGTTCTCACCACGAGCCAGCAATTGAGGAAGTAACAGAGTACCTCCCATGGGACCCTTATAAGACTGTGAAGGAAACAGCTGACTACATCTCTGAACTCGAATCCAAGTGGGAAGACGGAACACGGGCAGAGTATGTCATTCGCCCAAAGGAGGGTGAACCGGGGGCTAGCGAAATTGTGGGGTCGGGCGGCCTCATCATCGACTGGGAAACCCGAACCGGGAAACCTGCGATTTGGCTTCGCAAGCAGTTCTGGGGCAACGGATACTCCGGCGAACGGGCGGATGTGATACTTGAACTGGCCTTCGAGCGCCTTGATCTCGACCTCGTCGCGGTTCCTGTGCAGGACGGCAACGATAGGTCGCGTGCGGCGGTGGAGAAGTACATTTCCACGCACGGCGGTCAGTACGACGGCGTCATCCGCAACTCGACAGTTCGGCCTGACGGGACGATAATTGACCATCACCGGTACACAGTTACACAAAACCAGTACCGAGAGTCAACACTCGATACATAGGTCGTCTATATTGTTCAATCTCCGCTCTGTACTTACCGATACTGACCACGCCAATTCCGGCCCACTCCTGAATATGCGCTGTGTATCTTGCACGACTCGACGAACCTGACCAATACCTGCCAGATATTTCGATGGTCGGTTCGCAAGTGTAGTGAACGGAGAGTTCGCTCCAGATTGGGTGAAAAGAGCGTCATGCGGATCGTTCTATAACACCCTAGCGGGGGGTAGTACATTGGTACGTTGGGGGAGAGACGAAGACGATGTTGCGGGGTGCGGATAGACGTGTGAATTGCTCGGATTCCGTAGGACTGAGTGTGGTTGACGTGAAGGTGACGCTCGAGGAGAAGAGGGGAGAAGGAGGGAGAAGATCGTGACGGAGGGGTGGAGTCAGAACACGGGTTATGAGGGAGACGACGTCGTTGAGGAGATGACTCGACCAGAGAGGGGGAGCGGAGTACACTTCCACCGAAAGCCCTCGGCCGCTCGGCATCCCGCGCCTCGCTGCGCGCCTCACTCCCTCGCTACGCTCGGTCGTTGCGGTGCTTGCCGGGCGAGAGCCGCGGCTCTCGCTGGCCTCCGCTCGCTCCGCTCGCGGAAACGTCGGCGGGGGACGACCGAAACGTCCTCGCCCTTTCGAAGCCCACCAGGCTGAGCTGAAGGCGGGGATGCTGTAGCTATCCCTCGACTGGTGTGTGGTTACGGCACGCCCCGCTCGCCTTCCCTCCCTCTGCATCGCTCGCGACCGACCATTCCGGGCTGCTCGCTCCCGATGGTCGCTGTGCTGCCGGGCTCTGGTTTCGACGCCAGCGGGTAACCGCGAGGGGTTGCGCGGCGTCGCTGCTCACCCCTCACGGTTACTCCGCTGGACGCTCGCGCCGGTCGTCTCGGCGCGCGGTGCTAGATGGTGGGGATGGTGTCCCGCTCTACTCGCGCCTCAGGGGACCTGAAGGCGCGAGCGAGAGCGGTTGCAGGAGATGAACACAGTTGGGACTCAGAGGTGTTGGAGTGAAGACGCGTTGGAAAGCGCCTTCGGTACTAAGCAATGAGTTCTACGAACTTCCGAGATGATAAAACTTCGGATGAATCGAGTGTCAACCAAGAGGCGGCTGCGGACAAGACGGACAGAGGCGTGGCGGTAGAAGATCCGTTCGCGGAAGATGTCGTGGACGAAACGCCGGAGTTCGCGGCGTCAGTTGATCAGGAGGTCAATACGAAAGTCGAGACGAACCACCCGGAGACGGTGGTTGGACGCGAAGAGAACGAGTTCGGACACCTGCTACTGGCACAGGAAGAACGGATTCGGGCTCGAGAGGAGGAGCTCGAGTTGATCAGCGCAAAGGCGACGTTCGGAACGCAGGAGGGACGAGAGAAGCGGACGCGAGAGGTCGTGGTCGAGCAACGCCGAGAGCGGCGGGTTGAACGGGTTGATCCCCGGTCGGAGCTGGAGCAAGAGCAGTTGGCGGAGGTCAACAAACAATCGGTGCGAATCACGGAGACGGTTCGTGGGGGTCCAAGCCGGGCGGCAGTGAGCCGTGGACTGGCGGAGAAGGTGACGGACGGAAAGTCGATGATCGACGCAACCCTCGAGGAGATGGACAAAGTGAAGGCCGAGTCGGGAACGATCGTGGACATCGCAGACGTGCCGGAGGTGGAAGCAGGTGAAGTGGACGTGGAAGGCGAGATCATCAAATTGTGGGAGCCCTCGAAGTCGTCGATCAGCCAAGTGGGGCTGATCGCGGATGAGACCGAGAAGATGAAGGTCACGATCTGGGAGAACTCCTACCAGACAACAGTGAGCGAGGGAGAGACGGTGCGAATCAGGAACGCGGCGAAGAACTGGCACAACGAGCGATGCAACCTGGCCGTGACCGGCTGGAGCCGCCTCGAGTTCCCCGAGCGCGGCCGGTGGTGGACCCAGGAATAGCGTAGCCGCTCCTCTTTTTTGTGTGTCCGACCACACGCTCGCTTCGCTCGCGTCCTCCCCACCCTCCTCGCTTTGCTCCCTGTAGTCGCATCGCTCGTCCCTCGCACGTTCTGTGCGCTGAAGCGCGCAGTCATCGCGCGCCACCGCTGATGCAGCTCAGAGAGCCTCGCGGAAGCGACCAATCGGACAGCACCCACACCCCAACAGCGAGAAGGGCAGAGAGGATAACTCGAGGTGGCACTGCTGAGTTCGGAGCGCACAGCCGGTGGTGTTGTTCGTCCCCAGAGGGGTAGAGGAACCAGAGATGACGGTGACAGACAGCAAGCAGGAGTCGATTGTTGTTGAGTTTGCTCTGTCAAATAGGCTCATACCAAACAGTGGGTCGCCAGTCGGGAAAAGCCGGTGGGACAATCATCGTTACATAAAAACCACTGACATGGTCATTCGGCCCGATTTCACGACGAGCGGATCCGGGTAGTAAGTACTTCTTGCGTACAGTCTTCGGAAGCAGATTGTTGGTAGCGATAGGGGTTCGGGATCGGTCAACAGAACGCTTGGTTTAGGCGATGAGACATCTGTTCATATTACCTTTCGTTCAACACACCGTTACAGAGAAATTGACAGAAGGCTCTTCACCAACAATGTACTTCGGAAGAGCGGTCGATGAAGTGATTCACGCTGAAATACCTTGGCAAAAATAATTTATTTTCGAATTCTCTCTTAGACTAAATAGTCGTGAAGGAGGCGAGAGCGGGATAGATATATTCACATCGATCTCTTTGCTCTCCTTCCTGCCTATTAAATTCGGAGAAAACTTTTTAGTAATACTGAAGCGTAATACGACCACGTATGTCGACAGTATCAGCGAAGATCCCTGATGACCTAAAGAAGGAACTGGAACAGGAGGACATCAATGTGAGCGAGGTTATTCGTAATGCTCTCGAGGAGGAAATTACCGAACGTAGGAGGGAAAAATTGAGACGAGATGCGGATTCCCTCAGGAAGAAGGTAGATGATGGTATAGAAACTGATGAGATCGTTGAAGCAGTTCGTGAAACCCGTCAGGAGAACTAATGTCTGAATATCTTTTTGACGCCAGCTCTGTGGTAGATATGCTCATTGGCGAAAGTAGTTCCGATATAGATGTCAGCATCTTATTTGATGAACATGTGTTGGATTTGACGATGTATGAGGTGGCGAATTCGCTTTGGAAGATTGGGATGGTCAACGATAATCTGACTGATGATGAGTTGGAAGACGCGATTGATATTCTCGATCGACTTGGGACGGAAATGAGACTGAGTACCGTGATTAACGAAAATCTCCCTCCAACAATGGATGTCGCTCAAGCAAACGGACTCACGTTCTATGACGCGGCTTATCTTGCTACTGCAGAGCAGAATGATCTCACACTGGTGACTGAAGATAGCGCGCTTCGTGATTCCGCACGTGATCAAGATATTTCAGTGGATAACGTGCGTACCAGCTCTCTGAGATAAGGTAGCTCACAGGGTGTCCTAGAAAAATTCTCATACCTTCTCTCTGTGATTACCCGACAAACGGTAAGTACAGGCGAAAGAGTTGCCGCTGCCAGCATCCGCGAGCGAAGCGAGCGGTTCACCGCCGGAGCGGGCGAAGCCCGCGAAGGCGGCCTTTTTAGCGTAGATTTTTGCGCCGAGAGGTTCCGAACGAAGTGAGGAATCCCGAGGCGGAAAAAGGTACGTAGGCAAGTGTAGTGAACGGATAGTTCGATCCAGATTCGGTGAAAAGAACGTCATGCGGATCGTTCGAGGACACCCTCGAACCGGCCTCTGCTGCAGTTTTCGCCATTCGATTAAGTGTAAAAATGTTAAATAGATAGTAATATTCTACTTTCACAGCGCGGAAACATACAATTCTCAATGAAAAGAAGTCAAATACAGCATCGTTGAATACTCTCGTAATATGGATGACCTCACCGGCTTCCAACGAGACCTCCTGTACGTGATCGCAGGTGCCGACCGCCCGTCCGGCCAGGATGTCAAGGAGGAGATAGAGGGGTACTATGAGAGTGAGATCAATCACGGCCGGCTGTACCCAAACCTCGACACGCTTGTCAACAAGGAGTTGGTCGAAAAGGGGGAACTCGACCGACGGACGAACTATTATGCGATCGGCGACGCAGGGGAGCAAGCGATCCAGGATAGACGAGAGTGGGAAGATCAGTACGTCGAGTTGTAGTGCAACCCATATTCGTTCGTTCGAGACCGTTGGAAATGCCGACCGTTTTGCCAATGAGAAGGCTTATCCTGGCAAAGTTGAGTCTTCCACTGTATGCCAAGTGAGAGAACAATGACAAATCACGTTACAGTAATTGGTCGTGGAGTGCCATCCAACTACGAAATTAGCGTCGATGGTGATATCGAACCAGTTGAGACTGACTCGCTTGAGAAAACCACAGTAGTCTCGGAACATGCTGTCGAGGGGACGATCGAAACCGGCGTCCATCGGTTCCGGTTTTCTGGAGAACTGGCGAATGTCCATGTTCTCGATTGGAACGGAACTCCAGCATCTGAATCACCGAGCACACCGGAAATCCACATCGATTACGGCGTCCCCGACCGGAAGAACAACAGCTAGTAAATCCTACGGAATTGTCTGAGAAAGCGCTTGCTGCTCGAGCGGTGGGCCCATCTGCACCGTCCGGTTGTTTCTGGGAGATTCTGCTCTGTTGAATAGCGATGTCGTCGTAGATCGGCGTAATGTGGACCGACGTGTACGCTGCTACTGGAAGTGGTTTCAGAATTGGCTTCACCCCGTTTCAGGTACGGCTATTCAACACGGCAGGAGATTCTGTCGCTGTAAGTGTAACTGCTATCGCAGCCACGGGCCGACCGTCGGATGGTCGAGTAATCGCGACGGATCTGGTGGCCAGAACAGCGCGCTGCCGAGTGGATCGTTTGGGTCGCCGTACCGATCTGGTGGCAAGATTGTCTCGAGGAACGCATCAACAGCGTCGAGGAGCGTCTGCCTCTCCTCAAGGAGGGATGAAAGAACGGGATCGCGTTCGGAAGCAGTCTGGAACGATAGCGTCAAGCGGTATCCGCTCTCGTCAACGCGAATGATATCGAGTGCCTCGAGTCGGTCGCGATACTTCCGAATTGTCCGTGTCGAGACATCTGTTCGGTCGGCAAGCTCGCGCTGTGACAGGCGGTTTTCGGCTGTGAGAAGCGTATGGATTATTCGGCCCACGGCACTGTTGGGAGGATGTTCCGGTGTTGCTCACGGCCTCTGAAAGTACCTGATGACGACCGTATTGTGTGTCCAGCTGCCCGAGTAGCTGTCGGCCGGCCTCGAGTAACTCGACAGTCCGGTCATCGGCAGGGCCGAACTCAGCGACCAGTCCAAGCTCAGTGAGCGAGTTCGTTTTTAGTAACCGTGCTAGCGTTCAGGGCCGGCCGTAAAACCTACTCATAGCTACTCAGATCGATAGTTTAATCAGTGCTCGAGGAACTCCGTGTTCCGTCGGAACCACCAGACTGCTCTCCACCAACAACGTGCTTCACAAGAGCATTGACTGTTTATCTAGTCTATGGCTCAGGGAGAACTTTTCCCGGGTTGAGTATCCCATTTGGGTCGAGCGCTTTCTTGATTGATCGCATTGCTTCGACTGCCGCGTCTCCATGCTCACTGGCAAGGTAGTCTTGTTTCCCGATCCCAACCCCGTGCTCACCAGTCGCAGTCCCGTTCATTTTGATTGCCTTTTCAACGATTTGCTTTGAAATCTGTTCTCCCTTCGCTACCATCTCTTGGTCTTCAACGTCGACCATAACGAAGTAGTGGAGATTCCCGTCTCCTGCGTGTCCAAAGCACGGGATCAGGAAGTCATATTCCTCACCTAACTCCTTTACGTATCTCACCATCTCTGGGTACTCGCTAATCGGAACCGTCACGTCGCCGGGAGTGAGCGAAGAGAGATCTGGATCAAAGGGGTCAACAGCGTCTGCAAGTTCACGCCGCGCTTCCCAGAGGTCCGTCATCTCTGGGCCGCTTTCAGCAACGGCAAACTCGGTCACATCGTGCGCTTCGAATATCGTCCGACAGAACTCCACTTCGGCTTCGA
Source organism: Natrialba aegyptia DSM 13077 (assembly GCF_000337535.1). Taxonomy (GTDB): domain Archaea; phylum Halobacteriota; class Halobacteria; order Halobacteriales; family Natrialbaceae; genus Natrialba; species Natrialba aegyptia. Next base: position 7,265 of record NZ_AOIP01000046.1, read on the forward strand.
TATTGTGGTTCGCGTGAAACTCGAGGAACACCATTGGCGAGTTCGATAAGCCGGTATCCAGACTCGCGTTTGCCATCTCTGCACTGATCGAATCGATTAGTTCGATCTTGGCAACATCGACACCTGAACGGATGGTATCGAAGATCGCATCGGCTGCATCGCCGAGCGCTGAAAAGGTTGCTCGCCCGCCCCAAACCTGCTCCGGACGGCCAGCCAATTGCAGCGTCGCTCGTGTGATAACCCCAAGTGTTCCCTCACTTCCGACAAGCAAGTCCAGCAAATTATACCCAGACGAAGTCTTCGTCGCCTTGCTCCCGGCAGTTATCACTTTTCCTGTCGGCAACACGGCCTCAACCTCGAGCAGCCAGTCTGCGACTTCACCGTACTTTACGGTCTTCATACCCGACGCATCGTTTGCAAGCATTCCGCCGATCGTCGAGATTTTTCCCGATGAGGGGAGCGACGGCAAAATGAGGCCCTGTTTTCCAACTGCCTCGTTGATCTCGTCGCCGTAAATCCCAGGCCCAACATCAACCTGAAGATTATCTGGACGAATTTCATAAATCTCGTCCATTCGGTTCATATCAAGGCTTATGCCCTTCTCCAGCGGGACAGCATTCCCCTCGAGGCTCGTTCCGGCGGCGTATGGAGTAACTGGTATTCGTTCCTCATTGGCCCACGAAAGTACTGCAGCCACATCTGCAGTGCTCTCGGGCCAAACGACGACGTCCGGGGGCACACCGTTCTCTTCACTGGTTCCCCAGTCGACAGATCGCTCATGTCGGTCTGCATCTGTAAATGATATTTGATCAGGGTCCAGTATCGATGAAAGGGCTTGCAGTTCGTTTGACATACCTGTGTAATCGAACGAAAATCAATTAAACATATGGGTTCCGAGATTTCTCTGGTCGCAAAGACCGTTCTCCACCTCGACTGCCGGTAACTGCTCTCGTTTTTGCCCTCGAGACTCTCGACCCGCTTGGTTCGTCGATTCCGCTACCCGCTCGATATCTACAACTATGTGGAAAAACGGTTCAACGATCAGCGAATACTGACACTAATCGCTAACTGATTGGGCTGGCTTTGTTGTTTCGTCAATTGACTCAGCGTCTCGGCTCGAAAAATAGGAAGCCAGTGCAGGACCAGTAAGTTGGTGGAGAACGACTGCAAGCGCAGGGACTAACGATGCCAGTGGAGAAAAGAATCCAGTTGCGATCGCGACAGCCAGTGCGCTATTTTGCATTCCAACCTCGAACGAGCACGCGCGTGATCGATCTGCCGCCATCCCAAACACGTACCCCGTCCCATAGCCAGCAGACAGGCCAATTACGTTGTGGAGAACGACCGCAAATAAGACGACGACACTCGCAGTAAGGAGATTTTCGATGTTCGCACCGACGACTGCTGCAACGATCGCAACGATTGCCATCACGCTGATCGCAGGGAATACCGTCAATCCCGCTTTCGCAGCAGTTGGTGCATACTGATCAAGAACCCGCCGTAGTGTGAAACCAAGAATGACTGGAATCACGACAATAAAAACGATCTCCTGAAACATCTCCGCAAACGTGACTTGGATTTGTTCTCCGGCAAAGAGAATAACCCAGGCTGGCATCACTATCGGCGCTGCGAGTGTCGTCACGGATGTCACAGTAACTGAAAGAGCAACATCGCCTTTTCCCAGATACGTGTACACGTTGGAGGCCGTCCCACCCGGTGCCGCCCCCAGAATAATGAGACCGATACCAATCTCTGCAGGCAGTGAAAGTATTAGAACGAGTGCATACGCTGCAGTTGGCATAATCAGCCACTGGGCGGCCGCTGCTAGGAGAACGTCTCGTGGGCGCTCGAGAATCCGCTTGAAATCGTCGGTTGTGAGTGTAAGCCCCATCCCCAGCATTACCACTCCTAGAAGTATTGATACATACTCCCCGATCCATACGAACGTTTCAGGACTCAGAAAAGAAAGGACAACCGCGATTACAACCCACAGTACGAAATATTTGCTCACAAGCTGGCTAAATCTCTTCGCTGTGGTAAGGTATGTCATCCTACCTGTATAGCAGAAATGATGTTATTTATATTTGTCGAAGGTGTGATTCTCTTTGAAAAATCGCTTCTTACTGATTGCCATGACCAGTGTCCACACACCCCAAGTACTAATCTGAGAAAGGTGTGCTGAATCATCGCAGTATAGCGGTTTACCACGGCCTAGAGAACCGGATTATTGAGAAGAGGTTTACTCGTGACGTGAGGCTGTCGTCATCTCAGCCGAGGTAATCTGATCAATGAACTTCTCAATGACTGAGCTCGCCTCATTCTCTGGATCATCAGTAGTGGTGTGACGAGGCAGTTCATAGACCGTAATCTCGGCGCCACTGAGAGTTGTAAGGGTCCCTTCGTTGCTCTCGAGGTTGAGGATAGCTGCCTTGAAGATAACGAGAGCACGCGTCTCAGTGACGTCTAAATACTGGATATGGAGGGACTCTAAAGCCGAGAGGAGATCGATTGGAGGTGAAAAGGTGTATTGTTGTGAGACGTCTAAACCATTATCCATTGATTCTATCGTGGTTGTCCCTCTCTAATAGTTCCACTGCTGACCAATGACTCTTGCTTGATCTGTGGACCAATTATCACTATCTGTCCATCCCCGGGTTGTGCTGTTCCTTCGAAAGCAGCCGCCACACCAAGCCATACGCCGACTGCTGGATGTTCGAGTAGTCGATAGGGATCCAGTGGCCAAAACAGCACACTGCCGAGTGGATCATCAGGATCGCCGTATCGTTCTGGTGGTAGTATCATCTCGAGGAGTGCATCGGCCACGTCGAGCAGCGACTGATCGTTTCCGGAGAATTTGGGAACGACGGAAGTACGCCGCTCAGCGGGTGTCTGGAAGGACAGCGCCAGTCGATAGCCGTACTTGTCGATGCAGATGAGATCAAGTGCCTCGAGCTGATTGCGGTAGTTTCGAATCGCTCGTGTTGATACGTCTGCTCGGTCGGCAAGTTCTCGCTGTGAGAGACGACTGTCGGCTGTCAACAGCGTCTGAACGATCCGGCCGATCGTCGGTGGCAGATCAGAGAGCAACGTCTCGGAGTCGAGCGTTCCCAACGCATAGCGGAGTTCGTCCAGCCGGAGCTCTCGGCTCCCGTCTTCGGTGGCGAGTTGGTACAGTGCTCAAGCAGCAGCGTACGGCGAGCTGACTAACGCCTGTAGTAGCGAGATGCTGTCTCGAGTCGGTCGGAGGTTCTTGGCCTGCAGGATCCGCGTCGCAGCCATCGCGTAGCCCGTTCGATCGACTATCGAGAGGGAGACATGGACCGCGAATTCGGGAGCGTTATCAGCGACCGCTGCTGGCGTCTCGAGTGCTTCCTTAAGGTATGGGTGAAGTCGGTGGACGTCCTCACCGCGAACGACGACAGAGCCGATGAGCGACCCCAGCGGGTCATCTGCATCAACAGTCGGTGTGAGTGCGGTGCGACGCTTTTCCTTGCGAGACTCGAACAGTTGTCGGTACGAGGCAAACACACCGTATTTTCCCTGAATCGCAGCCGAAATACTGATCGAGGTTGCGAGCTCGTCTAGCGCATCGGTCTCGAGTCCTGACGGGACGCGAAGCTCTCGAACGAGATCGATTTCGAGGGCATCGAACAGATGGATGATCGAGCCAGCAAGGCCATGAGCGGAGCGCATAATCTCGCTGCGAAAGCGGTTGCGGTCCTCATAGTCGCCGGCGGAGAGTTTCGCGGTGAGGTCCTCGAGGTCGGTCCCCCACTCGATGAACGCCTCACGGAGTGTCTTGGGATTCTCGAGTGCCTCATCCGAGAGCGCACCGATACAACGAGCGTCTCGCAAGATTGCCGGCGGGTCTTCCAGTGACTCGAGGTGGTTGTCGGTGAGCGCTCGGTTGAGCAATCGCGGCGAGGCTAACGCTGTCGCGAGACTCACCACGTACTGGAGGGGGCCACTTGCCCGAACGGCAACGACGGCTTCCTCGCGATCAGCGTCGAAGCTGACGTATCGAGTATGGTCAAGAGCGTCCGTACGGTCCTCGAACGGGGCCTCAACAAGGGTGATCCCGCCGTCCTCTCCACAGCCAGCGGCGGCGGCATGCCCTGGACGGTCGAGGTAGGCCGTCCGGTAGGGGTTGCTGTCCTCGCTGTTGTGGTCACACCCCTCCCCTCGTGTGCGCGGGGTTACACGGCACTGTTGGGAGGATGTTCCGGTGTCGCTCACGGCCTCCGACAGTTCCTGCTGACGACCGTGTTGGGCGTCCAGCTGCTCGAGTAGCTGTCGGCCGGCCTCGAGTAACTCGACAGTCCGATCATCGGCAGGGCCGAACTCAGCGACCAGGCCGAGCTCAGTGAGCGAGTTCGTTTCGGAGACGAGCAGTTGGGAGATTCGGCTGCGATCGACGTCGTGCATCGCCCGCAGCGCGTGCCGAGAGAGTGTCTGGGCAGGTTCATCCTCGAGCTGCCGGAGGAGTTCGACCTTTCGGCCATCTGGATCCAGCGCCTCAAGGGCGTCGTCGACGCGGTCCCCAGCAGGGTGGTATGTCTCTCGCCATTCGCTCACGCCGGGCAGCTCTTCACGGTGATGCTGGGCGAGCCAGTGCTGGGTCCGTCCAGTTGCGATGACACGGACATCGAAGCCCGTTGCGAGGATGGCGAGCAGTCGACAGATCGACTCCCGTTTTCGCCGTGGGGCTTGTTCGAAAGCCCGATCGATAGTGACCGCGAGTGTTGGTGGCTGATCGTCGGGAACATGATCGGCAAAGAACTGTGCGGTCGCGAACAGGTCCTTGAGACTCGCATGGCCCTGCCCGAGCTTTGGCACGAGATCGGCGGCGAGTCGCCACGCGTCGCGACGGTTCCCGCGGGCAACCTCGAGGACTCTGGAGCGCAACCAGTAGGGTATGTTCTGCCCCTCGAGCACGTCGTAACACTCAGGGACAGTCCGGCCGTCGGCGAACCGGCGCACGGCACGGATGAACAGATCTCGGATCGGCTGATGGATGAACAGCTGTTCCCACAGCTCCGAGACGGGAGTAGTGTTGATCTCGAGGCTGGCCTGTGGGGACAGCGGTGGCTGCTGGGTTGGTGTGAGTCCCACGTCGGTCACGGTGGACTCACCTCGAGTGTAAGCGACGGGCGTACTGACTGGCGGCTGGAGTGGCGTGCCATCGAGTCCTGGAAGCGAGTGCGGAGAATGCAGACAGCCGAGTGCAGTGGCTCACCGGCTGCCGGCGCGAGTGCGTGTTAGGGATTCACCGATTCGGGATGGGGATCGCCTCTGGGTCGGCAGCCCTGTTGGAGGGTGGACTCGAGTCCTGGATCTCGGGCTCGAGAACGATCAGTCGAGTTTGCTGAGTGGCCAGATCAGCGCGGGTGCCGAGTCGGCACTGGGCTAAGAGTTCCGTACAGCCAAGCGTCGGCTGGGTGATGGTGTCGGGACTGCAGGCCATGCAGTAGGGTCGATGGATCGTCCAGCGGTCGGTGTCGGCTGGGCGGGAGACAAGGACGGTCGCGCGGTCGCCTTCGTACAGTCGATACTTGCAGTGTTGGCACGTGGTGGTGCCGTGGGGACCAACCGGGACCCCCTCGAGGAGTTGGGTGGGGGTGGTGACGACTTTCATCGGTCGTCACCTTCGAGTGCGTCGAGGAACGAGCTCGTGAGACTCGAGTAGAGGTGTTGGCTTTTGAAGCCTTGTTCGGCTTTGACGTACTCGATCCAGTCGTTGATACGCTGGTCGACGGCCTCGAGGTCGTAGCGGTCGCTTGTTCGTACAGCGGTGGTTCTCCGGGAAGGTAGCCGATGTGCGTGCGGAGGCCGTCTCGGTCTGTGATCGAGACGCCGGCGACGGAGCCAGTTCCACTGCTCGGGTGTGTGAGACCGGTAAACATCCGCATCGTTGTCGTCTTGCCCGCACCGTTCGGGCCAAGGAAGCCGTAGACGACACTCTCCGGTATCGAGAGGGCAAGGTCGTCTACGGCGAGTGTATCTTCGTAGCGTTTCGTCAGTTCAGTGGTTTCGATGGCAGTCATGGTGGAATCGGTCTGGATGTTAGTTGCGGATGAACAGCGAGTAGAGGATACAGCCAAGGCCACAGATTTCGAGAAGCCGACTCGCTACCGGGAGGTAGAAGGTGTAGAGTCGTGGGCCGAGCCCGAGCGAGTTGCCGAGTGATACTCCTAGTATAGAGAGCGAGAACGGGGCGAGTGTAAGGAGGGCGAGGCCAATGGCTAAGAATAGGATCCGTTGGCTGTCATTGCGTCGATATCCTCGGAAGGCCTGGAAGACGATGTAGAGCGCCAACATCATCGCAATCAGCGTGACGGCGAGATGGATGAGATAATCCGTGTATGCTTGCTCCACACCGAACTGTAGCAGCATCGTTAGATGTCCTCCCATATGTCGGTGAAGCGGTCCGCCACGTCATCCGCGGGAGTTTCTTCAACGTCGACGTGTAGTTCACCGTCGTTGAGTTCGACGGTGAGTCGGTCAAGTCGTGCCTCATAGACGCTGTAGTGGTGGCC
>NZ_AOIP01000047.1 GCF_000337535.1 Natrialba aegyptia DSM 13077
GCCCGCTCAGAGATGTGTATAAGAGACAGCGCTGAGGGTTTTGGCGGACATCGGTTTGGTACTCGTTGCAGTGAGGATTGCCCGCGCGTACTCATCGTCGAGGAGCGCAAAGACCTTGTTCGGAGAGCAGTCCTCACTCACGTGTATCGGTCTTTTTGGAGTGAGGTAAAATACGTATTCGATTTTCTGGGCTGGAAAAACGGCGACCACCTATACGGATATCTCACGCATTGAGTGAATTGTCGCTCATCAGGTCCGCTGATCACGGCCCTCCAAGCCTCTCGAACAGTTATCTGTATATAGCGTGGATGGTCGTGTCTCTCATCGATAACATGACGAGTATCCGTTTGTACAGTGGTTGGTAATTTGGTTCCTTTATTCAAAACAAGGTCTGAATTGAATCGTTCAATTTAGCAAGTACACGTGCGTGTGTATCACTCGTCCCGCGTGACGTAGCGATTATGTAGCGACTACGGAATATCAAGCACTATCACCAGCACAACCGCAACTCCGAGTCCCGTAAAGAAATCATCAGTAAGACGAAGCGCAATAAAGATAGCAACGATACTCACAACGAGCCTCGTCACTCGGCTCAGATTCAAACCGAGGAGGGCGGACTGCATCGTGGACATTACTGAGTCACTCAACTGGATAGTGAATGTATTCTGGAGAAATACGCTAGTGAGCGGCAGTTTCGACCTGATATACGTCTGATCGGCTCTTTTGGAATCCTCAGAGAGTTACAGGTTCGACCAGTAGTGTGACCGAATGCAGGCACTTCCGAAGTCGCGGTTGCTCCGATTTGTTGAGCAAGCGATTCACTTGGCCCGACGAGCTGTCGCTCGCTACTCCTCGAAGTTCTCGAAACGGCGGTACACACTCCTCCAGTACATCGTCTTGCTTTGTCTCAAGGTGCGGAAAAACACGACTAGAAAGCATGACTCACAGATCGCACCGTCGCTCATCAAGCGAAATACCGACGAAGTGGTGAATCTCCTCAAAGATAAGGGGTATGATGACCAGAAGAGTCGCACGCTAGCCCGTGAAGAAGATGTTCGTCCGCTCATCAAGCACCGAGAGTTTTCGTCTCTGCATAAGGCGTGGAACGCTCGGCTGGATGACGACCTCTATGGACAGCGTAGTCAGAACGAGACGGTGAACTCCTGTCTCAAACCCAAGTACGGTTCATTCGTCCGCTCCCGACACTGGTGGAAGCAATTCGAGAAATCCCTCACGCACAACTTAGACCGGAGTCTTTGATTGATTCTTGAGTCGGACGGTACTTGATTACGGAGCTCACAGTGGATTATGGACCAGTAAAGTTATACCGACAAAGAGTAAAAGTGTATTTATACAGTATCCCTAGACGATGAAACAAATGATACAATCGGTGTCCTCCGTCTCGGCTTCGTCGCCCTTCTTGCACCGGTGTGGCTACTCGGTGGAGCCGCACTTGTGTGGTTTGGAGAGACTCTCCTTGGGATCGGATCAATTGTCATCGGCCTCATAATGATAGGCGGTGGCTATCGACTCTACCGCGCGATTGAGCGGCCAGATGTCGTCGGCGATGAACGCCAGAAAGAGGCGCAGTACCGCGCAGGGTTTAACGCATTCTGGTCAATGGTACTCATACCATCACTGTATGTTGCGTTCGCCATGTTCCTCCCCGAAGTCATCACCGATCAAATCACACAATGGGGAGGATTCGAGCTTGTGTGGCCAGTTAGCCTCACCTGCGGTTTTGTAGTTTATCTCGGATCATTAGCGTATTATCGCTTCTATGGGCTATAGATGTCAGTCAAAAATGAACTGAAAGTCTACCGTGCGAAGCACGATCTCACGCAAGAGGAGCTAGCTATTGAGATGGGCGTTTCCCATCAGACAATTAATGCTATTGAGACAGGTAAGTACAACCCGAGTTTAGAATTGGACCTGAAACTCGTTGATTACTTTAATTTCCCAATTGAAGAAATATTTTGGCTGACCGACCGCTGAGAACGCGTAACTGTGCAGCGGCTGATCTGATTACCTACTCCGAATGTTGTCGCTCAAATAGGATTTCAACAGAGCCGTCTGCTCTATACTGACTATGAATTTCACAAGATATTCTGAATAAAGAAACCATGCTACTATCTACTGTTCAGATAAACGTGGCTCATCTGACCAGTGGTCGCTTGTCGAGGCATCTCGGGTATCGGAGACGTACCGAGTCGTACCGCTTGACAACAATGTAGCTCTGCACCGTCAGTGCCTCGTCCCGGTACCGTTTAGCAACCACCCGCTGCGGAATCCGTCGGAGCCCAAACCGACGGTCCGACACCACTCGATGTCCATGCCCGTCGTCCCGACGCGATCACGTATCGACACCGTGTACGTCGCCCACGGCTGACCGTCGGCCGTCACAACCAGCTCGAAGTCATCAGCGGGCAGAAATGGGCGAATCTCGGTAGTCATGGTCTCCGACCGCAGTCCGAACAGGTACGAGACCTCGTAGCTCCCGCCGTCCTCGGTCGGCCGGACAGTATCAGCGAGTCCCCACTGGAAAGCGAGCACCGGCGGGCTCATGCTCTCGAAGTCGGCCCGCACCGCATCGGGGGCGGTGTCAGTCACCAGTTCGACGCGTCCGTTATATCAGAACACTGGGAATCGAACCAACACGAGGACGGCTACCGCCACGAGTAGTGCCTGAACAAGTGGCAGGACGAAAATCGCGGCCGCACCGACAACGCCGGCAAGACCTGCCATGGCATAGCTGACCGGTCGTTCGATGCGCTGGTATCGCTGTGCGACGGTGGCTGCCTCCGATGGGATATCGACGCTGTCGCGGGTGGAGAGCATAGACGAATGCGGTATGACCGCGGAGGTGATGTAATGGTCCCGATCTTATGGTAAAAGAGCGCTTCCTCAAGCAGGGGAGTCGTCAATATCATTATGATTGGGGTTATGACACGGGCATATGCGTAAGCTGGAGTCGATAGTAGCGCGGTCAGCATCGATATGGTAGCAAGTGCCACTGCACTGTTCGGCCCGAGGAAACCGAGACACGCCCCGGGGATGGCGAGATTGATCGCCTCGACCGAGGTCGTCGAACTGCATCGTTTCGTCAGGCCGGTGTTTCGACCGGCACTGTCTAGTTTAGCACCTCGTCAGCTGGCGTTCGATTATCAAGCGATTGATGCGGTCTGAGGCGGTTGTAGTAATGCGCAAATAA
>NZ_AOIP01000048.1 GCF_000337535.1 Natrialba aegyptia DSM 13077
AAAGCACTCGCTGAGCAGGTCTGCGAGCATTGTCCCAAACAAACTCAACGACCTGCTCACTTCTCAAACTGGCTTAACTAGACAGTGCCTGGTATCGAATGTTATCATTCCCAGGTTATTTTAGATTGCAATGTCGGAAGAAAATCAAGACGGCGAGTTCAACCGAAGAGACATACTCAAAACGAGTGCTATGACCGGTATCGCGTCGACCGGGTTAATTGGAGCTAGCGGAGTTGGGAGCGCCGACGACGACGGAGGATTGGGTGGCAGAAATATCGATGACTTCGACGTCGTCGATACAAATAAACTCTCCGAAAATGAAACCGACGACGCATTAGCGGTGGTGAAACGATCTGAAATCGGGAGTTCGTTCGTTGATGATGTCAAAGATAAACACGACCTAGAGGAGGCGGGAGCGTTTGCAACGCGTGCAATCACTACCGACGAATCAGTCAACGAGAAAAATCCGGTCGTCGTAATTCTCGGTCTCGAATCAAACGAAGAGGGTGATGAAACGGGGATAATCTATGCCGTTACCATCGACGACGAATCGGGTAGCCGTGACACAGCCATCGCTCGAGGTCTGGTAAATACCGAACGGGACACAGATTCAGGGGTGTTCGAAGTAGTTGATTATGCTCCAGATGGCGAAGACGGTGCAAAGAACACCGGTACGTACGAGTTGGAGCCATCGCCCGAGGACCTACCATCGTCCGAGAAATCATCATCATCCGAGAATTTGTCCACGCAGAGCTTCCACGACAACATCGGGCGAGAGACATGTATCGGGGTGATCATAACAGTCTGCGAGAGGTTCGGAGATAACGTTCAACGAACCCAGTGCGTGACCGTCTGTACCGCGGCTGGCCCTAGTGGTCCTGTCGGATATACAGCTTGCCTGGCGTTCTGTGCTGCCGCCGTAGAGGTTATCCAGCAGCACGGCTGCTCCGCCGGCGGATCCATACTCTGTGGCTATATCTTCGACTAACTGGCTGCTGCGAATGCCCCGGGATCCGTGCACGAGATTCGCGTCTATCGGTGGGAATCGGTCCAGAATACAGGCCGGTCAAGGAGTTACGACCGCCACTCAATAGTGGTGAGTGGCGGTCGGTTGGGCGAGAACGGTATAATCAGTCGATCTATACAGTGATGCCTCTCGGGAAGGGCAAGCACAGAGCGGGGTCTACAGCAATGCGCTCACCTTCCTCCGGAGGAACGCACGAAACCGCGGGGCGGTCACCCGCGGTTTCGTGCGAAACTCGATGACGTCGATCAACGTCTGAACGAGGAAATCCACAAGCAACCACAGATCGTACAGCAGGACTGCGAAGCCGAAGTGGAACAACCGAACAGAGAAGTTCGTCGACGTCGTCCACGGTGCGAACTCCTTGATCTTGCTATAGGCCGTTTTAATCCCGCCTCGGCGTCTGTAGCGATTGGTTTGCTTTTTCGTCAAGCACCGGTCAAGACCAATCTCGTCGTTTACGTCGAGATTGGTCGCAAATACCTGCACCTCGTCGCGGTCCTCGTCTGGCGGGAGTCCAGCCAGCGTTGTCTCGGCTCTTGTGTTGGGGACACCGTGTTTTACCGGCCCGTACACCGCGTGCTCGGATTTGACTGTCACTTGCTTTTGCTCTGTTGAATCGCCGGACGGCATCGGGGTGAATTCGGATATCTAGGGATTTTGGTGCCGTCTTGCGATTACCACCTCAGCCAGGAGATAATTCCATCCATAAAAATACAGCTCACAAACTCTCATATCTGTGTGCACCAGGTGCACACAGATTTACGTCCGTTATTTGCACTACTTGTCCAGGATGAAGTCTGTCTCTACATCATCCGTGATTAAGAATCAGAAGAGTTAGCCACTCTATCGGTGGGAAATCAATTATCAGTAAGATAATACTCCCGCCGTCTGGCGTTCAACAAGGCACTTGCTTTTGTCCCTCCACATCTTCATCCATGCGCGCGATGAACCGCTTGACGCGGTCATCGCGCGGTGCCGGGATCACGTAAAAAAGGTCTCGCTGTTCAAGCACCAAAAATACACCCGTGGCGTAGAATTCTCGATCAGCGTAGAGGCGCCGCGTATGAACCCGACAGACGTCGCTGACGTGGTCAACGAGTCAGCGAACAACGTCGCCGACTCGGTAACTCTTGTCCTCGCCAGGATAGCTCTCTGGATCGTGATAATCGGCGTGCCCAACTGGGAGCATCGCAGCTGCGAAGTGAACGTTGTCTTGCCTTGTTGAACGCAAGACGGCGTCGGGGTAGTGTCGATCATTCACGGTTTGACGACGTTAGAGACCGGTTCTTGGAGTCAGAAGATGCAGTAGCTGTCGCTTGCGGTGTTTGTCGGAGGGTCAGGATTATGATATCTTGTACCATTGTTCCAGTGACGACGGCGATGCCTCTCCCGGATACGTCCAGAGAAGAGGGAGCAGGCGGCGGGCCCTTAACTCGCCGCCTGCGTTAGGTTATGCACGATGCACTTGCGAGTCAGCTCCCGGAACTGGCCATGCCAGCTCCGGGAGCGAAGCTTCTCGCCGTCGTCGTCCTTTAACTGTGAGAAGCCTGTTTCACTCATCCACCGTTGATTATAGTTATCACCGTCCATTCGGGCGTTGTGCGCCTTCTGCAACGATGTCTGCTCTCTGTGCTTGATCAACGGTCGCGTTGACTCGGAGCGACACTCCTCACGGAAGTCGCTCCACGAGTAGTTTGCGTCAGCAGAGTTGATGTGCGCGCTTGCGCGTGTACGGGCAAATGTGCGATGAGAAGTTGTCTAAGACGAGCAGAATCCGCTTGCCCGGATTCTGCTCGCGGATTCCTTCAAGACACGCACAGATCTGTTCTTTCTCTTGATATTCGGGGAAACTCACCACACTCTCGCCATTGAGAGCGTAGAAGCCGACCGTTGGTTCGTCGTGACGAACCAGCGGTCGGGTGATGTGGGGATCATCGACGTAGTACAGCCGCTGAGAGTTGTCCCAGGGTTGTGGGTGTGAGGCATCGAAAAACCGAGGACGGTCACGCCATCCGTACAGATATCGTCGTCAACGACCCAGCCTTCCTCAGCATCATCATCTTGTTTGTTGTGTGGCTCATCGGGTCCATCCTCGTCAGCGTTTTCGGGTTTGGACGGACGCTTTGTCCGTGGAATCGCACGTGAGAGGCCAAGATTATCGAGGAACTCACTGAGGTAGACTGGATGGAACTCGATGTCGAATTCCTCATTGATGAGATGCTGTATCTCTTGTTTTTTCTATGGCTGGCCGTCGCGGAGAAGTTCGAGTAAGCGATCTTGCTCGTCTTCATCGAGCTTCGGGGGCGGTGCGCCCCCGAAGTTCGGGGTGAGTAGTCCGAGGCCACCTTCGTTCCAGCGCCGCGCCCACCGGCTCCCAGTAGTCGCTGACTTTCCGACTCGATCAGCTGCTTCCTCAAGCGTATCGCCCTTGTAGAGATTCTTAATGAACGTGAGACGCTTGCTGATTTTCTTGTTGTCAGTTTCAGCTAATAATCGGTCGAGATCGTCCTCACTGAGGTGAGTAACGATCTCTTTGCGTCGATCTCCACTCATCCTCCACAGTCATTAGCCTATGACCATAACTTCCCTTGATGACTAGAGCGGCAGTCGGGAAAGCCCGTATAGGTGAATCTCTGTTTCACGCACCACCGTCCCGAGGTGAACCCAATGTTCATCGGAATCGACGTACACAAACGGTACTCACAAATCGCAGTATTGGACCAAAACGGTGAGATCGTCGAAGAGGTTCGCGTCGAAAACGCGAACCTCGACGACTTTGCCCAGCAGTACGCTGGGTCCAAAGCCGCGCTTGAAGCGACCAGCAACTACTACCACATCCATGACACTCTTTCAGAGTATCTGGATGTGACCGTCGCTAACCCCGGCAAATTGAAGTTGATCTCCGACTCGGACAAGAAAACTGACCGCGTTGACGCGAAACAATTCGCTCGGATGGTTCGGTTAGGATCGATTCCTGAAAGCTACGTTCCAACTGACGAGGTTAGACAAGCCCGCGCACTTGTGCGCGGGCGCCAGAAGCTCGTCGAGAACCGGACCGAGTACGCGAACAAGATCCATAGCTTGTTGAGTGACCACGGGATCACTCAGGAGATGAAACCGCTGAGTGTGAAGGAACGAGAGTTCCTGCAGGAACTCTCGCTCCCGGCACCGTGGGATGCATTACTGGAGTCGTATCTGGAATTCATTCAGACACTCACTGAGCAGATTGAGTCGTTAGAAGCAGAGATCGAGGAGAGGGCTGGGTCTCTGAAGGAGACCCAGCTCCTGATGACGATTCCTGGTGTGAGTTACTTTATGGCGTTGACGATTTACGCGGAGTTGGGAGAGATCAACCGGTTTGATCGGGCCAAAGAGGTCGTAAGTTACGTTGGACTGAACCCGATAATCCGCGAGTCTGGCGACTCGCGGTTTGAGGGGAGCATCTCGAAGCGAGGATCAGGACGAGTCCGGTGGCTGCTCGTTCAAGCGTCATACTCTGCGGTACATACGTGCGAAGACGAGTACCTCAGCCGGTTTTACAACCGGTTAGCTCGAAAAAAGAACTCGAAAACAGCGATTGTAGCAACNGTACATACGTGCGAAGACGAGTACCTCAGCCGGTTTTACAACCGGTTAGCTCGAAAAAAGAACTCGAAAACAGCGATTGTAGCAACCGCCCGAAAGCTGCTGGTTTCAATGTATCACATGCTGGATCGTGAGGAGGTGTACGGCCCACCAGGGGTGAGTGCCTGAGCGCCGCCGGAGCGGCGCTCATTGGCCGGTTGGTGGCAGCGTGAGCGACTGCTCTCGCAAACAAGAAGTCCCCCGCCTGATGGCTGTTTCAGTAGCTATCGGTTCGCCGGTTGTCGGTTCTACGTTCGAAAACTACAGCAAGTCCTCGTCGCCCGAAGAATTATCTTGGCAAGCATGGTTTGGTCAGTCAGCAGGATTCCCATAGGTGAATAGGGGTACGGCGTCGGGGTAGGTGTGCTACAGTCGTAAACAAGAGGTCGAAGGACAACATCTCAGAAATTACTCTTCATTCTTACCACCAAGCCAGATAAGTACGCTATCTACAGCTACTAAACGAACCGGCGGACGCTACATTTTTCTCTCTTTGTGGGGCCGTAGAAAAACTATTCAACAGGACAGTTCACCAATCTCCTACGGAAGAGCGTCTACTGGAGTTCATCGAGTGAATGTTCGAAAAGACGCTCGCCACTATCAGCACAGGTAACGGCCAAGACATCGTGTGACTGGCAACAGGATTCGACAGTTTCCTCATTGAACTCGACCGCACCACTGTCACCAGGACATACTTCGAAGAACAACCGAAGACCGTTGAGTAGTTGTCCTTTCTCTTGTGGGTCATACTCCTTCCAGTCTGAGTCTATGGTTTCAATGACGGCTGCTGCCCCCAAATCGGTGATGAGAGCAGCACGGGAAGGCCATTTACCGATCACTCCCGAACCTTGATAGAGCACTTGTGCGTCACCATGGGTTTCGGTTTCGTATTTATCGTCCGTGGTATCAAAGCCAAATGCGTCGGCTGCTTGATCAGCAGAAATATCTTCGTCGTTGAATTGATCGATCTGTTCCGACCAGGCAGTCGAAAAGTCCTCAGTAAGACAGAGGTCATCTTCGTCCTTACAGGGTTCGAGAATTCCTAGGTCGAGGAAGTATGTTTCTAGTTCAATCTCTTGAGAATCTACATCGGTTGTGCCGACTGACTCAGTTGATGTCGATGGAGAGGTAGATCCTTCGATCTGAGTTTCTTTGGCAAACGAGTTATCTGGTTGATTGGTCGTTGCATCAAGTCCACTCATCACGGGCGGTTCCGCGGGCTCCTTCCCAAACCAGCGAAGAACTTCTGGAGGAAGATACTGTTTCGTTAGTGTGGGAGTCCCGGGTACGAGATAACCACGGAGATAAATGAGACCAAGGGATAGTGCGACAGCAATCGCGCTCCAAATCCGGGATTTACGGCTCAAGGCGAATCCGCCAATTATTGAAATCACGATGTTTAACACTGTACATGGCATACACCGATTCTCGCCGGTGTATTCTGGTTGCCGAAGAGCACTTACAATATTAATGTCCATTCCATAAGATAGTTATTCACAGATAACCATCTATTTTCCCATTTCGCTCTTGGGTAGAGAATCCATGAAAATCCCGCAGCTAAGGGCCTAGGCCGTGAACAAGGCACTAGGGACTGGCTGAGGCCGCCAACAATCCAGTGCGTCAAGCACGTGGTTAGAGAATGGTCCGAGTCCGTGACAAGACGCGGAATCTTGTGCCATTGAGCACGTATAGGATGATCTCTCGTTCACGCCACAGTCCCAACGGAGGCGTCCTATGTACCTCGGAATAGACACCTACACACACAATACTCGCAAGTTGCCGTCGTCGTCCACGACGGCAACTTGCAAGACGAGGTCCGCTTGCCAAACGATCGTCTTGACGAACTCGCCGAACAGTACGCCGGTGGCGAAGCTGTGATCGAAGCATCCGGTCACTACCGCCCAGTGTACGAGATGCTCGATAGTGACTCACAGAAGGTTTAGATGTACTCTGAGTCGGTGGCGTCATGACTGGTCAAGAGAAAGAGATCGTCCGCCACCTGAGTAAGGACGATTTCGACCGCTTGCTTACACAGAGCGTGTCATAGAATCCATCTCATAGCTTCTCACCGCCCGGAGCGTTTCCTCGCTCGTAGTGAGTGATAGCAACGACGAGTCGGAGGCAGAGCGCAACGAACACTTCCGTTCGTGCGTGGACGCGGCCTCGGGAGCGGACATGCCCGAGGCCGCAGTTCTTGACCGCGTCGTTGGTTCGTTCAACACCTGTTCGGTGCTTGTACGTCTCCTCTAAGATGGATTGTTTCGGCTGAACGTCCTCGCTGTGTTCCTCGATCCGGTCTTCGACCCTGAACTCGATATCTTTCGGGTCGCCAGTGTTTCGCGGATTGTACGGAGCAATTGGCACGACCCCTGCGGCCAGCAGGTGGTCGTGCCAATCGAGAATGTCGTAGGCGCTATCTCCAAGCATCCACGTCGGTTCTTCGACGGCGAGCGCGTCACGTGTGACGCGCATCGCCGTCTCCTGATCCGCTTGTTTAGCTTGTGTGAGTTCCGCTGCTATCGGGATCTTTGGGCCGGTAGAGACAATCGTACAGCCGAAGCCGTAGTAGTATTCTTCGGCTGTTGGATCGTAGTTCCACGACGCAGCGTCGTTGTATTGAATCGCCTCGATGTGAGTCGAATCGATAGAGTACATGGGGTCGAGCAGGCCGCAGATGGCGGCCTGCTCGACGAGCTTGTCGAAGACATCGTCAATAACGTGTTCGAGATCGGTGAGAAAGCGATCAACCGCGTCTCTGGATGGTGGTTTGTCGAGTCCGCAGTAGTACCAGACAAGGCCGTTCTGAAGTTCTCGTGTAACCGGACGCGTGCCGTAGACGTCCTCGTAGTAGCAGTGCAGAAAGCCACGAAAGAGATCTGGTGGCTGATGCACTCGTGTTCCAACAGAAACTCGAATTCAAGATGTTCGAACAGCGGTACTGTCTCGGTAGCCGCCGCATTCAAGCAGTCGTCTACCGAAGTCACGTTTTGCAGGGTGTTGGTACTGCTGGACACAGTTTCCAAACCCTGTGGCCTTCCTTGGGAGGCTTTCTATGACACGTTCTACACAGACAAATAACGAGAAGATGAGCAAGCGGCTCACCTTCATCAAACGGCTGTACAAGGGTGCGACGCTCGAAGACGCAGCCGATGATGTCGGAATGTCCCAGCCTACCGGGAGTCGCCGGACTGATCTCTGGAATGAAGGTGGTCTTGGTCAGTTGATGCCGAACTTCGGGGGCGGCAGGCCCCCGAAGCTCGACGATGACCAACGAGAGCGCCTCATCAAACTCCTTCGAGAAGGCGAACCGTGGAAAAAACAGGAGATACAGCACCTCCCGAACACTGAATCCGACATCAAGTACCATCCGAATTATCTTCCACGAGTGCTGGCCAACCTTGGCCTCTCGTACGCAATTCCACGGATAGAGCAGCTAGATCGACCAGATAACGCCGACAAGATCCTCGACGAACGCGTTGCAGACGCGTTCGACGAGGAGGGCCCTAAGAAGCCGCATAACAAACGCTCTGACGATAACAGTGGCGAAAACTAGCAAGTTGATGACGATATCTGTACAGACGGCGGCACAGCAATCGGCTTCTTTGATATCTCTTACCCGCAACCATGGGACAATTCCCAGCGCCTCTATACCGTCAGTGAGCCGACGATCACCCGGCCGCTGGTGAAAATCGATACATCAGCGGCCGGGTTCTATGCGCTTACTGGCGAGAGTGTTCTCCAGTTTCCCGCGGATCAGACGAAAGAGCAGATCTGTGAGTGTTTTCGACGGATGCGCGAGCAGAATCCCGGCAAGCGGATTCTGCTCGTCCTAGATAATTTCTCTTCACACATCTGTGCACACACGCGGAAACACGCTCACGAACTTGGAATAGATCTCATCTTTCTTCCGGTCGGTTCTCCACACCTCAATCCGATCGAATCCGTCTGGAAGAGTCTCAAATGGGAGTCGTCGCCACTCATCGAGGAGGGCGCGGTACTCATCCGCACCCTCCTCGATGAGATCTTCACGAAACTGACCGAACGGTTGAGCTTTGCGAGCTCGTGGATCAAGAATCATCTCGGCGAGTACATCCAAAAGTGGCGTTAGTTGCATATAATTCATATGTTGACGGGTTCGAAGTTGTGGATTCAAAAGACGGAACTCGGTATCGAATCGCGGGTGATAAATATGGTAACATAACCGGTTCAAACGCTGAGGCTCTGGTAACCACTAGGGCCGACTGTGATATGGGGGCATGTGTGACGTGCGGTCTGACACTTGGTGGTGGTTCGGCCACGTGTGGAACGGTCTGTAAGTACGTAGACCTGGCTGGCTGGCAAGGAAAAGCAGTATGTGCTGCCTGCCTCTTGGCTGCCGGTTATAAATCATCTGAAGATTGTACTAAATGCGGCCGATCATATGAATGAGAATAATTTAACCAATCCCTCCATCTTCCAAAAACTAGGTAAACTCACATGAGTTCTGATCTACTCGATATATCAGCCTGGGAGAGGTTAGCATTCACCGCAGCACTGATGGATATATATCTTCTCCTGGAGTTTTGGCGCATGTGGAGAGTGGGCCTTGGAAACATCAAAATTTCCGATTTCGGAATCGTGGTTGCTATTCTATTACTAAATGGTGTAGCTATCCACGCCTACATCCATAGAAATGAATAGTTGGCTTTGTTGAAATCCTTCAGCGAGCGCTAATCAAAACCGCACGACGGTAAGAGGATTTCAACAAAGCCTGATGCGTGGGTTCTAGCCCACCCACTCACCGCCTCCCACCCACCTCTAGGTTCCGGGCTGCTCGCTCGCTCTCTTCGAGTTCGCTGTGCTGCCGGGCTTTCCCTGTTGGTTCTCGTTCACTCTGGACAGCCGGTGGTGTTGTTCGATCCTCATGAGGAGTAGAGAGATCAAAAACGATGCAAACTGCCAGCCGGATCACGAACCCACTCGCCGTTGAGTTCACTACCGAACCAGATTCGACCGTCGAGCAATCCCGCTTCGGCGTATTCGACGCCCCTGAGTACACTAACACGAGCTGTGACTACTGCGGGAAGTTCGGGCTTGTTCCGACCCAGAGCTGTGAAACTTCCTGTGACCTCGACGTTCAACTGATCTGCTCAGAATGCGAGAGCGCGTAACTCGAGACGATCGACCAGTCTAACGGTAGTTACACCTGACCTATGTCAATATCACCATCAGCACATCCGATCGAACGTCTTGACCCGACTCAGCGGACGCTCCGACGCGCCCAGTACGAAGCCTTTGAGTTCGAACTTGTCGCGCAGGGTGTCCTCGTTCGCAACGCCAGCCACGCAAATCCCGAGGACCACGAGTACCTAGTGACGATCGAGGACGGCTTGCCGCACAGCTGTCCGTGTCCAGCAGACGAACACCACCAGGGTGCATGCAAACATCGGGTTGCAGTCGCGATCCGAACGCCCGTTCTCGAGGCTGCACGCAACGCACAGCGGATTCGCAAACTCGAGGACTGCGGGTTGCAGGCCACAGCGAATCCACCAGCACCGTGAGTTACCCCACGAGAGGGTGTCAGAGAACGATCCACATGACGTTCTTTTCACCCAACCTAGAGCGAACTATCTGTTCACTACAGTTGCGAACTTAACGCAGAAGAAGATCTATTCTTCAAACTTCTGCCCTATGGCATCAAATCCTATCATCAGAACAAAGAAGAGAGAGACGGACACTAACAGACCGAACCATTCAATCTCGTTCTGGAAGTAATCGAAGGCCAGAAAGACGATGAATACGACGAAAGCCTGTTCAACGCGGTCTCTTACTGTCCTTCCTACTATCTCCATAACATCCCTCTATTGACAGCCCACAATAACGTTCCGGGTAAGACCTGAAAGCGGAGTCTAATCCGGTGTGTGCTTCACCTGTACTTGCCGTTTGTCGGGTAGTCACAGAGAAAGGGTATAGGAACTTTTCTATGAGACCCAGCCACGAGGTGAAAATGACACCAAGTCGTGGGGTAACTTCGCCAGAGTCGACCAGCATCCGCACGAACGCACCGCACGTGGTGTTGTTCCACCCTCGAGAGGGGTGGAGGGTATCACAGATGTCACGAGCAGACGAGACGGCAGCACAGCCAACTGAGACACCCGATGAAGCGCAGTCTATCGGTGAGACAACGCCACTTCCACGACGGTTCCTCGCGACTGCCAGTGGGCCGGTCACTCGGATCACTGACTACGGTGACGAGACGACCGAGCGTGTTCACGCCGACATCTCAATCGAGTACTCGATCGAGACGCTCGAAGAGTTCGCTACGTTCTGGGGCTTCCGCGATTACCGCAGCTGGAAGCGAGCGGCTCTCGAAGCTCTCCTCGAGCGGCAGGAACCCGACGCTGTGACGTACGCCGTCGACGAGGACGACCTCGAAGCGTGGGACATTACGGTCGACGGACGTGTCGAAGCGTTCGCAGGGCTCGTCGAGACAATGGCCGATTACACAGGACGAGACCCCTCTTGCCGAGACGCAATCCCTCACCGGATTGCAGCTCGGATCAACGGTCTCACCGATGGTCGCCAGACGACTGACGACGTTCTCACGGAGTTCGCTGACGAACTTCGCCGGGCAGAGCTGTGGGGGCATGGAGCGCACCTCGCTCTTCTGAACGTCAAACACGCCCACCACGAGCCGATTGAACAGCAGGCCGCAACGCTTGCTCGCACTCTTAGTGACGACGGGGGTGAGGAGTAATGAGCGAGCAATCGATCAAACTTGGTGACGTCTGTTTGGATCTCGCACAGGGGCGACCAGTGCACGTGATCGCAGATACTGGCCAGACCGTAGCGGAGTGGTCCGAGGCAAACAACTACAATCTGCTCGATAATTACGGCAACTCACGATTCGACGCAACCAACGACGATCGCGTGTTCGATGTCGTCTACTGTTCGAGCCTGAAGTCCAGGCCCTCGAAAACCTATGCGTATCCGGAGTCGCGGCTTGGCCGCATCGAGAGCGAGGCAGCCGATGCTGGCCGTCAGGTCGCCGATCGTGTAGTCGTCACTGTCCTTGAAGAACTGTTCGAACAAGCAGCCACGGACGACGATGGAGCCGTGACCGTCCTCGAGCGCTGTGCAACTGACGTGGGATATGAGGATGAGGCCGCTGAAGCGCGTGAACTGGCTGAGGTCGACCGGATCATCGGAGGTGAGACGTGATGGTGGCAATCTGCTGGCGTACGTCGACGAGATTGACGCACCCGAAGACACGCTCACCGAATCGCAAGTGTGGGCGCTTCGCCAAGGCGTGCAGGCGGCGATCGATCGCGGTGACGAGAGTCTCTCACTCCCGTCGAGGGCGCTCTCACCGGGGCGATGGCATCATTGGGGCATCGGCGTCTCTGTCTGGCTCCACGACAGCGTCGTCGTCGTCCTCCAGAAGGATGGGAACACGATTGTGACCGATATCTCGATGCTCGAGCACGTTTCGCTGGTACTGGCTGGTGCTCATGGAAAGGTCGGCCAGATCACACGTGTGGACCCGAGCGAAGGCGAAACGTGAGATTCGGCTCCTTGGATTTCTCCATCGCACGCACCACAAAGGATAGGGCTGCATCGATCAGCGTCCGCACGAACGCACCGCACGTGGTGTTGTTCCACCCTTGAGAGGGATGGAGGGTTTCAGAGATGTCACGAGCAGGCGAAACGATTGAGGTGAATAACGATACCTCTTGAGAGGAGCCAAACGATGCTCTCCAGGTTCGGAGGCAGTAATTTGGAGCGACTCCAGCTACAGACAGAGTCCTCCCAAAATGGCGTTGGTGAACCCTTCGAAATGCGCCTGCCCCAACCGAACCGTATCGTGGGTTATATTTCGTCTGTCTCTATAGCAGTTCAGCTAGCATAATAGCTAAGTTCGTGTGTACGAATGTACACATATATGAGTTCGAGCAAACGAGTCCAGTTTCGAGCACCGGAGCAGTTAATCGAACAGGCGGACATCTTGGCAACGGCAGAAGACCGTGACCGAACGGACGTGATCATCGAAGCGCTTCGTGCATATCTGCGCGAATCATCCGAGAGCAACGATGTAAAGCGGGATATCGCTAACGCATATTACGATGGAACGATTCAGTATGAAGAGATGAAGGCAGTTCTTGGACCGAAAGAAGCCGAGAATCTTCGGCTTCTCAAAGGTCAGCTCGAAGACGACGAACTCGCAGAAGATGTCGCGAATCTGTAGATGGTAGTTGTCCCAGATACCTCGGCTCTCGTCAGCCTAGCAATTGCGAGCGACGAGAGCCCGATTGAGCTTCTATTTACGGAGTACAAGGTCCGAATTTCGCCAGAAGTTGTCGAAGAACTTGAGGAGATTGCTTCCTACGATGATACGCATGCAGAGGCGGCGACACGAGTGCTTAATCAACTGGACGAAAATCATATCCAGCAGCCGAGCGAGCAGCCGGAGTATCCACTCGATGAGGGAGAAACAGAGGCAATCGCGCTCGCGAACGAGACGAACGCAGAGATATTCTTGTGTGACGAGTACGGCGAACTCTCGACAGTGCATGCACTCCTTTCGAGCCCTCGTCTTCTGACAACACCAAAGATGATGGAAGCACTCGTTCTGCGGGGCGTGCTTTCAGCAGAGGATGCGCAAGCAGCGCTTTCAGAGATGGTAGATGAGCGAAGTTGGCGCAACAACTCGTACGTGACGCAGTTCCTTGCTCGGTTCTCGGAATAACAGCCAGACCTATTCCGATGAGCGATGGTAGAGTGAGAGAACGAGAAGGGGTTAGAGGGCGTGCACTCGGGCAAGTGAACTGCATAGCAGGATAACTAAGACTGATGAATTAATATCCGAACAACATGGAGATTGAATACTATCGAGCGCCGTGGCCATTGACCCGTCATGCTGATCACAGCGTGCAGATTCATTCTGAGCTAGCTGGTATCAATCCCGAGGTACACACCACATACGATCCACGTCGGCGTCATGAAATACCGCGCGTAGTTGTTCATCGAAACGCTTGGGAAGATCTTGTTTTCGAGGGCAGAGATGAGATTATCAACTCAATGCACCGTCTCACTGAGGAGGACGCTACGTACCAATATGTTGGCACTGAGTGGCGGACTGACGGNGGCAGAGATGAGATTATCAACTCAATGCACCGTCTCACTGAGGAGGACGCTACGTACCAATATGTTGGCACTGAGTGGCGGACTGACGGTGAAAACGGTCATAGACACCAATATCTGCTAATTGATGTCGATACTGACGAACGTGGCGTGACCCGTGAGACGATTCCGATCTCAAATCTTAAACTGGATGCTTCTCTATCGGCTCCAGATCTCGAGTTCCATCAAGCAACGCGACGACCTAATATTGAAGAACCTCTTGATGCTGCCTTCGTCACAGCTCACTATGGTACACTCAATGCTTACTTTCCAATTGACAGTGATTCGTATGTCCGGTTATTCTGGAATATAAACAACGAAAACAAACATTGGCGAATCGAGCAAGCCGATAGCATTCGTACTTTGGAATCAGAAATGGTCAATACTTACAAAGAACGAGTTATCTGGCGCTGTTCAGATTAATCCCTCTGTTATTTAGATAGTAAAAAGACGCGGTCGATGGCAACGACTACGTGATAAGCTCCGGGAAGAGTACGTAAGACAGTTGATCAAGCATTGGGAGGCCGTCCTTTCCGAGTTTGAGTAGCACGCTTAGCTCGCGTAGGAACGGACAAGGCCAAAGGAAAGCCCGGACTGGAGATGGTTGGGAGGCGCGCTCTGCGCGTGGAGCAGGATGGGAACAAGAGATAGGGGAGCAACGCGATGCTCGAGCACGTTTCACTGGTACTGGCTGGCGCCCGCGGAAAGGTGGAGCAAATTATACGTGTGGGTCCGAGCGAAGGCGAGGCGTGAAATTTGGCTTCTTGGACTCTCTCCATCGCACGCATCACAAAGGAGAGGACTGTATCGATTAGCGTCCGCACGAACGCACCGCACGTGGTGTTGTTCCACCCTCGAGAGGGATGGAGGGTTTGAACCGATGAACCAGTTCAGAACCATCGATCGGGTGGTACAGCGATCCGAATACGACGAAACCGACACGGGCCGAAAACTGCACCTGCGTGCGGAAGCCGAGATAACTGCTCGTACAGGGCAGGTGGTTCCCGACGGCGGAACCGTAGCCGCCGAGGCTATTCAGAGTGAGTCCGAGAAATCAACGTACACGCGGCATATCGAACCGCCAGAACAGGGCGGGAAGGCGTACGTCCGGTGTACGTACTGCGAACGCGAGCTGCTGGTTGAACTCGGTGGACGGGACAACCTGTCGCATGCGCCTGGCTGCCCGGAGCGTGAGTCACGATGAGTGAATCCGTCGACAGCTGGTCTGACGAACGAGTGCAAGCCGAACTCGAAGCAGTACTAGCCGATCTGCAAACACTCGAGGAGCATCTGGTCGAACCGTTGACCCTCGCAGATGCAATCGCCGAACTCGAGACGACGCGTGCGATGTACGAACATGCGGCTGTGGAGGTGTGACGATGCCTGAGTGTTCGAACTGTGGCGCGCACGTCACAGAACAGTACAAGCGGGTCTTTTCGGACAACACCGGAACGCTCCACGCCTGTCCGAACTGCCGGACCCAGCAGGCGAGATTGGCAGGAGCAGGGGCCGGGCTAGCGGAGGAGGTAAATCATGAATACTGAACACCTTGAATACGAGTGGTCGGAAACGCCGCCGAGCATCGCAATTATCGAAGCAATCGCGAGTCTCGAAAACTGCCCGTCAACCGAGCTGGGACCAACCCACGGGATCGTCTTGTCCGACACGATCGACCCTGAAGCGCTCGATCGATTCGTCACAACCGGCGAATCGGTGTCGGTCGCGTTCTCAGTCGGTGAGTATGACGTCAAACTCACCGAGAAGATGCTGCTCGTTCGCGCCACCTGAGACATGAACGCTCGATTAGCAGTGCAGTGAGTCGTGAGAACTGTTGACTCTGTCTTAGTCTCGATTGTACCATTTGGGTTCTCTGTAGCCCTCTGCGCTTCCAACGCGATCGACCGTGGTGTTGCTCACCCCCTCAGAGGGGTGGAGGGAACGTGTACAGACCGAAACGCGCTCTCCAAGACTGATCATCATGCCACTCCTATACGTATACGAACACACGTTCGACGAAGATGTATCCCACTCTGAACAGCCGCCTGTCGGAGACGGGGACAACGAGGAACAGATACTGCCCTACGATCGCCACAGTGCGAACGGCACCGCCGAGGAGGGACGGTCCTCACCATGACGATTGAGATTTAGAACACGATGGCGTGGGTGGCGGCGAGCGTGGGGTCGCAGATGGTTGGGGCGCACGGCGAGCGACTAGGACTTTGGGCGATATATTTTGTCCAGAGGAAGAAATATGTGTGTTAACCCCGTTGGTGGGAGTATGACAGACGATACCCGCCGCGACGGCCCGCCCCCGTTCGATAGACCGTTCGAAGGCGAGGACACGAAGCAGCGCGTGTACGGTGCGGTACTACACGCCCGAGAGCCGATGACGGCCGCCGAGATTGCCGAACGGGCGGACTGCTCGGAGGAGTCGGCGCGGACACACCTGTCCTTCTACGCCGACCTCGGCATCGTCATTCGGCACGAGGGTCGGCCGGTCAGGTACGAACGCAACAACGACTATTTCGAGTGGCGGCGGGTCAACAAGCTGGCGCGAGAGAACACTGTCGACGAGTTGCAGTCCCGTGTGTCGGAGTTGACCGACCAGATCGAGGAGTACCGCGGCGAATATGGGGTCGACTCGCCCGCCGAGGTCGATGTCCTCGAGTTCGACGCGGAGCAGGTTGACGACGTGTACGTGGAACTCGGTGATTGGGCCACCATCATCGAGGAGCGTCGCCTACACGAACGCGCCCGGAGAAAGGCCGCTGGCTCGACGGCCCCGTCGCACAGTTGAGATGGTGCCGGCGAATGACGGTGCGAGTCCCGCACCGATAGACCGGTCGGTGTTGGAGCGAATGCGTTCCCGATTTGTCGGGAGTCGTATGTTCGAGTCGGCGGCAATCGTCAAGGAAGAGAAGTTGCACCTCCGCGTCGAGCTGTCAAGTGACTACTACCCGAACGAGGCGTCTGCACGCTTTGAGATTCGCTGGTATCGCAACGACGACTTCAACTTCCACTACCAGGAGCAGCGGCGGGACAGCGACTGGAAGTGTCGATGGGATCGGCACCCAAACGCACACAACTCACGGGATCACTTCCATCCACCGCCGGCCGCTAGCCGCACCGACGCGGAGAACGCTCAGTGGCCGGACGATCACCGCGACGTGAGCCGCCTCGTCCTTGATCGCATCGAAGAGCGCATCGAGATGCTGTGGGAGCAGCAGTAGGCGGAGGCATTGCCGAACGTGTTGAGGAGATCCGTTCGAGAAGTGCGACTGTTATTTCTGTCAGGAGGGGACGCTAAGATTCGCCTGACTGGTTTTCTGAGTGAACAGACGTCTCGAGAGAGCGTTGTTCGACCCTCAGAGAGGGGTAGAGGGGCGAAGCGATCACTCGTCCCGACGAGGGAATCAGAAGCAGAAATCACTTCCAGCGCCCGCCACCGAACCGCCCTACGATGCCGGTCCCTCGGGTGCAATACTTGGGGGCGCCCTGGCCGTACGAGAAGCCAAACGAGGGAACACCGGCAGCTCAGGAGCCTGAGGAGATCGTGAGAGCAGAATAGGCGAGTGAACTACCAGTTAGATTACTATTGGGTCACGAATCGTCCGAAAACCGGGAGAAAACACCACTCAAAAAATACAGCTACCGCTCGCGGGAATTGGCTAACACAGAGGAAACAGCCGTTCAGTCAGGTGGGGTGAACAGGCAGAACGCGACCAGCTCGATAAGCTCTCCTGCAAGAATCGGTGGATGCTCACCGAGATCGGCATCCACTGCGTCTCGAAGGATGAAGTTCGCCATCCGCCACACATTGTACAGCAACGTCCCAATCACGAAGTACAGGAACCGAATCCGGTAATCCTTCGACGCTGACGTCGGCAGGAAGTGCTTCTTGATGGTCTTGTACTCGTTTTCGATCTCCATCCGCTGACTGTACTGGCCGAGCAACGCTTCCGTGCGGTGATGGTCAACGTGCTCGTTGATCGTGAACACCGCGTACTTGTCCTCGTCCTTCTTCGACGGCGTGTACACGTACGTAATGTCGTGCTCACGACCCTCGTATTCGTGCGTGCCGTGCCCGATCCAACTGTCGTACAGGTCGTGGTCGTTGATCTCCTTGATGTTCTTCTTATCGACCTTCGCGCGAGCGGACTTCCCGAGTACGTACAGCAGCCCACGCCGGTCGATAACGTCCCGCGTTTCCTTGCTACTGAAGCCACGGTCGAGGAACACCTTGTGAATGTCCACGTGCCGGGATGCCTGCTCTAACAAACTCTCTACGATGTCAGCGCGGGACGTTCGCTCAATGTCCCACCCCATTTCTTCTTCCCACTTCCGCTGGTCACGCACAGGTTCTACGCCGAGGACAATCGGTGTGTTCTCTGTGATAATCGTGATCGTGGCGAACTTGTACCCACGCTCATCGCTATTCTTGAGCCCGGACACCAAGTCCGGGTGGTCAGGATCTATCAGTTTCTCCTTCCCATCGATAGTTACCTTAATAGGTGTCTTGCCGGACTGACGGGCTTTCTTCTCAGATATGAACGGCGAAACATGGTAATTCCACGACGTGATGTCAATCGCCGCGTGAACCGGCTCCCTGAATCCTGCCTCAGCGTAGTCCTCATCGGTGAGTTCGTTCAGGATGTTTTCAACGCCTGCGTGGAATGGTTCGAGGACTTCGTCACGGATTCGCTTCCACTCCGGTTCCTGCTTCCCTGTCACGAATTCGTCGAACGTGAGTTGTGACTTCGGTTTAGCGACCTTCTTCATCGTGCGGTTGTGCGATGAACCGTGTGGGACGCTTTCACGTTCGCTGAGGCGGGCGAATCGACGTGATTTTGTCGTAGTCCCGGCACGCGACATATTCAGGTAGCCTTGCCGCTCGAAGTACGCTTCCAGTGGATACGTCGCGTTACTGGCGCGATCTGCGCTGAACTCGCGGAATCCAAGCTCAGTGGCGCGCTTCACCGCATCCATAATCTCCCCTTCGCTGACTCGGTCGTGCTGGACGTCTTCGGGGTCAAGCGCCGGTTCGTTCGTCCGGATAACATCGTGCTCGCTACACACCGTCCGAACGACTTCGGCAGCGTCTTTCAGGAGACGCCGTTCCGTCGCGTCGAACCGATTGCGCTTGTTATGACTGATGATCTGCTGTGAGATCGGCCGGTCGAAGCCGAGACGCAGATACACGTACGCAGCCCCTCGCAACCGACGAGCGAGTTCTGACTGGTTCAACTCACGCGCGTGCTTGTAGAGGAACAACCGCACCATCGGCTCCAGATCAAACTTCGCACGTCCGGGGTTCTCGTACCCACTGAACCACTCGCCATCAATTTCGAGGTTCGTGATGACCCGAGTGATATGGTCGTAGATGTGGCACAAGTCCTCCGTCTGCTCCTCGATGGAGTCCAGGATTTCATCACGGTGGTCCTGGTCGTCGGTAGCTGTCACTGACACCACCACCGTAGAACACGTCCCTGCTGAGTAACACCGGAGTGAACGGGCATCCACGCGTGGCTCCCGAACTGCATCCGGAGCGTCACCGAGCCGGGCAGGGAACCGAGCATGGCGTGCCAAAGTGTTACTTTCAATCGAAGCATATTCTCGCAGGTGCGGTTTCCGAATTTCCAGATTAACGTACGTACTACCTGTTTGTAGTCGAGGATCGCACAGCAAAATTCGGAAACGACTTGTGTTCAGAACGAAGCGCAGTTTAATTCGAATTGACCTTCGGTTTCTAAGAGGGCTCACACGAAATGATGCGGTGAATGCCCGACTCGGAGTCGATTAGTGATTTCCTTCAGAAACGCGGCGCACTCGGCATTCTCACACTTCTCTCAATGGAAGACGGGCAGCGATTCAGTGACTTAGACGAGCAACTCACGATCAGCTCATCAACTCTCACTCGTCGTCTCACTGAAGCACATGGCCTCGGTCTCGTTATTCCTGGGATGAATCCTGAAGAAACCAGTGTCAACAACGAGTACCGAATCACAACGCGTGGAAAGCGTGTCGCCCGACGAATGGAGAATCAGGGCCTCAGCCACGCTGTTCGGACGATCCTCGATTACCAGCAGGACGTAGAAACCGAACTACCTAATTTACTCAACTGGGTCGAAGCTCACGACGAGGAATTAGCACAGCTAGATGACCAGACACCGTATCAAGACCCGTTTGGGGAGTCAGTGGTTGACACCGGAGATGAACCGGAATACGACGATGAGTTCATGGTCGAGGAGGGTTTCGGCAGAGTCGAACAGTGGGGTACTGACCCGGATGAGGAAGAAGACGAGGCGAACGAGTAGCTTCTTTGGGCAACCGGCCTGGGATTGGTTTCACTCCCGATCTACACTAAGTTGCGAATCTACTTCAGGACCACTCAAAGTGACGAACTCTCCCGCTTCAGCACAATTGGGGCAGAAGGGGAGATCGTCTGCGTTGCCATCCCAATCAACGCCATCCCGACACCGGTAACACCGGACAGGCCGATTCAAGCATAGTATCCTTCGACCAATACCATCCCGAGTACACCTGCTCCTCTAACCTCGTCTCACCCGAAGTCCATTCCCGATGGCCAGCAGTTCGGAGCCTTCGTGGGCGACCACTGCAAGGGCGATCCCGATCAGACCGAGCAGCGCACCAGGGATGAGTACGGCCAACACGAGCAGCGAGAACACGATGTTCTGACGGCTAATCCCCTGTGCACGCTTGCCGAGCCGAAGCGCGTATGTTACCTTCGTAATATCATCCGCCATCAGGGCGATGTCAGCAGCCTCAATCGCAGCATCTGTTCCCGCCGTCCCCATAGCAATGCCGACCGTGGCTTGGGCCAATGCTGGTGCATCATTGATCCCGTCGCCGACCATCCCGACTGCTTCGTACTTCTTCGTGAGTTCCTTGACAGCCTCGACCTTTTCTTCCGGTTTCAGGTCCGCTCGGACATCGTCAATCCCGAGTTCTGCAGCGATTGCTTGCGCCGTTTCTTCGTTGTCTCCTGTGAGCATGAGAACCTCAACGCCCATCTCATGGAGGTCACGAATGATGTCTTTCGCCTCCGGTCGCGGTTCATCACGGAGCGCGATGACTCCCATGATTCGGTCAGGTGTTCCAACAAGCACGACGGTCTTCCCCTCGTTTCGAAGGTCTTCAACCTCTGAAAACCCTTCTACGTCGAGGTCGAACCGCTCGAAAAGCCCTGGCTTCCCCACATAGACGGTTTCCTCCATGAGTTGGGCTTGCGCGCCGTAGCCGGTGATCGAGCTGAACTCAGACACCTCGGTCTGTTCGAGTCCGCGTTCACCCGCAGCGTTCATGATCGCCTCCCCAAGGTGGTGTTCAGAGTACTGCTCAACGCTTGCTGCCTGTCTAAGCACGTCGTCTTCGGTGCCCTCAAACGCAACGACGTCCGTAACCACTGGTTCCCCCCGCGTGAGGGTTCCAGTCTTGTCGAAGGCGATGGCCTCGATTTTCCCGAGGTTTTCGAGGTGGATACCTCCCTTGACGAGCACGCCTTCACGGCCAGCGCGCCCGATCCCGGACGCGATGGCGATGGGCGTGGACATGACCAGGGCACATGGTGCGGCGGCGACGAGGAGCACGATTGCGCGTCGTGCCCAGTAGTCCGGCAGCGCGATAACGAACGGTGCTATCATGAGTCCGAGGGCAGCGAGGAGAACAATCGGCGAGTAGACGCCGCCAAATCTTTCGATGAACAGTTGGGACTTCCCCTTTTCTTCCTGCGCTTCCTCGACGAGGTGGATCATCTTCGAGAGCGTGTTGTCCTCGAAGGTGGTGGTCGCTTCAATGTCGATCACTCCCTCTTGATTCACGGTGCCAGCGAACACCTGGTCACCCTCTTGTTTATCGACGGCGGTGGATTCGCCGGTGACCGCTGCCTGATCCACCGTGGAGCGGCCATCGACGACGCGCCCGTCAGTCGGGATGGATTCGCCAGGTTTGACGCGAAACAGATCCCCGATGTCGAGTTCTCGTGCTGGGACCATTTGCGTGGTTCCATCTGTGATGAGGCGTGCTTCTTCGGGCGCGAGATCGAGCAGGCTTCGAATCGAGGCGCGGGTCCGTGCGAACGTGTATTCCTCGACGCCTTCCGCAGCGCCATACAGAATGACGAGGAACGCTGCTTCCTCCCACAACCCGAGCGCGACTGCGCCACCGGTCGCGGCTAACATCAGAATCTCAATATCGATTTCGTACTCACCAACTAGCTCTTCGAAGCCTTCTTGTGCCCAGTGGAAGCCACCGAGCAGCATCGACACTGCGTACAGGCCATTTTCGGCCAGCAATGGGAGGTAGTCGAAGAGGCTGAGTCCAAAGGTGAGAATCGCTATCGCGGCTGCGATGAGCGCATTTCGAATCGGTGGGAAGAGGTACCACGGTCCGCTCCACTGTGCGTGGCTTTCCTCCGGGTCGTCCGAATCTCTCATATCCGTAAAGTGGGAGGACTGGTAGAATAAAGGTTGATTTGGAATATTCTAAAGCGAGTTAGAGCACGCCAATCACGAGGTTGGGACTGAGTCTGGAACCGAATCGTGATTCATGTACTGATTGATGATTTCGGCTTCAGCGCGTCGCACACGGTATGTGAGCGTTGACCGCGGCACGCCGAGTTCCTCGGCAAGTTCACCAAGATCAATCTCCCGAGGCGTTTTGTAAAAGCCATGTTCAACAGCAGCGGTTAATGCCTCGCGCTGTTCACGGCTCAGTATATCATCCTCAGCGGTGAACGTGGTAGTATTCGTTGCTGAAAGCCCCGTCAGCCGGTTGATGTCTACATTAACATCAGCCGAAAGTTCTGCGTCTAAGGCATCAAAGAACCGGTGGATATCGGCGTCTTCAGGATGAATGATTCGCCAGGTGTGCCGGCGCTGTTCATGCTGTGTTTCGAAGAGCAATCCATCACCGAGATGCTCAAGTGCGAGGTGCGGGATGGAGGTACAAACGGGTGTTCGTTGCCAGTACGTGTAAAGGACGAGCGTGTCGTCTGTCTCATCGAGAACCTCTGTTTCGGATTCCGCCCCACACGGTTCAGTAGCAAGACAGTCTGCGTAGTAGTCAGCAGTGAGAAACGCGTCTCCGATAGCCGAGAGAGCGTCCGGTGAGCCAGTTGCATGGTCAACGCGCCAGAGGCTGTCTGCTGTGGCATGGAGAGACAGCGACCGGACCCGAGCATCGGGGAAGTCAGCCAACGTATCTGCAAGCGTGTTCCACCCCGGATCGTAATCAAGGGCGAAAACGAGTTCTCTCATACTCGGTTGAAGGGGACCCATCGATAAAATGCGCCGGACTTCTATCCGGTATAGGCCCTTCGTCGCCCTTCAAATGGGGAATGACCGCGTGCAGGCTCGTTAGATCGGGTCATCTGGGTCGTGAGTTTCTGCCATTCGCTCGGCTTCGGCTGCGTACTGTTCGCGTTCAGCTTCATCCTCGACAGCACCCAAGTTGTCTGGATTAACATCCAGTGCAGCGGTCGTATCGCGCATATCCGTGAAGCTCGTCAGTGCACGCTCTTTTCTGAAGTATTTCTCGCCATCCGGGGTGGCGTAGACGAGGATAATCAGGTTCTGTTCGTCGTCAGAATACGTTCGCTCGACCAACCAGACACGCTCCGTGTCGTCTTCCATGGCTAATTTTAGACGCACTGGCCTGATAGGACTTCAGTTGGAATATTCCGAGACCGTGTTAAGAAGGAAGAATCCCTCGCGTTCGAATCAGCTATTCACTACGATTTGAGAGACTAGACGGTAGAAAGATTTTCCGATGTATCAAGAAGATCTCTCGCCCGCTCTGCGGACGCGTCAAACATCTCTGCTTGCAATGGAGGCCATTCCTCACCCTGTTCATCAAACTGTTCCCGTAAACGTGAAACAGGCTCCTCCCAGTACGACGTTCCTAAAGTCCGTACATCACCATCTCGACTCTCCACTCGCTCGATAAGCGCTAAATCAGCAATCGCCTCGAAGTCCTCGAACGACTCTTCGTACTCGCGCGAAGGAGAATGAAAATCCATCGCCGGTTCCCGGAGCCGATACTTCATCTGGGATCTGATGAATTCTTCCTTGTCTTCGCGTGATAAACCTCTCCCGAACTCTGTTTGAGAGTGAGCTGAGCAGACTAATCTCAATTATGTTAGCAAGCTAGTGGTTTGTAGAAATCCAAACTGCGAAGTTGGGTTGATAGATGTCTCTGGCCATTGGTCTGCGTCTACCATCCCCTAAGTGGATTACTGAGCTTCGCGTGACCATTCCAGCTGAGGAGAGATACCAACTCACCGTTCTATTCTTCATTACTATGCGTCTGAAACGCGTCGTCACCCATAAGCAAGCAGATCATCGGTACTGACTCGTCCCGGACAAAATGGATCTTCTCCGCTGCCCACTGTTCGATGCGATCCACGACGGGCGGCGGTAGCGTAGTCGCACCGTCGCTGTCGAGCAGAGACTGTCCCAGCTCTGTGAACCGAGAATCGGCATCGTAGACCGACCGGTGCCTCGTGACCACGAGAGCATCCCGATCTGTCCATTCACCCCAAAAAATGAGATCGCCACGGGTCACGGCATCGAACGCAGTCGACGACACGGTTGGTGGGAACGTGCCAACAGCCGGGTTCTCTGCATCTCGTTCAAGGAGACCGGTCGAGTACGAATCATCCGTGCCCATGCCACGAGTCACGGTAACAACATCCATAATTCTACAGGCAAACGAACAAACTATGGCTTCGAATGACGCTCCTCAGTCTGGGGATCGTGTGCGGTTGCATACGGCTCGTGTGGCTCCAGGGAGGCGCCACTGAATTCAATAAATCCATCACACCAGAGGCAGACACTGAACAAAACCGGCAGCCCTACCGAATTATATGTTGACTGAAAGACTGGTGTCTCCTTTTCACAGTACGGACATGGCATGAGTTCAGCACCACTATCCAGCATCTCTTTCCCGACGCCATGGTTGAGTCTGTACCAGCGGACCACGTTCTGAATGATCCTCATGGGTCCTCAATACATCTACGTAGCGTGCAGTCGTAATACTTTGTCCACTGCTAGCAATAAGCATGAAAATAACCGTAAAATAGTACTCACGAAGTAGGTTCAGCCTCCGCGTAGAGCGATGAGACCGGCAGTTCACGATCGATTCGGAAGCGTGAGCGAGATCGGTCTGGGACGACGCGAGTACGACCGATGTGTTGTTCGACGGTCTCGAGGGCTGAAACCATGGAACAAACCATTGACTCCGTGACAGCAGCCGCAACGTGCGAAGATTGTGGCGTTGCTCAACCGTACCATCCGGTTCTGACGGTCGAGTGCCCGTCCTGTGGAGCGAAACCAGGGCGAAAGTGCAAGCGACCGAGTGGGCATCGCATCCGGCAGCCGCACGCCGATCGGATCAACGCTGCGTACGAGGCTGGCTACACAAAGTGTCCGTGCAAGACCGACAACGCCGTGATCTGCGCCGGATCGACCGTTCCTGCAGACGTCCCGTTCGACACCGATGCGGTGACGATCGAGGAGACGGACAATGAGGAGCCACTCGATCCAGATGCGCTCCCGATACTTCCCTGTTCACTCGGTGCCGAAGGTCTTCCCCCAATTGGAGCGTCGATGCCGTCGCGACGCTCATCGGCAAGGTCGAGTGCAGACAGCACCCAACAAACATTCTCAGAATTCAGTGATTGCGAGTGACCGAGAAGAGTGGAGCGTCGTTTGGCGAACGCCCGCTGCACAGCGCATTCGGGACTATGGACGAGAGAGAAGAGTCAACTCATCGCCTCGACGATAGAAAAGCAAAACATACGGAAAGCGCGGGTGAGGTGCCTCTGACAGCTCTGATCCTCCACATGTATATTAAAAAGCACACTACGTTACGACCGTGTTCTCGCTGCTTTCTGTCTCTCGATTCCTCGTACCCACACTCGGCTTGGTGAGAGCAGAGGGTGTCATAGAAGAGTTCTCACACCGTGATCACGGTGCTTCCTGGATTGTCTCCTCGTTCGTAGTTGGTGATTGCGACGACGAGGCGAAGACACAGTGCGAGGAACACCTGCGCTCGTGCGTGGACGCGGCCTCGGGCGCGAACGTGCCCGAGG
>NZ_AOIP01000049.1 GCF_000337535.1 Natrialba aegyptia DSM 13077
TTATTTGCGCATTACTACAACCGCCTCAGACCGCATCAATCGCTTGATAATCGAACGCCAGCTGACGAGGTGCTAAACTAGACAGTGCCAGTATTCCCAAGATACACAGCGGCCTGTTCGTTCCTTAAATAGACTCAGATAGACCGTGCCGAGTTCGTCACAGTAACATCGCGTCGACATATTCACTCGCAGTCTGACGCGCTGTTTCGAGTTCCTCGATATCGTTTAGAACGACTGCTCGAGTACGGGCACCGTCAACGATGGTCATCAACGAGTGGGTCACGTGGGCAGCGTCCACGTCGTTGAAGACACCTTCGTCGATGCCGTGGTTGATAACTGCTTTGAGCGTATACTGAATGTACTCGTCGTTTTGCTGAAATCGGTCGCGAAAGGCATCCTTGTAAGGTGCCTGACTCCGCATTTCGAGCAGCGCTATCGGAAGGTCCAACCCTTCCTGCGGTTTGACGAGGAGTTGATCGAGCAGTAGTTCGAGTCGCTCTTCTGCGTCAGTCGTCTTGATATCTTGGATCGAATCGGCAAACTCCTTCAGGACGTAATCGAGAAAAGCCGCAAGGAGTTCGTCTTTCGTATCGTAGTAGTAGTGTACTGCAGCCGTTGATTTACCGTATTCGTCTGCAATTCGTTTCATCGTCAAGTCAGCATATCCGTGTTTGTGAAGGGCCCGATAGACTGCCTGCATGATCTCCTCGTGTCGCTCCGAGAAGGCCTCATCCCATGGATCACCCATTTGATACTGCTTTACTCTACGGTTTGATAACCGTTATGACCCACCAACGAATTCTCCAGATAAAACCAACTAATTAGCCCGAAATAAGCCGCTAAATGCCGTCAGTAGCGACATCTCGCAAATATTCCTTGCTTCCAATTTATTGACTGACTAATTAGTAATTGAATTGTGAATACTTCGGATACCGGTGCTGCCACTACAATCCTCAAAACAATGTATTCAATGTATTGTTCCCATCTCCACTGAATAGGCTGATTTCACTCGTTACGACGAGTACTGCTGGACAAGTGAGCGGTCGGTGCGAGTGAAAATATTATCACTGATCAGCCAAAGCCAAATGACTATATTTACTGAACAGTTAGTTAGTTCCGAGGTACAATCGTGAACGGAGTAAACAGCCTCGGGCCACCGCGCCCGAGGCTTTTGTTGGTTCCCTCAGCTGTGTGCTAGCACTCCCTGCTCGGCAAGCGAGCGGGATGAGGTTGGGCGGCTTACGCGCCCCGACCCGGACAGACGCACCAACCGAACCTGTGGTTGGGTTTTGT
>NZ_AOIP01000050.1 GCF_000337535.1 Natrialba aegyptia DSM 13077
GTATATCGAGGAGACGGAACATACGCCGGAGTGACGCGCTTCACCCCCGCCCACGGTGGGGCGGGGAACTCGCGCTGCTTTTCGTTTAGATGGGAAGACGGCCGTGGTAACGGGAGCGGGATCCGGAATTGGACGTGCGTCGGCAAAACGTTTCGCTGCGGAAGGAGCAAATGTGATTGTCGCAGATATCGCTACGGAAACCGGTCGTGAAACAGTCGACGTAATCGAGGACGCCGACGGTGACGCGACGTTCGTCGAAGTGGACGTCTCCGATTTCGAGTCGGTCGAGCGGATGGTCGATATCGCAGTTGATACGTACGGAAGCCTCGATTTCGCGCACAACAATGCGGGCATCCTCACGGGATTTGCCGAGGTAACCGACATCGGAGAAGAACAGTGGAATACACTCCTCGAGATCAATCTGAAAAGCATCTGGGCGTGTCTAAACCGCTGATGCGTCGTATATTACTGGTCATACGCTCCCCGTCGACGGCGGGCAGGCAGCCGACTGAGTGCCGCCTCTCTGCTTTTCGTCCTACCCGGTTAGTGCGGCGATTGCTCGGAAACGGCGTGGTAATGGGCGTAGAGTACGCGAAGCCATTGAGAGAGCTATTTTGCAGGTGGAGCGGTTCTATTCACCTCACAGGGGAGCGATTTGAGACCGTATAGACTGTATAGCGGATCGAGATTCGAGAGATTCGCATCCAGCCGATCGAAGCGTTCGAGCAGTTGCTGCATGGCGACGTCTGCTTCCATCCGTGCGAGATGTGCGCCTAAGCAGAAGTGAACGCCCATTCCGAACGCCATGTGCCGGTTTGGACGCTGCTCAGGCCGAAATTCTTCAGGTGCATCGAAGATCTCCGGATCGCGGTTTGCGGCTCCCAGCCAGAGCGTGACGACGTCTCCGGCCTGAATCTGTTTTCCGTTTAGCTCGACGTCCGCTATGGCAATACGATTTAGTGATTGGACCGGAGACCGGTATCGAAGTACCTCTTCTACGACCTGTTTACGGTCGATCGCTCCAGTACGAACCGCATCCGTCAATCCCTGTTCTTCGAGGGACCAGATCGCGTTGGTGAGGAGATTCGTCGTGGTGATGTTACCCGCGAGGAGCAAGAGTATACAGAACCCGACTTTCTCTTCCCTGGATAGTTCCTCCGTGTTCGCTGCGAGCGTGATAAAGTCGTCACCGTCGCCTCCGCGTCGCTCTGCCACTAATTTCGTGAAGTAGCCACTCATCTCCTGTCGGGCCTGCTGGCGCTCCTGCTGAATCCGCTGTATCTCCGTTTGAGTGCCGTTTTTAGGCCGCGCAATGAGCGCATCCGACCACGCTTTGAACTGATCGCGACGTTCAGCAGGAATGCCCAGTAATTCGGCGATGACTGTAACGGGAAACGGAATCGCAAACTCGTCGACGAAGTCGAACTGTTCCTTGCCCGCAAGCGCGTCTAATACGTCCTCGGTCACTGCCTCCACTCGCGGTTGGTACTCCCGGATTGACCCCGGCTGGAATCGCTCGTCGACAAATCCTCGAAGCCGGTTGTGTTCCGGCGGATCAACCGTGATCATCGTCTGGAGCATTCCCGTATCGTCTTCGGCGTCACTCGAGAACTCGTTGTCTTCCCGCGTTCGGCGAGCCGTAAACGCGTCGTGATCCTTCAGCACGCGGTCGACATCCTCGTATCGGAATATATCCCACATCTCTCGCTGCTCATCGAACCGAACCGGGTCCTCAGCACGCATCTCAGCGTACCAGTCAAACGGCGAGAGTTGCCCTTCTCGACTTCGGATGGCTTCGGGAGGCTGTTCCACTCCGACGGGTAGATCGGCGGACTGCATATGTTTACTGACTATTCAGTTAATCATAGCCCTTTTGGTTCCGTTACCAATTGAAATAACTAAAACAAACTACCGTGACAGTCACGAGCGGTTTACCCCGTCGTCCACGACTCGAGCCGATAGCTGGGCGGGTATTGAACTCGTCGGCACACTTGGCACTCGACACTGTCTCTCCGGAACTGTCCGCTGAGTCACATCTTCTGATTTCACAGCAAAACCTGGTTAGACGGAACCGAGACGACTCACACTACAGGTCTGTCACGTCTGGCGGGACGCTGTGTATGTATCGATTTACTCACTGGTCTGTGGGATGGGGATGTTCTCAACCGGTCTACTATGTACTTATTGAACGGTTAGTTAGTGATGGGTAGTGATCGAAGGACAATGCTCCGACGACGCACATACTCTCCGAATACTGCACTCGAATGAACCCCTCTATTTTGCCAACGGTGTCGGCTCAGGACTACAGTTGATCAAGATTGGTGATCATACATTCGATCAGACGAATAACCATCATTTTTATTAATATCATTATGATACGAGAGTGTGGGATGTTTCCAATGTCCAATCCACCTGTGATCTCACCAGACGTAAATCCGAGTATCGGTCGGATAACCGCTGCTTCGATCCGTTCTACGGAGGTAGGTGAGCGATGGTAGTCGAAATCGTCGCCGCGGCGTTGCCGCTGCTCATCGTCGCCGTGCTGATCGTCGGGCTGTTATGGCCGGCGACGCGTGCGATGCCGATCGCCTGGCTGGTCGCGCTCGGCGTCGGCTACGTCGTGTGGAACAACCCGCCAGACTATCTCGCGGCCGCGTCGATCGTCGGAGTGATGACGGCCCTCGAGATCCTTTGGATCGTCTTCGGCGCGCTCGTCCTGCTCTATACGCTGATGCAGGCCGGCGCGTTCGAGCGGATCAATCGGGGTTTCGCAACCATCTCGGACGACCGCCGCGTGCAGGTCGTTCTCCTCGGCTTCCTGCTCGCGACGTTCATCGAAGGGGCCGCCGGGTTCGGGACGCCCGCGGCGGTCGTCGCCCCGCTGTTGCTCGCGCTCGGCTTCCCGGCACTCGCGGCCGTGATCGCGGCCATCATCGGACACATCATCGCTGTGACCTACGGCGCGGTCGGCACGCCGATCATCGTCGGCATTCAGGAACCGCTGTCGAGCGTCTCGTTCACGCAGGAAGCCATCTCGTCCCAGGGGATGACGGTCGCGGAGTACTCGGTCCAGGTGGCCGCGTGGGCGGCGACCTACCACGCGCTGGTCGGTTTCGTCATGCCGCTGTTCGCGGTCGGAATGGTCGTGTACTTCTTCGGTGAGGAACGCTCGATCCAGCCGGCCGTAGACGTCTGGCCGCTGTGTCTGTTCGCAGGGATCTCGTTCGCGATCCCCTATTGGCTGTCGGCCTGGTTTCTCACCGCCGAGTTCCCGTCGCTGATCGGATCCATGGTCGGCGCTGCGATCGTCGTCCCGACGCTCAGGGCCGGTTACTTCCTTCCAGAGGAGGAGTGGGACTTCCCGCCCCGCGAGGAGTGGCCCAGTTCCTGGGTCGGCACGATCGAACCGGGCGAGAACGGCGCCGGCACCGGGACCGCCTCCGGAGCCGCGGCCGCGGCTGACGGCGGGCAATCGATGACGCTGTTGAAGGCCTGGTCGCCGTACCTCTTTCTCGTCGTGTTGCTGGTCGTCACGCGTGTGTTCGATCCCATCACGGAGTTCTTCAACAGTTCGCTGTTCGTCATCGAGTGGTCGAGCATCTTGGGGACTCCCCACAGTGCGGCGATCGCGTGGGGACACGCACCCGGGATGTGGCTGGTCGTCAGCGCGCTCGTCGCCATCCCGCTGTTCGGCATGAGCGGCGGACAGATAAGCAACGCCTGGCGCGAGGCCGGCGAGAAGATCGTGGCGCCGTTTATCGCGCTCGTATTCGTCATCGCGATGGTGCAAGTGATGCTCCTGTCCGGTGAAGCGCCGGGAGCGCCCGCGGTCGGGAGCATGATCGAGGTGCTCGCGGTCGCGACGGCGAACGCGTTCGGACCGGTCTATCCCGCCATTGCGGCGTTGATCGGCGCCCTCGCTGCGGCGATGACGGGGTCGAACACCACTTCCAACATCACCTTCGGCGCGTTCCAGTTCGAAGCGGCGTCGGAACTCGGCCTCCCGACGCAGTTGATCGTCGGCGGGCAAGCCGTCGGCGGCGCGATCGGAAACCTCATCGCGATACACAACATCGTCGCCGCGCTCGCGACCGTCGGCCTGGTCGGCCAGGAGGGACGGGTCATGCGGCTGAACCTGATTCCGCTCGTCTACTACGCGGCCTTCGTCGGCTTCTGGATGATGATCTTCGTGTACGTCATGCCCGACGTGCTGCCGTCGATCTTCGAGGTCTTCTAGCCATCTGGTGGCTGCCGTTCCGTTTTTCTCCGTTTTCGCCGGCCCGTCTCCCCTCGTCTGTGTCGCCGGAGACGAGAGTAGCCACTGCAAGTCAGTACACACCCGATCGCCCGATGGCTGTGCGATCAGCGTGTAAACCGTTCAGTTGTTACTATCGCGATCCGAGTACCGCATCAACTGGAACCGATGCGCCGGATTCGAAAGCAACCGCCGCCGACACTATTGTGCCCGTCTTCCAGAAACGTTCACACGGCATCGGTGCGAGCGAGCTACAAGCCTCGCGACGTGAGCAGGTCGTTCACCTTCTCGACCGGGTGAGGCGGCCGCTCGTCGCGGGTCTCCCGGTCGCCGATCTGGCTCCGACAGGACGCCCCCGGCGCGACCGGCGTGCCGTCGCTCTCGTCTAACTTCTCGTAGAGACGCTCGCCGATCGCCTTCGAGAG
Source organism: Natrialba aegyptia DSM 13077 (assembly GCF_000337535.1). Taxonomy (GTDB): domain Archaea; phylum Halobacteriota; class Halobacteria; order Halobacteriales; family Natrialbaceae; genus Natrialba; species Natrialba aegyptia. Next base: position 4,681 of record NZ_AOIP01000050.1, read on the forward strand.
GTCGTAGTGTTCGGCCTCGTAGCCGAACGAGCCGGCCATGCCACAGCAACTGGACTCGATCGGATCGACCGCGTATCCCGCCCGCCGGAGCACGCCGACGGCGTGGTGATCCTTCCCAGTCGCCTTCTGGTGGCAGTGGCCGTGGTACGCGAGAGTTTCGTCCGTCTCGTCGAGCGGGAGTCGCTCGACGAGGCGGTGCGTATCCATGAACTCGCTGATCCCGTACGCATGTGCGCCGACCCGCTCCGCGTCCGCCGTCGACACCAGATCGAGGTACTCGTCTTGAAACGCCACGGCATCGGACGGTTCGACGGCGATAATCTCGTAGCCGTCCTCGATGAACTCGGTGAACAGGTCGACGTTCCGCCGGACGCGCTCCTCGGCGGTGTCGAGCATGCCGACCGAGTACGCCGCCCGGCCGCTGGGGGCGACGTCGTCGGGAATTTCGACGTGGACGCCGGCCGACTCGAGCACGCGCACGGCGGCTTTCCCGGGACGGGGGTAGCTGTAGTTCGTGTACGTATCGGGAAACAGTACGACCTTTCGATCGGCTTCCTCCGGACTCACTCGCGGTCCGCGTTTCGCGAACCAGTCCTGCAGGGACTCCCGCCGGAACGTCGGAAGCTCCCGCTCGGGCGCGATTCCGGCAACGTGCTCCATGACGAAGCCGCTCCCGGGGAGCTTCTGCCCGGCGTTCGAGAGCGGCGCAAGCGCGCTTCCGAGTCGCGAGAGCGTGTCGATGTTCCCGAACAGCCGCTCTCGCAGTCCAACGCCCTCGCGCTCGTAGTAATGGTACTTGGTCTCGGCCTTGAGCTTCGCCATGTCGACACCGGTCGGGCAGTCGCTCTTGCAGCCCTTACAGCCGACACAGAGGTCGAGCACTTCCGTCTGGAAGCGCTCGGTGTACATTTCTTCCTCGGGGAGCTCGCCGGAGATGGCTGCCCGGAGCATGTTCGCCCGGCCGCGGGTCGTCGCGAGTTCATCTTTCATCCCGCGGTAGGTGGGACACATCACGTCGTCGGTCTGCCGGCAAGTCCCGCAGCCGTTACACAGCTCCACCAGGTGAGCAAACCCGCCTTCATCGGAGAAGTCCAGCTTCGTCCGGGGCTCGATCGAGGTGTAGGTATCCCCGTACCGCAGGGTCTCGCGCATGTCCGTCGGTGCCTCGTCGGTGTAGACAACCTTCCCCGGATTCATCCGCCAGTCGGGATCGAAGACCGATTTGACCTCCTGGAAGGCCGCCCAGAGGTCGTCGCCGTACATTTTCGGATTGAACGCCGTCCGCGCGAGCCCGTCGCCGTGCTCCCCGGAGAACGCCCCGTCGTGGTCGAGGACCAGATCGGTCACGTCCTCGGTGATCGAGTGCATCGTCTGAATCCCTTCGCCCTCTTTCAGGTTGAGAATGGGCCGGATGTGCAACGTTCCGCTGCCTGCGTGCGCGAAATAGGCCGCGGAGGTGTCGTGGTCTTCGAGGACGTCCATGAACGTCTCGACGTACTCGGCGAGTTCAGCGGGCGGCACCGTCGCGTCCTCGATGAACGGGTACGGCTTCGGGTCGCCCTCGAGGCTCATCAACAGCGGAATGGCCGCCTTGCGGAGCTTCCAGAGGTCCGCCTGGTCGTCTTCGGTGTAGGCTTCCATCGCCTCGAAGGCGTCGCCCTCGTCGACGAAGTGGGCGTTCGTCCGCCCGATCGCCGCCTCGAAGTCGTCGTGGAGTTCGGAGTCGTACTCCAGCATCAGCGCCGCCACCGTCTCGTCGGGGATCGGTTCCTCGTAGCGGGAGAACTGTTCGGATTCGCGGGCGAGCCGGAACAGTTCGTCGTCCATTAGCTCCACCGCGCTGGGAGCGAACTCGAGGGCTTCGGGGACCGCTTCGAGCGCGTCGACCAGGTCCTCGAAGCAGTAGAGGACGAGCGCCGTCTCCTCGGGCAGGGTCACGAGGCTGAGTTCGGCTTCGACGACCACGCCGAGAGTCGATTCGGCGCCGACGAGTAGCTTCGTGAGGTTGATGACGTCCTCTCCGGCCTCGTTTTCGTAGATCACTTTGTTGAGGTTGTAGCCGGAGACGTTGCGCTTGAGCTCCGGATACCGCCGTTCGATCTCGTCGGCGTTCTCCTCGACGAGGGCGCGGACGGTTCGGTAGATCGCCGCCTCGCGGTCGTCTTTCGACGTGATCTCGTCCCACTCCTCGGAATCGAGGACGACCTCGCGGGTTCGAATGAGCGAGCCGTCGGCGAGGACGACCGTCAGCGCCTCGGTGTAGGCGTCGGTGATGCCGTACCGGACCGAGTGCGCACCGGTCGAGTTGTTCCCGATGCCGCCGCCGATTGTCGCCCGGTTCGACGAAGCGGGGTCGGGTGCGAACTTGAGTCCGTACTGCTCGAGGTGCTCGTCGAGGTGATCCTGAACGACTCCCGGTTGGACGCGCGCCCGCTGCCGGTCGACGTCGACCTCGAGGATGTCGTCCATGTAAGTCGTCATGTCGAGCACGACGCACCCCGGCCCCACCGTCTGCCCGCCCAGCGACGATCCCGCCCCGCGCGCGATAACCGGAACGTCGTGGTCGGCCGCAACGCGCACGGCGTTGCGCACGTCTTCGACATCACGGGGGAGAACGGCACCCGCGGGTCGGGCCTGGTAGATGCTGCCGTCGGTCGCATACAATACCTGTGCGTATTCGTCGAAGCGGACTTCACCCTCGACAGCAGAGCGGAGGTCGGCCGCGAGAGCCGCGTACTCGCGGACGTCGTCGTAATCGTTATCGAGTTCATCGCGGAGCTCCTCGTAGTTTCGGAGGCCGACGTTGGGCTTTTCAACAGCCATTAGGAGTACCTGCGACATCAATAATGATAAACGCTGTGTCTGTCAAACACACTCACGAGAGGGGTGAGCGGGACAGCGGCGGCTGCGATCACGCGCTGGAGTCGTCACCGACGACGAGAACGCGGAGATCGTTGACGTTCGTGCCGGTCGGCCCGGTGCGGACGATCGAATCGGCGTCCGTCAGGAGTGGCTGCGCGTCGTTGCGCGCCAGCGCGGCACAGCCCTCGTCGCGCGGGATCTCAGGCGGGGCCGCAATCGCGCCGGCGACCTCGGTCGCACCGTCGATCCCGTCGGTGTCCACGCTCGCGATCACAATATCGTCCACGTCGAGTTCCACCGCCCCGCTCAGAACGAACTCTTGGTTCGGGCCACCGCTTCCGTGATTGTCCGCGAGTGTAACCGTCGTTTCGCCGCCGGAGATGAGTACTGCGGGCGGGGAAACCGGTTCGCCAGTGACGTGACACTCCTCGGCGATCGCGACGTGCGTGATCGCCGCGTCGCTGGCCTCTCCGCGCACGCGAGCGGAGAGCACGAGGGGCGTGTACCCACGCTCCGAGGCGACCGACCGAGCCGCGTCGATCGCGGTCCGACCGCTCCCGAGGATGTGGGAGTTGACCGTCTCCAACAGCGGATCCGTCGGTTTGACGGTTTCCGGATGCACTCCGCGCTCGCCCTCCGCCAGGTACGACGTTACCGCTTCGGGGGCGGACAGGTCGTACCGAGCCAGCACGTCGAGTGCGTCCGCGTACGTCGTCGGATCGGGCGCAGTCGGCCCGCTCGCGATCACGCCGAGCTCGTCGCCGATGACGTCGCTCATGACGAGAGTTACAACTGTCGCCGGTGACGCGGCGCGGGCGAGCTTGCCGCCCTTGATCGCCGAGCAGTGTTTCCGAACGGCGTTGATCTCGTCGATCGAGGCGCCACAGCGGAGCAGCGACTCCGTCACCGCCTGCAGGTCCGCGAGCGAGAGCGGATCGACCGGGGCCGGAAGCAGCGCGCTCCCGCCGCCGGTAACGCAGGCGAGGACGAGATCGTCGTCACTGGCGCGTTCGGCGACGTCGAGGACGCGCTCGGCACCGCGGACGCCGCGCTCGCTCGGAATCGGGTGATCGCCGTCCAACTCCGAAACGACCGACGTGCCGGCCGGATCGTCGGTAACGACCACCCCCTCGGTTATCCACGGTCCGATAATCTCCTCCACCGTCCGCGCGAAGTGACCGGCCGCGTTACCGCCGCCGACGACGACAACCCGCTCGTATCGCGTCAGGTCGTACTCGGCCGACTCGTCGTCGAACTCGCCGTCGATGCGGAGCAGTCCGTCGTCGACCGACACCGTCTCCTCGACGATCGCCGCCGGATGGGCGGCCTCCATTCCGGCGACGAGACAGTCGAGGGCAAGTGCGTGCGCCGGCGTCCGTTCAAGCGCGGTCCGATTCGCAATCGTGACCATACATTGGTATGAACCGGCTCCCTTATAGGTTACCGGGACGAGTTCGATCGCGAGCACACGTCCGATCCGCCGCCGGTGCTTGTCGATACACGGCCCCTACCGGAACCCTCGGTAGTATCTTTAGTAGTGAAGCTGGTAAAGAGGAACGCATGTCACTAAAGGGTGATTGCCGTATTATCATCCCTCCATATTGGGGGAAAATATCTCCAACTCGACGATGAAATCGACGAGCACACAACGGGTCTCCCGCTGGCGAACTCCTCCCGGCGTCCCGCGTTCGTGCCGAGCCGTCGATGAACGCGAGACACCGACGCTGCACGGGGGAGGAAACCGCGTCGGCAATTCCGAACGGGTCGGTCGTACTCGGTCTCGTTACCGTCAGGCGACGCGGTTCTTCAGGATATCGCCCGATTGGTACCGCCGTACGTTCTCCGCGACGAGATCGGCGATATCGAGGTGGTACCGATTCGTCGCGGACCCCTTGTGGGGAGAGATGATGACTTCATCGAGATCCCAGAGGGGCGAGTCGTCCGGGAGCGGTTCCGTCTCGAACACGTCGAGTCCCGCACCCGCGATCCGGTCGTTCTTGACCGCCGCGATGAGCGACTCCTCGTCGACGACGGGACCGCGAGCGACGTTGATAACGAAGGCGTCGTCTCGCATCGCCGCGAACTCCTCGTCGCTCAGCAGTCCCTCGGTCTCCGGCGTGTGCGGGACCGTGAGAACGACGAAGCGAGCGTTCTCGATCGCATCGTGAAGGCGATCGGGGTCGAAGAGTTCGGAGACGCCCGGTACCGGTTCGTCGGAGCGTCGAACTCCGACGACGTCCATCCCGAGGGCGTCACAGCGAGTCGCGATCGCTTCGCCGATGGTCCCGAGGCCGACGACGCAAGCGCGTTCGTTCTCGATCGTGAACGGGCGATCGTACGGCGGCTCCCACCAGCTTCGCTCGTTCTGGTGATCGCGGTAGCGGTGGCCTAAGCGAGCGAGCGAGAGCATGAAGGTGAGCGCGAGTTCGCCGACCGTCGAGCCGTGGATGCCGGAACTGTTCGTGAGCGCCACGCCGGCCGCATCGTACGCGTCGGTATCGAACTCGTCGTAGCCGGCGCGAATGCAGTGGACCCACCCCGCGTTCAGGAACTCCGGTCGCGGTGCGTACGTCGCTACCGCGTCGGACGCGTCGTATTCGCGATCATCGCCGACGAGTTCAGCGGGGATCGAGACTTCGTCGAACGCGTCGACGAACGCGTCCTGGGGAATGACGTTTTCGACCGATTCGTGGATGTATAGTTGGTCGAGCTCCGTGCGCTCGGTCATACCTATTGCTCTCCGGGGATCGAATTGAATGTTACGGACGTATGAGAGGTGAGTCGGCCGTCGTCTCGGAACCAGCGTTAGAGTCGGGTGCGAAGATCCGCGACGACCTGCGCCGTCGTTGCGGACCCGCCCAGATCCGGCGTCCGGGGCGCGTCAGAATCCGCTAGCTGGTCGGTGACGGCGCTCCAGACCGCATCTCCGGCCTCGGTTTCGCCGAGGTGGTCAAATAACATCGCGGCGGAGAGAATCGTTGCGAGCGGATTCGCGACGCCGTCGCCGACGATATCGGGCGCGCTTCCGTGGACCGGCTCGAACATCGACGGGTATTCTCCCGAGACGTTGATGTTGGCCGACGGGGCGAGCCCCATGCTCCCGGTGATAATCGCCCCGATATCGGTCAGAATGTCGCCGAAGAGATTCGACGCGACGACGACGTCGAACGCTTCCGGTCGGCGGATGAAGTCCATGCTCGCGGCGTCGACGAGCAGCCGCTCGACCGTCACGTCCGGGTACTCGGCCGAGACGTCCTCGACGATCTGATCCCAGAATACCATGCTGTGGGCCTGCGCGTTCGATTTCGTGATGCTGGTCACCCGTCCCTCGCGCTCGGTCGCGGCCTCGAACGCGGCTCGCACGATCCGCTCGGTCCCGGTTCGCGTGAACACCGCGCTCTGGACCGCGACCTCGTGGCCGTGGCCGGGGTGCTCCTGCCCGCCCATGTCGGCGTACTCCCCTTCGGTGTTCTCGCGATACACGACGAAATCGATGTCGCCGCCGTCGTACCCCTCGAGCGGGCTCTCAACGCCGTCGAAGAGGATCGCCGGCCGCTTACAGATGGCCTGGTCGAACCCCTTCCGGATCGGGAGGAGCAGATTGTTCAGCGTCACGTGGTCGGGCACGTCGGGGTGGCCGATCGCGCCGAGCACAATTGCGTCGTACCCCGCGAGTTCGTCGAGTCCGCCGTCGGGCATCATCGAACCGCTCTCGAGGTATCGTTCGGAACCCCAATCGTACCGCACCAGTTCGAGGTCGAACTCGAACCGTTCCGAGACGTCGTCGAAGACCGGTTGTACCGCATCGATGACTTCCGGTCCGATACCGTCCCCCGGGATAGTCGCCACTTCGTGTACCATGAACCGTGGTATCGTCCGACAAATAATAAGTCTATGGAATGGAACATCGCACCGGACAGCGGCGTCGATTCGCAGACGGACCACGAGTTCGTCGAACGGCCGTGCCCGGCCGATCTTGGTCGCGGATTCGTCGTGCAGGAGCCGCAAAGAGCGTATTCGTATCACCGGTACCGTCGTCGACGCCGAGCGGCGTTCGCCGTGTTCGTTCTCACGGAACGGATTCGACTCATCGAAACGATGGGACAGCGACGACTGAAACGGCGTGAGAGAGTGCTAGTAACCCGCAGTGATAGAACTCCGTCACACATCTATTCTCTATATCAGAATCCTTACGGACACACCGCACGAGACCGCTAAATCGCGAGGATGCTCGTGTATCGTCTATTTACGGGCATACAGATGTAAATACCGTTCGACTGATCGGACGAATGATCGTTCTGCTCCGCGAACCATATAAGCTGTCCAGGAATCGGACGTTCTCTGCCTCAGAATGTTCAGGGACCGAGATCCCGTTCACGCAGCGAGGGACTGGCTGTGATTCTCGGGGAGTTCGCGAGACGTTCGGACGTCGTCCGAACTCGGTTCGCAGCAGGCAGTGGGCCGCCGGAAACCGGTCGATCGAGCGGTTGTGCGACGGTGCAGTTGCAACTCGATACGATCCCGGATATTTGGACGTTCTCGTATGCAGAACTCGACACCTCGAGCGACGCGCGGGCGCAGTCACCGGGCGCGATGGAGGTACCCACACGTCTCGAGTCGGTCGTCCGGATCTCGAATCGACGGTCGATGAAATCGGGGACCAGAGCGGAACGGAACGGACATCTCCGAGGCCGCTGAACTCGAGTCGAAGTGGTCGTCCGAAACGCGGAAGAGTTGGCCCGTTCCGTCGCTGCCTCGCGCATCGTCCGCTCCGGCCTGACCGCGTGACGCCACCGACAACCGTTCCGGACAAGTTCGTCGCGAGTTCGGCAGCGTTTCAGTTCGGGATCCCGATCGGTTGTGAACCGGGACCGAAACCGGAACTAGAACCAGAACCGGATCAGGCGATCGCGTCGGCGAGTTTCGTCACCGGGTGCGGAGGATTGTCGTCGTACTCGTCGCCGATTTGCGTTCGACAGGAGGCACCCGGCGCGACAACGCTGTCGCCGTCACCTGCCTCGATCTGGTCGAAGAGCAGTCGACCGATGGCGCGACTCATCGAGTAGTGTTCGGCCTCGTAGCCGAACGAGCCGGCCATCCCGCAGCAGCTACTGTCGAGCGGATCGACGCCGTATCCCGCCCGCCGTAACACGCCGACGGCGTGGTGGTCCTTGCCGGTCGCCTTCTGGTGGCAGTGGCCGTGATAGGTGAGTTGCTCGCCGACAGCCCGGAACTCGAGGGACTCGTCGAGTCGATGGACGTCGACGTACTCGCAGACGCCGTAGGTGCTCTCGGCGACCGCGTCGACGTCGTTCCCGGTCAAGAGGTCCCGATACTCCGACTGGAACATGACGGCGTCGCTCGGCTCGCACACGACGACGTCCCAGCCGTCCCGAACCCTGGGAACGAGCGCGTTCACGTTCCGATCGGCCCGCTCGCGCGCGCCGTCCAGAAAGCCCTTCGAGAAGGCCGGCCGGCCGCTCGAAGTCACGCCGTCCGGAAGCTCGACGCGGACGCCGGCGGCCTCGAGCACGCGAACGGCTGCCTTCCCGATTTCGGGGTCGTTGTAGGTCGTGTACACGTCCGGGAACAGCAGGACGCTGCGCTCGGCGGCGTCGGGATCGACCCGCGACTCGCGGGATTCGAACCAGTCGACGAACGTCTCGCGGTGGAACGTCGGCAGCGACCGCTCGCGAGCGATCCCGAGCGTTTTCTCTAGCACCGTCCGCGCGCCGGGCACCTTGCTCGCATAGTTCGACAGCGGCGCGGCGGCGCTGCCAAGCGTCGAGAGGGTGGCGATGTTCGCGAACAGCCTGTCCCGCACCGACGCGCCGTGGCGCTCGTGGTACTCGTGTTCGACCTCAGCTTTCAGCTTCGCCATATCGACCTCGCTCGGACAGTCCTTCGAACAGCCCTTACAGCCGACACACAGGTCCATCACCTCGGTGACGAACTCGTCGCTGAACGCCTCTTCCGGCGGGAGGTCCCCGGTCATCGCCTGCCGGAGCATGTTCGCTCGACCCCGCGTGCTCGTAATCTCTTCCCGGGTCGCCCGGTAGGTCGGACACATGACGCCGCCGGTTCCCGCCTGGCTACCCCGACAGCCGCCGCAGCCGTGACAGAGTTCGACCATGCCCTGGAACCCGTTCTCGGTGTCCCAGTTAAGCACCGGATCGAAGCCGGTCTCGAACCGACTGTCCGGGCCGAACCGGAGGTGCTCGGTCATGTCGTGATCGCCGCAGACCGAGCCCGGATTGAGCAGCCAGTCCGGGTCGAACGCGGTCTTTAAGCCGCGAAAGAGCTGCCAGACGTGCTCGCCGTAGAGTTTCCGGTTCCACTGGGTGCGCGCGCGGCCGTCGCCGTGCTCCCCGGAGACGCTCCCGCCGTATTTCACCGCGAGATCGGTTGCATCGTCCGAGATCGACTCCATCGTCTCGACGCCCGCCGCGGTCTTCGTGTTGACCAGGGGACGGATGTGAATACAGCCCGGCCCGGCGTGGGCGTAGAAGCTACCGAACGTGTCGTGATCCTCCATAACCGCCTGGAAGTCGGCGATGTACTCGGAGAGGTGCTCGGGCGGAATCGCGATGTCCTCGATGAACGCGATGTGTTTCTCGTCGCCGGTCCGGGAGAGCAAAATCGGCGTCGACGCCTTCCGCATCTTCCAGAGGCGCTGCTGTCGCTGCTCGTCGTAGGCCGTCAGCGCGTCGAACGCGAGTTCACCCGCTCGGTCGTCGAGCAGCCGCTCGACCGTCTTCCTGCGTTCGGCGTCGTCCGCGGCGTAGAACTCGACGAGCAGGAACGAGTTCGTCCCCTCCGGGAGGATGTCGACGACGTCGGCGAACTCTTCGGTGTCGCGGGCCAGGTCGAGCAACACGTCGTCCATCACCTCGACTGCCGCCGGATCGTGGTCCAAGATCGCGTCCACGTCGTCCATCGCGTCGAGCAGACTGCGGTAACAGAGTACCGCGACGGACTTCGTGTTGGGGATCGGTTCGAGCGATACCTCGGCCTCGGTGACGATACCGAGCGTGCCCTCGCTCCCGACCAGTAGCCTCGCGAGGTTGACGGTCCCGGTCGCCGCGTCGTCGACCAACCCGTCGAGGTTGTAGCCCGAGACGTTTCGCTTCAGCGTCGGGTAGGCGGCCTCGATCGCCTCGCTCTCGTCGTCGGTGAGCCGGACGACCGCGTCGTGGATCCGCTCGAGCAACTCGCCGTCCGGGTCCGCGCTCGCGCGGAGCTCGTCGACGGCACTTTCGCCGAAAGTCGTCACCGTTCCGTCGGATAGCACGACTTCCACCTCCTCGACGTAGGCGTCCGTCTTGCCGTACTTCAGGGAGTGTGCGCCGGTCGTGTTGTTCCCGATCGCCCCGCCGAGCGCGCTGCGGTCGGCGGTCGACGGATCGGGCGCGAACTTCAGCCCGTGAGGCTCGAGCGTCCGGTTGAGCTCCCCGATCGTGACCCCCGGCTGGGCGCGTGCCCGCCCCGAATCGGGGTCCACCCGCGTCACGTCGTTCATGTAACGCGTGAAATCGAGGACGACCGCCTCGTTGACCGTCTGCCCGGCCAGGCTCGTCCCGCCGCCCCGCGGAAGGACCGGAATCCCGCGCTCGGCGCAGTAGCTCATCACCGTCGCCACGTCGTCGGTCCCGGTCGGATAGACGACGCCGATGGGGAGGACCTCGTACGCGCTGGCGTCGGTCGCGTACATCTCCCGCGAGTACTCGTCGAAGCGGACTTCGCCGTCGACGCGCGCTTCGAGGGCCGCCGTGAGGTCCGGGCGGTTCGCCGTCTCGGTTCGATAGTTGTACTCCGCACGACTGTCGATCGCTGGGTCTCCGTCGGTCGGTCGGTCGTTCGTAGCCATGTGTGTTCGGTGTGTGCTGATGTCGACTCGGATGCCCGCATCTCGGTAGTGCAAGCGAGACCGGCGTTCGTCTCCCGCACGGGGCTGACACAAGACGCGATCCACGCCGTCGGTCGCTCTCCCACCGAACGTCGAACCGAATACGGGGGGACGCGACCTCGCGACCGTTTGCGGATCCTACCGCAGCTACCGGTCGTTTGCTACTTGCTTGCACGTTCTGTGCGTGGTACACGTTAGTACAGGGAATGCACATAACTGTTGTGCCGCTTCGCGTCGCGATTCAACGGAAGATCGGACTGGACTGGATCAGACCGAACTCGCGACCAACCCAACGAATAAATAACCCGACACCGTGTCCCGGACTACGCACTGCTCGGACGCCGACGGCGTTCCGAGGGTCGAAACGTGACTACACGGATGGCACTCCCCGATTTCGGCCGCCTGGCTGATCAAAAGAACATCCTGGTCGTCCTCTTCTCGGTGACCGTCGGACTGCTGGTTCCCGGTCCCGAACGGTACACGAGCGTGCTCCTGACGCCGCTGGTAATCTTCCTCGTGTACAGTTCCATTCGCGAGTTCTCCCTCGGTGAGGTGAACCCGTGTGCGGTTGGGGTGCCGGCCGCCCTCTCACTCGGCCTCGGATACGTCGCGCTTCCGTTCGTCGGCGTTGCGTTCGCGAGCCTCACGCTCTCTAACGCGGCGCTCACGGGGATCGCGATCACGCTCGCGGTCCCCACGACGGCGGGGAGCGCGATCGTCTGGACGCGGTTCTCCAGCGGTGACACACAGCTCGCTGCGATCGTTTCGATCGCGTCGATTCTCCTCGCACCGATCGCGACGCCGCTGTTACTTCTGGTCCTCGCCGATCAGAACGGTGCCGTCCCGGTCCGATCGATTCTCACCGACGTCCTGCTCATCGTCGGCGTCGCCATGGTGCTCACGAGTCTGGTTCCGGACGCTGCGCTCTCGGACCGAACGGCGGAGTACGGGTCCGGCGCTGCAATCGCGCTCATCATCTACACGGGCGTCGCCGGTGCCGATCCTGCGACCGTTCCCGTTCGCACTCTCCTCAACCTGGTCGCCGTCTCGATCGCGATTCTCGGACTCGGATCGGCGATGGCGTACGCCGCGGGGCGCTATTGCGACTTCGGTCGGCGGCGAATCCTCCCGATATTCTTCGCTGGCAGTTTCAAGAACCTCGGCATCGCCTTGCTCATCGCCGCCGAGTACGCGTCGGGGATCGCCGTCCTCGCGATCATCACCTACTACGTCATCGAACAGTTGACCGGGGCGGTGATCGCGGATTTCGCCGGGAGTCGTCGCCCGGTGGCGCGGCTGCGGTCATCCTAACTTCCCGATGCCGGCCCACGACACGTCGGCGAGAGACGGTCACGAGAGGCAGTTCGTCGCATACAGCACGATCTAACGGAGACGGCTACAGCAGCACTGGGCTGTTGTGACAGATCTCGAGGGGGACGGGTCACCTCCGGATCGTTCGCACGGGTGGGGACGCGACGACGCGAAGCGGGACAATTCCGATCGGACGGCGACACCGTCGCGCTTGCGCCGTCTCGTCGTCCGATTCAGTCGCGCTCCGCTTCGGTCGCGTCGATTACGTCCGCCGCCGTTTCGAGCTGGCGGACCGGATACCGACCGTCCTGCGGCCAACCGATCGCGACGAGTTTGCACGGCTCGTCGAACGGATTGTGCACGAGGTGTGCGCCCGCCGGCCTATCCCGAAAGACGATGAACTCGTCTTCGGTCGCGGTGAAACCCTCTTCTCGCGTTTCGACGCGACACGCACCGGAGACGACGTAAAACAGCTCCTTCTGATTTTCGTGATAATGGAAGTGATTCTGTGAGAGACGCTCCTCCCGCTCGAGCACGGCCACGTTGAAATTGAACTCGTCGATACCCAGAGCCGGCGATACCTCCCATCGCCGTCCCGGTTTTTCCGGATTTGTCTCGAGGTCGTTCAGTGACGTGTGTTCCCAATCGTCTACCATATTACAACGGTAGGTGCCGTTCAGTTAGGCTTTGCGATTGATTCGGTCCGGAACCGGGCCATACGCCACACACGCTTACGAGACGACGGTCGACGTGAGCGGAACGACGGGAAGGCGATGGAAAGAGTTCAGGTCCGGCTGACGGCTCGTTCGACGCGTCCCTTCACGAACGGACCGAACAGTACGACGAGAATCGCGACGGTGAGCAGGAACGAGAGCGGCTGGTTCACCGGATCGACGAAGATCGTGTACTCGCCGCCGGAAATCTGTAGCGACCGGAAGAAGTTTTGCTCGGCGATGGGACCGAGAACGATACCGAGGACGAACGCGATGACCGAGTAGTTGTACCGGACCATGTAGAACCCGAGAAGGCCGAGCACGACGACGGCACCGACGTCCCACCAGTTCTGATTGAGCGTGTACGCCCCCGCGAACGAGAGGACGATGACCATCGGGATGATGAGGTTCGTATCGATCTCCGTTATCTTGCTCGCGTACGGAATCACCGTCAGGCCGACGACGACGATAAGGATGTTGCTGAGGAACAGCGAGATGAACAGCGCGTACGTGATGTGGAGCTGTTCGCCGAAGAGGACGGGCCCCGGTTGGAGTCCGTGCATCAGGATACCGCCGAGTAGGACGGCCGTCGAACCGCTTCCCGGAATGCCGAACGACAGGGTTGGAATGAGCGAGCCGCTGACGGTCGGATTGTTCGCCCCCTCGGGTGCGATGACGCCGCGGGGGTCCCCGTCGCCGAACGATCCGTCTGTGGCCGACGAGCGGGCCTCCTCCGCGTACGCGACGAACGTCGACGTCGTCGCGCCTGAGCCGGGGATCATCCCGATTCCCATCCCGATCAGTCCGGATTTGATCGTCGTCACCGGATACTTGAACACCGTCTTCGCCCCTTCACGAACGCTGCCCGCGATATCGAGATCGTCCTGAGAGATCTGCTTCTGTGCTGCGAGCTTCATCATCTCGGCGAACGCGAACATCCCGATCAGCGCCGCGACGAAGTCGATCCCGTTGTAGAGTCCGAACTGCCCGAACGTGTAGCGCGGACGCGGACTGAGGCTGTCTCTTATACACATCTCTGA
>NZ_AOIP01000051.1 GCF_000337535.1 Natrialba aegyptia DSM 13077
ACGGCCTGGCGAAGAACGCGCTGGCGATTGCGACAGGACGATCAGCGCTATCGCTGCGAGGAAGCCGTTCAGCGCCGACGCCGCCGTCGCAATCGCCAGCGCGTTCTTCGCCAGGCCGTTCTGTGCCATCGGATACCCGTCGAGCGTCGTCGCCGCGGCCGACTCCGTGCCCGGAGCGTTGAGCAGGATGGCGGCGATCGAGCCGCCGAACATCGCGCCGCTGTAGATCGCCACCAGAAGGATGATCGCGGCTGTCGTCTCGAGCGGCAGCGTGAGCGGGAGCACGATTGCCATCCCGACCGGCGAACCGATACCCGGGAGCGCTCCCAGGACGATGCCGAGCATCATTCCGACCGCGAGCCATCCGATCGTCGGCCAGCTCAGTGCGATCGACAGTCCTTCGAAGAAGGCGCTGACCGCCGCCATTTACACCCCACCCCCGGTGATCGGCTCGGCCAGCAGCGGCAGGAACGGACTGAAATCGAAGATGTGTCCCTGGTCGAACGGGAGGACGAGGTACGTCATGAAGAGGTAGATGACGAACGTCCCCAGGACGGCGAGCAAGACGCTGGTAATGGGGTTGGTACGGAACCAGAGCGTATAGCCGAGAATGTAAATCGGCGTCGCGAAGAGGAAGCCGGCGGCCCACCCGCCCGCGAAGTACAGGATCGTCGTGACCACCATAAACGTCGTCTCGTCCACCCTGTAGCCGTACTCGGCTCCGAGCGTCTCCGCTTCGTACTCCTCGTCGGTCGTCTCCGGCTCCTCGAGGTTCGCTTTACTTCCGGGGATGTCTGACTCGTCGGTGCTCGTAATCGAAATGCTCTCGGCGACGAACGTCCGGAGCGGCCCCGGAAGATAGTCCCGGAAGAGTAACAACAGCGAGCCGACGAAAACGATCGACGCGGTCAACTGAGGGAACACTCGAGCGTCGTCGGGGTAGTTACTCAAAACCGGCTCGACGATGAATAGCGCACTCACCCCGATCAGAACAACGAGCATGATCTGCTCCGCCGTTACGTTATGTTCGGTGTATTTTGAACTCATAGCTATAATGTAGCGGTTGAAGTACCACTCCGAACTAGGAGTGTTCGTCGACGAGACTGACGATGTCCAGGTCTTCGAACTCCTCGAAGGCGTCGTCGATGGCCGCGGTAGCGGCGTCGGGGCCCTCGAAGAAGATCGGGTTCCCAGTCTCCTCGGACCACTCCTCGTATCGCTCGTCCTGAGTGGCTTCTTCGATTCGATTTGCGAGTTCGTCGATGATGTTCTCGGACGTGTCCGGCGGCGCGTACAGGCCGCGATTGACGCCCGCGACGAAGTCCATGTTCGGGTACCCCTCGTCGGTGACCGACGGGATGTCGGGATACACGTCGGTCCCCTCGCTGAAGAACGTACAGATCGGGTACACTCCGCCGGAATCGACGTTGGGTCGCGTCCCGGCGTCGGTCCCGATCCCACAGGGCACCTCGCCGGAAGTCACTGCCTCCGCGATCGGCCCAGTGCCGGTGTACTGAACGCGGTTCTCCCACTGCCAGTCGTACTCGTCGGCGTACTCCGGTTCGTGTTTCGCCAGCAGCGTCATGATGTCCTGCGGGCTTCCCGGCTCCTGAATGCCGATGGAGTCCCACTCACCGGAGTTGTGCTTTTCTTTGACGTCGTCGAACGTCTCGACTTCCCCTTCGTACTCCTCGTTGACGATGAGACACCACGTCGAGCGACCGATGATGCCGAGCCCGTTCAGGTCGCGCTGGTCGAACCCGGGATCCTCGAGCAGTTGCGGTGTTACCTCGAGCGGGACGGCGCTTCCCGAGATGGTGTGCCCATCGGGCTGGGATCCGTAGAGGTCGCCGAAGCCGTTGAGACCGCCACCGCCGGGCACGTTGTCGATCTGAATGTCTTGCCCCATGGCGTCGGTGAGCGGTTCGACGATGCCGCGTGCGTACACGTCGGTCCCACCGCCCTCGTCGTACGGAACGATGTATCGGATCGTCTCGGACGGCTCCCAATTTTCGTCGGCTTCGACACCCGGCCCGTCTTCTGTGAGACATCCTGCTAGCGATACGGCCGCCCCGGCGCCGGCCACTCGAAGGAACCGTCGCCTGGTCGATGTGCTTGCTGCTACCACCTGCTGTCGTTGCTTTCTCTCGGACATGCTTATCGAGCCACGAATCCTGGTATGTGTTATTTAACGCCGTGTGCCAGGTTCACAATACCATGATCAAAGAGTATAAACATAAAGATACCCCCTGCTTTCTCTCCATTTTGGGACGAATTTTATCCGGCGAGGCGTCCGGGCGGGATCGTCCGTCGGCCGCTGAAGCCGACCGCCAAACGCCAGCATTCGAACGACGGTCCCGTTCCGGCGTCATCGTCGAACTGGAGACACCCAGCGTTTCGACGGCTGCCCGATCTCAGCGGCGCGGTTTCCGCGGGTACCGCGATCGAACCCGAGTAAATTCTTTATGGACGGAGATGGAGAGTGTAGCTATGACTGTCATTGGAGCAGTCGATCGGTCCGATAGAGCGCCGGATATCGTCAGGCAAGCACACGAACTGGGCGAGGCGTTCGACGAGCCGGTCGAAATCGTTCACGTTCTCACCCGCGACGAGTTCGTCTCGCTGGAGCGGACGACCGTGAACGAAACGGGAGAGACGATCCCGACCGAAGACGTGGTGCAGATCGCGGCGGACATCGCAGCGGAAGCCATCGACCGGGCGAACGTCGACGCGACGCCCGTCGGCCTCATGGGCGATCCCGCGGACGAGATCGGCAGCTACGCCGACGAGGGGACGAGCTATATCGTCGTCGCGGGACGGAAGCGCTCGCCGGTCGGAAAGGCGCTGTTCGGAAGCGTCGCCCAGTCGGTGCTGCTCAACGCGTCCGTCCCCGTCGTTTCGATCCGTACCGAGTGATCCGACGAGTCGACTCCCGACCTCGGGCGCTGTCCCTAGCGGATCGTCCGTCAGTAGCGCGGCGTCGATTGTCGCGCTCGCGCCGCGACCGAACGAGCAACCAGCGGCTCGGTTCGATCGTATGATTGGTATTGTAACACAAACTTTTTTGTCGTATTTCGCGGTATACGACGTGAGGTATGGTCAGCCATAGCGCCTACGAGAGTATCACTCTCGATATCGAAGACGGTATCGCGACGATCGAGTTTCACCGACCGGGGGTCCACAACGCCCTCAACAACGAGGTCATGCTCGATCTCAAACGCGCGTTCGACGAGATCCAGCTCACCCGCACCATTGACGCCGTCGTGATCACGGGCGAGGGCGACGACGCGTTTTCCGCCGGCGCGGACATCTCGCAGTACGCCGGCCCGGCGACGGAGCACGATCCGCTGCAGCGGGACCGGCAGGAACTGTTCTACGAAATGTATCAAAAGCCCTACGAGTGTCACGCTCCGGTCATCGCGAAGATAAACGGGTACTGCGTCGGCGGCGGGCTGATCTTCGCGATGTACTGCGACATCCGCATCGCGGTCGAGGACGCGCAGTTCGGCGTCCCGACCGCCAACATCGGACAGATCCCGACCGGCGGCTCGACGTGGCGAGCCGTCGAACTCGTCGGCGAGGCGAAGGCGAAAGAACTCGTGTACACGGCGGGGATGATCGACGCGGCCGAAGCGGAACGGATCGGACTGATCAACCGCGCCGTTCCGAGAGCGGAACTCGACGACACCGTCGCCGAGATCGTCGCCGGCATCCAGGGAACCGGCCGAAAGGCAGTGAAGAACTCGAAGCGGGCGCTCAACGACGCCTCCCGCGTCGAAACCCTCGAAGAAGCGCGCGAGCGAGAGGCTGAACTCTGGTGGGAGCAGTTCGCCACCGACGAGCGTCGTGAGCTGGTCGACGAGTTCAACGAGGCGGAGTGACGATGGGCGACGGACCACTCGCCGACGTTTCGGTCGTGGAGATGACCGGCCACCGCGCGGGCCCCTTCTGCGGCGCGCTCCTCGCCGACATGGGTGCGGATGTCGTGAAAATCGAACGTCCCGGCGTCGGCGATCCCGCACGATCACAGGGGATCGGCCCTGATGGCAAGTCGGGTTACTTCATGGCGAACAACCGCAACAAGCGCTCGGTGACGCTCGATCTCAAATCGAGCGCCGGGCGGGAGGCGGCACTGGAACTCCTCGCCGGTACGGATGTGTTCGTCGAAAACTTCGGGTACGGCGTTACCGACAAGCTCGGCATCGGGTACGACGACGTTCGCGAGCGGAACCCAAACATCGTCTACGCGAGCATCAAGGGGTACGGCGAAACCGGCCCGATGAAGGAGAAACCGGGGCTCGATCTCATCCTCCAGGCCGAAGGCGGACTCATGAGCGTGACCGGTCCCGAGGACGGGGCTCCCGTCAAGGTCGGCCAGGCGATCGGCGATCTCACGACCGGAATGTTCGCGGCGCTCGGCGTCCTCGCGCGACTGTACGAGCGCGAGCGGGCCGACGAGTTCACCGGGAAGTTAGACGTCGGGTTGTTCGATTCCATCGTGGCGCTGCTGAACGAGTACCTCACCGAGTACTCGATGGACGGCTCCGTGCCGGGGCCCCAGGGCGTGACCCACCAGACGCTCGTGCCCTACCAGCGATTCGAGACCGCTGACGGCTCGATCGTCACCGGGGTTCCGAGCGACGACCGGTGGGACGACTTCGTCGACCTGCTCGGGCGCAAAGAACTCCGCGAGTACCCGACGAACGCGGTTCGTCGCGAGAACGCCGACCGGGTGGTCGGGATTATCCAGGCCGAACTCGAGTTGGAGACGACCGAGTTCTGGGTCGAACGGCTGACGAAAGCCGGCTTCCCCTGCGGACCGATCAACGACGTGGCCGACGTGGTCGAACACGACCAGACGGCGGCCCGCGACCTCGTCGTTCCCCACGAGGATCCCGACTGGGGCGAGTGCGTGCTGCCGGGCCACCCGATCAACTTCCCCGAGTACGATACCGTCGTCCGATCGCCCGCACCGCGGCTCGGCGAACACACCGACGCGGTGTTCGCGGATGTCGTAGACGATCAGACGACGCTGGAAGAGTGGACCGAAGACGGCGCGTTCGGCGAGAACTAACGCGGCTCTGCTTTTCGTTCGATCGGCCGGTCTCCGTCGTGTTTGGATTCGCGGTTCACGATCCGCTGTTCGCAGGTTGCGATTCGATTCCGAGGTCGAAAACCGATCGGGTGATTCGCGACGCGAGTTCGCCGCCGAACCGATAGAAACCGCTCCCGACTCCGCTCGCTGTCTCCGTTACTCCTCGAGATCCGGCTGCGAGAGTTCGGTCTCCTTGGCCGTGATGAACTCGAGGAGCGCCGGCGTTCCGGCTTCGGTCTTCTCGATCGCCCGCTCGAGGGCCGGCGCGACCTCCTCCGGGTCCTCGATCCGCTCCGCGTAGCCGCCCAGGGCCGTCCCGACGTCGGCGAAGTCGCCGGAGAAGGGCGTCTCGTACGACGCCATCTCGTAGTTGTTCAGGTGAATCGTCAGGATGGGGATACCCTCTCGAACGGCCGTTTCGAAGTCCAGGCCGGTCATCCCGATCGCGCCGTCGCCCATGATATTGATGCAGAGCTTCTCCGGACGGTAGATCTTCGCGCCGATCGCCAGGCCGAGCCCGTAGCCGAGCTGGGTGGTCTTCCCCCAGCCGATGTACGAGAGCGGCTCGGTCGACTCCCAGAACGGGGCGAGGAAGTCCCGCGGGTTCCCCGCGTCGTGCGTGATGATCGCGTCCTCGGCGTCGACGACGGTCGTCAACTCGTTGATGACCCGGTATGGGTTGATCGGCACCTCGTCCGTGGTCAGTTTTGGCCGCCACTCGTCGAGCCACTCCTTGCGGACCGACTCGATCTCCGCGGCGACGTCGTCGAACCGACCGCGAGACTCCCCGTTAAGGCGTCGAGCGATCGCGTCGACCAGCGCTTCGAGGGTGAGTCCGGCGTCGCCGACGAGCGAGTACTCGGACTCGACGTCCTTGTCGATGTCCGTCGGATCGAGCGTCGAGTGGACGACCGTCGTCCCGTCCGGGACGGTGATCCCGTACGCGGTGTCCGTAAAGCTACACCCGATCCCGAAGACGACGTCCGCTTCCCGGAGGAAGTACGCGAGTTGGCCCGGTTCGCTCTTGCTCCCGGCACCGAGAGACAGGGGGTGGGTCTCCGGAAACGAACTCTTCCCGTTGAGGCTGGTCGCGACCGGCGCCTCGAGGGTCTCCGCCAGCTCCCGAAGGGCGTCCCACCCTTTCGCGTAGTGGACGCCCTGTCCGGCGTAGATAACCGGCCGCTCCGCCTCCAGGAGCACCTCGGCGATCTCCTCGACCCCGTCCGGATCGGGACCGCTTCGATTCGACGACGAGGGGTGATACTCGAGTTCACCGGGGACCTCCGCGTGGAAGACGTCCTTCGGGACCTCGACGACGGCCGGCCGCGGACGGCCGTTTCGCGCCGCGCTGAACGCGCGCCGCATGGTCTCGCCGACGGCCGCCGGACTGGTTAGCTGTTCGCAGGACTTGCTCACGTGCTGGTAGTTGACGCGAGAGTTGAACTTGGGATCGACGTCCGTCTTCGCTTCGTCGTACCCGGCCGGGATCGCGACGAGCGGTGCCGACTCGCCGTACGCCTGCGCGACGCCGCCGAACGAGTTCTCCGTTCCCGGGCCGTGCTGACACGCGAAGGCGACGAGTTCGTCACCGGAAGACAGTCGACCGATCGCGTCCGCCATGTGGACCGCGGTCCGTTCCTGCCTGGTGACGATGGTTCGGATACCGGCGTCCTCGGCCGCACCGGTGTCCAAGAGCGGGTTACTCGGGAAACCGAACAGGTACTCTACTCCTTCCGCTTTCAGGATCGTTGCGATTGCGTGAGTGACGTCCATGATCTTCTCTCCGGGTCGCGAATTACCTACTCTCTTCTGACCAGGATGATAAAGGTGCCGGTGAAATAGAATTTTCCTGTTAGAACTGGTATAAACGAAAAGGCGATCGGCCGTATCTGAATCGACGGATCGGACGAGGCTGAACTCGACGCTATCCACCCGAGACCGTGGTACTATCGGCGGGCGCTGGTCGACCGGAGTCGGCTCATCCGGAGAAGATCCCTTTGTCGCGGAACTCCCTGATCTCGGATTGGGTGTACCCCAACTCTTCGATGACCTCTTCGGTATCTTCGCCGAGCATCGGCGGTGCGTCGTCGAATCCGCTCTCGGCCGCGGCGAAGTTCAGCGGATGTTCGAGGATCGGAATGTCGCCGGCCGCGGGGTGGGAAACCGAGTCGACGGCGGCCCGCGCGTCCACTTGTTCGTTTTCTAATGCCTCGGTGACGTCGTAGACGGGGCCGACCGGAAGTCCGGCGTCCTCGGCCAGTCGTTCGACCCATTCCTCGGTGGGGCGCTCGGTGAACGCCTCGGACAGTTCTTCCTCGAGGGCCGCCATGTTCTCGACGCGGTCGGCGTTCGTTTCGAATCGCGGGTCCGCGGCAAGTTCCGGACGCCCGATTGCTTCGCAGAGCTGTTTCCAGAGCTTCTGGTTCGCACAGGCGACGTTCAGGTACCCGTCCGCGGTCGGAAAGCTCTGGTAGGGTGCGATCACGGGGTCTTTCGTGCCCATCCGATTTGGCTCCTCACCGACGAAGGCCTTCGCGGCCTGTTTCGTGAGCCAGGGCAACGTCGCATCCAACATCCCGAGTTCGACGCGTTCGCCATCGCCGGTTCGGTTGCGTCGGTAGAGCGCGTTGACGATGCCGAACGCCGCCCACATCGCCGTGATTAGGTCCGTCTGTGGCAACCCGACTTTTACCGGATCACCGCCGTCGGGACCGGTTACGCTCATGGTGCCGCTTATCCCCTGGATCAGCAGGTCGTACCCGGGCCGGTCGCTCCACGGGCCCGACTCGCCGAACGCGGAGATCGAGCAGTAGACGAGTTCGGGATGGTCGTCGCGGAGGTCGTCGTATCCGAGACCGAGCCGATCGGCCGTCCCCGGCCGGAAGTTCTCGACCACGACGTCGGCTTCGGCGATCAACTCCCGACAGATCTCCAATCCCTCGTGGGACTTCAAGTCGAGTTCGACGCTCCGCTTGTCGTAGTTCACCGTCCAGAAGTACGGGGACTCACCGTGTCGGGACGCCGACGTGCCCGGACCGTCGTAGTCGTCGACCGCGACGAACGGCGGCCCGGAGTGGCGGCTGTCGTCGCCCACCTCGGGGCGTTCGATCTTGATCACGTCCGCGCCCTGATTCGCCAACATCAACGTCGCGAAGCCGCCGGTGACGAACGTTGTCAGGTCGACGACAGTAATGTCTTCGAGGATCGCGCTGCTATCACGAGCTGCCATACGAGGACCATACGAGAATCCGATATTAAAGCTTGGTGTTAGTTACCTACTGTCAGAGGAAACGGTCAGGAGCGACAGGACGATCCCCGCGCCGACGAACGCGAGCGCACCGAGCGTCGCGAGCAGCCCGGTCTCGCTCGCGTACGTGAGAAGGGAGCCGGCCAGCGCGGCACCGCCCGCGCCGAATCCGAACATTCCGAGGTAGGCGTAGCCGTACGAGAGCCCGTGGACGTCGGCCGCCGCGTACTCTGCAATCACGACCTGGTAGACCGGTGCGGTCGCGTACAAGAAAAATCCGAGCCCGACGCACACGAACAAGAACGGCGCGAGTCCCCAGCCGCTTGACGGAATGAAGACAAACGCCAGGATACCGAGTGCGAACAGGGTCCCGAAGAACGCGTACTCCGTTCGAACGTGGTCGGTGACTCGCCCGCCCGCGTACTGGCCGAAGATACCGATCGTCAGTATCCCGGTGTAGATGTACTGTGCGGGCTCGATCGCCCGGCCGAGGACGACGTACGTGCCGAACTGCGGGAGATCGCCGATCATGTCCGGGAGGAAGGTCAGCAGTCCGCGGTAGTACACCCCGTAGATCATGATCGTGAGAAACGTGAGCAGAAAGCCGGTACTGAACAGCAATTTGGAGTCCGAGACGACCGATTCGAGAGTCGTTGGCGCGGTGCCGCCGTCCGTCGTCGATGCGGCTGCGTCCTCGTCGAACTCGATCAGCGATCCCAGCGCGACGACGCCGAGCGCGGGGACGGTAAGAAGGGCGACGACCGCCCGCCAGTCGAGAACGAGCAAGAGAAGCGCCGTGAGGAGCGGACCGAACGCCGTTCCGATGTTTCCGCCGACGCCGTGGTACGCGAACACCGTTCCGCGCTGGGTCGCCCCGCGACTGATGAGCGAGAGGCCGGCGGGGTGATAGACGCTCGCCGCAGTCCCCCAGACGATAACCGCCGCGGCGAGGACGACCACGTTCGGCGCGAGCGCGAGGAGGGAGAAACCGCCGGCCATTCCGATCACGGACGCGACGATCAGTCGGCGTGAACCGTACGCATCGGAAAGCACGCCGCTCGGGATCGCTCCGATGCCGATCAGTCCGTATCCGATACTGACGACGATCCCCAACACGAAAGCGGAGACGTCGAACGCGTCCAACCAGACCACGATGAAGATGGGAATACTCAGCTCGTACGTGTGGAAAATCCCGTGGGCGAGCATCGTAAAGCCCGTGATCGATCGATCGTTCTCATTCATGCCCGTCCACCTCGGGGGGCGTGCGACGGCGTGCAAGTAGCATTACGACTACGGAACCGGACGAACCACTTAATCGATTCCCCGCCGCCGACATCGGCGAGCATCGCACCGGGACCGTTCCATCCCGCATATGCGTACTCCCGGTGTGAACGGCTACAGCGCCATCATTCCTAGTCATTTCCAGAGGAAAGAATAGTTTGGTCCGGTACCCCTCAGTTCTCTCGGTGGCGGTACGTGGATAAAGAGCGTTCAACGGCTCCAATCCGAGTAATCGAAACCGAAATACGACGATAACGCGCGAGTTCGCGTTCGAAGCGGGGCGGCGCATCTCGCGAGGCGACGTCGGCGAGCCGAACGCGAGCCGTCCCCCCCGAAATCGCACGTCCGATCAGTGTGTCGCATAGCGACCGTTGTTTCCGTTGTGCTCGCAACTCGTCGCTGGGCTCCGCCGCCGGCCAACTCGTTACAATCGTATCACTGTAAACTCGATCGCCATCGGATGTATTCTTCCAGCGCCGAATGCGCAGCGGTGAGAGTGTATGTGACTCGACCGCATAGTCCAGTACCGACGGCTCGCCCCGCTCGGACCGAATCCCGTTTGCTCGGATTCGGCCGTTAACGGGTTCTGCGTCTCGGAACGTTCCCGGCCGTCGTATGATTT
This sequence comes from Natrialba aegyptia DSM 13077, assembly GCF_000337535.1. Taxonomy (GTDB): domain Archaea; phylum Halobacteriota; class Halobacteria; order Halobacteriales; family Natrialbaceae; genus Natrialba; species Natrialba aegyptia. The sequence continues at coordinate 10,246 of NZ_AOIP01000051.1, forward strand.
ATTATTCATCGTGAGAGAATGCCACGCGTGTCAAACAAACCCAAATCCAGTGCGCGCACGACTGAAACGTCACTGGCGGTCGTCGACGCCATTCGCGACCTAGACGGCGCCACGATGAACGAATTATCCGAGTATATCGGACTCGCCCCGAGTACCATTCACCGTCATCTGGTCACCCTTCGGGAACACAAGTACGTAACGCAGGAAGACGGGATCTATCGGATCGGGTTCCAATTTCTGACGGTCGGCGGGTACGCCCAGCGAAAGACAACCGCGTATCCCATGATCAAGGAAAAAGTGGATTCGCTGGCCGCCGAAACCGGTGAACGCGCCCAGTTCATCGTCGAGGAGCACGGCGAGCGCGTGTACCTGTACACGGAGGTCGGCCAGAGCGCGGTACAGACCGGTGCACACATCGGCAAGCGGGGCGTGCTCCACACGAGCGCCGCGGGGAAAGCCATCCTCGCGAATATGTCGCGAGAGCGCTTCGACGAGACCATCGCGACCCGCGAACTCGAGCAAGGGAGCGAGAACACGATCACGACCCGAGAGGAGTTAGCGGACGAGTGCGAACGCATCCGCGAGCGAGGGTACGCCTTCAATCGGCAGGAGACGACCGACGGCGTCCACGCCGTCGGCGCGGCCGTGACTGACTCGGACGGTGAGGTGATCGGTGCGCTGAGCGTCTCCGGACCCGCCCACCGCGTGAAGGGGGCCCGATTAACGGAGGAACTACCGGAGCGCGTCCTCAGTGCCGTCAACGAACTGGAACTCTACATCGAGCACTCGGTCCACACGTAATCTCTCCCGGGTGTGCATCGGGTGACGGGTCGTCATCGGCGGTCGTTCACCGCGGCCGGGACGAGCGTCATCGTCGAATCCTCACCGTCTCGAGACGCCCCCTCCGCTATCGCGACGGCATCACCTGCCTCGAGCGCACCGTCGAACTGCGCAATAATGCTCGCACCGCCCTCGAACGATGCGAGGCCGAGTCGATTCGGCTCGCTGACGTCGTCGGGCGTAACGTGGACGGCGGTGACCGCCTGCAGCGTCCCGACGCCGGGATCGCGGTCGCGGAACGCCTCGGCCCCGCAGTCGGCACACCGGTGCTTTTCGTAGAACGTCCGCCCGCCGCAATCGGCACACTCCAGTACTCGACTCACGCGTTCGCCCCCACGACCGTACAGACGTTGTTGTTCCCGAAGCCGGCAACGTTGATCGCGAGCCCGTACTCGGGTGATCCGGTCGATCGCTCGTCCGGAACGTCGCCTCTGAGCTGCCAGACGAGTTCGACGATCTGGGCGATCCCGGTCGCTCCGAGCGGGTGCCCGCGAGCCTTCAGCCCGCCGCCGGGATTGACCGCCAGGTCGCCGTCGATCGCCGTTCGTCCGTCGCGGGTGAGCGTCCACGCCGTGCCGCGCTCGGCGAACCCGAGTTCCTCGAGTTCCAGCCACTCGAGAATCGTAAACGCGTCGTGGATACACGCGACATCGACGTCTTCCGGGCCGATTCGCGCCATCTCGTAGGCCGCTCGGCCGGCCGCGTGCGCGCTTTCGATGTGAAGCGGATCGCGGCGATCCGCGATCGCGTGGACGCCGACCGCGCTTTCGCAGGCCTCGACGGTGACGGGTGCCGCGTCCGCGGTAACCACGATCGCCGCGGCACCGTCCGAGGTCGGACAGCAATCGTACAGGCGAAGCGGCGTCGCGACCGCGGACGACTCGAGCACGTCGCCGACCGTGATCGGCGTTCGGAACTGCGCGTACGAATTGTTCGTCGCGTTCGCGTGATTCTTGACGGCGACGCGCGCGAGATCCCGTCGGTCGGCGCCGTACTCGGCGAGGTACCGATCGGCCGCGAGACCGGCGAACGACGGGAGCGTGATCCCCTGCCGATACTCCCGCTCGTGAGTAATGCGACTGATGATCTCGGTCGCGGTCGCCGTATCGGCCGCGGACATCTTCTCGCCGCCGACGGCGAGCGCGACCGCCGACCCGCCGGAGCGAACGGCGTCGACCGCGTCGCGGAACGCGCTCGCACCACTGGCGCTCGTGTTTTCGATGCGCCGCGCCGACGCCAGGTTCGCGCCCAGGCTGGCGGTCAGCGCGTTCGCGAGCCCGGACCGATCGTTGAACGCTTCCGCGGCCATGTTCCCGACGTGGACCGAATCGATCTCGGTTGCATCGACGGCCGCGTCCCGAAGGGCGCGCTCCGCGGCCGTTTCCAACAGTGCGAGGAGAGATCGGTCGTCCGCGGCTTCGAACGCGGTCATTCCGACGCCGGGGAGGCCGAGGCCGACCGGTGATGCGTCTGTGTCGCCGGCTGCGAACTCTTGCGGTATCATCACACAGGTATTGATGACAAACCACACGAGTATATAGGTACCGCCCGGGCGGCCGACGAAACGACCGGATTGAGAGTCGACCGTCGATCATCGTCGCCCGACGAAATCGATACGTAAGTGAAAACGATCCGAGAGCGCGACACGTGAAACCGGAACGCAGCGCCGGGATTCGAACCCCCGCCAGCGATCTCGGACGTAAGTGACACGGGTTGAGTCTCGTCGGCGTCACCAGCGAGAGACTGGGTATGAGTAGCGACCGATGGACAAACTCAGCGCTAGTTGTTCTCCATATCAGAATGAATTCCATCCTCGCCACCGCAATTGAGACCGTTTCGTCCGGGGGCCACAACGGGGCGTTGGTTTTGTCCCGCCACGCCGCCCATCCCGAGAACCGTTCCGAGACGGGATCTGTTTTCTATGATAGAACAATATTTATGGATTCAGATATACTGGAAGGTTGTATGGGAGACAGGGCCAAACACCCGGTTCGAACGACCGAGAAATCGCTGGAAATCGTCGCGACACTCAACCGACTCGGGAAAGCGCGGGTGACAACGCTGGCAGACGAACTCGCGATGGGGAAAAGCGCCGTCCACAACCACCTCAGTACGCTCGAAGAGCACGGATACGTGATCAAAGACGAGGACACCAAAACCTACCGCCTCAGTCTCAAATTCCTCGATATCGGCGGCCAGATCCGCAGCGAGATCGACGTCTACAAAGTCGCCGAACCGAAGGTCGAGGAGTTGGCAACGGAGTCCGGTGAACTGGTCCATCTCGTCGTCGAGGAAGACGGAATGGGCGTCTATCTCTCCCGATCGAAAGGCGAGCGAGCGGTCGATCTGGACACGTACGTCGGCTGCAAACACCACATGCACAGCACCGCGTTCGGAAAAGCGATCCTCGCACACCTCCCGCAGGAGCGTGTCGGCGAAATCGTCGATCAGCACGGCCTTCCGGAAGTGACGCCCCGGACGATCACGTCTCGCGACGAACTCTTCGAGGAGTTAGAACGAACCCGGGACCGCGGCTTCGCGGTCGACGACGAGGAGCGCCTCGAAGGCCTGCGCTGTATCGCCGCGCCGATCCGGTTCGACTCGGACATCATCGGAGCGATCAGCATCTCGGGACCGACCGCACGAATCGACGATACTTGGGAGAACAACGAGTTCGTCGATCAACTCTGTCGGGCGGCGAACGTGATCGAACTCAACAAGTACAAGGTCTGAGTACGTGGCCGCGGTGATCGTTCGCGGTTTGCTGTCGCGTTTTCGTATTCAGAATTTCGATGCTCGGTACCGTCTGCTCACGGCGACGTGCCGGAGCCGACCAGCCGAACCGCACCAGTTCGGTCCGTTTTGCCCGACCGTCGGCGGATCCACCAAACGACTTTAATATTAGAACACACTATTGGGAACCGTACCCATGAGTCTCGAACGGCGACACGACCGGGAGTTTGTGAGGACTTTCTTTACCTCTCCGACGGCGGTAGAAGGAGAAGACGATTCCGCGAAGATGATTCGGCGAGCGGCCCAGCTCCGCGGCATGCAGGCACCCGACGTCTGGGTGCCGGACAACGAGGACGCGACCGCACCCTCGATGCGCGACGAAGGGGCCGAGAACATCATCAGCGTCATTTCCGAGCACGGCGCCGAGTTCCCCGGCGAGATTCACCCACGTATCGTCTGGCACCGGGACAGTCCCGCAACCCGGTATCAGTGCTTCGAGCACCTTCTAGAGATCGCCGACCCCGAAAGGGATGCGATCCAGCACATCGACGGCTTCGTCATCCCCGAAGTCGGCGACATCGACGACTGGAAGAAGGCCGACGAGTTCATCACCATCGTCGAAAACGAGCACGGCCTCGCGGAAGGCAGCCTGGCCATGTCGGTCATCGTCGAGAGCGCCGAGGCCGAACTCGCGCTCGCCGACCTCCGCGAGGAGATGGGCAAGCCGTCGAACAACCTCGAACGGCTGTTCCTCCTCGTCGACGGTGAGGTCGACTACACCAAGGACATGCGCGCGATCACTCCCACCGGCGGGCTGCCGCCGTGGGAGGAACTCCGTCACAACACCTCTCGCGGCGCGAGCGCCGCCGGCCTCATCGCGATCGACGGGCCCTACGACGACATCCGCAACATCGAGGGCTACCACGAACGCATGACCGACAACCAGGCGAAGGGGATGCTCGGCATCTGGTCGCTGACGCCCGGCCAGGTCAAAGAGGCGAACGAATCGCCGCTACCGCCGAAGACCGGCAGCTGGCTCCTCGACGTGAACGGCCGCGAGGTCGAACTCGACGCGGAAGACGGTCGGTACGTCTACGACGGCGATGACGTAACCCTCGAAACGACCGGTGACGATCGGTACCGGCTCCTGGTCGGCGGCGACGAGCGCGAACTCGACGGCGACGACCTGACCGAGGAACTGCTCGATCTCACGTCCTACATCCCGAGTCTGAACGATATCGTCGACTCGATGGAGGAGTTCGAAGCGGCCAAGGAAGCCGGGAAGGGTGCCATCGCCATGGAGCGATCGGCAACCCTGCTCGTCGACGGCGTCGAGGTCGAAATCAGCACCGATCGAATGTGGGACGAGGCGACGTATCAGGCAGCCCAGACGCCTATCACCCTGTTCCAAGACGTCTACGAGCACCGTCCCGACCAGCACGAAGAACTCGAGGAACTCTACGGCGAGGATGTCGTCGATCGGGCGATGGTCGTCGGATAAGAGAGGGGCACAAAGACGCTCGTCACTAACGAGTAGCCAGTGTTCCTGACCGGACAAACAGCGAACAAGTACAAGGCTGTCGAGGATACCAGAGACGGCACTATCTAGGTGAGCTAGTTTGAGAAGTGAACAGGTCGTAACGTTGAGTTGGTCAATGCTCGCAGGCCTGCTCAGCGAGAACCATGAGGCGAATTTAGAAACATCTTGGGAGAACGAGCGGACGGCGACGCCCGTCAGGGCGTTCGATTTAGGAAACAACAACGATTCGAGCTGAATTGGGCGTTGGGCGCTTCCACAGAGCTGTTTGGAACTGGGTTCGTCGGCTAGCTGACAGCGGACACGACCCGACCACGGCAACCCCGTCGCGGGTCGCTGTCGACGAAACCGCTGTCAAGATCAACGGCGAGCGGTCTTGGCTGTATACTGCAATAGGCATCGAAACAAAGTTGATTCTCGACGTTGTATCGTTTAGTCTACATGAAACTGATCCTGCAACTTCGTTTCTGCAGAAAATCCGCGAGAAACACGGCCTATCCGAGTTTGAGTTTCTCGTTGATCGATTTGGCTATCGAACTGCACTCTCCCCAGTAGAACTGAGCGGCCGGGTCAACTATACCGACCGAAACCCTATCGAAAGTAGTTTTACACCCTCAAAATACGAATCAATCGCTTCCATAACTCATGGGTGGGCAGTCGGTCAAGCGCACGCAAGTGGATTGAACAGTTTATACAGTACTACAACCGCCAGAGGCCGCATCAATCGCTTGATGGAAAAACACCGACTGACGAGGTACTAAACTAGCCAGTTCTCTTGCCATACCATAAATATGATTTATGGATTCAGTTATTATTCATTATCACCCCTCACTCAGTCCGATCGACCTTGCTGCTATGGCACTATTTTGAGAGAGATGATCGCCAGGTGGGGAGACAATGAAGTGACAGTGTAGACTGTGAAACTATCATCTAAGATCTGACACAGAGAAATGCTGTTCCACGAACAGTGAACAGTTGGCTGCTCCAGAAAACTTTTCGCGAGAAGAGATGATTTCGGATCTCACCAGAGAGGTTTCAATAGGTACTGAAACGCCGTCCTCTGTCAGAATCGCTCACTTAGGCAATACCGTCCAAACCGTAGAGGAATCTTCTCACAGATGGAGCCGACTCCGCTTGCACGCTACCGTGATCGTTCTTCGATTGCAGCTTTCTCGGCGTACGCTTCGGCCTGCTGGGGTGTCTCCGTCTCGAGAAGATCGTTCAGCCGTCGTTCGAACTCCGTCTGGTCGATCTCGCCGCGAGCGTACCGGCACCGAAGGATGGATAGCGCGTCTTCCGTGTCCTGGGTATCACTGCTGTCACTCGGTGAAAACCATCGACCGCCCTGCTCGGCTTCGAGCTTGAGGTACGCAAACCCAGATCCCAATAACGAGGGGAGAGATCCCGACCACCTGGCCGGTAGCGAGTATTCCGATCCCCGCCAGACAGGCCATTATCGCAACCGCGGTGATCGCCCCGTCGATATCGTCGGCGGTCATGTTCGACCGTTCGTGATCGTGAACCGCATGCATAAACTGGGTACGTAGATACGATGTCCTCCACCGGGTCTGTAGCAGGTACGCAAGCGGGTCAGGAAGACTTGCGTTCCGGTATCCGAGACGTTGCCGCGACGGCGTATCCGACGCCGAGTAACAGGCTGACTGCAATGAGGCCCGCGGCGTTGACGCTCGCGTCGAATCCATCGGCGTTGCTCTCGAATTCGAAGAGGCTCCACGCAGTGTCCGGAACACCGAGCGTGAACGACCCAGTACCGAGGATCGGGAGCACAATTGCGAGGGAGGCTCCGAAGATGACGAGGATCCCGAAGCCGACAGTTGACCCAAGTGCGACCTGTCGAAGGAAGCCGCCGATCCGTGCCGGCGGATGTGAGTCGTCCTCCACCCCGTAGACTCGCAGGCCGGTCTTCGAGTCTTCGACGACCACGTGGGACGGGTACCGGCGGAGGACGGCAACCATCCATGCGTCGCCGATCGCACCGCCAGCGTTCAACGCGAGCACGAGGACGAGCACGGGCGCCTCGAGGACGATCGCCAGCGGGAGTCCCGCGAGGGTGATAACGACGAGCGGTGCGAGCGCAACAGCCGTAAACTGGCCGCGCGTGAACCTCTGTGTCGACGTCACGTACGCGTACGGGAGGACGAATCCGGCGACTCCGACGCCGTAGGACACGTCTCCTCCGTAGTAGCGAATCATCGCAGCGTGGATCGCTTCGTGGAGGACGATGACGCCGCCGATCGAACCGACGAACAGGCCGAACCCGACGAGCGCGTCCGTTCCGCTCTCGAGTTCAATCTCGATGTTCGCCTGGCCCGTCCCCAGCCCGTAAACGGCGGTGAAGGCGATCGCGGAGACGATGGCCACGGCCGTTCCCAGGAGGGTCCACTTGCGGATAATTCGACGAGTGAGCGTAAATTCCGTCCAAGGCGCGCTGTCGTCTGGAGGTGACATGACTCGAGTATGTCGGCGCCGTGTATAGCCATTATCACTGCCGGGCGGACGAACTCCCTCACTTGTAGGTTTTCATCGATTTTCGAGTCACGGATCGATGTCGAGTGCTTTCCCACCGACGAGGAACGTGCACGACCGATGCGAATTTGTCCCTGTCTTGATATATTCTATCGAGAGGCACTGTCTAGTTCTGCACCTCCTCGACTGGCACGTTTCCATCGAGAGCTTGATTCGGTCTTTGGTGGTTGTAGTAATGTACGAACTGTTCAAGCCACTCGCGGACGCTCGCCCAACTGCCCACCCATGAATTATGGAAGCGGTCGATATGCATTTTGAGGGTGTGAAACCACTTTTCGATGAGGTATCGGTCGGTGTAGTTGACCCGGTCGCTCAGTCCGACTCGAGCGAGGGCAGTCCGATAGCCAAATTGATCGACGAGAAACTCAGTCTCGGAGAGGTCGTGTTTCTCGCGAAGTNCTCAGTCCGACTCGAGCGAGGGCAGTCCGATAGCCAAATTGATCGACGAGAAACTCAGTCTCGGAGAGGTCGTGTTTCTCGCGAAGTTTCTGCAGAAACGCAGCCACCGGATCAGTGCCATGTCGACTAAACAACGCAACGTCGAGAATTACCTTTGTCTCGATGTCTATTGCAGCATATAGCCAAGACCACTCGCCGTTGATCTTGACAGCGGTTTCGTCGACAACGACCCGCGACGGCGATGCCGTCGGCGGGTCGCGTCCGCTGTCAGCCAGCCGATGAACCCAGTTCCAGACCGCTCCGTGAGAGCGTTCAACGCCTAATTCAGCGTGAATCGTTGTTGTCTCCCGAAGCGAACAACCGGTCTGATGGAGGCGGACGGCGAACGCCCTGACAGGCGTCGCCGTCCGCTCGTTTTCCCATGATTCTTCTAAATCCGTCTCATAGCTCTCGCTGAGCAGGGCTGCGAGCATCAACCAACTCAACAGTACGACCTGCTCACTTCTCAAACTGGCTCAACTAGACAGTGCCGCGATACGAGTTGCATCTACATTTTGGAACGTTCCTGCGTTGATCCCTCGCTCGATAATCGCACAGATAGTTTCGACTATCAGGTCATTGATTTCGGTGAACCGCTCGCGGAATTCCTCGTTTCTCCTATAGTAACAACTGAAACGGTTTACACGCTGATCGCACAGCCATCGAGCGATCAGGTGTGCACTGACTTTCAGTGGCTACTATAGCTTGCGAGCGCGGTTCGAGGAGCACGATTTGACCATGGAATTCTTCGCCGGAAAGTTGGACTGGAACTACTTTTTCGCTACGAATCAGCGCCTTATAGAGATGCAGACGGATCGCCACACTCATTTATATTTTGATATTTACAACGAGATGAATCGTCTGATTCGTTCTAGCTCCGTCTTCATTTGGTCGTTTTCGATGTTTCCAGTATTGCGTGTCTCGGTCGGTTCGGATGGCCTCAAGTAGTTAACACCTATCCGATAGAAAGGGGATCATACCAATAGTGATCTGATGTCTGTTACAAGAAAATGTCACTTGAAACGTCGCACGAGACCGCGGGTGACTACAATGTAAGACGGTACGAACGTGGTGATCGAGATGGCATTCTGTCATTGTTTGAAAAGCAGTGGGGGGATCGGCTGAGTGCTGCCTGGTTCGACTGGAAATTCGTCGACGACCCGTACCTCTCGCACGTTCCGATTACATTGGCGGAGCGAAACGGTAAGATTGTTGCCGTTCAGGGATACATTCCGTCTCCAGTACGCTGGAAGGACCAGATTATTTCCGCACTCAAACCTGTCGATGCAGTAGTCCACCCTGACCACCGTCGACAGGGCCTGTATTCCCTAATTACGGAGGCCGCAATTGACGAGTATCTCGATCGGGAGCCAGCGTTCTTCTTTAATTTCCCTAATGTTGCATCATTGGGAGCACAAAAGAAACTCGGTTGGTCCGAAATCGACGTCATTCCGATGTACTACCGGCTGCAACGCCCCCATGAGATGCTGACAACCGAACGGGTTCCCGCTCCACTCGAGCAATCACTTACCGTCGCCGCGCGCGCCTATCTGTCCGTTCGAGGTCGGTTCTCGAGCGAGTCCAGTAACTTCGACGTGACGCGCTACTCATCCGTTCCCGGCGATCTCCTCGAATCGCTGTACGAATCTCACGTCCCGCAGCGGTTCCACGCCTACCGTGAAGCGCAGTACTATCACTGGGTATTCGACGCCCCAAACTACGACCACACAATATACGTAGCTCACCGTGATGACTGCCCAGTCGCTGCGCTGATCACACGAACGGAGAACGGTCGAGCCGTGAAGATCATGGAAACCCTTCCGATGACGGCGGACCACGAGGCGTTCGCCGATCTGCTCGCGGCGGCCGTCGCTGATAACAAAGCGGCCGGCGTGATAACCGTCTCAAATCGTATCCTTCCTCCAGAGTTGCTCGAACGATTTGGATTCGTCAGCAACCAGAATCCGGTTCTCTCACGCGTCGGTACTCCAACGTATCTAGCAGCACGGCCACTGTGGCGCGACGACGAATCGGCGCCGATTTCACCACGGACACTCACAGCGAGTGAAAACTGGCGTGTCTCGTTCTTGGAAGTGACTGACTGAACGACTCATTGTTCTTCCGTTCTATTCAGTTTGACAACTGATCAGTTTACTAAACTTTTTCATCATGGAGGAAGTTAAGTGGATCACACAGTCTCTGAAAGCGTGAGAAAGCCGAAAATAGAGACACCGAGCGCGAGGGCAGCGATACCGGCGATGAAGAGCGTATTGGTGTAGCCGACAGTTGAGGCGACAGCAACGAACACTGGTGGGCCAAGAGTCGTTCCAAACTGAAGAACGCTCGTTCGGATACTCATAATTCCACCACGAAACGCATCGGGCGCGAGAGTGTTCAGTGCTGTATCAGTAATTGGCTCCGCAAACCCCTGTCCGATACCGAACAGAAACAGTGCACTGGCAAGGACGATAATTGAGGGGGCGAGTGCGGCAAGCGTCATACCGATACCGTAGGTCACAAACCCGAGTGTGATGAGCCGCGGGGGCGAGAGATGGCGAATGAGACGGGACGACTGTGAAGACGTCATTCCCATCGTCACCGCCGGGAGTCCGAGCAACAGCCCGATCGTTCCGGAGGAAAGGCCGTAGGATTCATCGAGAATGAACGGGATGACCGTAAGCTGTGCGCCATAGAGAATAAAGAAAATGCCGAAAATAGCGATATACAACCCGAGAGCAGCCCGTGTTGGCACCGATTGCGCTGCATTAGTGACGTACGAGAGTCCGGACGAGTTCACGTTACTCTCGGGTTCAGGGAGGACCGCAGAGCCGGCGACGGCAACGACGATACCGAGTGCGAAACAGACGAACGGCGCGGCCCACGAGAGCAGTGCAAGGCCGCCACCCAGTAGGGGATAGCCAGCTGCGCCGATGGCGAGGATCGCTGCGTTCAGTCCGATGAGACGACTCCGCTGTTCGCCCGAAAACAGGTCACCGAGCAACGTCACGGTGAGACTCATGATGGCACTGCCGGCAGTTCCCTGCACGACGCGGAGACCGAGAAGCGTCGTGAATCCGTCGACAAACACGACTGCAATGCCACTCACGCCAAACAAGAATAGCGAAGGGACGAGCACGCGCTTGCGACCAACGCGATCGGCGATGAGTCCGACGAACGGCGTGAGAACGATGCCGGGCAAGGTAAATGCCGAGATGAGGAGACTCGCTTGACCCGCCGAGATGTTCCATGCCGCCTGAATCGTCGGCAGTGCTGGGCTGATGAGGGAGACGCCCATTACACTCACGAGCGTACTCGCAAAGATGATGAGGACTGTTTGTGATCGCTGGATGTCTGCAAGTGGGTTAGATAGCTGTATGTTCATGGATGTTGTCGATTGAAATTCGCTCGCCGAACTGCATCGAATAGCGCTGCGTACAACAGTGGGACGCCGAACGAAATCCCACTGAGACACCGGTCAGCGTTGTCAGGTCCACAATCAGCGTACGAACGGACTGACAGAAACCGTGTGCTAACCTAATTGCATACTCGCGCTACCGTCTGTTGTTCTAAAATTGGTCATGCTAGGCTTCAAGCTTACGCACTCGCCTCCGAGTGGAGGTGACCGTTCACATTGGCTTCAGATACCTCCAAGCTATCGAAGCTCCAGATCGTGAGTTCGCCGTTTTCGATCACCTCTTCGGTGAGGGTCCTGAAACGATGTGCACCGCAGAGTTGGCGGAACTATTGTGCGTGCGCAAGTCGTCGTGGCTTGGGGTGATCAAACGTCGCTCGGCTGTACCTGAACAGTTGCGATTTGGAGACGCTCGGGACTTCAGGCTGGGATACAACAAATAATTGACGGCACTTTGGTGGCTATATTGAGGCTGTTTTCAACGTACGTATCGTTCTCGAACAACGAGCAAACTGGGTAACACCGTCACACAGCTAACGAACGCAAAGATGATACTCAACCCAGTAACGAGGCCGAATCGGTGGAGCGGTGGGGAGAGCGCGAGTGCCAGGACGCCAAAGCCCGCTGCCGTCGTCGCCGCACTACCCAACAATGCACCACCAGTCCCAGTGACTGCCGCCACCAGTGACTCGTCAAGCGACTCTCGGCGCTCGCGCTCGTCGACGAATCGTTCACAGAGGTGGATGCTGTAGTCGACGCCAAGCCCGATCGCCAAACTAGTAATGACAACGGTCTCACTGTTGAACGGGATGTCGAGCAGTGCCATCGTGCCGAGTAACCACGCGAGTGCGAGGAGGACGGGGACGAGCACTACGACCGCGAGCCCCGGCGCACGGTACCGCCACCAGTACAGTCCAAGGAGGAACGTCAGGATGACACCCAGCGTCACGGCGAATCCTTCGACGAGCGTCTCGAACAGGGCGCTCTGGGCGACAGCGGTGATGATCGGCCCGCCTGTCGCAACAGCTGTTACCGGTGCATCCGCTTCGATACCGGTAGCGACCTGTCGCACGTCGCTGGCAATCGATTGGGCAGCCGCGTCGGTCTCAACACCGATGGTCAATTTGGCTGTCGAATACGACCCATTCTCGGTTTGATAGAGCACGGTTGATGCCCGATCAGGAGCGGCATCGTACACGAGGTCGTAGACTTGCTCGATATCTTCGTCCGGGAGACCGTCACCATCCACGTCTCGCGCATCGATCGCGGCGGCGACAGTCTCATTTTCGGACGCTACTGAACGGAGAACAGTCGCCGGACTCTCGACGGTGGGCGTGCCGTCCGACTGCATGGCGATCGTTCCATTTCGACTCGTATATTGAGACGTATCGTCGGTCGCGGTGAGCAGCGCTGGCGTGGTCACATTCCCGCGTATTAGTATCTGAGCGTCCGACCCTTGTCCGCGTTGTCGGAAGTTATCGCTCAGGTATTCGAGATTCTCTCGGACGTCGTATTCGGTTGGGGCGAACGGTTCCGGAAGCGACTCCATCCATCCTGGGGCGTCCTCCGGAAGGAAGTCCGCCTGGTTGAACTCCGTATCCAGGCCAGTCGCACCGTAGGCACCTGCCGAAGCTACCAACAGTGAGACGACGAGAACGGCGATCGGTATCCGTCGTGAGAGGGTCGCAGTGCCCGAGAGCACACGACGAATCGGCCCTGAGCTGACTCCGAACGCTGACTTCTGGCGATCACGGCCAAGTCGAGAGAGGAGCCGTTCGACTTCGAGTTTGACGGCTGGGACGAGTGCCGCAAAGACGACGAGCATCGCGACGATTCCGGCGGCGCTCAGGAGTGCGAAATCCTGTATTGACGCGAGCGGGCTGACATAGTTCGAGAAGAAGCCAATTCCGGTCGTGAACGCAGCGGCGGCCAGCGAAACGACGATACCGGCGATCCCCGCCCACATTGCAGTGGTCGGATTTCGCTGGGCATCCGACTCAGTATCGGTGCCGAGATCCTCCGTTCGCGCCTCGCGATAGCGCATGACGACGTGGAGAGAGTAGTCGATACTCAGGCCGATGAGTAGGAATGGAACGGCGATAAGTATCGAACTGGACGGGATTCCAAGCCAGCCCTGGATACCCTGGAGCCACACCATCACCACACCGATCCCGAACAGGCTGATGAGCACGTCGACAATGTCGCGGTACGCGATACTGAGAACGATGAGCAGGAGAACGAGTGCGACGGGAGTGATGATGAGGAAACTGTCGCCGATTGCCTGCGAGGACGCCTCGTCGATGATGCCCTGTCCAAAGACGAACGCGTCATCGAAACGCTCGTCGACCAGTGAGGCGATAGCAACTTGCGCATCGTACGCCTCCTGGGGCGTTTCGCTAGCACCGCCACTTTCATCGGATTGGAACACAAGGGTCAGTCTCGCGTCGGCGCTCGTTGCCCCGGGTTCGTAGTCCGACGGCAGGAACGGAGTCGGGTCGCGGTCAGGTGCGGTTGAACCCGGATCGAGTACTCGCGCGAGTAGTGCATCAACCTCCTCGTCCGAGCGCGTCTCGAGCGCCTCGATCTGTTGATCGAGTGTCGGCGCTGGTGGCCGTCCGTTCCGACTGGCGGCTGTGTCGTGTGTCCCGTTCTCTGCCGTTTGGGTTTCGACATATGCCGTCGTCGCCACGATATTCTCTAGGCCGAGGAGACCCGACTCCGCTTGGAGCGTCGTATTGATGGATTCGGTCTCGCGTATTTCCTGCTGCAGTCGGAGGCTCTGCAGTAGTGACTCGCGGGTGAGGGTATCTCCACCTTCGTCTTTGACGACGATCTGTGTAACTACCGCATCATCCGTTTCATACGTTGATTCAATTTCTTCGAGCGCTGCCTGTTCTTCGGAATCGATGCCTGCCCGACCGATCTCGCCGTCCTCACTGGTGCCGACTACCGCGCCAGCGCCGACGATTGCCGTGAGGACGAGTAGCAGGACGATTATAAGCTTGCTCCGCGAGATGAGCGCGTCCGCGTATCGAGATGGCAAATTCCGCTTCATTGGTAACCGTCTCCGCTTCGTATTCGCATGGGCTGTGGTACCGAGGTGGGTCGACGGTTTGGTGGATCGGAATCGCTCATTACAACACTCTTTGTATGGGCCTCATAAGGAACGATGGAGAGCTCCCACAATATGGGATAACCGCGGATTTCGGTTGGTCTCCGGTAAGGGATTTCGCAACTAGACGACTGAAAAAGCCACTCTGAATGAGACAGATGGCATGGGTGGACTGTGTGCAGTGATATCTGAACAGCCCTGACTAAACCAGAAGCAGTGGTTACTGCCCGTAGAGTCCGTAGATCATGACGAGGAAGCCGCTACAAGCGATGAGGCTCTCGAAGAGCATTCCCTGGACGCTTGGAACGCCAACGATGTGATGGAGAATTCCAACTAAAAACGTTCCGATGGTGATGACCATGAGGCCCACTGCGAAATACTGGAGTCCCTCTATCTGCGTTCGCTGATAGGCTCGATAGGCTAACAGGGAGACGATACCCCCGAGTACGAGCGCACCGATTTTGGCAATTCCGAGTAGTATTATAATACTATCCGTCATGATTCCTTCTTCATCTCGGACCAGAACGTTGCCATACGATCCTCTGCATCCTCTTTTGGCCGTTCAACGGAGACGGTGAACTCGTCGTCGTCGATGCTGATCGAGATATCCGTGAAATCCCGTTCGTACAACGTGGCGTTCGGTCCATCACGGCGGACTTCAGTGTATTCTTTGACGAGTGCTGCCTCGCGGAGTCGCTTGAGTTTGCGATACGTCGTCGAACTTGGTAGATCGCAGTCCTTGCAGAGTTCGGTTGCAGATTTTGGCTCGCACAACGCCGTGAGTATCGCTCTGCATTTGCTGTCTTCCAGCGATTGTAGTACCGCTGAAACGGAAGAGCCGTCATCATCCTCCGAAGGTCCCTGAACCATGTCGGTGGCTGTCCGAGTTGCGTTCGACCGTGATGGGATAAGCGAAAGCCGATTTGGGTCGATGAATTCCTCAGTCATTTGAATATCGAATTCTCCAACTCGTCTCGACTCGGAGACGATTACGCTGTCAGTTAGCTCTATCTTGCGACTCTGTGTGCATAGTGGTATTTGGTGTTCCCAGATCGTTGGACTACTAAAGCATCCAATACAGAGGTGGTTAGAGTCCGGACGAATGCGCGTCTGATTTCCATCGCTCAGTCTCCACCCGACATTCTGGGACACTTCGATCGTTGTTTATCTACCTTCTTGTTAGGATAGATTCTCGGAGTACGAGTTCAGAGATCGTTCGTCGATAAACCGTGCTTCAACGGCGGTTAGCTGAGGATGCTATGTAAGGTACTGATGTTCATTGATGAACCGAAGTAGTATCTGATACGTCTGGATACGTATCGATCCATGGTTGACTGCGCTCTATCGCCGCACTGGCTGAAAGAATAGTCTCCTCGTCGAACCGGGATGCTACCAGTTGTGCACCGATCGGCAGTCCATTCTCGGAGAGGCCAGCCGGAACCGACGCAGCTGGATGGCCACTAAGGTTTAACGGCCACGTGAGGACCCAATCGAGATACGGATCGATGGGTTCCCCATTTATCGACTCTGGGCCGACTTTTCCTGCCTCGAAAGGTGGACACGCGAGTGTCGGTGTGAGGAGTAGATCGTATTCGTCCAGAACGTCTTGTATGGCGTCATATACCTGTGTGCGCACGACATCGGCTTGTTTGAACGCAACAGCGCTATGGTCGTAGCCGTTCTCTATGAGTTCAACCAATTTTGGAGTCACCTTCTCACGGTGTTCTCCGAGGAGATCGATTCCGTCGCTCTCGTTGAGACTTTCGGCAATCGACGCCAGCGTGGATTCGAAGAGGAGTGTTTCCGCTTCCCGCATAACCTCGAACGGAATCGGGAATTCTGGATCTACTCGGTCAATTGTTGCCCCACTCTCACGAAGTGTCTCGGCGACATTGTCCACCTGCTCCTTGACCGCGGGCTCGACCTCGAAAATACCGAAATCGGGACTGTACGCGATGGAAAGATCGTCTATCGGCTGACGGATGGCTGATAGATACTCAGATTCATTGTCGGGAATACTGATCGGATCACGTGAATGAACACCAGTGATGATTTCAAGCAGCAATGCTGAATCCGCTACTGTTCGTGTGATTCCACCGAGAGACATGAACGGAGCAGCCGCTTCAAGCGCGTCTGGTCTCGATGCCTCGGGAACCACCCCTGCCGTCGGTTTGAGACCGTATACACCACAGGCGCTCGCGGGAATTCGTATCGAACCTGCGGCATCAGATCCAAGAGCGATTGGAACGGCTCCAGCCCCTACGGCAGCGGCGCTCCCTCCAGAGGATCCGCCAGCAGTTTTGCTGGGATCGAAGGGGTTGCCGGTTGTTCCGTACAGTTGATTCGTGGTATCGGCAGCGTGACCGAACTCGGGACTATTCGTTGACCCAATGACGATCGCTCCTTCATCTATCAGTCGTTGCACGATGACTGATGTCTCCTTGGGAACAGATTCTGCGAATACGGCCGAACCGTTCGTACATGGCATCCCTTCGATAGCGGAGTCAAGATCTTTCAGTGCGATCGGGACACCGTGAAGACGACCGAGTGGCTCGCCAGATTGGACAGCATCAGTCGCCTTATCCGCTTCTACACGGGCTTGCTCTTCGCGAAATTGTACGAACGCGTTGATCGACTCATTTATCTGCTCGATTCGTTCGTAGGCTGCGTCGACGGCTTCTGCTGGCGTGATGTCTCCGTGTTCGATTTCCGTTGCGAGTCGTCGCGCGGATAGACTGGTTGGATTGGTCATTGTGTCTAGATCTGTGAGTTGACCTGCAGGGAATCTCGTGTCAGCGATAGAGACGCGTATGGTTCATGGACGATGCTCTGCGGTGGATTACAAATAGCTCTCAATAATCCCCGACCGTTCTGTCCAAATTGTGAAGTAGTCACCATCCTGGTTGGCACAGATACTCACAGACACACCATAATCGAATAGATGCCCATTTACTGAATCAATGTCTTATAAGTGGCTGACTACCCGCTGCAAATAGTCCGAATGAGATTCTGCTGACCTCGTCTGAGGAGTGTCGATACTGCCTGAGTAGAGATATCTAACTGATCTGCGACCTCTTCCATCTTCGCCTGACGTGGAATATCGAAGTAGCCGAGTTCGAACGCACAGACAAGCGTCTCACGCTGGATTTCGGTTACTCCCGACGCTCGGTTCCCGTTTACAGTCCCGTTTTCTTCATAGAGTTTGTGTAAGAGAAACGGAATGCCGCGCTCTTTGCAACCCTCTTGATATCGTATCAGATTATCCCGTGCTGGAAATCGCACCCGCATGTCGAACCCTTCTGGCGTTGCCGTTGCATCCAGTACGATTCCATTATTTTCAAACATCAGTGGATAGGGCATACTGGCTTTCATTTCCTCTATATGAGTGATTGTGTAGAGACGTCGATCGCCGGTTTGAGCAAGGCACTCGTAATCGCTGATCAGTTCGTGATCGTGGAGAACTCTTTCGAAGGCATCAAAGTCATCACCCCACGCCCAGCCGAGGATTTTTCCTCGGCCTTCAGATTCAGGATAGAGCGCCGTATTCCTGAGTTTCATCTCCGGTACCTGTTCTAATATTTTGGGCAATATTTGGGTCTGTATCGTGTATTCCACTATGATATTCATGGCACTCTTTCTTGAGGATGATGAGTTAAAGCTTATTCTGACCACGAGGTTTCCATCGAGGTAGACAGAGAACAGAAAGCAGCGTTTGTATCAAGAAGTTGCTCAGCTGGCTGTTTAATACTCACCCCTGCCGATGATTTCTTCTGCTATCCGGCTAATCCAGATGAGACGGTCGCGACCGACTTCAAAATCACTCACTCCTCGCAGGCGTGACCGATGGAGAGAAGACGAGGGTGGCGTTCAGAGGGGCGCTGACCCCGTTCTTTCCATCCAGCGAGCGTCGGTTGGCTGGTTACGGTGGAGGTCCACGGTGAACGTATCATGGAACCAGTGAGGCGGATCCGCCTCATTCAAGCCGACCAGTCCCATTCGCCGGCGAGACGGTGGCGGAGGCCCGTCGCACACCGAGCGCGGGTTAACCGTGATCGGTGTCTCGCGAAGTGACGAGGCGATTCAGGAGTCACGCGTTTCGAGCGAACAGTCGCCCACTCGTGGCTGCAGGCTGCCGAGTTCTTTCAATATTGCACACGGAAACGCCTGCGAGAGCTACGGATAGCTGCTGCGACCGTGGCCCTCGCCCCATCAAAGCATCGCAAAAGACAAGCTTACCGCAGTATTTCCGAGCATTCCAACTCCGTCGCAAGCTCTTGCGAAAACCTGGAAAAATAACACTCGAAGAAGCCATCAACCAACGTGCTACACGAGAACGGGCATATAAACTGGATAGCCCAGAGAATCGATCGTATTCGCCTGCATGAACCGATTTGGTGCCCGCCAAATTCGGATGTGGGTTTAACTCCCCACCCAATCATGATGTGATCACTGACACGATGTCCACCCTCCCGCCTTGGATCGAGAACCGGATTGAACATAATTTCGACAAAAAACTCACACAGCGCCACGTCGTCGAGACGATGCTCGAAGCCGAGCGGCCGTACTTCTCGGCCGAGCAGATTCGCGTTCGAGTTCAGTCGGACGTGAGCAAAGAGACGGTCCGTCTCCGACTAAACGAACTCCGCGAGCGGGATGTCATCGCTGCCGACACGTATCCAGAGTCGATCACGTTGTACTACCTGAACCATCCGGAGTCGAACTGGCCGCTCTCACCCGAAGGAAAAGAGGCGCTTGCGTTCGAGACGCCACTCGAGACCCTCTCGGCCGCTGATTTCGTTCACCTCCGGAATCCAGCCGGTATCCGAACGCTAGTGCTTGCGGGCTTTCAGTTGACGCTCGTCCTCTTTGCGATCGGAATCGTTGCGCCGGTTATCCCGATCGATTCACTTGTGGAGAGTACAAACGGGTATTGGGAAGCGGGCGGCAACCTCTTTGTAGTGTGTTTTGTCTTGCTGCTCGCTGAGCGACTGGCGAGAGAGATCCGGGCCAAAAGAAGGGCAACGAAGAGCGTTCTTCCCGACAGTATCCGCTCCAAGTAATGCCAACGAACCGATCGAAAAACCGTCTGCTGTCCATCACGGCTACACAACCAGACCGAACACCACGCACCTATGTCCAACGAACACCGATCCACATCGACCGAGACACAATCACAACCGGGACCGACTCTTCTGACCGAACGAACTCTGAGCGGAATCTTCGTTCATCTGTTGGGTCTCGGAACCGGATTTGTTCTTCCTGCGGTCATATACTTGGTTGCAAAACGCGACTTTACGCGAGAAAATGCCCGAAATGCGTTCAACTGGCAACTGCTGTTTACCGGATCGTTCTCCGCTCTGCTGGGGATATTCGCTATTGGGCTGGCATTCGAATCGTGGGCCCCAGACGGCACGATCGGACAACAGATTGGACGCGCGTTTATCCTCGTGTTTGCGGTGGGCTTTTTCGCATTTACGTTTGCGGTGCTGATTAACTTCGCCTGTGGACTAATCGCCATGGCCAAAGCGATATTTGGCAGTGCCTGGTCGTACCCACTCGCACCGGATTTCCTCGGGTGGATCGAGGCAAAAACCGATGGCTCCGTCACCTTCCGGACGGTCCTTATCGGATACGTCATCACGGTACCGGTTGTATTCGCGTACCTCCTCTGGAGTGGTTTGGCAGGAGGACCGGAAAGCGGTCTCGGCTTTACTATCGGGTTCGTACTGGTGATATACCTGATCATTACGTCGGTAATCACGCCGGGAGTTCTCATTCGCGATGCGCGTATGAACGACAAATCGGATGCAAATTGGAAGATAAACTGGTTGCTGTATGTTACCTCCCCGCTTGCCATCGCCGCTCTGACGTACGTTCTGGCAGCGGTACAGTTTGGTTCAGAAAACCCGTCCGGTGATGCATTTTACGCCTTTTCAGGAGCGTTCTGGCTCGCGACGATAGTCTATCTAGTCCGACAGCAGTACTGACAGGAAGACAATTATTTTGAAGGACTGATCACCGTCTCGAGGGTAGGACAGCCGTATCGTGGCCGAAAAGTGTAGACAGGTCACTAACGTATTTATCAGTTAGCGGTACTGATCGTAGTCACTTGCTGGGTCCAACGCGTATCGGTCATAGAATCTATCGCACCCAACGACTCCAGAATCGACACGAACGGATCAAGAGAGGCAATGAGAGGGGGCTTGTTGAAACCCTTCAGTTGGCATTATCTATTTCAGCGCCTCCTCAGCAGGCGTTCGGCCATTGAGTGCTTAATTCGGCTGATTGTGGTTGTAATGGTGTCTAAACCGTCTGAGCTAGTGGCGAGCGCTGGCTGGACTGCCAGAAGAGTGACAGTGGTCAATTCGCATTGAGCCAGTCTGAAACGGCTTCATTGAATCCGCAGAGGGCAGCGGGTTTCACTGTTTGACGGCTTGTTCGACGTTGTAAACGGCAGCAGTGAGAGCGATTTCACGAAACTGACGGTACTAGGCTCGCGCTCGGACGGCGGAGTCGTACGAGTGCTTGATCACTGAGTTCACGGTTTCACAGATCGACCGCTGGTTGTAGAGATCGTCGTCGATCCGCACGTTGTGCGCGTGATCGTAGGGTGCGAAGATGTGGTGTTTAATCAGCGGTCTCACGCCGTCAGAACGGAGTTCTTCGCGGAATCTCATATCGTCATAGCCTTTGTCAGCGGCGAGTGCGAGCAGGTCGCCGGCGTTCCGCNAGAACGGAGTTCTTCGCGGAATCTCATATCGTCATAGCCTTTGTCAGCGGCGAGTGCGAGCAGGTCGCCGGCGTTCCGCCGGACGACCTGCGGGCCAATCTTCGTCCCGTTTGGCCATTTCGCACTACAGTGTACGTCGATCACCGCACCCTGCGCGGTATCGACGAGACGTTTTCGTGCTATCGAGACAGCCTGTTTGACGACGCGGAAGAGAATCTTCTGCACAAAGACGCCTCTTCCGCTTCACCTCAATCGTTCTGACGACTTACCCCGATGCCGTCCGTGGATTCAATAGAACCGTTTCATTCAGAAGACTCAGATTGAATTGGCTGCTCAGTAAGGATGCGTATGTATCTTCCGTGAGTTCCGAGAAGTTGCACTGATGTGTGTCGTCTATAACATCAAGCGAGCCGTGGAACAGTGAATTCCACCGCCATATGGCGATTTAACAGAGCTCGATGGAGTTATACCGTACACCAACGAACAGTCGCCCAGATGAAAGATCGCGTCTCCTGGCGACCAGTCGCGGCGTTTCTCTACGGGCTGCTCGTCCCCTGGGCGGCGGCCGGCGCCGTGATCGGGGCCGCTTCGCGGATTTCGTTTCCTGGTAGCGATGTGGCGTTCTTCGTTGTGTGGGTTCCGCTGATCGTCCTTTCGAGCGGTGCGCTCGCGGCCTGCACGGACCTCCCACTGACGAAGTTCGTACCCGCCGCGGCGTTCGGCTCGCTGGCGGCGCTCGTCGGGTTTCCGCTGGCAACTGGCGGCGGCGGACCGATCTGGATGGCTATCAGTCTGTTCGGACTGACGTTTACGACTGTCGGCGCCGTCGGCACACAACTACTCCGCGATCCGGACGGCGAGTCCTGGAAGGATCGCCTCTGGTCATACGTCCTGACCGCCGCGGTCGTCGGTTGCGCGTCGATGGGACTTTTAGCGGTCGCCGAGGTGTCGGCTCCGTACCAGTACTCACCCGGTCTGCGTCGGGTACTCGTGACCGGATTGCTCCTCGTCAGTCCAGTCGCCGGATTCACCGTCGCACACTATACAAGGGTCCCCGTCCGGACACTGCTTTCCGGGATCGTCCTGTTTCCGTTTCTCGCTATTTTGCTCGACTACGAGTCGGTCGGTCTGGCAGCAACGATGGCTGGCCTAGTCGCGGCCGGCGCGCTGACAGTCAGCATTGGGCGCGGGCTCGGTCGCTGGTGATCGGACGCGGATGCACCGGCATCACCGCACAGCCAGCGTCTCGTCGACACGCTGCGCATCATGTTCACGCCCGCACTGACAGTAACGTCGACATCGAACTCGTGGAGCGACTCGACGTGGTTCGTGACCTTGGGGATCGTTAGTTCGCGCCCGCTATCGTGAGCCAGACGAGCAACTGGTCAGCGAGATAGCGGTCCGCCGCGGCGTCTTCGGCATCGAACGCGACGAGCTCTCGAACGGCCTCTTCGCCGACCTCCTCGGCCGGCTTTCCTCGCTCACCGGAGGGGTTCACGCTCGCGAGATCGTTCTCGTAGTCCGCTCGGAACGTCACCGCCGTGCCGGTCGAGTTCGTTTCGGCGTACCCCGCGGTGCGCTCGATCACGTCACGCAACCAGTAGTTGAGACTGGCACTCTCAATGCATTGTCGGCCACCCCCCTGAGTATCTAGTAGATATTCATATCATCCGGTCTGTACCAACTCACTTGTTTTCGCTGTCAAACCATTTTTGCCCCCACTCATAAACTTCATCGAACGCGGAGAGGAGGTCTTCGCCCTTTGGCGTCAACGAATAATAAACCGCGACTGGACTTTCTTCTTCAACCCGACGTTCGACGTATTCTTTCTCTTCGAGATCATCCAGCACGCGGGACAATGTTTGTGAGTTCGCATCCGTCGCTCGCTTGATCTCGTTAAATCGGAGATCTCCCTCTCGGAGGACATGGATTACAGACATTCGCCACCGAGAGCCGACTTCTTCGAGGGCCTTGAGGACGGGGCAACCATCGTATTTTGCTTCGAGGGATAAGTCCGATGACATTGGTGTGACTTGGTCATACCTATGTTCGCTCAACTATATTAAGATCACGTTCTAATACCAAGTATGAAGATGTGACCGCTACTGTGGCACCCGCCACGTATCGCCAGACGACTACCAACAATCCACAACACACAATGAACGTACTACTACTCGGTGCAAGCGGACGAATCGGCCAACGAATTACAAACGAACTTCTCGAAGGTGGCCACGAGGTGACCGGCGTCTCCCGGAGCGGTGAAATCGATGGAATCGACGACACTGACTTCAAGGCGGTCGCTGGTGATGCGACGGACCCCGATGAGATTGCGGGACTTGCTGAGAGCCACGACGCAGTCGCATCGGCGCTCGGCCCATCCGGAGAGGAAGGCGTCGAGATCCTCCCTGAGATGGCGGAGGCACTTATTGAAGGACTCCGACAGACAGGCGTTGATCGGTTCGTCTGGACGGGCGGTGCAGGCGGTCTGAACGTCGGACCGGACACAAAGCTCGTCGACACCGATGAATTCCCGGACGAACTTGTGCCGCTCGCAGAGGCGCATATTGACGCCTTTGAAATCATTCGCGATGTAGATGACCTCCAGTGGTCGTATATCGCACCGCCGGCACAGATTGAGCCGGGAAAACGAACGGGCGAGTACCGAACATCGGAAGGACAACTCGTCGCCAGCGAAGACGGAGAAAGTTACATTTCAATGGAGGACTTCGCAATTGCCTTCGTTGACGAACTTGAAAACGACGACGCAATTCATACACAGCTCGCCGTCGGCTACTAAGACGGTATAAGCGACTAACAGCCTCCTCTTCCCATTATTATGAGTTGTATCGATTATTGATGCGCATTCTTTCATGTATCATGGCCAGCACTATATCGTGACCCCAACACGTGAGTCTCACAGAACTGTCTTCCGACAGATCGCACAGCAGTCGTATACAGAGTGGCCGGTATACGATTCGACGCCGCTGTACGATCGAATGTCGCTTGCCGGTCTCGAATCAGATATTCGCACAGTCTCAGGGACGTGGTTCGACCACGATAACCACGACTCGGTCGAGGAGTTCGTCTGTTCACTCCCGCTAACCTACTTCCGATTCAATGATCACGACTGTTATGAGGGCTCGACATGCTACCAGATGCATACCCTCTTTCGGGTGTTCATACTGAAGAAACTCCCTGGCTGGGAGCATGAAACAACTTCCGTCGGATATCTGGCTAACTCTCCAGTAGTATGTGATCGACTGGGGTTGGAGGCGGTTCCAGATCAGTCGACGCTGTGGCGGAGTTGGAACAACCGGTTCACTACAGACCTTCGCGAGACGGTGGAGACGGCTGCTCGGACGATTCTCATCAAGGCACAGAATGCAGGTGTATCGGTCCCACGCGATCCTGAGCGGAAGCTCTGTTATCGGAACAGCGATGACGAGGATTCAATACAAGACGAGCAACGCGTCTTGGTGCGGGCGGAAACGATTACAGACAACGTCAGTCGAGTCGTCTTCCCGGCGTTCTCGTTGGACCGTGGCGACGGGTGTGAAATTCACGAGAACGCCTACCGGAGCTTGCAGACGTATCTGGGGCTCCGTGAGAATCTCGCTGCCAACGAGGGTGCTCGCAGCTTTATTTACGAGTCGACTCGGGAGCGGACGCCGTTAGGTCACGCTCACCGCGAGCAGATTCGTGATCTCTCCCTCGCGGAGATCCGAGAGATGTACCGACAGGCCGTCGCCAGACTCCTAAACGAAGTTGCGGAGACAGAGCAGTTCTTCCGAGCAGGAACCGTCGCAATCGACATCACCGAAGACGATCCCTTCATGGGCGATAGAACGGGCCATGAGGACGAAATCATTGGGACGAAAGAGCAGACCGACGAGTACGCTACCAGTGGGCCACAGTCCAGCTGGTCGGCAACGCTGTTCCACTCGTGCTTGATGTGCGACCAGTTCGACGGGGAGAGTCACGGAAGGTAATTGTCAAAGACCTGCTTGACTCCGCTAAGGACCTCGTCCACGTCGATAACGTCCTGATGGACCGGGAGTTCGACAGCCAGCACGTCCTGGAGATGATTAGCCGGCGCGGGCTCTCCTACGTCGTGCCGAAACGGATGCAGACCAGCGAGAAAGCCAAGGCAAAACAATTGCTCCAGCGGGATCAAGACCGGTACGAGACCGACCGCAAACTCCATCTCGGGAAGAATGAGTGGCATGAGACGACGCTGATCTACCGCCGGAAAGACGATTCTGAGCACGACGATTACCGGCAGTACTCGGTGTTCATGTCCAACCGAGGCGGTAGTTTCCTCACTGAGTATAGGTATCGGTGGGAGATTGAGAGTGGCTATCGTTCGATCAAGCGATTCATGGCTGCGATGACGTCGACGAATTTCGGGCTGCGGTTCTTCTACTTCGCGTTCGCGTGTCTGTTGTATTCGATCTGGCGAGCAGTTGATTTGCTCGTGCAGGTAGAGTTGACTGATGAATACGAGCACACACCGCTTGTGACGGCTGAGAACACGCTCACGCTGTTGAAGAATGAGACGGGATCGGGTGAAAAGCCACTCTACCCGCACGAGAGAGCTGTTTCTGAGTGGCGACACTGGAGGGGGTCTCGGAAAATCCCCGAACCTACTCTTTGATTAACAGAAATTGGCGGCTGAGGGAGAGTTTGAAAGATCGCCGATAGACTTATTTGTCCGAATTCACCCATAACAAGCCTGCTAAACGGCCTATAGTCTCATATTCTCGGGCTGTCAGAAGTTGAGACTGGTGTGCTCAATGCATACGGGACGGCCGATAGATCGGCCACCGCTGGGAACCTATCGACTCACTCGCTGCAGTATTAATCAGACGGGGATAACGTGGCTTTTGCGGTTCCTCTATCGTGATTTGGAGGAGTCGAAGTGTGCTCCGCTCCTCTGGAGCAATACAAACTTAACCAACGTATCAGCCTTCCTAGCCGTGCTGTTGGTTACGCTTCAAGCATGTAGAACGCATATTAACACCAGCCGGATCCGGAACTGTCGGTAGGCCCGCTACCGGTACTCGATCCGGCTGTACTCTATCTCGTTGTGCTTGACCCCGATCCACTCGTCCCACCTGAGCCCGAACTCCCGCCGGACCCATCGTCTTCGATTGGAACGAATCGCCAACGCTGGTGGTCGCCGTCGTTCCACGTCCACTGTTGGACGTTCGCGCCGGCGGCCGCGGACGCGTTCGCCACTTCGGCGACCTTCCCGCTGCAGGCGTTCTTCATCCGGTAGGTTCCGTCGCTTTCCTCGAAGCAGTACCACCGCTGGGTTGGATGGCCGTTCCACGGCCACTGCTGGACGTCCGCACCGTCGCTCGTATCGGCGTTTACCACCTCGAGCGTCTGCCCACTGTCGGCATTATTAAGGACGTACTCCCCGCCGGCCAACCGGCGCAGTTGCCACGCGGCCCGGAACCCGGCGTCGTTCGTGGCGACCGTCGCCGTCGCGCCGTCGCCGGTCCCCGCGATGCCCAGGTAGTGACCGCTCTGGACGTTGACCACGTTGTATGTGCCCTCAGCCACGGGCGCGGGGCGTTGCCCCAGATTCGGGATGGGTGCCGTCGCGTTCGGCGTTCCGTCGCCCGCGATCACCGGCCAGCCGTTTGACCAGTAGATCCGGTCTAGGAATAACTGTCGCGCGGGCGGCCAGCCGTTATCTATGGTTTCCAGACCCTGCGTGTCGTAAGCGTGGTAGACGAACCAGTACGATCCGTCGTCGTCGACTGTCACGTCGCCGTGGCCCGGCGCCACGAAGCGGTCGTTGTCGCCGAGGTGCGTCGGGCCCGCGTTCCACTCGTTACGCTCCATCATCGGCGTCCCGTCGCTGTCGGCGTAGGGCCCCAGGAGGTTCTCCGATCGGCCGACCTCGATTTCGTAGGTGCTGTCGAATCCGTCACAGCAATCGCCGGTCGAGCCGAAGAAGTACCAGTAGCCGTCCCGCTGGAAGATGGTCGAGCCCTCGTAGGCGCTCCCGACGATCTGCCCCCACGTCCCCGGCCGGTAGTTCTGAAGCTCCGCGGTTAGTTCCACGTAGTAGATTCCGGCGAAATTACCCCAGAAGAGGTACGGCGTCCCCTGGTGGGAGACGAAGTACGGATCGATGGTGTTGCCAGGGAAGGGATGCTCCGGATTGGTGAAGAGCCGCCCGTGGTCCGTGAACGGGCCGTCGGGCGTGTCGGAGGTTGCGACGCCGATGCCGGTCTGGTCGCCCTCGCCGTCGTTTCGCGGCCACAGCGAGTAGAACAGCACCCACTGGCCGTCGTGGTAGTGGACGTCCGGCGCCCAGATTGATCCATACGCCCACCCCGGCCGAGAGTCGAACGCCTCGCCAGCGTACGTCCAGTCGACGAGGTCTGGCGATGACAGTATCGGCACCAGCCGCTCGTCGGCGTCGTCGATGTAGCTCATGTTCGAGGCGTACGCCCACCAGGTCCCGTCGTCGGCCCGCTGAATCGTCGGGTCGGCGAAGTCCGGCCCGTAGAGCGGATTCTCGTAGTACGCTTCGTCGAAGCCGCGCTGTGCCGTCACCGATCCCATCGAGACGGACCCGAACAGTCCGGCCGTGCCGGCACCTCCAAGCGCCCGCAGTACGTCACGTCGGTCGGTCGGTCCCGACACCGGATCGAAGTCGGCCATGTTACCACCAGCCCCACCAGCCGGCGTACCCGCCGTCGCTTCCGCCAGTGGTGATATCGCTGGTACCGGTATCGTCGGTACCGCCCGTCGTCCCCCCAGTACCGCTGCCGGCGTCGGCCACCTGGACGGTGAGTTGCTCCCCGGCGTTCGAATCGGTGACACTCACCGTTCGGGCCACCGAATCAGCAGTCGTGGACACCGTGACCGTGTGATCACCCAGGAATGCGTCCACGACGTAGGTGCCGCTTCCGTCCGTCGACCCCGACTCACTCGTCCACCATTCGTCGAACAGAAGCGACCGCCAGACGTCGAGCGCCGGTTTCTCCGTCCAGTCCTCCTCGAAGAACGGGGCCTCACCCTGCCAGTGGGCGTCGTCCCACATTCCCCAGATCACGAAGTCCTCAACGTCGGGGTGACCGTAGGCGGTCTTGAGGAAGGCGCGCATGACATCGGCCCGCTGTTGGTGGCCGTTCCAGGAGTCGCCGGCCATGTCGTATTCCGTGATGCGCTGGGTCGCCGGAAGGCTGGCGTACTGGTCGAACACCTGATTCACCGTCCCGTAGTCCCATTCCTGGCCGTCGACGTTAGTCGGGCCAATGTGGGCTTGGTGTCCAATGAAGTCGAGGTCGATCCCCTGGTTGGAGAGGAACTGGACCTGCTCGTAGTACGGGTCCTGGTCCCACGTCAGCGTGTTGAAGTCGTTCGTCCCGATCTCGACGTCCAGCCCGTTCTGGTCGACCACCGACTCCGCCTGTGCGTACCAGTCGGCCAGCAGTTGCGTCGTCCAGGGACTGCGCTGGCTGGACATGGGATCGGAGGCGTCGATATCGTGGGGATAGACGCCCTCCTGGAGGTGACCGCGGTGGACCGCCTCGTTGACCACATCCCACTCCTGGATCGTCTCCCCGTAATGGGTGATGATGTCCTCGATCTGCTGCATCGTCCGATCGCGGACCGTCTGCCCGTCGCCGTTGTCGGCGGCCGTCTGGACGTCCGAAGGGATGGCGTATTCGACGCCGTACAGGCACGTGTGGCCCCTGATGCGGAAGCCGTTCTGATCGAGCCAGTTGACGGCTTCGTCGGCTCGCTGCCGATTGTCCTCCCAGATCGCCCACTTGTGACCGTTCTCCAGAACTGCCGTGTTGAACAGCTCTCGCAAGTGTCGGTGGTATTGACTGCCCTCGCCGAAATTGTCGAGCAAGTCCCCGACTTTAACCGCAGTCCCCCAGCCGAAGTCGTGTTCGGTCATCTCGACCTCAACGTCGGCGTTCGAAATCGGATCGCCGTTCTCGTCGACCACTTTGACCGTCAGCGGGCCGGTCTGGTTCTCGCGAATACGCTGGTCCGCTGCCGCCTCGTCGAAGCCGCGCTGTGCCGTCGCCGATCCCATCGAGACGGACCCGAACAGTCCGGCCGTGCCGGCACCTCCAAGCGCCCGCAGTACGTCACGTCGGTCGGTCTCGACACGGGGTCGAAGCCGTCCAGAGTCGACTCCGCCACGTCGTTCGCCCTCGATGCCTCATCGTCTGTATCGTGTGTCCATGTCACACACTGTCTTATAACACTCTTATTTTTATATTTTATTATAACAAATACAATATATTATTACAGGGCTATTTGACGATGGATCACACAGAATTAGGCTCAATTGGCTCTGGTGAATCACCAGGTAGCGTCGAGTTGAACCGTCACAACTAGGAAGTTGAAGCGGGAAACGGCGGATGATTCATGTCCAAAATTTCCCACTTCACTGGGAAAGTTGTGACGTTGGCTCAAAGTGCTGTTGGTGGCCGAGGCGAATCCGCCGCTCCGCAAGGCGGCGGATTCGCCGACTATGCCGTTGTTTCGCTGCACTGTCTGCGGATTTACTTGGAGAAATTCTACCGCGAAGCACTCGACCTCTTGAGCGAAATGGCACAAATACTGGCGGAGATCGGCTTTCTGAAGGCCGATCTCCCTGATCACTCAACGCTAGTGGAAACGTTTGACAGGATCAAAATGACGGTCTGGCCAGTGCTGTTGCGCCTGTCGGCGCAACTGCACGATCCATCCGGTCGTGCAGCGATGGACGCGACATTTTTCGACCGTGAGAACGCGAGCAAACACTACTCCCGTCGCACGAATTACCGTGTTCAGACGCTCAAAACAACCACGCTCGTCGATACAACAACACTGGCTGTTCTGGACGTTCACTGTACAACAAAGAAACGCCACGACACGCAGATCGGCTGGCAACTCGCCCGCCGCAACGCGGGCAAGTTGCACAGCCTCGCCGCTGACAAAGGCTACGACTGGCAACGATTACGTGAGAAACTTAGGGAAGAGAACGTCAGACCGCTGATCAAGCATCGTGAGTTCTGCTCCATCGATCACGCGCATAACGCGCGGATCGCTGGGACTCTCTACGGCCGGAGAGCGCTGTCTGAAACCGTCTTCTCCGTGATCAAGCGCACGCTCGGCGACGCCGTGCGTGCGCGAAGCTGGTACCGTGAGTTCCGTGAAATCGTCCTGATGTGTGTCGTCTACAACATCAAACGTGCCGTTAGCTAGGCAATTCCAATGCCGTATGGCGATTCACCACAGACGCTCAATTCAAATGCTTAACCTCGACTTCTATAAGAAGCCGGAATCATGAGCCGATCAAAATAAAGTTCAAAGCCAGAATAATTGAGTTATATTGACATTATTGGATTTGTTTTCGAGAATACAGACAAAGCGGTTGTTGAACGCGAATCGCGATCGGTACGTCACCGATCGAAAACTCCACCTTGGAAAGAACGACTGGCACGAGACGACCCTCATTTATAAGCGGAACAAAGACTCCGAGGCGACGGATTATCGCCAGTACAGTGTCTTCATGACGAACCGCCACCCAGGAGCAGTGCACCACTATAATTCGCGGTGGAGGATCGAAAGCGGCTACAAGAGTATCAAGCGATTCATGGCGTCAACGACGTCAAAGGACTTCGTGCTGCGGTTTTTCTACTTCGCGTTCGCCTGTCTGTTGTATTCGATCTGGCGAGCAGTTGATCTGCTTGTCCAAGTCAACCTCACTGGCGAATACAACCACTCACTGATCGTCACGGCAGAGAATACACTCACGCTGCTAAAGAAGCAAACTGGAGTTGGATAGATAGCATCTCAGCGTAATAGGACGCCGAGTGATGAGTCGCAACACTGGCAGTTACTTTGGAAAATCTCGAAATAGTTGGTCGTGCAATAACAATGGGTATTAGAAAGTCGCTCTGAGTTCGTTCGTGGTCACTGCTCCGGTCAAAATCACGATATTAGCCCCGCTAAGTGGCCTATACTCTCAACTTCCAGCGAAGTTGGAAGTTGAGACTGCGTCGCCCAATGCATATGGAATTGGTATCGTTTCGCCACTTCGTTTCAGCAAATCTTCACTGGAAGAGTCTATAGAGAGAAAGTGCTTGTTGATCACTGCGACCTTTATCAGATCTCTATAAGGTATCTCATCTTGTGCTGAATAGCAAGAGAATATGGTATCAAATGTTGCTCTAATTTTCTTTATTCCGTCATTCGATTGCATTATAGTAGATTTTATAACGATTATCACCGTGACCGGTAAGCTTTCATTGGAACCGCTTGATGCTTGTTGTGCATGACTCAAATCAAAACTATTACTTTCGCTTGTGAAAACTCGAGTCAGCTAGCATCGTTTTGGGCAGAGGCTATGGAAGGCGACCGCCGAGATCTTCCGTCCTATATTGATCCAGAGGTGGTTAATTTACCAGGAGAGGGACCAGATTTATTGTTCAAAGAAATGCCAAAGGGGACGCAACG
The DNA here is from genome assembly GCF_000337535.1 of Natrialba aegyptia DSM 13077. Taxonomy (GTDB): domain Archaea; phylum Halobacteriota; class Halobacteria; order Halobacteriales; family Natrialbaceae; genus Natrialba; species Natrialba aegyptia. The sequence goes on from NZ_AOIP01000051.1 coordinate 42,080, forward strand.
AGATTTGCCGATTCACATTGATCTGACTGTAGAGGACCGCGAGTTGACCGTCAAACGGTTCTGTGACCTAGGAGCGTCCGTCCGCGAGACTAAGACTGAGACCTACGGACCGAACACGGAAACTTGGACAATAATGGAGGATCCAGAAGGCAACGGCTTTTGTGTGACTGAACAGTAAATTACCATCATCTGTTGTTCGATACACACCCAAATCAATCAAAATAGCTACTCCGCCTGTACTGATCAGTATAGATAGGCTCTTGCGCTCGACTCAGAAGCGTTCGACCAATGGCCTCGACGCAGACTTCGCGACGTGACGTCTTTCGAACGATTGCTACAAGTTCGTACCGAGGGTGGCCAGCGTACGACACGACAGGGTTGTACGATCGCAGTTCGCTCGGGGCACTCGAAGAAGATATTTGGACTGTCTCATCGGCCTGGTTTGCTCACGAAGCCCACAACTCGGTTGACGAGTTCATTTGTGAAGTCCCGTTGAAATACACTGATCTGACTCCCCATGATCAGTACGACGAGCCAGCAACGTACGCAATGCGAACGCTGGTACGGGTGTTTCTGCTGAAAGAAGCCTACGGCTGGGACCACGAAACAGCGCTCCTGGAGTATCTCAAAGACCAGCCAGTGATCCAACAGCAGCTTGGCTTTGAGACGCTTCCCGATCAGTCAACACTCTGGCGGACGTGGCACTGCCGGTTCTCACCTGATCTCCAGGAGACGATTCAGAAGAGCGCACGAACTGTTCTCATCAACGCTAACAGAGAAGGCAGCGAAGTTCCCAGAGACCCGCTTCATACCTCTGAGAGCCATGAAGAGACCAGTCCCACCGATCACGAAGTGCTCACCTATGCAGATGAGATTGCTGAACAAGTGAGTCATATCGCCTATCCGGTGTTCTCGCTCAATCGCGGAGACAGTTGTGAGATTCATCCGAATGCATTCTGGGATCTCCAAACGTATCTCGGGCTTCGGGAGAACTTGGCGGCGAACGAAGGAGCACGCAGCTTTCTCTATGACTCCCAGCGAGATCGGACACCATTAGGACACGCTCATCGGGATCATATTCGTGGTCTCTCGATCGAGTCGGTTCGCGAGATGTATCACGAGGCGTTGCAGCGGCTCCTCGACCGAGTGTCGGAGACAGAAGTTTTCCATCGTGCTGGACTCGTTGCGATCGACACGACCGAAGCAAAGCCCTTCACAGGCGATCGAACAGGCCACGAGGACGAGATACTCGGTACGAAAGATGGCGAGTACGCTTACCAGTGGGCAACCGTACAGTTGGTTGGGAAGGCTGTTCCGTTGGTGCTAGATGCTCGGCCGATCCGAAAGGGCGAGAGTCGCCGCAAGATCGTTGAGGACCTGCTAGACTCCGCACAGGACCTCATTCACGTCGATCGTGTGTTAATGGATAGGGCGTTCGACAGTCAGCATATCCTCGAAGAAATCGACCAACGCGGCCTCGGATACGTTGTTCCGAAGCGGATGCATACGAGTGAACGAGCTCAAGCAAAACGGCTACTCCAGTGGGATCGAGACCGCTACGTTACTGATCGAAAGCTGCACTTGGGACAGAATGAATGGCATGAGACGACACTGATCTACAGGCGGCGAGAGAACGCTGAGAGTAACGACTACACGCAGTACAGTGTCTTCATGACGAACTGCCGACCAGGGGCAGTCCACTTCTACAATTCGCGGTGGGAAATCGAGAGCGGTTACAAGAGTATCAAGCGGTTCATGGCAGCGACGACCTCGAAAAACTTCGTACTACGGTTCTTCTACTTTGCATTCGCCTGTCTATTGTATTCGATCTGGCGAGCAGTTGATTTGCTCGTGCAGGTAGAGATGACTGATGAATACGAGCACACACCGCTTGTGACGGCTGAGAACACGCTCACGCTGTTGAAGAATGAGACGGGAATCGGGTGAAAAGTCACTCTACCCGCACGAGAGAGCTGTTTCTGAGTGGCGACACTGGAAGTGTTCTTGGAAAATCGCCGAAACTACTCTTTGGCTAACAGGACTTGGCGGCTGAGGGAGAGTCTGAAAGATTGCCGATAGACAGATTTGTCCGAATTCACCATAACAAGCCTGCTAAACGGCCTATAGTCTCATCTTCACGGCTCGTCCAGTAGTTGAGACTGGCCTTCTCAATGCATACGACTCTTCGGCGTTACTTATACTCACGGACATAAATACGTAAAGACATCTGGAACTTTGATTCGGTTGAGTGCACAGAGAGCAGCATCACGAAGATCGTCAAGCGTC
>NZ_AOIP01000052.1 GCF_000337535.1 Natrialba aegyptia DSM 13077
CCGCCATCAGCCGCTGTGTCGGCTTCTTGTCCTCGACCTCCGCGAGAGCGTCGCGGAGGTCGTCGAGGGTGGCGGCGTCAAGTGTAGCCATACCATAGAGTTACACTCCAGCCTAAAAAATATTCAGCCGACAGTATTACTTCGAACCGAGAGTATCCAACTGAAGCCAGTGATATATTAATTGGTGACAGGGTCACAATCCGTCTTCCTCAACTTTCTTCGATCGCCTATTCCGTGATCAGTCCGACGACGTCATTGACGGTAAACAGGCGAAGATCGTCCCGTTCCGATTCGGCTTCCTTGACTGCAGACGAGAATCCAGACCGACTGAATAGCGCATACGTGTACTCTGGGTCACCACCGCTGTTTGGATGCCAGTCTACTTTCGGAGTTTCAGACTCGAGTTGACTGAGGACATCGTACCCGACCGCTTCCTGTCGGAACTTCACCTCACCGACGAGGAGTGTCTCTCCATTCGTCGGGGCAACGATATCGATTTCGTTTCCACTGCCGTCCCACCAGTTGCCAGGTTCCTCTACGAAGCGATACTCGTCGCCGAACGCGTACAGGACAGCGTGCTGGCATAACTGCTCGAACGTCCCGCTGACGAAGTCTGGCAGTTCTGGGTCGATGAGATCAGTGTAAGCATCCTCGCCATATACCTCGTACCGGGCTGTCCGCCCATAAACGAATTTGAACCAAAACCGAAACAATGGATCTGTAATTGCATATCGTCCTTTTCGGCTCCGATCTGGATCGACGGTGACTGGGTAGTCTCGTTCGATAATGCGCAAGTCATTCAGTCGGTCGAGATAATAGCCGACACTACTATTACTAATTCCGGCACCCTGGGCGACTTCGTTCTTGACTCGGTTTCCTTCCGCAAGCGACTTCAATATCGCAAAGTATCGGTCGACCTCGTCCAGTTCCCGGTGGAGCACGTTTTCGGGCTCCTCGTGGAGTCCTCCGTCACGCCGTAACAGCGTCCTCGTGACGTTCTCCTCGAGTGTCTCGTCGTCTTCGATGGCTCGCAAATACTCTGGCGTCCCGCCGAAGACACCGTAGGTCATCACCTGTTCAGCGGGGGAATAGTCGGGAAAAAATGACATCGCCGCTCCGAAGCGGAGCGGGCCAACTTCGATCTCCCCATTCGGGTTCTTGGCGACGCGACCGTACAGCGGCGCTGTTCCTTCAAGGGCGTACTCGTGCATCATTCCGATAGCAGACCCAGTCAGTACGAAGGCCGTTGCAGTTTTCTCAGCGGTATGATCCCAGACGCGCTGCAGGATCGACGGGAGTGCGTCGGTTTGCTCGACGAGGTACGGGAACTCGTCGACGATGATGACTGCATTCTGCTCGGCAAGAAATTCGAAGAGGGGTTCCCACTCTTCGCGGATCCGTGTGATCCCTGGATACACCTCGGCAGCGTCGTTGATGAACGAGGAAATCTGCTGGTCTGCAGTCCCTCTAGTCGCTTGGTAGTAGACGGCGTCGTCGCGATCTCGGATCGACTCGAGCGCAAGCGTCGTTTTTCCCATCCGTCGTCGTCCCCAAACTACCGCTAGTGCTGCGGTATCGCTCTCGTAGAGTTTATCGAGGCGTTTCAGTTCCCGTTCCCGATTTACAAATCCAGTCATTGTGCCCGTTTCGAAGGGGACACGTAAAACGGTTCCTCTAAAGGAGTCTGAGCTAACTTAGCTTAGACTAACGTATCTTGGGCACCCTTAGATGAGTTCTTGACGCTGTAGTGTTTCGGCGCCAACTAGTACCATCAACACAAGTATCTCGACGCATAGTCTTCCGGACCATCGCATAGACGCCCTATTCCGTGTGGCCTGTCTACTTCATATTTGCGTATCTCCTGTACTCGATCTGGCGAGCGGTCGATCTGCTTGTGCAAGTCGAGGTGACCGGCGAATACGAGCACACACCAGTTGTGACGGCTGAGAACACACTCACGCTGTTGAAGGAGAAAACAGGAAGCGGATAGAAAATCGCTCGATTCGGTCAAAAGACGTGTTTCTGAGTGGTAACACTGTCGGGAATCTCGGGAGACCGCTGAAACTGCTCTGAAACCGACAGGAGTTGGCACCTGGGAGGTGGTCTGAAGAATTTTCGGTTAGTGATTCGTCTGAACCCACGCATTACAAGCCTGCTAAGCCCACTGTAGTCTCAACTACTGGGCTTGTCCAATAGTTGCGACCGGTGTTCTCAATGCATACGGATTCGATGTAAGATGGGGCGCTAACGAAAAGAAGTGGTTGTATGCCGCGATCGACACAGAGTCAAAGCTACTGCTCGAAATTGACGTGTTCAGCCGCCGCGGGACTGACCCCGCAGCAGCGTTCCTGCCCCGACTCACCGAGAAACACGATATCGCCGAGACAGAGTTTCTCGTGGATCAATTCGACTATCGGACTGCCCTCGCTCATCATGAATTGAGCGGTCAGCTCAACTACAGCGATCGAAACCACATCGAAAAGTGGTTTCAGACTGTTTCGATGCGGATCGACCGCTTTCACTCCTTCTGGCGAGGCAGTCCAACCAGTGCACGACGCTGGCTCAGACGCTTCAGACACCATTATAACCACGATTGTCCTAATCAAGCGCTCAATGGGCGAACACCAGCCGAGGAGGTTCTGAACTAGACAGTGCGGGGTGAGAGGCACTGTCTAGATACGGAAAACCGCAAGACTGAGTGCAGGTGAAGGCGTGCCGAAATTGGCGAAACGACGATAGCGTCTCTGGTACAAGTGGAACTCGGTCAACGAGCAGCAAAAAGTCGACTCCTTCAGCATACTTCTCATGATGGGTGAGTATCTTAACAGTCAATAAGCGTGTCGCGACAGCTGCTGAAACGCCGGCCCATACTATAAGCGCTTAACTAGACGGTGCCGACTGGTCAATCTTGGCAGTGACTATATTGTATGCCCAAATATGATCACGAAGGGTCTGGCCTTGATAATAACATGCAGCAACATTATCTGTTTGCACCTGATTTCGCATCCCAGCAATTTGCATCAACTTCGTAAGTGGATAACCCCAGAGGCTGAATTTATAGAGACTTTTTGAGGATGGCATCACATTTTTAGATATATCATCTGCACTTATTTCACTGAAATTGAGATCACTAAGATGATCAAGGAATTTGCCAAGATATGCGAGATTGGGAACTTTCCACCCATTAAGCCACCTCCACAGGTTTCTACGTTCCTGTTGTGTGAGAGACTCTAGAGGATTTGTCAAAAACCCATCGGCGACAGCGAGGTGGCCACCGTTAGTGAGCGCACGCGCTGCCTGTTCAAGAAAGTCTCGTTTATTCTCAGCATAGCAGACAGATTCGAGGCCCCATACTACGTCGAAGCTCTGGTCTTCGATGGTATCCATCTGTGTGAAATCATCGAAGCGGAATTCGATGTGATCCTCAACATTACGATCTTCCGCCATATTACGAGCGAGACCAAGTTGCATCTCACTAATATTGATACCCACAACGTCAACATTATACTCCTTAGCTAACCATGTTGCAGTCTCACCAATACCACAACCGGCATCAAGGATTCGGTCGCCTGGTTCAATCCCAACCCTTTCTGCGATATTTCGCTTCATATTTGGGATGGCTTCGCTATGATCAGTATGCTCCTGGTCAAAGTACCCATAATGGATACTTCGATGCCCCTCCCGCTCCCACCGTTTCTTATAAGCACTGTGGCACTCAGCATAGTACTCGCGAACATCATCGTTACTATGGTGTGCTATCGCTTCTGTACCAGAATTCATCTGTTCTCTCATATATAATGTCGATGCGATTGATATTTATATTTAACGATGGTGAGAATCAAACCTTGGCTGATACAGTGGATGGCAGCTATAAGGATCTCAATACACAAACGGCATCTCAGTCCAGAACCTCTACGTCAAACTTACTGCGCCACCGATAGCGCCGCCCTCCCCAAATGAATGTATCTCTCCACAATCCATACAAGAATAAAGGAACCTGAAGAAGCATTGCTGGATATGCAAGCAAGAAGGTCCATCGTTTCACGCCTAGATACGCATATATACTAGCATAAAGTGCTGTAATTACAATAGCACTTACTGGCGGATAGAATAGACAGAAGAAAGTGGTTATTGTCGAAATCAAGAGGATGGCAACCATGTTCTTCTTATCGTAATGCCAAGCAAGCTGAGAAAACCTCGTATGGCGCTCAAGTGTCGTTCGGAACGTTCCGCCAATGTTTACCGATCGAGTTCGCCGAAGCGTGGTGAATTCAATATACTCCGATAATAAACCGTCATCACTGACCGTGTGTCTTAATCCTTCAATCAACGATTCAACATCCACGTCAGACCTATCAAACATCACCCCCCCTGCCCATGATTTTCCTTCTAATTGTACTGTTAGTGAGCCACCAAACGCATAGATTGGTTCAAGCAACGTTGCAAGAAGGTCCTGTCCAACAAAAAACGGGATTTCTGAAACGGGTCCATATTGATCATAATCTCCATGAAGAGTATCCAACCAATCTGTTGGATGTGCGAAGTCATCATCTGTCCAGACGATACGATCATTGGATGCAGCTTCTAGCCCAGCTGCAATGGCATTTGCTTTTCCTGAACAAGCAACTGGTTCTCCCGCAATAATTAGATCAACCGATGATGGGAGATTTCTACCTGCTATCGGATCATCTGGTGTATCACAGATTATTAACAATTCATCGTTCTTAGAGAGTTGCTCTGCAAGTTCTCGACAGGACGGTTTCCATTCAACAGTAGGAAGTAATACACTAGTTGGCGGGTTGGTATTTCCCATGGATCATAATCACTGTGTGACTGATTAAGCCTACATTCGATCATTACTTATAACCATCGCTTTTTCAAATTTCAATGGAGTATAAATGTATATCTTGTTGCTCGGGAGTATCTATTAAAGCAAGAGATGAAACTAGTAGAGTTCTCTTGAGGACAGTGGTAATCAGACTCGGAGCTTCATTTACCGACACAGAGTGCTTTCGCATGTAATGCTTCATACGAACTGTATATCCCAGCCGATCTGATTCGGTTAGCACAACTCTCCATACTTGTACTTCTGCGGTTCAGCAGTATCGAGATCTTGTTCAGTAACTATGAGGCTTCATAGTCAGCGTTTCTCACAGAATTTGCACACCAAAGTCCTCTATCTGACGATTTCTGGTCGTCTCGGAGGTCATCACGACCTCTTTTACCTGAAGGACTCAGTCAAGAAGCGTCGTCTATACGAGGTGTAGGCTGTGATCAACTCGCGGATCGCCACCATGAACCAGCGTATCCACTATCTGACGTGGCAGTTGGATCAGCTCTCGTCAACAAAGACCGCAATATCTCTGTGGACATGGATCCCATCGATGGTTTATCAATAAGTGAATAACAGTAAATTGCTGAAGTAATCGTTTTAACGGTATAAGCTGATCCCTTGCCAACCCATCATTTCACCATTGGACCAACTACCTTGTTTTCCTCTAGTGGTTTGATTCCAATCTAGCAGTGCCACGTGCAGTCATAGTTTTGCAGCAACGATACTATATGTGATGAGTCTTAGCTTATACGCATAATACATATAGTGAATAGCAGTTGTATTTTCTAGACGGAGCTGTTCTCGGAGTCCAACGGCATTCAGAACTTTTGATAATGGATAATCCCACAGGCTGAATAGGTATAAAACCCGGGCCGACGGAAGGGTATTCTCTGTTGCATCCTGTCGCCGAATGTTTTTGAATCCGAGCTGGCTAAGGTTTTCACGAAAGTCATCGATATGTGCGTAATTAGGTACCTTCCAACCTTCTAGCCATTTCCGCATAATAAACTGCTCAATTTTAGAAAAATCCCGTTGGTCAAGGAACCAATCAGAAATCACAATGCGTCCCTTCGGTTTCAATACCCTCTTTGCCTGTTCAAGAAAATCACGCTTATCTTCAGCATAGCAGATAGATTCAATAGCCCAGACGACATCAACGCTATCGTTCTCAACTGTCTCAAGTTGGGTGAAATCATCATGACGAAATTCAGTGAGGCTCTTGACATTACGGTCAATTGCAAGTTCGCGTGCAAGCCCGAGTTGTAGCCGGTTGATATTGACACCGATTGTTTTTGCCCCGTATTCACGCGCAATCCAAGTAGCATTATCGCCAAGCCCACCACTACAGTCAAGCACCCGATCATTGGCTGACAGATTGATCAGGTCTGCAAATATCTGCTTCATATTATCCGCAGCCGGACCATACTTGGAGTGCTCCTTGTCATAGTAACCTAGATGTATGTTAGCTTGATGACTCTCGGGAGTCCACTTTGCATTATATATCGAATGACACTGTGTATAATAATCATTTACTTCACTATTGCTTGGATTTCGAGGGTTAAGTTTATCGAGTTCCATATGGTTCTTCTTAATTATGGAATACAAACTCCACTCTAGTAAACTTATCTACTTAGTCTTATTCTATAATCATTTTAGTACTATCTAATCAGGGTTTCGTCACTTCCTTGACCAACATGCAGTCATCGAGTGCTTGACTCGATTACAGATTGCTTTGTTGAATAGCTGCTAAATGATGGTTAGAGGGACTCACAGAGCTTTTCTATGTTGATGATGGCGAACATGAGGATAATTTCACGGAACTATCGATACCAGCCCAGCGCTCGCACGGCGTCGCCGAGCGAGCGCTTCGTCGTCGAGTACGAAGTTTCGGCCATCCAGCGCTGAGCGTAGCCTTTTGTCCGGATAAACGCATTGTTCCCTGTCGTGAGTGGCCTCGATCCACGCTGTAAGATCAGTGGTTCGACACCGAGGGCGTAGAACTCGTATTTGGTGTGCCAGTTGTGGAAGGCTTTGTCAGCAGCGACGGAAAGCAGGTCGTCCGCGTTCCGGCGGACGACCTGCGGCCCTGCCTTCGTATCGTGTTTCCACCGGGCTGAGATATGGACGTCAAGAACTGCAAGAGACTCTACATCGGTTAGTGTCGTCACTTTCAGCGTCTGCACGCTATTTCCAGATCGCTGACGGTAGTACGATGAAGCAGCGCGTCGGTCGAAGAACGTACTGTCGAGATCTACGTGTCCAGACTGCGGGTGTTGCTGCGCTGAAACGCGCAGCAACGCCCGCCACACCCACATTTTCAGCCGATCGAACGACTTGTAGATCGTGCTGTAATCCGGCAACTCGTCCTGATCGAGGCCAAGTACGTCACGAACCTCAGACATGTACTTCAGCCGGTTCGGCGTTTCACGGTAGCTATAGCCCTCTTCGAGCCGAAAACAGTGCAAAATGACGTGTACCCAGCGGGCGAACCCGCCGCTGGCGGGCTCGCCCGCGTGCTTCCCCAACGCTTGTTTGGCTAGGTCTCGACACTGCTCAACGAAGTCGAGGATATCGATTTCCATACCAACCTCGATTTCCTCGACTTCATCCATACCGAAAACCGGGGAAAGAAGCGCTGGAAACCATTCTCGAAACTGCACTCTGACTCACCAACAATCTACGCCACAAGAGCGTTCGACTCTATATCAGGGGGCTCAATGCGCTACTCTTGGATGGTTCTGGCTTCAATTTCCACCGAATCTCTGCTGGCGAAACGATTAGACTCTTTCGCAGTGCCGCAATGTAGGCCCAACCCGATTCCCTATGGCGATTCACCAGAGCCGTCAATGCCAAGTAATTCGAGCACTGCGACGACCTCCCGAACTGACAATCCCATCGAATGCAGTCGCACCCCGACACCCGTAAGGGTGCTCGGGGTGCGCTCGTTCTCCCAAACCTCATCACAGTCCACGTCTAAGTTCTCTCTGAGCAGGTTGGCAAGTTGCATAGACACTTCTCGCCACCACCTGCTCATTCCTCAAACTCTCATCTAGACAGTGCCTTAATAGCAGGCGTCTCAGGATCTCTATGAGTGATTCTAGGAGGTATATCACTGCAAACCACGAACTGTTTATATTTTGGCTGAACAGTACCCGAAAAACATATGTGTGAAGATGGTAACAAATATTCAATGTCAACTACAATACCACCAAAAGTGGAAGGTCAGCCGTTGCTAGGAAGCCTTATACCATTTCTTCGCCGTCCGTTTGAGTTCCGTGAGAAGTGTACCGCGGAACACGAGAGCATTCTCAGGATAGACGTTGGACCAAAGGAGTTGTACCTCGTCACTGACCCAGAAGATATTGAAGAGATTTTCATCACAAAGTCAGACTCATTCCAGAAACCAGAACTGATGCGCGAACGTCTTGGTGATGCCTTTGGTAATGGGTTGCTATTAAGTGGTGGTGAAATTTGGGATGCGCAACGAGAACTTGCTCAGCCTGAATTTGAGGCAAGCCGTATCGGGGAATATATCGACCAAATGGGTACGATCGCACACGGAGTGGTTAGTAACTGGGATAATAAAAATTATGACATGAGGGCAGAGATGGAGCGTATCACTATCCCGATTCTCGTAGAGTGTCTGTTTGGAACTGAAAATGTCGAGTATGTTCAAAGAATCGCTGAAGGAGCAGAGGCGCTTACGATGAAATATAAGCCGACATCGTTGTCTTTCTATTTGCCAGATTGGGTACCAACTCCTATAAATATGCGGTATCACCGAGGGTTGAAGTTGTTAGATAACACTGTAGACGATATTTTAACAGAACGGAACAGAGGCGTCAATCGTGACGACCTTCTCTCAGTGTTGCTCAAAGCAGCTAATGAAGATAGGTATATAGATCGTAAATTAATTCGTGATGAAATGATAACAATAATGACTGGAGGGAGCGGTCCACCAGCCTTTGCCCTAGCATATACTTTGTTCCTGCTTGCACACCACCCGCGTCAATACGAGCAGTTGCAGGCTGAAGCGGATGCCGTGCTCGATGGTGCTAACCCAACGATATCCGACATGGCAGAACTCACACATACAGAACATGTCTATAAAGAGAGTCTACGGCTATACCCACCGGTGTGGACGATTGGTAGAGAATCTGCAGAAAGTGTAACAATTGGTGGATATCATATTCCAAAAGGTACATCGATGGTCATAACATCGTGGGCAACACACCGTGACGAGCGTTTCTTCGAGAAGCCAAAAGTGTTTGATCCAGGGCGTTGGGACCAAGACCAAAATCGTCCACAGTTTGCTTATTTCCCATTCGGCGGTGGACCACGAATCTGCATAGGAAAACGGTTCGCACTCACAGAGGCGAAGGTAGTGTTGTCGTTGATCGCCTCAAAGTACGATATAGAGCCAGCTCATACCGAGTCATTGGATCACCGAGTCTCAACACATATTAGCCCGAAAAACGCTGAAATTAGAGTACAACCTCGTCAGGACTAATCCTCAAGCTGTATCTCTTCCAAGATTCTGATGGACTCGTTCAAACCTCTACATATATGATTTGTAAAATACTGTACGAAATGCGGTGGCGAAGTGCTAATAACTACTGATGGGATATTATACTTATGTGCCCAAAAAATCTCGATAGCAGTTCCACAGGACGGCTGTGGGAGATATGCGAGGAGTAAATCACTCTCGGAAAGTAGTTCCAAGTCACGTTCGACTATTGAATCAATCACATTTTCAGAAGTATATTCCGGAATGATCGAAGGATCAGCAAGCACTTGATTCATTGATGTTGCCATACTTGCCTCATGTACTGCTTCTAGATAGGGTTCGTCAGGAAGACGATGAATATTTTTTGCCACTTCTTCAATATTGATCACACCATCCGAATCCGTAATGATATCAAGAGCTTCAGAATACTGGTCGATAGCAGAGAATCCTGCGTTCTCAACCGCACGCTTCATTCGGAGTCGATAGTCAGCAAGATCGCTAATGTCCTGAAAATCAATAGGGCCTGCAAGAAATACGTCATTCATAGTTGACCTTTTTCTGTTATAGGGGTTGTTTCAACAGGAATTCCAAGGACATCATTCGCTCCCTGTGCAGCATCGCGGGCGATGTATGCTGCACCAAGAGCTGTGCTATACTTGCTACAGATGTGGACTGGAGCAAGCCTGCTGAGAGATTCTTCGAGTGATGATTGCATATTAATTGGCGAAGTAACACGGCTGAGACGACCACTGAGGACAATCTTGTCAAGAGAACAGCCAAAGGAAAATGTAAAAGGAACGAGTGAATAAACATGTTGGAGAGTTGCTAGTCGGATGCTTTTAAGAAGATCTTCATCTGGTACTCCACGAATTTTCTCAAATGGTTCGCCAGAGCGGAATAGCAATCCTGAACGCATGAATACGTCGCGATACCCGCTATTGGAGTCGCGGAGTTCGCGGAGCATTTCCGTATCGACGTGTCCGTGTATAAGTCCAAGCCAATGGAAAGCCCCACGAAGCGTTCCGTTGCGGACGATTGTTGCCATCGCTGATGAACTGACACATGCAGAAATGAAGGTATTTCCAACCCCCTCCTGAGCGCTAACGATTTCCTGTGCATACCTAGTCATTGCGACCTTATCTGCACCGGTCAGCGACGAATAGTGCTTAAAGTACGGATCAAGACAGTCAAGGTCTTGGTGAATACCTGGATACGCAATACAAGGCAGGTCGGTATTGACCAGCTCATCAAACACCTGTGTCCCAGTACCGAAGCCATGGCCGAGTCCTATGTAGTCGATGACGCCACGGTTGTCAAGCGATGAGATATCAGTGATTGTATTGAAGTTGTTTCCCATACTAAATCCATTTGCAACCATGTCAATATTATCGAAGTCAACATAATTGCTTAGCTCGTCAAGAAATGACCACTTACTCTCTCTTTGGTGCCTTTCAATAAGGAATGACTCATAGCTACCATCATCATGTAACGCTACTGTTTTTACACCAGTTGTAGAGTGATCGATTCCAACGTACATCTATCTAATCTGATTCTTGACACAATATTATATGAAACTGTTGATTTCTTATCGGGACAATATCTTGATTGAACTATCAGTACCTCACAAAGCTGGTTAGTTGAGATGTCTGCTTGTTGCGAATATGCCTATTAAAAAAGCAGCAAACAATGAAATCCACCGTCTTACAGCGATTCAACAGAGCCCCCGTAACTCTTTGTGCAATCGAGACGCAACGCTCGGTGCAGCGGGAGATTTAGGTCATGAACAACTGAAGTCTCCCGCTTCAACTCCTTCGATTTACTGACTTTCCCCGACGCCGTCTAGTGATTCAACACAGCCTAGAATTCGGTTGTTGGGCGATCAGACGGTCAGTTTTTGTTCAAGTCCTCCCTGGACACCTGTATCAACAATCTCCTACAGAAGAGCGATGTATGAAAGCTAAGCAGAAGTTGAAACTGTGTCGCCCAGTGCAGATGGAAGAAGCGCTTGTCTCGTCACTCCGTTTCAGCAGGCCCTCACTGGAGGAACCGATGCAGAGAAAGTGCATATCTATCCACCAAACTCCTTTCAATAACGGTTGTGAGTTTGAACCATGGAACAGAAACGAATATCGTCCGGAACCAAATGGGAGTCGAAAGTCGGATACTCTCGGGCCGTTCAGACAGGCGTTCAAGTACATGTTTCTGGGACTACAGCGACTAACGATGATGGTGATATAGTCGGCAAAGACGACGCGTACAAACAGACCAAGAAAGCACTCCAGAACATCGAAAGCGCCCTTCGAGAAACTGATGCATCGCTCGAGGATGTAGTCAGAACTCGAATCTTCGTTACCGATATTGATGACTGGGAAGCGATTGGTGAGGCCCATGGTGAAGTGTTGGGTGACGTTCGCCCAACCACCAGTATGGTCGAGGTGAATCGACTCATTGATCCGGAGTTACTCGTCGAGGTCGAGGCGGTTGCGATTATCCCGGAGTAAGTCCCCAATCAGTACTGATCAGTATAGATAGGCTCTTGCGCTCGAGTCAGAAGTATCCGATCAATGGCCTCGACGCCGGCTTCGCGACGTGCTGTCTTTCGAACGATCGCAACGAGCTCGTATCGAGAGTGGCCAGTGTATGACACGACATCGCTGTACGACCGAAGTTCGCTCGGTGGACTCGAGGAAGATATTCGGACTGTCGCATCAGCTTGGTTTACTCACGAGGCTCACAACTCGGTTGATGATTTCATTTGCGAACTCCCGTTGAAATACGTTGATCTGACTCCTCATGACCAGTACGATGAGCCAGCAACGTACGAAATGCGCACGCTGGTGCGGGCGTTTCTGCTGAAAGAAGCCTACGATTGGGATCACGAAACAGCGCTCCTCGAGCATCTCAAAAACCGGCCAGCGATTCGGCAGCAACTTGGCTTCGAGACACTTCCTGATCAGTCAACACTCTGGCGGACGTGGCACTGCCGGTTCTCACCTGATCTCCAGGAGACGATCCAGAAGAGCGCACGAACCGTTCTCATCAACGCTAACAGAGAAGGCAGCGATGTTCCAAGAGAACCGCTTCGTACCTCTGAGAACCATGAGGGGGCCAGTCCAACCGATTACGAAGTACTCACTCATGCAGACGAGGTTACCGAACAAGTGAGCCACATTGTTTACCCGGCGTTCTCGCTTAATCGCGGGGACAGCTGTGAAATTCATCCGAACGGGTTCTGGGATCTCCAGACGTACCTCGGGCTCCGAGAAAATCTGGCAGCGAACGAAGGAGCACGCAGCTTTCTCTATGACTCCCAGCGAGATCGGACACCGTTAGGACACGCTCATCGAGCGCACATCCGTGATCTCTCGATCGAGTCGATTCGCGAGATGTATCACGAGGCGTTGCAGCGGCTTATCGACCGAGTGTCGGAGACGGAAATTTTCCATCGTGCTGGACTCGTTGCGATCGATACGACCGAGGCAAAGCCGTTCACTGGCGATCGAACAGGCCACGAGGACGAGATACCCGGCACGAAAGATGGTGAGTACGCTTACCAGTGGGCGACGGTACAGTTGGTTGGGAAAGCCGTTCCATTAGTCCTAGATGCTCGGCCGATTCGAAAGGGAGAGAACCGCCGTGAGATCGTCATGGAACTGTTAGACTCGGCACAAGACCTTATCCACGTTGATCGTGTGTTGATGGATCGGGCGTTCGACAGTCAGCACATCCTCGAAGAAATCGATCAACGCGGCCTCGGGTATGTTGTTCCAAAGCGGATGTACACGAGTGAACGAGCCCAAGCAAAACGGCTACTCCGGTGGGAGCAGGACCGCTACGTTACTGATCGCAAGTTGCACTTGGGGAAGAACGAGTGGCATGAGACGACACTGATCTATAGACGACGGAAGAACGCTGAGAGTGCTGATCATACGCAATACAGTGTCTTCATGACGAACTGCCGCCCAGGAGCAGTTCATTTCTACAATTCGCGGTGGGAAATCGAGAGCGGCTACAGGAGTATTAAGCGGTTCATGGCAGCGACGACATCGAAAAGTTTCGTGCTACGGTTCTTCTACTTCGCGTTCGCCTGTCTGCTATATTCGATTTGGAGAGCTGTCGATCTGCTCGTGCAGATCGAGTTGACTGGCGAGTACGAACAGACACCACTCGTAACGGCGGAAAATACGCTCACGCTGTTGAAGGAGGAGACGGGAATCGGGTAAAGAGCCACTCTATCCGCGTGGAAGAGTGGGTTTTGAGTGGCGACACTGGAAGCTACCTCGGAAGAGCGCCGAAACCATTCTAAGACTGATGGGAATTAGCGGCTGAGAGGGCGTCTGAAAGATCTCCGATAGACTGATTTGTCCGAATTCACCGACGACAAGCCTGCTAAACGGCCTGTAGTCTCATCTTCTCACAACCTCGGAGGATGATTTTGATGTGTGGCTTTGTTTCCCCTTAGCCAGAAGAGAAACTGACAGCAAGTAGAGTACGAGTTGCTCAGTAACTAATCGATTCCAGACCTTCTGCGTCGCGTGATTCAACCGAAGGGATGTAGTAGTGCATGAAAATGACAATAGCCGAGGGTCGTGGAAGCGAATCCCAAACTCTTCTTACGACAGTTTGATGGTCCCATCCGAAGAGATTGTTACGTCATACCCTCGGTACCGGAACGAAACGTGTCCGCCTCGGACCGAGTCGTCAGCAGCGGTCGGTTCAAACAATCGGTCCAGCGCAGCAGGATCCACAACGTCGTTGAGCGGTGCTCGAGGGCAATCGGGGAGACATCTTCCGCGTCGGCAATCGCTTCAAGGACGCGTAGGCTCGGCTTTGAGCGCGTTGACTCGGTGGCAGTCATGGATTAGACGAGGAGCTGAATGTCGGATTCAGCCATGTGTTGCAGCGCGGTGGCCGCACCGACGCCGGTGGTGACGCCGTCGTAGAAGTCGTCCTCATCATAGTCCATCAATTCGATCGTCATCTGACACGCCTGCAGATCGACGCCGCTCTCGAGCGAGAGGTCGATCAGTTCCTCGATGGTGGCAGTCCCGTTGTCGTCAATCTTCTTCTGCATCATCTTCGTGGCCATCTTGTCCATGCCTGGCAGAGCAGCGACAGCGTTCGGGACCGGCATATTCGGGTTGCCGACGGCGCTCAACTTGAGGTCCTTCGACTTCTCCTCGTGGAGGATATCGAGCCCCCAAAACGTGTGGAAGACGACAACCTCCCAGCCGAAGGCGGCCGCAGTGCTCGCGAGGATTAACGGTGGATACGCCATGTCGAAGCTCCCCTGTGTCGCGACGATGGTCATCTTCTTCTGATCGTCGCCAGTGTCCACCGCTGCCATTGATTCTTCCAACTCCTCGACGCGCTCGCGCAGCGCCTGTAACTCGGCGGCGTCGACGTCCGGGTCGGCGTCGTCGACTGCCGTCGTTGGGTTATCCGTGCTCATTATTCCGTTTTCTTCACGTAGTGAGTGTACAAATCGTCCTCCTCGACCTGCTCGAGGAGTTCGACGCCGTCGGTGCCGTCGGCCCACCCCTGAATGTCGCTCATGCTGCCCGAGTCAGTCGCGACGACTTCGAGGACGTCGCCGGCCTCGAGATCGTCGATCGATTGCTTGGTCTTCACGATGGGCATCGGGCACGACTGTCCTTTCACGTCTAGCGTCTCCGTGGTCTGGTATTCCGAACTCATAGTTTCGTTCTGGCTCCGTATTGGAGCTATCATACAATATTGGGCACTCCCATATAAGGCCTCCGGTTATTGCACAATACACGAACATCCCCAATCTTGGAGAGGGTAAAATAACTAGTTAGTATCGCCTGCATACGCGTATATAGAAATTGTGAGGCTGTATTTGGCCAGTCTGTATTGTAGGCAATAGGAATTACTACACAAACCCTTAAGTGCCAGTAGCCGATACTGGGAACTGTACAACATGGACGATATGGATCTTCCAATGCCGGACGTCGAGATCGAATCGGTCAGTCCAGACGAATTGAAGGGGCAAATCGACGCGGGCGAGGACGTCACGCTCCTCGATACCCGCATGGAATCGGAGTACAACGAGTGGAAGATCGACGGAGAGACCGTTGAATCGATCAACATCCCGTACTTCGAGTTCCTGGACGACGAAATTGATGACGATGTCCTTGCACAGATTCCCGATGACCGCGAAATTACGGTTCTCTGTGCGAAGGGCGGCTCGAGCGAGTACGTCGCCGCACAGTTGAGAGAGCGCGGCTACGACGTCGACCACCTCGAGGACGGGATGAATGGCTGGGCGCGCATCTACGAGCGCGTCGAGGTCGAGCGCTACGACGGCGCGGGGACACTCTACCAGTATCAGCGTCCCTCGAGCGGCTGTCTCGGCTACCTCATCGTTGACGGTGACGAGGCAGCCTTGATTGACCCACTGCGTGCATTCACCGACCGCTATTTCCAAGATGTGAACGAACTGGACGCCGACCTGAAGTACGCAATCGACACGCACATCCACGCGGATCACATCTCGGGGATGCAAGACCTCGCCGATGAGGGCGTCGAGGGCGTCATCCCCAAGGCGGCGGTCGACCGCGGTATCACCTACGCCGACGAGATGACTCTCGCAGCAGACGGCAACGAGTTCGAAGTCGGTGCTGCCACGATCGAAACTGTCTACACGCCCGGACATACCTCCGGGATGACCTCGTACCTGATCGACGACTCGCTGCTTGCGACTGGCGACGGCCTGTTCGTCGAGAGTGTTGCCCGCCCTGACTTAGAGGAGGGCGACGAGGGCGCAGAAGACGCCGCACGCCAGCTCTACGAGTCGCTGCAGGAGCGCGTGCTGACCCTGCCTAACGACACGCTCGTCGGCGGGGCTCACTTCAGTGACTCCGCCGATCCCGCCGACGATGGCACCTATACGGCACCGATCAGCCAACTCGAAGAAGAGATGGACGCTCTAACGATGGACGAAGACGAGTTCGTCGAGCTGATCCTCTCGGACATGCCGCCCCGTCCGGCCAACTACGAGGATATCATCCTCACGAACCTCGGACAGCAGGAGGCCAACGACAAGGAGGCGTTCGAACTCGAGCTCGGCCCGAACAACTGTGCGGCCAGCCAAGAGTCGCTGGCGGGTGACTGATCACCGTGATCGAGATCGCACTGTTCGCCGAACTTGCCGCCCCGGGTCAGGTAGTGCCTGCCGAGCCGTTTCCCAACGGCATCTCCCGGTACGCTATCGGTGGACTGCTCGTCGGCCTCGGCGCGGTCGTCATCTATCTCGGGACGGGGATCGCCGCGGGCGCGAGTACGTTCCTCGAGTCGACGCTGTCGTACGTTTCGGATCAGTCACGGTTCAAGCAGTACCGCGGCTCCCGGGACTGGCGCGTCGTCTTCACGCTCGGAATTATTCTGGGAGCGGCGGTCTACGCCGTCTTCTGGCAGGGCGGGACGTGGACAACCGACGTCCAGCCCTGGCGGTTGCTGCTCGGTGGCGTCCTCGTCGGGATCGGGACGCGCGTCGGGAAGGGTTGCACGTCGGGCCACGGGGTCTGCGGCGTCGGCTCGGCCTCGAAAACGTCGATCGTCGGCGTGATCACGTTCCTGACGGTCGCGATCGTGACCGCCCAGATCGTCCAGGCGATGGGGGTGAGTCCGTAACATGAGCAGAAATCGACATCCCCTGTTCATGCCGCTGATCCTTGTCGGCGGCCTGATCTTCGGCTTCGGACTGGCGTACAGCCACATGGCCCGGCCGGAAGTCGTGCTGGACTTCCTCCAGTTCGACGACCTCGGCCTGCCGTTCGTCATGTTTGGCGCCGCGATCGTCTCCGGGATCGCCTTCGCGATCATGCCCCGGATTCGCGACAGCGCACCGCTGACGGGCGACGTGTACCGTCGACGGCTGAAATCGTTCGATCGAAACGTCCTGATCGGCGGCGGGATCTTCGGTGTCGGTTGGGGGCTCTCGGGGATCTGCCCCGGCGCGGCCTACGCCAGCCTCGGGATCGGAAACGTCGCCATCCTGTGGGCGCTCGTCGGCATGTTCGCCGGCGCCTACCTGCAGGGGGTCTGGCGCAGCAAGCGCGTCGCGGCCGACTCCGGTCCAGCGAGCGCCGACTAACACCGTTCGAATTTCGTGTTTCGAAAGCTGAAACGGAGGATTTTCGTACACTGATGGAACCCACAACGATACTCCTGTTCGCAGCGGCCGCGGTCGCGAGCCTCTTCATGGCGTGGGTCATCGGCGCCGGCTCGAGCGGCGCGACCCCGTTCGCCCCGGCCGTCGGTGCGAACGCTATTTCCACAATGCGTGCGGCGTTTTTCGTCGGCATTCTCGGCTTCGCTGGCGCGGTGACACAGGGCGGAAGTGTCTCCGAAGCCGTCGGCAGCGGCCTCGTCGACGGAATCAGCCTCCCTGTCAGCGGCGTCATCGTCGTCCTACTGATCGGCGCCGGGCTGATGGCGATCGGGATCTACACGGGATATCCGATCGCGACTGCGTTCACCGTGACCGGGTCGGTCGTCGGCGTCGGCCTCGCGCTCGGCGGCGATCCGGCCTGGGGGAAGTACGCCGAAATCGGCGCAGTCTGGGTCCTCACGCCGTTCGTCGGTGGGGGCATCGCATACGGTATCGCGAGTGTTCTTCCGCGACCGGACGTTCCCGAGGACGTCAGCGTTCCGCTCCTCGCCGGACTCGTCGGCACGGTCGTCGCGAACCTCGAGTTCGCGTTCCTCGCGTCGGCCGGCGGAACGCTCGCCGCCGCCGGCGCCACCGCGATTCCGTTCGACGGTACCGCCGCCACGGTCGCAGTCTCGCTGGGTTTCGGAGCCGTCGCTGCGGCCGTCGTCCGCTGGGACGTCAGTCGCGACGAGGCCGGCGGTCTGCGCCGGTTCCTCCTCTCGCTGGGCGCGCTCGTGGCGTTCTCGGCGGGCGCGAGTCAGGTCGGTCTGGCCGTCGGACCGCTGTTCCCGCTACTCGAGGACCTGCCGACGGTGTCGCCAATTGCGGTCCTGCTCGGCGGCGGCGTCGGAATCCTCGTCGGCTCGTGGACGAGTGCCCCGCGAATGATCAAGTCGATCTCCCAGGAGTACGCGTCGCTGGGGCCGCGCCGCTCGATTGCGACGCTCGTCCCCTCGTTTCTCATCGCACAGACCGCAGTCCTGCTCGGGGTACCGGTCTCGTTCAACGAGATCATCGTGAGCGCGATCGTCGGTAGCGGACTCGCGGTCACTGGTGGAGACGGCGTCAGTCCCCAAAAGCTGCGATTCACCGTCGCCGCCTGGGTCGGATCGTTCATACTCGCGTTCGGTCTCGGCTACGGGTCGATGCTTCTTCTGGACCTCTGAAGCTGCAGGATGCGTTCGGCCCTTTTTCGATCACCGTCCGTTTTCGATTGAATCTCGGTCGGAATAGCGGGTTGCCTATACGCTTTCGAGAAGCTACGGTAGCAATCGGCCGATCGACGGCCGGTTCGACGCGACGACGCGATAGACGAACTCGCGGACGGGTGCATATCCAGGAACGCGACGAAACAGCGGAAAAAACTGCGATGGCAGAAGGCCGGTCCGTTCGTAGGCGCGTTCCATCGCTGCCCCACAGGAGTAGGTCGTCTCGTCGGTAACCAGATGCGCACACGCCTCGTAGTCGAGCGGCAAGCGCGCTCGCAGGTCGTCCGTGAGTTCCGAAAAGCCGACGATGTCAATCGCCGCGCGGCGGTCCACGAACCGCGCTGCACGAGTACAGACCCCGCAATCGTCGTCGTAGACGAGCGTCGGTGGTGACATTCTCGAGCCGAAGGCGTGGATACCGATGAGGTTCTCAAGCCACTAAACTCTCAACCCCAACGACTACCCTTACGCTTCTCGTTTGGGTTCTCATGCCATCGGAGTCGGCCGACGTTCGCGTGTGGCTGGTCGAGCGCGATTACGACAATCGAGACCTCATCATCCTCACCTATGCGACTCCCGACGGAACTCGAACCTTCCGAAAGGAACTCGCAGCGCAGGCGGTCGACCTGGACACGGTCACTGCCGCAAAGGACGTCGCTCCCGATGATCTCGCGACCGTCGAGGACCCAGACGTCCGCGACCGGTACGCCGACGAAGCAGCGCGAATGGCGGACGAACACGACCCAGCAGACACGATCTAACTCCAGGGACGAACCGGTCGTCCCGTGTGGTCGAACGGAACTCAGTGATATGCCTTTTCGCCGGCCTCGATCGGGACCTCGAGCCAGTTTTCCGTCGGCGGGAGCGGGCACTCGTACCGATCCGAGTACGCGCACGTCGGATTGTAGGCCTCGTTGAAGTCGAGGATCCAGTTTCCGTCGTTCGTACGGTGGGCGTCGTCCTCGAGGTCGAGGTACCGACCGGCGCCGTAGGTCTCGTCGCCGCTGGTCGCGTCCCGGAACGGGACCCAGAGCCGTTCGTCGTCCGGATCTCCCTTGTAGGCCTGCAGCGCGACGTCTTCGCCGTCGACGGTGAACCGGAACTCGCCCCACCGAAGGTACTCCCGCTCGCCGTCGGTGCTCGTCCCCACGGTGACCGGTTCGGTGTCGTCGTACTCGTGCAGCGGCAGTTCGAACCGGTAGTCCTCGTCGATCGGGTAGTACTCGAGGCCGTCGAACGACTCGCGCTCGTCCGGCGGAATCGGCGAGTGCGGATCGCCGCCGAAGTACCGGTCTTTCTCCTCGCGTTGCGTTTCGATCGCGCGTCTCCAGTCAGTGGACATAATTGAATTGAAAGCGGTCGCGGTGTGGTCACGGCACAGTCACGCCGTCGGTCCATCCCAGGACAACCGGTCGCGGCCGAGTCCCGCCGCTCGGCGTGAGTACGGAACTCGAGGTGTTACGCGTGTTGCTCAATCAGGCCCTGCAGCGTCCCGTGGTCCTGGGCACCGACCATGCGCTCGACCGGCTGGCCGTCGGCGTAGAGTACCAGCGTAGGGACCCCACGGGCGCCCAGTTGCTGGGCGATTCGCTGGTGTCGATCGACGTCAACCTTCGCGACCGCAGCGTCGGTCTCCGCGGCGAGCGCTTCGATCGTCGGCTCCATCATCTGACAGGGGCCACACCAGTCAGCGTAGCAGTCCACGAGGACGAGGTCATGCTCCGTGACGACTTCGTCGAGGTGACTCTGGCCCGTGATCGCGATCGGCTCGTCGGGTGCGTCGCTCGCCTCGACGGCGTCAGCTGCGTCGAGGCTCCCACCGTTCTCGAGGCGTTCCTGCAGCTCTCGCTTCTTCCGTTCGCGGATCCTTTGTCGTTCGTCGTCGATGGACTCGCTCATGGTCGACGGTACGGTCTCCATGACCATAATGATTTTGTGTATTTAGGACAATATTGGGGCGGCAAAGCGTCTGGGGTTCCTCGCCGCGGCGACGTGACCAACTGGTCGATGCTCGCGGTGGCCGTCCCGAGCAGCCCCGAACGGAGTGGGATACTCCTCCTCCTCCCGATATGAATCCTATTGGGGACGGTTGCCCAATCCGATCGATCACTACGGATCCGTTACGGCCCGGTTCGGTGAGCGGGAACCCGCTCGAGGCCGGTCGCCTGAATATATATTTATCACCTATTCGTGCACAAATGGTTTTCGATAGTGGGATTAATATACAATACTACTCTCCGAGTGTGATCGAACGATGACCGATCCACACGAAACGATCGGACGGCATGCGAGCCGAGCGACGGGCTGGCGACGCCCGAGGCCGCGCGACTCGGCGAGGCGACCGGCGAGAACGCCGACGATCTGGCCGACGCGATCGAGGGACTCGCCCGCCTGCAGCGGTCGGGGACGCTCGACGACCTGCTAGCGATGGCGGACCTGCTCGCACCTGCCTCAAACGCGATGGACGACGACATGGTTACGGGCCTCGCGTCGACCGGAACGCGCCTCGGCGAGGTGGCCAACACCGCGACCGACGACGACGTGGCCCGAACAAACGAGTCGCTGCTCGAGGCAGTCGGTGAGGCCGGTTCCGAACCGACGGAACCCGTCGGTCCGATTGGCGTCGCGAGGGCGCTGCGCGATCCGGACGTCAAAACCGGGATGGGATTTCTGCTCTCGCTCGCGAAGACGATGGGCAAGACGATCTGATCCCCGGCTGATTGGTCGTATAGTTCCAGTGAGGGAATTTCGCCGAAGGACACGATCACATCTGCTCCTAACCGAACTTTTGTGCTGCGGGCCGGCGAAGCTGGCTCGCGACAAAATATTTAAACCGTACACATCCATCTCCTCTGCGTCGGGTGTTACAATGGTTGTAGATATGTCTGGGCTAAGGGATTTGTCGCGGAAAATGCTTCGTAGGGAAGAGTTTTGGAAGTTATCTGTCCTCAGATGTCGTCCCTTAAAGCATCCATGCAAAGGGCAGGCTAATGACTATGTCGTTGACTACCAAACTCCCATCTGACCTGCCTTCCGTGCGGTCCCATGATTCGAAGGCAGGTCTCACCCCTCTCGAAGGGTATGAACAGACCCACAATACCCTTCACTTTGGTTGCTCTTTCAGTAACCGGAAATAATATCGGGTTGTTATAAATAATCCTATGTAAGCGGCGACGTCGCTTTGTGTCGATATCGGACACTCGTCAATACGGTCAACGACGGATATTTCCGCGGGAATTCGTCGACGAACATATCCTTGAGTCGGTAAAGGCGTCGTACGACGATCACACGCATTCTCGACGAACCCCGACTCTTCGAGGTCGTGAGAGCCGATGGGATGATAGGTGAGTATTCCGACCTTGATCGATTCCTCGAGACGGCGACGCGATGCGAGACGGATGGTTCTCAAATCCACTTCAAGTCGGATCCGATTGGCTATGTCGATTCGCTGCTAGGTCACACCGTCCGGTCTGGTGGAGCGAGCATGACGTTTCCGTTCGCCCGCGCAACGACGTCTTCGGAGACGCTCCCGAGCAACAGTCGACGGAGCCGGCTGTGTCCACGCGAGCCGATGAGAATTGTCGTCGGTTCGTACTCGTTCTCGGCGGCGAGGATTTCGTCCGCCGGATCGCCCTGCCGGACTGCGGTCCGCGTCTCGATCTCCCAGTCCTCAAGCTTGGTCGCCAACTCCGCCAGTCGCGCTTCGGGGTCAGCGCCCGCTGGAAGCGCCGGATCCTTCGCCGTTTCAACGTGGACCAGCGTCACCTCCCGCGTCGCGTGACGGAGGTACGAGAACGCCTCGAAGGCTCGTTCGGCGTTCTCTGAGAAGTCCGTCGCGAACAGCATCCGCCGAAACAAGTGTTCGCGGACGACGGATGGCTTATCCGCTCCGCGTTCGATCCGGTTGACCAGCAGTGGGACGACCGTCGTCCGCGCGAGGTTGCGTGCAGTCGATCCGATAACGCGGTTCTCGAGCGGACTCTTTCCCCGCGAGCCGACGACCGTGAGGCTGGCGCCGACCGCTTCGGCGACCCCGTTGATGCGCCGGTGGGGCGTGCCGCGGACCACGTGCGCCTCGACGTCGAAGCCCGCGTCTTCGATGACGCGGCGGTATCGCTCGAGCGCCCGCTCGCGTCGCTCCTCGAAGTCGAGGCCGGGCATACCCGCGTGAACGTTCGACGGGATCACGGTCACGAGGTGGATCTCTTCGACGCCGATCCGGCCGAGGCATTCGAGACAGGTCTCGCTCTCGATCGTCGCCTCGCTGGCGGCGGAGAGGTCGGTCGCACAGATCGCTTTCATACGACTCGTAGGGCCGATGGCATGATATTGTTTCCGGTTACCAATACTGTTACCGGCCGATCGGTTGCGGACAGTGCGGACTGCGACCCGGACACCGGCGACCGTCAGCCGGGAAGACGTCACCAGAGTGATCGTTAGAACCGCTCGAGGCGAGCGCCCCGACCGCGCGCGAACTCTGCAGACGCCTCGCCGCCCGAACCGAATATCCTCGTAAGTTATTCGAATATCTTCGTAGGATAGCCGTGAGATTGATTGCAGTAATATTGTGTGCTATTCCCAAAAGCGTTATAGCCGTCCTCCGGGTAGACGATACCGAGCAGAAACCCATGAGATACACACAACCGAACGGTGGTGGTCGATCGCGATGATCGACTTCACCGCATCTTCGTCAGCAGTACAGTCAGGCGCCCTCGTCGGCGCCGTCCTCCTCGAGGCGGTCGTCCTCTACGTCGGGTACGGCGCACTCGAGCGAGTCGCAACGCCAATCGTCGAGAAAATCACACGCGCATAGATGGAGCCATTCGGAATCGCACTGACGACGCTGGCACTGTTCGTGAGCTTCGGCTTCATGGTCGGCGTGCTGTTCGGCTTCTTCGGGATGGGCGGCTCGTTCCTCGTCACGCCCGCGTTACTCGTGATGGGGTATCCCGCCAGAGTCGCCGTCGGGAGCGGCATGGCCTTCGTGTTCGGGACGGCCACGATCGCGACGTTGAAACACCGCGACCTCGGTCAGGTCGACTACAAACTCGGCGGGTTAATGATCGTCGGGACGACGAGCGGCATCGAGGTGGGTAGTCGAGTGGTGTACTACCTCGAGGAACTGGGACTCGCCAGCGGTGCCATCGGCGTCACGTACGTCGTCCTGTTGGGTGCGGTCGGGCTGTTCGTCACCCGAAACGCGCTCGTAAACGACGATGGAGACGATTCGGATGACAACCACCACGAGTCCGACGAGGAGTTCGACCCGGACGCGATTCCACCCCTCGCGAAGCGGATTCAGTCCTACCGCATCCCGCCGATGATGACGGTCGCCGGCGGAATCCAGGTCTCGCTCTGGTTGATACTGGCCGTCGCGTTCGCCACGGGTCTGCTGTCGGGCTTCCTGGGTGTCGGTGGTGGTTTCATCAAGATGCCCGCGATGGTCTACCTCATCGGTGTCCCGGTTCCCGTCGCGGTCGGGACCGACCTCTTTGAGATCGTCTTCTCGGGTGGATTCGGCGCGTTCACCTACGGGCTCAACGGCGGCGTCGACCTCTCGATCGTCGCGCCGCTGCTTGTGGGGAGCGCGCTCGGCGCCCGGATCGGATCGGCCGCGACCAGCGTCGTCGACGAAGACGATATCAAGATCTACTTTGGACTGATGCTGGTCGGTGGCTCGATCGCCGTTGCGTTCCGTCAGGCGGGCGACTACCTCGGGATGGACGCACTGAATACGGTCAGCTTCGCGCTGATCCTGCTCTCGGCGTTCATGGTCAGCGGGGCCGTGATCTACAGCACGATCAGAACGATGCGCGCGGAGGCCAGGGCGTCCGCACCGTCAGCGGACTGAGAACGCCCTACGCCGCTCGCTGGGCCCCGCTCGCGGCTCATTGAGATTGTACAATATTCACACAACCCTTATACCGGTGCAGTCCCTACCGGATAGTAGTACAATGGCTAATTCGATGGCGGAGCAACTACAGCAGGACATGGAGTGTGAAGGGCTGCTGGAGTGTATCCACGGGCTCAAGCAACTCGACAAGGACTGTTTCCGCGTGATGGTCGAGAGCGAGGAAGCGCTGACGATCGACGAGGTCGCCGACCAAGTCGACCGCGAGCGCTCGACTGCGTACCGATCGATCCAGCGATTGCTCCAGAGCGGCTTCATCCAGAAGGAGCAGATCAACTACGAGCAGGGCGGCTACTACCACGTCTACTACCCGACGGATCCGACTCAGATCGCGAACGACATGCAGCGGATGTTAAACGACTGGTACGCGAAGATGGGCCAGCTCATCCAGGAGTTCGAGGACAAGTACGAACACGCCGAGGCCGGCACCGAAGTCCCCGCCCAGTAACGGTTCGGACGTCGGTAACCTCGAGGTGACTCTCGCGTCTCTACTCCGGAATACGTTTCGACAGCGCTCCCGTTTCAGCGTCTCTTCTCACGTCCATCCCTCAGTTCCAACGGGAACATTAATCGGCGCACAGTCCGGCAACGAACTTAAGAGATAGTATCGTGTATAATTGGGTGTTATGAGCAATATCGACTTGAGTCCGGCGGAGGTCGCACGGCGCATCGACGAAGACGATGCGTCGAACCTCTTCGTCCTCGACGTCAGGAACGAGGACGACTACGAGGAGTGGCGGATCGACGGGAGCACGAACGTCCCGATCTACAACGAACTGCTGGAGTACGACTACTCCACGCTCGAGGAGCACCTCGACGAACTCCCGAAGGATACGGAGATCGCGGTCGTCTGCGTTGCCGGTATCACGTCCGCGCGAGCGGCGGAGTTCCTCCGCGAACACGGGTTCGACGCGAGATCGATCGACGACGGCATGAATGGCTGGGGTCGCGTCCACCGCCAGTACGATCTCGAGGACGCAGACGGCGTCGAAGGGGTCGTACAGGTCGTCCGTCCCGGGACGGGCTGTGTCTCGTATCTCACCCACGACGGCGAGGCGGCCGTCGTCGTCGACCCGAGTCAGTACATCGATCAGTACCTAAACGTGGCCGACGAGCGCGACCTCGAGATCGTCGGCGTCGCGGACAGCCACGCTCACGCCGACCACGTCTCGGGCGCCCGCCGACTCGCCGGCGAACTCGACGTCCCGTACTACCTCCACGGGGACGACGCCGGCGACCTCGAGAACGTCACGACACTCGAGGACGGCGAGACGATTCCCGTCGGCGACCGCGACCTCGAGGTGCTCCACACGCCGGGACACACCCCAGGCAGCGTCTCGTTCCGGTTCGGTGACGCGCTCCTCTCCGGAGACACGCTGTTCCTCCGCAGCGTCGGCCGTCCCGACCTCGAGGACGGCGATGAGGAGGCCATCCGGGAGGCCTCGAGTCAGCTCTTCGACAGCCTCGAGCGGCTGACGGACCTCGCGGACGAGACCGTCGTCCTTCCGGGCCACTTCAGCGACGAATCGGTCCGCCCGCTCGCGACCGAACTCGGTGAACTTCGGGAGGAGACGACCAACGAACTCCTGAGTTACGTCGAGGACGGCGACGAGAGCGCGTTCGTCGAGACCATCGTCGAGAGCCTCGCAGACGAACCGGCCAACTACAACGAGATCAAGCAGATCAACTGGGGCAAGGAGCAGCCGGACGCCGACGTCGAGGCGCTCGAGCTGGGCCCGAACAACTGCGCTGCCAACTAACGTCGTCGATACCGACGGGGCGCACAGCAGGCGACTTCAAACGCTCTCGATCGCGTTCGCTTTATGCTAGCCGAAATATATTCCCAGTTTTAAAAAGATACTTTGGTGCCATGCTCATACGATAAGTATGTCACTCGCGGAAAACCTCGTCATCGTGTTGGTCGCGGGATTGATCACCGCGCTGGCGACGGGAATCGGCGCATTGCCGTTCTTCTTCGTCGAGGACTTCAGCGACCGATGGAACGTGGGGCTGTGGGGGATCGCGTCGGGAATTATGGTGACGGTCTCCGTGCTCGGCCTCGTCGACGAGGGGCTTGCGTACGCCTCGAGCGGGTTTCCGACGCTGATGGTCGGCGGCCTGTTCGCGGGCGTCGCGCTGGTCGAGGTCTCCGACAGAGTGCTCGGTCGCGTCGATCTCGGCGGGAGCGCGGATCACCGACGCGAACGCGACCGCGACGATGAGCACGAACACGGTCGCGAGGCGACCGAACTCGACGAGGTACGGGCCAACGGCGCCGGTCACGGATACGGGCACGGCCACGACGGTCCGCCGATCGAGGCGGCGGCGTTCGCCGAGGGAGACCTGAAGAAACTCGTCCTCATTCTCGGCATCCTCACGGTCCACAGCTTTCCCGAGGGCGTGGCGGTCGGCGTCTCGTTCGCCGAACTCGGACTGGGGGGCGGCGTGTCGATACTCGGGGTTTCGATTCCGCTGCTCGCGGTGTTCATGACGATCGCCATCTCGATCCACAACGTCCCGGAAGGGACCGCCATCGCCATTCCGATGCGGGCGATGGGGCTGTCTAACTGGCGGATGGTCGGGGCGGCGGTCTTCTCGAGTCTCCCCCAACCCATCGGTGCGGTCATCGCGTTCGCGTTCGTCTCGTGGGCCGAGGCGTTCCTGCCGTTCGGCTTCGGATTCGCCGCCGGCGCGATGGTTTACCTCGTCGCGACGGAGTTCATCCCCGAGGCGCTGGAGACCGGCGCGGACTTGCCCAATCGCGGGCGCCGCGAGCTTCTCGTCGGATTCGCCGCAGGCGCCGTGGCGATGTTGCCCGTCGTGCTCGTCTGAACCGTCTTTTCCGCTCTCATCGACGACGAATCGATTCGTCGGTGCGGGTTTAATCGGATTGGCCGTGGATGATCGACGCATGGACGCAGGCACTGCGGAATTCGACTTCCTCGTTATCGGCTCGGGATCGGGACTCGACGTGGCGAGCGCTCTCGCGAACCGCGGCCAATCGGTCGCGGTCGTCGAGAAGGGGCCGCTCGGTGGGACCTGTCTCAACCGCGGCTGTATTCCGTCGAAACAACTGCTGTACCACGCGGAGGTGATGGAGACCCTCGAGCGCGCAGACGAGTTCGGCATCCACGCCGACGTGACCGGCGTCGACTTCGCCGACATCGTTCGCGAGGTGAACGACGACGTCTCGAGCAGTTCCGACTCGATCCACCACGGGTTACGCACGTCGGGTCAGCACACGCTGCTCGAAGGGGAGGGCCCTGTCTCTTATACCCATCTCTGATG
>NZ_AOIP01000053.1 GCF_000337535.1 Natrialba aegyptia DSM 13077
ATCACCTCGTCATCGTCGGCGGTGGCTTCATCGCGGCCGAACTCGCGCACTTCTTCGGGACGTTCGGCAGCGACGTGACGATCGTGGGCCGTCGGCGACACCTCCTCCCGACGGCCGACGAGGACGTCGCCGCCGCGTTCACCGAGCGCTACGCCGATCGGTTCGACGTCTACACGGGCTACGAGGCCGTCGCGGTCTCGGAGTCCGACGGTGAGGTGGCCGTCGAGGCTCGGTCGTATCCGCCCGCGTGGGATGACGCGTCCGGACGCGGGGACGAGGGTGCGGGTGACGACCTAACCGTGACCGGCGATATCCTGCTCGTCGCGGCGGGCCGGCGACCGAACTCCGATCTCCTGAACCTCGAGGCCACCGGCGTCGAGACCGACGAGCGGGGATTCGTCGAGACCGACGAGTACCTGCGCACGACGGCCGACGGGATCTGGGCGCTCGGGGACATCGTCGGCGAATACCTGCTGAAACACAATGCGAACCACGAGGCGCGAACCGTCGTCCGGAACCTGCTCGGCGACGACCTCGAACCGGTCGACTACACCGCGATGCCGTTCGCCGTTTTCGGGTCGCCGGAGGTCGCCGGCGTCGGCACGCGGGAACAAGAACTCCGCGAAACGGATCGGGAGTACGCCACGGCGACCTACCGGTACGAGGACACGGCTCGCGGCAAGGCGATGAAAGCGGAGGGGTTCGTGAAGGTCATCATCGAACCGGACGGCGAGATTCTCGGCTGTCACATCGTCGGCCCCGACGCGTCGAACCTGATCGAAGAGGTCGTCGTCGCGATGAAGGCGGGCACGGGAACCGTCTGGGACATCCGTGAGTCGGTCCACGTCCATCCCGCGCTGTCGGAGGTGGTCGATCGGGCGTTCTCCGGACAGTTCACGCGCCGCGGCGCGGGTGCACACGAGCATCACCATCATCACGACCACGAGCACGGTCACAGCCACGAGTAACGAGAGCGGCGTTCGCTCGATGGTTTCGTCTCCCCTCGGAAACAAATCGCGTTCGGATGCGATGGATCGAGCGGTCGCGCGGTGACGTCGCCGACGATTTGCTGACCCAGCAAATCGTCAGCGTCGTTTTGCCGTCTCCCGGATTCGGATTACGGTACGTTACTTTCACGAGCCATGACTGACTATCGACTCGCGTTCAAACCCGCGATCGGACTCTACGGCCAGCACGATCCGAGCGCCGTCCTCTTCGAAGACGGGACGCCAGTCTTCGGCGTCGAAGAGGAGCGATACACGCGGGAGAAACACGCGACGGACACCTTCCCCGAACGCGCGATTCGAGCCTGTCTCGATCACCGCGACCTGACGCTTTCGGATATCGATCGAGTCCTCCTCCCGTACGAGCCGCGACTGCGAAGCGAGATCGCCTCTCACTACGTCACCGACGCGCTCCGGGCGCCCGGCGTCGCGCGGAAACTCTCCGCGCTCGAGAACGCGCTCGTCACGCAGGTCCGGAGTCGGGTCGTCCCGACCCGACAGATCGAGCACCGCCTCGAGTCGATCGGCGCGCCGGTGCCGCCGATCGAGACGATTCCCCACCACCGCTGTCACGCCGCGAGTGCGTTCCACCCGTCGGGGTTCGACGAGGGTATCGTCCTCACGGTCGACGCGAAAGGCGAGTATGATTCGACGGTCGTCTGGCGCGCCGACGAGGACGGGCTGACGCGGGCGCACACGTACGAACACCCGAACAGTCTCGGCCTCTTTTTCGCGGTCGTCACGGAGTACCTCGGCTACCGGATGTTCAACGGCGAGGGGAAGGTGATGGGGCTGGCACCCTACGGCGAGGACAATCCCGAGATCGAGGACGTCCTGCGCGAGTTGATCGACACGGGCGCCGACTACGACGTCACCGAACTGACGAAGCGCTGGGGAACCGGTCACGGCGTCGAAACGCTCGAGGACGCGTTCGGCCGCCCGCGGTCGGAGACGCCCGGCGAGTTCGACCAGTGGGAGAAGGACCTGGCACACACCGCCCAGAAGCTACTCGAGGAGACGGTCGTCGACATCGCGGAGACGGCCGTCGAACGACTGGACACGTCGAACGTCGCGCTCGCGGGCGGCGTCGCGCTGAACTGCAAACTGAACAAGCGCATTCGCGAGTCGCCAGTGGTCGACGACGTCTTCGTCCAGCCGGTGGCCCACGACGCGGGGCTCGCGCTCGGTGCGGGGTGGGCTCAGCAGCGGCCGGCGGCCGTCGATCGCCAGACCGATGTCTACCTCGGCCCCGAGTACGAGACCGACGAGATCCGATCGATTCTCGAGACGAACAAACTCGCGTACGCACAGCCGGACGACCTCGAACGGTACGTGGCCGAACGGCTCGCCGACGGCGACCTGGTGGGCTGGTTCCAAGGACGCATGGAGATGGGGCCGCGGGCGCTCGGGGCCAGGAGCATCCTCGCCGATCCCCGTACCGCCGCGTCCCGCGATCGAGTCAACCGCTTCGTCAAACACCGCGAGGAGTGGCGCCCGTTCGCGCCGTCGATGCTCGAGTCGGCCGCCGAGGAGTACCTGATCGACGGCGGTTCGGCACCGTTCATGATCGACGCCTACGACGTTCGGCCCGAGAAGACCGCGGATCTCGAGGCCGTCCTGCACCCGGCCGACGACTCGACGCGTCCACAGACCGTCCGCGAGGACCAGCACCCGCGTTACCACCGACTCATCTCCGAGTTCGCCGACCTCACCGGCGTCCCCGTCGTGTTGAACACCTCGTTCAACGATCACGCCGAACCGATCGTCCGAACGCCGACGCAGGCGATCAAGGACTTCTACGGGATGGGACTCGACGTGCTCGTGCTCGAGGATCTCGTGCTCGAAAAGGAAGCGACAAAGACCGATCGCGATTCGAAACTGGCGTTCGAAGAGCGCGACGTAGCGGCTGCGGGTCCGCAATAACACCGCGATCCACTACGCTCGGATCGCGAGCGACGACCTTAGCGCGTTGCGTGCGTCTCGAGCGCGTCCACGAGCGTTTCGGCGGGCTGGAAGCCGTCGTCGAAGCGGGCGACCTCCTCGCCGTCTCGCAGGACGACGAGCGTCGGGACGCTCTGGACGTCGAACTCGGCGGCGAGCTCGGGGACGAGACCGGCGTTCACCGTCGCCACGACGCCCGGAGCGCTGCGAGCGACGACGCCGAGTACCGGCTCCATCGACCCGCAGATGCCACAGCCGGACGTGACGAACTCGAGCAGGACGAGGTCGTGGTTCACGATCAGGTCCTCGTAGTCGTCGACATCGTTCAACTGAACGGGTTTTCGCGGCGGCTGGCCGTCGGTCGGCTCCGAAGCGATCGTTTCGGTCATTATCGTCGATAGGGCTCGAGCGCATTTGAGTGTTTTGTGTGGATTGTACAATATTCTCCGTTCGCGGTCGATCGGCGGACGCGATGACGGCTCTCCAGCCGGTCTCACGCGTCGTTGCACCACGGTTTATGAGGCTACTCGAATCACGTACGGACGTGTCCGCACCCACCGTCGACGATTTCGATCACGAGACGCACATGCGACGGGCCGTCGAACTCGCTCGCGAGGCTGCCGACCGCGGTGACCGCCCGTTCGGAACGGTGCTTGTCCGTGACGATACGGACATCATGGCCGATTCGAATCGGGTGATCACGGAGAACGACATCCGTCGCCATCCGGAACTCCACCTCGCGTATCGGGCGTGTCGCGAGCTCGAGCCGGACGATCGCGCTGAGACCGTCATGTACACGAGCACGGAACCGTGTCCGATGTGCGCCGGCGGGATGGTCGAAGCCGGGTTCGAACGGGTCGTCTACGGTGTGGGCAACGACGAACTCGCGGAGTTCACCGGCCGCGAGCCGTCAGTCCGATCGAGGAAGATTCTCGACGGCGTCAGCGATGTCACCGGCCCCGTACTGAACGAGGAGTGTCGGCGGCTCCACCGCGAGTTCGACTGGTAACGCCGACGGGATCCGACTGCGACGGTGACGATTCGAAGCGAAACGCCCGCTGAATACGACTGCTACACCGATCGGGCGACTGCGATCGAATGAAACGTCGTGTACGAACTGCTATCACGTCACTGTGGCGCATACCGGCCGCTATTACTGCTATCTGTGACGTATCTGCTTTACGATCTAAGCCACTCGAGTGTCGTGACCGGTCCTCAATCGCCGATACTCCGACTTACGGGTGACTCGAGCCGGGATGATTCTCGCCGAATCACGTACTGAAATACGGGCGCCGCCACAAGGGCATCGAAACGGCGACGCCCCGTCGCCCCACCTCTCGTTCGAACTACATGAGTGCCCCCGAATCCAGAGTCGATGTCGAACAGTTCCTCACCAACCTCCTCGAGTTTCGCTACCGCGAGGTGACGATGGTCGGCGCGACGCTGGCCGTCCTCGTCGCCTCGATCGCGTTCTTCCCCGGGGTCGAGAACGTCGGAGACGGCGTCCAGTCCGATCTCTCGATCGGCTTGCTCGCCGTGCTGAGCCTGGTCGCGATCGTCGCCGGCGTCGTGAAGGGGATGACTGGCTTCGGCTACTCGCTCATCATGACGCCGATCTTCGCCACGGTAATCGATCCGACCGTCGCCGTCGTCGTCCTGGCGATTCCGCCGTGGATGCTCAACATGTTCCAGATCGCCGAAACCGGGACGGGACGAGCGTTCGTTCGCGAGGAGTGGTCGCTCCTGTTGCTCGCTGTCATCGGGACTGTCATCGGCGTCGCGGCGCTGGCGACGTTCAGCGCCAGCCCGATCGTCGCGTTCGTGATCGGCCTCGTCCTCCTCGGCTACGTGGCCTTCCAGGTCGTCCAGAACTTCGTCACAGTCGAGGAGGCACATCACCCGTTCGCCCTCGGCGCCGCCGGGTTCTCTCAGGGCTTCCTTCTCGCGTTCGCCAATCTCGGACCGCTACTTCCGGCGTACTTCCACACCTTCGAACGGGACACGGAGCGATACATCGGCGGATTGGCGATGGTACTCGGGACGATCTTTACGGTCCGGATCGTGCAGATGGCGCTGTTCACCGACCTCCTGACGACCTACCGGCTCTGGCTCGGTTCGGTCATCGCAGTGGTCACGATCGTCGGCCTGCTACTCGGCACGTACCTCCGGCGCCTCGAGTTCAACGAGCGGACGTTCAACTGGTTCGTCGTCGGACTCCTGTTCGTGATCTCGCTCAATATCTTCCGGAACACCGTGCCGGCGCTGTTCTTCTAGTAGACGATCAGCGCCAGATAGAGCTGTCCGATCCCCGCGAGGAGCATCACGCCGCCGGCGAGTCGCTTCAGGTGTTCCGAGTAGGCCGCGAACCGACCCGCGCTCGCGACCAGCCCCATCCCAGTCGCGACCGTCACCGCGATCATCAGGACGACGACGCTACCGACGTAGGTCGCGAGGACGAGCGCCGCTGCATCGGTCGGCAGGGACAGCGAACGGGCGACGACCGCGAGGAAGACCGGTGCGACGCATCCGGCTCCCGCGAGCGCGTATCCCGCACCGAAGACCCCGAATCCGAGGACGCTCGAGCGCCGCTTGGGAAGCGGAATCGACAGCGAGGGGGCGCGACCGGCGACGACGAGCGCGCCGAAGACCACCAGCAGGCCGCCGACGAGCGACTCGAAAATCGTGAGATTCGACAGCGTCGATCGACCGAGCCAGAACGTCGCGCCAATGAGGGCCGCGAACGTCCCCAGGACGCCGAGACCGGCGACGACGCCCCGGAGAGTCGCCCCGCCGAGCGACGCGTCCGTCCCGTCCGTTCGACTCACGTAGAACCCGACGTATCCCGGCAACAGCGGATACGCGCAGGGGCTGAAGAAGGTCGCGACGCCGGCGGTGAGCGCGAAGCCGACCGTCGACAGGTCCGTCGTCTCGATCACGCGTCGGCCTCCGCCTCGATCGCTCGTTCGATCCCCGCGACGAGCTCGTCGGCGGTCTTGACGCCGGAATCGGACCACTGGACGCGCCCGTCCGCGTCGATCACAACGGCGGAGGGATAGCCGCCCGCGAGGTACCGCGCGGTCAGTTCGGCGGTCGGATCCAGCCCGAGGAGCCAGTTGCCGCCGTGTTCGTCCCACCAGCCGACCAGTTCCTTCTCCGATACTGACGAGCCGACCGCCTCGCTCGTGGCCGAGAGGAACAGCACGTCGTCGCCGATCCGGTCGTTGGCTTCGGCGAGCGCCGGCATCTGTTCGATACACGGCGGACACCACGTGCCGAAGAAATCGACGAACGTCGCCCGGTCGGGCGCCGGAACGCGGACCTCACCGGCCTCGCTCCCCGGCGCGTCGACCGTTTCGATCGTGATCGGATCGGTAGCCGTCGATGCTGAGCCGTTCGAGTTCTTCGGGTCGTCGGTTCCGTCGAACGACGGCGGGCCGCGAATCGCCAGCGCGCCCGCGGTCCCGATGACGCTCAGGCTTCCGATGCCGGCGAGGACGTCCCGTCGCCGCATCTACGCGGTCACCACCGTTTCGAAGTCCTCGACCACTTTCGACGTCGCGATGGTCGCCCCGTCCGGATACACGCGTTCGACCAGCCCGCGCTCGTTGACGAGGAAGATGTACGAGAAATGTGGGAACATGTATTCTAAGTTCTCGTACTCGTCGGCGTCGCGCTTCTCGATCGGGAGTCCGTAACGGCCGTCGACGATCGATTTCGCGTCCTCGTAGCGTTCCGGGCGCAGGAAGTGCCAGTTTCCGGCCTCGAGATCGACGCCCTGCTGGCCGGCGTACGTTCGCAACGCGTCTTCGGTGTCGCGTTCGGGGTCGAACGTCATCGCGAGGAACGCGGCGTCGTCGCCGTATCCCTCCTGGGCCGCGACCTCCTGTGCGCGCCGCAACCGCAGTATCAGCGCGGGACAGACGCCGTCGGGACACGACGTGTAGAAGAACGTCACCAGCATCGCCCGCTCGCCCTCGAACTGGTCGGTCGAAACGGTCTCACCGGTCAGGGGATCCGGGACGCTCGTCGCGAGAAATTCGTCGCCGTAACTCGGATGCGTCGCCTCGCTCAGATCGTTCTCCGGCGGCTCGAGAACCAGTCCGTCGTCGCTACCTTCGAGGGAGAGGACGTCCAGACAGCCCGCAGTAGCGGCGACGCTCGAGGCGGTGAGCGACCGGAGATACAGCCGTCGGTTCATAGATGAGCGTTTCGGTGCCATGCCTATATCCGGGACGGCGATTCCCCGAGTCGGAAAAAGTAACAGCGGCGAAGCAAAAAGCGAAATGGAGGTTGGCTCGAGGGGGCGCGGAATCACTTCGTCAGCGAAATGAGAACGAGCACCATCCCGCTCGAGACGATGGCCGCCTGCACGAGCGCGGCGGACGCGATGGTCGTTCCGAACACATGGTAGATGAGTCCCTCGCAGATCGCGCCGGCGCCGATGAAGATGAACCCGCCCGAGACGTACAGCATCGGCGTCTGTCCGCTCCGGCGATAGCCGTGGTACGCCAGATACGCGACGACGAGACTCAGGACGAGCGTGATTAGTTTGGCGAGCAGAAAGGACGCTTCCATCACTCGTCACCTCGGAGTCCGCTCCAGAGCGCCGTGAAGTTGTCCGCGAGTTCGTCGCGGGTCTCCATCGTCAGCGAGAGCTGACCGTCGGTGATGTCGACGTGGAGCTCCTCGAGCGCCGTCTGGAACTCGCTCCGGTGGGAACCGTCCGAGTCGACGGTTCGACGTTCTTCGATGAGGCCGTGTTCCTGCAGCGTCGAGACGCGACGGTAGATCGTCGTGAGCGAGGCGTCACACTCCTCACTGAGGGTTTTCGCGGTCTTTGGCCCGTCTCGATCCGCGGCGAGGAGAATCTTCCGCGCGTACTCGTCGGCGAGGATCTGGAAGATTTCCGCCGAGTTCGAGGAGCCTCCGTGTTGCACACGATATATCCCGTCGTTGGACGACAAATAGGCCACGATTTGCCAGTCCAGCAAACCACCGTTACTGTCTTGTACCTCTTTCGTGGGCCATCCATCTGCAATCGCTTGACCGTTCTGATGGCAACCAGCAATGGAATTCATCACGTCGCACAAGTCGGACACGATCGGCCGTGACGGACGTAGATTAGCCCCGCCAGAATCGCGACGGAGAGCAGGCCGAGGAGGGGCCGTAGCGGATCGAAGTACGTCATGAGTGCGGACGAACCGAACAGTGTGAGCAGGGCGACGTTACAGACCGGACAGCCGACTGCCAGGAATCCACCGACGAGACCGCCGAGCATCCAGCGGTCCTCGCCCTTTGCGCCGTCTGTACCGCTTCCCTCGGCGTCTCCGATGGCGGGATCGACCACCTCGGTCGCCAGCCGCTGGGCGACGTAGACGCCCGCCAGCAGCGCGGTCAGCGTCAGGAACAGGTAGTCGACGGGCGTCCGCGAGACCATCCGGACGTACAGCGGATTCGGAATGAGGCCGGTGACGAGTCCGAACAGCAGGAACACGCCTATGCCAACAACTGCCCCGTACGCCATCGCCCGTCGATCGGACAGGATCGGCCGGACGAATTCGTTCCCCTTCATTCCGCGCCCTCCGCTGTAATCGCACACCGTTCGGGATGGCCCGCCCGTCCGAGGAAGAACAGCAACAGCACGAGGCCGCCGACGCGAAGCAGCGCGCCGTCGTACGGGAGCGCTGCGAGCCCTCCGGCAAACCCGAGAAAGCCGAGGAGACCGGCGCCACAGCTCGCACACCCCGAGGCGAGGAGCCCGGGAACGACCCCGGAGAGGTCGGTGAGACTCGAGAGACCGACGATTCGCAGTTGTGCGACGACGTTGACGACCGCGATCCCCGACAGCAGCGCGTAGAGAACGATGATTCCGAGTCCGGTCCAGCCGTCGGTGCGGTACACCGTCTCAGTGAGCGAAACGACGACGTACTCGAACCAGTGGAGACTGTCGCCAAGCATCTGGAGCGAGAATCCCGGCATCGTACTCACGATCAGGAGGACGTAGGTGGCGACCGTCACGAGTACCAGTCCGATCGTCCCTCGCCACGTCTCGAACGGGTACGAGGCCGCTTCGAAGAGGTTCGTCAGATACCCCTTGAGCGAGTCGCGAGTAAACATTCAGTCGAACCAACGCGGGGCCGACTCAAATCACCGGCTCCGATTTGCTGACTCAGCAAAACGGGATTGGCGTATCCACGCAATAATGGCGAGGACAACACGGTCACTTCCAGCCGATGGTATCCGGACGTGACGCGGACGACAGTCAGTCTCGACGGCGACTAGACGCTGATCCGTAGCCATCGCGGATGGGCGAACACGAATACCGTCTCGAGCCGAGTCATCGCGTCTCAGCGCCCGATTCCGACGCTCCGTTTGCGTCCGAGCACCACGGTCGATCACGGAGTTCATCGATGGATGCCACTCGGTACGTCGGCTCGTACCCTCGAGCGTCGGACCCGGCCGAAATCCAGACAGAATCGAGGCCGGCAGCGGATGCGCCGGCGATATCCGTCTCTAGCGAATCGCCGACGTGTAGCGCCGTCGCCGGAGTCGAGTCGAGCGCCCGTACCACACGAATAAACGGTTCCGAGTCCGGTTTTGGCGGTGTGTCGTGACCGGCGACGAGCATCGTTTCGATCCATCGCTCGAGGCCAACGGCAGCGGCCTTCGCCCGCTGTGCATCCCGCGCACCATTGGTGACGACTCCTAGCCGGTACTCGCAGCTGAGTTCGTCGAGAACGCGAGCGGCCCCCGGTAGTAGTTCGACGTTCGACTGGTCCCGCTCGTCGCTGAACGCTGCCGCAACGTCTCGACCGAGTAGTCGCGCATATC
Organism: Natrialba aegyptia DSM 13077; assembly: GCF_000337535.1. Taxonomy (GTDB): domain Archaea; phylum Halobacteriota; class Halobacteria; order Halobacteriales; family Natrialbaceae; genus Natrialba; species Natrialba aegyptia. The sequence continues at coordinate 9,777 of NZ_AOIP01000053.1, forward strand.
CATTCTCCGCGGCGAGTGCTGCGAAACAGTCTGCGCGGAGTTCGTCCATCGAATCACATCGCTCGGCGAACTCGTCGTACCGGGCATAGTACTCGTCGACGGAAAAGAGCGGATCGACACCCATGCGCTCGAAGGCTGCCTCGAGAACCGTTCCGGGGGATCGTTCGTATTGGAGAAGCGTTCCGTCGAGATCGAAGGTCACCGTCTCGATCGCACTCAGCGGATCGGTACTCATCTCGATTCGTCTATTTTATCCGTCATGTGGCAGCGATAAAACCGTTTCTGAACAGGTCTCTGCTCTATCGTTCGATGCGGTTAGTATTGTACTATCTTGAATAGAATGAGAAAGGCCCATATGTGTCGGCTCAGATTGCTAATCCGAGTGCGGAGTATATAGAAGCGTAACACACCGCACTCTGTCAGAGGCATATCACCCACCGTTCCGTCCGTAGACGAAGATCGAATGCTCGGACAGCGCACAAATCGACGGCGGCCGATTGGTCGATCGCTACCGGCCGACTGCGCATCTCTTTGACACCCGGGTTCCGGCAGTTCGCGTGCATTATACGATCGGCTGTGATTATTGTTCGATTCCACACGGACTGTTTTCCGTCCGATCCGTGTCTCGTTCGGTGACCCAATGACGCGAATCGCCACAGTCGCCGACACGTACCGACTCGAAAATCAGACCCGAGAGCGATGATCGACGGCGGGGTGAGTAATGCAGGGAAACGACTTGAGCGCCGGCTCGCGTACGACCCGGTAGAATCAGCATGGACCTCGATCCGGAGTACATCGGTGCATGGAAGCGACTCGACGGATCGGACGGTGCCGGTCCGGACGGAGGGACCGACCTCGTCTGTCTCCACGTCAGCGACTTGCACGGCCAGCTCGTCCCCGAACACCACGTCTACTACGACAATCCCGAATCGCGTCCCGACTTCGACTTCGGTGACGACGACCGAATCCTCCGACGCGGCGGCGGAATCGCCCTGCTGGCGGCGAAACTCGAGGAGATTCGCTCGGCCGCCGACGAGACGCTCACGCTGATGAGCGGCGACACGTTCCACGGGAGCGCCGAGACGACGTACACGGAGGGCAGCGCCATGCTCGATCCGGTGAACGCATACGTCGAGCCCGACGTGTACGTCCCCGGAAACTGGGACTTCGGAAACGAGGGCGCCGAGGACGGCAGCTTCCGGGAGCTGATGGACGAACTCGAGGCGCGGGTACTGGCGAACAACCTCTACGAATCGGACGCCGACGAGTTGCTATTCGATCCCTACACGATCGAGCGCGCAGGAGACCTCGATATCGGCATCGTCGGGATGACGAACGTCTACGTCGATCGGATGGCACCGGCGTTCCACGAGGGGAAGTACCGATTCGGAAAGCATCCCACGCTGCTCGAGGAGGCCGCTCGAAACGCACGCGACGACGGCGCCGACGTCGTCCTCGCGATCACCGAAATCGGACTCCAGTGGGCAGTGCAGGCGGCGAAAGACCTCGAGGGTATCGACGTCCTGTTCAGCGCACACACGCACGAGTACACCCACGATCCGATCCTGATCGACGAGACGGAGACGCTCGTCGTCGAGTCGGGGACCGGCGACGGACTCGGACGGGTGGACCTCCGCGTCGACGACGACGGCGTCGCGTTTCGCCATGTCCTCTACTGTCTCGCCGAGGACCACGAGTATACGCCCGCCCCCGATCCGGCGGCCGAACGAACGGTCGAGCGCGTTCGGTCACCGTTCTTCGGCGACGTACACTTCGAGCGAGGGGACGGCACCCTCGAGCGGTCGCTGGATACGGTCGTCGGTCGAACGGAGACGTCGCTCGACCGCCAGTCGTTCCTCGAGAGCGGGTGGAACGTCCTGTTCGCCGACGCGCTGCGAGCGTACTTCGGGACCGAACTGGCCGTCACCCACGGCTTCCGCTACGGACCGGCGATTCCCGCGGGCGAAATCACGCTCGAGCACCTGTACCGAGCGTTCCCGATGACCGCACCGGTGGCCCGCGGCGAAGCGTACGGGCAGCAACTGCTGAATCACATGGAGACCTTCCTCGAGGACAACTTCACGCCGTACGTCTACGAGCAGGAGGACGGCCGCGTCCGGAACTACTCGTCGAACGTTGAGGCGGTCGTCGATCCAACCGCGAAACGCGAGCGCCGGCTCGTCGATATCGTCGTCGATGGAGAGTCAGTCGATCCCGAAGCGCGCTACTCGGTCGCGACGTTCACCCGTCCCGGCGATCCCGAACGGGATCTCGGGAACTGCGGCTTCCCCTTCCGGAACGTCCGCGTCGAGCACGGTGTCGTTCCGGTCGACGTCGTCGTCGACTACCTCAAGGATCACTCGCCGATCGAGTACAGGGAGACGGAACGCATTCGGACGCCTGACGACGGCGGAGACGTTCAGAACACGCCCGCCGATGGACCGTATCCGTTCGTCCAGCCCGGCGTCGATTACGCCGGTGGCGAGGAGTACTGCGAAACGCGATCGATTCCGATCGGGATTCGCTTTCCCGAGGCCGGTCGGAATCGGTTCCGATAGCAGTAGTTGACGACATCGTTTGGTACTCCAAATTTCGGGATGAAACTCGTGATCAGTACAGGTGAACGAGTGACCGGCGCAGAGAACTTCACCCAGATGATCACACAACATTATGCTGAGTGAAGGTGAAGCAATCCCTATGCCTAATGGGGAGCGTAAAAGAGCAATCGCCGTGTGTCGCTCTTGCAATTCTGCTTATGCTGTTGACGTATGGGCTGACGGGACGATTCGACCCATTGGAAGAAGAAGCTGTGATTGTGGCTCAAACGAGTTTCAAATTATAGGGAGGTCTTCTGATACCATGATTCAAGACGATAAAATCGACTAACCGGATTGCTCAATGAACGCCTGTGAGTACTGGTTCACTCAAGTGGATCAATCATCCGTAAGCTCTTCGACCTTCTCGTATGCTTCTTCGAGTCGTTCGTTTTCGTGATATCGAGTTCTCTGACTGCGAACATCGTAATCAACGACACCAGCATCCGCCATCTTTGGAAGTTGATGGTGCTGAAGGTCAACCTGAATATCATCATGATTCGGCTGTACCCCCCGTTTTTCCCCAATTTTCGCTATAGTATATTTGGTAGCTTCTTCGAATGATCCGCTGTTGTCCGGTCTGTTCCACAAATATTCTAGCAGAGCGCGTCGGCGTTCACTTGCCAGAATATCGAGGATAGCATCAAGAGATAATGGAATGTCGCCGAGCGGCTGATTATCGAACGAATTGCCCTCATTGGGTGCCATTCACACTCACATCAATATAGTAATACTCCTTACCAAATAGTTGTAGGGGTGGCAGTTTTGAAGCGTGCAGTTTGCATATGTAGCTGCTGCTCAGTACAGGGTGGGACCGTAACGATAGCATCTACTAGATTCAACCAAAGAGTTTGCCAGTGCGGTTAGTCGATAACAGAAAGCATAGTCCAACAGACTGAGTAGAGACCAATGAAATGTCGTGGTACGTCCTACTACTCGCCGGTCTGTTCGAAATCGGGTGGGCAATCGGTCTCGAATACTCTGACGGACTCACAAAGCCAGTACCCACGGTCGCCACCGCTGTTTCACTTATTATCAGCATGATCCTGTTGGCACAGGCAGTCAAAGACCTCCCTGTGGGGACAGCGTACGCAGTCTGGACTGGGATCGGGGCTGTTGGGACTGCCTCCCTTGGTATTTTCCTGTTCGACGAACCAGCGACTCTCGTTCGAATCGCATGCATCGGCGTGATTGTCGTCGGTATCGTTGGGCTCCACCTCGCATCTGGTGGGCACTGACTACCTACTGTCAGGTACTTCGAACCGATAGGTATCGCCGTGTTCGACGTACGCAACGCGGTCTTCGAGACCTGCCTCCTCGACCGCCTCCTTGAAGTCCGACAGCGGCGACTGAAACACTTCGTAATCGTTGTAATGAATCGGAATATTCGTGTCCGCGTCGAACAGTTCGACGGCTTCGACGCCCTGTTCCGCGTCCATCGTCAAGAGGACGCCGAGTATTTTCGTTCCACCGAGGTGTAAGAGTGCGAGGTCGATCTGGGGGTAGCGTTCGGGAATCTCTTCGAGGTCATCGTACATGACCGTATCACCTGTGATAAACAACTGGATGAGTATCTCTCCCTCCGCTGATTGAAATTCGAGCATACTTCCCATGACGGGTGGGAGTGCCTTTTCAACGACAGGTGGGCCATGTCTGCCGGGCGTCGACGTGATGGTGAGTTCCACGTCTCCTTTGCGGACAGTTATCTCCTCCCACGTATCCAGTGGATACGTTTCGTGGAACCCTTTCTCTGCGAGTTCGTCAGCTGCATGTTGAGTTGTTATAATGGGCAGGCTTTGATCGAGTTTCTCTTCGACGATGTGATCGAAGTGATCGCCGTGATAGTGTGAAAGCAGAACGAAGTCGATATCCGGGGGTAATTCTTCGATCTCGATGGCAGGGTCAGTTTTTCGCTCTGACGTAATACCATACCCGAGGTGTACGTGGTCGCCGCTGTGCAGGAAGTTCGGGTCGGTCAGGATTTTGAACCCGGCGTAGCGAATAATTACAGTCGCCGTCCCGACGAAGAAGATCGAACCACTCTCATGGTCAATGTCGTCGGACTCTGGAGCGGGAAGTTCAAGCATCTGACTCATTGTCTGTTAGTTGGTCGTCTCTGCGTTCTGTGGACGGAGCCATTTCTGGAGACGGTCAGAACGAACACCGAATCCGAGTCCTGTAAGGAACGACAGGATACTCGGGATGAATATCCATAATAGGTTTGGATGCTCTGTACCGGTGTGAAGGACGATTTCCAGCATACACGTTCTCTGTGCAGGTTGTATGAACACAAAGTTTTTTTACGATAGGGAAGAAATACCATATTTGTCTACCGAAGAATATAATTTAGACCCTATTTAGATTAATGATATAGGAAGATTAGCACTGAAGTCGCACAACGAAAATTGATAAATAAGTATACGTAGTTATCGAACCATATAATTCCAGAATTATTCGGAAGTAAACAAATCCCCATCACCTACTGATAAGTAAATCGTATTTGACGATCGCGTAGTGCAGTCGTCGAGGCCCGATTTGTTGGTCCAGCAAATCACCGATTCCATTTCAGACGCGGACCGGAAACGTTCGCGGCAACAGCCAATGTCGATCGATCAGCCATCCCGTCGCGCTTTCCTCGCCGGCTCAGTCGTGACGGTCGGCGCCGGCGGCGCGTACGTTCTCACGCGATCCGACGAGACCGCCCACGACGTCTCCCCCTCGTTTCACTCGAGCGACGAGACGACCGCGTTCGGCGTCGACCTCGCCGGAAAGCCGATCGTGGGCTCACCCGAGGCGCCGCTCGAGATCTACTACTGGACGGACTTCCAGTGTCCGTTCTGTGAGCGGTTCGAGCGGGAGACGTTCCCCGAGCTGGTCCGGAACTACGTCGAACCGGGCGACGTTCGCGTCGTGTTGATCGCGCTCCCGTACTTCGGCGCGGACTCGATGACCGCCGCGGTGGCGAGCAAGTGCGTCTGGGAGCAGGTCCGCGACGACGACCCGTTCGCCTACTGGGACTGGCACGCCGCTGTGTTCGACGAACAGGGCGAGAAGAATTCGGGCTGGGCGTCGACCGAGAACCTCCTCGAGTACACCCGCTCCGTCGACGCCGTCGACGCGGACGCCCTCGAGTTGTGTCTCGAGGACCGACGGCCGGAACTCGAGGACGCGGTCGAGACCGACGCGGATCGAGCGCGCTCGATCGGCGTGACGGGGACGCCGACGTTCGTCGTCTTCGATCCGGACTCCGAGGCCGCCGGATCGCTCGTCGGCGCACAGCCACTGGAACGGTTCGACAAGGCGATCGATCGGATCAAGAACGCGTAACTGCACGAGTGTCTCGAGGCTGCCCGGTACTTCGAATGAGATGGCCTGCCGGACTAACTCGGAGCGGCGACCCCGATCGCCGGCAGCGACGGTTCCGTCGGATAGCGCTTGCACCAGACAGCAGTGTTTGCTTTTCTCTCAGCCGCGAAGATCCGGTATGGCCAGCGACGGAGAGACGTGGATCGGGTTACACGAGCGAGTGAAACCGCTCGTTCGAGCGGGTATCGTCCTCGGAATCGGTCTTGGAGGTTTCTTCGACGGAATCGTGCTCCACCAGCTCCTGCAGTGGCATCACATGCTGTCGGCCCGGACGGATCCGACGGTCCTTGCAGACCTGCGGCTGAACGTGGTCGCCGACGGCCTCTTCCACGTCGGCACCTACCTCTTCACGATTGCGGGGATCGTCCTCCTGGTTCGCGCGTGGCGACGGACCGACGTTCCTCCTTCGGGACGAGCGCTCGTCGGGTCGACGATCGTGGGCTGGGGCGTCTTCAATCTCCTCGAGGGACTCGTGAACCACCACCTTCTCGGGATCCACCACGTCTGGCCGGCGGGGCCGGGGAGCGTCCTCCTCTGGGACGCCGGTTTTCTCCTTTCAGGCGTGGTCTTCATCGTCGGCGGGTACGCCCTGATCCGGCTCGACGAGCGGGTTGTCTCCGGAACTCGAGGCGAGCCCACCACGGACGACCGCCCCGCGTGATCGGGTAATCGGCTACCGATCGCGCCGACGGTGTCTCTCACTCGTATTCGAACGCGCGGGCCGTCCCCCGTTCGAGGTGGTAGACGGTGTGGCAGTGGAACAGCCAGTCGCCAGGATCGCCCGCCAAGAAGTCGAAGGTCAACCGCCCCGCGGGAATGCGAGTCCGATTACTCGAGCGTCGCGATGAGCAGGAACGTCTCGGGTCGAACGGCCTCGTGTTCGATAGTGAATCCGGCATCGCGGAGGGCAGCTGTCGCCTCGTCGGCGCTGTACCGTTCGTCGACTGGCGGCCCGTCCTCGCCGGAGCCGGTCGCCGCCCAGTCGATGATCACGAGTCGGCCGTCCGGAGCGAGGACCCGCCGGATCTCGGCGATCGCCTCGTCGCTCGCGAACTCGTGGTAGGTCATCGTCGAGAACACGGCGTCGAGTGCGTCGTCGAACGGCAGGTCACTCACGTCGCTGGTCACGAGGTCGACGTTCTCCGGGACGCCCTTCTCACGGTAGTACTCGTGCATCTCCTCCTGAACGTCGACCGCGAAGACCTCGCCGGCGTGGGGCGCGACGTCGTCGGTGAAGAAGCCGGTCCCGCTGCCCAGGTCGGCGACGGTGTCGTTCGGCGAGAGCGACAGCGCCCACAGCAGTTCCTCGGCCGAGACGAACCGGTATCGCTGCCCGGCGTCCTCTAACTTGTCCGCTCGCTCGGCATCGAACGTGTGGTATCCCATGGTTACAGTTCCTCGAAGGCGGTATCGACGAGTTCGCCGGTCTCGGCGACGATCTCCGCCATCTCGTCGTCGTCCGGTGCCATCCCGACGAGCCGTGCGATCCGCATGATCGAGACGTGGTAGACGCGCTGTCGACCGGGTTCCTCCTCCCAGACGACGACGTTACACGGGAACAGCGCGCCGAGTTTCCCGTCAGTAGCCTCGAGGGCTCGGTCAGCGACCGCCGGGTTACACGCGCCGAGTACGTAGTAGGGGTCGCGGTCGGCGTCGACTTTCTCGTTAAGCAGGTCCGAGGGAGAGAACTCGACGGGGACGCCGAATCCGGCGTCGGTGAACACCTCGCGAACGTGTTCGATCGCCTTCTCGTGGTCCATCTCGAGGGTCGTCTGTTTCGCACCGATATCGTTAGGATCGATCTTCGCGGGATCGATAGGTAGCATTGTTCGTGAGTAGTATTGGGACGCATACGAAAGTCACTTCGGATCTCACCGTTACCGTTTCGCCGACTCGGAAAATCGGCCGAACACATAACCGTCTCGTTTACGGAAATTCACCCATGGATTCGGACGCTGCCTCTCGACGGTCGCTCCTGGGCGTCGCGGGGCTTGCGAGTCTCTGCTGCGTCGGACCTGGAACGATGGCGGTCACCGGTGGTACTACCGTCGGACTGGTCGCAGGTCTCGTAGAGGGACTCGTCGTACTCACCGTGCTCGGTATCCTCGCGCTGTTGTTCCAACTGCGGTCCGGCTGCTCGGCTTGCGATACGTGACTGCGCTAGACGGCCGTGGAGAACGTTCCGTCCGTCGTGTCGCCAGTCGACAACGACGCGAGGAACTGGCTGTATCGAGTTCGGCGAAACACGTCGAATAGCGTTTGTTGTCGGCCGGCGAAGCGTTCTTCATGGCCGTTTTTGAATGTGCAATATTGGGAATTGTAAGAAATACTTTAGGCGAGAGCGTGCCAATCTACACGTATGACCGATACGTTCGTCATCATCGGCGGTGACGCCGCGGGAATGAGCGCCGCGAGCAAGGCGAAACGCGAGGACCCGGACCGGAACGTGATCGTCTTCGAGAAGGGCGAGTGGGTGTCCTACGCCGCCTGTGGGATGCCCTACTACGTCAAAGGCGAGGTCGACGAACTAGACGATCTCGTAGCCGTAACGCCCGAAGAGTTCAGAGAAGAGCGCGACGTCGACCTGCGTACGGGCGCAGAGGTTGTCGACATCGACCGTGAGGCGAACCTGGTGACGGTCGAGACCGACGACGAAACGTACGAACAGCCCTACGACGACCTGCTCGTCGCGACCGGCGCGAGCGCGATCAAACCGCCGTTCGAAGGGCTCGACCTCGAGGGTGTATTCACCATTCACGACATGGACGAAGCCGACGCCATCGAGGACTACGTCACTGCCCACGGACCCGAGACGGCCGCGATCGTCGGCGGGGGCTACGTCGGCATCGAGATGGCCGAGGCGCTGTCGGCCCGCGGAATCGACGTGCACCTCTACGAAATGCTGCCTCACGTCCTCCAGCCGTTCGGCGAGGCCGTCGCCGAGGTCGTCGAGGATCACCTCCGCGAGCAGGGGATCGAACTGCACCTCGAGACCCCTGTGTCGGGCTTCGACGGCGCTGATCGGGTCGAAACCGTCGAACTCGAGGACGGGACCGTCGACGCCGACGTCGCGATCGTCGGCGTCGGCGTCGCGCCCAACACCGACCTCGCCGAGGAGGCCGGAATCGAACTCGGACCGACCGAAGCCATCGAGACCGACGAGTACGGGCGTACGAACGACGAGAACGTCTACGCGGCAGGTGACTGCGCCGAGGCAACTAACGTCGTGACCGGCGAACCGGATCACGTCCCGCTGGCGCTGACCGCCAACCGCGCGGGCCGGGCGATTGGACAGACCGTCACCGGCGATCCCACGCCGACCGGCGGTACCGCCGGAACCGCGATCGTGAAGGCGTTCGACCTCGGGGCCGCTCGGACCGGTATCATCGACGAAGACCGAGCGCACGAGGCTGGGTTCGATCCCGTTTCCGTGACGGTTTCGGCGTCGACCCGCGCTCACTACTATCCCGACGGCGCGGAACTCACCGTCACGCTGGTCGCCGACCGCGAGAGCGGGAAGCTGCTCGGCGGCACCGTCGTCGGCCGCGAGGGTGCGAAGCGCATCGACACGGTCGCGACGGCGCTGACGAGCGGAATGACCGTCTCCGAACTGCAGAACGCGGACCTGGCGTACGCGCCGCCCTTCAGCCCCGTCTGGGATCCGATCCTCACGGCGGCGAAAGTCCTCTCGGGGAAACTCGAGTGACGGCGATGACCGACGAACTCGAGACCTACGTCGCCGATCACCGCGCGGACCTGATCGACCTCGCGCTCGAGCTGTTGGCGATCGATACCGCGAACCCGCCGGGCGACACGCGCGAGATCGTCTCGCTGCTCGAGGAGTCCCTGTCGCAGCTCCCGGTCGACGTCGAGCGGTTCGCGGTCGATCCCGCGAAGCCGAACCTCCTCGTGACGCTGCCGGGCGCGAGCGACCGAACGCTGCTGTACAACGGGCACCTCGATACGGTGCCGTTCGACCGCGACGCCTGGTTGCACGATCCCCTCGGCGAGCGCGTCGACAACCGGGTCTACGGGCGCGGCGCGACGGACATGAAGGGTGCGATCGCCGCGATGCTGTTCGCAATCCGCGCGTTCACTGAGACCGACACCGAACCGCCCGTCGACCTCGCGTTCGCGTTCGTCAGCGATGAGGAGGTCGGCGGCGCAGGGCTCCCCGCGTTGCTCGAGGCCGACCGGCTCGACGCCGACGCCTGCGTCATCGGCGAGCCGACCTGCGAGAGCGACCGCCACTCCGTAACGGTCGCCGATCGGGGCAGCATCTGGCTGACACTCGAGGCGACTGGCGAGAGCGCGCACGGCTCGCGGCCGGTACTGGGCGAAAACGCGATCGACCGGCTCTACGACGCAGTCACGACGCTACGAGAACGGTTCGGCGTGCGGCGGCTCGAACTCGAACCCGCGCTCGAGCCGGTCGTCGACGAATCGATCGCGTTCTACGAGCCGATGATGGGCGCCGAGACCGCCCGCGAACTGTTCGAAACGCCGACGATCAACCTCGGCGTCCTCGAGGGCGGGGACGCGATCAATAGCGTTCCGCGGGCCGCCCGGGCGGAGATCGATATTCGATTGACCGCCAGCGTCCGGACATCCGACATCCTCTCAGAGATCCGAGAGTGTGTCGCCGACTGCGAGGGAATCACAGTCGCCGACGTCTCCTGGAGCGTCGGCACTGCCGAACCGATCGACAGTCCGCTCGTCGAGGCCGTCGCCTCGAGCGCCGAAGCAACGACCAGCGAACGGGTGTACCGCCGGAGCGCGACCGGCGGTGGCGACGCGAAGAAACTTCGCAACGCCGGCGTCCCGACAGTGGAGTTCGCGCTCGGGACGGATACCGTGCACGCGGTCGACGAGTACACGACCGTCAACGCGCTCGTCGGAAACGCGACGGTGTACGCGCGCCTGCCCGAAGTATGGGCGTCCGCAGTCGACGGGACGGGTCCGTCCGATCCCCATGCCTCAGCGTGGGATTCGGGAAACGCTTAACCCACGATAGTTCTTATTTGTGGGTATAAAGCACAATATTGGATGGAGAGATCAGATCGCCCGCGCGGTCGGCGGTGCGGGACTGGCTGCCATCGCTATTGCAGCGCTCAGCGGCGCGCTTGATGTCGGAACAACGCTCAGTGCCGTCACGCTGATGATTGGGGGCATCCTCCTCGGGACAGCGCTGACTCAAACCTGCCTCCTGTACCGAATTCTGGGATTCGACACTGCCGCATAACCGAACCATGGATACAGAACGATTCCAGAACACGGGACAACCCGATTGGGACTGGTGGGGAAGACTGTGGCCGACGCCGGGGGCGACACTCCGCCGCCTGGGAATCACCCCTGATCAGACGGTCGCGGAGGTCGCCTGCGGGAACGGCTACTTCGCGCTTCCCGCGGCCCAGATCACGGATCCCAACCCAGTCTACGCGCTTGACCTTGAGGAATCCCTACTCGAGGAGTGTACCCACCTCGCCGAGCGACAAGAGATAGAGAACGTCGTCCCCATTCACGGCGACGCGTGACGGATGTCTCAGTTACTCCCGGAGCGAGTCGACGTCGTCCTGGTCGCGAACACGTTCCACGGCATCGATGACAAACGGGCGTTCGTCGAGGAAGCAGCAGAATCACTCCGACTGGGCGGGCGATTCGTCGTCGTTAACTGGTACGATCGGCCGTGCGAGACGACCACCGTCGCGGGTGAGCCGCGGGGACCGCCGACCGACCTTCGGTTGTCGCCCGACGACGCAGCGGCCGCCGTGCTAGAGTGCGAGACGTTTTCCCTCAAGGAGCGGATCGAACTTCCGCCCTATCACTACGGGCTGCTGTTCGAACGAACGACGAGTGATTCGCCGGACGACGATAGATAACTGTTATCCGTCGACCGGTAGCGAAATTCGCGTTCGGCCGCTCGGGACAGTATTTCATAGTATACCCAAGATTATTACCATCTGATTCCGTAGGAAGAGGTATGAAGCCGAGCACGACGATGACGCCGACCGAACTCAGGGCGGATATCCCCGCCTTACAGAAAGGGGCCTATCTCAACTTCGGCGCTCACGGTCCCAGTCCGAAATACGTCGTCGACGCCGCCGACGAGTTCGTCCGCGAGCACGAGTACGAGTCGCCGGTCGGGGACCACCCCTACGAGACGGCGTTTCGAGCCTTCGACCGCACTCGAGAGCGAGTCGCGTCGTTCGTCGGCTCCGACCCGGACGAAATAGCGCTCACCGAAAGCACGACGGCCGGGATCAACGCCGTCGCCAACGCGATCGACTGGCAGCCCGGCGACGTCGTCGTGCGGACGGACCTCGAGCACCCCGCCGGAATCCTCCCGTGGCAACGCCTCGAGCGAGAAGACGTCGAGGTCCGAGTCGTCGAGACCGAAGCTGGTCGCGTCGATCTCGAGCGCTTCGCCGAGGCCGTCTCGGATGCCAGACTCGTCTGCTTCAGCGCGGTCACGTGGACCCGCGGGACGCGGCTGCCGGTGACGGAACTGGTCGATATCGCCCACGACGCGGGTGCGCTCGCGCTCGTCGACGCCGTGCAGGTCCCCGGACAACTACCAATGAACGTCGCGGAGTGGGGTGCTGATGCGGTCGCTGCTGCCGGCCATAAGTGGCTACTCGGGCTGTGGGGCGGCGGCTTCCTCTACGTCGACCGTGACGTCGCTGAGGGTTTCGATCCGCGAACGGTCGGCTATCGAAGCGTCGAGACGCCATCCGACGATCCCTACAAGTACGCAGCCGGCGCACGTCGGTTCGAAGTTGGGTCAGCGAACCCGGCACCCCACGTCGCGCTCCGGGAAGCAATCAACGTGATCGATGAAGTCGGGATCGACCGGATCGAAGACCGCGTCCGCCGTCTCGCCGGTCGACTAGTAGACGGTGTCCCCGCTGACCGTCTTCTCAGCCCCTCAGTGCCGGAGTCGGGGCTCGTGACCATCGATGTTGACGATCCGGCGACGACGGTCGAACGGCTGGCTGCCGACGGGATCGTCGTCGAGCACTGCCATCTCCGACCGCCGTTCGAGCGTCCGTCCACGCAGTCAATACTGCAAACGACATCGATCGACTGCTCGACGGACTGGAGCAAGAGTGGGAATCGCGGGAGCACAATGCAGGGTAACGACTTGAGTACATGCTCTCGTAGGACGTGAAAGAGCATCGCATGGATCTCGACACGGAATACATGGAGGAGTGGAAACGGCTCGACGGATCGGACGCGGCTGACCGCGATCAGGGACAAGCACCGGATGTGGTCTGTCTCCACGTCAGCGACCTTCACGGCCAGCTCGTTCCCGAATATCACGTCTACTACGATAATCCCGAATCGAACCCCGATTTCGACTTCGGTGGCGACGACCGGATCCTCCGGCGCGGCGGCGGGATCCCGCTGTTGGCCGGCAAACTCAAAGAGATCCGCTCGGCTACCGATGAGACGCTTACGCTGATGAGCGGCGACACGTTCCACGGCACCGCGGTGACGACGTACACGAAGGGCAGGGCGATGCTAGAGCCGATAGCCGAGCACGTCGATCCGGACGTGTACGTTCCGGGGAACTGGGACTTCGGGAACGAGGCCGCCGAGGACGGGAACCTGCGGGACCTGATGGACGAACTCGAGGCGCAGGTGTTAGCGAACAACCTCTACGGGCCAGATGCGGACGGGTTGCTGTTCGACCCCTACACGATTGAACGTGCGAACGGCGTCGACGTCGGAATCGTCGGGATGACGAACGTCTACGTCGACCGTATGGCGCCGGCGTTCCATGAGGGAAAGTACCGGTTCGGAAAACACCCAGCGTTGCTCGAGGAAGCCGCAGAATCCGTACGCAACGAGGGTGCCGATGTCGTCCTCGCGGTCACCGAGATCGGACTGCCGTGGGCCGTCCAAGCGGCGAAGGACATCGAGAGTATCGATGTTCTGTTCAGTGCGCATACTCACGAGTACACTCACGATCCGATCCTGATCGATAAGACGGAGACGCTCGTCGTCGAATCAGGAACGGGCGACGGACTCGGCCGCGTGGACCTCCACATCGATGACGACGGCGTCGCATTTCGCCACATCCTCTATTGTCTCGCCGAAGACCACGACTACACATCCGACCCGGCACCGGTGGCCGAACGGACGGTTGCGGATATTCGATCGCCGTTCTTCGACGACGAAACTTCCTACGAGCGAGGAGACGGAACCCTCGAGCGGCCGCTGGACACAGTCGTCGGGAGGACGGAGGGGTCACTCGATCGACAATCGTTCCTCGAGAGCGACTGGAACGCGCTGTTCGCCGACGCACTACGAACGTACTTCGGCACCGAATTAGCGGTCACCCACGGCTTCCGTTACGGTCCGGCAGTTCCCGCCGGCAAGATAACGCTTGAGCACCTATATCAAGCGTTTCCGATGACCGCACCAGTGGCCCGCGGCGAGGCGTACGGTCAGCAACTGCTGAACCACATGGAGGCGTTCCTCACTGACAACTTCACACCGTACGTTTACGAGCAAGAGGACGGTCGTGTCCGGAACTACTCTTCGAACGTGGAGGTGATCATCGATCCGACCGCGAAACGCGAACGCAGACTCGTCGGTCTCGTCGTCGACGGAGAACCGGTCGATCCCGAAGCGCACTACTCGATTGCGACGTTTACCCGCCCCGGTGATCCCGAACGGGATCTCGGAAACTGTGGCTTCCCGTTCCAAGATATCGACATTGAAGACGGCGTCGTTCCGGTTGACGTTGTCGTCGACTACCTCAAGGACTACTCGCCGATCGATTATGAGGAGACGACGCTCGTCCAGACGCCCGACAACGGCGGATGGGTCCAGAATACGCCCGCTGACGGACCGTACCCGTACGTCCAACCGGGAGTTGATTACGCCGGCGGAGATGAGTACTGCGAGACGCGGTTAATCCCAACCGGGACCCGCTTCCCCGAGAGCGGACGAAATCCGTACCGGTAGCCGAGGATGCCTATGCAGGGATGAGAACTATCGGCGGCCTCGCACCAGATAGTATTGTAAGGTGATTCCAATGGTGAACCAAATTTCCCCTGAACGGCTCGCGGATATGATTGACTCAAACGAGTCGTTCACGCTCGTCGATACGCGCCCTGAAGATAGTTACGACGGCTGGCGTATTCACGGCGCCGAGAACATCCCGTTCGGTCCGGGCAACGAGTTCGGGGACGAGGAACTCGAGCGCGTTGAGGAGGCCAAAGACGGAGATACAGTAGTCGCGATCTGTGGAAAGGGGCTTACATCGACGCCGTTCAGCTTCGAACTCGAACAACACGGCTACGACGACGTGTCCGTCGTGAAGGGCGGCATGGAGGATTGGAGCAAAGTCTACGAGGTCGTTCCCGTCGAGACCGAAAACGACGACCTCGTCGTCCTGCAACTACAGCGACGGGCGAAGGGCTGTCTCGGCTACGTCGTCGGCTCGAGAGACGCCGAGTCGGCCGTCGTCGTCGATCCGACGCGACAGACGGACCAGTTCAAAATCGTCGCCGAGGAGGCCGGGCTGACGATCGAACGCGTCCTCGACACCCACGTCCACGCCGACCACATCTCGGGTGGATCGAAACTGGCGGCGGAGCTGGACGTCCCCTACCATCTCGGAGAACACGCGAGCGAGCGGGGCGTCGAGTACGACTATGAACCTCTTGCCGACGGCGAGGCGATCGAACTCGGCGAGATCGAGATCGAAACGCTACACACGCCGGGGCATACGACCGAGATGGTCAACTACCTCGTCGACGGCGAGGCGCTGCTGACCGGCGACACGCTATTCGTCGAGTCCGTCGGCCGGACGGAGCTTCAATTCGGCGACGAAGACGCGTCCCGCGGTGCCAAACTGCTGTACGAATCGATTCACGACACCATCCTCGAGTTACCGGATAAGACGCGGATCCTTCCGGGCCACGTTTCGGTCACGGAGGACAACCAATACGAGGTCGGCTCGCCTGGCGAACTGATCGGCGCTCGACTAGGTGACCTCCGCGACAACCTCGACCTACTGGGACTGGACGAGGACGAGTTCGTGGACCGATTGGTCGACAATGCGCCCGACAAGCCACCGAACTACGAACGCGTGATCGAGATCAACACGGGTTCGGAGCCACCCGAGGACGAGTCCGAGGCGACGGAACTCGAGTTAGGGCCAAATAACTGCGCGGCCTAGTTCGCGCAGTCAGACTCGAATCGGTTCTATACGGTCGATCATCGGTTCCGTGGCACGTCTTCTACATTAGAATCCTTCCAGTCACCTCCTGCCTTGTTCTCTTTGCGAAATTCGCCCTTCGCTTGGGACGACAGGAGCGACCATGAACGGCTGCACCGGACCCGAACTATAACGACTCGAGAACGCGTTCGAAGCGCTCGTAAGCATCGTCACCGATCGGGTCGAGTTCGTCGTCGTCAGTGACACCGATCAGACGCTGCGGGTCGACCGCGCTAACGACGATGCCGTCGTCATCGTTGTACACGACGACGTTACACGGGAGCAACGTCCCGAGTTCGAGATCGTGCTCGAGTCCCTGATGGGCCAACTGCGGATTGCACGCACCCAGGATTCTATACTGCCGAAAGTCCTCGTCGAGTTTCTTTTTCAGCGTTTCCCGGACGTCGATATCGCAGAGCACGCCGAACCCCTCGTCCTCAAGGGCGTCGATCGTTTTCTCGACGATGTCGTCAAACTCGCCGTCGACTTGTGTACGAAGCGTATAGGACATACTGTACGACTGATTTCGAGAACGGTCGTAGTTGGGGTAGCAACAGCAAGCCTGCAGCACGTGCGTCAGTTTGAGGAAGACTGTAGTCCGTCCACGATGAAGGGCTTACTATGGTTTCTCGTCGTACCGTACGAGCGATCGCTGCCCTGCTCGGACTCACGCTGCTAGCCGGACTCGGATACGCCCTTCGGTGGCGATCGAACCCATCACCGTGCCCGTACGCCCAGCGCCACGCGATCGACTTCCCGCGTCCGGTCATTACTCGCTCCCGGCTGCGCGACGTACTCAAGCCCCAGCCCAGTGAACGTCTTCTCGAGGTCGGACCGGGAACCGGCTACTATACCGGGATGGTCGCACGGGCAATCGAACCGTCGGGGACACTGCACGCCGTGGACGTCCAATCGGAGATGGTCGAACACGTCCGAACGCGAATGCGACAGGAAGGGAACCCGAACGTCGAACCGATCCGCGGCGACGCACGATCGCTTCCGTATCCGGACGACACGTTCGACGCTGCGTATCTGATCTTAGTCCTCGGGGAAATTCCTGACCAAGAGCGAGCCCTCGACGAACTCGAGCGGGTTTTGAAACCCGACGGTCGACTCGTCATCGGTGAGTCTCTCCCCGACCCGCACTTCGTCGGGTTCGAAGGGCTGCGACGCCGTGTCGAACAGCGGGGACTGACGTTCGACGCGCGCGTCGGAACGCGAGTTGGGTATTTCACCCGCTTTGACGCGGGTATTTCAGATCGGTCGGCCGACTCTGTCGAATGAGCGGTTGTTAGGTTACTGTGCAAAACCGATCGGGACGGTTCGACCGACGAAAGCGTTGTCACGTCTCTTCAATCATCCTCACCGAACCTCTACTTAGCGCGGTCCACGGATCGGTTCGTTCGTCGTAGTGTGGAGAATGAAGACAGCCTCGACTATGGCTCTTATATTGTGCAATTCTCACAAAACCTTTAAACGCTATCAGTCCATACGTAGTGGTGATGGCAACTGATGCACGCGGTGCCTCCGGAGAATCGCTCGACGAACCGATCTACATCGACGGGAGAAGCCACCTCGAGGACGTCACGACGGCGCACGACGTCGTTCTCGTGGACTTCTACGCCGACTGGTGTGGCCCCTGTCAGATGCTCAATCCCGTCCTCGAACAGCTCGCGGACACGACCGAGGCCGTAATCGCCAAGGTCGATGTCGACGAACACCAGCAACTCGCGGGCTCGTTCGGCGTTCGGGGTGTGCCAACGCTAGCCCTCTTCGCTGACGGCGAGCAGGTCGAACAGCAGTCCGGCGCGCTGCCGGAAGACCGACTCCGTAGCCTGATCGAGAGATACACCGAATGAACAAGGAAACAGACACGACCGCGGATGTTCGCAACGTAGTGATCGTCGGTTCCGGCGTCGCCGGCCTCTCCGCGGCCGTCTACGCCGCGCGGGCCGACCTCGAGCCGCTGGTGTTCGAGGGTCCCGAACCGGGCGGCCAACTGACGCTGACGACCGACGTCGAGAACTACCTCGGCTTCCCTGAGGGCGTCGGTGGGATGGAGCTGATCCAAAACGGGAAGGACCAGGCCGAGCGCTTCAGCGCTAAGTTCACTCACGGCACTGTCGAAAACGCGACGCTCGCGGAGCGGCCGTTCGAACTCGAACTCTCGAACGGCGACACGTTGCAAACGCGTGCGCTGATCGTCGCGAGCGGCGCGAGCGCTCGCTGGGTCGGCGCCGAGAACGAAGACGAACTGATGGGCTACGGGCTCTCCACGTGTGCGACCTGCGACGGCGCGTTCCACCGCGGTGACGACGTCCTCGTGATCGGCGGCGGCGATTCGGCGATGGAAGAGGCGCTCTTCCTCGCGAAGTTCGCCGATAATGTGACGATCGTTCACCGTCGCGAGGAACTGCGCGCCTCCGAGATCATGGCCGACCGCGCCCGCGACAACGAGACCATCGAGTTCCGCTGGAATACGGAACTCGAGGCGATACACGGCTCGCAGGAGGAGGGCGTCACCAGCGCGACGCTCGTC
Source organism: Natrialba aegyptia DSM 13077 (assembly GCF_000337535.1). Lineage (GTDB taxonomy): Archaea > Halobacteriota > Halobacteria > Halobacteriales > Natrialbaceae > Natrialba > Natrialba aegyptia. Next base: position 28,507 of record NZ_AOIP01000053.1, read on the forward strand.
TCGCATCCCGACGGCTATCCCGCGGAGAAGGCCGCGACCGGCGTCGACGTCGACCGAGAGACCGTCGATGTCGGCGGCGTGTTCTACGCCATCGGCCACACACCGAACACCGAATTCCTCGAGGGGACCGCCGTCGACCGCGACGAGAGCGGCTATCTCCGCACCCGTACGGACGACGCCGGCCGCGCGACGACCGAGACGGCGGTCGAGGGCGTCTTCGCCGCCGGCGACGTCGCTGATCCGCACTATCAACAGGCGGTCACCGCTGCCGGAACCGGCAGCATGGCAGCACTCGATGCCGAAGCGCACCTCGAGACGCTCGAGCGAACGGAAGAGGCCGCATTTGAGATTCCTCTGTAGCTGGAAACATGCATTCTACGAATTATTAGATTAGGAACGGCTGCTCAGTAAGTCTATAGAATTCAAGAACGAGAGCTCACTCGCTGGCTTTGTCACTGTATCCACAATATCACGCCGATTTCGAACCACCATTTTATGTGTCGATATCGGACGAAGAGACGATGGCTACTGATTCAACTGTTCACGATTACGAAGTTCTCGTCGTCGGAGGCGGTCCGGCTGGAATGACCGCAGCGCTGTATACGACGCGACTCGGTCATCGAACGGCCGTCGTCGATCGAGGTGGTGGACGCGCAGCGATGATGCAAGAAGTCCACAATTTACTGGGTGTCACGGAGGAGACATCCGGGAACGAATTTCTCTCGGTCGGGAGAGACCAACTTCGAGAGTACGGGTGCGATATCCACAATGATCTACTCGTCTCCTGCGACAGTACTGAGGATGGTTCGATCCGTCTCTGCGGGAATAATGCTGACTATCGCGCAGAGTACGTTGTTCTCGCGACGGGATTCAACGATGTCCGCCCAGAACCGCCACTACCGCGGACCGGTCGTGGACTCCACTACTGCTTGCACTGTGATGCCTACATGTTCGTCGATGAACCCGTCTACGTCATGGGATACGGGGAGAGCGCTGCACACGTAGCTGCGATCATGCTGAACTTCACCGACGATGTTGATCTACTCACTCGCAATGATAGCCCTGAATGGAGCGACGAGACGGCAACGATGCTCTCGAACCATCCGATCGATATCATTCACGAGGACATCGCTGGCGTTCAAAACGACAAAGATGGCTGGTTAGCAGCCCTTGAGTTCGAAGATGGCATGGTTCGCGAGTATAAGGGTGGCTTCGCCATGTATGGTGCCGAATACAACAACGGTCTGGCCCGCAACCTCGGCTGTGGTATCAATGATGATGGGACGGTCGTCGTCGATGATCACGGGCAGACAACAGTCGATCGCGTCTATGCAGTGGGAGACTTGACACCTGGGCACAATCAACTCCCGATTGCATTGGGCGAAGGAGCAAAGGCTGGTATTTCATTGCATTTTGAGTTACGTGAATTTCCCCGTGATCTCGACGTCATCGAGAAACAGGGTCCAGTCCGTTCCGATGAAGTTCCTGGGATTCCCGACGAACTTCTCGAGCAAGAAGTCGACTTCCACACATATGACTGAATGACTGTAGAATTGTTCTATAAGCACTATTGTCGGATTGGGATATATTAAATATACTTACATATTTGGTGGCTGGGCACGACGCCATGCTATTCCACCGTGAGAACGGCAGCAAGCACTACTACCGCCGGACAAACTATCGCGCTCAAACACTGAAAGCGACCACTCTCGTTGACACGGCGATGCAAGCTATCCTCGACGTTCACTGTACGACCGGGAAACCGCATGATACACAGTTCGGCTGGCGGGTCGCCTGCCGCAACACAGGCGATCTGCACAGCCTCGCCAAAGGCTACGACTGGATGCAATTACGCGAAAACTCAGAGACGAGGGCATAAGACCACTGATCAAGCATTGAATCTTCCGGCCCATCGACCCGCGCGTTGTGCGCGTGGTCGATGGGCCTCGTTACCGCCAGCGATCGATGTGTGAGGCCCCTTCTCGGCGATCAAGCGCACGCACGGCGTCGCTGTGCGTGCGCAAACCTGGTATCAAGAATTTCGAGAACTCGTCATGAAATGTGTCGTCAACAACATCAAGCGAGCGGTGACACAGTGAAATCAAGCATTGCATGGCGATTCACCAGAACCCGTCGTTCCATTTCCAGAATACGTCTTGAGTCAACAAATTCATGAGGAACGGGACACGACAGGTAGGATCCTCAACTACTTCTACCACCCCGATACAATCGTGAATCGATGGCTGACTCGCTGGATCAGCTCTCGGACCATGCCTGCCGAATGACTGATACCTGTACGGGAATCGAAATTACTGAACAGCTTCAAGCAGGCAACTCGCTGCAATCGAGCATCGCTGAGAGTACGATTCGAACCGAATATCTCGATGACAGTTATCCAGAGTGGCACCCTGCCCCGGACTCGTTTCTCGGGATGGTTCGACTCCTCATCTACCGGGAAATCACGGGTGAGAGCTATCGAGCGCTGGCTCGGTATCAAGAACTTGCCGAACTATTCGGGCTGGATCACATCCCTGATGAATCTGTGCTGTCTCGAACATGGCGCAATCGCTTCAACGACGGTGTCCGAGAGTTCGTTCGGAGTGCTTCCCACTTCGTCGTCAAAGAGGTCCACGACCGGGAGTTCTCAGCTCCTGCTGTCCGGCCGAAAAGTGAGGTTGTCGACGAGAAAAATCGTTCTCCCAAGGACGATGGGGCAGCTGGTCGAGGATTCACTGACAAACAAATCCACCGAACCACGCGCCTCGCACGAGACCACGGCTTCAACGAGTTCGACTCGGGTCGCGCCGCGAATGCTACGTATGGGGACACGCAGTTCTTCGAGTTGCAAACGTTCATGGGGATGGTCGGCTGTGGGACATCACAGGGCGCAGCACGCTTCCAATATCGGCGTGGGACCGACTACGGTCCACACGGGGATACTCACCTCCGAGCAATCAAGCAATTTGATTTGGAGACACTCATCGACGGATTCGATGAGGCGACTGACCGGCTGGTTTCGGTCATCGCATCTGAAGCGTCGTTTCGCCGGCCGGTAGCAGCCGCGATCGACATCACGACCATTCCATACTACGGCGACGTTGAGGGGATGTCGATGGTTAGCGGGACGAAAGAGCAGGAGCGTCGGGCGTTCAAATTCGCGACTTTGTCGATCGTTGGGCAGAACATCCCGCTGGTACTCGGTGTAGAACCGATTCGAGAGAGTTCGGAATGGGACAGAAATCCACCGAACAAGATTCACCGTGTCGTCCGACGCCTGGTGAAGCGAGCACAGGAACACGTCCCCATCGAGACGGTACTCTGTGACCGCGAGTTCGATTCCCAGCAGGTCTTACAGACGTGTTCGAATCTCGGAGTGAACTACCTGATCCCGAAACGGATCAACAGCACGGAGCGGGAGGTCATTGAGACGATGGACGACGACGAACAGGAAGTCGCCGTGGAATCGGCCTCCGTCAGCGTCGAAACAGGAAGCCACTCGATGCGGTTCGTGTATGTACCGTCGACGAAAGGCGATGGAACAGCTGTCTTCGCGACGAATCTTAAGGTTGAACCGGACGAGGCAGAGACGTTCTGTCGACGGTACAGCCGCCGCTGGCAGATCGAGAACGAATACAAGAGTATCAAGCATGACTTCCTCGCGAAGACCTCGTCGAAGGACTATCGGGTACGGCTGTTCTACTTCGTGTTTGCCGTGCTGCTGTACAATATCTGGCGGCTCACCGACTTCCTGCTGAAAGCCGGTGTTGACGGAGAGATGGACTACGCACCGATCTTGACCGCCGGCGAGTGTGTAGAGCTAATCGTCTCGGCGTTGATTCCGCCTGACTAATCGGCTGCATTCTCACCGAGGTAGCTGTATGGGAGTGGAAACGCTATTCAGCAACTCCAAAATTCGAGCTTCATCTTGCCAATTCGCCCATATGCATTCAAGACTGTCTCATATTGGCGAATAATCTCGATGATTGGGGAAAATTCAATCTAAAGCTGACCTATCCTCCGAAACTCTGCAGAATGAGGAACGAGATTTTGTATAGCGATATATGATATATATTCTCCTGTAGTGCGGAATTCCGGCGCTAAGAGACTTCAGTTCCACGAATTCTCCCGATGGGCCGAATACAGAATTTGGTCCTGATTATGCCCGTAATCACGACCACTTTGAAGTACCCCGACGCCGTCTGTGAAGCACGAATGCTGCAACCGCCTCACGACGCCGCTTCCCCGGGGTAGAGCCGTCGAGACCAGGGTTCGAGTTTGCTCTGGCTCTCCTCAGCCAAGGTAGAAGCGATGGCGAAGGATGCAATTCGATATAGAACTAATGACCTCAACCTATATTAAGGCAAAGCCCGAACTGTGTTGTATGACCGAAGACGAATCGAACTCCGAGGGCCTGATGGAACGCCAGACCACGGGTGAAGACCGCGTGCGGATGACCGCCCGGCAGCTGTCGGAGCCGCGGACGGCAAACTGGATCGCCTCCGAAGCGGGCTGGTCACACGAACCAACTATGCGCGTCCTCGAGCGACTCGTCGACGACGGCATCCTCCACCGTGACGAAAGCGGTACTCACACGACGTATTACCCTGATTACCGCCGCCAAGCGATGCAGGAGGCGATGCGCCTCCGAGATAGCGGACACACTGTCGAGGAGCTTACGGACCGGCTCGCCAATATGAAGACGCAGATTCGCGACTGGGAGGACGAATTCGGCGTTGAATCACCGAATCAGCTTCGTGGGACGCTCGCTGACGAGTCCCTTGCCGGTGACGAGGAAGACCGTCGCCGTGAGATTGCCCGCGAGTGGGAGCACCTTCAACGGCGTATCCAGATCGTTGGCTTCGCCATCCGCGAATGGGACTTCCTCGCTCCGACAACAGAGCCTGCCGAGGCCAGCAGCTAACGGATGTCGGTCCCGCATCCAGGTGGTGGCCCGAACGCGAACCTATACGCCCAGCTGAAGCGAGATGTCCTCGACCGTGTGCCACAGATTTCGGCGGTCGAGTTCGTACCTGACGATATCGAGGCCAAGGAGCTGCGGGCGGTTTTTGATCCAGCCCGCTTTGATCCCCCAACGGGCCCTGATTCGCCGGAACTGACCGTCAAGTGGTATCGACAGGACCCACACGATTGGTTCCGTATCAACTACACAGACCCGAACACGAGCTTTCACGCCGGCTGGCACCAGGACGAAGACCATCCCGATCTCGGACAGACGCATTTCCAGTACTCAGCTGCCGATACGGAGGACCGCTGGGGGATCACATTTGAACACGAGACTCCTTCCCTGATCCTCTGGGAAATCGTCGAAGCCCTCCTCGAGGATGTTCGTCCGACTTACCAGTACGCGAACGAGGAACCATGACTCCCGATAAGACATCCCGAGAGCGCGCTGAGCAGTCACTTGCGAACTCTTTCGAGCGCTACCTCCAGGACAAGGGGAAAGGCCGCGGTGGGGACGGTGGGAACTATCGACGAAACGCTGCACGCGAGCTCGAGCGGTTCGCCGAGTGGGCCGCCGGCGACCGCGGCGCCGACGACTGGACCGGGATCGTCCCCGACGATGTCGACCGGGAGCCGACCTTCGAAGACCTCGACGAGCGAGTGTTCCGCGAGTACGCGCGGCATCTCGGGGGAGATCGGGGACTCAAGCAGAACACCGTACAAACCTATTACCGCTATATCTCTGCGTGGTGCGGGTGGTGCGTCAACGAAGGGTATCTCGAAGCGCATTTCGCGCAGCGGGCGAGTGCGATGGCGCCGCTGCCGGAGGACGACGGCCGCAAGCCCGGCGACCAGCAGGCCTGGACGTCCGAACAGCGCCACGCCCTCACCCGCCACGTCGACGAACGGGCCCGCGACGCCGTCGAGGCGTACACGACACTCCCGGAGGATACTGGCCCCATCGACAAGCAACGAGCGCGCTACGCGGCGCTGAAGGCGGCTCGTGACCGGGCGCTCGTGTTCGTCCTCGCGTACACAGCTGTCCGCGTCGGCGAACTCCTCCGGGACCCGAACGACCCGCGCCGACGCGGCGTTCGCTGGGAGGATCTCTCGCTCGACGACGGCAGTATGGACGTCTACCGGAAGAAACAGCAGTGGGACGCCGCGAGTCTCCCCGACCCGGTGATCTCGCCGCTGCGGAGTTACCGCCAGCTGATGGACCCGCCGACGGAGCGCTGGCCGGTGTTTCCGACGTTCGACCAACGGACGCTCGCAGGACTTATTCAGGAAGAGCTAGCCGAACGAGGGGAACGCCCGGAGGCGATTACTGAGTACCGTGACGAATACGCTCGCGACCTGCTGCTGGCACTCGATGAGGACATTCGGCCGCCGTCGATCACGACGGACGGCGCACGGTCGATTCTCCAACGGCTCTCGGAGGCCGCGGAGATCGACATCGACCATCCGAAACACGATTATCTTGCTCCGCACGGTGGACGACGTGGCATGGGTGAGGTGCTTGTCCGCGCGTTCGGGTACACGGTCGCAGCCCGGTATCTCGATAACTCGGAGGAGATGGTTCGGGAGCGATATTCGCACATCGAGGCCGGAGAACTCGGCGACGTCGCAACAGAGGCGCTCTCAGAGATTGATGGGTAATTAACGGTACTCCCAGGCACCGAGTTTTCGGCACTACACTCTTGTCAGTACCTCTCGAACTATTTCGTATGCCTGACAACGTTCTCGTCCCCTTGGACGGCTCCCCGCTTGCCGAGCGTGCACTCATGTACGCACTCGAGACCTTTCCGAACGCCACGATCACCACAATTTACGTCATCAACCCGATCGACTCGGTAATCGATGTAGAGGCCGGTGGCTTGCCAGTCGCAGAGGACTGGTACGATGCCGCCCAGGACCGGGCGACCGAGATTCACACGACCGCGACGGATCTTGCGGCAGAACACGATATTGTGCTCGATACTGTCACTGAAGTCGGGAAACCAGCGCGTGAGATTCTCGACTACGTTGCCGACAACGGCATCGATCAGATCGTTATGGGTAGCCACGGTCGGTCAGGCCTAGACCGGACGTTCCTCGGAAGTGTCGCCGAGACAGTCACCCGCCGAGCACAGATCCCGGTAACAATCATTGGATGAGATTCTCGACCCGGATACCGAAATCGGGATCGGACGAAGACTCGCGGCCACACCTAAAACGTGAAATCAAACCAAATCATAGGTATGGAGAACGTGTCTGTTACTGAATCACCATCCCTCTCGACGTACACTATCCATATTGAACGACGAGGTGGTCGTGGGGATACGGGAGCTCGGGCACTCGAAAGCCACCTCAAGCGTCTCTCCGGCGTCCACGATGTCGATGTCTCGTTTCGAACAGGGGACGCCCGGATCACCTACGATGGGAGCGTCATCTCGGAAGAAACGATTCGAGACGCTGTCCGCGACCGGAACGTGACGATTCAGGAGGAATCTGAGACGGTCACGGATGACGTGAGCACCCGCTCGGAACTTCGGCGGGAGGCCGTGTTCGTCGGCCTGACGCTCCTTGGGATGGTGACTGGTCTCGTGACGGGATGGCTCGAAGGACCACAGCTCCTCATGTGGGCTGGCTACGGCGTTGCATACGTCTTCGGCGGGGGGTACGGGCTTAAAGGCGCGATCGAGACGCTGCGTCACCGTGCGGTCGACATCGATCTGTTGATGATCGTTGCCGCGCTCGGCGCCCTCTCGATTGGTGCCCCGTTCGAGGGCGCAATGCTGCTATTCCTATTCTCGCTGTCGAACACGCTCCAGCACTACGCCATCGGCCGCTCGCGCCGGGCGATAAAGTCGCTCGTCGAGATGCGACCGGACGAGGCGCGTGTCCTCCGCGACGGTGAGGAGGTCACCATGCCTATCGACGAGGTTGCCGTCGGTGACGTGTTCGTTGTTCGGCCCGGCGACAAAATTCCGCTCGACGGCGTCGTCACGTCCGGCGAGGGAACCGTCGACCAGGCGTCGCTCACTGGTGAATCAGTCCCCGTACCGAAGGAACCCGGTGACGAGGTGTTCGGTGGGACGATCAACGAGAGCGGCAGCCTCGAGATAGAGGTCACACGACAGGCCCACGAGTCGGCGATCAGCCGCCTCATCACCATGGTCGAAGAGGCTCAGAGCGAGAAAGCACCGACACAGCGCCTCATCGACCACCTCGAACAGCCGTACGTCCTCGGCGTGTTCGCACTCACGATCGCGGCGATCGTGATTCCGCTCACGCTCGGAAGCGAGTTCACCAGCACGTTCTACCGCGCGATGACGCTGATGGTCGCTGCCTCGCCGTGTGCCGTCATCATTTCCACGCCAGCAGCAGTGTTATCGGCGATCGCCTCCGGCGGGAGGCAGGGCGTTTTGTTCAAGGGTGGCGAACACGTCGAGACCGCCGCGAACATCGATGCGGTCGCGTTCGACAAGACGGGCACGCTCACGCGGGGTGAGACAGAGTTGACGGACGTGTTCGTCCGGGACGACCTTGCAGATGAGTCTCTGACACCGGACGAACTGCTTTCGCTTGCGGCCGCCGTACAGGCCCGCTCGGAGCACCACCTCGCCCGTGCGACCGTAGCGGAAGCCGAAGACCGTGCACTCGACGTTCCCGACGCGCGGCGGTTTCAGTCAAACGCCGGGAAAGGCGTCCGTGCCGACGTCGATGACGGGATCATCCACATCGGGAATCGAAGTTACGTCGACACGGTTCTCGAAGACGCTACGATCGAGGGGATCGAACCGGGTCTTGACCAGCTCCTGTCCTTGGAGGCAGAAGGAAAAACGAGCGTCGTCGTCGTCCGCGAACATGGAAATGACGTCACGGTGTTGGGGTGGCTGGCGTTCACCGACACAGTCCGCCCTGGGGCTGCAGAGATGATCGAGGACCTCCGATCGCTCGGCGTGGAGCACATCGTCATGCTGACCGGCGACAACGAACGTGTCGCACAGCAGATCGCCGACGAGGTTGGCATCGACGAGGTGCAGGCAGAACTGCTTCCGGAGGAGAAGGTGGCTACCATCGAAGAGCTGGTCGAGCGGTACGAGAACGTGGCGATGGTCGGTGACGGGGTGAACGACGCACCTGCACTGGCCACGGCGACGCTCGGCATCGCGATGGGTGGCGCCGGGACCGACGTCGCGCTCGAGACCGCTGACGTGGTCTTGATGGGTGACGACATCGGGAAGATCCCCTACGTGCTCGGACTTGGTCGCCGGACGCGCCGGACGTTGACTGTCAATCTCGCAATCGCCTTCGGTGCGATCGCGTTGATGGTCGGCACGATTCTGTGGCGGGGGATCCCATTACCGCTGGCCGTGATCGGCCACGAGGGGTCGACGGTCCTCGTGTCTCTGAATGGCCTTCGGTTACTTGGCTTCCGCGAGTAGGATGTCAGGGGCAGTCACACTGTCTCGACGGTGAAAAGCGAGTCGTCACTAAGGACGGCCTGCACGCGGCGGTGCCAGTCCTCCGCGAACGCCTTGCGCTGCTCGTCGCTTGCGGACCCGGCGAGAATCGTCTGAAGATTCCCAACTGCGGGACCGCCGTCAGGAACATCGCTAACGTGGTAGGTCACTTCAACAGTCTCGTCCGTGTCGGTCCGCCGAAACTGGAATGTCGGCTCCGGGGTGGCTGCCTCGAACCCATCGAAGTGTAGGAGTCCCTGTCGGCCACCGTAGCCGCCAGTGAGTCCGCTAAATCCGTCATCTTGGGTTGCACCGGTGACGTACGAGATGATACGACTCATCACGCCGTACGTCGCGTCCTCCCGAGAGCCTGCCGCCTGGACCTCGATTTCGCTTCGGATTGGATAGTCGTCGGGATACAGGGCATCGAGCCCGAGCTGGACGATCCGGTAGGCGCCCGAGGCAGTCGGACAGGAGTGACCGGCCTCTTTCACCGCGTCCGTGTAGGTGACGACGAACGGATCGCCTGGTGTGAGGACGCCGAGGGCCTCCGCGACGGGGTCGCGGATTTCGATCGGGTCGGCGTCGTAGTCGACCTGCCAGTCGGTGCTAGTGTGCGTCGCGTCAGTCGCAGGTGAATTTGTTGTCATTGGTTGTGGAGATTAGTGTCGCAGCAGTCGCATCCCGTTGAGGATGACGAGGAGAACGCTGGCTTCGTGGACGAGCATCCCGGCGGCGAGCGTGACGTAACTCGTGAGCACGCCCGCCAGCAGGACGGTCACGGTCAGTACCGCGAGCCCGACGTTCTCGAGGACGTTCCAGCGGGTCGCCTTGCTCAGCGTGACGGCGTAGGGGATGCGTTCGAGATCGTCGGCCATCAGCGCCATGTCAGCCGTCTCGATGGCGGTGTCCGTGCCGGCAGCGCCCATCGCGATACCGACGTCGGCGGTCGCCAGCGACGGCGCGTCGTTGATGCCATCGCCGACCATCGCAACGACGTGGCCGTCGGCCTGGTATTCTTCGATGACGGTCTGTTTTTCCTCGGGGAGGAGTTCGGCGCGGTACTCGTCGATGCCCACTTCCCCTGCGACGGCACTTGCCGTCCGCTCGTTGTCGCCGGTGAGCATCACCGTCTCGATGCCGGCATCCTGAAGCGCCGCTACGACGCCAGGAGCGGCCTCTCGAAGTTCGTCTCGCATGGCGATCACGCCGATGACGCTGCCGTCTCGCACGACGTGGACGACCGTCTCACCGCGTTCCTCGCGGCCACGGACGTACTCGGCGATGTGATCCGGGATGTCGATGCTGCGGTCGTCGAGCAGCGCCCGGTTCCCAACGACGACCTCGTGGCCGTCCGTATGGGCGACGACACCCATTCCGGCGACCACGTCGAAATCATCCGGATCCGGAACCGACCGGTGTTCGGCGCTCGTGGCATCGGAATGGGCGACCGCAGTTCCGCCATCGGTTGCGGCGGTCGGACGGTCGCGTGCTGCGTCGACGATGGCGTCGGCGAGGTGGTGTTCGCTTTTCTTCTCGGCGGTCGCCGCGAGCGAGATTACCTCGTCGTCGTCGATGTCGAACCCCTCGACGTCGGCGACGGTGGTCCCACCTTTCGTGAGGGTGCCAGTCTTGTCGAAGGTAACGAGGTCGGTCTTGCCGGCACGTTCGAGGTGTTCGCCACCCTTCATCAGGACGCCCGAGCGGGCGGCGTTCCCGATGGCCGAGACGATACTGACCGGCGGTCCGATGACCAGCGCACCGGGACAGCCGATGACCAACAGCGTCAGCGACAGGATTGCGTTCTGCGTGACCGCGTACGCGCTGATAGCGAGCACGATGACGGCCGGGGTGTAGTACTTCGCGAACCGGTCGATGAGGCTCTCCGTGGGCGACTGGGCCTCCTGGGCCTCCTCGACGCGGCGGATGATGCGTTCGAGCGTCGTATCCGAGCCCGCACCCGTCGTCCGGACCTCTAGTGCGCCTTCCTGGTTGACCGTCCCCGCGTAGACTTCGTCGCCGTCGGCCTTGTGAACGGGCGCGCTCTCGCCGGTGACCGGGGCCTGATTGACGGCACTCTCGCCGTCGACGACGCTCCCGTCGACCGGGATCTTCCCGCCCGGCTTCACGAGGACAACTTCACCCTCCTCGACGTCGCGGGCAGGTACTTCTTGGAGGTCTCCGTCGCGACGGACGGTCGCCGTGTCGGGCGTCATCTCCAGAAGTTCTTGGAGGGCCGTCCGGGTCTTCCGCATCGTCCGGCCTTCTAGGTAGCTGCCGAGGCTGAACAGGAAGACGACGGCGGCGGCCTCCCAATATTCGCCGATGACGATGGCACCAATGGCCGCCAAGGTCACGAGCGTCTTGATGCCGAGCGTTCGGTTGGTGACCTCGTAGTAGGCGGTTTTGGCGATGTCGTAGCCGCCGATGATCGCCGCGAGGATGAGAATACCGGCACTCGCTGTATCGAAGCCGGTGAAGTGGCCGAGGCTCCAGCCGCCACCGTAGAGCAGGCCGCTGGACGCCGTGACGATGGCTTTCCGGTTCTTCCGGTAGTACTGTGTGATCGGTTGTGCGTTCATTGATCTAGGCGGGCTGGGGCGTGTAGCCCTGGTTTTCGATGGCTTGTGCGAAGGCGTCGGGGTCAGCGACGTCGTCGTCGTACTCGATCTCGACTCGGCCGGTCGTGTAGTGGACTTTCACATTCTGGACGCCGTCGACGTTCGAGAGGGCGCGTTCAACGGTGCTCGCGCATGTCGGGCAGTCGAAGTCCATCACACGGAGTTGGGTCGTTTCGTTCATCACAGTTCTACGTAGCACCCGGACCGCCATATATATTTTTTAAATGATATGTTTGAATAGGGATATAGGTCGTTGGAACAGTCCAATCGGTCGTCTAGGGCTTCGACTCGATCCGATCGCAGGCCAGTCGTCCGGTCGAAGCGCTCGACAGCAGTGTTCGCCGCTACCTTTTCCCGCACGTGTCTCGCAGTCCCATTATGAGCAGTTCCGGTGCCGACCACTATCTCGACGACATCGCGATCAGGGATACTCGCGTCTCGGACGCCATCGACGAACCAATGCGAGCGATGATCCTCGACATACTGGCCGACGAGGCACGGACGGCAGGCGAGGTTCACGACCGACTCACCGACCGAGGGATCGAGCGGACCGAAAACACCGTTCGACACCACATAAACGAACTCCGTGATTCAGGGCTAGTGGACGTCGTCCGCTTCGAGGAGGGACGTGGCGGCACGACGAAGTACTACCACGCGAACACGATCGTCCTCTCGTACTCCCTGCCCGACACCGCTGATGCCGCCGTCGAGGAGATGACCGACGCTATCCAGCCAGAGATTACAGAGGCGCTGAACCAGCTTACGGGGGAGTACGAGGAGTCTATCAAGGAGATAACGAGGGAGATGCAACCGTGCGATCACTGTCGGAACCAGAAGTACGAGACGTACGTCCTGCTGACCGTCCTGCGGCGAGCGTTCGTCCGCGCTCAGCGGGAATCGTAAGCGAAGACGGGACCACCACGGCGGCGATATCCGCTATCTCGGTCTTCGGAGAGATGATTTCGTACGGAAGATTAGCGTACTGGAATTGACGCTGTGGACGGCCGCTAGTCGTCGTCCTCCGCCATCACCCGATTGGGAATCGTCCCCTCCTCTAGGGACTCCGCCGGGTCCGAGACGTCCCGCAGCGTGAACCGCTTTTTCACCATGTCGTAGGCGAACACGAGCGTCCCGATGATGATGAGAGTGTCACCCGGGAGACGCGCCCAGAACAGGAGTTGGATGATCTCGCTGTTGTAGAAGGCGAGACTCCGAGCGGCACCATAGGTCTGCGTGAACGCCGTCTCGAGCTGGAGGAACCCGACTGGGAGCACCGAGACGAACACCATGACCGCGAGGCCAACGTTCCAGAGCCAGAACGACCAGCGAAGTCGACGCTCCGTCCACTGAGAGGGAATCGTCGAAATGCGGAGCATGTACGTAGCCATCCCCAGTGCAAGGAGGCCGAACGCGCCGAACATCGCGGCGTGCGCGTGTCCAACGGTAAGATACGTCCCGTGCTCGTAGTAGTTGACGATGGGGAGGTTGATGAAGAACCCGAGCACGCCGGCGCCGACGAAGTTCCAGAACCCGCTCGCGATGATGAACATGAACGGGAGCGTGTACGGGAACGATTCGTCGCTCGTCGCGAGCGCCCGGTACTGCCCCATCGCCTCGAACAGGATGAGGATGAGGGGAATGAGTTCCAGCGTCGAGAAGATCGTTCCCAACGGGAGCCACATATCGGGTTGGCCGATCCACCAGTAGTGATGGGATGCGCCGATGACGCCCGATCCCATCACGAACAGGGCCTGGAACGCGACGGCTTTCTCGGCCGAGCGCTTCCTGAGTAGCCCCATTGAGACGAGCGTGAGTCCGATGACGGCGACGATGAAGAACTCGAAGGCGCCCTCGACCCACATGTGAACCACCCACCAGCGCCAGAACTCCGTCATCACGATGTTCGTCTCCGGCGTATAGAACATCCCTGCGGTGAAGAGGAGGCCGATGGACCCACCGGCGTAGATGATCATGTGGGCGAGCCCGAACCGCGATTCGCGTTCGAGCATCGGTTTGAACCCGCGGTACACGAGGCCAGTCCACAGCACGAATCCGACGAGCAGGCCGACCTGCCAGAGCCGGCCCACTTCGAGGTACTCGAGCCCTTCGTTCCCGATGATCCACCAGAGTTCGCCGTCGATGTAGCCATGGGACCCGAGCCAGACGCCGGCGAGACCCCCGACTGCAACGACGATGAGCGCTCCGAGCAGGACGTGGATGAAGGTTCGTTGTCGCTTGGGTTCGTGGTTAGTGAGAAGGGGCGGGAGGAACAGTCCCGCGCCGAGCCACAGCGCCGCAATCCAGAGGATCCCAAGGTCAAGGTGGAACGTCTTGGCGAGCGCGAACGGGAATACCTCGACGATATGGATACCAAACACTTCCTCGATCCCGAAGAACGCGTGTCGCTCGATGTAGTAGTGTGCGAGAAGTCCGCCCAAGAAGACCTGTAAGGTGAATAGTAACCCCGCGAGCGGGATGAAGCGGGTTGCTGCGCGTTGACTAGGAGTTAGATTGATTTCGTCTGGCGGTGGGATTTCGATGCCCTTGATTTTCGGTTCTGGGAGTTCGACGGATTTGTAGAGGAAGACGCCGAGGCCGACGGCACCGACGAGCAGGACCATACTGATGACGCTCCATATCATCGTCGCACCAGTCGGTGTGTTACCGGCGGCGGGGTTGTACGGCCATTCGTTCGTGAAGCTCGTGTCGCCACCCGGTCGGTCGGTGTGGGATATCCACGCAGTCCAGAGCGCGAAGTCGGCGAACTGACTCGCTTCTTCTTCGGAACCGATGAAGCCGGCGGCGACGCCGCGGTCGAGTGCGCCCTCGTGGTATCGTTGGACGTACTCGTCGCGGACCTGCTCGTGGGCGTACATCTCCGCTTCGGAGTATTCAATTGTCTCTGCGCCTTCGGTGAACTGTTCGTCGAGGTCGTCCTGGACGAGGCGGTCGACACTCCCCTGCTCAGCCGATTCTAGGCCCGAATACGCTGTATCGTACCGGTCCTGTGCGTAGTAGTCCCGCATGTACTCGACTTTCAGGTCGAGCGTGTCGGCGGTGTAGTCGACCCCATAATATGCGCCATTGCCGAGGATTGACCCGTGGTTCATCAGACTGTTCTTCTGAAACGCGATTTTCCCGGCCTGAACCTGAGATTGCGTGGCGACGGTTTCGCCATCAGGACCGACTACCTCCTGAGGTATTGGAGGGACTTCTTGTGCGGAATAAATCGCACCCCCGCCCATCACGATCAGATTAAATACAAAAACCGTGATTAGGGCTTTTGCGATAGTTTGTCTCGTGATCTGCATAGAAATGCCAATACATTATGGGGACTTGAAACTGCGGGGGTAGCGAATATTCTAGTTCACCGGATATTACTACCCCCTGACGAGCCCTGTAAAAAGTATGAACGCTCACTGCTACGTCAGGCCCAGCCATAAACCCGCTTCTAATAAGCCAATACTGTCTCTGTTGGATTCGGTAAAGTAGGACATCCGGGTTCAGATGAGATTAAAACCGAGCGTCGCACCATCGGTAAAACGGATAGATATGGCTAAATCTGTCTTGTCTGATGGATAGCAGAAGCTATAGACTGATTGGATAGGTAGGCGAAGCTGTAATGTCGTGGTATATTCTCATACTCGCAGGCCTGTTCGAAATCGGCTGGGCAATCGGGCTTGAATATTCGGACGGACTCACGAAACCAGTGCCAACGGTCGGCACTATTGTCGCCCTCGTCATCAGTATGGTACTGTTGGCACAAGCCGTCAAAGATCTCCCAATCGGGACAGCATATGCTGTCTGGACAGGTATTGGTGCTGTCGGGACAGCCACGCTTGGAATCGTTCTCTTTGATGAACCCGCCGCTCTAGCCCGCATCTTATTCATCGGTGTGATTGTCGTCGGGATCGTTGGTCTACACGCTGTCTCGGGCGGGCACTAAACAGCTAATTATCACCACTCACACCTGAATCTACACGTATTGTAGTCAGTCTTCAAATCTCCTCTTGGACTTGACCACCCACAGCCATAAACGGATAGGGAGCGTATTTTCGTTGTATGACAAGTGAACGAGTAACCGAGCTCCTCCAGCGGGCATATAGTGACGAGATCGAGACCGTGATGAACTACTTGACGAACTCCATTGTCCTCGACGGAGTCAGTGCCGAAGAGGTAAAACAGAGTCTCGAAGCCGATGTTCAGGAGGAACTTAATCACGCCCAATTGTTGGGCAATCGGCTCAAGCAACTCGACGAGCGCCCGCCCGCGTCAGCTGATTTCGAAGCTCGTCAGGAGAGTCTTCAGCCGCCGGAGGACAGTACCGACGTCGTGTCGGTCATCGACGGAGTCTTAGACGCCGAAGAAGACGCCATCCAGATGTATCGCGACCTCATTACAGCCGCGACTGATGCCGATGACCCAGTCACCGAAGATCTCGCAGTCACAATTCTGAGCGACGAAGAGGCCCACCGTACGGAGTTCCGCGGCTTCAGACGCGAATACAAACAGGACTGAAGTGGTAACGACTACCCTCGTCGGTCTTTGCAGCGCTGTCAAAGGTCGAAATCGGCCGTCTAGGCCCTATTTATTCCCTCTCATCTCGTAACTGAGCCCCTTCTACAAAAGAGATACCTTACAATATATGAAATAAAAATCCCCATTTCAAAAATAAATTTTATTTCCTGACGTGGCCAGTCCCCGATAGGATCATCTCCTGCATTCTCAGAGTCGACGAATACGCTGGCGAAGGGAGGTATCGACCTCCGGTCCCCTAACCACATGCAGTTCCCTACCACAATGTGGTCGGAATCGGTCAATCACCTAATTCCATTTACACGGGGACGTCACAGACGTCAGGCGGAGTTCGGTCGGCTCCTGGGATTCCTTTGTTTCCACCACCTATTTGCAATGAGAGTCGGTACCAACGCTCGATGACCCCTCTTGAGATCAGCCTCCGCATCGGTGCGGGACTGTTCTTGATCCTGATCAACGCGTATTTCGTCGCCATCGAATTCGCGTTGACACGAGTCAGGCAGTACCCCAAATCGGAGTTCGATACACCTGGTCTGCGACGCGCGTGGGAGATGACCAACGACCTCGAATTGTACCTCACCACCTGCCAGATCTGGATTTCCGGAACTAGTATCGCGCTGGGGATCGTCGCTGAACCCGGCTTAGCTGCGCTCTTCGAGCCACTCTTTCAGGACACGTTCCTGGCATCCGTCGGTGCTGGTTCGCTGCTGGGCTTTTTCCTCATCAACATGGTCCACCTGACTCACGGCGAGCAGACGCCGACCTACCTCGGCGTCGAGCGGTCGAAGCAGGTCGCTCGGTACGGGGCTCGACCGCTGTACTGGTTCGCGTGGCTGATTTCACCCCTCATCAAGTTCGGTGACTGGGTTGCGAAAGGCACGCTCCGGCTGTTCGGTGTCGAAATGACCGGTGCGTGGCTCGAAACCGAGGAAGAAGTCCTGGAGACCAGGGCACAACTCCGAAGCCGACTCGGTGATATGCTCGAAGAAATCGAGGTTCCGGAAGAACGCCGTGACGAGGTTCTCAATGCGCTCGACATCGACGAGATCTCAGTCGAGGAAATTATGGTCTCGACCGAGGACATCGTCGCACTCTCTACGACAGTATCCATCGAGGAAAACTTCGATCGCATCCAACACACACCACATACTCGATTCCCGCTCGTGGGCGAGGAGTTGACTGACTTCCACGGTATCGTCTACGCCCCGTCGATCATCAACAACTTCGACGACCTCCAGGAGGGCGCAGTGACGTTCGAGGAGGTTGCAGCCCCGCCAATGACGCTGTCAGCGGATACGACTGTGAGCGACGCCTTCGATCAGTTCCAGGCACAGGGACAGGAGTTGGCACTCGTTGTCAGCGATGGTGAGGTGGTCGGATTACTCACTGCCACGGACACGCTCGAAGCCGTAATGGGACAGTTGGAAGACCCGCTCGATGACGAATATTTAGAGTAGAAACCTCTGACAGGCTCGACGGGAAAGTGGCAGATGATTCGGCGAATGTCCGGCCCCTGGTGGGAGTATTCGTCTGAATGGGTCGATATCTGTCGAATCGTGCCGGATACTACGTGTATAGAGCATACGGGCCAGCGAGAGAATACGATTTCTGGAAGTCGTACCTGTATTCGGCCTGTGAACGGGACTAGTCGTTCTGAACCCGAAGACGAGTCCACCTAAAACCGTGGCTGCTGCTACAGATCGTTCATGAGTTCGCCGTGCGTGTTTCGCGGACGAACTGTACCATTGCCACGAACAGGACGAGACAGATACCGATCATCAAACCCTGCGAGACCGTGGCGATAGTCGATTCGACCGGTTCACCCGTTAGCAACGAAATCACATCGGGGATGCCGCGCGTCGATCCGAGAGCCCCGACCACTGCCAGGAGGCCGATTCCATAGGCAGCAAGCCGTTGCCGTTCCGGGTTCTGGTGTCCCACCACCCCCAGGATAGCGACAAGAACTCCGAAGAAGGTTGGAATGAGCGCTGTGATACTCGCGAAGTCCGAGAGCACGTATGCGCCGATCCCTACGATGACGAGTACGACTCCGAGCGCGATTCCGAGCACGAACGTGGACGGGCTTGAACTCACCATATACGATATCCGTGTGAAGCAGGTGTATGCGTTTCTATACTGAGTTAACCGTTAGATGATTCGATCCAACTCGTGAGGGACACACGCAATGGCATCTCGAAAAAGCCATCCCTCCGAACGTCGGAACCGGGTATCTCACCATGGTATAGGAAGACAGACCTTCACCGTATTCCACTATACGGCCGTAGCACTGGAAAATCAACATTCTGCTGTTTTCTGAGGACCGTGCTACCCGATACGTGTTTGATCCAAAGAATCGATCGCTATGGAGAGAGGGTAAACCCATCCTCAGCCACGATCACGTCGCCGTCGAATACTGCCTCGGCATCTCGCCGCATCGATTCGAGATCACGGTACGGCATGATGTGCGTGAGAACGAGCGTCTGGACGCCAGCGTCCTGGGCGAGTTCTCCCGCGTCTGTGGCATCACAGTGATTGGCCGTCAGTGTCGACTGGTCCAGGTCTCGTTCTCCCTCGGCATACCGTTGCCAGACGAACTGGTCGTCCTCGTCCGGCACACGGTCCTTGTCGACCGGGGCAGTGTTACAGTCCTGCACGAGGACGTCTGCATCAGAAGCGAACTCTGCGAGCGACGGGATCTTCCGCGTGTCGCCGGAGAAGACGAACGACGAACCGGTTTCGTGTTCCTCGAAGCGGAATGCGTACGTCTCGATGGAATGTTCGACCGGGAGTGCGTCGACCTTCCAGCCGTTCATTTCTTGACTGAACTCCTCTGTCACAAGTTCGGTTTCGATGTTCGAGATGCCGTCAGTCGGATAGATGTCCTTGCGGTACTCGATGTCTTCCGCGTAGACGTCGTACAGCGCGTCGACGAGCCGGTCGGTGCCGTCGGGTCCGTACACGGTGAGCGATTCGCGGCCACCCTCGGTCCAACTCGTGAACGCGAAGTGGAAGAACGACGCGTTGTGGTCCAGGTGATGGTGGGTGAAGAACATCGTCTCGATCTCTCCAAATGGAATTCGCGCATCCATGAGGCCGTAGACGGTGTTTGGCCCACAGTCAATCAGAACGCGTTCGTCTGCGATGTCAACGACGATGCTCGTGCCACCACGCTCGGGAATTGGGATGGGACTTCCCGTACCGACGAGGGTGATTTCCATAGTTTTTCTACGGGACAAAGCCGTTTGTACGTTCGCACCGTCGCTTGGATCACAGGGTTCCTTCGACGGATAGGTACCACTGCTGTAGTGGGTCACGCTTCGCCGGGTCGGCCCCAGAAACTCGCAACTGGGCCCGAGATGACGAGACTGAGGAGTCCGAACGCAACGATGATGGTGAGCACGCCTGGGTCGCGGAAACTCGTCGTGGCGATGAGCAACGCGATGGCAACGTTTCGCGCGGCAGTCGTCGTGGCGAGGACTTCCCGCGTGCCTTTACCTGGTCCACCGAGGGCGTATCCGAGGAGTAACGCAGCGCCGACGACAGCGACCGAGATGAACAGTGTCCCGGTACCGACGAGTTGGCGCATTTCGCCGGCATAGACGAGCGTCAAGAGGATAATCAGGAGAACGAGCAAGACGGTTGAGAGTCCCTGGATCGGTGGATGCAATCGCGTTGCAATTGACTGAAAGCGCGCCTTGACGCCGAGGCCACCGATCAGAGGGATCAGCTGCGTCACGACAACGATTCGGGCGATTCCGAGCGGGTCAGCTGAGACATCGCCGGGCATGAGGAGTGCCACCGTAATCGGTATCGTCGCGACGGAGACGACACCCAGAGCAGCCATCAGCCCGCTCGCGAACGCGACGTCGCTGTTCGAGATCTCGGCTAGTTTCGGACCAAAGGGTGCTCCCGGGGCCATGGCGATCAACAGGAGTCCGACGACGTGACCGGTCTCCATCGGAACAGCAAGGACGAATGCGAACGCCAGCAGCGGAACGAGGACGAGATTCACGAGCAGTGATTTCGCCAGCAGCCACCGTTGTCCGAGTGATATGAGGATCTCGTCGGTCGTCAACGCAAGCCCCATCGAAAGCATCGTCGCGAGCACGAAGACGACTGTCACAAAATCGATGACTGCGGTGACTGTTATCGGTCCCATTTGTCTATGAACTCGTTTCTCGATTTGGAGAGAAAAGTGGCCTGTATATCGATTTCACCGCTTTTTATCGATGGTCTACGCGTTCACTCATATCTGCTGGGATACCTTATTTGCCGAATAGGAAACCATCGATTTTCGAATTCGCCCGTCCGGATTGCAGTCGGCGTCTAGCATATGAACGACCTACTCGGTGACCTTGATCAGACATAGGTACTCGAGAATTTGTGAGTCCATTTCTGAGGACTGTAACCGTGAGTGGAAATCAGAATTTGTCCAGATTCATCCGAACACTACGCGGCTCTTACAGCCTCGGTCAGTTCGTCGTAGTCGGGTTCGTTCGTCGGATCGTCGGCAACCCAATCGTAGGTAATCGTCCTGTCCTCGTCGACGACGAACACCGCCCGATTTGCGACGTCGTAGAGCCCGAGCGGCTCGATGTTGATTTCGAGATCGTATGCCCGGATGGCGTCGCCGGCCATGTCGCTGACGAGGTCGAATTCGATCCCGTGTTCCTCGCGGAACGCACCCTGAGAGAACGGGGAGTCGGCGCTCACGCCGAAGACAGTTGCGCCACCCTCCCCGAACTCATCGATTCGCTCCTGGAGCGCGACCATCTCGTTCGTACACGGAGGTGTGAACGCCCCAGGGAAGAAGGCGAGAACGACTGGATCAGTACCGATGTGATCTTCGAAGTTGAACGGTTCGTGGTCGCTCGTGCCGAGCGTTGCAGTGAACGTCGGTGCAGTGTCTCCTTGGGAAACCATCGAGATTCACTTCGAGCCGTCGGGTGAAAAATGCCGGCCCGAACATACTCTGTGTGAGTTCCTCACGAGGAGTACATCTGCTGCCAGCACGGGTCAGAAAAGCAGATGTCTGTGAGGTGGCCGTTAGGCGGTCTGTCGGGGCGCAGTACGGTCTGATTCGGTTCCGCGCTCGAACGACTTGACAATTCGTTCCTCGGCGCGGTGCAGAATCTCTGAACACGTCGACTTCGCCATGTCCAGTGACGCTGCGAGGTCCTCCTGCGTACACTGTCGTGGGGAGTCGTAGTATCCCCGTCTCAAGGCAGCTTCGATCAGTCGTTGCTGCTTGTTGGTCAGGATTCGATCGAACTCAGGCTTGGCGTGGATGTGCTCGACGACGTATCCGACCTCCGACTCATCCAGCGCCGACCCAAGCGTCGATAACCTGTTTCGCGTCGTGGTCAGTTTCCATTCGACCTGGCCGTTCTGGATTTCGAAGGGCATCTCCACTGGGACGCCCGCTTTGTCGAGAACGTCCAAGAGAATCGGTTTGTCCGCCTCGATCTGGAGGAGAGCTCGATTCGGCTCTTGGTGGAACACCTCCACAGTGTGTACAGGGTCGAACGACCGGATCGATTCGATAATCTCCGTTGGCTTCTCTGCCAGTAGCTCGACGAATCCAACGCCGACGGCGTCGGCAGACTGAGCAGATCGAACACGAAATTCTGCTGAAGGATGGTTTCGTGAGACGGTACCAATCCAAGTTCGCTTCGGGATCGTCAGGGTCAGTGAAGCACACACCATTTTAGGTAAACCTAAAATCGGTTAGCTATTAAAAGCATCTCCGAACATGTGCGAGTGACTGTGCGACCAAAATCGATCCCGAGGAGATTCCTCTGAACAAACGCTACTATCGCCAGATAACGGTGACGACCTGCTCGTCGCCTTCGATCGTCTCGTACGTGTAGCCCCGGTCGTCCAGTTGCGGATAGAGGTGCTGGGGTGCGCGGTCGTTCCGCTGGACGAGTACCACCTCGTCGTCGAGGTCAGCAAGCCGTTCGAGCGTGTTCTTCAGTGGTTGTGGCGGCGGTAGCTCTCTGGCATCGATGGTTTCAGTCGGTCGGTCAGTTGGTGCTCCGACTTCCTCCACGTACGAAGCAATCTCTGGCATAACTGCTCGTCAGGGCGAGATAGGCAAACACCTTAACCCGAATCTATTCAGGAGGTCCGATGGACGAGGGAAGATCACGTCCTGGTATTGATACGTGGGAATCGGCCTGGTATTTATCGCATTTGCCCCCGTATATCGGAATGGAAACTATGTCTAGTACCCACGACGACCACGACCACGACCACGACGCACAGCCCGTCACTGACCGAATTCACGACAACTCGTGGTCAGCGAACCTCGAGAAACCGGAACACGCCGACGATAGGCAACTGGTGGTCGACCAGGCCCTTTCGGCGATCGAACACACCGCCCCCGGCAACCACGTGAACCTCGTCACACACGCCAACCACGGTCATCCAGAGGGCTACCTCTACGACGTATTAGAGAGCGAAGGTGGTGACGACGTGGAGTGGGAATACATAGAACAGTGTGGTTGCGGGGGACACGTCGTCAGAGTTCACGTTTCGTAGCGGTCGTCAGCAGGGATCTTTCGACCGGCTCAATTTCTCTGGAAACGAAGACTAAGTGACTCCCCATTTCCTGTCCGAATCCATACTCGCTTGAATATATTCGGAGAACCAACCACGCTCCCCGGGACCGTACGATTACCTATGCCTGGGTTCCCATCTCCGTTCGGCGGCGAGGACGACGAGCTCTTCGATCCCTACGATGAGTTCGTCTCCGATAACGTCCCGATGCCAGGGCCGTTTCTCGACGAACACAATATCCTGGCTGGGTTGGACCACGTCATCTTCCACAGATTGACGCGTGAACTCTTTGAGGAGCGGAAGGTATACGACATGACGTTCAACTATAACCTCGCACGGTTGAACCTCGATACGCGCCATCCCGGCGCAGGGTATCGGTATGCGGTGGAATCACCCGATGTTGACGACGCCATCGACGCCGACGACATCGATAGCGTCTTGCGGGCTGAATTCACCCCCACGACGCCATTTTGTCCGCAGACGCACACGCTGACAATCGGATCGTTCAGGGCCTGGAACGGCCTGTCTGATCGTCACGAGTACGACCTCGTTCGCGTCCGGGCGGCGCCGATGCACCACCAGAGCGAAGCGATCAACGAACAACTCGCAGAACTCGAAACGACGTTCCTTGAGGAGGGCGACCCCGAAGCCGAACCGACCGAAGCCCGTGAAGTCGGCTCAAACCCGATGGAGCGCGCGATGAAGGAGGAGGGGACCAGCCGCGGTCCTCAGGCACCGTTCTGAGACGAAGGCGGGGGTAACGGTACCCACATCGGGGGCAGTAGCATGAACATTTTCGCATCGACACTGACCTCCCCACCCAACCAATGATTCAACATGGCAGTGACGAAAACGCTCCCCAAAGGATGGCAACTTCGACACAAACAGCAGTATCGTGATTCGTTCATCGAGCGCGACTACACTCGGATCGCGTATTCGGACGGCGATCGGACCATCTACATCAACGACATCCAAAAACCCAATTCGTTCGAAGGCTGGCGGTTTCTGGTTCGGGTCCAGGGTACTGACAACCGGCAACTCGGTATTACCGAGGATCTCTCGGAGGCCGAGACGATCGCACGCGAGTATATGAGGGAGTGATCGAATGCGACACCATCTCTCGAACGCAACGGCGACGTATACAGCGATAGCAGGCGACGACCAGTAGGATGCTCGCCGCTAGCGAAGCGACGGATGGCGTTGGTCCGTACGACCGCCGATACGCAGCTGTGACTGAATATATTCGGAGGCATCGACTCACAGGTCCATCACGAAAGCGTAGACGATGAGTGTCGTTCCTGGGAACCTGGAGACGGAGAAGCAGCCCCCGATGACCGTCCCGTTACGACACTTCGTCGTGGCTATCGGGTTCTTGTTTCTCGGGGGAGTTGCCGGCCTAGCAAACGCCTTCGGAATAGGATCGGGGCTCCTCCCGCTCGCTCACATTCACCTGCTGCTGGCGGGGTGGGTCTGTATCACGATTATGGGTGCGATGACCCAGTTCGTGCCCGTTTGGTCCGGCGTCACGCTCCACAGTCGCCGGCTCGCGACCGTCCAACTGTGGATTGTCGGTATCGGACTGGTTGGTTTTGCGGTCGCACTGACCGGCGGCTGGCTTCGGCTCACGCCGGTCTTCGGTACCTTGATGGCCATCGGTTTCTGGGTGTTCGTCTACAACATCGCCCGGACGCTGGTCACCATCGACGGTCGGTACGACGTGACCGAACGACACTTTGCGTTCGCACTCGCGTTCTTCGTGGCGCTCACGCTTCTCGGCGTGGCACTTGCGGTCGATTTCGTTCGACCGCTGTTCGTCCCAGTTGGACTTTCACGCGTCGATGTCGTCTCGGCCCACGCCACGCTTGCTATTTACGGCGCCGTTCTGACGACGGTCCTCGGTGCGCTCTATCAGTTGGGAACGATGTTCACCCAGACTGACCTCCACGGAATCGACACGTACCTCCAGGGCTTCGAGGAGGTATTCTACCCGATCGGCGTGGTCGCTCTGGCGACCGGTCGGCTGGTCGGTCACGTTGCGCTCGCCCGCGTGGGGGCGCTCCTGATTCTCGGTGGAATCGGGTGTATGAGCGTCGTCCTTGCCCGTCGTCTCTACGAAACCCAGGTCCCGTGGACGCCGATGCTCTCACGGTACACTGTCGCGGCAGCGGCGATGGCTGCGTGGGTCCTCGCGACTGTTCCGGTATGGATCGTCGATCCGGTCGCGCCGACAACCCGATTCGGCGCCCCGGGAGCCACACACCTGCTCGGACTCGGCGTAATCGGCTTCGTCGTCCTCGGAACGATCTACCATATCGTTCCCTTCATCGTCTGGGTGCACCACTACAGCGATCGCCTCGGCTACGAGGCCGTGCCGATGATCGACGACCTCTACGACGACAGGCTGGCAGCCCTCGACCTCGGTCTGTTCACGATCGGCGGCCTCGCGCTCATTGTCGCGGATTGGACGACTCTCTCGTCACTCCTCGCAGGGGTTGGCGGTCTCTTGATCGTTGCTGGCATTCTTGTGTTCAGCTGGAACATGGGTTCCGTGATTCGAACCCACAGTCCGAACGGGCTCGTGGGTGTACTCGTTCCTGACGTGTCACGGGGCTCGTCGACCGACACCACGTCGGAGGACCCACGGTGAGTGGCACGAAGATTCCTCGGACTACATCGATGCACTCGACCGAGACTCGTACTTGCCCGGGAGTACTCGAAAGTGTACAGCAAATTGTACCGCTCATCAGAGCTAACATCCCGCTTCATTCAGAGGCAAGGTTCATGTAGTTCGTCCGTCACTTATACTGAATATCTTGGATGTGGACCACTTACCAGTAATCTCAACGAGGCTTTTTTTGTGATTGACTTCACTCCAACAGGTGGCCTGCGACGATACCGTTTAGCTGTCTGAAATAAAGTTCGTCGTCGTGCCAGAATGGTTGAGTCCCACTTAGGTCTTCCTCGGCATCCTTCCGAATCATTTCTCTGGCTTCCGTAGCCCGCGGTTCGGGCGTCTGTGCGTTGGATAACCAGCTCTCGACGTTTTGTACCACTGAGTCCGTCCGTAGATGATCTATTTCTATTCTCTGTTCAGTAAATACGTGTATCAATTCACTAATCGAAAGGGCCCGGACGTGTGAGGGATCGCGGAGACGCTCGAATGTATTGTGGTATTCAGCCCGGTCCGAATGTTCGCTGACAACCAGATCTCCGACGGCGAGAGTTCCATTCGGTCGACAGACACGAGCCATCTCCTGAACGACATAGTCGGGATGCTCGACGTGATGGAGCGCCAAACGGCAAACAACAACGTCAAACGAGTTAGCAGGACACGGAATAGCCTCAGCATCACCCCTGATGAAGGCGACGTTCTCTGTTTCGCTATCTCGCTTCTTCTCTTGAGCGATCTCGAGTGGGGCTTTTGTTAGATCTAATCCAACCACCTCTGCACAGTGATCACCGAAGCTGAATGCTACGTGGCCGGGACCGGTGGCAACTTCGAGCACGCGATCACTCGAGTCAACTCCAGTTGCTTCGACTAATCGGGCAATCCACTCTGGATCAGTTACCGACGCGTTCTCCGCGTATGCAGCAGCCTGTTTCGTGAACGCACGACGAACAGTACGCTTATGCTCGGATGGGTTAGGCATTCTGATTCACCGTCACTGGTTCCAGAGATAGTTGGGACGCTATAATAACCTGTACAGTAGTAGTTGTCAGACTTATATGGACGGTTGAGGAAACCGGTCACTCCCGCTCAGCCGGCGTGGATACCAACGAGTCGTCTCGTCAGTACGTAAGCGTAGATACTCGTGCCCACGATACCGAGCGTGGCACCGACGTCTCCTACCACCGGTGCGCCGAGTAGTGGTTCTACCGCTCGCAGTACGACTCCGAACCCGAGTGTGACGAGTGTCGCGAGACCGATACGGTCGCTCGCACCAGTGAACTGGCCCGTTCCGATCGGGAAGAACTCGTATGCATAGCCGATGATCGTCAACAGGAGAAACCCGTCGAGTACGAGTGGGACGTGTGCTTCGAGCAGCCAGGCGTCCTCCCCACTGATTGCAACCGTCGCGGCGACGAATACACCCCCAGCCCCTGCGAAAGCGCCTGCCAGGACGCCGAGGAGACCAACGCGTCGGCGGTCAGTCCGAACTGCGACGATAGCCACCATCCCGAGATAGCATATCACGCTGAACGATAGAACGACGGCACCCACCTGGAACAGTGGCCCCCTCCAGAAGCTACCGGCGATGAGGGCGGGAGCGACGACACCTCCACCGAGGGCACCCCACGTGAGTGGCCGTGGCGGGACGACGTGGAAGAAACCGACGAGGAGTCGCGTGCCCAGGCTGATGATCAACAGTGCCGCGAAGCCAACAGCGTAGAAGTGCACGACGCCGGGAATAGATGTGGCGGGAATCACCGGAATGCTTGACGCCCTCGCGAGGAGTGCGATGGTACCGATAGCTAGGTATAGAATCGCGAACGGGACTGTCGCGGTGGCGGCACGCGTCGAACGTTGCGGGCGGTCCCTGCTGCGGATCACCACGCTCGGATCCGCCCGAAGGACAGGAACGATTGTCGCACCCAGTACGGCCAGGAAACAAGCGACACCGAGACTCCAGAGGCTAGCACCAGCTGTGACGAGTGGTCGGGGAAGGGTCGTCAGCTGTCCGGCCACGAGTACGGCAGCGCCGGCGTACGAGATGACGAGGTGGACGCCGGGAAGCCGGGGTGTTGCGAGGGTCGTTCCGACGTACGCCGGGAGCAACAGGTACGCCATACCGAAGGTCATCGGCAGGACGGCCCCCAGCAGCCCAAACAACCCGATCGATCGAATTGGCCAATCGAGCAGATACGTCGTCTGGAGGCCGACCATCCCGAGAGCGCTGGCGACGGCAAACGCATGCGTCCAGCGACTGACGCCACCAGCTCGGTTCACGAGCGTTGCCGACGAGGCCGATCACAATAAGCTAATTGCGCCGGCCCGCCGGTGCTACTGCTCTGCGTCGCCCTCGTTCGAGACGGGACACTTCCGGCAGAGTCAGGAGCCATAGCAACCCGTGTCCGATCCATCTCGGTACGGAATCCGAATAGATCCATCCAGGAGAGATGACGATCAGGAATTTCGAGATTCTACACCGTCCGATAGTTTCGTCTCCGCTTCGACGAAGAGGACGTTGTTCTCCTTGTGGACGTGTTCGTGCGTGTCTCGCTCGAGAGCATCGAGACGCTCGATCATACTCTCGTAGCTCGGACATGCGTCGGCTGGGATGGTATACCCGTCCGTCAGTTCCGCGATGCGCTCTAGCAGTTCCGCCGTATCCTCGTGGTCCGCCTTCATCTCCTCGATTTCCTCCCGGAGTCGTCGGCGTTCCCCTTCGGAGAGCGACTCCCCACGGTCGAGCTTCTCGATGATCGGGAAGACCTCCTCTTCTTCCTCCCGAATGTGTTCCTTCATCGTTGGCGCGAGGTCGAGATACGCTGTTTGGAGTGCCTCCAGTTCGGGATGGTTCTCTCCGTGAACGCGAGCGATCTTTCTGACGAGGCCCTCCAGTGCCGGTAGTTCCTCGCGCAGGTACTGATGGTGGGTTTCGATGACGTCGTCGACCAGTTCCGCGAGGTTGTCCCAGTCAGCCGCCTGAGCGTCGTCCGTCTGGATGTCGGCGAGCTCTTCGCGCACATCGTCCAGATTGACTCCAGCCTGTTTACACGCTATCTCGAGGGAGGCGTCCCCGCCACAACAGTAATCGATATCCGCTGCCTCGAAAACACGGGTATAGGCCGGTACCTCACGGGCAAGTTCTCCTACCGGTCGCTGGGGATCGATGGTCGCGTTGGACATCTCAGATCTACGTGATGATCATATCCGTAGGTCCTTGAGGGGAAAGCCGAACATTGCCGGAGTACGAGCCACCAGCGGTCGTGAGATGTCCATGAATACAGGGTCTAACAATCGGTCCTCGAAAACGTGAACATCCCCTCGGTCAATCTATCTGTGATTCGAGGTACTCACGCAGGACGACGGCATTGTTCCGTTCCCGGTCAGTAGCAGCGTACAGCAACGTCAGCTGGTCGTCCTTGGCGACATCGAGAACACGTCCGACGGCGTCGTCCTTCTCCTTGAGCTCCGAGACGTACCGCTCCTTAAACTCCGTCCATCGATCAGGGTCGTGATCGTACCACGTCCGGAGCTCGTCGGATGGCGCAACCTCCTTGATCCACGCATCGAGTTGCGCCTCCTCCTTCGAAACGCCTCGAGGCCAAAGCCGGTCGACGAGCACCCGCGCTCCATCGTTGTCAGGGTCGTCGTAGATCCGTTTCGTCGTGATCTCCATACAAAGCTCCTCATCGGCCTGGGCCTTGATGGTCACGTCTATTCGGACGTCTTCGGGGAGACGGTATGACTTCGCGTGAACTAATTCGGGAGAGAGACTTCATCGTCGGAGGGCCGATGGAAACGTATGGCAACCGAAATTACCTCGTCAGCCACCGGCCCTGTCGGGGCGAGTGTCGGTCGGCGTACGGGCCAGTATCTGTTGGCAATCGATTGGCTGTCCGAGGACGCCGACCAAGTGGCGCCCGGTGAGATTGCGGCACGTCTGGGCGTTAGCGGAGCGAGCGTCACGGAGATGGGTTCGAAGCTAGAAGACGCAGGGTTAGTGACCGTGAAGAAATACACCGGCGTGAAGCTGACCGATAAGGGTCGGGAGGTCGCCCGAGAACTCGCGTGGCGACTCTGCGTCGTCGAGAATTTTTTCGAAGAGGAACTCTCCGCAGACCTCAACGAGGACCAGTCCTATGGGATCGGCTATACGCTTCCTCCTGAGGCTATCAAGCGATTGCGTGACTTGGTCGACCATCCCTGCATCGATCGCTGCCCCCAGACGAGACAGGACTACGATGGCTGTCGCATCGCGTAGCGAGTCCGTCCGAACATAGTCGGGGATGTGTATTGGACGACAGGTCGTGAATATGGTTCTATGAGTGCCGACATACACACTGACGCGGACGAAGTCCTCGATGTCCGAGAGATAGACGGTCAGCCGTTCGATCCGATTATGACCGCACTTGGTGAACTCTCGGAGGGAGAGACGCTATTGCTCGTCAACAGTTTCGAACCCGAACCGCTGTATGAGGTCCTGACAGAGCGCGGATTCGAGTACGAAACTGAGCAGCGTGGTCCGAGAAAGTGGCACGTCCGTATTGAAAACGCCTGAGGGAACGACCAGACTCTTGCAGAATTCGGTTCTATCGCGTCGCTCAACGAGCGGTGACGACGAGGTGATCGTCATCGGTCCGACCGATATCCGGGACTGACTCTCGACGTGGGTCGAAGGCCGTATACGCAAACGCCTGCCAGAGGACCCGCTCGGGATACGAACGCTCTTCAAGACTGACGCCCAGATCGGTAGCGAGAGCGGCGTGATCGAGCTCTCCATTCCGGATGGGGACAGCGAGTGGGTTCGACAGCGACGTCAGATCGATGTCGAACGAGGGGAACAACCGATCAGAAGCGTTCGTCGCCGGATGGTGTATTTCGCGGCGGCCGGGATAGCGGACCGCCAGTTCGGGCGTGATCTCCTCGGGTTCGTCTTCTCCGATCAGCTCTACAGCGCGCGGTGACAGTTCTATTCGCCGTCGGCCACTTGCTGCCACCTCAACGTCGTCACCGTCCACCGCGAGACGGATCGAGTCGGGAGTCACATCGACGATACGGATATTGGGAGCTTCGTAATCTCGAACGTGTGCCATACTCGCATCGCTACCCGCTGTCCCGTCGACCACGATCGCGACGCCAGTGGCTAGTTCCGTCGTAAGACCGCGAATTCCGACAGTGGTTTCGGAACGACCAACGAGATCGTGCGTGGTCGCATACGCGAACGACCAGTCGGTCGCTGGCGGCGACGAGTCACGGAGGGCAGGCCGCCAGTAGAAGACTCGATCTCTCGATCCTTCGGTATACGGAACTGCGTCGGGAAAGAATTCTGCGTTAAGTGTCGTCGGATCCAAGTCAGGGTGTTCGAGTACGAACTCGGCATAGGGCACCGTTCGAACGACCGGTTTCCGATCGTCGACATCCGGATGACGCCGCCAACTGATTGAAGTCGTCGCCGTTCCAGCTTCTCCCTCCATATATGTGTCTTCACACCCCGTACAGGAAAACTTCGGCACGGACGTATTCGCTTGGTGGGAACTCGAAGCGTCTCCGGATCGAATCGTTTGAAATCGGTCTTGGGATGTTGTGCCGGATCTGTGTCGAATATATCCGGACGCAGGTTTAGTTTCGGTAGGCCTAATGTCACACACGAGGCGGCCCCACGATGTCAAACCCTACTCAGTCCGCGCCCAGTCCCACCACGGAGGCACTCTTCGACCGATACCTCCTACCGAAGGTCGCACTCACGATCATCGTAGCTGCATCGTTGCTCGGCAGTTGGGTCTCTACCACGTTGGTCAGCGACAGTGGCATCGTCTCTGCCGTCGCGACGTGGGCGTTTCTCGTTGCACTAGGGACGCTCGTCGGCGGACTGCTCTGGAAGCATCTGTTCGTTCGTCCGGCGGACCTCGGGACCGGCGCTCGCGAGTACTGTGCAGCGATGTACGAGCGGTTCGATCGTATCGCTAGCCTCGCGGTGATCGTCACAGTTCTCGCGGGGAGCGTCGTACTCTGGCGGTACGTCGAGCGATTTGGAACGACCGTCGAAGCTGCTTCCCTCGCCATGCTCGGCTTGACGACAGTTGGAATCGTCGCCTGGACCATCCTCGCGGATCGGACGGTCGAATCCCAGTTCAGAAGTCGAGCGGGGCTGCTCGCGCTGACGTTCGGCCTGCTCACACTGCTCGCGACGGCTATTGCCGAAGTCGCGATGCGTGGTCTCGAACCGGCTGGTACTGTGGTTCGGATGCTCCATCTGCTCGCCTTTGCCGTCTGGATCGGCGGAGCCGTCTGGAACATTTTCGTGGCGGTCCCGTCGGGACAGGAGCGCCCGCGTGTCGACGTCGTCGCCGCTGCCGCCGAGCAACTGGAACGCTTCCGGTGGGCCGTCCGCTTCGTCATTCCGACGATCTTCCTTACCGGAGCGTATCAAGCAGTCGACGCGATCGGCCTGAACGTCTCGGTGTACGTTACGTCGACGATCGGCCTCGCGATTCTCGCGAAGGCCGGATTCATCGGCGTACTCGTCGTTATCTTCAAACTGTGCCCCATGTGGCGGGCCTGTTCACCCATTGAGGGTGTGTGTGACCTCGAGGAGCTCGGAGCGTCGCGGGTGGAGACTGACAGCGAGGTGTCTACCGATGACTGAAGTCACGGATGCGACGAGGGACCCGGACATCGCTCCCGACATGGTCGTAGACAATCGCGGTCGCGGTTGCGCGAGTGGTATCGTACGCGTTCAAAAAGCGCTCGAAGACCTCGACGACGGATCGGTCCTCGTCGTGAAGAGTACTGACAAACGTGCTCAAACGGAGTATCCACAGCTGGCTGAACAGACGCCCCACGAATTGATTGCAATCACGAAAGATCGAACCGGACTGCTCAGAACCGAGTACACCACGTACCTTCGCATCCACCAGACATAACCGGGCCTTCTGGCCGGTCGCACACATCGATGCAGTCGAAATCAACGATCGCGATCAGTCGCTCGACCGTTCAGCGAGGAGGATCAGTGCGACGCTCGGTTCGATTGCCCGTGGAGAGACTTCCCGGCGCCCGTCGAAACGAACGATGTCGCCCGCAGTCAGGTCGTACTCCTCGTCGTCCAGGGTGAGTTCGATCGCTCCCTCGATCAGATAGAGGACAATCTCGCGCTCCGGGTGGTCGTGGGCCGCTACCGCTTCGCCCGCATCCAGCGTCAATCTGATCGTCTTCGGTTCGGCGTCGGGAAAGACGTTCGCGTGGGGCGCTCCGTCCAGATCCCGATGGATTCGATCTCAACCATTGTCACGCGCTCTTTGGGTCGAATTCTCCTCGTTTGATCCCCTCGCGAACGGGGTCGTGTTCGGTGTCCGTCGGCGGCGGAGCAGTAACCAGGAATGCTTCGAGCCGACCATCCTCGTCAGCCTTGATCCCGCGGTCGGTGTCGGCTTCGACGACGACCACATCGCCGGGTTCGATGGCGTGTTCGTCGTCGCCGCTGCGGACGCGTCCAGTCCCCGAGTGAACGTGAATCGCGACGTCGCTCGATGGAGCGTGAACGGGGATGAATTGACCGGGCTCGAAGTACCCACAGACAACCTTCATTCGGTCGCTTTTGAAGACCTCCACGGCGTTGAACTTCTGGTCGTCGTAGGCCCGTTCGGCGTCGAAGTTCGTCGCGGTCACAGCGACCACCTCGGCGACCTCTCTGTTCGTCTCCCAATCGAGCGAGATGAGGCTGTATCGCGCATACGACTGGTGGTTGGCGTGTACGGAGGAAGAGCTTTGGTCCGAATGTTTCCGACCAGCGACTCGTGGAGGTAGCGATCGACTGGATATGTTCGCCTCCACACCCACGGAATTGGCCATCCAACATTGATGCGTCTATGGCAAAACACGCCTTCCTGCTCTTGTCCTCACCGGAGACGCCGGGAAAATTCGCCAATCCACTTACCTACGCACGTCAGCTCGACGAGGCGGGTCACCAGGTTGCCGTGTACTTCGACGGCGCGGCGACCTATTGGTTCGACGGAATCGAGGATCATCCGGAACCGGCGGTTCGAGCATACGAGGACGCCAAAGAACTGGGGCTGATTGCTGGCGTCTGCGATCACTGTGCGACGTTCAAAGGGGTCGCTGACGCCGTCGAGGCCGAGGGTTTCGAGATCCAAGGGACTGAACACGCCCCGGACGTTGCTGGACTCGTCGACGACGGCTACGAGCTTCACATCGTTTGAGCGACGAAGGTCTGGGTATCGATCGATGTACTGGTCATCGAACCTCCCGACTCGCGGCGAAACGAGGCTGTTGTATTGGGCATGTCACCGTTCATTAAGGTACGGAACACAGTGATTGAGACACCTTGAGCAATGTAAACCGTGAGCCCAGCGTATATGTTCGAACCAACCATCACGAGGTTTCGGTGCTATCGACGACTATGTGGATGTCTCGAGCGATTCCAGCCGAGTTGACCGCACTTCCATCCCATCCAGGGGTGAGGTCATACTGATGTCGGTAGACCCAGAAGACGGGCGTGAACCGGTTACCATCCGCGAACACGATCGACCGTGGGCTGCCGATCTCGAATCTGATCGACACGCGAATGATAGCCGTCTTGTCGTCGCGGAGGCCATCGATGCTATCGAAGAGACTCGCCCCGGCATCCCTGTTGACCTCGTGACCCACGAGTGTCACGGCGATCCCATGGACTACCTCCTCGATCCCTTGCGATCAAAAGTTCCCGACGTCGCCGTAACCGGACATCGCCGGTGTACTTGTGGCGGCTACGTCATTACCGTCATGCGTCGGATTTCGGGATCCGAATAGTGGAAGGGCGAAATTACTCGGGTGCGTATCCCCACGTCTCGACGATTTCGTGTAACTCTTCGTCGTTAGTAGTCTCGGGATCGTACTCGATCGCCAAGGCCCGATTATCCGTCTCAATGGTCACTCCATCGACCCCAGGGGTTCCTTCCAAGACGGTGATGATCGTGTTCTCACAGTTGTCGCACTCGAAGACAGTATCGGTGACCGATACGGTGGCAATTGAGTCCATATCGTTTTACTAGACGACGTCGAATGATGGTAACGATTCACACGAATTTGTTCCGAGTAGCAGTGACCGTCGTAGAGATCCACTTAGTTTATCGGAGAGCATTCAGCGCCCACTGCGGGTCTATGGCCTGTCGCACAGTCAGATAGATCGGGGGGTTACTGGGTTCCGGCAGGCAGCTGGTCCACTGTCTCGACCTCCCCAATGCGCTCGATCGCCTCGATTGGGATTTCAGTAACAGCCGTGATGATGAGACCGTCCTTACCTCTATGTGAGCCTTTCTCGACGTCGATTAGTAACTCCTCGTAGTACTTCCGAATTGTGGCAACGACGTACTCGTCCCGACCCGGTCTTGTTCGAATCAGATACGAATACTGCTCCACGTCTTCTGTATCTCCCATTTCACTCAAGCTATCGATGGTCAATCGTCCCCAAATTACTGCTGCTCTGGATCTTGTCTGAGGCAATAACGAGTCTATCCCGTAGCTCCGACCGATCGAACTCTGTTATTGGGTCCGGGGACCCTTGACCGTCAGGAAGAGACTTTGAATCGCCTTCCCGACAAAAAATCCCACGATGGCGCCGAGTAGTACTGAATCGATTCCTTGGACGGCGACGACGGTGAGTACACCGAGGATTGCGAACCCGACTCCGAACGTCCACCCCCGTCTCATCACGTCCATAGGTCGGATGATGTCGTCGAATCGATCCGACGCGGTTTTGTAGCGATCATTGGGTGGGGACGCATCCACACTGGCGAACCCTGCCGACTAACGACCGTTTGGGTACGCGCTCCACGATGGGTAACACGGAACTGTCACTCCTCACTGACGTGTACTGGTGATTCTGTCGTCGATCGATCGACGGCGACCTCGTGAACCTCGACGGTATTCCCGGTCTTGAAGGCATGTTCCGCGGACGCTTCCTGGTGTGCTGACTCGAAGGCGGTACTTTCTCGCCACGCTTCGTAGTCTTCTCTCGTCTCCCAGAACGTCATGGTGATGTGGCCCTCCGCGTCGACGGGTGCGAGGACTGTCATCCCGCGGAACCCTGGCCTGTCCTCAATCCCGTAACTCGTTTGGAGTCGCTCTTCGAATGTTTCTACCCGTTCATCCGGAATGGTAACCCGGTTAGAAACGACGATCATTCCTGGGAGACCGTTAGTGCCGCCGTCTCCTAAATTCTCGCTCGGATATGTTCGTGCCGAGTACGTTCGTTCGTGAGTTTATGGTCATAGCCGTAGTAGCTTCGAGAATGGCCGACACCGTCAGCGATCACGAGAACCACGGGACCGAACCGGTCACCGATCAGGTCCACGGGAGCGCGTGGGCAGCAGACCTCGAACGACCCGAACACGCGGCTAACCGAGAGCTACTGGTCGAGGAGGCGATTACAGCGGTCGAGAATACCGTCGAGGGGTCTCTCGTCCAACTCGTCACTCACGAGGCACACGGGCATCCATCAGCGTATCTCTACGAATCACTCGAGGAAACGTTCGGTGACGCGGTCCACTGGGAGTACGTCTGTCAATGCAATTGTGGTGGTCATATCGTCCGTGTCGAGGTATGAGTGTAAGAACGGTCAACCGTGACTTGACGCTCGAAAGATGACGACTACCGTTAGTGACCTTCGGCTCGCTGCCGAGCGATTGCGGAAGGCACTTGCAGAGTATGAGTCGTTCCTCAGTGGCTGGCAGGACGCAAACGAGCCACTCGCGAACGACGACCACGCTACACCGGCAGAACCGGACGTGACGATGCAGGAAGTAACTCAGGAGTCAGGCGTCGCGATCACAAACGATGTCCTTGAACGCTATCACGCAGCCAGCGACGCGGTGACGAGGTACATTCAGCGAGCCCGAGATCAAACAGATTCTGACTGGTCCGAAGTCGTCGCCGCAACCGAACCGGTACGGAAGGCGACACTGGCGGTTCATACAGCCGGGTATGGCTCCCACCCTGAGACGGGTGAACGCGACTACCTACTGCCAGCCGAGCTGTGTCTCGCCCGCCGGCTGTCGATGAACGCCGGGTCGTCGCCAGTCACCTTCGCAGACAGGATTGCCCAGTATGGAGCCGTCGCCAACCGGTTCGGTATCGACGCCGATGTCGTGTACCACCCTGGATCGGGTCACGACGTGAGCCCATCGGTCGCGTTTCCCGAAGCCGAGGTTACGTATGTCGACGTCGACGTGGCGGCGATGGACGACCTGGCGGCAGCGGGGTACGCGGCCCGCTTGGCCGATGCTACGGCATATACTGTGGATGGCGGCGCCGACGTGATCATCCTTCGAAATGCGGGGCTCGTCGAGGAGGCAATCGTAGAGAGGAACCTGCAAGCGGGCAGTTGGGTGCTCGCCAATGACCACCTTGAATCCGCTCGCCATGTGGTTGGGATGGATGGAATAGATCTCGTGGGAGTCGTTCCGGACGATTGGCCAGGTGACACACCACGAATCAAGACCGCGGATTTAGATCCATCTCACATCGAAAGCGAGGGCAATAGGTCTCCGCAGTCCGGTCCCTCCGATTGGGCAGGGTCGCCACTCGATCTCTATGTATTTCGCGAGAGTATCCGTTGAGGACGCGCCGGGTCATCCAATAAAGAGTCTCCGTGGCGAGTCGTCAGACTATTGATCTGGACTCGGGGAACGAACTGTGAGGTGGCCACTTTGGGGTGTCGGCGGAAGTGTTCGCCCCAGTGCCTATCCACCCCGGCACTAAAGTCGACAGTATGCGTACGGAGATTGACCTGACGGATGCGTCTCGTGAGGACGTTCGGGATCGCCTCTACGAGCTGTTCGACGATGTCGAAGCGGGAGACACCCTTCATCTGATTGCAGATCAAGTGCCCGGTTTCACGTTGCTACGGTACCAAATCGAACGTAATGTCCAGTTCTCGTGGGACGTAACGAGGGATGCAGACGAGGTTCGGATGGCGATTGCAGTGGAAGGCGACCTTGCCGCCGCGCTCCCGGACTTCGACGTCCGAGTCATGCCGCCACAGCGCCGCCACGAGGTGCTGCTCGAGGGATTCGACGAACTCGCCCCTGGGGAGGGGTTCGTACTGGTCAACGACCACGACCCGAAGCCGCTATACCACGAGCTCCGATCGACGCGCGGTGAGACCTTCGAGTGGGAGTATCTCGACGAAGGGGGACGTGAGTGGCGTGTCGCTATCGAAAAGACCGAAGAGTCCACTGCGCCGGACGATGACATCATCACCCGGTACGACGTCCGTCAGATTCCCAAACCCGAGCGACACCCGTCGATTCACCACCGATACGGAATGATCCCCGAAGGCGAAGCGATGGAGATCGTTGCTCCCCACGAACCCCGGCCGCTGAAACAGGAGTTCCAGCAGCGATATGGCGACGCCTTCGAGTGGCAGATTGTCGAGCAGGAGCCGGGACGCGTCGCCGTCCGGATCACGAAGCGTGCTGACGTCGACGATGAAGACGCCGAAGCGAACTCCTGTGCCGGTGAGGATGCCCATCACGATGGACATACTCATCACGCCGGCGGAGAGCTCGATGGAGACGGAGAAGCAGCGTCCAGGACCGACGAGGACCTCGACGTCGAAGTCAGCCAGGAACTCGACGTCAGGGAGTATCCGCCCGCTCGTCGCCACGAGCTGATCTTCCAGGCGTACGACGACCTCGAACGAGGCGAAGCGTTCGTCCTCGTCAACGACCACGATCCAAAGCCGCTCTACCACCAGTTCAGCGCCGAGGAAGGACCAGAATTCCACTGGCAGTACCGTCAGAAGGAACCCGGGGAGTTCCGGGTACTCGTCGGCAAGGTCGAACCCAAAGATCAGGAGGCGTCGTCGGATCCCGCAGAAGAGGGAACGCCATTCTGAACGGCGTCACCGATGGCTGAGTTGCAGGCGGTATTAGCCTGCGTTGGGGGGTGCGAAGATCGGTCCGTAGATCGCCTGCGGCATACGGACAGTTAGCCCAACCTCGCTACCGGCAATGGCTACAACGAGATGAGCTTCCGCCGAGGACTCTACGTTGAAGGAGTCCGACTACTGATTTTGTATCGTGTCCTGACTCCATACGAGTTAAACTCATCGCCCCCATGAATTCACTGAAGCCATTACTGATAATCAATTTCTCCGTCACCTTCGCCAATCCAGGCCCCACGGTCGGGTTCTCTCGATGCTAATGGGTCTGGCAAATCTTTATACCATGGGACATTTTTCAGCTGCTCCTTGTTATAGACTAAATCGTGTTTTGTATCACCTGTAAATTCAAATTGCTGAGTGAGAATGATCGCATCAGTTGGACATACCTCTTCGCAAAGTCGACAGTAGATGCATTGCCCGACATGCAGATTATATTGTTCACCGTTGCGCTGTTCGTCCATCACAATCTGAATCGTATTGTTTGGACAGACGTTTTCACATTGCCGACACCAGATACATCGTTCTTGACTAAATTTGTGAATTCCCCGGAACCGAGGACTGACTTCAGGTGCCTGCTCGGGATACTCGACGGTGAACGTTTTCCCGTCTAAGGCATGTTTCATCGTCACCGCCATCGATTTGAGAATCCCGATCATTACAGATAGATAGTCGATAGCGTCAATCATAATTGTTGGGGGGTGCCAACATGTGCCAATGTTTATCGGAGTGGCGGACGACAATTGAATATGGGACCAATTGAAATCCAACAGCTGTGTGAGCAAAAGGTCGATTTTCCAATTACACACGATGCCCTCCTCGACGAACTCGGTGAGGCAGAACTGAGGCCCCCCACTGGAGAACCCACAACGGTAGGGACTGTGCTGGAGACCACCAACGAACGAAGCTACGGGTCCGTCGACGACGTGTATCAGACTATCCTCGGGAATCTAGACGAGTCGTTCGTCGGACGCAAGTTCTACGATGACCGGGGAGGTGTCTGGGATTTCGACCAACGAGACCGGACCTATTCGTTCTGATGTCTCGTATAAGCGAGGCGAGTATATTCCCGTGATACTACTTACAACTCCGCCACGTATCCCGAATACGATGAGACACCAGACACCATGACAGAAAACGAACTCATTTGGCGACTCGCAGGAGGGTCCGGGGACGGCATCGACTCGACGAGTCAGAACTTCGCGAAAGTACTGATGCGGTCGGGGCTCCACGTATTCACCCATCGTCACTATCCATCACGGATACGTGGTGGCCACACGTACGCTGAGCTTCGATCGAAAGCGACGCCGGTACGATCCAGAGGGGACGGGTATAACTTTCTTCTGGCACTGGGCGATTCGTTTGCACGGAGCCCGGACGAGGAGGCCTACTACGGAAACGAGGAAGTCAAGCCCCTCGTAGAAAACCTCGATGACCTCCGTGATGGGGGCATCATCGTCTACGACGAAGGGCTGATCGACATCGACGACGTCGATAGCGTGCTCGAGACATCACTCGAAGCCCTCGCTGCAGAACACGATTGGCACGTCTATCCGCTCGACCTTCGGGACATCGCGACAGACCACGGTCGTGAGGTGATGCGCAACACGGCGGGCGTCGGTGCAACGGCGGCGCTCATATCGCTGGATCTCGATCCCATCGAAGCGTTGATGTCAGATTCGATGAGCGGCGACGCCCTGGAGGCGAATCTGACGATCCTCGAAGCAGCGTACGATCAAGTGCGGGACGAACACGAGATTGACCACGACGTCGTCCTTCCGGAGGGAACGCACGAGGAAGCGCCGGTCCTCCTCTCCGGATCGCACGGCGTCGCGTACGGTGCGCTTGATGCCGGCTGCCGATTTATCTCTGGCTATCCCATGACGCCGTGGACGGAAGTGTTCACGATTCTATCCCAGCATCTCCCCGAGTACGGTGGTGTTTCCGAACAGGTCGAAGACGAGATTGCCGCTGCCGGGATGGCGATCGGTGCGTCCCACGCAGGTGTGAAGGCAATGTCTGGCTCCTCGGGGGGTGGGTTCGCACTCATGTCCGAGTTACTCGGAACGGCCGAAATGACCGAGACACCGGTCGTCTTTGTCGAGGCCATGCGGGGCGGCCCATCGACCGGGATGCCGACCAAGCCAGAACAGGGAGACCTCGACCACGTCCTGTACTCCAGCCAGGGCGATTCCAACCGAATCGTCTTCGCACCGGGAACGATCGAGGAGTGTTACGAACAGACGCGTCGAGCGTTTGAACTGGCCTACGAGTACCAGCTCCCCGCGATCGTCATCATCGACCAGAAGCTCTCGGGTGAGTATCGAACAGTCCCGGACAGCGTCTTCACGGAATCAGCCCCAGACCCGGATCCAGGTACAGTTCTTACGGAGGAAGAAATCGAAGACGCAGCACACCACGCGTCGGGTTCGTATCTCCGCTTTCAGTACGATACTGACGATGGCGTCGTACCGCGAACACTTCCCGGCCAGAAAGGTGGCCGATTCCTGACGACCGGAAACGAACACAATCCCGCGGGTCACATCAGCGAAGATCCAGAAAATCGTCGTCAACAGGTAGACCGACGGAGAGCAAAACAGGAAACAATTCGCGAGGTACTTGACGAGACGGGAACTCACCAGACCCGATACGGGGCTGAAGATGCCCGCTACGGAATCTTGGTGTGGGGAAGCCAACAGAGTACTGTCTTCGAAGCCGTCGATCGACTCAACGAGACTGATAACTCCGTTTCGGCACTAGGCGTAAGCGAAATGATGCCGTTCCCGGAGTCTGAGGTCGCTGACTTCCTCGAGAGCGTCGAGGAAGCTGTCGTGGTCGAAATGAACTCCGACGGTCAATTCCGGGGCTTAGTACAGCGTGAATTGGGGGCGTACGGCAATCGGCTGTCTAGTCTGCTCAAGTACGACGGTAATCCCTTCGAACCTGCTGAGGTGGTCGACGGTGTCCGTGCCGTCATTACCGACGATCCGGGTGTGACGCCACCGACGACGCGTCTCGAACCAACGAAAGCAACCAACTCGAGGTAACCACAATGAGTGCATTCAACGCAATTGGTGCAGATCAAGAGGTAGATACAGACGCGTTCACCCCCGGTGTCGAACCACGGGCGACGTGGTG
The DNA here is from genome assembly GCF_000337535.1 of Natrialba aegyptia DSM 13077. Lineage (GTDB taxonomy): Archaea > Halobacteriota > Halobacteria > Halobacteriales > Natrialbaceae > Natrialba > Natrialba aegyptia. The sequence continues at coordinate 70,378 of NZ_AOIP01000053.1, forward strand.
TCCCGGCTGTGGGGACTTCGCCGTCCTGAAGACATTAAAGCAAGCGATGGTGGAACGTGGCAAGAACCCCGACGAGGTGTTGCTCGTCACGGGAATCGGATGCTCGGGCAAACTCTCGTCGTATTTCGAGAGTTACGGGTTCCACTCGATCCACGGTCGGTCGCTCCCGGTCGCGCGAGCGGCAACGCTCGCGAATCCCGATCTGGAGGTCGTTGCCGCAGGTGGCGATGGCGACGGATACGGCATTGGGGGCAACCACTTCACTCACACAGCCCGCGAGAACCACGATATGACCTATATCGTGTTCAACAACGAGATTTTCGGGTTGACCAAAGGACAGACGTCGCCGACGAGTCCGAAGGGACACAAATCCAAGACGCAACCATCCGGTTCGGCGAAGAACCCGATCCGGCCACTGGAGTGGGGCCTTAATGCGGGTGCAACATATATTGCACGGACTGCAGCGGTTAATCCCCGGCAGGCGACGGAAATACTCGTCGAAGCGATGGACCACGACGGCTTCGCCCACGTCGATTTTCTCACTCAGTGTCCGACATGGAACAAGGACGCCAAGCAATACGTGCCCTACATCGACGTTCAGGACTCCGAAGATTTCGAGTTCGACGTCCACGACCGTGACGAAGCGGCGCAAATGATGCGGGAAACCGATACGCGTCTCCACGAGGGCGAAATTCTGACTGGCCGGTTCTTCGTGGAAGAGGGGCGACCGTCCTACAGCGAAGAGAAGCGCCAAACAGGCCAGATGCCCGACAAACCGATTGTCGAACAGTACTTTGACGAAGACGCCGAGTGGAAGCCGTCGTCTGACCTGCTCGATCGGCATCGGTGATCGAGCAACCCCAAATTCACCACATACGGCTCGATTTACTGGGATATTCTCCCGCAACAGTCACCTATGAATACTCGGACTGATGGTTTAAGTAATCCATGACAGTGCCTCAAAGCGGACGGAAGCAAGAATACGTCGCAATCATCGATCAGGATGAGGTCACCGACGAAGTACGAAATATCGCGGTCAAATATGATCCGCTGAATCGGTCCGGACACGAGGGGTTCCACGTCACTGAGCATGGTGAACTCCACATCGACGACGCTAACGTCCTGGCCGAGCACAAACTCATCGAAAAGAAGATCCCCAACGACGCGATCCAAATTATTCCACTTCCGGCGGAAACCGGACAACTCGTCCACCAGTATGGTGAGAACGGATTCCGGTTGTACAATCTCCCCATCCCGGACGATGGTTCTGTAATCGGCCTTCTCGGCCGCAATGGCATCGGGAAGAGTACTGCGTTGGACATTTTGTCTGGTAGCCAAGTGCCAAATTTTGGCGGGGACGGTGAAGGACCAGACTGGAACCGGGCGATTGAATCGTTTCGGGGGACGACCCTGCAGACTCATCTCGAACAACTCCGAGACGAGTCGGTTGTCACCGCTTACAAGGACCAACGGGTCGACTCCCTCCACGAGACCGAGGCTGATACGGTACGCGAACTGCTCGTTTCCCGTTCTGACGATCCGGATCGATTCGTCAATGCACTTGGTCTCCGCTCGATCCTCGATCGGTCGCTGTCTGATCTGTCCGGGGGTGAACGACAGCGGGTTGCTATCGGGGTTACTCTCTCGAGGACGGCGGATCTCTATCTGTTCGACGAACCCTCGTCGTTTTTGGACATCAAACAGCGGTTGTCAGTGGCACGGACGATCCGCAGTCACGTACAGGAAACCGATTCCGCGGCTGTTGTCGTAGAACATGACCTTGCGACGCTCGACCTACTCTCTGATGCGATCCACGTCTTGTACGGTGAACCAGGGGGATTCGGCGTCGTTGCCCAGCGGTCGGCAGTACGGACGGGCATCAACCAGTTTTTGGAGGGAAAATTATCGGAAGAAAACGTCCAAATTCGGCGTCACTCAATCGACTTCCCGTCGGCTGGCTCTCGCGACAGCGGAAACAACGAACCGGCCCTTGTATATCCGCAGCTTGAGAAATCGTTCGCGGACTTTTCGCTCATCGTCGAACCAGGTCAGATTCACGCCGGGGAATCGGTGGGTATCGTCGGAGAGAACGCGCTGGGTAAAACGACGTTCGTGAAAATGCTTGCTGGGAGTGTAACTCCCGATAGTGGCCGGGTTCCGGAAGATGTCCTCGTATCGTACAAACCCCAGTATATCACGCCGGATAGCGACGTTGCAGTCCGTGAACGCTTTGCATCAGTCACCGATATCCACGCCCAATCATTCAAAACACGAATTCAGAATCCATTCGACCTCGAATCGTTGTATACTCGCTCACTTGACTCGCTTTCGGGCGGGGAGTTACAGCGTGTCGGGATTGCACTATGTCTCGCTCGTGATGCAGATCTCTATCTCCTGGACGAACCCTCAGCGTTCCTCGATGTGGACCGTCGAGTGGTACTCGCTGATCGGATTCACCAATTCAGCAAACGAACGAATCGACCCGTGCTCGTCGTGGATCACGACCTCTTCGTCATCGATCGAGTTGCCGATCGGTTGATCGTTTTCGAGGGTGAGCCGAGCCAGAGTGGCTATGCAGATTCTTCGCAATCAATGCGGGACGGCATGAACGCGTTTCTATCTGCCCTCGAAATCACGTTTCGCCGGGACGGACGAACCGGCAGGCCTCGAGTGAATAAGCCGGGCAGTCAACTCGACCGACAACAAAAATCGAGCGGCGAATACTATTATCAGGACTGATTATCCACTCGAATGGGAGCGGCCGTCAGAATTGGAGGTGCCCTGCTGTCACTCTTCTCATATACGCAATCCCGCGAACACATTTGTATGGATCTCTGATTGGTGATATTCGGACAACGCGAGCATCATCGGCAGAATGACTATCCCACTACAACACGAATCAGAGAATATGGGGGCCGACACCGATGACGACAGAATCCACGAATTTGATTGCCGTGAAACTACTGGAAATCCCTTCGATGAGATACTGACAGCGCTTAACGTTCTTCCCGATGATGAAATGCTTGTACTAATCGCCGACCACGAACCGGAACCACTCTATCCCGTCCTTGAAGAACATGGATACACTTATGAAACATCTCAAGCAACAGACGACGAGTGGCGAGTGACGGTTACTGAAAGGTGAAGAGCGATGAGTTGTGAATGACACTTCTATCACGGCTTGGTGATCCCGCGAGATGTATACCCGAGATAACGACCCTCGGTGTACGAGATATTCACCCAACGGAGCGCCCTTTGAACTCACTAATGAAATCCACTGGTTACAATTTGACACGAGGCGTGAATAATCATGTATGTTGAATTTGATCGAGACACGTGCACCGGGATATTCAACTGCGTCCATGAATGGGAGAAATTCATCGAAGATCGTGATGCTGGCAAAGCCACACTTGTTGGAAGTGACGAGAGGGAACCAGGATTATACATTCGAGATGTTCCAGACGGAGCAGAATTTGATGCCGAGATGGCTGGTCGCGTGTGCCCCGTTGATGCAATTACCGTCTATGATGAGGAGGGCAACCAACTAGTACCCTGATGAGACAATCAAATCCGCAGTATTTCGACTCCTGTGCCTTGTTGAATCCGGTATAGCAGTCTCTGTTTAAAGGATCGTTCGAGGTTGTAGACCGCGGCAGTGAGCACTAGTTCACGAATATTCGCGGTACCAAGCGCGTAGCGTGACAGCGGACCCGTATCGGCGTTTGATGGTCGAGAAGGCACTCCGTCCATTCAGCGCAGCCCGTAGAGCTCGCTGTCCAACCGTACGTTGTGTGCGTGATCGTCGTGATCGAACAGACGATGAGGAATCAGCGTCCGAACGCGATTAGCGCGGAGTGCGGCCTGTAGCGACTAAGAATGCTTCTGTTCCAATATAGTTCCCTTAGAACGGAGTGATTTTGGTTATCTGATATCCCACCCGATTCCGGCCGGTTTGGCCGGTGGCTCCAGCGGACTTGAGGGATAGGATTTGTCGGCTCGGTAGGTGTGATACGCAGGTGGTGCAAGGTCGTTTGGACCGTTTGGATAGAACAGCGAGGCGAGCGCCTGTGAGTGCGCTCGGCCAGCGTCGAGTTCGAACATTCCACCTCCATAGAGTTCGACATCGTGTTGCAAGCCATATTCGAGAATACGACAGAGTGATTCGAGCGTCCCAGACCGACACGGCTTGATGTTGAGAGCAGCTGGTACCCAAGGTAGTTCCTGGATGCTTTCGACACCCGTTATCGGGGCGTCCCAGGAGACTCGGTCAGCATATTCGTCGAGCACAGGTCGTGTCGTATCCGTGACGGCCGGATCTTCGATGAGTGCATCCGGGAACGTCTCGAACAACTGCCGGTAGAGGTCCGGATCAGTGGGAGCCCCGACATCCGAACCGTACTGTGCTTTCAAATCCAGAATTCGAACCGCACCAGTATCCGAGAGGGCCGAGAGTAACTCATCGCTCGGCGTGTCGGGGACGTCGATCTTGAATTCGATATCCGAATCCGCGTCGAGGAACCGGTTCACGGGACGGATGTGTGGAGAATCCCCGAGCTGTAGACTGACGACGAATGCCATCGGCTCGTACGTACGGTCCAGTACCGATGCCAGCGATCGCCCCGACTGTTTGAGTGCCAGATCTAGAACTGCACTCTCGATCGCCCAACGCAAATACTCGGGAGCGTCTCTGGACGCAGTCTGTGTCAAGATATTCGAATCGGCATCGAGAGCGTCCGAAAACGTTCCGACCGTCCAGTCACCGGTCGGAAGCGCTAGTCCGTCCTCGCGAAGTCGATTGTGTGCCTCCCTGGAGCGAGTGACGTCTTCTCCGAATCCAGTTACGCCTTCGCCGCGAACACGAATGATGGTTCGTTCGAACATCCGGTGTTCCGTCTCGATACGCTTTTCCTCGAACGAAACCGCTTCGACCGTGACCGGTACCGATTTGATATCTCTATAGAAGTCGGGGAGGCCACTGTGTATCGCGTCCTCCCAATCCCCTCCGGGTTTGTGGTCGTCCATACGTTCAGTGCGTGCTCTGTGCTGAAATACCCCAGACGACTTTCCACCCAAAAGGGGAGAGACACCACCAAACCCCTTATCCGAATAGCAGACCAATATCAGAGGATGGCAAGTCACTCCCACGATCACGGCGACGACCACGCACACGGTGAGACTGAACCTGTCACCGACCGAAACCACGATAATTCCTGGTCCGCCAACCTCGAGAAGCCACAGTACGAAGACGACCTCTCGCTACTCAAGCGTCACGGAATCGAGGCGGTCGAGCACACGACCAGCGGTCACCACGTGAATCTCGTCACGCACAAGGCACACGGCCATCCCGAGGGGTTCCTCTACGATGCGCTTGATGATCGGTTTGGAGATGAGGACGTCGAGTGGGAATATATCGAGCAGTGCGGCTGCGGTGGTCATGTCGTCCGCGTTCACGTTAACTGATCGGCGCGAATCAGAGACTACCCTCAGGATTGGAAAAGCTCTTCTCGACCGATTACACGCACAGCACGTGGACTGAGCTGTCAGCCAACTACTACTCGTCGTCAGCTAATTCTGTCCGGACGTAGTATGGCCCCTCCCAGTTTTGGACCCACTCTGGAGCCGCAGGGTGAGATTGCAACTGATTTGCTTCGTACGACTCGTCCGGGAATATCGTTCCCTCTTCGTCGGTTCCGTCTTCCCACGGCACTTCGAACGTTACTGAATCTCGGTTTTCGGCGGGATTCAGTTGTTTGTCTGCCCCATCGTCTAGATGGTACGGTCCGTCGACCCATTCTTGCGGATTGAATGTGACAACTATGTTAGATTTGTCGTTTGTCATAGTATTGCTGTCCGGTGCGTATTCGAAACTACTCGTGGAAGGCGAAAAAGCATAGGGGCGAATCCCACTTTTGAGCCCGAGAAACGCCAATATTCCTGCTGGACGGTGACTGTCACAGCAAGTAATAGAGCCAGAGTTCGATGCACATAGGGCTGTTCAGTCCCATAATGGATTCATGGCACCGGTAAAATCAATTGAGGACTGTGAAGGTGTACCGCACGCTGCCGTGTTCCCGACCGAAGAACCGAAAACAATCCGATTATCCCTGGACGAAGGCGAAAGCGTTGGTGCACACAGTCACCCTGAAAGACAGGTCATTCTCTATTTGATCTCAGGTGAGATCGATCTGCAACTCGATGGGGAGTCCCATATAGTACAATCGGGAGATGTCGTCCAGTTCGACGGAACGCGTGAAGTAGCGCCAGCAGCACAGACCGATAGTACTGCATTGATCGTTCTCGCCAAAAAGAGCGATTAACAGCGTTTCGGTCCAATTCGTCGACTCGTTGCGATGACCATCCTTATCGGCTAGCTGGACGAACGATGCTCTATGTACGACCAGATTCTACTCGCCACGGATGGCACGATTGCATCGAAGAACGCGGAATCCCATGCGATCGAACTCGCCGAGATGCACGATGCTACCCTTCATGCGCTCTTCGTTGTCGACGAGAGCATCTACACGGCATACAGTGGAGATGAGTACGTCGACGAGGCAGAGGGACCCGAACATGGACTCGAAGAACGCGGACAGGAGGCAATCGAGGAGGTCCGAAGGAGTGCGGCAGACAGTGAGGTCGAGATGATCGACGCAGTAAAACACGGACATCCCGTCGAAACGATACTCGAGTATGGGGATCGACAGGATATCGATATGGTCGTCCTCGGGACGAAACACCGGCCAGCGGAATACCGCGCGCTACTCGGAAGTGTGACCGAACGCGTGCTTCGGCTAACCACCCGACCGACAGTCGTCGTGAAAACGGAAGTCGATGAATAAACGAATTCTATATGTAATTTGATGAAAACTCAATTCTTGAGTCTTGGGAGGATATCATAGAAGCATTCTACTTCCAGAGATTACTCAACTCAAAGCGTGTCGTTCAAACTGACGGAGCCGCCGTTTGTCAGACTGCCTCGACAGCCTCGATGAGTTCATCGTAGTCTGGTTCGTTCGTCGGAGCTTCAGCTACCCACCTGTAGGTCACAGTCCGATCTTCGTCGAGGACGATCACAGCCCGGTTGGCGACACCGTACAGGCCTAAGTCCGGGATGTCGATTGAAAGGTCGTATACCGGAATCGCTTCGCCCCCCATATCACTGACGAGGTCGAACTCGAGATCGTACTCGTCTGCGAACGCTCCAAGGGAGAATGATGAATCGGCGCTGATGCCGAAGAGTGTCGCTCCCGCATCTTGAAGTTCATCGAGACGCTCTTGGAGGGCTACCATCTCGTTCGAACACGGAGGTGTAAACGCACCGGGGAAGAACGCTAGTACGGTGGGACCGTCCCCGAGATGCTCGTCGAGTTTGAACGTCTCATGGTCGCTTCCTCGGTACGTCGCTGTGAAATTCGGCGCAGTATCTCCTGTTGAAACCATAGCGTATGTATTTAAACTCGGAAGCGCCCTAAACCCTTGGCCGAACGATTTCAAGAACACAGACCGAACCCATCTCCGAACCTCAGATTGTGCGCTATGCGGGCAATGATACGACTAGGTCGGGGGGAGTTCAATCCCAGGTAAATCCCGCAATTCGCTTTGAATTGACGGATACAGCCATTTCTAAAATACCCCATTATCAAGAAATCCGACTCGATGGCGAGCCCGGTTTCGCTCAGCATCGGTCAATCTGTACGCTGGTAACTCATCCACGAGTGACCCCAACTGACTTCGTCGCTCCTGGTGACATTCGAGGAAATCAGCTATGTTCTCTGCCGCGATATCCTTGAGTTCACCACTCAATAACGATCCATCACGATATTCCTGGGAAATTCGTTCCAGCCGCTCGTCATCCGTTTCGAAGAAATACGAGAGAAACTGGAACGACGTGTCTCTCTCGGGATCTCCGCCCTGTTCTCGATGTTCGTCGACGGTAGACTGACCACCGGAATACGCGTGGGTCCGGATCTTCTCGAACACGGTCTCTCTATCGTCAGAGAGGAGAATACTGGGCGCGTCATCCGAAGAGCTCATCTTGCCTGGCCCTGCGAGGCTCGGAAGGAATTTCGAGAGCAACGCGCTCGGTTTATCGACGTCGTATCGCTGTTTGTCCGCAATGTCCCGACAGATGCGGATATGGGGGTCTTGATCGATCGCGATCGGAACGAGCGTCGGATGGCGGCCCTCGATGAGTTGCGGCAGGAGGAGGTGTGTCGCCTGTACTGCGGGATAGAATGACAGACCAATATTCGCAGGTTCTCCGTACGTTGCCTCGATGGTCGACTGGGTCACCGCCTTTGCAAATGCGGTTGCGAGGGGATACACCACGTCTCCATCCGCTGTATCCACGATGATACGCGTCCGATCTGGATCAAATCCTACTGCGAGCAGATCGAGTAAGTTCTCACGAGTGTGGGCACCGATTACTTCGAGAGACATCTCTTTGAGGAAGTATTTCTCGTCATCGGATACTGGAATGTAGACGAGAGCATTTGTCTGTTCTTGTAGGTACTTGGCAAAGTAGAACGGGAGGACGTGACCGATATGCATCGGCCCTGATGGGCCACGGCCCGTAACAATAGAGTGTGGTTTCTCGGCGTTAACAGCGGAGAGGAACCTGTCTATGTCACGTTCTGCGTAGAACACCCTTCGATGAACTAGCGGATGGGCTGGGTCGGGGAAGGCTGTGATCTGGTCGTCCGAGAGCTGGTCAGCCCCGAACTGTTCGAGGAGTTTCTCGTAGTCGATTTCTCCATCGACGCTGTAGGGCGTGACGGTAAACTCGTTTTCTGCTGTCATTTGTGGGTGTGCGTTTGGAGGTCATGATGACGGCGATACAACCGAGAAAGCGAGTGAGCATCGTGGTTGAGTCAGTCGGGTGAATCCGACTGACCGTACTCCGCGATACTGTCCACTTCCGGACCCTAACTACCGCCAGCGCCGTTCGTCGGTTTCGGGGGAAGTGGACACTACGTCTAGTGAAAGGTCTGGAGCGGGTATATGTGTTGCTGCTCCCTCCAATCCATTAAATACGAAGTACCGGCGTGTTGTTCCTTCGAATTCTGATTAACTCGGCGACTCAGCAGAGATTCGACGTTCCGGTTTTTAGAGCATATGCTTGGTCAATGAGGCATTTTCCTGTGACTCCTTGGAGACAGCTATTTGGATGTCCCCCCGTTATCTTTTCACATGGAACTCCGGTACCCTCCTGAGCGAATTTTAGCAGTTCACCCCCGAATATGAGCTCTCAACAAACACCCTCAGAGACAGAGGAGAAATCCGACACTGGCTCTTCACCACAGCAGCGGCGTCTCGATAAGAAACAGAACCGAGCAAACGAGCGGGAGGCACAAGCGGCCGCTGACACACAGTCTTCCGCCGATGAAGAGACAACGCTCCTGAAGGTCTTCCGGTACGATCCTGACGTCGAAGCCAAGCAAGAACCCCGATTCGATGACTTCCACGTTCCCTACGAAAAGGGGATGACAGTCCTGGATGCACTCATCTACGCCCGTGACCACTTCGACTCGAGTCTCACATTCCGTCATTCGTGCCGAATGGCGGTGTGTGGAAGTGACGGCCTATTCATCAACGGCAGCCAGCGACTCGGCTGCCAAACGCAAATTTCTGATCTCAACGAGCCAGTCCGTGTCGAACCGCTCCCTCACGAACCAGTGATCAAGGACCTTGTAGTGGATATGGATCACTTCTTCGAGCGGATGGAATCCGTCGAACCATATTTCCAGCCCGACGAGCTTCCTGATGGGGAACTCGAAGAACAGCGCCAATCTCCCCAGAATCGTGAGAAGATCAAGATGGCCTCGCGTTGCATCCAATGTGGCTGTTGTACGTCGTCGTGTAATCCCTCACAGTTCGACGACGAGTACATCGGTCCTGCAGCCATCGTCAAGGGATATCGGTTCTACATGGATGAACGCGAAGGGGAGGCTGCACAGGAACGTCGACTGGAGCTACTCGACAAAGAACATGGGGTCTGGCAGTGTCATACGCAGTTCTCGTGTACGACCGTCTGCCCGAAGGATATCCCAATCACCGAGGAGATCCAGGAGATGAAACGCGAATCCGTCAAACAGAACCTGAAATTCTGGTAGCCGTCAGAAGGAGACGTTCCGTTCGTCGCGCGGGTAGTCCCCAGTCACCTCTTCGACGTTGCTGCCACGATCGTCGTAGTATTTTCGTCCGATGTAACTATCGTCGAGACTACCATAGATCGACGCGAAGAGGTCTTCAAGAGTTTCGTACGGGTTGTCGTTGTCCCGTTCCAGCATCGCACTAATCGACTCCGAGTCATCGTCGTCGGGAGCATCAATCGTTACGTCTCCGACACGTTCGATGACCCCCGCTCGATCAACCGGAAACTCGAATTCCTCGTTCAGATAGCCGCGTAAGCGTGGGGGTCTCATTGTAGCTGATATGTTGTCGGGGGGTGTCCACCGGTCGAATGGTGAATGGGGTCGGTCAAAACTCCTTCAATGAGTGTTTCGGGCGCTCACGGGAAAAGTGTGCTCCTCAATTCGTTCCCAAGCGGTGTTCGCGCTCGATATCCTGCAGCTGGGGGATTAGTTCAGAATCCCGTGCGACGTGGATGATATAGCGGGGGACGTCCTGTGTCGTCCGGGCCATAAACGGTTCGCCCCAGAAACTCAACAGCGCGTCCGTCTGCTCGTTTTCAGTCCCGCGAAGAATGAACGAGACGTTTTCATCGAGGTCGCGCCAGACAGGTTCCCGTACCGACTCGGCGCCTGTACATTCCTGTACTTTCGGTTTGACCTGTGTCTTCCAGCGCTCTCGTTCACTCTCATCAAGGACGAACTGAATTGAGGAAACCTCTGGATTTTCAATCGGTGGACGAAGCAACGCGTCGAACAAATCCTGGGGGATGAACATCAGCAGGCAGACGTTGAACCAGATCATTTCACCACGGGCACCTTGACCAAACTGGGTACTCCGCGGTCTGAGTTGTGCTGGACCGATGAGTTCGAGGTCGGGAGTATCTATACTAGCTCGGATTTCTTCGACGGTGCGTTCGGTGTGAGCGACGGACTCGGAGAGGGTCTCCGTTTCTGATTCGCGTCGAAGATGGCTGATGAACAAGAACGCCATGAGAACGAGCGTAATCTGAAGAAGTACGGATTCGTCTACGATGTGCAAGAAATGGAGTACGAGCGCGAGAACAGCCGCTAGGATGCCCGCGACAGCTTCCCATTCAATCTCCTTGATTTGCCATCTCATATCGACTGTCTCCCTGACACAGGATTCTGGCTATAGGCACATTACTCTGTGCAGTCAAGTAGCGAGGTTCACAGGAGGCGTTCGTGGTTGAACCCAGACGGCCTGTCCACACAGAATGGAACTTCCTCAACCTCCTTGCTCTGAGTTTGATGCTCCGTCGAGGATTTGAACCTCGGTCCTCGACGTGAGATGCCGAGATGATTGGCCGAGCTACACCAACGGAGCAGGCTTACTTCGATGCCGGATTCTGTTAAACCTATCCACCGGACACGCCGGAGGTGGGTGTCTGTCCTCTACAGATAAATCAATGGTTTGTGAGCTTGCACTATCCTTCTGTAGGTTCGGAGCATCTCGAGACGCGAAATAATTCGAAATGAGATACAGATCGACCACCCTGTTGAAGCGTATACAGACGTAAATTGTCGATAATGGACGAACGGCCAAGAAATTCGGACGGCGATTCGGACCATCATCGTCATCGAGAGGACCAAGGCAAACACGATAGCTCTCACATCGGGGCAGGGTCAGAACAAGCGCTACTCGAAGACGAGGCAGGTCCGCAACACCACCACGAAGAGGAGGAACACGGCGATCACGGGAGTGGTCATGACGGCCATGGCGGGATGCACGAGGGCCACGAACAGATGTTCCGCCGACGCTTCTTCGTCTCGACGATCCTCTCGATTCCCGTTCTTCTCTATAGCGAAACACTGCAGGAGTGGCTTGGCTTCTCCGTCCCAACGTTTCCGGGTAGCGAGTGGATTGCCCCGGTGTTCTCCGTCGTCGTCTTCGCGTACGGTGGAATCCCGTTCCTCCAGATGGCGGTGCCGGAACTGAAAGACCGAGCGCCTGTCTCTTATACACATCTCTGATGG
>NZ_AOIP01000054.1 GCF_000337535.1 Natrialba aegyptia DSM 13077
AGTTGGCGAGACTAATGCCCGATACCGCCGAACGAATCACCGACGACGGTAATACCGAAGACGTCCCCGTGGACGAACTCTCCGAGGGCGACCTGGTGCTCGTCCGGCCGGGCGCGAGCGTCCCCGCCGACGGCGTCGTCGAGAAGGGCGATTCGGACGTCGAGGAATCGATGATAACGGGTGAGTCGAAACCGGTTTCGAAAGAACCTGGCGACGAGGTCATCGGCGGTACCATCAACGGCGACGGCAGTCTCCGCGTGCGCGTCGGTGCGACCGGCGAGGAGACCACGCTCGCGGGCATCATGCGACTGGTCGAGGAAGCCCAGCAGAGCAAATCCAAGACTCAGGTGTTGGCTGACAGAGCGGCGGGGTGGCTGTTTTACGTCGCGCTCGGGACGGCTGTCGTGACGGCACTCGCGTGGACAGTCGCAGTCTCGTTCGATGCGACCGTGATCGAACGTGTCGTCACGGTACTCGTCATCGCCTGCCCACACGCCCTCGGACTCGCCATCCCGTTGGTCGTCGCGATCAATACGTCACTCGCGGCTCGCAACGGGATGCTCGTCCGTGATCGGATCGCGATGGAGGACGCTCGGAATCTGGACGCCATCATCTTTGACAAGACCGGGACGCTCACCGAGGGCGAGCACGGCGTCGTCGATATGGCGACCGGCGATGGCGTCGACGAGGACGACGCACTCGCCTTGGCGGCAGCCGTCGAGAGTGACTCCGAGCATATGATCGCGCGAGCCATCCGCGAGGCAGCCGACGAGCGTGGTCTTAGCGCATCTGACGCGAGTGACTTCGAGGCGATTAAAGGCAAGGGTGTCCGCGCGAGCGTCGGCGGAAACGAGGTGTACGTCGGCGGGCCGAACCTGTTAACCCAACTCGATAGCGAGATTCCAGACAACTTTCAACAATTCGCTGACGAGGCCGGCGAGGACGCCCAGACCGTGGTGTATCTCATTCGCGACGGAGAGTTGATCGCCGCGTTCGCGATGGCCGACGTGATCCGCGAGGAGAGTTTCCGCGTCGTCGACGCCCTCAAAGATCTAGGCATCGAGGTGGCGATGCTGACCGGTGACTCCCAGGACGTCGCCGAAGCTGTTGCTGACGAACTAGGCATCGATACCGTGTTCGCGGAGGTCCTCCCCGAAGACAAAGACAAGAAAGTCCAGGAACTCCAAGACCAGGGGAAGCTCGTGGGAATGGTCGGTGACGGCGTCAACGACGCACCGGCGCTGACGCGGGCCGATATCGGCATCGCTATTGGTAGCGGCACGGACGTTGCCGTCCAGTCGGCGGACGTCATCCTCGTCCAGAACAACCCGATGGACGTGGTCCGGCTCGTGAAACTCAGTAAGGCGAGCTACCGGAAGATGCAGGAGAACATCGTGTGGGCCGCCGGATACAACGTCTTCGCACTCCCGCTTGCAGCGGGTATCCTTGCGCCGGTCGGGATCCTCTTGTCGCCTGCCGTTGGTGCACTCCTGATGTCGCTGAGTACGGTGATTGTCGCGATCAACGCACAATTGCTTCGGCGTGTCGACCTTTCGATTCCGGATCTCTCTGGAGTCTCATCATCCGATATCGCTCAGGCTGCAGACTGAGCATATCTGCCTTTCAGTTGAGGGTGTAGAACTGTTCGAAAACCCGGAGTTCCGTAATTCCGTCGAGCACGGCGACGTCGATGTGACGGTGAGGGTCGGCATTTCGGACACGGGTACTGGTCCTCGGGTCCTTCGCAGTCGCGGCTCCGCTCGTGCTCGTCTTTACTCGGTTTTGGTCGCTGCCACTGCTCGTCGCGCTCTTCCTCACTGGATTTGCGGTCCAGCTGACGTTCGGCCTGTCCTTTACATACATCCGCGAGGCATACGTTCTAGTTTAAGAGGTCGGATCGACACGGTGGCCACTCAGAGAGTCCCAATCTGCGTTCGATGGGCTACTGTGACGAGTAAGATATAGCTTTCTCAGCAGAACGTGCTGTCCTCCGGAACGGTTCTCCGACAAACTCCTCTGCTGTCCCCTCAGCGAACGATCTTCGACTCAGCTATCGCTCGCTGCTGTGGACAACCATCGCCGTCGATGAATCAAGCGAGCTCGCGCACGAACGCGCCGTGTTGTACGTCCTCGATCAGCGAGGGGCGGTGTGGGTTCGGGTCGATGGCCGCCGCAAGCAACAGCTCCAGTAAGTTCTTCTCCGGCGGGTCGTACCCATGGTACTGCGCGACCCGCTGGAGAATCAAGCCGCCGTACCGACTGAACACGCGAGACCACCGCAGCCGAGGGATACGGGACGGATCATCGCCGTCGTCACCCGCTGCGTCTCCGTCGACGATCTCTCGGAGGAGATCGAGCAGCACGCGGCTCACCACCAGCGAAATCAGCGCCACTAAGATCAGCGCTTCCACCGCAATCGAATTGCTCGTCGGAATCTGGTCGAGGTTGTATGTCGATTTCAGCTCCTTGAACAGCAGTTCGACTTCCCAGCGCGCTCGATATAGTTGGGCGATATCGGACGCACTGTAGTCCGCTACCGGCAGGTTTGTCACGTAGAAGTGGTACTTTTCGGCTTCCTCGTTCCAGACCCCGACGACGCGGAAGGTACGGATCGCGCCGCTACGTGAGCCGTTGTACGAACGACGGCGGAACGACACCTCAGCACGGACATCGATCACGTCTCGATGAAGATCATCGAGAACTGCATGCAGCTTCTCGCCCGTCAGGGAGACCGTGTTCCCGCGCCAGTCTCTGAGTTCCTCAACGATCCGCGGATTCGCGTTCGGCTTGAGCCGTGTGACGAACCAGCCCTTGTTGGCATCGATCAGGTCCATCGTCCGATAGTCGAAAAAGCCCTGATCGTACAGCAGGAGCGACCCGGTGAGCCACTGGCCGGTCGAAAGCCGGGTGCTCTCGTGGGTGCGCGCGTCAGTAATCGAGAACTGCGTCGGCAACCCGGTCGAGACGGACTCAACGACGTGGAGTTTCGCCCCTGCGTGGTCGTCACCGTAACCGGGAAACGATTCGATTAGCGACTGATACAATGCAACGACGGTCGTATCCGGGATGAGAACGTCGCGGAAGCGGGCGAACCGGCCGTCGAGGCAGTCAGTGGACTGCGAGAGATCTCCGAGAGCGTGGTCGAGGACCTCACGGAGAAACGCAGTGAGCGATTCCGCGAACCACCCGTGAAACGGGGCATACGTCAGGCTGAGTTCACCGCCCACACACTGGAGGTAGCTCTGACGGAATGCCTCTATCGAGCGGTCCCCGCCGACGGCGAAGCCGAGCGTGAGCGCCCAGAATAGCGCGGCTGCATCGAGCTTCCGCCGTCGCTCGACGAGGCCAGTCGCACGAGCCAGCGCGCGCAACCGCTCGGCGGGAAAGGCTCTCGTGAGCCGGTGTTCGATCACCGAATCCGGTGGACGGTAGACCATTGTCGTCGGACCGTAGCTGAGTAGAATTACGCTCGCCAGTCGTCGTGGAGCCACTGCTCGGTCTGCCGTCTGCTCATATCGTCATTCCATATGATGTCGCGCTCGAACGTGATGACTTCGTTCTCTGGACCGATGATCACCCACGCATACGTTCCCGTGGGATCGCGGCATTTCACCTTCATCCCACTGATGACTACCTCGTGGCCGTCAGTCGTGATCGTCTCGTCGTGTGGTTCGATCCATAGGACATCGAGCGTCCCGTCGAGGTCAGGCGCAGCCTCTGCGATGAACTCATCGGCGACATCTCGTGCGGTCCCTCTATCCGGAAGATCGCCGCCGGCAAGCCGCGCCTGCATTCGCGTCACGCCCAAGAGGCGCGATGTCTCCGCATCGGCGACGAAACTGACGTGTTCGCCACCGAAACCGATGTTGTGACCGTCTGCCCGCTCGTGTCGAAAGACCCAGACGGGACGCTCATCCTGCGTCACCCGGCTGGCGTCTACGAGGGAGTAGTCCGTCGGCACCGAGACGAAGGTGGTTGCTACTTCGAGTGCTTCGGTATCGTACGATGGTTGCTGTGTCATTATGTTCGATATTGTTCTGTGTCTGTATTCGTGTCCACTATGCGTTCCGTGGTGTGGGGTCGTCCGCCAGCTGTGGTGCGGTTCCGTTGCGACCGAGCGCGAGTACGCCCGCGGCGAATAACAGAACGACCGCAAGCACGCCACAGAGACCAACGAACCCTATCGGTTGCAGATACGTTGCGACGAGCGGCCCGAGACTCGCTCCGATGAACAGAATGCACATGTACAGTGCAACTGCTGCGCCACGGGCCGACGCTGCCGTTTCACCGACGAAGCTGATGAGCGAAGGCACCGCCGCTGCGATCCCCGTGACGAAGACGACGCTTCCGATGACGAGCATTGTCAGCGATCCCGCGACGGCTTCAAGCCCGAGACCACCAGCGGCGAGAATGAGTCCGCTGATGACGACGCGAGCGCTTCCATAACGGGCGACCAGTCGCCCTGCGAGTGGTGAGAGTACCATTCCGGGAATACCGGCCACACGCACGAGCAGGAGTTGCTCCGGTCCGATGCCAAAGGTCGTCTGAAGGTAGGGTGCGAGGCCACTGTACATCCCGACGAATGTGAATAGCAGGGTGAACGCGGCGAAGTAGGCCGCGAGGAGGACGCGATTCTGCAACAACCGGCCCATCCGTGCATACACCGTCCGGAGACTGGTGGCCGACTCGCCAGCCGCGCCCGCGCTTTGCGGGAGTACGTAGAGGAGCACGACGAACGCTCCATAGACCGCGGCGAGTCCCCAGAATACCCATTCCCATCCGACTGCCAGCGTCACAGCGTCGGCGTAGACCTGTCCGACGATCCCGGCGACGAGAAAGCCCGTCGTCACCACGGCGATCCCGGTGGCGCGACTCGATGCCGGAAGAACTTCGCCGAGATATGCGAGGGCAGCAGGGGCGAAGGTCGCAGCGGCGATTCCCTGTACAATGCGAAGCCCAACGAGAACCTCATATGAGGGACTGAATCCGACCGCGAGCGTCGAGAGCGCGAGCGCGAACAGGCCGGGTACCATGATCGTCTTCCGGCCATATCGGTCGGAGAGCGGTCCAAAGACGAGGAAGCCACCGGCGTAGGCGAGACCGAAGGCGGTTCCGAGCCACGATGCTTGAGTCTGTGAAACGCCGAAGAGGCGTTGCATCGTAGGGACCAGCGGAATCGAGACGTACAGCTCCGAGACCACCACGAGTCCGGTCAAAGCGAGAATCGCAACCGTCGCCGCCGCGCCGAGTCGGTTCCGTACGCTCATCGGTGTTCTCCCGTCATCCGATGGTGATTCAGGAAATCGTTCAATACTGGCCGTATCAGCGGCCAGCGTCGGTTGTCCATGCGTTTGCGTCGAGGTTCGATGGAGTCTGACATCGGCAAATCCGGCTACGATGCTCGTGGGTATAAGCAGTCAAGTTCGTGACATAGTACCGAGTGCGAGCGCTCGCACCGGGTGCTGGTGTTCGCATTCATTCACACTTGAGCACAGCCAGTACTCGAAAACCGGCTACAACCCAACAGGCCATAATCTTCCTCCTCCCACCGCTACGCTTTTAGGTGCGAGAATCGCACTAATGGGTATGACGGACAGTATCCACAATGCTGAAAAAACAGAAGCAAGCACTCTCGTCGACTCAGCAGAAGACAAGTACCTCGGTGTGGGGGAGAAGCGAGAGTTGTTCAATCTCCTCGGGAGGGCTCACACGATGGAGATCATCCATGTGTTCGTCCACGATCCCGGTCCGTGGCGGTTCAACGAACTACGTGAAGTCTTAGACGTTTCGCAGAACACGCTATCAGCACGGCTGAGTGAACTTCTCGAAGCGAATCTGCTCACACGTCAGTCATACGACGAAATCCCGCCGCGAGTCGAATATCGAGCGACGGAAAAGCTCACAGACCTCCGACCGATGTTTCAGCACCTCTCGGAGTGGGCGGAGCAGTATAATCACTAGAGAGATCTGCGCTCTTGTGAGAATTTCTTAGACCACAGTCCATCATAGATAACAGAACGATTCGTCTCTATCTGTTGGGCAACAGTCTCCGCTCCTGACAGACTTAAACTAGAACCCATGATCCGCGAGGTGGTTGATTCGCGGGTCGCCGCGACAGCGGTCGCGTTCCAGACGAGTATTGGGTTGGCAGGCGCGTTCCTTGCCCCGATTGCAGGCGGTATTGTTGTTGACCAAGCCGGATTCGATACTGCCTTCTTACTCGCTGGAATCCTCGCTATCTTCGGGATTGCAGTCGCATGGGTCGCACCAGAACCGAGATCGTAGCTAGATGTGTCCTCTACCGATAGTTTGTCGAGGCTGCTAAGATTCCTGATCTGATGACTGAGCCGTCCCTCATCCCGTCGTAATTTTGTCCCCGATCCAGAGGAGTACCAGGAAGGGGAGAAGAGGGAGGAGCAAGATAACCAACGGAGCAGCGACTAGATACCCAATCATACTCATTTCAGTGTTCGAGCTGTCTGTCCGAGTCCGACTCACTGATCTGGTCATACACGATACTACGCGCCCCTACACCAAAAATTGACTGATTGATTAGCCCCTAATACTGGTTTTCAGAGCCAGAAATCCATATTTTGCTCTTAGGATTCAGATATAACTGATTAACCAGTTAGCACCTTTTTATCGCAACGTGAGGGAATTCCCCCGCGTTCGCGGGGAGGAGGTCAAGTGGTAGTATCGAGATGTCACAGAACACGCCACATATGTTAGCGCGTCGAGTTTCGAATTGCTCGATACAGGTCGTGTAGTGACTATATGTGAGGGGCTTGTGGATCTGGGGAACATCGTCTCGGAGCACTCAAGAGACTCGTTCTCGTAGGACGAGTAAATGGATCAGGACCTTCTCGCAGTCTTGTTTGGTGATCCATTTGCGGTGATGAACACGATCGGTTTGATCGCGTTCGCGTTCGTCGGTTCATCGAAGGCGATCCGTGAAGAATTCGACGTGCTCGGGATTACCATCGTTGGGTTGGCAATGGCATTTGCTGGTGGAGTGACACGCGATCTTCTCGTGACACGGGTTCCATTAGCACTTCAGTCCCCAATCGAAATCAGTCTCGGACTGCTTGGCGTTGGGTTAGCAATCGTACTGAGTGTCGTCCTCACAGCTCCAGAGACGCACCCAATCGCTCTTGTCGCTGATGCGATCGGACTCGCTGCCTTTGCGACAACTGGTGCTATCGTCGCAACTGAGACCGGTGTATCAGAATTCGGTATTATTGCTGTTGCGACAATCAACGCCGTCGGTGGTGGTGCGGTCGCAGATATTCTTCTCGACCGATCCCCGTTCATTCTCTTCGAAGACTTCTATGCTAGCTGTGCAGTCCTGGGTGGGAGTGCATACTGGATAGTGGGAGCTCTAGGGGCAGCTGGGGGTACGGCTGCTGCGGTGTGTGCGATCGTGACCGTTGTGACTCGGTTAGCTGCGGTTACGTACGACTGGCATCTCCCGACGGTACAGAATTTAGGATAACTAAGAGATCGATTCTGGATAGACCTCATGTTTTCCCGGCATGATTGGCGTTTTCGTGAGAGTCCGCTGGTTCTTCAGTTCGACAGTGAAAAATATCCAGTTGTCTCCTCTCCTTGCAGGTGTTCGATATCTACCGTATTCAGCACGCGAGTCATCCCCTGATGGAGTACCCGTTTTCTTCGAGGAGTTCTCGGACGCGCTCCTCGTGGTCGCCCTGGAGTTCGATGTGTCCTTCTTTGACGGTGCCTCCAGTTCCGAGTGCAGATTTCAGCTCCGAAGCGAGCGACTCGCGATCGGTGTCACCTTCGAATCCTTCGATGATGACCATTGTCTTGCCATACCGACGCTCTTCACTTCGGACGGTCAGCTGTTCTGTCGCACGGTCGAGGTCAGCGAGCGGATCCTCGGGCACATCGAGATCGTCGAGCGGATCGTCGTCTGGCACGAGTGGCTCACCGAATTTACAGCCAGTCCTCTCCCCAGTCGTCGAGTGCGTCGAACACTGGACAGAGGGCATCACCCTTCTCAGTCAGCGTGTAATAACTCGCGACCGGGGATTCGAACTCTTTGTGATTGTCGACGAATCCCTCCGCTTCCAAGTCGTCGAGCACACGCGAGAGTGTGTACGAACTGGCCCCGGTTGAGCGCTTGAGTTCGTTGAACCGCTTTTCACCGTCTCGCAGGTCGTTGAGGACGATGAGCTTCCACTTCGCCCCCATCTCCTCGACAGCCCCGACGACGTTGCAGACATCTGCATTCCGCTGTTCGACGTCGGATTCGTGGTCGGAGTCGGCCGATTGGGGTTGGGTCGCCATTACCTAGTTACACATTTATTGCCTGAGCTATAAATAGGTTTGGAGTCAAACTAGGTATTGTAATGGAACTACAAAACCCGACGGTACTCGTAACTGGAGCTACCGCCAACATTGGCCCGTACGTGACCGACCTGCCCGTTAAGCAGAAGGCTGATGTCGTCGGCCTCGCGGCTGATTCCGAATGAACGGTATAGATGGCGGTGTCGCGTTGGTTTCGGGCGCAGCCTCGGGCATTGGACGCGCGACTGCACAGCGGTTCGCGGAAGAGGGCGCGAGCGTCGTCGCCGCCGATATCGACGTGGAGGGTGGCGAGGAAACCGTCTCTCAGATCGAGTCCGAGGGCGGCGAGGCGACGTTTGTCGAGACAGACGTAACCAATGAAAGCGACCTCGCCGCAGGGGTCGAAGCGGCCGTCGATACGTACGGCAGCCTCGATTTTGCGTTCAACAACGCCGGCATCGAAGGTGACAAGGTCAGTTTTTCTGACCAGGACAACGCGAACTGGAACCGGGTCCTCGATATCAACCTCAACGGCGTGTTCTTCGCGATGCGCGAGGAAATTCCGGCCATGCTGGAAAGCGGCGGTGGAGCCATCGTGAACACGTCCTCGATCGCCGGTATTCTCGGATTCCCCAACCTGAGTCCGTACGTCGCCAGCAAACACGGCGTCGTCGGGTTGACGAAGACGGCGGCCGTCGAATTCAGTAGCGATGGCCTCCGGGTGAACGCGGTGCTTCCAGGGGTCATCGAGACCCCCATGGTCGCCCGTTCGGGCGAACAGGACCCGGAAGCGACGGAGCAAACGATCGCCGGAATCCCCGCTAGCCGACTCGGTCAGCCAGAGGAGATCGCCTCCGCGGTAGTCTGGCTCTGTTCCGAGGACGCGTCGTACGTGACCGGGCAGCCACTCCCCGTCGACGGTGGATACTCGATCCAGTAACTCCGAGTGGGGGGTTCCCAGGACTCCAGACACGGCCGAGATAGGGGTAACGCCACTTGGCATGGCCAGCAGTCCACCTGATCGATGCTGTGGGGCTGCCCGTGTCCGAAAGTGCTGGAAGTCCGATGAGTAAACTGCAAACCTGAAACTCCCACCGCTCGGGATCCCTGCGGCTTCAGGCCTAGGAGGACAATTCTCTCAGTTCAGAGCCAGTCCTCTCCCCACACATCGAGCGACTCGAACACCGGACAAAGGGCGTCTCCCTTCTCAGTCAGCGTGTAATAACTCGCGACCGGCGATTCGAACTCCTTCCGGTTCTCGATGAACGCCGAATTTTCCAAGTTGTCGAGCACCCGTGAGAGCGCTTAGGAACTCGCGCCCGTCGACCGCTTGAGTTCGTTGAACCGCTTCTCGCCGTCTCGCAGGTCGTTGAGGACGATGAGCTTCCACTTCGATCCGATCTCTTCGACTGATCCCACGGGGTTACATACATCGGTATTTTTCTGTTCAACCGCAGTGTCTTCGTGAATTTCGGCCGATGGTGGTTGGGTTGCCATTACTTGGTCACACAGTTATTGCCTGAGCTATAAATAGGTTTGAGAACAAACTAGGTATTGTAATGGAACTACAAAATTCGACGGTGCTCGTGACCGGAGCCACCGGCAATATGGGACCGTACGTGACGGATGCACTCGTTGACAGCGGCGCCGACGTGGTCGGCACCTACGTCACCGAAACCGAGAAAGAAGCTGTCGAGGAGAGCGCTGAGTACGCTGACGCGGTGTCGTACCACCAGGTCGATCTGACTGATCAGGCGGCAGCCGAAGCCTTCGCTGAGAC
This sequence comes from Natrialba aegyptia DSM 13077, assembly GCF_000337535.1. Taxonomy (GTDB): domain Archaea; phylum Halobacteriota; class Halobacteria; order Halobacteriales; family Natrialbaceae; genus Natrialba; species Natrialba aegyptia. The sequence goes on from NZ_AOIP01000054.1 coordinate 10,088, forward strand.
TGTCGCCGACGAACACGGGTCGGTCGATCATATCGTCGGCCTCGCCGGCGGGTTCTCGATGGGCAGCGTCAGCGATACCGACGGTGAAGCATTCCAGGCTGCACTGAATCTCCACGCAACGACCGCGTTCCTGACTGTCAAGGCCTTCGCGGATTACCTCAGTGAGCAGAGCGGTGTCGTCTTGTTCAGCTCCGACCGCGCAATCGACCCCATTGGTGGCACGCTCGCGTACGACGTCGGTAAGGGCGCGGTCCGGACGCTGACCGAGTCACTCGATGTTGACCTCGATGCCCGTGTCAACGCCGTCGCTCCATTCCTCATCGACGTACCGGGGAACCGCGAGGCGATGCCCGACGCCGACTTCTCGGAGTGGACGGCCCCCGAAGCTATCGTCGACGAAGTACTCCACCTGCTCTCGAACCAGGGTGTGAGGGGGCAGATCGTCCAGATGACCGGTGGCCAACCGGAGATGGCAGACTAATGGCGCTGGAAACTGCAGCTGGTGGTCTCGCCTTTCTGGTCGGCCGCCTCGTCTTCGGTATCCTGCTCGGGTTCATGGGCCTGAGTCACTTCACGGGGCTCGATGGGATGAGTGGCTACGCCCACGCCAAGGGCGTGCCCGCCCCACGACTGGCCGTCATCGTGTCCGGCCTCATGCTCATCGTGGGCGGACTTGCCATCGCGCTCGGCGTCTACCCGCTCCTCGGCGCAATAGCGATTACGCTGTTCTTCCTCGTGGTGACGCCGGTGATGCACGACTTCTGGACGGTCGACGATCCCGAACAGCGTCAGTCAGAGATGACGGACTTCCTGAAGAACGCGACGCTCTTCGGTGCTGCGCTCGTCGTCGCTGCAATCAGTGGCACCGCATGGCCGTACGCTCTCAACATCGGCCTTTAGACACAGAAGAATGACCACGCAATCGACGCCAACAAATTCAGACACGCTTCCGCAGGGGACACGTATCGGCCGGACCGCGCTTCGCGTCGGTGACCTCGAGGAGATGACCGGGTTCTACCGGGACGTCGTTGGCCTCAGTGTACTCCAAACAACCGATACGACCTCGATTCTCGGGGTTGACGACACACCACTCCTCGTTCTGGAGGGAACTGAAGATACCCTCCAGCGTCACCGATCAGCGGCCGGGCTGTATCACAACGCGTTCAGAGTACCTTCGCGTGCGGCTCTCGGTGACGCACTGGCTCGGATACGGGACCAGTGGCAACTCGGTGGTGCCTCCGATCACTGGGTCAGCGAGGCGCTGTATCTCACTGACCCGGAAGGGAACGGTATTGAGATCTACCGGGACTACCCCCGTGAGGACTGGCCAATCGCCGACGACGGTCGTGTTCGGATCAGCACCGAGCCGCTCGACCTCGCCAGTATCGAAGCTGCTGCCACAGGTGGTAGTCAGGCCCCGTCGGGAACGGACGTCGGGCACGTCCACCTCGAGGTCTCTTCGCTCGACGCGTTCAGGGACTTCTACGTGGATACGCTCGGATTCGAGGTGCAGACGACCGTGCCCGCCGCATCCTTCGTCTCGGCGGGTGGATATCACCACCACATCGGAGCGAATACGTGGAATCACCGATCAAAGCCAGTCGGCGGCAGAGGACTGTCCTGGTTCGAGGTCGTCCTTCCAGGAACAGAGGTACTCAACGTGATCCGAGAGCGAATCTCCGACAGTCAGTATACGATCACTGCGAGGGATGAAGGAATAGCTGTTACTGGGCCAGATGAGATCGAAGTTCGACTCCGAGGGTGAAACCCTCACACCACTACCCAAGCTGTGTGAGTACACCTCAACACTTCCATATCTGGTAGTTCCTACCGCACTTCTAACGTGGTAGCTTTTCACTTTCTGTCCCGTAGTAATGGATTCCCGGTGAAAGACAGAACAAACACCTCCAATACGCAATGACTGACCATCCCCCCGACGAGAACGGGAACGACATCTCCGGACCGCCACATAATGATGCTTACGTCTACGAAATCCGGGCGGATGAATCACACAGCCAGGCTGTCGTCCGGGCTGTCGCCTCCGTTACAAACACGTCCGGAACGAACCTTGAACTGCTATACGAGGCCATTGATCCAGAACACCTTGATGGCCTGTTCGATGAGAACATCTTACCCGAGAGTACAGTTGTATTTCACTATAACGGCTGCCAGGTGAGCGTGACCCCAGATACAGTTCTCGTTTCCGAACGAAATTAAATCGGATTCAGCGAGCGACACAACCTCGGACTCAAGATACTCACTTTAGTCTGAGCAGTAGCGATCCATCCACTCATCCAGTTCTCGGAACATCGGTTCGAGGTCGTTTAACATCTGTGTCATCTCGTATTCCACGCGGGGAGGGATCTCGTCGTATTGTGTGCGTTCCAAGAATCCGGCCTCGACAAGTTCATCAAGCCGCCGAGACAGCGTATTCGGGGAGATATCGAGCTCATCTTCGAGTTCGCCAAACCGAATCGGTTCATCGTCGTCCAAGACGAATTCCTTGAGGATCGCCAGCGTATGAGCCTTCCCAAGCAAGGAAAAAACCGTACTCATCCTATGGTTATGTTGCGTTTCCGCCCGGTCAGATTTGCTCATAGCATTACTACGATTTCAGTAGTAATGTATGTTGTGAGAAATCGAGTCTACATTCCCATACCCAAACAGTGCGAGTATGCTCCAATACTTCCATATTTGGTAGTTTCTACCGTACTTCTAACTTGGTAGCTTTCAACTTCCAAAGCCGTATTATAGGATGAAAACATGCAAGTAAGCAATGATACCGCGCTCTACAAGGCTCCTCGCACAGATCTCGGGCAGAATCAGGGGATGTTCAGAATGCATACCAACTACCCTGGTCGACTCCTCCCGGACCACGACGACCACGGCTACGGACCGCTCGCTCGCGTTGACGAGGCAATCTTGGATCCGGACACGTTCGTTGGTATGCACCCGCACCAAAACGACGAAATTGTCTCGTACGTCCCGACCGGCGTGATGCGTCACCGAGACCGGGCAGGCAACGAGTTAGTCATGGACTCTGAACACCTGATGGTGATGAACGCCGGGCGGGAGTTCTGGCACGAGGAGCAGACGCTCGCGGATGACCCGCAACTGCGGCTTCTCCAGATATTTGTCCGACCGCACACGACTGATCTCGAACCGAACATCCAGCAGGGACCAGTTCCGGATTCGGTCACCAATGAGTGGCGACACCTCTTCGGTCCGGAAGAGTCCGACGCACCGTTCTACGTGCGCAACGACGTCAACTTCTACGACGTCCACCTCGACGAGGGAACGAGTGTCGAACTGCCCTCGATAACGGGATGGGATACGTACTTCTACGTGTTCGAAGGCGCAGTCGAGGCCAACGAGACGACCTTCGGCCGGACAGAACAGGGGTTACTCGTCGGCGCGGAGGAACTGACAGTCACCGCCCAAGAAGAAACGTTGCTCGTTGCTTTCCTCATCAACCCCGACGCACCGCTTACGTACCAGGGGACCATCGGCCGGTAAATAGCTGCCATCGGTGACACCACGCAACACAAACGCAAAACAACAATCAATGGTAACAGACACGCCCGGGATCCATCATATCACGGGCATCGTTCGGGATGCCCAGCGAAATCTCGACTTCTACACGGGAGTCCTCGGACTACGCCTCGTGAAACAGACGGTGAACTTCAATGAGATATTTATGCGCCATCTCTTCTATGGCGACGAAACCGGCACGCCTGGCACGAGTTTGACGTTCTTCCTGTATCCCGCAGAAGAAGACGGACGCATCGGGCAACCACATATCACTACCGCTGCGCTCGTCGTTCCTCCCGGGTCTCTCGAGTACTGGACTGACCGACTCACCGCTCACGACGTTGAGTTCGTCGGCCCGTTCGAGCGATTCGACGAGACCGTCCTCCGATTCACCGACCCGGACGGGACGCAGCTCGAGCTCGTCACCGGCGATTCGCCCGTCAAACCGTGGCAGGACGGACCGATTCCGTCCCAGGACGCGGTTCGAGGAATTCACGTGTGACGCTCCGTTCGGTGAGCACCTTCGTCACCGCAAGTGTTCTCGACACGCTGGGCTTCGAGCTGGTAGACCAGGAAGGGGATCGAGTTCGGCATCAGGCACTCCTTTAGGTCGTAAGGCACAACCGGAGGAAATTGCCAGCTCGGTTACATACCTCCTCTCCGAGGACGCGAGCTATGTGAATGGCCATTCGTTGCTTGTGGACGGTGGATATACTGCGGTATAAAACACGCACCGACAACACTATTCCTTATCTAGTCGGGTTCTCTCCTCCGAGAAATACAGTCGATGATACGAAATACATCCAGTGGTAAACCTTCGCAGTCACTTCCACACCCGGTAGTTACTACTTCACTTCTAACGTGGTAGCTTTTAACTTCTAAAAGCGTAGTTAGCGGTACAGTGAGTACTGACATACCCCACCAGAACCTGGCTATCATCGGCCACGTTGACCACGGCAAGAGCACACTCGTGGGGAGACTTCTCTATGAGACGGGGAGCGTTCCCGAGCACGTCATCGAACAACACCGCGAGGAAGCTGAGGAAAAAGGCAAGGGCGGCTTCGAGTTCGCCTACGTCATGGATAATCTTGCCGAGGAGCGTGAGCGAGGTGTCACGATAGACATCGCCCACCAGGAGTTCTCGACGGAGGCGTACGACTTTACTATCGTCGATACACCGGGACACCGAGACTTTGTCAAGAATATGATCACGGGCGCGTCCCAGGCTGATCACGCTGTTCTCGTCGTCGCTGCTGACGATGGCGTCGCGCCCCAGACCCAGGAACACGTCTTCTTGGCCCGTACCCTGGGAATTGACGAACTTATTGTCGCTGTCAACAAGATGGACCTCGTCGACTACGAGGAAGCGAAGTACAAGGAGGTCGTCGAGGAGGTAACCCAGTTGCTACAGCAAGTTCAGTTCGACACCGACGATGCCTCGTTCATCCCCGTATCCGCCTTCGAGGGTGACAACGTTGCCGATACCTCCGAAAACACGAACTGGTACGGCGGTGAGACGCTGCTGGAGGCGCTGAACGACTTACCTGAACCGGAACCGCCGTCGGATGCGCCCTTTCGACTGCCGATCCAGGATGTCTACACAATCGACGGCATCGGTACGGTCCCGGTCGGCCGCGTCGAGACGGGCGTCCTCAACATCGGCGACAATGTCTCGTTCCAGCCATCGGATGTCAGTGGCGAAGTGAAGACCATCGAGATGCACCACGAAGAAGTTCCGAAGGCCGATCCCGGTGACAACGTCGGGTTCAACGTTCGCGGTATCGGCAAGGACGACATCCGCCGAGGCGACGTCGTCGGTCCTGCTGACGACCCGCCAACGGTCGCCGAGACCTTCCAGGCACAGATCGTCGTTATGCAGCACCCAAGCGTGATTACTGCCGGATACACGCCGGTTCTCCACGCACACACGGCGCAGGTCGCCGGCACCATCGAATCCATCGACCAGAAGATCGATCCCTCCTCCGGCGAAGTTGCCGAAGAGGAACCTGACTTTATCAAATCCGGCGATGCTGCAGTCGTCACGATCCGACCACAGAAGCCCCTCAGCATCGAACCATCGAGCGAAATCTCCGAGCTAGGCAGCTTCGCTATCCGCGATATGGGCCAGACAATTGCAGCCGGCAAGGTTCTTGGAGTCATCGAGCGAGACTAAATCATCGGTGACGGACGCCATCATTGTTTGTGATGGCCTTGTCGGCCCGAGTGCCGTGCTGTTTCCCACAAAACAGTCTCGATACCGTCGTCCTTGACTCCCTTTTATGCTCTCAGTAGTCCTTCTAACCAACGAGAGTGAGTAATTGTGAGTGACCCTGAACAGGAAGATTCGGAGTCCGAGTTCCGTGAATCAATGGATCACGCCCCATCGGGAGCACCTGCAGTTGGGTGGGCGATCGGCGACCGCTTCTCAACGGAGGAAATCTTCGTTCGCGTGCTCGCAAGTGCTGAAGAAGAGATCGACACCCGCAAACAACAGCTATTTTTCAGCGGATTGACGGCCGGATTTGCCATCGTCCTGACGTTCCTCGGCCATGCAGTCGGTGTGGCAGCATTCCCTGAGAACTCCCTTCTGAGTGCGATTCTGTACCCGGTTGGCTTCATCTACATAATTATAGGCGGCTATCAACTGTACACTGAGAACACGCTGCCGCCTGTCGCGCTGGTCCTTTCTCGTATCGCCAGTTTCCCGATGTTGCTCCGCGTCTGGAGTATCGTGCTACTCGGCAACGTGGTCGGTGCCGCGCTCGGGGCATACGTCCTTGCAAACGGACAGGTGCTCTCGCCTGACGCAGTTCAGGCTGGTCTCGCATTTACCAGTGAAGGACTTGAGAAGGACTGGTGGGCGGTCTTTAATCGGTCGATTTTCGCGGGGTGGCTAGTCGCTGGCGTCGTCTGGCTCAACCATGCGGCGCGCGATACGATCTCTCGTTTCATTATTATCTATTTCATCTTCTATCTGATCGCTGCTGCCGAACTCTATCACGTCATTACTGCAGCGTGTGAAGTGCTCTTCTTTCTGTTCGTCACTGGATCAGCATCGGGTACTGTCGTGTCCGAATTCTGGCTTCCGATTCTTCTCGGAAACACGATCGGCGGCGTGTTACTATTTACCTTAGTGAACTACGCACAGACCGAGCAGCGCCGCTTCCCTACCATCCGAGAACTAAATATGCGCGAACTGTTGTTCGGTTGGCACGGTGGCACCAAGCAGCGGTCTGATTCCCTTGAACCGGCTTATCAATACTTTGAGAAAGAAGACTGACCGCTTCGTCTCGGCGTCGAATACCCGCCCCAAATTTCCGTGCTCTCGGATGGTCCGGTAAAGGTGTGAACTTTACGGTGGATTGATCTGGAAATCATAATACCTCTACCTTTGTCCTGAGAGATATCTCAGTTCTACGTGAGTCCGATGCCCTCGGCTATCAGTTCGTGCGACCGGAGTGCGTCGTCGTGGGTTGCATGGATGTGCTGAATCATCATTTCATCGACGCCGACACGGTCTGCAAGTTGTTCGAGAAGCGACGCGAGCGTCTCCGGACTGCCGGAAATCGCTCGTGGCCATTCACCAGTATCGAGTGTTGCGGGGGTCGGTTCGGGAACGCGACCGAGTTCGTCGATGGCTTCATCGATGGAGGGTCTCGTTCCGACGACGCCGCGTTGCATCCGCTTGTACGACGCCTCGGCGACGGCCCGGAGCCGTGCTGCCTCGTCGTCAGTCTCGGCACAGACCGCATTCACCGCAATCATCCCCGCTGGTTCGTCGACGCCACCCGCCAGTGCAGACGGCTGGAACTGTTGGCGGTACGCCTCGAATGATTGAGTGGCGAGCTGTGGTCGGATGAACGCTGCGAAGCAGAACGGGAGCCCGAGTTTAGCAGCGATCGCCGCGCTCGAGGGACTGGACCCGAGCACCCATGGATCCGGAGTTCCCGCCTCGGAACGTGGGATCTGCAGGTCACTGTATGGGTGTTCGTCGGGATAGTCGTCGTAAAGATGGTTGACGACGGCTTCGATCTTCTCTGAGTGGTCCTTATCGGGGTTCTGTACGCGCCGGTCCGTTCCGAGGGCGCGGTCGGCGGCAGGTGACCCGTTCGCGCGTCCGAGGCCCGCATCGATACGGCCCGGAGCGAGCGCGTCCAGCACGCCAAACTGTTCGGCGACCTTGAACGGGCTGTAGTGGTTGAGCAGCACCGCTCCCGACCCCAGCCGAATCGATTCCGTTTCGGCGGCGAGGTGCCCGAGCAGCACTTCGGGCGTCGTCCCGGCGATAGAGTTCGCCATACCGTGGTGTTCGGCTACCCAGAATCGAGAATAGCCAAGCCGTTCGGCCTGCTGGGCAGCCTCGACGGTGTTCGCATACGCATCACGAGCGGTGCCGTCGTCGGGAACGGGGGACAGATCGACGACAGAGAGATCCATGTACGGACTCGGAGACTGCGAGAGTTAACGGTTTGGTTAGCCACTGTTCATCCATGAGAGTGATTCCTAGAAACCAGGATAGAGATGGATGGTTGCATTCTGCCGGTATTGGCGTTAGCCAGTATGAGCCCGGATGGGATGAGAAGGCTTTTCGCACTAACTAACGAATTAGTTTGTATGGCGGATGTACTTATCATCGGGGGCGGTCCCGCTGGACTCAGCACTGCATTGTTCACTGCGAAGAACGGGCTCGAAACAGCCGTCTTCGACACCGACGACACGTGGATGCACAAGGCCCACCTGTTCAACTACCCTGGCATCGGTTCGATCGACGGGTCGAACTACATAGCTACGCTTCGCGAACAGGTCGACGATTTCGGCGTCAATCGGCACCAAGAGACCGAGGTGTCTGCAGTTACCACCGACGACGAGGGGTTTGTCGTCGAGACGGCAGACGAGGAGTACACCGCGGACTACGTCGTGCTCGCGACGGGCGCGAATCGAGAACTCGCCGACGACCTCGGCTGTACGTTCACTGACGAAGATGTCGTTGACGTGGACGTGACGATGGAGACGTCAGTCGACAACGTCTATGCGACGGGTGCGATGGTGCGGGCAGAGGAGTGGCAGGCAGTCATCTCTGCGGGCGATGGCGCCGCCGCCGCGCTCAACATTCTCTCCAAGGAGATGGGTGAACACTATCACGACTTCGACGTGCCGGCCGATGCCGAAGAGGTGTTCGGATCGCTCGTAGCCTCTGACTGAACGATGCCGTCTTTCTCTCGTCGTGTCGCTCTTACTGGAATCGGGAGTGGACTTGTGGTGGTTTGTGCTGGATGTCTTTCGACCACCTGTCAGACTCGTCAGCCGGAGACCGGTGACTGGACCCAAATCGGTAACGACCCGCAACACACCGGCGCAGACACCTCGATCACCGGCGTTACAGAAGGAGACACCCACTGGGAGAGAACATATAATCCCGCGTTTGATCCCGCCGGTTTCGCCGTCCTGGACGATCGAATCATTATTGGAGGGCGACACCAGACGGAGAGCGGATTCTTGCGCCTGCGGTCGCTCGCTGATGGCGAACTGTTGGAGACCGTCGAAATATCCACTCCGGTGACTGCCCGGCCCGTCCTGAGCAAGGATTCGATCGTTGCAACATGTCGAACCGACGACCGTCAGGGCAGCTATCGTGTCTACGATCATCGGGGGGAAGAACAGTGGACATACGAACTGGACGGGTCATTCCCCGCACCACCAACGATCAGTCAGTCTACTATCTACGGTGGAGATCCGGAAGGGACGGTCTTTGCGTTGAGGGAGGCCGATGGCGAAATCCTCTGGGAGCGATCGTTTGGAGATGAACAGGAGGGAGGATCTGTATCCGCCCCAGTCACAGTAGATGAAACCAGTGTCTACGTCCCTGTCTGGTCGTCTGCGGAGCGGGGGATCTACGCTCTCTCCCGAGAAAATGGAAGTACACGGTGGAAGATCGAAGGTCCACGTATCCAATCAGTGATGGTTCGCATGGGAGACCTACTGTTAGTGAGCTACCCTTCATACGATCTCGCGGCGTTTGATGTTGACTCCGGAGAGCGACGTTGGTCACAATCGCTTGACGAACGACGAATCTCCCCACCTGCTGTTGGCCACGGCACCGTTGTTATCTCGGACGAAGCGACACTCTATGGCTGTGATATAGCCACAGGAGAACGTCAATGGTCGCTTGGGTGTAATCCAGACCCGAATAGCCAGCCGGTTATCGCCGGTGATGTTGTAGTTGTTCAGTGTGAAAGCGGCCTCGTCGGGTGCTCAGTGTCAGGAGGAGAGCGACTCTGGTCCCTTGACCACGGCTCAAATGCACCTGTTGTTCCCGTCCAAAACGGTTTCGTCTATCACCCAGAGACTACCAAATTTTCCGCGTTCACAATCTGTCAAAGGTGATTAATCGCATTTTCCGTTCCCCTTAAAGCAATAATCGTCACCGACGTGTTGGAATTTCGAACGTCGCTTACCGTACTCAGTACAGCAGGGTGAGCTGGAGGTTAGATCTCCGGGAGACTATATCAATCCGAGATAGTAGCGAGCGGACTACCCAGTATTGATCATCCCACCATCGACGACGAGACTCTCACCGTTAACGTAGGAGGCGAGGTCACTGGCGAGATAGAGTGCAGCGTTCGCGACGTCCTCGGGCTGGCCGAGCCGGCGCAGCGGGATCGTCTGGCGGTATCCCTCTTCAGCTTCTGTCCCGACGATCGGAACGTCGTCTTTGAGCATCGCCGTCTCGATTGTTCCGGGGTGGATCGCGTTCACGCGGATGTTCTGAGGTCCGAGTTCGTCGGCAAGCGCGTACGTCATCAGGCGAACCGCGCCTTTCGTCGTGGAGTACGTGACGAAGCCGGCATTACCTTCGAGACCAGCCGCACTCGACATATTGATGATGCTACCGCCACCGTTCTCGACCATCTTCTTCGCGGCGTACTGTGAGGCGAAGAAGACGCCCTTGACGTTGATGTCCATCATCTGGTCGAAGGCGTCTTCTTCGACGTCGGTGAACGTCTCCTCGCGGAAGATTCCTGCGTTATTCACCATCACATCGATCCCGCCCAGGTCGTCCGCCGCGTCGACGGCCGCTTCGAGGTCATCGAGGCTCGTCACGTCGGTCTCGACGTACACGGCATCAACGCCGTACTCCTCCTGGACGAGTTCGTGGGTTGGCGTTCCACCCTCGCGAGGGTCCGACTGGATGTCGGCGACGACGACGTTCGCGCCCTCCTCGGCAAACGCTGTTGCGATTGAGCGTCCATTCCCACTCGCACCGCCGGTGATGACTACCGTTTGGTCGTCAAGTAGTGGTCCTGCCATTGCACGTTGAGATACGTGGAGCGCACATATACCGATTCCCTAACACTAGAATAACTCGGTTATCCTGGTATGACTACAGGAGACTATCGACTATCACGAATAGTCGCTTGCTATCGGTTTTCGAAGAATACTGTGGAGAAATATTTCGCCACTCTCAAGGGCCATATCACTGATTTACTCTCAATTTAACCTCATTTCCTATAGTTAACGTTCTTGGACCTGATGCTCAAGGGGATTATACATGCTCCAGATCTTCTGGCGTTACGCGCATTCGACGTAGGTTGGAGGTGGCTTATGGTGTTTCCGACGGTGATCTGCAGCGCTACTTCACTGGTTTTCGAGGGGTGCGTCGGCAGCGGGAGGACACGTCACATACGCCGACAAGAGCCTCTGAAGCGACTACGGTTCACGTCGTGTGCTCAACGGTCGGCCCGTCACCGAGCGTGTATTGGAGTACGTAGCCTGCAAGCAGCGCGGAGACGGCGAGGAGCGCCGCGATAGGGTAATCGACGGAGAGGCCCACGGCGAGGAGAGCGAGAAATCCGACCGCGATGGCGGCAGTGACGAGGCCGCCGGGGGCACGGAATGGCGCCGAGATATCACCTCGGTAGACGCGCAGGCCAACGAATGATGCGATGTTGATGGCGTACGGGAGCACCGTTCCGACGAGTGCTGCAAGGACGATGCCCCCGATGACCTGTTTGCCGACGACGACGGCGGCGGCAGCGACGGCGACGGCACAGAGTGCGACGTACGGAGCGTTCGTCTGGTCGCTGGTGGCAGCGAATGCACTCGGGAAGAGGTTGCGCTCGGCGAGGGCTGCGAGGACGCGTGAGGCGCTGGTCATCCCGACGAGCATTGTGGTGAAGATGGCGACGAGTGCGGCGACTGGGAGCAGATAGTTCGCGAACAACGGGAGGCCAGCGTCGACGACGACGGCGGAGAGGGGCGCGACCATCACGAGATTGTCGCGCTGAAAGGCGCTCGGAGCGACTGTGAGGTGGAGCGCGAGGACGATGACGGTGTAGAAGGCCGTCGTCAGGAGGAGGCTGCCGACGATGGCGCGCGGGATCGTCCAGTTCGGGTTCTTCACCTCGCCTGCGGCGGCCGGGACGACCGTCCATGCGCCGTAGCCCGTGATAGCGATGCCGACAGCGGCGAAGAACTGTGTCTCGCGTCCCGTGATGAACGGGGTGGCGGTCGACGGGTCGCCGTTCGCCAGGCCGACGCCGGCGACGACGGTGAGGACGGCGAGGATGAACGCCGTTAGGAAGAGATTCGTCCGTTTGGTGACATCGATGCCGGCGAGCGTGATGGCAAGGCTCGCGAGAATCGCGAGCAGTCCGAATGCGACCGTGTAGCTCCGGATGCCCGCGAGTTCCGGAATCGCTCCGAGATAGTTCGCCACGTACCACGCCGAGACGGCGACTCCAAACGCCCATCCCAGCGCGTAGGACGTCCCCTCCAAGTACGCGGCGAATCGACGAACTGCCGCGTTTGGCCCGAGGGTCTTCGCGGGAAAGACAGCTGGGCCGCCCGACTGGGGAAAGGCCGTTGCGAGCTCCGTGTAGCAAAGCGCGATACTAATCATCCCGAGACCTGCGACCAGCCACGCGAGAATCGCTGCAGGACCGATCCATTGGCCGGTGAACGCGGGAAAGAAGAATATCGACGAGCCCATCATGCCGTCGACACTCAACAAGAGGAGATCGCGGAACCCGACCGTACGGGGAGGACTGTCGTCTCCTGTAGTAGCTGTCACATCTGCTGATTAGCGGATTTTTTCGTTAACTGTTGTGATTTTGGGGGAGTACATTGGTTTCGAATCAGCGGACAGTTCGAACGGACGCTTCGAGAATCCCGTGACTGAGATTGCGTCAGATTCGTCTGCAAGAGTCCGTTCTTACTAGTTTCTGTGACGTCACCGTAACATCGCATCGACGTACTCACTTGCCGTCCGCCGTGCCGTTTCGAGTTCTTCGAGATTATCCAGCACCACTGCACGAGTTCGGCCCCCATCGACGATGGTCATCAGTGAGCGAGTAATGTGGTTGGCGTCGACATCGTTGAAGACACCTTCGTCGATACCGTGGTTGACGACTGCTTTGAGCATATACCGAATGTACTCGTCGTTCTGTTGGAAGCGTTCACTGAACGCCTCTTTGTATGGGGCCTGACTCCGCATTTCCAACAACGCGATCGAGAGATCGGGGTTCTCTTGGGGTTTGACGAGAAGTTCGTCGAGCAGCAATTCCAGGCGTTCCTCCGGGTCAGTCGTCTCGACGCCGTGTATCGAATCGACGAACTGTTCCAACAGATAATCGAGGAAGGCTGCAAGAAGTTCGTCCTTCGTATCGTAGTAGTAGTGCACTGCAGCTGTGGATTTTCCGTATTCGTTCGCAATCCGTTTGATCGTGAGGTCAGCGTACCCGTGTTCTCGAAGGGCCCGGTAGGTTGCCTCCATGATCGCCTGGTCAGTTTCCGAAAAAGTCCGTTCCGGTGGGTCTGCCATTAGAGATTGATTTTACCTATGGGTGGATAACGGTTGTGACCCGCGCGACGAGTTTTCATAGAGCTACTAGTTAGTTAGTTTGTTTATAGCCGTTTAATACCTCAATAGACCTTATTCAGCAGTTCACCGGTGCTACCGATGGCTTTTTGACTAACTAGTTAGTAAGTTACGGTAGTCACCGAAATGGACGATGATACAGCTACTGAAATTCTAGAGGCAACGTATCAAGCTCTCTGCCAGCACGGGTACGCTGACCTCACTCTCGAAGACATCGCTACCGAGGCAGACCGGAGCAAAGCATCCATTCACTACTACTACGACAGCAAAGAGAATCTCTTCATCGAGTTTCTCGACTTCCTGTACGAACGATACACCGCGCAGCTTCCCTCAGTCGACGGTGGTGCCCCGCGTGAGCAACTCTTTACACTCCTCGAGACGGTCCTCATTGACGAGGAAGCCGCGCCCGGCCAGGAGTTCCGAACCGCACTGCTCGAAGTGACAGCGCAAGCGCCATACAACGACGCCATCCAGACGCGACTCGCTAACTTCGATTCGGTGCTCTTCGAACGGGTGCGGGATATCATCGTCGTTGGCGTAGAGATAGGCGAGTTCAACGCAACGGTTGAGCCGGCCGTCGCTGCCGAGTCACTTGTGACAATCATCACAGGTGCCCATACGCGGCGTGTAGCCGTGGATCGTTCATCCGAGCATCTCTACAAGACGATTATTCGGTACGCTGAGAGCCAGCTTCTCGTAGACGAGCTATCGGAGACGACCCACTAATGGGAGTTCGTAGTCGGATGCGCTCCCTGTTCAAAGGGCCCGAGGAGTTTGACCTGACGTCGGGCAGCATCGGGAAGCCACTATTCTTCCTCTCGATGCCAATCGTCGTCACAAATCTCTTCCAGACGGCGTACAACCTCGCAGACACGTTCTGGCTCGGCCAATACAGCACGGACGCCTTGGCGGCGATCAGCTTCGCGTTCCCGATGGTCTTCCTACTCATCTCGCTTGGGATGGGTATATCTGTCGCCGGCAGCGTCCTCGTCGCCCAATTTACCGGTGCAGACGAGGAACGTGAAGCCGAGTACGCCGCCTCGCAGACGGTCACGTTTGCCGTCATCGTGTCGGTCGTCCTCGGCGTCGTGGGCTACTTCGGTGTCGAGACGTTCCTCAGCCTATTGGGCGCGTCGCAGGACGTCCTGCCGATGGCGACCAGCTACATGGAGGTCATCTCGCTGGGCCTGTTGTTCATGTTCGGCTTCTTCGTGTTCGTTGCGCTCATGCGTGGATACGGTGACACGATCACGCCGATGCTCGTCATGTTCGGATCGGTCGTGATCAACATCATCATCGATCCGTTCCTCATCTTCGGATGGACGGTCGTCGAGAACGCGCCGCTTGTCGGGACGCTCGCCTTCCCCGAACTCGGAATCCAGGGCGCTGCCATCGCGACCGTGTTCTCGCGTGGACTTGCCCTGGTCGTCGGGCTGGCGATCATGTTCCGCGGGAACCGGGGGGTCCAGATTCACCTCCGGGATATGGTACCGGATCTCTCGTACCTCCGGCGGCTCGTTCGCATTGGCCTGCCGGCATCGATCGAGGGCACGGGCCGGGCGCTCTCGATGAACCTGCTGTTGGTCATCGTTGCGCTCTTCCCGGACACAGTGATCGCTGCCTACGGAATCGGAACGCGCGTGTTCTCGGTTATCTTCCTGCCGGCCATCGCCGTCGCCCGCGGAGTGGAGACGATGACCGGCCAGAACATGGGGGCCAACAAACCGGACCGAGCGGAACAAGCGGCAGGGCTCGCAGCGAAGGTGCTCTTTGGCGTGCTCACTGCCGCGGGCATCCTCGTCTGGGTGACTGCAGCACCGATCGCCGATCTGTTCACGACGAACCCAGAGGTCGTCGAGATCACCACTCAGTTCATCCGGTACGTCGCGCTAACCTTCGGGTTTATCGGAATCATGCGAGCCTACACGGGCAGCTTCCGGGGTGCTGGAAAGACGCTCACTGCCGCAGTCATCTCCGTGCTGATGCTCGGTGTCATCCGCTTCCCGATTGCGTGGGTCGCTGCCGGACCGCTCGGAGAACCCGGCATCTGGCTGTCGTTCGCCATCTCGAACGTCGCGGGGGCAATCATCGCCTTCGCATGGTATCGACGCGGGACGTGGCGTGAGACGACTCTCACGGACTCTCGAGTTGACCTCAACAAGGTCACCACTGAGGCCCCAGCAGACGGAGATTGAGGGGCGTAACCATCTAGAGACAGTACATCAGTCGAAGATCGACGCATAATTCAATCGCGTTCTCAGCGACGCGGATGACCGCAGGGGTGCGTCTCGTGAGTGAGCCTCCGATGAGGACATTCGGCCGCCGTCGATCACGACGGACAGTGCACGGTCGATTCCCCAGCGACTCTCAGAGGCTGCCGAGATCGACATCGACTATCCGAAACACGACTACCTGACCTTGTTGAAACCCTCTTACCGTCTTGCGATTGCATATAGACGCGAGTTCCGGCCGCTTTGCTTGTGAACGGTCAGAAGAACGCCTCTCCGGATGTCAGTGTAGAAGGGTTTCAACAGAGCCGACTACCTCTCACCACACGGCTGTCGGCGGGGGATGGGAGAGGTCCTCGTCAGGGCATTTGGGTACACTGTGGCTGCCCGATATCTCGACAATTCAGAGGAGATGGACGGGAACAGTATTCGCATATTGAAGCTGGCGAGTTGGTTGATGTCGCTACTGAAGTTCTCGAAGATGTCGATTCGGTAGAAGCTGGATTGACAACAATCAGCCTGTGCTGAAGCATTCAACACTAGGTTTATACCGCTCGGCCGGCTTCCTTCCAATATGAGCCTCGAAGAGACGGTTGACTACCTCGCCGAGGAACTTGACCTCGAGCGAAGTGAACACGTTCGCGAGGTCGGACAGTCGGTCGCCGAGCTTCGCGACTGATTAGAACATCTCTCTGAAGTCCCGTTCGACGAGTCCGTTCTCCAGATACGTGATGAACTCTTGTTTCGTGGGTCCTTGACGGTCGAGCAGATCGTCCTGATCTGCTCGTTCGAGAACTGCCTGCGCGAAGTCCGTACAGTGGGATTCATGCTGCTCAGCGTACTTCGACAGGGCTTCTCGCCAATGCATATCCAGCTCGAATTCGACTAATCGGATTTGGATCCCGTCTTTCCGTTCGACGAGGTCGACGTCCAAGTCTTCGAGTTGCTTGAAACGAAGGTTGTTCCGGCGGATCGTGATGAGCCGCTTGGAGTCGACGATGTAGGGGTCGACCCACTCCCGCCAGGTATCGTCGTCGACGTGTGTTCGTGGCATCTCAAAGTCCGGGTCCACACTCTCAATACAGAACTGCAGCATCGCGATGCCAGTTCGGTGATTCGCATTCGGCAGAGAATGTCGGAGAATCAAATTCGACATCACTTCTCCAGCGACGTTCGGAAGTGGGGCTCCCCAGGACACGTGATCGAGTGCCTGCTGGATTTTTTGCGGTTCGAACTCCTTGTAGAGCCGAAACTCATCCTCATCTCGAACATCGACAGCAGCTTCAAGCAATTCCACTAACCGGAAGGCGACAACTTGCCCAGCACGGGGGAGGTCACGAATACGGTCGCTCAGCCATTCCTGATCGAAGTCAACATCTTGGGCTGATTCGATCTCTGAATCGCCTTCGTAGAGCACATAGACCGGTGTATCAAAGGGGTATCCGATCAGCTTCGTCGACTCGTTGGATCGCTCTTGCTGAGATCGGAGCTCTGCAACTGATGACGAGCTAAACTTGAGCGAGAAATTTTCGGCCTGGGGGTGATGATAGAAGACGAGCCGAGCCATCGTAATGCGAACTCGTGGGGAGTAGGTAAAGCAGTCCTGCTTTTATACCGGGAGCTACTGACTCGGTTCTACGACGTAGGGGATACTTTGATGTCCTCAATATATTGGCTCTCCCACTCACGCCGCGCCTCGATTTCGCGTCGTCCACGCTGGGTGACCGTATACATATTCGTTCGTTTATCGCGTTCACCCTTCTTGAGGAGTCCTTTGTCGACGAGATCGTCGAGGTTTGGATAGAGCCGGCCATGGTTGATTTCCTGTGAGGGTGTCATAGAACTCTTCTCACACCGTGATGATCGTGCTTCCCGGATTGTCTCCGCGCTCGTAGTTGGTGATAACGACGACGAGACGAAGACACAGAGCGAGGAAGACCTGCGCTCGTGCGTGGACGCGGCCTCAGGCGTGCGTTCGCCCAGAGGCCGCAGTCCTTCACTGATTCGTTGGTTCGTTCCACTCCAGTGCGGCGATTGTACGTTTCGTCTAGCGTTGATTGCTTCAGCTGAACGCCCTCGCTATGTTTCGTGGTGCGGTCTTCGACCCTGTACTCGATGTCTTTCGGGTCGTCGGTATTTCGTGCATTGTACGGTGCGACTGGCACGACCCCTGCAGCCAGCAGGTGGTCGTGCCAGTCAAGCGTGTCGTAGGCACTATCACCGACCATCCAGATCGGCTTGGCGACGGCGAGCGCGTCACGTGTGACGCGCATCGCCGTCTCTTCTGGCGCTTGTTTGCTCTCGGTGAACTCGGCTGCAATTGGGATCTTTTGTCCGGTCGAAACGATCGTACAGCCGTAGCCGTAGTAGTACTCTTCGTCGGTTGGATCGTAGCATTTCGACGCATCTTGGTCGGCGGGCATCGCCCTCACGTCGGTTGAATCGATGCAGTAGGTCAAGTCGAGCAGGCCGCGGCGGCCGGCCTGCTCGACGAGGTGGTCGAAGATGTCGTCGACGACGTGTTCAAGATCGGTAAGGAATCGATCGACCGCGTCTCTCGACGGCGGTCGATCGAAGCCACAGCTCAGCCAAACAACCGTGTTCCGAAGCTCTCGTTCAACAGGACGAATGCCGTAGATGTCGTGATAGTAGCAGTGGAGGAAGCCACGCATCATCTCTGGTGGCTCGTGCTCTCGTGTTCGCCCCGTCTCCGCCGGGGCGAACACGTCGAACTCTTCAAGAAATCCAAAGGAGAGATGCTCAAACAACGCTAACGTCTCGGTCTCCGCGACATTGAAAAACGTCTCCACCGAAGGATCATCTTGCAGGGTCGCTGAACTCATTCCACCTCAGCGTTCACCCTGCTCTTTGGTGTGGTAACCGTTCTATGACACCCTCATATACTGCTATTGAACTCTCTGAATTTAGAACTGTACTCGTTGGATTGTTTCATAGTACGATGTGTGATTAAAAATGACTTGAGTTTCACCCCTATAACTGAATAAAGAAACCGCGCTACTATCTACTGATATGTGAGTGAGCTAATCAGATCTACCTATCCGTTTTCGACATACTGGCTCTCCCACTCACGGCGGGCCTCGAGTTCTCGAGATCCCCGATCGGTGATCGTGTATGAGTTCGTCCGTTTGTCGAGTGTTCCCTTCTCAACCAGCCCTTTCTCGACGAGCGTATCGAGATTGGGGTAGAGTCGTCCGTGGTTGATTTCTGCTTCGTAGTAGTTTTGGAGTTCATCTTTTATCGCCAAGCCATGAGGCTCTTCATGGCCAGCAATGACGTACAGCAAGTCGCGTTGGAAGGCTGTTAGATCATACATGAGGTTGAATTTCCCTCTCACAAGAATAAAGCTGCCCGTTTATAATCGGCTTCAGCGACAATCTTCCGCGATCAGCGCTGGATCTCGACTGGATCTTTCGCCAGTAGATATGTGTCTGGATTTCCTTCTTCGTGGACACAGAGCCCCGCTCGAGTAAATGTCACCGCCAATCGTGGTGCATGTCCAGCAGGGGCTGGAATGTGACCGTGTTCAAGGCCGTGAGCTGGAAGAACGAATTTAGGTTTCATTGGATAGTTTCTTGGGGGGACTACTCCTGGTCAGAGGAGCCTGTAATAAGAATTGTCACGTCTCTTCTGCTGACTCGCCGTCTGAGATCTCGGCGTAGGTCATGCAGGTGGGACATCCGTGGACGTTATTCTCATCAACGGCAAAGACACGGACGAAGGTTGAGGTAACGTGACTTCCACAGTTGGAACATTCAGGCATATTGCTTGGTTAGTTTCGATGTTTAGGTTTTAGCATCCTTGAGTGTTACGTAGTTTCCCTACACTGACCACTTCGCTAGTTATCTTCTTGAATATCTCATCTATAATCACAACCGGTGATAGCGAAGATCCGAAGCTTTACGTTTGATTATCACTATACAGATACCCACACAATGATGGAGCACGTTGACGATATCGCGGCGAAAATCGTGTTAGCCACGAGCGACGGTGACTCCATCCGCCAAATCGCTCACAAGATCGACGGGACCTACTCGTGGGTGTACACCTGGATCGAACGCTTGGAAGAGATCGGTGTCGTCGAGCGAAACGACGGCGTTCATGTGACCGCACCCGCTGTCCGTGAAGGGTACGCTCATACCATGGAAGCAATCAGTCGGCAGTCTCCGCCAACTACCGCAGAGGCGTACGTGTTGCCACACTTTTCGCAAATGCCGTTCACATATACCAAAATCGACGCTGTCTATGTGTGGACTCATGGTGGGTACCAGATTGCACGCGGTTCCGACGCCTATCCTGTATTTATGCGCGTTCATGATACGGACGTTGAACAATGGATATCGTTCTTCGAGCGATATGGGATTCCGAGCACTGTTGGCGAGCGCGATGACAGTGTTATCAACGACGCCTCAGGAGAGATCTACTACAGCTTGTACCCGACGACCGAACAGTTCGATCAAGAGTGGGTAGATGGCAACCCAGTGATCACATTAACCGAGGCAGTCGAGTACATGCAGGAGTATCGCTGGAATTTCGAGCCAGCATTACAGATGATCGCAGACGAATATGAGGTCGACATCGACGTTGACCGGCCCAGCTACATTCCATCGCAATGAGTCTCCCCGAACGTGAGAACGAGCTCTTATCGACGCTTCAAGCAATTATCGATGCTGGTCACCCATACGTTCTCGTCGGTGGATGGGCTGTCACTGCATTCAACCAACGGTTCTCAACCGATGTAGATCTCGTCATCCCCGAGATGGCATTGGAAGAGTACGAATCCTTCCTTGCTGAACACGGGTACGAGCAGACTAACGAGTACGATACGAGTGCGCTCTACGAAGGCCGATTTATTCAGTTTTCGAAAGACGTTGGTAACCCAGTGAGCATCGAGTTGTTGGTGAACGCACTTCGGTGCCGACAGACAGACGCAGAATGGTCGTATCGATACCTCACACAACATTCACAGCCAGCGACTGTCGGGCGGACGCTTACAGTTGATGCTCAGATCCCAGAACAAGAGTTGTTGCTGGCAATCAAGCTCCATAGCGGTCGATTAACGGACATTCGCGACGTGATCGCGGCTGCAACAGATGCGGACTTTGACCGCGTCGAAACCCATCTCCATCGGGGGAACCCAAGAGTGCTCTCCACCCAACTCGAAGGCATTCTCGAGCAAATGGCTGATGAAGGGTTCATCGATGCCTTCAAAGGTGAATTCCAACAGAAAACCATCCCAGAAGACGACATCAAACGGGTCCGCAGGTTTCTTCGTGATCAGCAGGACCGACTCGAATGATCGGAACCAGCTGTCTCTTTGGTGAGCAGAAAGTGTTGGTTTGATATCCGTTCAACATAGATATGTCTGCTATATGACTGAGCCAACGGAGACAATTAAAATCGAAAACGTTGTTGCGTCGACGGGTATCGATCAAGAACTCAATCTCGAACAAGTCGGTGATGATCTTCCTGAGGCCGACTACAATCCCGAGCATTTTCCCGGACTCGTGTATCGGACACAGGAACCGAAAGCTGCTGCACTCATTTTTCGATCGGGAAAGATTGTCTGTACTGGGGCAAGTAGCGAACCGGCAGTACGAGAATCTCTTAGTACTGTCTTCGAGGTCTTACGTGACCTTGGAATTGACATTTCTGAGTCACCCACCATCGAAGTTCAAATTATCGTTGCAAGCGTCGACTTCGGTAGCCAATTCAACCTCAATGCGATCGCCATCGGACTTGGCCTCGAGGACGTCGAGTACGAACCGGAGCAATTCCCCGGATTGGTGTACCGACTTGACGACCCATCGGCGGTTGCGTTGCTCTTTGGCAGTGGGAAAGCCATTATCACTGGTGCGAAGACTACCGATGCAGTGACTCATGCAACAAACGCCGTTGAAACAAGACTCACGGATCTGGGCTTGTTCGGGTGATGAGTACGTTGGCATTCCAGGGATGGGTTTTGACACAATCACAGCCAGTACTGTTCCGATTGGTTGAATCGTCCCATCAGTCCATACGTGAATATTCCGATATTTTCCCGATATGCGGAGTATCACTTTCACTCTGGTTACATTACCTATAAACACATCCTCTCCCCTCTATCAGATAGCGGGGTGAAAATCCTCCCACCGGAGTTTGTCACACGCTCCGGTCCCCTTTAGTGATCGATGATGAGTGGCCAATACCCCACGCTCGGAGACTGTCCACGCTGTGGAGCCACTATTCCATCATCCCGGCTTCTCATTGAGTATGAGACTGATGCTGGTAGTGGAGTATTCGCCGAATGTCCTGCCTGTCAAGAAGTCGTCGCTCCCGAGTGACTTTCCGATTCTCGATGCCCAGTATCGCACATCATTTGAAACGTGTTCTTCCATTCCCAGATCAGCCGAATTTGCTGCACGAATGCCGTCGATGTGGGGCTACTGTCGACGAGGATTCAGAGTCGTGTTCTGAGTGTGGGTCCACGGAAATTGCTGTCTACGATCTGTGAACGAATAGGGTAGGTTCATTCAGACTTCCCAATAGCATCCCAAACACCGAGTGACGCAGCACACGGACAGGTTCATGACGCTCGGCCAGCAGCGGTATCGAACTGACGAGTTCCACATCGCATACACAGAACCCAACTACTATCATTGGAGTGATTAGAATCGATCTTCGTCAATTTGACGGAAGACTTGCTTCATTTCTTCAGGTAATTCCGATGGATGTGGTCGCTGCTCTTCCCACGTCATTTCTGTATACTTTTGTATTTCGTCTGGATCATCAACCCACTGGAGGAACTCCTCTTTGCGATCAGTGTATTCCCGTCTTGCATTCACCAACCGTTCGTGACTCTCTGTGAGTCCAAGATGGCGCATTCGCTGCCTAATGTAATGGCCCAATGCAGTCAGGGTCCACACGCGACGAAGCGTATCATCCCGATACGCCTGGTCTGGTACAATCAGTCCAAGGTGGACCGCTTCGTCTCTCCGATCGTTGAGATAGCCACGACTCACATCCAATAAATCGTCAATCTCGTCAAACCGATACCCCTCAGCATCAAGGAGAGAGATCAATTCAACTGCTCCTTTTCGATCAAAGAACTCTGATAGCTCGGTGTAATCAATTTCATCGGCTCTGTTGAATCGCTGTAAGGCGGTGGATTTCACTGTTTGATGGCACGCTTGATGTTGTAGACGACACACATCAGGGCGATTTCACGGAACTCTCGATACCAGGTTTGCGCTCGCACGGCTCGTGGCACGGCGAGCACCGGCCACTGGATCACGATCCACAACTGCTCTAACAGGAAGCCGACGCCTACGTAGAACAGCCCGTGATGGTCCTCGGGCGGTCACATGAGCCTCAATTGGGCCGTCTGCGGTCGGTCCCGTGAGTAACTACGCCCGAACCTGCCGCGGAGCTGCTCAGAGCGGGGGAACGAGCATCGCGAACTCGTAGTCGTAGATGTGGTTGAGCATGAAGTAGGTGACCACACCCAGCACGAGGCTCAGGATCCAGCTCCCCGCGGCGATGCGGCCGACGCGTGCGTGGGCAGTCTCTCGTAGCTCGGCGGGCGTATGGGTGAGCCCGAGGATCAGCGCGTACAACACGACCGGGACAGCAACGATCGAGAGCACGATGTGGATCGCGAGCATCGCGAGGTAGAGCTCGTATACCGGGGAGACGGCGACAAACTCCTTCGTCCCGCCGCCGCCGACCCGGATCAGGTAGACAACCAGAAACAGGATGATCGTGATGAATGCGCCCGTCATCGCCGCGCGGTGTTTGTCGACCTCATCCGCTCGGATCCAGTACCAGCCGGCGACGAGCAGTGCGGTCGTCACGGAGTTGATTACCGCGATCGCGTGGGTGAACAGGTTGACCTGCGCGTTCGTCAGATCGGGATAGATCGGAACGTCCGCGACGAAAGTTCCGATGACGAGTCCGTAGCCGACGATCGTCAACAGGATCGTTACGCCTACCGGCCGCTCTCGGAGTCGCTCTTTCGCGTCGGCAGTTGCCATCGGTCGACGTTAGGACAAGCCCCGTATCTGTCTTGCCGTTTCGAACCTTGATCCGTTAGGAGAGCTCTAGCGTGATCCCGTTGTCGCCGTCGACCGCGACGCAGACGCCGTTGACGCACTGGGCGTACTCGCTGGAGTGTCTACCCGACTAGCGGATCCGAGCCGCTCTTCGGGCAAGCCGCATCCTTGAGCAGCTCGTGCTTTCGGTACATCGTCGAGAGAGGACTGTCGCAGCGCTCGGAAAGCTCCGACGCGGTGACGATATTCGGGCGGTAGCTCTCGATTTCCTCGAGAACGGCCTGTCGGCCCTCGTCGTCGACGTCGAACAACACCAGCGCGTCGTTGAGGTGGGCCGCAATCGCATCAAACTCAGTCGACGTGATACCCATCCCCTCGTGGGCCGTCTCCATCTCCCCACCTGAGTACCCGACTGGTCCTCCTGTTACGGAGCTGATGAACTGCGCCTGGTGGATCCGCACTCTCTGCATGTCGATGTCCTCGAAGTAGTACGCGACTCGCTCGTCTTCGAGCACTCGGATATAGAACTCGTCGACGATAGCACCGATCGCGTCCTGACCACCGAGTCAGTTGTACAGTACCTCTGTCATTCCGCATAGTTTGTGACTTCGACCGGATGAATTCTCTCCTGATACTGTCTGGTTGAGTCAGTTTGAGAACTGAGCAGGTCGTGATGTTGAATTGAATTGATGCCCACAGACCTGCTCAGCGAGAGCTATGAGACGGAGTTAGAAGAATCTTGAGCTGGGACTCCGCTTTTCATCGCCTAAATCACTATTGCGTCAACCACAATTGCAAGCAGGACAGCCCCGAGGTAGGCATTGGAGGCGTGGAAGGCACGGAATGCGGCTTGTTTGGTCTGCTCGTGGTGAAGACGGATCGTCGCCCACAGAAAGATGATCCCGACAAAGGCAGTCGTGACAGCGACAAGCCAGCTTAGTTGCGTGAACCAGATCAGCACCGTTGTAGCGGCGAGCGTCGTTCCGAGCCAAAGTACGATGTGTTTGCGTGTCGTTGTTTCGCCACGAACCACCGACATCATCGGGAAGCCACCTCGGGCATAGTCTTCCTTGTATGCTAATGCAAGATTATAGAAATGAGCAGGTGTCCAGACGAAGATCACTGCGGCGAGAGCAATACCAGTGATGCCAATTCGGCCGGTGACGGCGGCCCAGCCGATCAACGCCGGGAGTGCCCCCGCGGCACCACCAATGACAGTATTCTGGACTGTGTTGGGCTTGAGAACAAGTGTGTAGATGACGCTGTAGAACAGGATTGCGATCAACCCAAGTGCAGCTGTGAGTGAGTTCAACTGTAGGAAGATGATCGTTGAAAGTACGGTAAGTGCGATTCCAAAGAGGATGGCATTCCGTTTGGGTAGCTGGTGAGTGACCAACGGTCGGTCGTTTGTTCGTGACATCTTCCGGTCTACATCGCGTTCAAAGACGTGATTGAACGTGCCACTTGCACCGATAGCAAGTACGCCACCGCCGATCGTGAGCAGAATCTCACGGGTTTCTAGGGCAGAACCAGCAGCAAGCGCCATCGCAGCAACGGCGACGAGACAAAGCAGCCACATCAGCCGAGGCTTCATCAACTGGAAGTATGCGAACATACGACCCTTCAGCCGAGTCCCGAGTGGCTGTTCTGAAAGGATGGTTGCTACGGAAGATAATTCAGAGTTGGCACATTCCATATCCTCCGAGTGAAGTGGTTCGTCCGCACTGCCGGTCTCGTATTCCAGTTGCCACGCAAGGGCAAGCACCAATGTTCCGAAGATAGTGAGTCCAAAGCCTAAATGGAGCCAAGGAATAGGGGGTGAACCAGCAGTTATTGACAGCAATGCGCCATGAGCCATCTGTAGTGGATAGAGCACAAGTGCTACAGCGATTGGTGCAGTCACGCGGCCGGAGGTGTCACCGTATACGATGGCATAGGTCGTGGCGAGTAAGAGAACCCCTGTCAGGAACGCAAGCAAGCGGTGTCCGGTTGCGACTGCCATCGTGAGATCGTTCGTTGCGCCGGAACAGATCGGCCAGGTCGTACAGGCTGCTGCTGCGTCCCCAAGCGAGGCTGTTGCCCCGATCACGACCAATAGGTAAACCGCCACGGTCGTAGTTCCTAACGCCGTTATAGGATTATCGATAAACGCCGCATATATCTGTGTTGGTCTTTTCATTATTTTGATCTTCGTTCCTACTCTCAGTACCTTCAATAGCTGATGGTACCTTTTGTGTGAGTAAATACCTTGGCTTGATTCAGAATGAATATCAGTTGGTGATCTGTCAAAAAACATCGGCAGAAAGAATGAGAGGTGTCATAACCGTTTGAGGTGACGGATTACCGTAAACTCACCGTATTATCACCGATCAAATCACAGAAGTAGTGTCAATCAGTCTGTCGAATTAAACTCCAGAAGTAATACTATAGGTTCTGATGAATCGCCATACAGCGTCGGTTTCTTGTGTTCCGATGGCGTTGTGAGAGCATCTACCCGCTTCATCACTCCCGGAACCCTCGACGTCACAGTCACATCCGTCCCAGTGTGACGCCTCAAGCGTCGTGCGTTTTCACCGAAGGTCGCCGCCATCTAGCGATTCACCAGAGCCTCCTCTAGCCAAATGTACCGGTCAGAGGGGACGAAGAGGTTCCCCAGGCGGTTGATTTCTTGTTCTCGGAGATCGGCTTCGTCCGCTTCCCGTTCCTCCATTTTGAACGGCTTCGCCGTCTTAATGACGTCCTCTGCCAGCGATCCAGCGGTCGTGATCAGTACGTCAACGTACCCTTCGCAAACGAGGTAGGCGACGACTTCACGCAGGCCCAACGAGATCATATTCGACGTACACGTGAGATAGATCGTTGCATCAGCGTCTCGCATCTTCTGTGATGTCGATGGCCTCTGCAAGTTGCATCGCCTGAAAGCCCGTCGTTGCATAGGCATCCAGCAGTTCCTGAAAATCGAGTTCTCCGCGGAAGTCGTAGCCTTGTACATCTGATGTGGACAGGCCTTCATCACTTCCTGACAATGTATTTGTGAGAGTTGTCGTCCATACCACCAATTAGAAAGATGTTAGTTTGAAACGTTCGAGATCGGTCGGCGAGTCTCGACACACACAAGTCCAGCATCGACTAACTGTCTGGCATGTCCCGGCCAACGGTGGCTGTGCTCCGACCCGACGACAACCGGATCGTCGAGGCGGTCGAGTATCTCCAGTCACTCGGTGTATCTCCGATCTCAGACCCGATGCTGACAGTCGATCCGACCGGTCAGAGCCCACAGCACGCGGACTACTGTGTCTTTACGAGCGAGACTGGCGTCGACCTGACTGCCACAGCGGGGTGGGAACAACGGGACACCACCGTTTGTGCCGTTGGGGATCAGACTGCGACCGCGTTACGTAACCACGAATACTCGGTCGACGTTGTTCCGTCGACGTTCACGTCCGCAGGTCTTGTCAACGAGTTATCCGCCGGTGTTGACGGACAAACGGTTGAACTTGCTCGGAGTGCACACGGCAGCGACGTACTGGTTGAGGGGCTAAAAGCAGCGGGTGCAACCGTCCACGATACGCACCTGTATCGCTTGCAACGACCAGGGACTGCTGGACAGTCAGTTTCACTTGCCGTAGACGGTGAACTGGACGGGATACTGTTCACATCGCCGAAGACCGTCGAGCACTTCTTCGGGATCGCGATTGAACGCGACGCTGTCGCTACACTACAACGCGGGCTAAAGGAGACAGTTGTCAGTGCGATTGGGGCACCGACAGAGCGTGCTGTCCACAATAACGGTGCCGCTGTCGATGTCATGCCTGATACAGTAGATTTCACCCGGCTTGCTGAGGTCACCGTAAACCAAATTCAGAGGATTCAACGGTGAATTCGCTCCATTTCCAATCAATCAGGCCGTCACGAAAGGTATTACGAGCGTCTAATTATGAACCAAGTTGCGCCGATAATGAATGCGCCGGACCCCGAAATCAACAGCGTTCGTCGGTAGCCGAATACCGCTGCAGCCCCGACGCTGAGCGGCGGGCCAATGGTCGTCCCGAGTCTGAGGACGCTCGTCCGAATACTCATGATGCTCCCACGAAATTCGTCTGGTGCTCGTTCGTTGAGAGCAGTATCCGTAATCGGTTCTGCGAGACCTTGGCCGAGGCCGAACAGTAAGAGTGCGCCAGTGACCACGTAGATGGAGTCCGCAATAGCTACGACGGCGAGTCCGATCCCGTAACTCACAAACCCGAGTGCGATCGATTGGAAACTCGTGAAAACGTGGAGCACGTGATCTCCTTGCATTGCGGTCATTCCCATCGTGACCGCAGGTAACCCCAAGAGAAGGCCGATCCCTGCCGACGAGAGCTGATATTCGTTGGCGAGCAGGAACGGAACAGCAGTGAGCTGCGCGCCGTAGAGGATGACAAATATCCCGAAGATCGCGAGGTAAAGAATAGCGAAGGGAGTCATCGCAGTCGGTCCAGTAAGGAATTCGCGAATACTTGAATTCGAATTGGTTCCGGCCCGATTGGGCTCTTCCAGCAGAGTTATCCCGGGGACGGCGACGAGTACGGCGAGAAGGAAACATGCGAATGGAGCCGACCATGCAAGCGTTGCAAGCGCCCCTCCGAGCAGCGGATAGCCGGCGGCACCGGCCGCAAGAATCGCCGCGTTGGTACCAATCAACACTCGTCGCTGTTCACCAGTGAAGAGGTCGCCAAGGAGTGTGACCGTGAGCATTACGATCGCACTACTTGCCGCACCTTGGATTGCTCCCAGTACGAGAATTAGGGTGAAATCGGAGATGATGATAATACTGCCCCCACTGATCCCGAATATAATGAGCGCTGGGATCAGAATAGGTTTCCGACCGATTCGGTCAGCCAGCAGTCCGATGGGGAGTGTGAGAAATATCCCAGGAAGCGTGAATGCGGACAGCAAGAGACTGGCCTCTGACTCCGAAATATCCCACGCCTCCTGCACCGCTGGGAGTGCAGGACTGATGAGTGAAACCCCCATGACAGCGACAAGAGTACTTGCGAAGATTACCGCTGCTGCCGGCGAGTCCCGGAGTGTCTGTTTCCATTCCATTCGTTCAGTTCATCTCTTCACAATAGGGCCCCGTAAACTGCCCGTTACTGCGATCAAGTCTGACTCGAAGGGGGAAGAACGATTGCTGAACTCGTAGGCGGCTGTTCGCAGTATATCATCTTCGTTCCAGAAAAATATAGAACTCATGGGACAACTTTCTCACCCCGTTCTTGGTTTCTGATGATTAAATGCCCTGCTAGAATAAGCCCAATTACCGGAAATATAGCGAGAGTCGTGAATAGCAAACTCGTTCCACCATACGTGAGCACAATGCCCGCAATTGAGGCACCGGCAGCACCGAGCCCAAAGACACCGAGATACGTATATCCGAACGAGAGACCATGGATATCTGCTGCTGTGTACTTGCCAATCAGTGCCTGATGGATCGGCGCTTCCATGAATACGAAAAAGCCGAGCGCGGCGCAGATCACCAACGTCGCGACGAGACCAGCGTCGGCGAAGAACGGAAACAGTAACGAGATGAGTATCAGCGTCGTGAACACGCCGGATATCGCCCATTCGGGGGATCGATAATCGCTCAACTTCCCGCCTACGTACTGTCCGAGTCCGCCGATCAAGAGCAATCCAGCATAGACGTACTGGCTCGATTCGATAGGCTCACCTGCAATCTCGACGGATCCGAACACGGGCAAATCTGCGAGAATCTCCGGGAGAAACGTGAATACCCCTCGATAATACGTGCCTGCGAGCATTGCAATCGCGAATGCAACGATGAACCCACCGACGAGCAACATCTTTGACCGTTCGAGAAATTTCCTCAGTCCCGAAGGTTGATTTGCGACTGCGTTGTCTTTCTTAGACGAAATTTCCCTTCGCTCATCGAACGTCAATCGAGAGGCGATAAGTACACCGATGAGTGCTGGGACGATAAGTAGACCTGCGACGAATCGCCAGTCGAGAACGGTGAACAAGAGCACGGCCGCAAGTGGGCCGATTGCAGTGCCGACATTCCCAGCCACGCCGTGGTATGCCAATGCCGTCCCTTGTTGATTCGTCCCTCGAGTGATCAAGGAGAGACCTGCTGGATGATATAGACTAGCGGCAGCGCCCCAGAGAACGAGAGCCACGCTGAGGACCCAGATTGTGGGCGCTACACTGATGAGAGCGAAGCCACCAGCCATCCCGCCCATCGAGAGGACAACAAGTCGTTTCGACCCGTATCGGTCAGCCAGTGAGCCACTCGGAAGGGCACCTACACCGATCATCCCGTATCCGACGGCGACAACAGCCCCTAGCACAGCTGCGGAGATGTCGAATTCGTTGAGCCAGATTACAACGAAGAGCGGAATCACCATCTCATATAAGTGAAACGTCGCGTGACCGACCATCGTGAAGAGCGTAATGGTCCGGTCGTTCTCTTTCATGATCGAGAGAAGTTTGCCGAGGATAAAATGAGTGTGGGTCCAATGCGAGAGCGCATTCATCACCGTTTATTGTCGAAGAAGCACAGCTGGTGGGCGATTTGTCTGGTCGCCTCGCGAAACCAATGAAGGAGTTTTCGGCTTTCATAGCGCGGTTTCACTGTCCTATACCTTCGCAATGCGAAGTAACCACCGTCTCCTGATGTATGGACCCGCTGCAGTACCACTGATGGCAGACAGGATACCAACGCTATAGACGAACCTGATAGGTCGTCTCGGTGGATGACGATGGATCCGATCCAGATTCAAGGGGAGTCCAACGAACGCGACACTGTCCACATCCTGATCCATAGCGGCGAGAGGTCAGGACACACGTTCGTTTACCGCGATGATAGTGGCACTGAGTGTGAAGAAAGTCTCAGAGATGGGTCCGTGGAGACAATCATGAACTACGAACTGGTCTTCGTCTACGAAGATGACGCATCAACACGGAGACTGGACTCGGCACCTTCGACCTGCTTAAGCGTGACGAAGCTTTCGATCGGGCTACCTCAGTCGGACTCAAGGACCAGCCTTGCCATAGTGATACGTTGACGCCCGAAATCGTCGACATGCAGGTTATCGAGCGAAAGACTGTCGTCCGGAGTGAGTGATGTCTGCGTTTCTGTCGCGTTCAAAGTGACCACTCGGAATTCGAGCGAACTCGAACCGCGGGCCACAATCTGCAGCCCATGATCAACTCGTAAGGCTCAAACCTCGAACATCGTGGCGCAGAACTCGAACGAAAGCGACTCGAGTCCTATGCCTTACTCAAGTTCGAAGCGATCGAGCGTCATTACTTTGCTCCACGCATCGACGAAGTCACGTACGAACTGCTCCTCACCGTCTGTGGCCCCGTACACTTCCGCGATGGCGCGAAGTCGGGAGTTCGACCCGAAGATCAGGTCCACGCGGGAGGCTTCCCACGCGAGTTCACCCGTTTCGCGGTCGTGCAGTTCGAAGATGTCTTCCGAGTCCGAGATTGGTTCCCACTCGTAGTCCATCGAGAGGACGGTCTCGAAGAAGTCATTGGTCAGCGTCCCCGGCTCGTCGGTGAAGACGCCGAGATCCGAATCTTGGTAGGTCGCACCCAGTGTGCGCATGCCGCCGAGCAGGACCGTCATCTCCGCGGGCGTCAAGTCCAGCAGGTCGGCTTTGTCCACCAATAGTTCCTCCGTCGAAAGAGTGGTGTCGGGACCGAGGTAGTTTCGGAAGCCGTCCGCCGCCGGTTTCAACGCCTCGAAGGACTCGACGTCGGTCTGGGCCTGCGTAGCGTCAGTACGGCCGGGTTCGAACGAACTCTCGACATTGTAGCCGGCGTTCCGCGCTGCTTGCTCCACCGCTGCGTATCCGCCTAGCACGATCAGGTCCGCGAGTGAGACGCGAATGTCGTCAGATCGCGCACCGTTGAATTCTTCCTGAATCTCTTCGTAGGCCGATAGCACCGTCTTGAGCTCGTCGGGCTCGTTGATCTCCCAGCTCCGCTGGGGTTCGAGTCGGATGCGGGCACCGTTTGCACCGCCGCGCTTGTCGCTGTCGCGGTAGGTCGACGCCGCCGCCCAGGCAGTCTTGACAAGCTGAGAGACCGAGAGGTCGGACGCAAGGATAATCTCTTTGAGTCCGTCGACCTCCGTATCACCGATCAGATCGTGGTCGACGTCGGGGAGAGGATCCTGCCACAGCAACTCCTCGTCCGGCACCTCGGGCCCAAGGAATCGAGACGGTGGGCCCATATCGCGGTGGATCAGCTTGTACCATGCCTTTGCGAAGGTTTCCTGGAACTCCTCCGGATCCTCCTGGAATCGCTCGAGGATCTCCCGATAGTCCGGATCCTTCTTGAGGGCGATGTCCGTCGTCAGCATCATGGGTGCGTGCTTCTTGGACAGATCGTGCGCGTCCGGAACGGTGTCGTGAAGCGTCTCGTCTGTCGGCTCCCACTGCCATGCACCGCCAGGACCTTCCACCAGTTCCCACTCGTAGTCAAGCAGGTTGTCGAGGTACGAAGTGTCCCACATAGTCGGCCAAGCGTTCCAAGCGCCCTCGATACCGCTACCGATCGTGTCGATACCGCTACCGGAACCGTATTCGTTCTTCCAGCCAAGACCCTGCTCCTCGATGGGGGCCGCTTCGGGTTCGGGGCCGACATACTCGTCGGGGTCGTCGACGCCGTGGACTTTCCCAAACGTATGTCCGCCGGCGATGAGCGCAGCCGTCTCTTCATCGTTCATCGCCATGAGACCAAACGACTCCCGAATCCGCTCCGCCGACTTCTCCGGCTCCGGCTCTCCGTCTGCCCCCTCCGGATTCACGTAGATCAGCCCCATCACGGTAGCGCCAAGCGGGCCTTGGAGTTTTCCATCCTCGTCGAAGCGCTCAGACGCCTCCCACTCGTCCTCGGGACCCCAATCGACGGCCTCGTCGGGCGCGAAGTCGTCCTCGCGTCCGCCAGCGAAGCCGAATGTCTCGAAGCCCATCGACTCTAAGGCACAGTTCCCGGCCAGGACGATTAGGTCGCCCCACGAGAGTTTGCGGCCATACTCTTGCTTGATCGGCCAGAGCAATCGACGCGCCTTGTCGAGGTTTACGTTGTCGGGCCAACTGCTGAGAGGGGGGAGACGTTGTCGGCCGCCAGATGCACCGCCACGACCGTCTGTAGTGCGGTATGTGCCGGCGCTGTGCCACGCCATCCGGATAAACAGCGGTCCGTAGTGGCCGTAGTCGGCCGGCCACCAGTCCTGCGAGGTCGTCATCAACTCCTTGAGGTCCGCCTTTACGGCAGCATAGTCGAGGTCTTCAAACTCTTTGGCGTAGTCGAACTCCTCGCCCATGGGGTCGTCCTGGCGGGCGTTTTGATCGAGGATTTTCAGGTCCAGTTGGTTCGGCCACCAATCTCGAGTGGATCCAGTCATCATTGAATAGTTGTCACTGCCACGTATTAGTACTTTCCAATCAGACGGATATATTTCCCATATTGAGAAAATATATTCCCAAATTTAGAATTTTATTACTTGTGAGTTCGTGTCGTGTATCCGATACACCGCAGAGTCCCAGCCTAGCCAAGGTTCAGCCCGACCAACTAGGCCATTTCTAGAGGTGATGGGAATCGCTCATCAGAGCAGACCGCTCGAGATAGCGCTATAGGAGTTCTAGGCGGACGACTACGGCTCATCGGAGTCTATATCAGTGACTTACGGTTCTCCTTGGCCTTGGAAATCTGCTTCTCAAGATTCCTGAATCGGTATTTCCCTATGAATAGCGTTGTTCCAACTTCTCAATCTGCATGATAATCTCAGCGAGTTCGTCGCCTTTCTCAGTCAGCGAATAGGAGACGGTCGGCGGCGTTGCCGACTCATCGACCGTTCGGACGACGACCGTCTCCTCTTGAAGGCTTTTCAGCCGCGTCGAGAGGGTGCTTGCAGGCAGGCCCTCGATTTTCTGTTTGATCTGGTTGAACTGGGCGTCCCCTCGGGCCAGCAGCCGTAGAATGTGGAACGTCCACTTGCACCCGAGAACTTCCCAGATACCGCTCCACTCGGTAGGTGCTGGAAGGTCTGACTCTGTTCCCATGAGACTACCTCGTTCAGTCTACTGTAGCAACTACCTTCAAAATTACTACCAGCTTTACGGTCTTGCGCGTGGTGATCCCACGAGGAGATTCCACATGAGCAACGAACCCGTTCCTGGTTACAATCTGGGAGATGAGTCGATCCCTTCCGCACCTATCAGCATGGAGGAGTTCGACAGGTTGAAGCAAACGGTGATGTTCACGGAGGAAGACGAGGAACAGCTCCGGAAGGCAAGCGAAATCCTTGGACCACAGGTCGAGGAAGTCGTCGACGTGTGGTACGATTTCGTCGCCGATCATGACTTCCTGCTGCACTACTATAGCACGCCCGACGGGGAACCGATCGACGACTATCTCTACCGGGTTCGGAAGCGATTCGAGCAATGGATCCGTGACACCTGTAACACGCCGTACGACGAGGACTGGTTGAACTACCAGTTCGAGATCGGCCGCCGCCACCGCGAAAAGAAAAACGAGACTGACGACGTGGATGCCGTTCAAGTCATTGATCTTCGATATGTGATCGGATTCATTTATCCGATCACTGCGACCGTCCGGGACTTCCTCGACGACGGTGAGCACAGCGCTGACGAGGTCGACGCGATGTACCACGCCTGGTTCAAAGCTGTTGTCCTGCAGGTTATGCTCTGGAGCTACCCGTACGTCAAAGACGACGATTGGTAAACGAGTTTCAACAGACCCTTTAGAAGCTACCGCCAAGAAGAGATATGACTCAGAACCGAAACGAGAGCCCCTCCTACCAGCTATACGATCGAGCGCTCGAGTCGTTAGTCGGCGGTGTCAACTCACCCGTTCGGGCTGATCCACAGCCGACCCCAGCATTCGTCGATTACGGTGACGGTGGCGACATCGTCGACGTCGACGGTGATCGGTACCGTGACTACATCATGGGATACGGACCGCTGCTCCTCGGTCACGACCTCCCCGACCCCGTCCGAGAGGCGATTTCGGAGACGGTCGCCGACGGACCGATGTATGGGATCCCGACCGAGATCGAAGTCGAACTCGCGGAGTTCGTCATCGAGCACGTCGAGAGCGTCGAGCGACTCCGATTCGTTAACTCCGGAACGGAAGCGACTGCTGCGGCCATCCGACTCGCTCGAGGCTATACCGGTCGCGACAAAATCGTCGTGATGCAGGGCGGCTACCACGGCGGCCACGAGTCGGTCCTCGTTGAGGGGAATCTCGGCGATCGGGGGCCAAGCAGTGCAGGTATCCCGGAGACGTTTGCCGAGGAAACGATTCCAGTCCCGTTCAACGACGACGAAGCACTTCAGGAGGTCTTCGATCGGCACGGCCCAGATATTGCGGCAGTCGTGACCGAGCCGCTGCTGGGTAACTGCGGGATCGTCCTCCCGGTCGAAGGCTACCACGAAACGATCCGAGAGCTCTGTGACGAATACGGCTCGCTGTTCATCTTGGACGAAGTGATCACCGGCTTCCGCGTCGGCGGTTTGCAGTGTGCGCAGGGTAAGTACGGCATCGAACCGGATCTCACGACGTTCGCGAAAATCATCGGTGGCGGGTTCCCGGTGGGAGCGATCGGTGGCCGAGCGGAACTCATGCAAGAATTCACGCCGATGGGTGACGTCTTCGAGTCCGGCACCTTCAACGGGCATCCGGTGACGATGGCCGCCGGGCTCGAGACGCTTCGATTCGCGAAGGATCACGACGTCTATTCGCACGTCAATGACCTCGGCAAGCAACTCCGAGCCGGACTGCAGGATATCGTCGAGGAGCACGCGCCCGAGTACACCGTTGCGGGCACGGATTCGATGTTCAAACTGCTGTTTACCCGCGAGGCCCCCGAGACGTTCGATGGCCACTGTCAGGCCGGATGTGTACAGGATCCGGACTGTCCAAGATTCGACCTGTGTCCAAAAACTGGTGCGGACGTCGAAGCCGGCGAGACCGATCGCTGGAAGCGAACGTTCTGGCCGGCAATGGCCGATCGAGGTGTGTTACTCACGCCGAACCAACTCGAGAGTCAGTTCGTGAGTTATGCTCATACTGAGGACGACATTGACCGAACACTCGACGCCTATCAGGACGTTCTCTCAACGAGAGATCGATGACAGTCGTTACTGACGCATACGTTCGGTCGATTCAGGTGGGAACGCCAGCCACCTACGGGAGCGAGGATGCCTCAGATCCAATGGATCGACCGTGGGAAACAGCCTTCTTCAAAGATCCTATTGAGGGTGACTGCTTCCTCGGTGAGACGAATCTCGAGGGAGATCAACAGGCAGATCTCGAACACCACGGTGGGCCCGACAAAGCCGTTTGTGTCTACCCCATCGAACACTACGAGTACTGGGCCGACCGGCTCGATCTGGATCTCGGTACCGCTGCGTTCGGTGAAAACTTTACTATCGAGGGGCTCACCGAACAGGAGGCGTGTATCGGCGATGTCTTCGGCGTCGGTGATGCGACCGTCCAGATCACGCTCCCACGATCCCCGTGTTGGAAGCTGGCTCGTCGATGGCGCGTTCTCGAGTTAGCGATGCAATTTGAGGAGACGGGATACACAGGGTGGTTCCTGCGTGTTCTTGACACCGGAACCGTCTCGTCTGGACAAAAGATACATCTCGTTGACCGTCCGCACCCGGAGTGGTCAGTTGCCCGCGCGACGAAGGTCCGATACCGGATGCCCGACGATCGAGAACTCGCTGGCGAATTGGCGTCGCTTGACGCCCTCGGCGACAGCTGGACCGAAAAGCTCCGCCATCGAGCGGAGACTGGAGAGCAGATGTACTCGAAAGCACGTGTTATTGGTCCGAATGCGGCGGACGCTCCGTTCGATAACCGCGAAGAAAACCATTGATTCTGGTGAACAATCCCGACTACGGGGGCCACGTTTACGCCTCGACAGTTGATGGAGGGGCCGTGAGCATCCTTCATGAACACCAGAGCGTGTCATAGAATCCTTCACAAGTCGTTGTTTCACCAGCGATGTCGGTGAATTGATCGCTATGTAGAGTTATGAACTGAAGGCTCTGTTGAAATCCTTAGTGAGTTACAGGTTCAGTCGGTAGTGTGAGTAGATGCAGACCCTCCCAAAGTCTCGGTTGCTCCGGTTTGTCGAGGAAGCATTTCAGTTACCGCAACGTGCCGTAGCTCGATACTCCTCGAAATTTTCGAAAAACGCTATACGCTCCATCAGCACATCGTTCTCCTCTGTCTCAAAGTTCGGAAGGACACAACGTATCGAACACTCCTCGACGAACTCATCGAAATGCCCCGTATTCGGAGTGCGATCAACCTCACCGAACTTCCTGCGCCGTCAACGCTATGCAAGGCATTCGATAGGCTCGATATGGCCGTTTGGCGGGTGCTTCTCAACCTCTCAGTTTCACTGCTTCCGACAAATGGTGTTGCGGGGATTGACGCTTCGGGCTTCGACCGAAATCACGCCTCGAAGCACTACACGAAACGGACGAAGTTGACGATTCAGCAGCTGAAAGTCACGCTCTTAGTCGATACCAGAGCGAACGCTATCCTCGATCTTCACATTACAACGACTCGAAAACACGATACGCAGATCGCACCATCGCTCATCAATCGCAACGCAGCTGAAGTTGATGTTCTGCTTGGTGACAAAGGATACGACGATCAGCAGATTCGGGGGATGGCCCGCGAAAATTCGATTCGTCCGCTGATCAAACACCGTGAGTTCTCATCACTGCAGAAAGCGTGGAACGCTCGGTTGGATACTGAACTCTATGGCCAACGGAGCCAGAGCGAAACGGTGAACTCTCGACTCAAGTGAAGATACGGTGTGTTCGTCCGTTCACGACGCTGGTGGAAGCAGTTTCGTGAACTCGCCCTTGTGTGTATCGTCCACAATCTTGATCGAGCTACCTAACGATCAGTACAGGTGAAGGAGTGAACAGTATATTCAAAAATGACCGCGTCACGAATCCGGTTCGAGAGCCTGAACGCTTACCGAGATAAAGTAAACGAACATGAACAAGAAGAATCCAACAATGAGCGGAATGAGTCGCTGATCAATGACGGCGAGTTCCAATATTGCCAATACAGCGATCCCGCTTATGAAAACCAGTATCACGAACCCACCAACCGCATAGTAGAACCGGAGATCGGATTCAAAGTATCTTTGGATTCCCATTACGCTCTGTTGGCGACCGGAAACGAAAAGTACAACGAAGTTCGCACAGTCTGTATCTGTAGTTGCCGATCAGGACAGGATGCAACGTTATCATGTTTTATCAGATAGATAGTCGTCACGAATGAGTGAACCGCACATTCGACAAGCAACAGTGGCCGTCGCCGAGCAACTTGCGGAGGTATACCAGAGTGCGTATCAGGAAAATCGTCGGCTAGGACTCCCCAACGAAGCAGAGTCTGCATCAGAGAAGAGGATAGCTGACTTGGTTCGGCAGAACACGGTCTACGTTGCCAAGAAAGATGGCGATGTAATTGGCGGTGTCTGTCTCGAAGACACAGATTCAGACCATGTGAAACTCAGCCGACTCGCCATCCACGAAAACTGGAAAAGAGAGGGCGTCGGAAGACAGTTACTCGACTACGCAGAGGAACAGGCTCGGCACTATGGATACGCTACGATCCGGCTGATCACTCCGGAAGAGCACCCGTATCTCCCGGAGATGTACCGCCAACGTGGGTATGAAGACGTCGAGACAGTCTCGCAGGAGAGCTATGACTTTGAATTTCTCGTGATGGAAAATGCTATCCGATAGGTAAGCACACCCACCTATCGGCTGATTCAGCTGATAAGGTATCGAATTAATGGGGGTTCAACAGAGCTAGTACATAATATTTAGTAGTCATCATGAGAACGGGTGGTCAAAGTCTTTAGAGCGAGCACGGATGGTTGATTCACTCACGCCAGTGAGAGCCGCTAGTTCTGATACGCTGGTTTCGATTTGATATTTGTTCGCAGTATACAACCATGCTCCAGCGAGGATGCCCATGTGACGTTTGCCCTGTGCCCATTTAGCGGTTTGTGCGTGGTGAAGCAGGTCGTCGACGAGCGAGATGGCTTCGGGCGGTGCTGTCGGGTATTGAAGTTTGAACAGGTGGCTTCCGGTTGTGTCGAGTAGGTCGTCACGTCTGTCTCGGAGTGTGGCTGTCGATACGTCGAATTTGTCGGCGATATCGGTCTGGGAGAGGTCGGTGTCGGCAGCTGAACTTGTGATGTAGAGTACAGCTGCCGCGTATGTATATGGAGAGACACCACTGGTGACTCCGGCTTCGGCACCCAAGTCTGCTATTTGTTGTGCACGAGTTTGGATATCATCAGAGAGCGAAAGGTCCTCGCACGCTTCTTCGAGGATCACAGTTGGATCATCATTCGGTATTCCGAGCTCCAGCGTGTCCGAGATGCGTTTCTTTTCGTTGAGAATCTCTGATTTGGTAGCATCGGAAGCGTCGGCAATCCTGGTCACGCGAACCGGAGTCTCTCGCAAGCGACAGGCAATGAGGAAGCATGCTGCAGCCGTACGAGCAGGGGATCGAATCTGCAGTTCTTGCGTCATGACTTCTGAAATGAGGAGTTCCGCGTACTGCTGAATATTCTCGTCCAGAATGAGGGACTGTTGGATCGATGTTAGGTGTTCGAGGACGGCGTTTTGAGGTTCTGTAGGCATATTCTGTATTTAGTCAGCGTCCTGTGAGTTTTGTAATGTGCCGAGGAGCGTTCAAAGTCGATATTTGAGTGTGCTGTATCGGTATCGACCGATAATCGCTTCTAGCGTTTCGACGACGTTATACTCAACGTT
Organism: Natrialba aegyptia DSM 13077; assembly: GCF_000337535.1. Classification (GTDB taxonomy): domain Archaea; phylum Halobacteriota; class Halobacteria; order Halobacteriales; family Natrialbaceae; genus Natrialba; species Natrialba aegyptia. Next base: position 49,629 of record NZ_AOIP01000054.1, read on the forward strand.
ACTCTGCCCCGCCAGCCGTACAGACAGGTTGGTAGCCCCATGGTTCTCGAACTGGAATTCGAACGTCGTCTCCTCATATCGTTCGTTCGCTGCACGAACATACAAAGCCGCAGCCGTGCTACGTCCTTCCATGGAAATTACCCTCATCGGGACTGGAAGCCCTGTCCCAATTTCGGCACGTGGCGGCACGAGTCTCGTGATCGACGTTGCAGACGACATGGTGATGATTGACTGCGGGCCCAAGACGGTCTACGGTCTGATGGACGCCGACGTCGATATGGGTGAGATCGAGACGCTGTTTTTCACCCATCATCACATGGATCACAACGCGTCGTTCTTCCACTTCGCCTTCACGAGCTGGACCGAGGCCGGTCGTGGATCGCTCACAGTGTACGGCCCGGACGGTACCGACCGGCTCGTTGATGCGCTGTACGACGTCTACACGGAAGACATCGAGTACCGCAAAGATATCTACCCGACGGACGGCATCTCCGGTATCGAAACCGAACTCGTGACGGATGGATTCAGTCGCCAGATGGACGGCTGGGATATCGACGCATTACCAGTCGAACACTCGATCGAGACGTACGCCTACCGGTTTGAGGAGCACGAAACGGGGTCGTCAATCGTCTTCTCTGGTGACACGCGGAAGATCCCGTCGCTCGCCGAGTTTGCCGAGGATGCAGATATTCTCATTCAGGACTGCAACACCGCTCCAGTCGATGAAGACCGCGTCCCGAACGCGGACGAGCAGTTCGTGTGGCCACAGCACGCAGCAGGGGAAGAAGGACTCGACAGGTCCACGTTGACTGCCAATCACTGCGATGCGACAGACGCCGGTGAGATCGCACAGGACGCTGGCGTGCAGACGCTCGTTCTCACGCACATCATGCCGTACCGTGACCTCGACGCAATGCAACGCGATGCCGAGTCGGTTTTCGACGGCGACGTGGTCGTCGCTGAAGACGGCCTCACACTCACTCCGTAGGCAGCCGATCCAGCTTTGACTGTCTACGGTGGACCAACCGACGACGATCTCCTGGGGTTTAGCTCAATTGGGGCGCTAAGCCCCCTTCCTCAGTGAGCGCCGACCGAACGGGAGGCGCGAGCAGGGAGGGGATACAGCGCCGCACGATTCTCATACACGATTCGGTAGCAGGCCCACAGGCCCACGCAACCGCACCGTTTTTGCAGTAGGATAGCATAGTATTGACCGAACCCAATGGAGTATGACCTCGACTCGGGAGCACACTCGACGTATTCCCTACACTACCACCTGATACTCACCACGAAGTATCGGCGCGGAGTGCTAACCGAGGAGCGAACCCAATTCATCCACGAAGTCATCAGCGGGTTCACGGACAACTACGGTGTCGAACTGACGAACCTCGACGGCAAGGACGACCACGTACACATCCTGTTCCGAGCGAAACCAACCACCGACCTCGTGAAGTTCATAAACACGGTCAAAGGCGCGACCGCCCGCCGTATCCGCAACGAGTACGCGGACGAACTGAAGACCGAACTGTGGGGAGACTCGTTCTGGAACGACTCGTACTGCCTCATCTCGACGGGGCAGGTGTCGCTGGATGTGTTGAAACAGTACGTCGAGAACCAACGCGAGTAGCGCCATGTACTACGCCTACAAGTACCGTCTCAAGCCGTCCGGCACCCACCGCGAGGAGTTGGACCGCCACCGAGACATTTGTAGGCAACTGTACAACCATACGCTCTACCGCCTCAACGAGTACCAAGAGAACCACGGCGAACTGCCGTCCATGACCACCCTGCGGTCGGAGCTTCCCGACCTCAAGAAATGGTGGGACGGCCTTTCGGACGTGTACTCGAAGGTTCTCCAAACCGTCGTGGAACGCCTGTTCGACAACCTCAAAGGACTCTCCAAACTCAAAGAGAACGGCTACGGCGTCGGTCATCTCAAGTGGAAGCCTCCACGGGAGTTCCGCAGTTTCACGTACAGTCAGTCTGGCTTCAAGCTCGACAAGAAGGGTGGTCAGACTGTCCTGTCCCTCTCGAAACTCGCGGACATTCCGATTCGACTCCACCGCGCCATCCCCGATGACGCGACACTCAAGCAGGTCACGGTCAAAAAGGAACCGACGGGCGAGTGGTTCGCCACGTTCGGCGTCGAAATGGACCGTGAACCGCCTGCACCGCCCGAAAATCCTGAAAAGTGCGTCGGCATCGACGTGGGGATTCTCAAGTACGCCCACGACACCGACGGCACGGCGGTCGGGTCGCTCGACCTCTCCGACGAACGGGAGCGACTGGAACGCGAGCAACGGAAGCTCTCGCGGAAGCAACATGGGTCTGCCAACTACGAGAAGCAACGGCGTCGAGTCGCGGAGTGTCACGCGAATCTCAAGCGAAAGCGCCGCGACTTCTTGCACAAACTCTCGAACTACTACGTACGGGAGTACGACCTCGTGGCGGTCGAAGACCTGAACGTGAAGGGGATGATGGAATCGCCGCCGAACAGTCGCAACACGGCGTCGGCGGCGTGGCGAACGTTCCTCACGCTGCTCGAATACAAGTGCGACCGCGAAGGGACGCACTTCGTCGCGGTCAACCCGAGAGGGACGACAAAAGAGTGCGCGGCGTGCGGCGTCTCGACGGAGAAGCCGCTGTGGGTCCGTGAACATTCCTGTCCTGCCTGCGGTTTCGAGGCGGACAGGGACGCGAACGCGGCGTGGAACATTCTTTCTCGCGGCCTCGAAGACGTAGGAGTGGGATACTCCGAATCAACGTCCTCAGAATCGCAGGGCGATTCTGATGGGCTGCGAAAATCACTGCGTGATTTTCGAACGCCTGTGGAGACTGCACTCCCTGTGGATACGCCTGTATCTGCAAAGCGCGTCCTGGAAGCAGGAAGCCCTATCCTCAAGGATCGAACGGCGTCAGCCGTGAGCGAGTAGGGTAGGGTAGTTCACAATGTGGATTTGAATGAGTAGGGAATGAACGAGACACCGGCGATGTGTGTGGTCAGTGTTCGGGTTTTTCGGCTGGAGCAATCATATCTTCAATTCTGAGGATGAGAATGTTGTTCGTATCGTCCTTACCGTCGACGCGTCCATCAATGACGAGCTTCGAGAGAGGGGTTGGGCCGACGGTGATTGGATCGTCCTCATCGACGTCACTGATGGTTCCCTGCAGGTGAATCTCCGCGCGACAGAGTTCGGGATGGTGGACGCTCGAGAGGTTAATTTCCTCGACAACGACGTCCTCGACCAGGTCCCCCTCGTGCTCGAGGGCGACAGTGACTGGGTCGTCCAACTGCTGGATATCGAGTGCTTGGTAGGCTGTAGCGGTCGGTTTGTAGCCGCCCTTTGGCCCGGGAACGCCCTCTACCAGTTGGAGCGCTTTGAGACTCTGCATCTGGTTGCGTATTGTTCCCGGGTTCCGGTCAACTTGCTCGGCGATGTCTTCGCCCTTGATGGCGCCCTCGGACTCCTTGTGGAGGTTCGTTAGTGCGCGGAGAATCTTTTTCTGGCTCGGAGTGAGCTCAATGGACGACATGGTAAATTGTTCGTAATTGTATGCCTTAAGCCCGGCGGGTGAGCACCTTCGGAAGTACAATTAATGTATGCCAAGCATCTCGATTTGCTCCTGATACCGGTTACGAATTGTAACTTCGGTGACTTGGGCGACATCTGCTACTTCTTTCTGGGTCCGTTTCTCGTTGCAAAGCAAGGCGGCAGCGTAAATAGCGGCAGCAGCGAATCCCGATGGACCTCTCCCAGAGAGTAATGGATCAGCGGTCTCTTCGATGATTTCATTGGCCTTAGCTTCGACTTCCTGTGGGAGGTTCAGTTTTGAGCTAAAGCGAGGTACGTATTGCTTCGGATCGATAGGGAGCAGTTCAAGACCGAGCTCGTTCGAGATGTATCGGTAGGTACGGCTTACCTCTATTCGTTCGATACGCGAAACCTCTGTGATCTCTTCCAATGAGCGCGGAATACCTTCTTGCCGACAGCCAGCATACAGTGCAGCTGTGGCAACGCCCTCAATTGATCGTCCACGAATGAGATCTTCCTGAAGCGCTCGCCGGTAAATCATACTTGTTACCTCACGAACCGATCGTGGGACACCCAGTGCCGAGGCCATCCGGTCGATCTCGCTGAGCGCGAACTGAAGATTCCGCTCACCGGCGTCTTTCGTCCGGATACGGCTCTGCCATTTCCGTAACCGGTTCATCTGCGAACGCTTCTTCGAGGAAATCGAGCGGCCGTATGCATCCTTATCCTTCCAGTCGATTTGGGTGGTGAGCCCCTTATCGTGCATTGTCTGAGTAGTTGGGGCACCGACGCGCGACTTCTCCTGTCGTTCTTTGTGATTAAATGCACGCCACTCTGGCCCCGAATCAACCATTGCTTCCTCAATCACTAGACCGCACTCCTCACAAATTCGCTCACCTTGGTCAGAGTGTCGGACTACGTTACTCGATCCACACTCTGAACATGTAGAGATAGTTGCATCGGACTCGGTTTGCCCCGTTTCCTGCTCGTCGTCCCTGAGCCGAACAGACCATACCATTGTTATTTATTAGTGGAGATGCAGGAGTATAAAGTTTGAATCTCGAGATAACACACCATTCATTTCTATAATTCAAAACCTAAAATTAGATTGTTCCTACTTGATAGCATACCCAAACGTGTCAGTAGGACCAGCAGTGTGGCCTTACGAAGAACTCCAGCAGGTGATCTGCGACCACGGAGTGATCTAGTATTCCTTTCCCGATTTTTAAACCACAGTACTATGCGGAAACAAACAGAATCTACAGGAAGATGGGCGTCGAAGGGACGAATCTATGACCGAAGAGAGACCGGCGTATCTATCCCTCAAAAACCGAACGGTTCGACGCCGGACTCCACAAGCGTTCGATCGCAACGGAACTGCAACGGAGCCAGCCGATGGCGATTGCTCCGATCACGAGTGGCCGGCGTGCTGGGACGCCGCTGCATCGTTGCTCGAGTGGAGCGAACCTTACGAGCGCATCGTCGACACGGAAAATGCGCCGTTCTACCGATGGTTCGTTGGTGGGCGCTTGAACGCCGCAGAAAACTGCATCGATCGCCATCTCGAGGAGCGGAAGAATCAGGTCGCATTGCGGTGGGAAGGGAAACGTGGCGAGCGTCGAACCTATACGTACTACGATCTCTATCGCGAGGTGTCAGCTGTCGCAGCCGCGCTCCGCGAACTCGGCGTCGAAGAGGACGATGTCGTCACGATCTACCTGCCGAAACTCCCCGAGTTACCGATCACGATGCTCGCCTGTGCTCGTATCGGCGCGCTCCATAACGTCGTTTTCTCGGGGTTCGCCCCCAACGCGCTCGCTGAACGGATGCAACGTGTCGACTCACGCGCGCTCGTCACATGCGACGGTAGCTTCCGTGAGGAGACCGTGATCGATCAGAAGCGGAAAGCCGATACGGCACTGGCATCGATCGAGGAATCGCTCCCGACAATCGTCGTCGATCGACTCGGTTCGAGTCACGATATGCACCTCGGTGGGAACCAATACGACTATGACGATCTCGTCGAGGCGTTTGCCGGGGCGAACGTGTCCCCAGTTCCGCGGGAGGCAACCGACCCGCTCTTTCACATCCACACGTCAGGAACGACCGGCGAACCGCAACGGATGACTCACGCGACCGGGGGCTACCTCACAGGTGTCGCGTGGACGGCCCAGACCGTATTCGACCTCGCGCCGGGGACCACGATCTGGTGTACGGCCGATGCTGGATGGATTACCGGTCACTCCTACGTCGTCTACGGGCCACTGCTCTCGGGTGCGACGGTCGTCCTCGCAGAGGGAAGTCTCCGCTATCCGGACCGCCACCGTCCGTGGGAGGTGATCGAACGGAACGGTGTGGAGGTCTTCTATACGACGCCGGGAGTAATCCGGACGTTCATGAAGTGGGGTGAGTCGTTTCCCTCGTCCTACGACCTTTCGTCGTTGCGCCTACTCGGTAGCGTCGGTGAGCCGATCAGTCCGGACACCTGGGAGTGGTACTACACCCACGTCGGCGAGGAACGGTGCCCAATCGTCGACACGTGGTGGCAGACTGAAACTGGATGCGTCCTCATCTCGGTCCGTCCTGGGGTCGACGAGTTAAAGCCCGGTTCAGTCGGTCCTCCATTACCCGGAATCGAAATCCAGATCGTCGACGAAGACGGCCGCGAGCTCCCGCCGGGCGAACCCGGCTATCTGACGATTGACCGTCCCTGGCCGTCGATGCTTGTTCCGCTCGAGGGAGACCGGTACTGGGTTCTCGCAGAATATTGGCAGGCGTTTTCGAACCCACGGGCGGATTCCTGGCGGTACTTCACCGGCGACCGTGCCGTCGTCGACGACAACGGATACGTGACGATCATCGGCCGCGACGATGACGTTATTACGATCGGCAACCGACGCATCGGAACAGCCGAACTCGAGGCTGCAATAACGACCGTTGACGGCGTTACCGAAGCCGCTGCCGGCGCTGAGCGTACCATTGGTGAGACCGCTCTTTGCGTCTTCGCGACGCTTGAGCAAGGACAGCAGGATCGGACCGCCATCCGGAATGCGGTTGCGGATGCGGTCGCCGAACACGTCGGCGAATTTGCACGACCAACGAGTGTCGTATTCACACCCGAACTACCCGAAACCTACTCCGGAAAGACGATGTACCGACTCCTCGAGTGCATCGTCAACGACCGACCGCCCACGGACAGTGACACTCTCAGAAATCCAGAAATCGTCGGTGAGCTTACGACGATTTGGAATCAGGAGTGAGTAGGATGAGAGTGTTCCCGATTACGTTGTCTCGTCCACTGGTGATGGGGTATCTTTGCGGCCTCGAGTCTCTGCTGGCTGTTCGATTCTGTAGGTAACGATGAGAGGCGTTCGTGTCGCCTCCTTCGTCTATTCGTGGTCGATGCCTTGTGTCCTATTTAGTATGAGTCTCACCATCGTCTGTGCGTGGACGGACCTCTAGCGGGCGCATCATATCGTGATCTTCGTGTTCGATCATATGGCAATGCCACATATACGTGCCTGTCTGATCGTTGAATATCCCATCGTACTCTCCGAAGTGGACAATGACGTGGACGACTTCAGCGGGGTTCACAGTGACCACATCATTCCACCCGCGTTCATACGGTGCAGGTTCCTCGAGCGCGCCCGGGTTGATCTCGTCTTCAGCCGGATCGTAATCCCCGAGCGACTGTCGCCCCAGCACTTGGAAATGCACGAGGTGGAGATGCATCGGATGGGACATTGCACTCAGGTTGGCGAAACTCCAGATCTCGGTATCACCGAGCGCGGGTTCTTCGGTCACCGGATCGTCGAGTTCGAGACCATCCGGCTCCTGACCCGTTCCGAGCAAGTATAGCTGTCGGCCGTAGTCATCGGTTGCGCTACCGTTGAGCGTAAGATACCGCTCATTGTCGACTGACTCCACAGAGATTTCAGGAATCTGCGTCAGATTATCGGGGAGTTGATCGTTGTCTCGTGTGTCTCCCGTGCCACCCACGTCTACAAGCATGATCTCGGGAAGCGAGACGATGTCGTCATCGGTTGAACTCATCTCACCGCGGTACTGAGCGGGTGCGTCATTGTGGAGCAGCAGTGTCTCTCCAGCATACTTGGTAAAGTCGACGACGACATCGGCACGCTGACTCGAGCCGAGTTCAAGGCGATCGTCAATCTTGATTGGACTAGAAAGGAGTCCCCCATCGTTCCCGATCTGGACGAACGGTGGTCCTTCGTTGCCGATCTCATTCGACGACTCATCGTACTGGAGAAGTTTGAGGCTATAAAAGCGGCTGTTTGCGCCATTGAGGAGCCGAAAGCGATACGATCTAGGTTCGACAGAGAGCCGAGGCCAAGCCTTCCCGTTGACGACCGACGTATCGCCGTAGAACTGCGGAACGATACCCGGGTCGGGATACGACTCGTCTCCGCCGCCTTGCTCGTCTGAGACGGCCGTTGGATAGAACAGCGACCCGTCCTCGTTAAAACTCCGATCTTGGAGTACGAGCGGAATCTCGTACTCGCCGTCGGGCAGGTCAAGGTTCCGTTCGCGTTCGTTCCGCAGGAGGTAGAATCCTGCGAGACCGGCATAGACGTTGAGTCGCGTGATGCCGAGCGAGTGGTCGTGGTACCACAGCGTCGCCGGTGGCTGCTCATTTACGTAATAGTAGTCTTTCTTCTCGAACGCAGGTCCTGTCTCTTGGAAATCTCGAGTAAACCACGCCTGCGCGTGGCCATCACTTTCGGCTTCGACGTTCCCTCCATGAAGATGTGTGACAATCCGTACACCAGTTGTGTCATACGGAACGATGTCGCTGTGAATCGTCGGGTCTTCGGGCAGGAGGTGTTCGTCTGGGAGTTTGTTCTTCCACCGAACAGAGATCGGCTCGCCTTGCTCAGCCTCGATTGTTGGGCCCGGGTATTGACCGTTGTACCCCCAGACAGTCGTCGCTGGAAGATCACGATGTATCTTCTGCTCGACTTCGCGTATCTCAACCTCGTAATGAGGTTGTCCGTTCTTCGTTCCAGACGAGTCCATGACGTCTGGTCGAGGAACCTTGTCGACCCATCTCTCGAGGTCGGGCGACGAATGGTCCACTATCGTCGTCGGTTTCGTTTCGGAAGTTTGTGGATCCGTACTGTCCGTATTACAGCCTGCGAGAGCCGAAATGCTCGCGGTACCAGTTGCCGCGAGTACCCTACGGCGCGATAACTCCGGCCGGAATCCGCCAGCGTAATCATTCATAGTACATGTAACCGTATGAGCCCACCGTATATTCGGGATCAGCCAATTCCTATCGAGTCAGAATCCGAGGAAGGTACATCACTGGAAGCGGCCTATCGCGTCTGACCATCGTTCCCGAAACATGGAATGAGACATGCGAATCGATCCGGAGCCGATGTGGCTGGAGGATACAGCTACACCAACATCATTATGGTTCATCCGGAACAAACTACCTAGGTACATCGCGGTAGATGTGTCCGCTAGAGATACCTTGATCACTATGAACGAAGTTCCTCCCCGGTTACAGACGTTCGATATTGCGGAAACGAACGACGTAGTTCGAGAGTATCTGAAAACCGAGTGTCTGGAACATCCCACGAGAGGGCCCTACATAAAATCACGAGTACTGTATGAGGGTGTCGAAGACGAAATTGATGACCGGTTCTCCTTGGAACTATTCGGGTTATTCTGTGAAAGCCGAGCGTACCTTGAGAAGTGGTCAAGAGGATACAACGGATCGTATCGGTATCGAATCTTAAGAGAGCACCTCTACTAACGGTGCGTTGCATACGAGTTTCCGATAGGGACGACGGTAGGTACTTAATAGTTCGACTAGGGAGAATCTTTATGCTAACCCAACTGGTATGAAGAGCTATGACCAAACAGACGGCGAAAACGACGAAACGATCACTGGTCGTAATCGATACGATTCAGAAATTGGGCGGTGCAACACTCGAGGAATTGACTGGTGAATTGAAGATTTCGAGAAGTACGATTCACCTCCACCTCCAGACTCTTCTCGAAGAAGGGTATCTCACGAAAGAGGGTGCGGTATATCACATCGGGTTGCGGTTCCTCAATCACGGCGAGTATGCCCGCTCACGCAAGAAGGCGTACACGTTGGCGAAACAGGCTGTAACAGAACTTTCCGATCGAACCGATGAAGAGGTCGAATTCGTCGTCGAGAACGATAATCGCGGCATTCTCGTCCACGAATCCTTTCATCCGGACAGTCACTTTCCATCCAAGGAACGACATATCTCTACCGCGCCTAGCTCTGCTGGGATCTACTATTATCTCCACAGCGTTGCAACCGGTAAAGCGATTCTCGCCGAATTACCCGACGAGCGCGTCGAAGCGGTCTTGAACGACTGGGGGCTCCCCAGACAGACGGCACACACAATCACAGACCGGGACGATCTTTTGCAGGAATTCGAGCAGATTCGCGATCAAGGCGTTGCATTCGCGGACGAAGAGTACGTCGATGGTCTTAGAGAAGTTGGGCGGCGCGTGACAGGTCCCGATGGGAGTGTTCTCGGTGCGATTGCCATTATCGGCCCGAAGTATCGATTCACGGACGAACGGTACACTACCGAGCTGCCGGAGATACTGACGGAATATGTCAACGACCTCGAGACCGAAATCAGAGATTCGTACTTAGACGATTATCGCTAAGTAATCAGATCGCTCACGAGTTTCGGCGAATAGTCCGAATATACTAAGCAATTATATGGTTCCTATTTTTGGAACGAAGTTGTGGACATCCATTACACGCGTGTGCATATAATCCACTTGAAGATGATTTCGAAACTGCACGACACATCGTCAACATATTCGGAAAATAGGATTGCTGTATACTATCGAACATGAACATTGAGTTCTAGGAGAATCGCCGACCGTCGTCAACAGTGCTGATGGCAGCTAGGTTGGGAGGGACCAACTAAAATAAGAATTTCATCACACATTGAATAAAAGAGCCGTAATGAACGGGTCCACAGTACGATACCTAGCGAACAGGCGGTTACGATCCGTCCCTGTTGACTTCAACTACCGTCCCGATCATCGTCCATTCCGATTCGTCTACTCCCTTTCGTCCGACCAGAATTGATTCGTTATCCGTGCTCGTGATGAATCGATAATCCGCATCATCGTCCTTACGAATACCCTCTGCCTGAAATTCCTGCTGAAAGAACTCGGCCCCTGTAATATGAAATACGGCCGTCGTTCCGTCGTTAAGCGTAAGCTCGACGGGTTCGGGACTGATCTGGTGTATTCGCTTCGCGATCGGGTTGAGGTCTGCCATACCTGCGTACTAGCGGTCGCAGCCTATAAGTCGTGCTGATCTCGCGTTAGATCACTTCGGTGACGTTATCGAGTACATCCGTATCTACGAACAGAATGACGTGATCCCCCGGTCTGATTACGGTCGTTCCTCGAGGCGTCACGAGTTCACCAGTTCGAGCGATCGCTCCGATAATAACTCCATCCGGGAGGTTCGCCGTAGAATCCCTGATTTCACGATCTGCGAGAATACTTTCTTCTGTAACTACGATCTCGATCACTTCCGCGCGATCGTGGTCGAGCAGTACGATCTTTTCAGTTGGGATCAGTCGGGTGAATCGAATGATCTCTTCGGCGGTTTCTTCGCGCGGATTCACGGTCACATCGACGCCAGTGGTCTCGAATAATTCGGTGTACTCGGTATCCTCGACGATAGCGACGGTTTCACCGACACCAAACTGGCGGGCTACTAACGATACGAGTAAGTTCCGTTCATCGTGCGGCAATGCAGCGATGACGATATCGGTGTCTCCGATATGTTCGCGCTCCAGAAATCCAGCGTCTGCAGGGTCTCCCTTAAGTACTGTCGTACGTGGAAGCGCTTCGGCCGCGGTTCGGGCGAGATCGGGATCAGGTTCGATTACTCGAGGATGATAGCCATGCTCTTCGAACAGTTGGGCTATTCGAAAGCCAATCTCGCTCGCTCCAGCGATAACAACCTCGTCGGTCGGACTTCGCGATGACAGCGAAATACGGTTCGCGACGTTCGTAACGCCGCTAGCGCTTCCGATGACTACGATTCGATCGGTGGATTCTATTATAGTTTCACCAGTCGGAAGTATCAACTCATCGTTGCGAAAGATCGCCGCGACTGTTACCGATTCATCCAGATCGATCTCGCGCACGGTTCGATCGATGAACGGACTCTCCGGGTCGATTTCGAATGTAGCCATTCGGACGAGACCGTTCGCGAACGTATCGACCTCCTGTGCAGCAGGGAGTCCAGAAATCCGAAACACTGCTTCGGACGTCAACAAGTTCGTGCAAATCATGAAATCGGCACCGAACGCATCCTGACGGTCATTCCACGTTTTGAAGAGCGTTCGGTGCCTCACTCGGGCAACCGTGAATGCATTAGAGATCGTCGTTACGGTCGCACAGATAACGGTATTGACGTCGTCATCGTCGGTACACGCGATTACGAGATCTGCTTGATTAATTTCGGCCTCTCGTAGTGTTTCAATATCTCGGCCGTCTCCGTGGATAACGAGTACATCATACGCGTACGTGAGTTCCTCAATGATCTGCTCATCACAATCAACAACAACTACCTCGTGAAGGTCTGCGAGCGTTGCAGCGATCGTTCGTCCGACCTCACCAGCTCCGATAACCGTTATACGCATCGAACTCTCATTCAACGGGTAATCGAGGCTTGGCTTGAAAGTGACATCAGTAATCGTCATTGATCTCTGTGGACCATCCGATAGACTAATCGACGAGGCCGTAGTCGCTTTGTCCCGGATGTGTCCATAAATAGTACCCATTGACCAATATAAGTTCCGTTCATGACTGATGCAGTCCTCGGCCGGACCCAAATCACAGAGCAACGACGATTGAATTGATTACTATTAGTTCATCATCGTTTCTGTGATCAGTGGTGAAAGATAAGGTCAAGGACAGAAACGGGCTCTCATTCGGAGTATATCTCGTCTAATAGTTTGCTTACCAGTCAGTTGTGTGAATTGAGTGGTCGATTCACCCGATTGAATGTAACTCTCTACTCAAGAGTATAACAGAATAGTCCAGTATATATGGACTATTATTAGGCTATTATGTACGGAAAGAATTCTCAGGCTGACTCTTCAAATGACCGTTGGACTTATTTCTTCTATATTACTATTATTAAATATATGGAATAAAGCTCAGGAGGTGGACTGTTACAGACGTACGTTTGTATAAGCCTATAGATGGAATCGAACGCAAAACGATCGTAATCCTATTATATTGGACTAATAAGTACGGAGCCAGTAGGTCTCGTTATGGCATCTATATCGCTATTCTGTAGGTAACCAATACCTTGACTACGACTCCTCCCGAATATTTGGACTCACATGGGAATGGGTGACTATGACCAGCGTGAGTACGAGCGTCGCGAACAAACAATCTCTGAGATCGGATCCGAGTCGGACGACCAGCCGGACGAGTACCGAGGGAAACTAACGTTCGACGAGGGCAGTTCAACCGGTGAACTCCTCGAAAACCTCCGGAAAATCAAGTCGAACGAATTGTGATAGAGCTCGAGAACAAACCAAACCAAACGATTTATCTCAATCTGATGGGTACTACTGCATATGGGGCTTGACGAAATCCTTAACGGCAACCACCTCACAGGCCGGCAAGCCGCGATGATCTTCTTCGGATGGTTAACATTGGTGTTAATAGCTGGGATTACTCTCCTACTGATCACGAGTGGATCCATTGGATAGATGATCGCATTTGAACAAGTACTATGAGACGCATCGCTTTCCACTCTCTTCGAACCGTACCGTTCGACGAGAATCCTGGAGGTGTTCGGTCCCACCAGTAGATGAACCGACATTCACGCAGTAATCCGCTCTCCAAACACCAATGAGATGTGATCAAATACATGAATGCCCTAGGTAGTTGAACCGACTTGATCGATGCATCTGCTGAGTACTCGGATCAGTCTGGGCCGATATCATGTGGTGCCACTGGAGAATCTGATAAGGGACGATACCGTCGAAGAAGTCGCCTAGGCCTAATCCAAGAAAAATGCAGTTTGGACGAACGGTTTGGCGCATTGTGGAAGGCCGAGCCACTCGTCCTCGATGTCGCTCATAATATGACCCGCCACCAACAGGAAGAATGTGTAGTCTGAAGCAGAAAACATCGGATTACAGGCAACGTGTCGAGCAAACCGCTGTTCTTCCTCACAGATAATTTTGAGTAGAATATCACGGACAGTATAAAGATGAATGGGCCAGTTACCGGTATTTCCAATAGATCGTTCGTAAAGTTCATCCTCCGCCCGCCATGTTCGTGGTCGCACGGCTATGATTACTGCGCTGAAATATAGTACGGCAAGCATAGCCGCTACAAAGTACCCGAGTATGATCCCTATAGCAGCGCTTGTGGGCCACGGCGTTGACGTGAAGGTCAGAACGTGGATCAACCATGAACCTAACATGACTGTGAAAAGTAGTAAGTAAATTCGTCGTAAACGATGTGCGATCGCTTCTTCTCTGATGATTTTAACTATAGGATGGCGGTAATCTTAACTCAACTACTTTCGCCATACTGGATCTTCAATTCCCGCTGAGGGGTCTAATCCGTATGTAAAGACGTTTTTCTGCCTCATACGAACTCGTCCTCGCCATAGATCATATCCGAGATAGCGCTGGGCCTCCATCAGTAAGAAAGCGCACAGTGCGGCCATTCCTAACAGAAGAATGTAATGGAGACGGTTGGAACCGGAAAATGCCCACGTGAGGACGCCGCTCATGACGAGTATGGCCCGATTCGACGTCCGATCGAGGCGTTCTCGCCAGTACTTTATCCAGTGGATCTCGCCTTGATATAAGTGTGCCATCGACGAGCTGGGGGACATCTCTTCCTCTAACAGCCCTTCACCGATTTCGCGGTGATCAGCGTCAGTTAGATCAATGTCTTTTGCTGATTGTTGAGCCATTCTCGATGTATCTGTTCGGCAGCGAAACTAATAGAGGTAAAGCCAGCAAGTGAGCGACGGATACAGATCCCGTACAAGTTGAGCGGTGCTTATGGTCAATGTGTTCGTGTAGTGAGCGGTACTTCCACGAGCGAACACATCAAAAAATATATTTTTAATAGAGCAATCCGTTCATAATAGATACGGTCGTATCGGGAACGAGCAATCTATCTCGAGACATTCAAACCAGTCGTCGCGCTACGGAATCGTGTGAAGGAAGACGAATCGTACGAGCATGTTATTCTTGGCAGTGACGATGAACTAACCACGGCGGACGTCCGCGGATACGATTTTCGCGGGGAGTTCGACTTTCACGATCTCATCGAGTCTTACGAAACGACAGGGTTTCAAGCGACGCACCTCGCTGAGGCCGTCGATATCGCCGAGCGAATGCAAGAAGAGAAAGCGACGATCTATCTCACGTTCACCTCGAATATTATCTCCTCGGGATTGCGTGAAGTAGTTGCATATCTGGTCCGTGAAGGGTATGTCGACGTACTCATCACCACGTCTGGGGCGTTGACGGAGGACGTCATCAAGACCGCAAAGCCGTTCAAGATGGGGAAGTGGAACGCCAACGAGGCGACGCTCCGCGACCGCGGCATCAATCGGCTCGGGAATATTTTTGTTCCGTCTGATCGATACGTGTGGCTGGAGGAGTACCTGTACGACTTCTTTGATGACTTTTTCGCAAACGAAAAAGTGCGCACGCCGACAGCCTTCGCACGAGAACTAGGTGAGACGCTTGACGACGAAGATTCCGTCTTGAAACAGGCCGCGGACAACGACGTCCCCATCTACTGTCCGGCACTGACGGACGCCGAAGTCGGTAACTTTCTCTATTATTACCGCCAAGGATATGATTCGGAAGTCGGGATCGAAATTCTGGACGACTATGACTCGCTCATCGAGGACGGGTTACTCGCGGATACAACGGGACTGATCACCGTTGGTGGCGGCATGAGGGCGTCATAGAACAGTTACCATACCAGAGAGCAGGGTGAACACTGAGGTAGATGTGTTCAGCGACCCTGCGAGATGCTCCTTCG
>NZ_AOIP01000055.1 GCF_000337535.1 Natrialba aegyptia DSM 13077
CTCGTCGTCGCAATCACCAACTACGAACGAGGAGACAATCCAGGAAGCACCGTGATCACGGTGTGAGAACTCTTCTATGACACCCTCTGTAGAATTTAATCTTTCCCTCGTCGAACCAGACCTCGAACGAGTGGTGATCGCTCGTATTCTTCCCACGAAAATTCGTCGTCACATCGTGGACTGACTGCAGAACTCCTGCACCATCCACCACACCTTCGTTTTCTTTGTAGGGACGAATCCGGAGAAGCGTGCCTGACGTATCTGCTTGCCGCTGGCTGAACGCTTCCTGCTCACCGAACTCGAGTTGCGTCGCCTCGTATTGTGGCGATGTACGCAGGATCCCTCTGAGACGACCAATCTTAGGCATGATCTTCACCCTCTATTCCGGCTGCTCTATCCACGGTAGCTGACTCCCCGCCATCGGCCCGGACAGGTACCTCATCGGTATCCGCCTCCGTGGCATATTCAATGACCGCGTCGATGATCTCCTCTTGCGTGAGGTCTGCTTCGAGGAGACGAGCTGCTTCATCTGCAGTGATATCGAGCTGTGTCGATAGGGAATTGCGCTGTACCTCGCTCTCGACGAACTCTTCAAAGGCGAGCAGTTCCACTGGGTCGTCACTAATCGCTCGCTGGATGAATTCTCGGTCATCGGGCTCGTAGTCGATAACCCGCTTCTCGAACTCGTCGGCAACGACATGCAGCGGGTACGTGCCGTGTTCTTCAACGCGGACGAGTGACTGACTATAGCCGAGATCTTCCTTTCCGGCGTCAGCCCCTCTGACGTACCGGCGTTGCTCTTCTGTGAGCCCGATTTTATCCGCTGTCCGATCATCTAGGTCAGGAAGCTTGTGGAATACCTTGATCGGACACATGCCGATAATCTTCTCCGCCTGTTCGGTCTCGTAGAACTCTTGGGCCGTCTGCGAGAGGAGTACCATCCGAAGGCCGGCGTGGCGCTGGTGACGAAACGCTGTCTCGAGAAAATCGAGATTTGCCTGGTCCTCGAAGAGGTAATGAGCTTCGTCGATCGCGAGTTCAACGTTCCGTTGGGTGTTCTTTGCCTGCTGATAGATCGTCGACAGCAGCAGTTGCATTAGGAACGTCTGGCGGTCGATCCCCGAGGCACTCCCCTCGATCTGGCCGAGGTCGATGTAGACAACCTTGTTGTCGCCTTTGAGGATATCGATCTCCGAGTGATGGGAGAGGTTTTCGTAGGCTCCACCCTCTCGGAACGGCTGGAACGCAATCGCGAGTTCATCGGCGTACTGGGCGGCACGTTCGCGGGCGGATTCGGATGCTGCGATATTGTGCTCGTCTGGGTTCTCGGCGATATCACAGAGGATTCGATGGACGTCCTGCATCGTCGGCGAGTTTGCCGACGTATGCGTCGAGACATCGTCCTCAACGATACCTGCTTGCCGGTAAGTCTCGTCAATGACATACGAGAGGACGCCAGTCTCAGTCCCGAGGTCGATATCACGAGCATCGAGAAAGTTCTCGAGGACAGCGTAGACCTCGTCTTTCTTCGCCGAGAGGGGAGAGATCCCTTCACCCGAGTCAAGAACGTGCTGGGGCGTTTCACGGATCTCGAGTGGATTCAGTTTCGTATCGCCACCAACGGTGATCGTCTTCGCGTTCAGGGCATCCGCAATGCCGCGGAAGCCGCCAACCGGATCGACGAGAACGAGCATCGTGTCGTGACGGCGCTTCATCATTCGAAGGTGACGCATGATACCGCCGAACGTTTTCCCGGCACCCGGCATTCCGACGACGAGTTCGCTGTGGCCAGTCTCGAGCGCCCACGGATTGATGCGGACAGGCGAGCCGTTGTGTCCGTGATAGCCGTACTCGATACCGTCGTCCATCATCAGGTAGTTCGACGAGAAGGGGAACATCGCGCCGATCGCCTGATTCGTGAGCGTCGACATCCGATCACGTCCCAGTTCGTTCGTTCCAAGCGGCGACACTGTTGCGAGTCCACGTTCCTGCCAGCGGCTCGCGACCTTGAGGGTACAGTTTGCCGGTGCGTCTTTGATGATCGACCGCAAGCGGGTTGTCTGATTGTCGAGTGCCTGCTCGCTCTCAGCGGCGAGTCGGATGAACACGCCACCGCGGTAGAACGACGCTTTGTTCGCGCGAACGAGTGACCGCATGTACTTCGCTTGGTCGATATCCTCCTGCAGATCCTCGGCTTTGAGGCTGTTCGAGTCGTGCTGATTGATACTGCCGGACAAAAGTCAGTGAACACTCGATCGCGTCTCACGGATCGTCGCTTGTGGCGACGACCGTTCGAATGCGACCGACGTGNCACTCGATCGCGTCTCACGGATCGTCGCTTGTGGCGACGACCGTTCGAATGCGACCGACGTGTGAATAGTTTTGTCCGGCAGTATGATCTTCAAATCCGAAATCCAGTCTGCCATCATATCCTGGGCCGACTGGCTATCGAACGGATCGAGGTGGATGCTGATATCCGTCTGGAGATCGGTCTCGAGTAGCAGTCGTTCGAGGAGTCCATCCGTTGGCTCCTCGGGAAACTGCTCGATCCAGAACGTTCGCACGTACGTCTCGTCGTTGATCACAGCGTAGGTCGTCTCCCAGTCGACTGTTGACGGCGCAATAACCGACTGATGCATCGTCGACGTATCTGGTAATCGATCAGCAGCAGGAACAGATGGAGTGTCAGTATCCTCGTTAGCGGCCCCTTCATGGGAATCTGAATCCGCGTTGGCTGTACTGTCCCGTTCAGCCATTGCCTCAAGGACAGCATCGGGATCGGGTGTCGCCGGCACACCGTCGCTAATTCCGTGGGAGACGACCGGGAACGTCCCCAGAGCCTCGGCGATGTTAGCGTAGTCTTCCGATCGACACGTCCAGTACTCCTTCGTGATCCGAGTGAGATCGTATGCATCGACAGGACTGATCGTACACCGGTAAAGCGACGAGCCCCCACGACGCAGTTGTGCAAGTCGAGATTCGAGTTGCTCCTCTTTGAGTTGCTCCCGCTCGGACTCGGTCAGATCATCGCTTTGGAATCGAGCGAAGAATCGCCCGAGGACAGGAACATCAGCGAGATACGTGAGAACGCTATCGCCGGTTTCATCGAACTGGTCGATATCGTCGTCAGCGACAGCAGTGATGAGATAATACTCGCGGATCGTAGTTGTCTCGGCGTCGATGTCCCCGTTGTCGGTTGTGTTTGCAGAAACGTACTCCGAGAGGAGTCGTTTCAACACTGGGCGAGAGCGGACATCAGCATCACCAAGTCGATCACGATGTGCACGGACGACATCGTCCTCGGCGACCTCTCGACTAGTAACGTAGATCTTTACCGGGAAGTTGACCGTCGAGTTGGCGAACTCTGAGAGGGACTGGACAGCCTTCGCCCATGCATCGTCGTCTTCGAGAGCCATGTTCGCTGGCTCGACTTTCATCGCTCCGACGAGTGCTCCATCCGTTCGTTCCAGAGCGTGGGGATAGACTCGCTGTAGGCGTGTTAGATATCGGACCTCACTGCTGTCCGCATCGCCGTGAGTGTACTCTTTGTTCTTGATCGCCCAGCCAAAGCGAGCGGCGAGCCACTCTGTAAGCCAGAGATATCTCGGTTTCACCTTATGCAGCAAGAACAGCACCGTTGTGACCATCGTCCCAAACCCTAATACTGGGATTGTCAGTGCCGCTGGAACGAACGTTGCTGCAACGACGGTGACGAAGGCCACTGCGAGGAACAGCATGAGTTCGCCAATCGTGTAACCTCGAAAGAAGGCTGTTGTGCCGCCGAGTGATTGGTGGATTTTTCGGGCGTTATACTCGCCGTCAGCTGTATTCGTACTCACGAGTATCACCACCGTGAGACCTTTCGCTTCGTATTTTTGAGTCCACGTTTCGTTCGAGTCGAGACCTTCTGTGTCGCTTTTCGAGCGTCATCGGTAGCCTTATCGCGCATTCGGCCCGTCTTCGACTTCCGAAGGTTGTTGTAGCGGCCAGCATGGGTCTTTGTCGAGCGAGCGGATGCACCGACCTTGTATGCCTTCGAACCGCTACTCCCGATCGTGGTTTGTCCGCTCTTCGTGACTGCGCCAATCTTGTTGTCTGCGTATCCTCGGTGGACATTTCGGGCGCCACGGACGGTCTTTCCAGAAGCGCGTTTCGCCTTTGCCGCTCCTGATGCAGCTGCGCCAGGATTCGTCGCAGACACACCTTTCTGAGCGATGGTCCGCATTGCTGGGCTGCTCCAGTAGACTGTCATGAGCATCGCGATAATCGCTGCTGGGATCAAGGCTAATCCAATGAATAGCGAAAAAAGCCCCTTGACAGAGGTTTCAAGACCACCGACCTCCCACCCAATTCGGAAAAGGATAGCTGGAGGAATGCCAGCAAGTACGAGTCCAGGATAGATTCCAGCAGCTCGACGGGCCATGTTTGCTGCTGGGCTAAATGGCCAGACTTCCATTGACCAGAGAACGCCCAGCAATGGCATTATCGGTGTTAATACACAGAGCGAAATCCAGCGAAGTGCAACTATGAACCCAGCAACTACCAAGAAGAAATTCGATATGACAACCATCGCAAGAACAGCAAACGTGCCTCCGAGAGAGGATTGAATAAGCCCCCCGAGCCCCGCAGACATCTCGTCGGTTGGAGCGATCGTGAGCCCCACTGCATCGATGAATTGCAAGGGAATAGATACGAGTGGGAACCAGACGAATGTTCCCATGAATACGAGACCAAGCCGTCGGAGGAGTTGCTTTCGTCGATACTCGCTCATCGATCCCGCGCGGAGACCAACGAATGCAAAAGCGATGACCGACATCATGATTGCCAGCGGCATAATGTACGAGAGGTATACATCCTGGTACAGACTCTCCCACGGCGCATTATCTGGGGCACCAACAACCATGTATCCAGAATCTGACTTCGGAGTCGGGACGCCGACAATAGGACCTAAGATTGCCTCATAGATATTATTAATAAGGCCGAGAAGAGCATCAGTGAAATCCTCAATGACGTTCTCAATTGCGTTTTCAACTTCTTCTTGCAGCCATGCCATTTAATTCTCACCCTCGCTAGATGTAGATTCGTCAGCGCTGTCATTGACAATCGAGATTTCACAAGACTTGCCGTCTCCATACTGGATTTGCTGAGTATACGATGGATTTGACCCGACCTGAACAGTAGCCGTGACAGTCAATGGTTCCGTCTCGAGATCACTACAGTCAAGAGAATGCACTGCACCATTCGTTGCATAAACAGACCCCTTCGAATAGACTGTAGTTCTTCCTGGCGGCAATCGGGTTTCGTGATAATATGATTGCGACCCCTTGGACTGTAGTTTCGCGACCGGGGCTTCTGTCCACTCAAGCTCTGTGAGTAACGACGGAATTGTTCCCGTATTCTCAATTACGACCGCTGCATAGGTCTCCCAATCAGACGGCTTTGTATCCCAGTCCATATCGGGATTCTCTGCAGCCCAGAGTACATCTGTGATCGTACAATCGGCCTCGAGCGTAATCGTCGTCGTATCGATTTGTTCGTCACCCTGGAGAGCGATCAGCTTGTAGTCCCCAGTGGGAAAAGCATCTTCATAGCGACCAAGAACTTCGAACGACGTTTTGGTTTCACCGTTCTTGAGTCGTTGCTGGTTGTAGAGTTCTCCCTCAGGATCAACGAGATTGATGAACTCGATAGAGGTCTCATCGGTAACCTCGATTTCGAGGTACTCGTCGTTCATCTCGACAGCAGAGAAGACATCACTCTCTTCGACACTGAGCCCAGTTCCGTCTGTACTGTTTGTGGATGGCCCAGAAACGGGATTAGAGGTACAGCCAGCAAGCAAGGCTGTGCCAACGCCAAGGCTGGCGAGAACTGATCGGCGAGCGATACGACTCTCGTCTGGATGCGTGTCTTCTGTCATTGTTGATCTCTCAGTCCAAGGGCCGCGCCACCGGTCACATAGTCGAAGCCATAGACAGCCAGAGCAGCTGGCAAGAACCAGAGGAGTGTTACGAGAACGAACTCGACGAGTTTCTGGAACTCAGGATAGTTCGCAGGAATCTTTGCTCGATCCGATGCTGAGGAGTACAACTGCTCTGCACGCCACCAGTCTCTGGGAACGTACTGGCCATCAACGACCAGCGATGGGCGCTCTTCGAGTTCAAGAACGGCTATTCCACTGGCGTTCACAGCTGCGGACTGGTTGCCAACCTCGACTCGACCGGTCGTGACCGGGTCGCCGGTTGTATTTTCAGTAACGATTGCCTGTACCAGTGCTCCTGAGGAGTCCGCTTCGAGAACCGTCAGATTGAGGTTTGTGTCACTAACGGCGCCGTTGTCAGTGACCGAAATCGTCTGTGACTGGCCACGAACGATCCCACGGACGGTCACCTCATCGAAGGTTGCTGCGGGAAGCGTCTCCGAACGGACCGCAATGGATGTTGCGTTCACATAGCGATCGGCGACCGGAATAGAAATCGTGTCTGGGAGTGATGTGCCGTTTTGCTCACGTCCCCACGCTTCTTCGATCACTAACGGTATCTCGACATCACCTGTTGCCTCGCTCACCAACACCGGCTCTTGCTGCATGGGAACGGCGTGGAGTTGTGCCGGACGAACCGAAGAGTTCCGTTGAGTAGTGGTGGTCTCGTTTCGAGACACCATCGTCCGCCAGCCGTCTATCCCTGCAGAATAGAAGCGCCAGTTCCCACGAAGACAGACATCACTGCTAATATCGAGTCCCGCCCACGTGGTTCCCGGATGGATGACGACACCAGTATGATTCTCGGCATTCTCAAACGTAACGCGCTTTCCGCCACGTTCGTTGATCTGGGTTGCAACTGCCTGGTAAGAATCCGTCACTGTGACCTGGTCGGTCAGGTACTCAGTTTCGTTCTTCCACGATCCGTCACAGGAATCGGCTGTGCTGTTGTACAGCCAGCACGTCTGTGTTTTGTGACGAAGCCGAACGGAAATGTTCGTTTCGACGGTTAGATTTTGCGTGCCTGCTAACCCGCTATATTCGAGCGTGGAGCGGTGATCGCCGTCAGTGTCGAGTTCACGACCATCTGCCTGCAATGTGACACTGTCGATTGAGCTTCTAGCGATCGACCACTGATCACGAGTAGATCCGCTATCATCATTGTCTGGAAGCGCAACTCGATAATCAGCTATCGTAAGGACCTCACCGTCCGGAGCGATATACCGAGTTGAGTTATTCTCTGTATGGAGGATCGTCGACGGCTGAACCGCAACGATGCTCGTATACGCATCTTTGATGTACAGCCCGTTCTCACGGTGGGTTCCATCAGGATAGACTGACGTATTTGCCTCTCCGGGAGCAAAATCCTGGAGATCACCGCTGTTCCACGTCTCAACATCCGTGATCGGCTCGTCGAACGGAACATCTGTCGAGTTTGCAAGCCGGGTAGAGAATTCCAACCCGGAGGAAACGGTATCTTCTGTACCGTTACTCGAATGATTGCCGTGATCGACGTCTTCGGACCACAGCAGTGGGTATCGTGTTTCGTTCACACCGTATGCTGGTCCATCGGCTGGAATCGTTGCGTTTGAACTCGACTCAACTGCAGTGACGGCTCCGGTTAGGCTGATAATGCCTCCGCTAGCGGCGAGGACCGTTAGAGCGAGGGCGATCGTCCGCGGCGAGGGCATGGAGTTCCAGTGAACCACGTCAGCTGATGGGTTAGAACGGTTTCACGCAGTTGGAGAAGCCGAATCCCATCTGGCTTCCGACTTTGTCGATGAGTTCTGGTGAAATGAGGGCGAGGACAATAATGGCGAACCCGATACCCGACATAACAAGCTTCTCTTTGGCTTGGTTCTTCCTTTCGGGATTTCCGCCAGCGCGCATATACGAGAGCCCTGCTCGACCGACATAGAACCCAGTTGCAGGAAGTCCAAGGCCAGCAACGGCACCGAAGACGATCCCGATTCCAGTCTCGACACCGGTTCCGCAGTAAACATCGCCAACGTCTGACTGGGCGGCCACGGTCGTAGTACTGAGGAGCAGGAAGGCAATGCTCACAGCAATTGGGACAAGTCGTGACCGTATCGAATGGAGGCAGCTTTGGGAGCTCGGTAAGCTAACGGAGTAACTCGATCCATGGTTGGTAGACTGTTCAGATGGGGCTTGGGGACTCGGACTCATGACTTAGTGTGATCTGGAAAGGGTTGTTTCAAACACCGATTCAAACGAATGGTCCTAAGATAGTATTACGGCTCTGTTTGAAGCACAATACGTCTAAAGACGGGAGAGGTTGGGTTGTAGTTATACCGTTTGTTCTCATATATTATGTCCTCACACAGGTAATACTCTATCTACATCTGATATAAATTCACTGGTAGAACTAATATATAGAATGAGGAATATAGTATATATCCTAGAGTAAATAGGTGAGTTGGAATGTATGTATATGATACCAATATGGGGTCTGGGAAGACACTGCCCGATTATAGCCGCGGCCGGGGCGGGTTGACTGTCGAGTACGTCTGTAACGCCGTCGTCGAGGGCGAGGGCGACCTCTCGTTAACCGTCGCGAACGAGCTGGCACAGCGCATCGACGATGCCGGCAAACCCGCGGTGATTCTGTATCTGGCTGATTTCGACGTGAAAGGCTACGATATGCCGGCGAACATGGCAGGGAAACTCGCCTGGTTGCATCAACGCAGCGACCACGAACAACGCGTCGTGATCGAACGGCTGGCTGTGACGACCGATCAAATCGAGAACCTGGACCTCCCGCGAAAACCCATCGAAGAGAGTTCAGCGACAGGAACCGGCGGCGTTGCGTACAATCGTCGTATCTCCGAGTGGGAGCAGGAACACGGGGCCGGCGCGACCGAGTTGAACGCGCTCGAGCAACACCCTGACGAGTTCCGCCGCATCGTTCGCGATNGAGTGGGAGCAGGAACACGGGGCCGGCGCGACCGAGTTGAACGCGCTCGAGCAACACCCTGACGAGTTCCGCCGCATCGTTCGCGATGCCCTCGAACGGTACACCGATCCGGATCTCCCTCGTAAGAACGCCCGCCGCAGCGAGCAGTGGGAAGACGATGTCCAGGCCCGAATCGAAGATCGGCTTTGCGAGGCCGGCGTCGACGATGAACTCGATGACCTGGAAGCGTGGATCGAGGACTTCAATGCCGCCTATGCGGAGGTCGCAGACGTATTCGAGCGCCTACGCGGGCTGATGGACGATGAGTCGCCACTTGGCACGTGGGAATCGATGGTTCAGGACCTCCTTGCGGAGACTGAGCTCCCCGTCGCGACGGTTCCTGAGGGTGAGGCGGCGCTTCCGGATGACCCGATCTATGATTCGGGCCGGTTGTACGCCGAGAACAAAGCCCGAATCGACCGATATCGAACATCGAGGTCATGGTAGCTATTAGCACATATTAATACCGGACTATGATTGGTCCATTAGTAATTACCATTAGCAAAACATTTATGGCACTGTCTAGTTAAGCGCTTCTGGTGTAGAGAGACGTTTTAACGCCTATTGAGGCACT
Organism: Natrialba aegyptia DSM 13077; assembly: GCF_000337535.1. Taxonomy (GTDB): domain Archaea; phylum Halobacteriota; class Halobacteria; order Halobacteriales; family Natrialbaceae; genus Natrialba; species Natrialba aegyptia. Next base: position 9,526 of record NZ_AOIP01000055.1, read on the forward strand.
ATAGGTGAGAAAGGAGATAGTCGCTCTTCGTGAGACGTGTGCCGATGCAGCCGAATTTTCGCCGTTCGTGGAACAAAGCCTTGTTGTCTCAGCGCCTCGACAGTGATTTCACAGTTGATATCGCAACGGCAACGTTTCTCAGCCTTGCGGCTTTCCTTATCTAGACAGTGCCACATTCATGTATATATAATACAACAATATTGTTGTAATAATTTATTATTCATCCCGCCAATCACGGCGCACGTTCGTGAAAGCCACGGTTGCGACCAGAGCTGTTACAACTGGCCTATCGACTTCTGTCTTTGCTCAGACAGCCCGACCAAAGGACGGCTCAGTAGAGACAGAGAGAATCAAAACCGCAGTCCGGAACCATCTTAATAATGGCAAGATCAAGAAGGCAACTGCTCTCTTAGATAAGCATGATGTGAAGTACGGCTATAAGGCACTGTCTAGTTTAGCACCTCCGCTGGCGGTTGTTTGTTGAGTGACTGGTGCGGTCGCTGTGTGTTATAGTAGTGGACAAACTGTTCAAGCCATTCTCTGGCCTTGCCCGACTGCCGACCCACGAATTGTGGAAGCAGTCAACCCAAATTTTGAGGGTGTGAAACCATTTTTCGATGTGGTTTCGATCAACATAGTCAAGGTGACCGCTCAATTCAAATCGAGAGAGGTCAGTCAGATATCCAGCACCATCGACGAGAAACTCAGCATCAGAGAGATCGTATTTCTCGGTGAGTTCATGCAGAAACGCAGCAGTCGGATCAGTGCCTCGCCGTTCAAACAGTGCTACATCGAGGATGAGTTTAGTGTCAAGATCTATTGCAGCATACATCCAAGATCGATCGCCGTTAGTCCTGACAGCGGTTTCATTAACCGCGACCCGCCAACGGCTGCACTGTCGACGGTCTGGAACGCTGTTAGCCAGCCGATGTACCCAGTGTCAGATCGCTTGATAAGAGCGTTCAACGCCGAGTAAGTCAAAAATCGTTTGTGTCTCTCGAAGCGGACAACCAGTCGCGTGGAGCCGGACGGCGAACGCTCTCAACGTTCATCAAATTGGCTCTGGTGAATCGCCATAGAGCGTTGGGTTAGACCATGTTAGTGGCACTGTGAATGAGTACAATCACTTCGCCAGCAGAAATCCGCTAGAAGTTGAAACCAGAATTGTCCCAGAGTAGTGCATCGAGCCGCCTGATCTAGTGCCTGAAGTCGCCGTCATCTAGCGATTCACCAGAGCCGAAAAAAGCATCAAGTCATTAGAGAGGAATAATAACTGCGACAACTACGAGAATACCAGCGAGCGCAATTCGCAACCGGCGGGGTGAAACCTGATGAGCAACATACCAACCAGCAAGAACGCCAATAAGCTGAGGAATACCAACTAATACCGCTGTAGTCACGTCGACAGCTCCGACAATTAGGTACCCAATTGTTGCAAAGAGTGCAAGGAATATTGACTGTACCTGCGCAACTGCAATCGCTTGGAGCATCGGCATTCCCAGCGCAACTAACACAGGGACTGCGACAACCGGTCCCCCGATGCCGAGCATTCCGCCAAGGATACCGATACTCCCTCCCACGATAGCGAGTATTATATGCCGCTGTATGGCCGTCTCACCTAGGAGCCCTCGAGGTTTGATCCCGACGAGTTCACGATACGCAAGGAGGACACCGACGCTAGCGAGAAACACCGAAAGGAGGACTCCGAACAGTTGATCATTGATGACAAGGTTCACACGGGTGCCAGCGAGCGCTCCGACGATTCCGGTTCCGCTGAGTAGTATCGTAGCTTTGCGTGCTGGCCCCGTCGTCAGTTCGCCGGAGCGAGCGTAGACAATACTCCCGATGAGGCCCGTTGCGATAAACGTTGCACTAGCGGTCCCAGCAACAGCTGCCGAGGAGAGGTTCGTCAATCTGTAGAGTGCTGCAGTGACGAACACACCGCCAGGGCCGACAGTCGTGATACCGACACCAGCAAATAGCGCGATAGCGATTAAGATGGCGGCCAGTACTGGAAACATATTAATCAGAGACCGCCACCAAAGATCGCGCCAACAACATCTTGAGCGGAAAGGACCGCTAGTATGATCGCGAGAACGACCAGTACGAGATTGGCAGCGTTTAGTCGCCAATCATTTTCGTGTCCATGCATTGTCTCACTGTCATTGACGGCCAAGAACAGGAGGGTTGCTGAGATAGGGAGCCCGAATACGCCGTTCCAAGCCGGAAACAGAATAATCATATCCATCACACTTAGGCCGCCAAGAAGGTGAACCAGCGGTGAGAGTCCGCTAAGCAGACACAGGCCGATAAACAACAGACGGAACGACTGCCGGGCCTCACTCGGGTTCGATGACTTGATCTGCTTCCCTCGAGCTTCGTGGAGAATGTATGCCGGCGCCCAGAGAATGGGAATAATGCTGTTGAACGCAGCGACCAGTGTTCCACCCAGGAACAATAACATCGCCCATGTGCCGAGTACGTTTGTTAACGCTTGCCCAGGTGTGATAAACGATTGTAATTCAGTGATTCCAGCGGGTCGAAGAACTGTGGCCGTCGCGACCACGATGGCAATCGATGCGAGGCCACCGAGACCATATCCCATCGCGAGATCGAGACGCATATTGAAGAGGTCTGATTGTTCTTGCCATCCTTTCTCCTCAACGAACAGCGATTCGAGGAACAAGTTCGGCCATAACGCCGTTGTTCCGAGAATGGCTGCCGCGAGCGTCATCCCACTTGGAGTCAGAAATGTTTGATCTGGTATCACTCCGGTAGCAACTGTGGCAGGATTCGGGTCACTGGCAACCGCCACAATGCCAAAGATAACAAACAGCACCAGCATCATTGTTGTCATCAGATACTCAATAATCTGGTACCGTAATACTCCTAGACCAGCAGCGAGGATGCCAGTGAATCCGGCAATTATCATCCAGCTTATGGAGATGCCGAAGACGCTTTCGAGTAGAATCTGGGTTCCGAGACCGACAGCAGCAGTCAACTCTAGCCCCCACAGGATGCAACCAATTGACACGAACACCAGCACAACTGTTGCTCCATTTTCCCCAAGTTTTCGGCGGGTGAACTGCCCTAACGAGTCGCCGAAGATACCAACCCGGGCACTCATATCCTGAGCCATAATACCGAGCAGAACTGCAATCCCAATGAGCCAGATCAGTGCATATCCGAACTGCACGCCTGCGGTACTCATGATGAATACCGAGCCTGAACCGAAATAGCTAGCAACCATCACGAATGCCAACCCGAACCGCTCGAAAAATTCCGAAAGAGAGGGTAACTGCTTCTGGGAGATGGTTTTCAGAAGCGTTTCAGTCACGCGTCCAGAGTCACCTCCTGTAGAGTCGTGCGCAGACGGATCCGTGGAAAGAGCAGTTGTCTAGTAACGAGTCGATGCATCGCTTTGAGGACATCTTTTTTCCCAGCCATGTTATATGTGGATGATAATTCGGGAACTGCACTAACCGCGATGAAGACAACAACTAGCCAGTAGCTTTAGGAATAAAAACGTAACGTGGTTTGAGTTACCAACCAGCAGGTAGTGACTCTGGACTATAATCATGTGATGACACATTAATTCCACAGGTTATATAAAGTGAATTATATTCAATAATTCTTTAGACACATCATGTCAGGTTAATTTCTCCAGATAATGTCGATGAATGGGTTCTCACCCGCGATAGCCAGGATCAATCAAAGCGGCTCGATCGATCGTGTGAAATCACATTCCCAACGGATTTGGTGATTTGAACACGATGTGTATATGCATCGGAGAGCGTGTGTGTCTGGAACTCGATTATCCACTTTGTGTTGCGTTCTTCAGTTTCGGTAATTTCACCAAATTGCCCAACACACTCTTTGTTAGCATATTCCTCTGCGATTTCAGTCGCTGCATTTTGATTCGATACATCCTCGCTCATAGCTGTACTATCTCTTGCTCACAGAAGAGGTTGAGCCCCGTTTCTCGGTCCTTCTATCTTAATTTCTAATTCTCGTAAATAATATAAATAATGTTATTGGTGTATCGGCACTGTATAGTTCTGCACCTCTCAACTGGTGTTTTTCTGTCGAGAGTTTGATACGGTCGTTGATGGTTGTAGTAATGCACGAACTGTTCAAGACACTCTCGGACGCTCGCCCGACTGCCCACCCATGAATTATGGAAGCGGTCGGTGCGCATTTTGAGGGTGTGAAACCACTTTTCGATGAGGTTTCGGTCGGTATAGTTGACTCGACCGCTCAGCCCGACTCGGGAGAGGGCAGTCCGATACCCACATTGATCGACGAGAAACTCAGCCTCAGAGAGATCGTGTTTCTCGCGGAGTTTCTGCAGAAATGCAGCCGCTGGATCAGTGCCATGTCGGCTGAACAACGCAACGTCGAGAATCAACTTTGTCTCAATGTCTATTGCAGCATACAACCAAGACCACTCGCCGTTGATCTTGACAGCAGTTTCGTCAACGGCGACCCGCGACGACGTTGCCGTCGGCGGGTCGTGTCCGCTGTCAGCCAGCCGATGAACCCAGTTCCAAACTGCTCCATGAGAGCGTTCAACGCCTCATTCAGCGAGAATCGTTGTTGTCTCCCGAAGCGAACAACCCGTCTGATGGAGGCGGACGGCGAACGCCCTGACGGGCGTCGCCGTCCGCTCATTCTCCCAAGATTCTTCTAAATCCGTCTCATAGCTCTCGCTGAGCAGGTCTGCGAGCATCAACCAACTCAACGTTACGACCTGCTCACTTCTCAAACTGGCTCAACTAGACAGTGCCGCGTTGACGATTTATGCGGAGTTGGGAGCGATCGACCGGTTTGACCGGGCCAAAGAGGTCGTAAGTTACGTTGGGTTGAACCCGATAATCCGCGAGTCTGGCGACTCGCGGTTTGAGGAGCATCTCGAAGCGAGGATCAGGACGAGTCCGGTGGCTGCTCGTTCAAGCGTCGTATTCAGCGGTACATACGTGCGAAGACGAGTACCTCAGCCGGTTTTACAACCGGTTAGCTCGAAAAAAGAACTCGAAAACAGCGATTGTAGCAACNCATACGTGCGAAGACGAGTACCTCAGCCGGTTTTACAACCGGTTAGCTCGAAAAAAGAACTCGAAAACAGCGATTGTAGCAACCGCCCGGAAGCTGCTGGTTTCAATGTATCACATGCTGGACCGTGAGGAGGTATACGATCCACCAGGGGTAAGTGCCTGAGCGCCGCCGGGGCGGCGCTCATTGGCCGGTTGGTGGCAGCGTGAGCAACTGCTCTCGCAAACAAGAAGTCCCCCGCCTGATGGCTGTTTTAGTAGCCATCGGTTCGCCGGTGGTTGATTCTACGCTCGAAAACTACAGCAAGTCTTTGTCGCCCGAAGAACTATCTTAGCAAACGTGGTTTGATCGGTTAGCAGAATTTCCATAGGTGAATAGATATTGAATCACGGTTAGAGTGGTTTACAGAGCGGTTCTATGTTCAAGATGGCGAACATGAGGACGATTTCACGGAACTGTCGATACCAGCCGAGCGCTTTCACGGCATCGCCGAGAGAGCGCTTCGTTGTTGAATACGAATTGTCAGCCATCCAGCGCTGAGAGTAGCCTTTTGTCCGGATGAGAGCTTTATGTCCTAACGTCAACGGTCACGACCCACGCTGTAAGATGAGTGTCTCGACATCGAGTGCGTAGAACTCGTATTTCGTAATCCAGTTGTGGAAGACTTTGTCAGTAGCCACAGAAAGCAGGTCGTCCACCGGAAGTGACGAGTTCCAACTCCAATTGAAACGAATGCAAGATAGAGCTATTCTCCCGCAGCTTCGCCATTACTACTGCCAAGTTCTGTCGAAGTGAAAGTTGTTAGCCGACCATATTACTGCCACCGCCGTCACTCGACCTGAATATCGCCAACCATCGAATTCGGGTGGACCTCGCAGATATACGTGACCATCTCGCTGCTGGCCTCGAACTCGAGCCATTGGTCGTCGCCGGGATCGGCTGTCTCTTCGGTCGCGAGGTCGTCGACAACCTCGTCGCTATCGTCGTAAATCGCGATGTTATGGTTCGCGTCGTCGCCAGTGGTCCAGCCGATCTCGTAGGTTTCACCTTCTTGGAGGGTGAGCGTCGGGTTCTTCTCATCCGCAATCGAGTCGGGCGCAATTCCGACCCAGCCAGCCGTCTGCCCGTCGAACTCAATCTGCGTGTCGGGCTCGATCGCCTCACCACCGCCACCGCTATTACCGTCATCACCGCCGTTACCACCATCGTCGGAACAGCCTGCTAATACTGTTCCCACGGCTGTCGCTCCGGTCATTCGCATGATTCCACGCCGAGTGATCGAATCAGTTCGTGGCACCGTGCACTCTAAGAGGTAGCTATATATAATTCAGTAGTTGCTTCCCAACAGTTAGGAATTACGTGTCTACATCCCTACTTGCCGCACCTGCGAACTGAGTGAACTTCGCTATACTTTTCGCCACCAGTCACCAACAAAGCATAATGGGAATTCAAGAATACTTTGAATCTGATATCCGGTTCTACTATGCAGTCGGTGTATTCGTTATGCTGGTCTTTGTAAGTGGAATCGCTGTAACAGCAATACTGGACCTCGCTGTCATCGATCGGCGGCTCATCCCGCTCTGTGTTGGATTTTTCTTATTTATGTTTGAGGGTGTCATAGAAGAGTTCTCACACCGTGATCACGGTGCTTCCTGGATTGTCTCCTCGTTCGTAGTTGGTGATTGCGACGACGAGGC
>NZ_AOIP01000056.1 GCF_000337535.1 Natrialba aegyptia DSM 13077
CGAAGGAGCATCTCGCAGGGTCGCTGAACACATCTACCTCAGTGTTCACCCTGCTCTCTGGTATGGTAACTGTTCTATGACGCCCTCATCAACAGGTAATTGACAGAGTGGACACTTTACCTTAATTGTTGAACAGTCAGTTACAATGTAGTTAATGCCCAGAGAGTGGGCATCTGCTTTCTATCTTGCATGCTCGGAATCCCGTGGTTTGGTGGCCAAACCGTGCATCACAGAATCCTGTTGGATCCAATTGTCGTCACGTGACGTCGAAAGCAATGCACCTGCGATGCGGTCGTCGAAGACCGGTTCGCGGCGAACAGTGAACACAGCGACTCGAGTGACTCTGTCTCGTCACCGCTGTAGAGCGGGTATCATCGGCGGTGTGATCACGCGGTGACCTCACCCATCTCGTGATCGTTTTCGCTCCCCGGCTACTGGAGACAGTCGGTTACTGTTTTCGTGCGTTCCCGTGGAGGACCGTGTTCGTGCCTGTCACAGTACCTCTCTCGATGCTCCTCGATGGTTTGTTCAATCGTTTTCGACAGTGGTGTGGAATCGTGCAACGGCGTTTCGTCCTCTCAAAGTGGGATACTCAGGGGTGAGACGCGCATCTCCAGATTGGCATTCCCTGACAAGACGTAGACGTACGCGTCTGTCACTCTGAACACGCCGGTGGCGACCCGTACGTGTTCCGGGATCCGTGCCACGAAGTCGACGACGACCGGAGCAGTCGCCTCGATCTCTCGTTCGAGGCCCGGGCGTTCGTTGCGGTCACCCTGTACGTGATCGACTCGGATATCATCCGCGAAGGGAGTTTCCTGCCGATCCCTGTCAGGAGAGTGACGTTGTAGTCGTGTGGGAGAAACTCTTTGGCTGTGTGTTGACCGATAAAACGCGTGTCGCCACTGAACAGTTCGGAACCCACCATCTCTATATAGAACGTTTTTCTCATTAATTCAGTTTTAATATATTGAAAAATAAATCTCCGAAGAATTCCTGTTAACAACCTCCGAAATATAGTGGCTTCGAAGGCTACTTACTCCGCGTGTCGGATTTGTCAGAGGGGCTAAGTCACGGACCGCGACAAGGGCGACAGACACAGGGCGAACAAACCGATAATATCGATTTTCGGCTTCTATAGAGAGCCCTGTAGCGTCCTATCGCGTCATTGAGCGTTGAGACCGGCGAATACAGCGCTACATTCTCACCGGACCCCGTACGCTACTGCGACGAGCAGATGGGACGCACATGATATATTTGTTAAAAACGATGTCCTGTTTTTAATAGCGGTTGTGAAGGATCTACGATCGCATGACATCACTAATGTCGGTTGACCTCGCACGGCATTACGAGGATATCTTCACGACCCACGTCGGAAACCCAGACCTTAATGTGGTAATGATATTTGCAGCCGAACACCTTGTCTATCTAGTCCCCCTCACGCTCCTTTATCTCTGGTTCGCTTCCGAAGGGAGCCGAACGAACTTCGAGTTCGGAATGCCGCTCACGTTATCCCGGTTCACGACCGAAGACGGAAAGATGAGATCGGTGTTCATTTTCACCACGATCGTCATAAGCGTCGCCATCTCGTACGCGATGGGGCAACTCTATAGCCACCCCGCACCGTACATGGTCGGGTACGACACGCTGTTGACCGAAGCACCAGAGAATTCCTTTCCGAGCCAGCACACGACAGTCGTATTCGCCTTCGTGTGGCCGTTGTTGTACCTACAGGACCGGCGGCGAACCGGACTCGTAGCATTAGTACTCGCCTCGCTAGTCGGCATTAGTCGCGTCTACGTCGGCGTCCACTATCCGATCGACATCGTTGGCGCAATTGGCGCATCTTTGTTCGGGTTCACACTGGTGTACGCCGCCAGAGGTCTTGTCATGGAGTTCGCGGGACTGTGTATCCGTATCGAAGACCGATTTCTTCGGATTGTGTCCCAAGTTCTCTGATACAACGATCCAGATCGTGTTACTCTAAACGAGTACGGGAGCAATCGTTTTGCGAAGATTGTATAGTTCTACCAATGACTGTTGCTCCCCAGGAGCTGTTGGTACTGTCGGTAGTTTGCGAGACCGAACCCAAGGCTACAGTGGGCCAGTAGATCGTCTCCTGTACTCCTCATACGTCGCTTTTCCCCATTGAACTAACTCTATACCGGTTTCCCTGATGAGGACCTCAATTCGACCGAACTCGTCATTGGCTGTGAAGATTACTTCTTCGTTATCTAATATGAAAAGGCTGAACGGGAGTTGGTCCTCATACCCTAATACTTCTAATTGACCATTCCCTAATGACTGCAGATACTCGTTGATGTCCTCAAAGTTACTGTAGTTTTGGATGTCGATCGCTTCTGTCGACACTATGTAACTACCGCTGTAATCGTTCGTGTCATGAATGCTCTGCAGATGACTGTAGAGGAAGGGAGACATGATCGACAAAAACCCGTGAATCTCTGAGGACGATTTTAACCGTTCAAGCAACTCGTTTACGAGACAGTATGGCTTGTCCGGTTCTGGTACTGAAACTTCTGGATTATCGAAGGCGCCTAGATCGATCGTATCCCATGATGTTATATTCTGGAGGAATGATGATATTTGATCGATGGTTTCTACTTTTTCAGCAGTTTCTGTGAATTCTTGAATAAGCAGTCTACCAGTCGGCGTAATTTTGTATCCGTGCTCTGTTTCTTTGATCCAACTACGTTGAACTAGCGTGTTGAGATTTCGTTGAAGAGTCGATCTAGGTATATCAGGTTTCCTGACCAGTTCTCTGAGATCAGCCTCCGTAGAGTCTAATTTGTTTAAAATCCGCACCCTACTCTGTGAACTACTCATATATTTAATTATCTCTATTCCGTCATTCATTCTTGCTATAGAAAGAACTCCAACTATAGTACCCATATATTTTTTGGTGGGCGGGTGGCATAATAAATTCGGTTGGAGGGATGCCTTGTTTTGCCGCCGAGTGACGACAGTCTCAGACGGTCTCACTGTAATATTCCGCCAGATTAACCGGGAAATGGACGCCGTCTGGCGATATGGCATCGCTCAGACGGCTAGCGTGGATGTGTCGAAAGCTTGGGGCCGTGGTGAATCGCCATACGGTGTTGGATTTGCCTAGCTCACAGCACGCTTGATATTGTAGACGATACACATCAGGACGATTTCACGGAACTCACGGTACCAACTTAGCGCACGCACGGCGTCGCCGAGCGTGCGCTTGATCACGGAGAAGACAGTCTCAGACAGCGCTCTCTGGCCGTAGAGAGTTCCACCGATCCGCGCGTTATGCGCGTGATCGATGGGACGAAACTCTCGATGCTTGATCAGCGGTCTTACGTCCTCTTCCCGGAGTTTATCACGTAATCGTTGCCAGTCGTAGCCTTTGTCGGCAGCGAGGCTGTGCAACTCACCCGCGTTGCGGCGGGCGAGTTGCCAGCCGATCTGTGTGTCGTGCCGTTTCTCAGTTGTACAGTGAACGTCGAGGATAGCTTGTGACTCAGTATCGACGAGAGCGGTTGTTTTGAGCGTCTGAACGCGGTAATTCGTCCGTCGGCAGTAGTGTTTGCTGGCGTTTTCGCGGTCGAAAAACGTCGTGTCCATCGCAGCATGACCAGACGGCTCGTGCACCTATGGAAACGCTGCTGGCCGACCAAACCACCGCTGACGATAAAATGATTGGGGCATACTGGTGTTTGTTACCCTTTACAGCCGGCAGGCGGTCGGTATCTTCTGCTGTGCGGTCGTTGTGGTGAAGTTGCTGTTGGTGATAGCAGTCGCTCACGGAGGGCCTCAGCCGGCCACTGAGGGCCGTCCATTCGGCGGCCCTCAGATCTCTCGGCTACGCACTCACATCTGGTGGATCATATACTTCACCTCGGTCAAGCATGTGGTAGATCGACACCAACATCTTCCAAGCTGTTGCCACGATTGTTTTCTGTGAGTTCTTCCGGCTTGCTAGCCGCTCGTAGAAGCGGGTTAGATACTCGTCGTTAGAGGCATGCACTGCGGTATGAGCTGCCTGGACGAGCAGCCACCGGACCCGGCTTGATCCACGTTTCGAGATACTGCCTTCGATCCGCGAGTCGCCTGACTCGCGGATCACCGGGTTCAATTTGACATAACTGACGACCTCTTTATCACCGTCAAATCGGTCGATCTCACCCAGCTCTGCGTAAATCGTCAGCGCCGTATAGTAGCTTACACCAGGAATGGTCATCAGGAGCTGGTTCTCCTTCAGAGATCCAGCGTACGTTTCAATCTCCGCATCAAGCTCTCGAATTTCTTCGCTAAGCGTCTCGATTATTTCGAGATATGACTCCAACAACGTGTCCCACGGTGCTGGGAGCGAGAGTTCCTGCAGGAACTCTCGCCCCTCCACGTTGAGAGGTTCCACATCCTTCGTGATACCATGATAGGAGAGGAGTCCATGGATCTTGTTGGCGTACTTGGTGCGGTTTTCGACCAATTCTTCTGATCAGGATGTCTTTGTCGATGCAAACATCTTCTTCGCCATCGGTCATCCATCAAACCCAAAATACGCACGGTTTCGGAGTGCTGTCCGAAACGCTGATGTTGTGTGCAAACTCCCCCGGCGCGTTATTTACAAATCTCCTTCTCCTTCAAAGACTGACGTCAACTGATGGGGTGGGTCGAGTGCCTAGCGTTCTCATGTTGGTTATTTAACCACCAATCGTGTAGTTGCTGAGGATGGCTCAACGTAACGCTAGTTTGTCAACTCAGGTAGTGTTCACTGTAGCCAAGGTGATTGGCGAGGATCCCGCGGAACTTCCACCGCTCCAAAAAACGATCAGTAGTGAGGCGCTCAATAACCTCTTCCGCGAAGACACGTCACTCCCCGGAGCGTATCTGGTGTTTCCATACTGTGATGTGTGGGGATTGTTCACAGTGATAGAACCGTTGATGTCTTCACGGAGTACGCAGCGACCACTGCCGTCGACGACGTTCCTACCGATAGTGAAGGTCAACCAACTGACGACCAGATGGTAGTCTTGCATGCTGAAAACGGACGACACACATTCGCTGATGACGAACTAGAGACACTCCACGAGATCGTTGAAGAGGCCGACGATACGACAGAAGCATGGGAGGATACTATCGACTACGCTGAGGAACGATAGACCCTCTCTATCCGTCTGTATTTCGCCCGCCAGCGCCATTCTTACGCAGCAATACAGTCGGTATCAGGAAACGATTCCGAGATCCGTCTACGATCGGCTCCGACGCTAAACATATACGGGAAAACAAGGTGATCTTGGACAGGCTCATCAATGAGTGGAGTCAGCTGGCGTTGCCGAGACGCATAACAATGGAACGACATCTTGATCGACACGTCGAACTATCGCCGAAAGATGGACCGAATAGCGCCCTGTAGTCGGTGCAGCCCAGTGATGAATCGTGAGATATCAGTCTCCTGACCCGGCATTGGCTCGGACGTCTGGGAAGGTGATCGTTCCGGAGTGTCGGTCGCTCGGGTTTCCGAACGCGATGTTGTCTCGTCCTGCGGCGTATCCGACCCCTCGGGACCGTCCTTCAAGTTGTCCGCCCACCCCGTCGGGAAATCGACGAAGAGATTTGACGCGGCGACGCCGGAAATCAGCCCCATCGAGGACGCCAGCACGGCAATTTGTAGTTCGAATCGACCGAACTCCAGCGAGTTGGACTGCAGGAGCGTCCACACCATACCGGAAACGAACAGCACCAGTCCGCTGACGGTTAACCACGTGTCCGCGACGGACAAACTGTCTTCCCGTTGCGTGAGTCGAATTACGACAACACCCGTGACAAAGTGGACGACGAACACTGCGAAGAGGAATCCCACGGTTGACAGTACTTCGAACGGGTTCCACGACGGGAGCGCCGACATGAAACTGGCAAGCAGGTCGGTCGGAACGAGACCGGCGACGAACTGCACGAACGCCCGAAGCACCGCGGAAATCAGGGAGTCAATCCCTGTGAGCACCCGAATTGTGAGTCGAACCTCGCCGTCGAGGAGCGCCCGTGCGAGGTCACGAACCAATCCACTGCCGAGGAGTTCGGCGAAGAGAAAAAGGCCGAACGGCGGAATCACGCCCAACACGAAAACCCAGCGTGCGACCCACGAAAGGACGCCGCTCCAGAGGACGGTTCGCGCGATGAACCAAACGATAATGGCGAGCGGAACGATTGCAAGCGGCGATTCCTGAAGAACGCTGAACGTTGTCTCGAACATGGACACGGAGCAGTAGACGTATTGAAATTGGAACGAGCGTGTTGAGAACTTTTCGGCGAAGATTGATACCCATTTCACCAGATAATATTACAGGTTGACAACATTCACAGATGATAGAGGTAACCGCATACGTTTATCGGATCACACCGCCGTAGTAACGTGGCGTCGTTGGTTTCTCGTCGCCGCGCTCTTTGTAGCCTGCGGGAGGCAGTCAGCGTATCCGTTCGCGCTTGGCAGCCTCAAGTTCCTCGGCGTGTTGACCTTCTAGACCAGCGACCGTCTTGGCCTCGGCGAGTGAGTTTCCAGACTGTCCGCTGTCGGTCTCGATTCGGTCGTCTATCGCCGCCGGTTCCTCGACATGGTCAATCACCCGCTCGAGCGAGAGCGACTCGCCGATCACCAGACTAGGTGTCACATAGACGCCCATTTCCTTCCTATTGAATGGCTTGATATCGGCCAGAGTCCGCATACCCCTTCGAATTGGTTCAGCGATCGAATTCTTGCGGATGGTCCCTCCGAATGTCGGAAGGTAGCACGTTGAAACATCAGAGAAGGCGTCGGCCTCTTGAAGATTGGGACGACGGGACGAAGGCATAGCGCGAGGAAGACTTGTACTCGCGCATGAACGCGGCCTCAGGCGTGCGTTCGCCCGAGGCTGCAGTCCTTCACTGATTCGTTGGTTCGTTCGACTCCAGTACGATGGTTGTACGTCTCATCCACCTCAGCGTTCACCTTGCTCTTTGGTGTGCTACTCGTTCTATGACACCCTCTGGATGGTGCAAAATCCTCACTCTGTTCTCGATGAATTCATGGAACAGTTGGTGAGCGCAGGATTCATCACTCCAACTGGGCGAGCAATTGGGTAACGTACGGACTATTCTCCCAACTTCGATGGGGACTAATCGTTGTGATGAGTGCTTGTGCCTTCTCGGTGGTCATGTGATCATTCCGAGCGTAGTCACAGATGAGTCGAGGTGTTGGAACGATACGGGGGCCGCGAAGGGCTGCATGAACGAGCGCAAAGTTCGTTCCGCCGAACTCGTCAGTGAGAACACCGTCGACATCAAGTGCATTCGCGAGGACGATACCGTCTGTTTCACCGTCGTCCAAGCCGAATGTCGGTCGGGAATCTGGCGTCTCCGCCTGCTTATAGGGGTCCTCGACAGTGAAGTGATTCTGCGCGGCGAGTACATTAGTGGCTGCCGCCCCATGGATATCCTGGTACTGGGCAATATCACGGAGCTCTAAGATGACTTCGGGCGGGACGGAGACAGTACACGACGTCAGCAGATACTGGAGTGGATCCGGGTTGGAGTCGCTATCGTAGCCCGCATCAGCGCGAGGAACGCCGAGGCTCACGAGGGCACTTGTATCAGCGACTACTGTCTGCAGTTGGAGCTGGCCGCTCATCGGTCGTCGACATTGCCCGACGTATTCTCAGGGTCGGCTGTTTCGGTATACTCCTCATAGATGTCGATATCATCAGGAGCAGCGAGGTCAAGTGGCTCGCTGTGGAGATCTGCTTTGAGGAGGCGGAGTCGCTGAGCGGTTTCAGCGCCAACCAACTGTTTGACCGTGTCGAACTCCAATTGATCGTCGTAGTACTTGGTGGCGACCAATTCCTGAAACGTTTCGCTCTCTGCTGTCTCCTCGATGTACTCGCGGATAGCGTTCACGAGAAGATCGGTCCGATCTTTGTCGAAGAGATCAGCAATCGCGTCGAGCCGGTCGACGAGGTACTCCGGTGACTGAAAGTGAACTCGTCGGGGGTCGTCACTTTCACTCATCTCATGTGCATATTCTGCACACAGGTGAATAGGGGTTTCGCTTCAATGCACATATCTTACACATGACCACAAAATCGGATCCCATATAATTCGTCATTGACGGTCAGAACTACACGTCAAAGACACAGTATTTCTTGAGGCCACGCGTCCAGTACGTCGCGGGCTCGGAGAGCAATGCTACGAGAACGTAAAGACGTTGGTCCTAGCTATTGTCGGGATTGACATACTGATTTTCCCACTCACGTCGGGCCTCAATCTCACGAGTTCCGCGACGCGTCACTGCGTAGAAGTTCGTTCGGCGATCTTCTTTCCCTTTCTCGACGAGGCCCTTGTCGACGAGTGTATCGAGGTTCGGATAGAGACGGCCGTGATGAATCTCTCCCTCATAGTATGCTTCGAGTTCATCCTTGATTGCGAGTCCGTGTGGGTCATCCTGTCCGGCGATTGCGTACAGCAAATCTCGCTGAAAGCCGGTAAGATCGTACATACCTGATCTAGAATAGATTGCTAGATAAGACTATCTATTGAAAGATAGCCTGTGGATTCACATAAGTACTGAATATAGCGATTAAAAATCACAGCTCAGTGTTCTGGTGTCGTCACACGGAGTTCGTCGTCGACTGCATAGAAGTAACC
The DNA here is from genome assembly GCF_000337535.1 of Natrialba aegyptia DSM 13077. Lineage (GTDB taxonomy): Archaea > Halobacteriota > Halobacteria > Halobacteriales > Natrialbaceae > Natrialba > Natrialba aegyptia. The sequence continues at coordinate 8,665 of NZ_AOIP01000056.1, forward strand.
CCGTTCGAGAAGGCGAGTAAGTGCATGATCCGCATCGCCAGGTTCGAGCGCGAGTTCATCAGCACTGAGAAGAATCTCACGTGCCTGCTCCCGAGGAACCGACTGTGCGCCTTCGTGATTCCCAGGATCGGTTCCGTGGGCACAAATGACATCGTAGGCATCCAGAATCCACTCTGGGAGCGGCGGCCGTGGATCGATGATGTCGGTCATCGCGTCTTCGTACTGGATTCTCCATCGTTGTCCGCTTAAGGATATCCCCGATAAGCCGTCGATCCGATATCAAGAAAAAGTAAACACAGAAATCGTATTTGTATAGGATCCTCCCAATCTATTTCGTTCGGACTGTGACCGTTCTGAGGAGTGGTCGCGGTGACTGCACGCAAGTTCCTACAGTTTCAGTAGAATCAACACGAACAGGTCAAGAGAAGCAGCGAGAGGAGCCTTGTTGAACCGGATGTGTTCCATAGTTGTGGGACCGTCTCCTAGGATTACTGAACTTGTATTACTGGAATATTATATACTATTTCTTATGACTAGCTACTTGTGAGTTTTTCTAACATCGATAAGACTAACTCACGGAAGTTCTAGCACTAACATGGGGTCTTGCGTGCCATCGGTAACTATAACGTGAGACCCCGTTCCATTCGTGATTGGGCTAAGACTAGCCAGACCGGTCACATGGTTGTGTTTTGTACGTGATCGATGGACTGGCAACCGGTAGAACAACTTGACATCCCCCCGCCCTGGAGGGCGTGGCCTTCTCCTCGCACTTCCGTAAACTTCTGTATCGGATCACTCAATCCTGTTCCTCAGTCACCGATTACAAATGAACTTTACCACTCAGTCTATAGATCGTTGACTAATTAACAGATTGGGTGAAAATGTATTTTCATGACTGAAATCGGATTGGTTAGCTGCACAAAGACGAAACTCGAGCAGACAGCACCACCAGCAAAACTCTACTCTCCGTCAACCTTATTCAGCAACGTACAACAATATTGTAAGCAACAGCACGACAACTGGTATATTCTTTCGGCAAAGCACCATCTGCTCGAACCAGACGGCCCACCGATTGAACCATACGACGAGACGCTGACCGGTGCGCGAGTAGCGCAAAAGCGAGAGTGATCCCAGACAATGTACAAGGAGCTGAAAGCAGCAGATCTGCTCAAGTCCGATGTCACACTCGTATTCCATGCGGGGAAGGCGTACTACGAGGAATTGCTTCCGTTGCTTGAGGACCACGACGTTACAGTGCAGATCCCGGTGGATGGGCTATTGATTGGAGAGCGACTGAAGTGGTACAATCGGCAGATATGAGCGATCAAGAGCAATATTCAGATGATTCGACGAGCAAAGCAGCAGTGTGGGAGTCGTGGCTCGAGAGTACGCTCTTTCGAGATCTCCATTCTGATGAAACACCAGATCCAGTCCCGCTTTTCGAATCTACTGACAACGGACTCGAGACAAGCAGTGCCCTGGGGAGCTACAAGTGGGGAAAGAACGACGGTGACTACCTCTATCTGATCTATCTCTTGGACGGGCCGACCACAGACGTTCAGAACGTAGTCCCGGTGTACGTGGGTGAATCGAACGATATCAGCTCGCGGATCGGACAACACTCTCGAAAGATTCGCGATGCACTTCCCATCACAGAGTGGGAAGACGACGGCCAATGGGGGAGCTTCTCCAAGTACGATCAGATTGCAGCCATCTCGGACCTTGCAGACAGCCCATTGTACGTGTGGATCATCGACGTTGACGATCTCGAGTACGGCCCGTACGGATACGAAACGTACCGGCAGGAACTCGAAGCGAAGCTCGTTGGATTGGTTCATGATCAGTCCCAGTACGAGCGGGTTTTTGCCAATCGCGAGTTCATCCCGAATCGGATCCTACACGAAATCGGACAAGCTGGGCCAGAATGGGTAGCAGACGAAATCGTTTCCCGGTCAGCGCAGTCACACCATAACACGGAGACAGAAAATCGTCCTCTCACAAAGTCTGCGTGCTGGAACGAGTGGGCAACAGAATACATGCTAGCTGATGTTCGTAGTGAGGACCAATTGGATCCGATTCCGCTCTTTGACGTGACCGCTGACTTGCAGGTCCGAATGAACGATGACGGGATACTCAAGCGTGCTACCGAGATTGATGCACGAATCCGTCGTGAAGGCCGGAAATGCGTCGATAGCGATGGCATCCGTGAAGATGGCTACGACGGATTACTATACATACTGTATCAGCTTGAGAAACCAGCAGAGACAGCAACAGCCGCAGATATTGTACCTCGATACATTGGGAAGGCAGAAGCGTACGGAAAGAAGCGGGAGCTCAGTTCTAACTTCACAGAGATCGCCCATGAACGGGATGCAACACGAAGCTTTGCACGGTGGGGCGACGGAAACTACTGGCATATCGGTGAACTCTCGCTAGCGCTTACCGGAGAAGATGAGCGCAAACACCACTGGGTAGAGGCTCTCTTCGACTCTAACTTGCGAACGTTGTCTCAGCAGACGTATCTCTGGGTCCATGCATGGGATAGCGAGGAGGATATCAGTCCATACGGAACTCCTGCAACGCTGGCAGAAGTCGAACCATTGCTGATCGGTACAGCGTACGATTCCTACCCAGAGTATCTCTTGAATAAGAGCGGAACACCAGATGACGCGCCAATCAAAACGGAGGCGCCAACATCTGCTGACTAATATGTGACAGCGGCTCGCTGGTAGTATGTTTTGAGATCCACTGAGAAAGGTGGCGATCCTCTTGAAGTCAAGAAGCGCTGAATTGGATAACAGCTATGAGCATGAGTGCCCAGAACTTGTTCTGCCTTCATCGCTGGTCCAGTAACGTCCTCACTTGCAGAGACAGTCTCGAGTCTGAGTCAACTGAACGATCTCTTCGTGAAGCTGCACGGCGAGCTGGTAGATCGTTTGAGCGCGATACTCGCCGGCGATACCCGTCCGGTAGTAAGACTCTGACCGATTCTCGATCCAGAGTTCTTCAAGTCGGTCAGCGATGTCCTGTGAGAAGAGGCCTGCCCGCACCCCCAACTCGTAGACCTCGGTGTGACGTTGGCCAGCAACATCGTATCCTTTCTTCTCAACATAGAATTGGATTGAGCGTTCGATGGAGACGAAGCAGGCTTCAATGATAACTGTGAAATGGCCGTTGCGATCGAGGAGGAAGCTCGCGGCGTCGAGGAGCCGACACGACTTCCGCAGCTGAAGGACAGCCGGGTCAGAGATATACTCAAGTCCCACTTCAGGGTTTTCAGGCTTTCGCTGGAACGCGTCTTCCGCGTCACCGAGCGCTGTCTCGAGTTCTTTCGAGGTCACTCGACGACACCCCCGAAGAGATCATGTTTTACCTGCCAAAGCGTCTCACTCTCCTCAAGAACGATTCCTTCCTGGAAGATCAGACGGAGGTCCTCTCCCCGCCTGCGAGCACTTTCGGGTGACTCGACGAAAACCTCGAACTCGTACCGCTGACCGTCGATGGGTTTCTCCTCAAGCTTACGCGCGATGTCAGAGACGGTTCGCCGTGCGGTCACCAGTTCGCTGTCATCATCGACGAGTACGAAGACATCAAGGTCGCTCACACGGTCGGCTTCTCCACGCGCTACGCTTCCGAAGCAGATGATTCCCGCAACTGATGGGAGTTCCTCACTGATCCGGTCCGAGAATTGCTGGAGTGGCTCTCGGAATTCCGCTTGTGGGATCTCGAGGAACGGGTCATCAGCCCCGTGTAGTCGTCGCTCATTGATCCGATAGAGTGTCTTGTTTCCGACGTCACGTCTGATAACTAGTCCCAACATCTCAAGCAGCGAGAGCGCCTTCGAGACACTCGGGCCGCCGAATCCAGTGAGCTCCTGCAAATCTCGGTTTCCGAATTCAGCGGACGGGTTTTGGGCAACGATTTCGAGAATATCGTCCATTGCCTCATACCTGAATATCTGCTCCTCTGGCAGCGGTAGTCGCACTTCAACGTTCATCTATTCTACTACACATAACGCGTTATACTACATATAACGATTTCCGTATCAAGTTCATGTGTACGAATATCGAATGGGACCGTTGCGCGTGAGAGTACCTTCCTCAAGGGTTGACTCCGGGTAACTCACCTTGTTTATCTAGAGATCAGTGAGATGGGATCAGCCAAGACAATAATATCGGAAATACTCCGAAGAAAGAAGAATTAAACCCACTCGAGCGTTGCATTGTATCTCTGAAGATACTCAGGGTCAATCGCCTTATCTGGCAACGGAAGTCGCTCTCCCTGTTGATCATAAATTGTCTCTTGAAGTAGCGGACTGTCGGTCTCGAAATCTGGATTCACTCGGAGACAGTATTCTTCATCGATAGTAAAGAAACCACGATCAAAGGCAGCGTGATGTGTCTTGCTCAGTGGGAGAACGTTCCGAAGGTCAGCACGAGACTCTGGATATGCGGTCCACGGAAGGATGTGAGCAACATCTAATAGGGCCGGATAGTCGACACCAGATACTGGACAGGTCTGATCGAACTGTGAAAGTGCTATCGCCCTAAATTCCGGATCAATTGATCTGGCCTCGACCGTTGTCTCATACGTTCCGGCTGTCATCGGATCTGCTGTGACTGCGTCATCAACTGTCGTGGACCCAGCCCACGTTTCAACAGCTTCATCGATGAAGTGGTAGCCGTCAGACGTTAGTGCGTATTGCTCACCAGCTGTGGTAACGAGACCAAAACTCCGAAGCCAATTGATACGCTGGAGGGCCATGTCGTCATTAGCCGGATTCCAACCCAGCTCCGGATGTGTCTCAAGCTGCTGACGACCAACTTCTTCAATCGACATTGGTCCGACAGACAACGCATAGAGCAGGCTCCGAAGCCCGAGATTCCGTCGACACATGATTTCGAGTAAGGTTTCGGTCGATTGGTTCGCAAGATAGCGTTCTCCTTCTGAACCAGTCGTCCATTCGTTAGCCTGAACCGCAAGAAAGCCAACGTTCTGGAGATAATTACACCGTCTCAAGATCGAATCCTGACTCGAGACTCGCTCAAATCTCCCTCGATGCCAGCCGACGAGTTCATCCGTCGTTGGCTGTTGAGAATTGACGTATTCGATAATTGCATCGAGTGTTTCAGCATAGTTCGTCGCTCCACCAAACATTGGAACGATACTCCGGAGTCGTTCAGAAGCCATTCTATATCTCCTTTTTAGCGTGCATATATCACTATTATGGAGAATCCTCCTACTCACCTTCGAAGGTTTTTGCGTTCCTGAGGTGGCTTCAAGTTCCTTTTGAGATTGTCTACATGAGAACCAATGAAACAAGGACCGACTCAATTATCCAGGTATACGAAGAATCTGTCTCTTGATTCAGCATGGAAGTATCATAGAACTATCTGCATGGCGTTCTTTTCACCCAATCAGGGGTGAACTATCCGTTCACTACACTTGCGAACACGCCGTTAGGAGGACAAATCATGGTCTGAGGGGTCACAAAGTGCAATACGCACTTTATCGTTAGAAACGCTGACTATCACGACGTGTAACCCGTGTCTTTCAGCGATGTTCTGTATACTTTCCGGGGCATTTTCCGGGTTAGCATTCACAGCAGCACTACCCGGTAGGTAATCGCAAATACGTATCAAGAGCGACTGGTTGTCATTTTTCAGTTCTCCCTCCCGTGAAACCTTACCAATCAACCACTCTCCAGAGAGCCCCGGTACAGCGGTTTTTCCGCTATTGAACTCGAACCCAGCATAGCCCGCATCTCGTAGTTCCTTCTTCACCCGTTCCCAATCCATCGGTAGTCATCTAATCGAGCGATGATGATAACTCCTTGTCCTGTACTTACCGTTTGTCGGGTAGTCACAGAGAGAGGATGTGGGAACTGTTCTATGACACCCTATCAACATGGGAAAATTCGCTGTCGACGGCACAACTACGCTGAATGGGGTTGTCTCCTGACTCGCTAGCGTTTTCTGTAGCGTTGGAAGCCCCAATATAGGTCTCTCAGTGAAAGATCTTGTAACTGCTCGCTGCCGGCGTGTTTTTTGAGACCCCAAGGGGGGTGAGGTCTTCTCGAGTTCATCTCGGGAAGCACTGATCGAACATGGCTACGAGCAGCAGCAATCGGGAATCGTTCGACGATTCGGACACCCGACATGACGAGATGCATCGGACGATCGAAGCGTGGGCTGAAGACCTCGTTGACGAAGTCGAGACCGCCGCTTCAAGCGACCAGTTCAAAGAATGGTTAGACGTCCAGAGTCGCTTCCACAATTACTCACATCGAAATACACTGTTGATCAATCTTCAATGTCCGACCGCAATACGGGTTGCCGGCTATCGAACGTGGCAGACCGAGTTCGATCGGCATGTCAAAGAAGGCGAGAGTGCGATCTGGATCTGGGCGCCGATCATCGCCAAGCAGTGTCCCGAGTGTGAGAACTCACCGTCGTACCACGAGCGAAGTGATTGTGAATACGACGATACACCACCCGAGGAGTGGTCGAAAGGACTTGTCGGCTTTCGGCCAGCGCCAGTCTTCGATATTTCTCAGACGAAGGGAGAGTCACTTCCCGAACTCGAAACGGAGGCGACCGGGGAGGCCGACGAACTGGTGCTAGCGCTCCTCAAGGGGGCACCGATGCTTGACATGGAAGTTGAGGTCGTTTCTCCAGCGGAGTGGCCTCACGGTGATGCCAGAGGCGTGTGTCAGTACCGCTCTCCTGTGGAGCGACCACTAATCAAGGTTCGCGATCGAGAGAACAGTGCCGACCTTGCCGTAACGACCGTCCACGAGTATGCCCATGCACTCTTGCACGGTGACGTCGACGACAAGACTGAACGCTCGAAACGCGAACTCGAAGCCGAAGCCGTGGGGTACATTGTCGGTCGGTATTTCGGGCTGGACACGAGTGGGTCGGCGTTCTACCTTGCTGCGTGGCAGGGTGAAGAGTCGGAGGTCGTCCTCGACCGACTCGAGCGGATCAGTTCGACCGCTGCGGAGATTATTGGTGTCGTCGACGAGGGGATCACAGATGAGTAATCGGCACCTCCTCTTCGAAATCGTCGACGCGCTCGAAACGGCGGGACTCGATCGTGACGAGTACCAACTACAACAGGTGATCGACGTCGAAGCACTCGAGCAACTCGTGGACTCGGCGAACGATGACCTCGAGATTAGATTCTCGGTCGGAGAGTTTCGTGTGCTCGTCACGCAGTCCGATGTACGGGCCCTCACGAATCCGTAGAGTGACTCTGGTGGAATCCTAACCTGTGGTAGTTTCTATACTACCAATCGCTCAGTACGGGCAAAGGTGTTACCAGAACAACTACCTACCTCTTTGCCGGAGTCCTCCGGTTTAAAATACTATTCATCAAACAAGTATCATGAACTGGACTGATTTCCTGGACAACCAAATCACGTATCTGCTCGTCTTCGAGGCCTTTGTCACGATCGCTATGTTCGGAGCCTATCTCGGCGTATTCTGAATGCTGGGAGAAATACCACAACTCAGTTTCATCTTAGAGCAATTTCTGAGTGAATATGGAGTCGTATTCTTCGCCGCCTTAGTCATCGTCAGAGCGGGGAACAAAGTCATGAACACAGCAATGCGAGGAATGTAGTATTCAAATCCGAGGTTCAGATAATGGATACGGTAGCTGTTCAAGAAATCCACTGTCAGATACTACAATACCGCCGTAATCTCTGAGCCGATACTCGCCATTATACTGTCCCCAAGCATTGATCTGATAGATCTCTGGCTGTCCAGTTCTACCTCCATGACTTACAAACTCTATATCCGCGTCCTCAATTTGATCAGTTAGAGGTGCAAGCCCCGCAGTGACTTCCTGAGACTGTGGTAATGTCTCGGCATAGGGCATAACGATCCAGAGGCTATCTTCATGATGGTCGACCACTGGGACAAGCAATTCAGTTAGTGGCTCGAAATCCGACAAAATAACCTCGTGCCAATTTGCCATCCACCCTTCGGTATATTCAACGGGTATAGGGCATCCTCTGTCCCTGATTTCCCGGGATTCGGAAGTGCGAATTTAACCACAAGGCGTTGATCCCCGTCTACAACCTTAGGAGGAACTTCGTATACAGCACGGCTGTTGCCGTTATCGAGATGACTGAAATGCTTCTCCAGGGTTTCATGCGCCTTCTCAAATTCCTCTTCTCCATGGATTATTTCTGCTGATTTATCGAAGAGTCGTCTAAAAGAGTCATCGACTATTCTGGGCGGCACCATAATACGGTAGTTGGTATACAGATAGGTTAGGAATCTTTCGGGATATCTCTATACAAGGGAGGAACCCTTCCTGCTCAGAAACAAATACCTATGTGAAAAGGAACGAATCAACCGGGTATGGACGAACTGGAGTTCGCTTTGGAGAACATCGATGGCCATGCTTTCGAGGATTTTGCGATGGCGTTTCTACGCGAGGAAGGATATGACGTCCACGAAAGCGGAGGATCCGGACCTGACGGAGGATGGGATGCACAGATCGAACTCGGCGGGAGAACAGGTATTGCCCACGCAAGCGTCCAGAAAAGATGGAAACGAAAACTTCGGAGTGACGCAGAGAAAGTAGCAGACCTGGAGGAAGACCGAGGCGAAGACTACGACCTGCTGGTCTTTGTTACGAACCAGGATGTCGGTGGTAGCCAGGAGCTGGATATGGAGGACGAGATCAGGGAGGAGTACAACTGGACCCTGAAAATCCATCACAGAAAAGAGATTCTGGGAGAGCTCAGGCGGAACACTCAGGGATTGGCCGAGGATTTCTTCGACATCAACCTGCAGAAAGACAGTGACCACGTCAAGGAGATCGAAGAACTATGCAAAGATCAGCTGGACGCAATCCAGGCTCGGGAAGGTTATGCCAGTGACATGGCGGAAGGCCCTGCAGTCGTCCTCCATATCATCCCGAATGGAATACTGTCGAAGAGCAGGACCAGTTCCAGAAGCATTCCCGATCCCTCCGTTCTATTTGAAAATCTTACGACGTACGGCGAGACCAAGGGTAAGTACACGATCGCCTACGGAAATAACGGCACAGTCGATGAACAAGGCTCCTACGCCGTACTAAGGAACGACGGCCTCTACGAATCTGCTTCTGCCTCCGCTTTCATACAGAAGCGTGAAGAAACATGGATTCAGGGCCATATCCAGTCATCCATCGGTATAGGCCTCGACGCTCATGTCGTGTTAGCAGCAAGGAGTACAATGGAGAAACTTTCCGAGATGGGTTTCTCCGGTACCGCTTTTGCATGGCTTTCTTTCCTTGATGCTAACGGTGTCCAGCTCAACGTTCCGAACAGCCGTCAACGGGCAATCGGCTATACTCCGGCGACACTCGAGACAGATCGATATACGACGGAGTACGCTACACTGCAGATAGGAAGTGAGGAGGTCATAGCGGATCTTGAACCTGTACTGGATGAGGTATGGCGGGGGTTTGGTGAAGACGGGACACCGAATATTGAGGACGGTGAGTGGGCGCTTGGCTCGTACTCGATGAATCGTGAAACCATCTTAGAGGAAGGCGACCGGTAATCCACTTCTTTCTCTCTTGACTCAGTTTTAAAAGCGTATTTTGGAAATGTTCTACGTGAGAACGCTGCTGAAGCTGAATTACAGAGCGGATACAGATATCGTCAATCGTGGAGCGTCTGATACAACTGATTTCTCTACAGATCCTTCTTCAAAAGGCGTGATCACCTGCCAATTTGCATGCTTCCTCTTCCCTTATCATACGTTGTTATTGTATGTCATTAAGTTAGATATCAAGAATTAGAAGATGGAGATACTATCACCTTGAATTTAATAGGGAAGGCTACATCTTCTCCGGTAATGAGTCAACAAACCGCATCCAAATCTAGTCTTCCGATATCAGAGGACGATTGGAAGGAACTGATAGTCCCATACGGGAAAATCAAGAACAAATGGGACTCTATCTACGATTCAGAACTGGAGGACGACTTTGAGAGAACTCCTGGCGTGAAGAAACTGACTCTACTATGCTATTATGAATATCTGGACATAGATGAAAAGATCAGCAAAAAGGAAGATGCTTTAGAGAAAATTCTGGATAAGAATGAAAAACTGAAATATGATTTGTATGCTGTCGTCTACTTTAGCAAATACTGTATCACCAGTCCAAGCACGATAAAATCCTGTTTTGACAGGTGTGAGAGCCTAGTTGACGGCACTGATTATGAAGATCTGTACGACGATATTTCTGAAAGCCCTGACCAAGTTGCGAGGGCAGCTCTCCTCCACTTCATAGACTACAATCTATTGAAAGATATCATTGTCTTAGACCATTGCCACGGTCAGACTCCAAGTACGCAAGCAACTATCGGGAACAGCGACAAGGCGGACAAGATAGTTGATGAAGCAGGGGAGATCAGGGACCACATGGAACAGTTTGAAGATAGAGATATTGATATTTGGCATGACTTTGAGCATGAGGGGGAACACTATGTGGCGATCTCAAGAGAGATCGGTGACGATGTAGAGCAACAAGTGGAGGAGAATCTTGAAGAAGCGCCAGCAGAACTCGTTACACTTCGTACTAGAGACGGACGTTTGGAGGTTATGGCTAACTCTGGGAAAATTGCTTCACGGGCTCGAAGCGGATTGGGGAAGTCAGATCAGGATTTTGATATAGAGATGGATCCTCCCTCTACCGATAGCAATGATGTCTCTGGTGCGATTTCAACACTGGATAGTACCGAAGGCGATTCTCCTTCTGAAATGACTCTGAGAGGACTTAAGAACAAAAATTCGCCTCTGCATGGGAGTCCAACTGTCGAGATCCGGGGGGAGTCAGATATCTCGATGGCGATTGAACAACTTCGTGAAGAGGGATATGACCTCACAGAATCGATTGGGAATGTTGAGAGGTTTGATGTGAGGTATGACGGTAAAACATACAATCTGTATCCTGAACCAGCCGGGAGTGGGTCTGACGATGGTGGTTGGATCGTTAAGTATGGTGCTCAGGGACTGAGCGACACTGAGAGACGTGATTTTGAAGAGCAGGCGGAGGAACTTCTTGACATCCCTGTTATCTACGAGAAACGATGACGGACCTAGATAGTCTGTTAATTCCTAACAGAGAGCTGAATCGGTTAGAGCTTAAAGAAGTCAAGGAACTTGTAGACGATGAATTGACCGGTGGTGAGGTGTATATTGAGGAATCTGTTAGGTATCAGTGTGTGGATCCTAATGACGATGATTATCAATTTGTCCACAGTAATGACTGTGGTGCCAGCTTTGAGGTTGAAGAGGAGACAGAGGATACGAACTGCCCGGGCTGCGATAGGCACGTTGATCTCTCGCAGAAAAACGGTGAACCAGTCTACAGATTAGGATTTGATGAGAGCAGGATACGGGACTACGTTCGTAACTCTACAAAATCGTTGAATGGGGTTCCGAGGTGTAGAACGAAGTCTCGTCACTACATAACTACAGATGTTGAGCCGATTCTTAACGTAGAGTATAACGGTGAACGTATTTTGATGCCGCTGCTCTTTGACGATGTCTCTAAGGATGTCGTTGATTGTATGTTCGTCTATAACGAGCCTGTAGCTCTATTCCTTACAGGAAACTCAATCCGCCACAAGAAGCGGTTGGAAAAAGATGATATTCCGTATATCACCTTCGGGGAGTTGGTGGATTCAGAGAGGAGTTCTGATTTGCTGAAGCCTGTCCTGGAAGACTCTATTGACAAGTTCCCCAGCAGATCTGTTAAGCAGAAAGCGGATGCTGGAATTGATCTATATAAACGTAAGAAGGAGGACCTGACTGATGATGACTATGAACGAATCGTACAGGCAGTATTGAAGGAGATACTGTTTACCTCAGTCTTGTACGAAGAGGATGTGAGCGGTGTAGAGGTCCCGGACGGTGCTTTAACACTGAGCTGGAAAGATAGCGAGAATATCTACGTGTGGGATGCGAAATTTGTTGACAATTGGGAGAATGGTGAGACAAAGCTATCTGGAGAGCACCATAAGATAAAGAACCATTTGGATACTTTCCAGCGTGAATCTGATGCCGATGAATTTGGCGGGTTAGCTGGGTTTATCATCTTTTCACCTCAGGTGAAACTCTCGAATTTGAAGACGCTGAAGCAGAGATTAGAGGAAAGAGGGTTCAGATTCGACTCAGAGTTTGGAGCGGTATGCCACTTCCCGATGATATCGCTACTCTATCTACATGAGTTGGTCGACCAGAACCATCAAGATGTGAAAAGCAAGCAAAACTCGTTCCGAAAACATCTCCATAGACTGATCGCCCATGCCTCAAATCATGCCCACGAGCCAGAGGAAATCGAAGATCTGGACAGAGTAACTGACGTGAGTAAAGAGGATATAGACAAGCTATTCGATTATCATCTATCTGCTGCGAGGAAGGAGTTTGAAGAGCCGAATAAAGAGCGCTATCTTCGGAACTTGGAATCAACCATATTTGGTTGATACTGAAGGCTTTTTAATTATACTCTGACAATCATCTTGTATGAGGCTCCTTGGTGAGAGGCTTCTGCCTGTAGCTGCAGCACTCGTTCTCCTCGTTTGATGTGTCGTACTGCTCGGACTGTAGCTCTTCCAGTTCGTTGATGGTCTCGACGATCCGGTGAAGCGTATTGTCCTATATAATTTCGTCGTAACGTTGTTCGAGAGGATCTCCGCATCGAACCGGTCGGACTGACAACGCGCGATCTTCTTGACGCGCTTGCTCGTCCGGCGGCTAAACAAGGACATTACTCGCTCGCCTCCTCGTCGTCGCGATCGTGGACGCGCTCTGTTGCTGCACTACCTCAATTCCGCAATCTGCCTCGGCTAGCGATCGCAGTTTACTTGGCGGAACACGGTCGGCCTCCGGGCCCAGTACGATCTCGAGTACGCGACGACCGTATGACCATGCTGATCAACGAGGAGTGAACTAAGTCTCGCTCTTATGTAGAGCCGAACGACGGCAGTATCGGCGCGAGTACATGCGGGAACAGTTAACGGAGGCGTTTGAAGACTGATTACAATGGTGTATGGAAACTACGACCTGGCGTATATTCAGCCGAGTTTGAGCTATGTGAAAGAAGTGTGAGTTGATTATTTATCCAGAGCCTGATAGGCTGGTAGCATAGAGGTTGTAACTCAGGTGGTTTCACCGTTGGCATCTTTCCTTGAGACTCTTCCAGAGAGCAACCAACTACTCATCTAGCTGTTGATATAGTATTACAGTATTAAGCGACTGACCATAGAGATCGATTGTCCGGCTATCATACTCTTTGAATTCTAGAGATGAGTAGAACTTTCGACCGCGGCAATTCATCTCGAGACATTCAACGACTACCGTTGGGTAGCCATCAACGTGTTGGAGACTATTCGTAACGAGTTGTGTTCCGACACCGTCTCGCCACACATCTGGATGGACGTATAATGATCGAATCTGTACGGCATTATCTGGGACAAACTCCTGCGTGTTGTGGCTTCCCGAGCAGACGTTCACAATGCCAACCACTTTTCCCTCAATAGCTCCTACCAAGTAAATGAGTTCTGAGTCAGTCCGCTTCTTATCAAATCGCTCTTCAGGATAGAACTCGGTTGGATCAGTGGTCAGGTTGCGTAATTTCTCTTCAGGTATGATTCCATCGTACCCATGTCGCCATGAGGCCACCAAAAGTTGTTGTATATCCTTAATATCCTCGTTGTACGCAGGTCGAATTTCAACCATCGTCACAATGAATATTCTACTTGGATAAGTAGCTTGATGATCATAACCATTAGAATCCATCTCTAGATATGTAGATATCTTATGACCATTAGAATTAAGTAATGCCAATATGTTTTGTGAGATGCAGTATGAGTACAGAAGAAATTGACGTCGACTTCGATGTCGAGGACGAATCGGACGACGATGAGATTGAGTTCGCTGTACCAGATGAAGACGCCGTGAATAAGGCTCCTCACCTGGTCCAGATCAAGTAAAATTCACCCCACTGATTTTTTAATAAACCAACGAAATAATGTCTAAATCCCAATCCCAGATAGACGAATTGTTCCATGTAGAGCCTCGTGAGGGGAATGCCAAGGAAATCCATCGATTTCTCCGCGAGAATATTAAGACATATTACGTCAAGTTATTAGAAAATATTGAGTCTGAATTGACTAACGCAGGTTACGAAATCTCGCTTGATTCTGCGCGTGAACGAGCTGAGAACCTTGATCTTTCCCGCTCGTTTGCACCAGGACTGTACGTTCATCACTCCCAATTGGTCGGTGCGATGAACCAGAATAATACCGGAACCGTTCTCCATGAGGTAGGTCGATTCCTTGGTCTTTCTGAGGATGAAATCTACCGACAGGAGAAGAGCGTCTCTATCGAGAGCGCGCACACTGATTGGTGGGAAGACTATGCACTATCTGGCGCGCGGAACAGTCCACCAGGTCTATCGGTAGCGTTCCCTATCGGCGATGACCGGCTCGACATGTACCGGTCTGATATTGACCGTGCTCTCAGCCTCATCAAAGACGTTGATCCAATAATCCATGAGGAAATTGAGGAGTACGTTGACTCGGTAAAACTGTTTACTGGGGAGAACTTGATTGGTGCAAGTAGCGCGAACTTCTACGGGAATATCTATCTACAACGTCCTGAAGACGACTTCGATCGTGATGAACGGGTGGCGTACTTTATCGAACACATTGTCCACGAGGCGTCACACCACCATGCAACTGCACTTGAAATCCACGATGAGATGGTCTTAAATCCACCTGAAAAGCGATTCGATGCACCAATCCGGCCAGATCCGCGTCCTATGTCTGGTATTTACCATGCTACCTTTGTGTTGACTCGCATCTCCCGAGTCTTCAGACGACTCTACGAAGAAACTGGTATCGAGGTGTTTGAAGAATACCGAGATCGAACCGAGACTGAGTGGAAACACGGCTATAAGGACGTAGTCAACCACGGAAATCTGACTCCCCGAGGAGAGCAGATTTGCGAGGAGTTCGAAGAGGTCTTGCGTGAGTGAGCTCGTACGAACTAAAGTCGGTGAGTGGGATGTCCCACTTCGAACCGAAGTCCGTAATTTGTCACTCCTTGAAGATAGCGTTGTAGCGCGTTCACTCGTAGAGTATACTGATCCACACGGTGAGTCTAACCACATCCCTGGGTTCTCCGTGGCTGAATCAACCGAACGCGCGCGTTGTGTTTCTCGGTACGAAGTATTGGAACGACTAGTGGCAACTTACGATTTTCAGGTAGGAAAACTTGGCCGCCAAGAGTTTGAGACATTTTTGTGGCCAAGTGGTAAACCAGTGGCTTCGGCAAATCCCGATGATGTACTGATATCAAATAATGCGCCGCAGCAACTCGATATCGACAACAACGCTAATGGGCTGGCCCACCACGCTACCCTTGACGACGCGGTCCGACACGCTATCTGTGAACTCGTTGAACGCCACCTCTTTACCCAGGTCTGGTGGAGCGACTATCCGCTTATAGAGACAACATCCCCAACCGTTGCTCCTGATTATCGTGTAGAATGCTATCGGCCAGCTACTGATCGCATTCCGTTTTGTCTCGCGGTCGTTAAAAGCGAGTCAGAGGATCTGTGGGTGTGCGGAACGGCTGTCGACTTCTCAATGACTGCAGCCCGGCGACATGCAGTTGAAGAGGCATGTATGCTTGCAGAGAACTATATCCGTGGTATGACTGAACTTATCTTCCAAGAGGACCAGGAGAAAGCAAAGCGACTCAAGTCGATCGCTTCTCCGCTTTCTCAGGATCGATCTAAGCATCTGATCTCTCGGATTCGTACTGACATCGCTGATCCACCCGAACCCCTCCACACAGATAGCGTTGAAAAACTTGTTTCAACCGTCGTTGGGGACGCATCCATCTTAATCACTCCCCTCTGGGATAGTTCCAATCGAACGGTAGTCAGGGCGCGTTCACCCGACCTAAACAGTGTTCGTGAAGTTCGGAAGAACAACAACGAACAGGCACCGATGGATCCCTTCCTCTAACTCTACGGTACGTCATATCTATTATGTTCTCTGGAGCGAGGGTATCGTTCAATATGAGGGCGCGCTCGTTATACGCTTCCCACTCAGTGAAGTACATTTAAGAGTCGTCATCGGGATCGTACAGCGGAAGTGTCTGATATTTCTGGTTCTCAGCCGGTTCGCCTTCTAGTAGGAATACCTCGCCGCGTCGAGACTCAAAGTTGATCATCTTAGTCCGTGTGTCGGTGTAGCGAACAGCGTATGTCCGTCAATCGGCGTCGGAGGTGTTTGCGTATCTGCATGTAGTACCGCTGAAGATGGATCGAAACATCTCCTAGTTCAAGTTCGATATCGACGGCATCATTTTCCTAGTACTCTGCTTCTTCAAGATTTACTCCCTTGTCATCATATTCGTCGATTTCGAACCACAAGAAACCTATTTGGATTTAATTTGTATTGTATTCCAGCCATTCCTATAAAAGACATTACTTAAATGTATTATTGTACTGGTGATCTATTAGTATGAGGTTTTGAGAAGCGTATTAGAAGAATTGTACTCCCACCAATAACCACCAAGATAGCTGCCATAGCGCCAAACACGATAATCACATTGGTGGCGACAATAGTCATGCTCGCAATCGCCACGCCGATGATCTGGCCAATCCGAATGGTACTCTCATATGTACCAAGTACCCGTGACATGTACTCAGATGCGGCCGTTTGTTGAATCAGCGTCTGGAGATACGTGATGGTCATCATTGATCCGACACCCGCAATAAGTAACGACATCCCTGCTATGAGTAGTGACGGAACCATAATTAAGAGGGAGATTGCACCAGCGTTCAGAAGAAGGCCGATCGCGTAACCGAGTCTTTCGTCTTCACCAGAGAGCCAACTTACGAGTAGTCCTCCTGTTGTTGTTCCTGCCGCAATGACCGATGCGAGGATACCCAATCCAGTTGCATCTCCGCTGAGAACGTCCCGTACGTAGAATGGAAGCAAAATATCAAGAGTTCCGAGGGTTCCGTAGACGATAACGCCAACACCGATAAATCCAATCAGAGCAGATGATGAAGAGACATGTCGACAGCCGTCAAGGAACTCTGAAATCGGTGAACTATCACTCCCTTCTGATGGTGACGGATACGAATTCATTCGGTAGAGGAGAACTGCCGAAATAAAATATGAGACAGAGTCGGCCACGAGAAGCAGGCGGGGGTCGATGATCACGACTAAAGCGCCCGCAATAGCCGGGCCGACCAATTCAGCTGTCGATTCAGCTGATGAAACGAAGCCATTTGCGTTCGAAAGATCGTCGTCATTGACAATACTAGTTATTAGTGACCGTTGGGCTGGAATGACGATAGCGGTATAGGTTCCGATAAGGAACATTACAAGGTAAGCAGTCTGGAGCGACATAGAAACGAGCGGGAGGAGTACCGTTAACCCGCCGAGGAGTTCAATCGCAATGAGCGTCTTGCGACGACTGACACGGTCAAGAATAACCCCAATGACTGGACTAACAACTACATTGGGAATTACTAACAAGAGTCCGAGTAGACCGATCTGCAAGACGTTAATCTCCGTATCAAAGACAAAGATTGTTGTTATCCCAATATAGGTTAGGCTGTATCCGAATCGAGTTACGAGTCCTGAGATAGCAAGGGCCCGTAAGTCCCGATCACCGAAGAGTTCGAACCGGCTGCGTAGCAATTTGATCAAGTCTGTGGACACACTCACGATTTTTCTCCGTTTGTAATTAGTCTAATGTATCAAGACAGTGCAAAAGATATTTGTATAGGAAATAACTGGTATAGATACAATGGATACTACCCAACGAGTAAGAAAAAAGTTCAAGCGGGATGGATTCGTCATTGTTCGAGATGTATTGGACAAACAAACTGTTGAAGAGGGCCGACAACTGGCAGAACGTATTCGAAAGCATAATCACGAGGTTGATCTTGAAAACCCGAATTCAATAGGAGATGCTCAGGCAGTTCGACACCCGTTCCTAGCAGATCTAGTCAGCGACGAACGAATCCTTGAGCTTGTCGGAGCAATTCTTGACGATATTGTTCATCTCCAGTCAACCTACTTCATTAAGAAGCCACAGAGTGATAATCGAACACTTTGGCATCAGGACGGGGCTTACTGGACCCAATTCATCAATCCGCTTCAAGTGATCTCGGTCTGGGCCGCTTTCGATCGAACAACGCCTGAGAACGGTTGCATGAAGTTTATCCCTGGAAGTCACAAGGAAGGATATCTCGAACACGACATCTCAGGAGTTGTCTCTGACGGTGACAAGGATGACGATGAGGAAGTAAATCTTGAAGAAGCAGGATACGACGAAAGTGACGCTGTTGACATTGAACTCAAACCAGGGGATATCTCCATCCATCGACCTTCTATCCTTCATGCATCGTATCGAAACACTACAGACCGATGGCGGCGCGCGTATGCGATCCGCTATACTTCTACAAGTGTTAATATGCTCCGACCCGGTCAAGAAGGGCAGAAAGGCGCGTTCTTGCTTCGGGGTGAACCTAGTGACCCGCAACAGTATCGGAAACTCCCATTATACGATCCCGATGATGACTCTCAAATGCACTTCACCGGGTGGGAAGCGTATAACGAGCGCGCCCGTACACTGAACGATAGTCTTTCCCCTGACAACCTGATGGACGTGTGAACCAGCTCTAATTCTTATTAATGTCAACTCGAACTCTTGGTTTCAAGATTGGTATTACTCGGTTTTGGGGAGTAAATCAAAGTGTCTGCTTAGCCGTGGATGGGAAGCTTTCTTTTGCAGTTGAACAGGGTCGCGTTGTTCGAGATAAGCACGGCAATGGCACATTCCCAAACCAGACGATCCAGACAGCTCTCATGCATCAGAACACCACATTATCAGATATTGATAGAATTATTGTTGGTTATCACCCAAAACTGGAGTCAACACGGTTCATGAATCGCCTTCGCCATATTATGACAGGCGTTGAGGGTACCCGTGAGCGACTTGGACTCTTCCGGTCTATTACAGACCACTACATTGAACAGGCGGTTGGTACGCGACGTTGCATTCAACGCCATTTGTCAGAACTCTCTGACTCCGTTCCGCCCATTGAATTTCTCTCTCACCATCAAAGCCATGCCACAAGTGCGTTCTACCCATCTGGGTTCAACAATGCGATTGTTCTTACAATGGATTTCGCTGGGGAGTATGATTCTACTGTTGTTTGGAGGGGTAGTCCCAATGGACTCAATCGTATTCGAACATACCCGTTCCCAAACAGCTTGGGATTTTTTTACAGTATTGTTACGGAGTTTCTCGGGTATCAGGCATTGAACGGTGAAGGGAAAGTGATGGGATTAGCCGCGTACGGCGAGAAAAACGACCAGATAGCGAAAACTCTACGAAGCGTTGTAGATGTCGGTGTTGACTACGATATGACGGCGATCACCGATGGTCTACGCCTTGATACAGGAGTTGAACGGCTGGAGAAACTCTTTGACAGAGGTGCAAAAGAGACACCGGAACAGTTCACGCAGTGGGAGAAAGACCTTGCGTATGAAACTCAGCGTATCCTCGAAGACTGCACGGAAGCTATTGTTGAAGAGTATATAAATAAGTCTTCATGTGACAATTTAGCGTTTGCTGGCGGAATAGCTCTTAATTGCAAACTCAATAAGAGACTTAGAAATAATGATTTTGTTGAAAATATATTCATCCAACCGATTGCTGGCGACGCCGGTATAGCTATTGGGGCGAGTCTCTCTAAGTTCGATCCTAGACAGGTCGAAAAAATGGGCCCACTCTACCTTGGGCCATCTTATGACCCTAACACAATACAGGAGTATCTTTCCCAGAATAAGATTCCTTATCGCTGCCCGTCCGATGTTGAACATGCAACGGCCGAACTTCTCGCTAATGGTTCACTTGTTGGTCGATTCACTGGTCGTCTCGAATTCGGACCGCGTGCACTCGGCAACCGGAGCATCCTCGCTGACCCTCGAACAGTGTCGTCACGCAAGTCCGTGAATAAATACGTAAAACATCGTGAAGACTGGCGTCCTTTTGCACCATCAATACTCGCTGAAGCCGCTGATGAGTACCTTTGCGACCCGGTTGTAGCCCCATATATGGTGCAGACTTTCGATGTAGAGCCAGAGAAGATAGCGGAAATTCCAGCTGTGGTTCACCCAGGAGATTACACAACCCGACCGCAGCTTGTAACGCGCGACCACAATCCACAATACCATCAAGTGATTGATTATTTCGAAGATATCACTGACATCCCTGTATTATTAAATACATCATTCAATGACAATGGAGAGCCTATCGTCAACACACCAGCTGACGCTATCTCTGCGTTCTTCTCTATGGGGCTAGATGCACTCGTCCTTGAAGATGTAATAGTTGAAAAATCAGCTCTCGCTTCTCATTAAGATTTTTCCTGTACAAGCGTCGAACACGTCTGCTGCCTCAGTATACTTCTCGTTAAAGTTGTCAAGTCACCCCATAGCAATCTATCAACGGCTCAACGGCCATATCCGATATGTAGACGTAGTAGTGGACCCCCGAACGTGGATACGGTTCTCTCGCATTGGTCGACGTCGTCGTTCCACAGGCGAGCGAACCACTCGCTTTCGTGTGGTTGACGATGTCCCCTATACATCGGGTCGCGACACCGTCCCTGGATCAACAGATCGTCAGCGTCGACATTGGACTGGTCGGCCAGGCCGTCGATCGACTCACGGAGTGCTGCTTGGTCGCGATGCTGTGGCTCGTCGTGATCTGGTGGCATATCTGAACTCGAGCGCGGGTCTCTTGGTGTGGTCGTTCGTGGTCCCCTCAGCAACCGCCGCCCCTGGACGCCACGGCGTCTGTCCGACAACCCTGTTCTAATCGAGATGGACTTTAGTGTGTATGGCGTACCTGTCTGGGCGCCCGGGACATGGGGACAACCTCGAGTCACAACAACGCGAGATCGCCGCGTACGCCGTCGTGACGCTATTGTTCGTGTCGCATATACGAAGGTGATAGACACGAAACGACACTGCAACAGGTGAATGAGGGTCTTAGATGTCGAACAGTTTCGACCCTTCCGCGCCAATTTCGTTGGCTTCGATCAGCGCGTCGATCTGGTTTTCAACCTCCTCGCGCCGGACGCTGTACTGCTCTGCAACTGCGTCGACGATATCTGCCCGTTGGACCGCGAAGCTATCGACGGTCGTAATCTGCTCGGTCAGTTCCTCAATCACGAACTCTTGGATCTCGCTCGCACCGTAGGTATCGATCTCCGTGCGTTCCGTGATATCGAGATCAAGCGCTTCGATGTACGTCGAGACCGTCGCTTCGCTTTGCCCGTCGAACGTCTCGTAAATTCCGTTGAGCGTCATGAGGTCACTGGAGCCGACCATATCGCATAGATCGTCTTTCAAAAATGCAATTGTCGCAGGCGGTTCCTCGAGATTGCTGTCCGGGGGCACGATGACGATTTTCTGTAGATCGACAAGTACGGACTGGTCCCGGTTGAACCGGAAGCTGGGGTTCCCGTGGTCACACTCCGGACACGAACTGGGTTTCAGCATATCGCCGTAACTCTGCGGTATCCGGACGAGAGAACCGCAGACATGACACTCGAAGGCGGCCCGTTCGGCATAAGGCTGGACGCCATCCCTATCGATGACCTTCCCACGAACGGAGAGTAACTTTCCCAGTTGCCGGGTCCGGTACTTCCCAACACGGTACTGGCGGGGTTCGGGGAGATTGTAAATCCGGATCGTTGCTCCGAGTAGGTCGACGTCATCGACATTCCGAATCCCCTCGCTGGCGATCTTCCGGAGGCTTTCAGGACTCTCGAGGAAGTCGTCTGCAAGCGACGGGTCATAGTCATCAAGATCCTCCCAGTTGATCCGCAGCGTTCGACCATCGGGGTTCGTATCTTCAAGTGCTTTGACCTCCTCGTGATACGGCCCTTCGAAAAACGCAGCGAACGACTCGAGTGGTGTACTTCCTGCCATCGAGATCACCCATTTCATCTCCTCCATCACGACCTTCCACTTGATTTCAGCCGCTCGCTTCCCGACGGGGGTGAGTTCGTAGGTACCGTCGGATTTGGTGATGCACTTCTCGAGACTGTCGCTTTTGCCGAGATGGGTCGCCAACGTACTCCGTGTCCAGTCGATGTGGTCAGCGATTTCTGTCTGCCGAGAGAGGTCGTTGTGTTCGTTGACGGCGCGGCAGGTTGCAACCAGTTGCTCACGGGTCGGGGCCTCTTTCGAGAGCCACGGCGCGATTGCTTCGGGGATGTTGTGCCGTTCGACGACCTCTGAGAGCGTCGTGTCCCGGTCCTGCTGTTGGAGTGAGAGTTCACGCTGCCGGTCGCCGAAGCCGGTCGACTGCAACGAGAGGTCGGACTTGACCGGGTAGTCGCGCCGCCGCTCGAGGGCCGCATTGATCGCCTCTTGGTCAACCTCGTCAGCCTCAAGGTCGCCCTCGAAGTCCTCGGGGAGTAGGTACCACGTTCCGACGTTCGGTTTCGTGTCGTCGGTGACGACGGTCCGGTCGGTCAGATCAACCCAATACCCATCGTCGCCGTGCTTGTCGCCCCACCCGTCGTACTCGGTCTCGCGAACACGGGCCCCATGCCTGTCCATACCGGTCCAACCAGTGACGATCGCCGAGCCCGATGCCACAGGGTGCGCCCCACAACTCGATCGGCCAGTAGGCTTCGCCACCGTAGAGAATCATCCTCTGCCCGATATCGAACTCCGAGAGTTGGTTCATCTGCTCGTCCGAGAAGTTGTACGAGCGGTCCAGTGTCTCGATTTCACGAGTTCCGCGACGCGAGGCTGAGTAGACGTTTGTTCGGCGATCTTTTTGGCCCTTCTCGACGAGGCCTTTGTCGACGAGTGTATCGAGGTTCGGATAGAGACGTCCGTGGTTAATTTCCGTTTCGTAGTGGGCTTCGAGTTCATCCTTGATTGCGAGTCCGTGTGGGACATCCTGTCCGGCAATTACGTACAGCAAATCTCGCTGAAAGCCGGTAAGATCGTACATACCTGATCTAGAATAGATTGCTAGATAGACCATCTATTGTAAGACACTCTATAAATTCACATAAGTTCGAAGTATGGCGATTAAAACCACAGTTCAGTGTTCTGGTGTTGTCACACGGAGTTCGTCGTCGACTGCATAGAAGTAACCCCGTTCGAGAAGGCGAGTAAGTGCATGATCCGCATCGCCAGGTTCGAGCGCNGAGAAGAATCTCACGTGCCTGCTCCCGAGAAACCGACTGTGCGCCTTCGTGATTCCCAGGATC
Source organism: Natrialba aegyptia DSM 13077 (assembly GCF_000337535.1). Classification (GTDB taxonomy): domain Archaea; phylum Halobacteriota; class Halobacteria; order Halobacteriales; family Natrialbaceae; genus Natrialba; species Natrialba aegyptia. Next base: position 32,014 of record NZ_AOIP01000056.1, read on the forward strand.
GGTTCCGTGGGCACAAATGACATCGTAGGCGTCCAGAATCCACTCTGGGAGCGGCGGCCGTGGATCGATGATGTCGGTCATCGCGTCTTCGTGCTGGATTCTCCATCTTTGTCCGCTTAAGGGTATCCCCGATAAGCCGTCGATCCGAGATATCAAGAACAGGAGAACACGGAAATCAGATTTGTACAGGCTTCTCTCTTGGTTTATCTCCCCCAGAAGGGGTGCGGGGCTTGCATGAACCACCCGCAGATATTGATGAAACCAACCAACAGTAAAATAACACCAACAGACGCTGAGAAACGTCACTTCTTGAGACGAGGCACCCATCGATAATGACCCGGACTGAATGCCGACTTCCGACCTGTTCAGCATCTGCCCGAGATCGAGCAGGGTACAGCGGACGATTCTGTTCGGACAGCTGTGAGGTCCGCTACGAACATCTCCAAGCAGATGCTCATGATGCTGTTCAGGAGGCCGAGTTCTAATGGCCGACCAGGTCACCCCTCACAACAAAGATCTCTCAGCCAGTAACGTCGTTCTCGAACGCCGATCGTGGAACTACGCGTATCTCGGTGAGGATCAGAAAGGTCGACACCATCACGTTGATCGCAAGCAGGAGCGCATCATCGTGACGAGAACTCGCGCCGATCGTGATGATTCTGGAGCCGTGCCTGTATTCAGGATTCAAGGACCGGTTCTCCATACAGAAGACATCGTCCTCGCTTCGAATGGAGCCGGTGGAGACGATGTTCGACGCTGGATCGAGTTCATCGGAAGCGAAGTGTGCGGTGATGGTGATGAAGACGGCTGGAAATCTCGCCCCGTCTCGGTGGCTGACCAGCTACAGAATGTATTCAAAGACGAACTCTGAAATGGGGATATCTGAGTCTCAGCTATCGCTCGACGAAGCGAACGCCGTTGCAGGGATGGAGCAACCACCGCTCTTGTACGAGGGGTCTGCGAAGATCAAGGTGTTAACAAGGGAAATTGAGGCAGCCAGTAATCGCGATGGGATCCCCGTCGTGATTGTTGATGAACTCGAGCGGCGGCGGAATCGTCTCTGATGAGCACTTGAGCAGGTAACTAGGATGCGACAGATAGCTACCCGGCTTCAAGCGATCATTCCTCTAATACAGTTTCTCCAGTATTTTCCGATGGGCGAAGGATAGATGGACCGATTGAGAGCGTTCGCTTGGCAAGTGTTGTGAGCCGAAAGATGTAGGCAGCGAGTAGCAGAAGCGGCAGTGCTGTAATTGTGAAGGCACCACTTACGACCCATGTCACATTGTCGATCCCAAGCGTCATTCCTGGGAACATCCCAGGGTCGGCGAAGAATCCCATTCCGGCTGCAACAACCAAAGCGGGAAGTCCAATAAAAAGAATCTGCTGTGAGAGGTTCACGAGGTCTGCTTCAAAGTACAGTGACTTGATATGCTCACGAGCGGGGGCGAAGAACTGAAGTACAGTATACAACTCGTTGATCGTCTTCCGCTGCTCGTCGGTGAGGATATCCGCATACTCCTTCCGAATTCGACGGAGTTCGTAAATATGCCATGAATAGTTGTAATCCAGTGCTGCTTGCATAATAGCGAAGTTACCGAATTGCACATCACGTAGCTGCTCAGTTACAAGCTCTGCGTTCGCCACCAGATTATCACTGAACTGCGTCACATCTTCTTGGAGTTCGTCGTCGCTGTTCGCAACAATGTCCCCGAGCCGCTCCGCCTTGTCGTTGCTCAACTCAATAAGTACGCACAAGAATGCGTTCGGTTCCGGAGGACTGGCCGTCCCGAGAAGTTCCTCAACGTCTTCGCGGAACGATTGTTCGCCCTCCATCCGCTCGCGCTGATCGCCGAGTGGACCGAGTTCCTGCGCAAGAACAAGCTGACTGATTGTGACGACGAGCGTTACTGAGGTAGTGATTGAGAGTAGCATCGTCTGAAAGGCCGATCGGACTAGTCCGCTGGGCCCCATTGTTTCGCGCAACGACAGTTCGCCGAGAGTACTCATTCCGACGATAGCGCTGAAAAGCCCGAGCGCCAGCCCAGCGGTCAGTACATACCGGTCCAGATTGAGCAGGAATTTGAGACGGAAACGCTCATAGCGACTATCGATCCGCTCATACATCCTGTTTTCCGGCGCTGAATCCCCCATCGTAGCTACTGCTATCTGCACCTTTGTAAGAAGCCTTGGCTGTCATGCACAATGAGTTCAGTCTTAACAGGTTGAATAGATGAGGTGAGAGTGCTATTGATTGGATGGCAGCTGCACCTGCTTAATCCAGAACTCCTCAACTGCTTCCATCATGGATATAAGATCAGTATATTTAGTTGGTTTTGTCAGATATGCATTTGCAGCAGCTTCATAACACTGTAGAATATCTTCCTTTGCTTCAGAACTTGTGAGTATAATTACTGGAAGGTGCTGCAGTCGGTGGTCTTCACGGATTGTTTTAAGGATCTCGTTTCCGTTCTTTCCCGGGAGGTGAAAGTCTAATAAGATAAGATCAGGAAATGATTGTGGATTGTCTTCTAAAAGATGATCCAGTGCATTTTCTCCATCACTGAAAGTCTTCAGTGAATGGTCAATTCCAGTCTCATTAAGCGCCTCCTTCGTGAGGCGAATATCGCCAACATTGTCATCAATAAGTAAGATATCTATAGGATTTCTATTTGTACTGTGATGAGTTTCTGACTGAGTACATGAGCACCCCATCGTAACAGTACGATCGACGAATACACATAAATCCTGGTTCAAATTTATTCAATAGCAGACAAATAGAGTTTCTACTACTCATTCCGAAACTATAAAATTATTTACTATTTTAGTGGTGTTCCATTTCCCTATATAGTTTGGGGAATTTCATGATGTTTACATCGACACCTGCAAAACACACTAATCACAGTCATAGTAAGGGATCTTTATCTTCTACCCATTCCAAGAACAGTTTTATCGTGTTTCAGATATCCAACTCTATTGGAATAAGATATTGATATCTAGAGAAATCCACCAAAGATCACAGATACACATTAGAGTATTAGTAAGATAATATACAAGAACAGTCAAAGAATACCGTGAGATGTTTCTATAGGGGGTTCTGAGACGAACTATGGTCCCGGAAGCACGGAAATTCATATATGGTGGGACACTTACTGTCGCCGTTTTGGCGACTGCGCTTCTTTCTGATTACTTCGCAATTTTACTGGCACTTGGACCGACTGTATATCTTCTCTCGCTAGGGTCAAGACCCGATGAGATCTCAGCAAAGGATGTTCTGATTAGTCACCTCACCGCAATAATCGCAGGATGGATAGCCTATCTACTACTTGTTCAAGGGATTGAGCCAATGACTGTTGCCCCTCAATCTATCGAATCATTCCGCGTCATTGCGAGTATGACGTTAGCTACCGGGTTAACAGCGATCGTTCTCGTTCGATTTACCGCGCAAATCATAACTGCCTATGTTACAGCAACAATTGTCGCTCTCGGCATCCTCCCCTCTCTACCAGCAATTGGGGCACTTGTTGTCGGCGTCGCATTACTCACAGGTCTTCATGCGATCTTTCAAGATGTTGGTGAATGGAGCAGCGGAGTTCCTCCCTGAAATAAATCAATTCTCTGTAGCAGTCTATTAGTCCCCACCCATGGTAATATAAACCATGTACGATACCCTTCTTGTCCCAACTGATGGCAGCGAGGCTGCGATGGATGCGGCCAAACACGCCTATAGTCTCGGTGAGCGCTACGATGCAGCTGTCCACGTGTTAGCCGTTGTTGAGCAAAGTGAAAGTGCGTCAATCGTTGGCCAAGGTGATGAGAAACTTGAAACACTCCAAGAAGATGGCACAGAGGCAACTCAAAAAATCATCGAAGAGGGCCTCTCACGGGATATCGAAGCAATTGGTGCTGTGAAGGTTGGCGACCCAGATAGGGTTATTCTTGATTATGCCGCCGAGCACAATGTCGATATGATTATAATGAGCACGCATGGCCGCTCAGGTGTTGGTCGATTTCTCATGGGTAGTATCACAGAACAGGTGATTCGAGGCGGAGAGATCCCCGTTCTTGCCATTCAACGATAATATACCCTTAGAATTATCTGACAGATAGTGTTATATATAATATCACAATGGTACCGAGAGTATAGAAGAAAACGCAAATCACGCCTTGTCCCTATTCCTATCTCCACATAATGGAACACCCTCGCTTGACAGAGCAGCGGTTTCATCATATGCTAATGGTTGCCGCTATCTTGGGAGTCGGTGTTGGTCTCGTAGCAACCGCATTTCGTGTCATTTGGCTATTTATCAAGCATCATCTTTGGATGACACTGACTGCGACATACTGGCGTGTTCCAGTTAGCATTGGCGCAGGTATACTCATTGGTACAATACTCTACTCAACGTTCTACCCGGGCGCTCTCTCTGCACTCGTCCAGCAATTTCACAGTGAAGGTCGTGTTGAGCTCGAAGAGAACATACCCATTCTCCCTGTTGGCCTGATCGGTTTAGTTGCAGGGCAAAATGCTGGACCAGAGGGGGTAATGTCAGTTGTCGGTGGCTCATTTGGAACGTACGTTTCAGAGCTATTTGGATTCGAGAACTCAACAAAACTATTAACTTTAGCGGGCATGGGTGCAGGATTTGGGGCCATCTTAGGAGCGCCAATTGGTGGCGCACTTCTATGGTTAGAACTTCCCCATAAGCGTGGATTAGAGTATTATGAGGCTATTATCCCAACGTTTGTTGCATCGTTTGCAGGTTATTTAACCGAGGCAACGATTGGTGGGATGGAGCTATTTCCGGCATGGAATACGAGTTCACTTGTGCCCCCTACACTTGGAAAATTAAGTTGGGCGATTGGTATTGGACTTGTCTGCATCCCGTTTGGACTTGTGTATTCACGTTTGTTCTCTAAGATTGGAGAGACATTTCGAAATTTATCTGTTGCAATATACATTCGCACAACGATTGCAGGTGCTATTATTGGGATCCTTGGATGGCTTGTTCCACTCTCGTATTTCTATGGGGGGACAAAGATGAATACTCTACTAGAGGGCAGTTTTTCAGTACCAACGCTCCTGCTAACCCTTGGTGCAGTTATGGTTGCCGCAGCAGTAACGATTCACGGAAACTGGATTGGAGGGCTAATCATCCCGCATATGTTCATGGGCGCTCTTGTTGGTCAAGCCACAGCATTAATTGTTCCCGGTCTGCCACCGATGTTGGCGATGCTCGCGGGGATGGCCGCATTTAATTCTGTGGTGACCGGAACACCCTTATCATCAGCCCTGATAGCGATCGCCTTAACTGATGGTGCAAGCATTACACCCATATTTCTTGCATCCCTCATTGCATTTGTAGCAAGTCCTTCGATCGGGTTCCTTACGGAAGCAGCACCACGGTCTGAACCACCAGATTTCCACATATCTGAGAGCGATTAAAGCCTATCTCCCGCCATCATTTCACTATAATATCATTTAAACTAATAGTTTCAGAGGGATATGCAGCTATGGATTGATTGCCGATTCACAAGAACAGTAAACGGGTAACATCGTTGCCAAGTACTGGCGTAACTCTGCTTTTGAAACAGGATGTCATCAGCTAATTAGGCGGAGTCACGTGTTCAAAGACGCATATCCGATTTTCTATATCTATAACAAGTTCACCACTACACATATCAGAAAACACCGGGCAGAAATGAACTGGCTTGACCACGAAAGGTGATAGAACAGATCGCCTTCTCACCGATCAGCGGTAGATATAAGTCGCTACCGATCAACAATTAGAACGGAAGCCATTAAATGGGCACGAAAGTGTCCCGGATGCTGAGACATCCGAGACGTGGCTTCCAAACCCGCCTAGGGTTTGCAAGCATGTTTGCGTACATTCTCACGGGATATAAACATCCCGCACGATTGATGCATCGAGCGATTCGACCAGTAGCAAGACTCTTCTACGGTATTGAAGGCTCTATGGGGGTGCCTCTCAGCATGACCGCCGGCACCGGTTGCTCAGACTACGGTGACATTCGAGACGATCACCGGCACACAGACGCTCAAGATACCGCCCCGGAGGCTGTATACTGATGCTCGAGCAGATCGATCCTCGGGGCAAGCACTTCACGATCGATGGTGAGGACATCGTTGACGAAGCAGCAACCGATCGTTGTAGTCAAACCAAGTCATTCGAACACCTGAGCAAGCAAGAGTTCTGCAAACTCGGGCATGCAACGGCAGTCGCTGGACCAGTCGATGTGCATCTCGCCATCGAGGTGTTCGAGCGATGACCGCAGACGATCTTGACCCAGACACTGTGTCCGGATCCGACCAAGCCCTCGGTGTTGATGACCCGACTCCCGACTTGGTGTACGATGATCAAGAATACCAGTCGGAAGGCGACGCCGTCGATGGCGAAAAGGTGACCACTGATGGTCTTCACAAAGCACTTCGCAAAGCTGAACGCGACCTGAGAGAGATCGATGAACAACTCCCCGACCCACTGACGCTCAACGACTCGCTCACTGAACTTCGCGCCACCACAGCTGTGTATGCTCGGCTCGGCCCTGAGCACTCCAATCGTGGGGACTAACCACCGGACATAGTGCAGCAAACGCTCGTTGGCTGTGCCTTCTGTGACGCCCCACCCGGCACCGAACTGGCGAGGCGCACACTTGGGGACAGGACGAGCGAGTCACCCATCCGATCTGTGTCGACTGTGCCATCCAGACGCGGCCAGACCCCGACGAGCACGACCACCACGCCTACGACGGGTGCGAACTCGTCGTCGACGCGCTCGCAGCACTCACGCGGTTCCGCGTGGAGGTTAGCTATCTCGAAGGCCCGGTTGCAACTGTGCGAGCGGTGTAGTCCGGGCGGGCTGGCGACATACTGGACGCGACCTGGAGGAGCATCTCATCGCGATGCTAGCGGAGTGACCGCCTCCCGCATTTCTGGGCACGGAAACGCCCATCCACGGTAACAAATGTGCCAACAACTATGTTCCAACAGTCCCAACACTAGTCTATGTCGAGCGGCACCATCGATATCGACGAGTTCGAGAACGCTGACGCCGATGAATTCGAGGAGCGGAATGATACCGAGCGGATTGTGCTGTTCCTCGACAAGAATAACGACAGGGCGTGGAAGGCGGCAACGATCGCCGAGCAACTCGGGCTGGATACAGACGCCGTCAGTGCGATTCTCTCGCGATTAAAAGAGCGCGGTCTCGTGCGGCATAAGCGTCCGTACTGGGCGATCACAGATGACGAGGAACGGCTCCAGTCAGCCTACCGGCTCCACCGACGCTACGAGACTGCAGACGAACAGTACGGTGAGGAGCGTCTTGAGGACCTCCAAACCGACGAGATGGAAGAAGTACAGTGACTGCGTTCGAAGAACTGGAACACGGCGACATCGTGTGGGCGACCGACCCGCTCTCGGAGAAAGGTCGCCCAATGCTCGTGCTGGGAGCGCCTCAACTCCCGAACCATGGTACCCAACTCATCACAGTTCTACTCTCCACGAAGACCTACCACGAGGAGGCACTCACACTCCGAGACGACGACTACGAGGGTGACCCACTCGGAGAACGAAGTCACGTCCTCCCGTGGTCGCTCGCGACCCTCAACAGTGCTGCGGACGTAGATCACTATCTGACCTCTCTCGTCGACGAACGAACTGAGGATGTGGCGAGCCAGTTGATCGACTACATATCGTCTTGAGGTGACTCTTCGTTGCGGAGCATCCGTTCGTCGACGGGAACAAACCAGCACTCGAAGACGAGTGAGTCAAAGGGTTCTCAGCGCCTCCTTAGCTATCGACGACTGCTTTGCTACCCAGTGACGACGCCTCGTGGCCAACCGACCATCACGACGTGCTGACGCTTGTCCTCGACGAACATCTTGTGGACGAGTGACGATTGGCCGAGTGAGGCTCACATCGTACACACGAAAACGGCTAAGTGCGTTGGCTCACAATGTACACATCATGAGCACCAAGAAGAAGCGCGTGCAATTTCGGGCCCCCGATCGGCTCATCGACCGCGCTGACGCACTGGCCGCAGTCCTCGGGGAAGACCGAACAGACATCCTCGTGACCGCGCTTCGGGAGTACCTCCAAGACGCCGCTCACGATGACGCACTCACCCAGGAGATCGCCGCCGCCTATTACGACGATGAGATCAATTTCGAGCAGCTCAAAGCGCTCGTCGGCGTCGAGGAAGCGGCAAACCTCCGAGTGTTGAAACAGCAGTTGGACGAGGACTTCATCGACGAGGTCGCCGACGCATAGATGTCGCGGCTTATCGCAGACGCCTCCGCCCTCGTGAGTCTCGGGATCGTTACTGGCGACGGTCCCGATCCACTCGCACTCTGTCTCTCCCAGTACGAGATCGTCGTCCCAACGGCAGTCATCGATGAACTCCAAGAGATTACCTCGTACGATGATGTCCATGGGCACGCCGCGTCCGCCGTACTCGACCAAGCGGAGTCATTCACGACACAGTCGGTCGACCTCGATGCCGAGTTTCCGCTCGATGACGGTGAAAACGCGGCGGTCACGCTCGCGAACAATCTCGAGGCTGCGCTCTTCTTCTGTGACGAGTTCAACCAACTTGGCTTGATCCATGCCTCACTCGCTGATACCCGGCTCGTCACGACACCGACACTGCTCTCGGTTCTCGTTCGAACTGAACAACTATCTACTGCTGATTCGCGGCTGCTCCTCGATGAGATTAGTGATGCTCGTAGCTGGGGCGCGAACAGTTATGTGCAGCGAGCTCGCTCATTGCTCGAAGAGCCCTGACATCGAGGCTGTCGCCTCTCGTTCTCAGACACCTCTCCGTACCCGGTACTAATCGACTACCGTGTGTAACTGCCACATTCCTCCGCTATCTTCAACAGATGAGTATCCCTTGAGATGACTATGGACTACCCCGCATGCGGCTCGCCTGTCACGCACGAGGTCGAGCCGCACCGGCCGCTTTCGATGTCGCTTTCCGACGTGCTCCTTGCAGCCGATAAAGACGAGCGTATCGAGATCACAAATCACAGGTATTGGGGGATGGCGCTCGATGAGATGTATTCGGTGTTGAACGAAGGCAGCCGAATCCGGATTGCTGAGGAAGGAGAGATGTATCCGAACTTCGAGACGTGGTTCGTCTCAAACGACGTTGAGCGCGAGGCCCTCTCGAATCCCCTCACGGTTACATTCGACGAGGGTCAGATCGGGATCAGCCCGCTCGAACTCCAAATTGCATATATACTCCGACTCGCACAAGCTGCAGACAGCCTCAGCGGGAAGGATTTTGAAGAGGCACTCCACCTATACTTGACCTTCGAGGAACGATTTAACACGGAGCAGCTCGAAACGTACGTCAAAGAGCTTGGAGTTAAGGACTACTATGCTGAACTCACAGGAGTTTGAAGATGATCAACGCCGGAACACGGAGCAACGGCGTGCAATGATCAAGCGCTGGGCCGAGTACATTCGGACACACGACGATAGTGAGTGGTCACGCCAGCAGAATCGCCTTATCGACTCCCAACTCCAGTCGGCGAACGAGATGGCTGCAGCTGGCGACACGGATCCTGTTCAGTTTGCGGCTGCTCAAGATCGACTGCGCGACCGGTGACTGTCCACAGATACTCTTCCTAAGGACCCTGCGACAGAATGACGTCTACCACTACTTCAGCAGGATCAAGCGACGACGAGGTCCACTAACTCTACGAGCGGTATCAGGCGACTGAGAGCGACGCCGAACGTCGCGAGATCTCCCTCAAGGTGGGGGAGCTCGATGGACGCCGCCACGCGGAGATCTACGCAGCGCTCGAAGACGAGTGAGGGTCCTTCTTCTAGGCAACCGTATGCGAAGTCGTTCAGGATTGGCAACTAGCTGGTTTTCGATCGAGGGTTGTCGCTAGCTGGATTCGGTCAGCCGCAAGATCCCAAGCATCGAGTTCGCCAGCGGGATACTGTTTTCCCTGACGAGTGATGTCGTAGATGCCGTTGCTGAGATGAACGAGAAGGTCGTCGGATTGGGACGTAGAAGTACAGTTCACGATGGAAGGAATTTGACTTGCTGTGACGCTGGAGAACGTCGACATCCTAATCGGCGAAGAGTCCTACTCAACGGACGAGTAGTAGAATCGTGGTCGGTATCCGAGAGCCTTTCTGAAAGCCCTCAACTGCTCGACATCCCGCGACGGCCGCTGCACGCCTCACTTCACTCGGTGCTTACGGGGTCAGGGACGACTGAGACGGCCTTGCCCTTTCTGAGTCCATCAGGAGGTGGGGAGGGTCACCGAGCGTCGGAACTGGATGGCCGGGTGTTTCTCGACGGCCCGCCCCGCTCGTCGCATTCCGCCCTCCGCGTCGCTCGCGACCGACCATTCCGGGCATGCGGGCGCTCTCCGCACCGCGAGCGTCCGTTCCGAGCATCTGGTCTCGACGCCAGCGGGTATCCCCGTCGGTTGCGCCCCTCACGGGCCGGACACGAGCGGGCATATCCCGCTGGCCGCTCGCTCCGGGCGGGTCGGCGCGCAGTTCTGGTTGGATGACCTCCCCGAGGCGCGCTCTCGCTCGCGCCACAGGGGGCGCTCACGAAGGCGCGAGCGAGAGCGCGTAGATGGTTCTGTCGGTCGTTGTCGTCGGAAAACCGCGATGTAGTAGCATCGCGGTGTCGGCGCGTGAGCGCCTTCGGAATTTTGGAGAATTCCAATGTCAAGTAAGAACGTTACCAGTGAAGTAGTTTCGGTCGATGAACAGGCATTCGAAAAAGCGGACGAAGCAACGGTCAACGAAGACGGCTTCGAGATCGTCGATGAGACACCGAAGTTCCAGGCAACGGTGCAGATGGTGGTGCAGGCGAAAGTCGATGCCAACCACCCGGACGGGATGGTCAACACCGATGAAGAGCAAATCTACGGTGCGACCCTGGCTCAGGAAGAGCGCATTTGGGCGCGAGAGGCGGAGCTGGAGCGCATCAATGCCCAGGCAGAGCTGGGGACGCAAGAAGGTCGGGAGAAGCGGACGCGAGACATCGCGGCGAAGCAGAGCGCTGAGCGACGTGTTGAGTTCCAGAAACGGGCGGCGAGCGTGAACCCGTGGGCGGACCCGGAGCGAGACAATCCTCGTGCAGAACTCACGCAGGAGCAGTTGGCGGCAGTGAACAAGCAGTCAATGCGGTTGGCGGAGAAGCTGGATGGCTGGTCGCGAGCGGCGATTGGTCGGCGGCTGGGTGAAGCCGTCGCCGGTGGGAAAGACCTGATGAGCGCGGTCGTCGGGGTGTTCGAGGAGTTGCAGACGGCGCCGGGGCAGGTGGTTCCCATCGGAAAGCTCGAGGACGTCAATCGCAAAGAGGTGAGTATTGAGGGTCGTGTTGAGGTGCTCTGGGATAGTGGCTCACCAGCCATCGCTCAAGTTGGACTGATTGCGGACGAAAGTGGGAAAACGAAGATGACGATCTGGGAGAAATCGAATGCTCCGTGGATCGAGGAAGGCGAGCAGGTGCGCATTCACGGCGCGGCTCGGAACTGGTACGAGGGACGCGTCTCACTGGCCGTCACTGGGTGGTCGACCTTGCATTTCCCTGAGCGCGGTCGGTGGTGGGAATAGCCGGTCATCGCGGGTCTCTTTTTTTTGCTACGTGCCGGACCGACCCTGACCCCGCCTCCCCACCCTCCGCTCCGTGCTCGCTTCGCTGCGCGCGCAGCCACGACCTCCTGATCAGTTTATTTGGCGCCGCGATGGGTGCCGGCGCAAGCAGACCGGCGAGTGACACAGAGATGTACGAATGCGATTACTGTGATGCCACGTTCGAAGCGGTCAGCAACCTCGGCGGCCATGTTGCCTCCGCACATCGGTACGGGGAGTACGAATGCGAGACGTGTGGTGAGACCTTCACCTCGCTCGCATCCTATCGCGGTCACCTCGGTGGCCAATCCCCGATTGGACGTGAGGTACTGAAAACTGAACTTCGACGCTTCGCTGAGGAGCTCGGCCGGCCACCCACGCGCGAGGAGATGAATGCAGACGGGGCGTATTCGGCAACGGCGTACCGGAACGAGTTCGGCTCGTGGTGTGATGCTATCCGCTCCATCGGACACAATCCAGTTCAAGAACGTCGGGTTCCGGACGAGGAATTGTTGAAGGCGATTCGAGACTTAGCTGACGAACTCGGACGGGTGCCGAGCGCACCAGAGATGGACGACCAGGGCGCGTACTCGCAACGAACGTGTGCGAACCGATTTGGGTCGTGGGCGAACGCCGTGCACGAAGCTGGGCTTGAACCGGCTGGCAAACAGAATATTCCCAAGCCGGAACTCCTTGCTGAAATCGATCGGCTTGCTTCAGAACTCGGCCATCCCCCAACGGTCGAGGAGATAAATTCTGAGGGACAATATCACGTTGCGACCTACTACGACCGTTTCGAGTCATGGCGACAGGCGAAACGCCGTGTGGGGTACGTTGAATCACAAGACGAGCGAGTTGCGTGGAAGCGACAGAAGTGGAGCGAGACACGGTGGCACCGGCAGCGTCAGCGAGTGCTTGAGCGTGATGACTACTGCTGCCAGACGCCCGGGTGTGACATCGATCAATGCGAACACCACGCACGCTTTGGAAAGGACCTCCATATCCACCACATCAGACCTCGGCGTGAGTTCGTTGATGCGGACGGTCGATATGATGCCGAGGCGGCGAACGCGCTTGATAATCTAATCACACTCTGTGCTGTGCATCATCGCTTCTGGGAACAGTTCGTTCCGCTTCAACCCGATATTCGCTAACCGCGTCCGGTGGTGTTTCTCGGCCCCGGCGATGGGTGCTGGGGCCACCAGTTATCCCGTCACATTATGACTGAAGACACGACACTCCCGGCGCGTGAACGGCTTCGCATTCACCTCCGCGAAGCCCGCCGCACGACCGACTCGCCGATCGTGGAAGTACAGTTAGAGGCCGCGCTGGACGCCTGGAACGACCTGCCGCCGACACCCCTGTGGGAGTGTCTCGTCTGTGGGAAGGTCGGGCTGCCTGAACGAATCCAACAACACAGGTGTGGGTCCGAGCGATAGAAGCCTTCAAACCCGAACGGTCTCCGACGACGTCATCGAAGATATCTCAAAACAGGTAGCCGCGAACAGCGGGGACTGCTGGGAAGCACTAGAACAGCTCTTGAGGGTCGGAAGACTGGCGGATCAGGATGGTATGAATGAGGTGAAGTTAGTGAGTCTTGATTTCTAGCGAAGTGGGATTAGAAATCTTCGAGTGTGTTTTCACGTCGTTCTACATCATCGAGCAGGTAATCCTCAGCCTCTTCGACAAAGACGATGGCGGAAGAGGGTAGTGAGGCGTCTTGTTGCCATCCTCTCAGCATCTCCAACTCGTCCTCTTTCAGATCTATACCCATGCTTGGTGTCGTCAGAGGATCTGAAGAGAGCGCCGTGAGGATTTCATTTTTAACTATTTCAGTACTGTTTATATTTTCCACCCCTTCCGTGATGATTGTGAGGTAGATCTCTTCGATGTCTTCAGTAATCGGGTATTGTCTACAGTACCAGATGATATGCATTAGCTCGTCTTCGGAGCAGATCGGTATTTCTGGTATGAGTCTTTCTGCGAGTTCTGATGTGGGGAAGCAACGGGTTAGGGTAGAGAACCCTATCGGGTTATAGTAGTCGGCATCGAGAATGCGGCTGGCGACTACATTTGTCGCAGTACTGTAACCGTCAGCTTGTTTCATTCTCTCAGAGTCTATATCAAGGTGGGTTGGGAGAAGCGAAGTCCCTACGTATTCGTTTTCCAACCGCTGGAGGCAGAAGTCGACGAACTGATCGGGGTTCCGCTCAGCGACTTCTGCGATTACGAGTTGAAGACCGTGAGGTTCCTCGGCGAAGCTTTCGCTGTCTTCTGCGTAGTCCAAGACTGCATTCAGAAGCTCTTCATCTACTTCTCGTGAACTATCTTTGTGTAGCGGGAGAGGTCGGAGTACTGCCTTGATTAACCCGGGATCAAGTGATTCTGCATCTTGTAGAAGGGTGAGAAGGACGTTTTCTGTCCATTCTTGGTGGTCTTCCCAGTATCCGTGTACTACCTGGCTGAGACCGGACACGAGTTCCCGAGGAATCTCGGATCGATCTTCCAGTAGTTCGTCGATATGCTCTTTGGTGAAGTCTAGGTCTTGGGTGGCTAAAGCACTGAGTCCTGCGGAGATCAGGTCGAATCGCTCTTTTTCGGTGTACTGGTCTACAAGTTCTTTTCCTCTCTCAGGGTCGGTGGAGCAGATCCCCACGAGTACCTGCGGTTTACAGGAATTGAGATCCGGATCATCTGCTTCGAGAAGGATTTCTCCGTACTCCGGCCGCTCGTCTGCTAGGACTCTGAAGAACTGGTTGAAGGATGTATCCGTGAGTTCTGAGAGGATGTCTGAGAAATCGGAGGGGGCGAGCTCCTCTTCGTCTAAGTCTTCCGCGAAGCTGCGGATCTCGGCTTCCCGTTCCTCCATCTTCTTGGGAGGCTTGTACCTCATATTTTGGAGAAGCTGGTATCTCTCGTTTCCCGCTAACGCCTCTTCGAGATCCCGCACTTCGGATTCGATACCGAATTTTTCTGCGTTTTCACGGTCAGCTAACTTGCTCAGGGTATTGATACACCGCAAGTCTTCGTCCTGTGAGACGTATTCAGAGGCAAATTCGAGAATCCGGACAAGTTCGTCCTCGCTGATTACTTCTTGGTGTTTGCCGTGGTATCTGGCCTGTGAGTTCTCGAAGTTCACCAGTTTCTCAGCGGCTTTCTTCCGCGCCTCTGGATGGGGGTCTTCTTGGATGATGTCGGTAAGAAGCTCGACGACTTGTTTCCGCAGTTCTAGCTGTGGTTCCGTCATTCGGACGTCTCCCTGCCAGGATCGCATCTGGGAGCGGTCGATGGGGTCGATTGAGAAATCGTGTATCTGTATTTTTGAGGTTTCTCCGATGATATCGAGTAGGTCAAGCTGGAGGCTCTTCTCGATTTCTTCGGAGAGGAAGTTTTCCCAGATGACCTCCAGTATCTTTTGCTGTGCGGCAGGTGCCCTCCGAAGGCCGGGCCGCATCGCCTGCTTTAGCTTCTGTTCTACACTCTCGGTTTGAAGCTGAGACTGTAATGGGTAGTCCACCGCAATTCGGAGCAACCATACCGTCGCTTCTTCTGGTTCTCCCTGTAGGGCGTTCGACAGCAGGTCTATGGATTCGATTATGAGGTCTCCGGCCGGAGACGCCGTGTACATCGAGCTACGTAGTAACTGTTCATCTTCCTGGTGTTCAGGCAGCTCTTCACGCAACGCTTTTTTGACGAGTTCTATTGCGTGGTGTGGATGAGTTGATCCTATAATCTTGAATCTACGGAGGAATTTGACCCTTTCTGCGAAGCCGTATTCACTAAGCTGGTCTAATTCTGAATCAAGGGCACTTCGAATTGTTTTCCGGGCTTCTCTACAGTCGTACCGTCGATGAATAACTGCCAACTGATTGATCTGGTTCCTCCCTGTGAACTCGCTGAAGTTGCTGTAGATTTCGTTTTGGTAGTTGCGTGGTGACTCCGAGAGGAAATTGTTGTAGACTATGTATTCTTGCAGGGCGTCGGGTTGGATGGTTAGGCGACCCGCGTGTTCGGCGACCAGTCCGATGTTTTCCGTAAGTGTTTCCCGGAGGTTTATCTCAGTGGTTCTATCGATGTTTAGGACGTCTCGGAACCGCTGTACTTGTTCCTCGTTGTCGCTATCGAGTTCTCCAACAGCAGCAAGGTATTTGACGTAGGTCTCCAGATCTTGTGGATTCCCGATTCCTTCGTGTTCCGCCAGTCTTTGGATATCATCGAGGATGTCTTCGAATACTTCTTCGAGCACATCTTCCTGTGCAACAGGATCAGTATCGGATTGTTCACCGCTGGAGATTTGTTCTGCGAGAAGGTGCGCGAAGAGCGGGATTCCTTCGCTGATCGCTACGATCCGGTCAAGCGTTGACGGATCGGTGATTCCGTAGTATTCTCGTAGAATCCTGTGTACGTCGTCGGTATCCAGCCGTGGGAGTTCCACCGTGTCTATGTCGATGTCTCGGAGTCGGTTTCCGTGGCTTTGCAGTGTTGAGATGAAATGAGGTCTCTCCGCGAAGATTAGTTTGAGATGTGGCTGGTGCTGATCCACGAGGTCGAATAAACGCCTAATTTGACCAGTATCTCGTGCATCGTCAACGAAGAGAATCGTGTTCCTCTCCTCATCCAAGCCGAGTTCTTCGAGGCCTTCGTCGATGTTTCCGGCATCTATGTCTGTCCAGTATACTTGCCAGTCCGGGTGTTCTGCTTCGAGGAGTAAGCTGCCTTCGACTACCAGCCGTGTCTTTCCGATACCGGCACGTCCAGTGAGTATGAGTACGTCTTCTTCGGCGTCCGGGAATTCTGTTATTTTATCAAGTTCGTCTTCCCGGCCGAAGAACGGGAGGTCGTATCTGTCGTACCTGTGTTCCCCGTTCAGCCTTTGGTGGAACCGTTCAGATATCGGTTGGAAGACCTCGTATCCCTTGTTGGTTGGAAGCCGTCCCTCTATCTCCTGTAGTTCAAGCAGGATTTCTTCCTGCCCTTCTTCTAGATCTTCGGTATATCGGTGGATTCGCTGGGTGTACTCCATAAGCAACTTGTGGCCGATCTCTTGGTTCTGGCTGATCTCCACCTCTAACTGGTTCAAAAACTCTATCACCAGTTCTTCCGGCGAGGCTTCGACTTCTTGGTCGAGTAAATCTTCATCGAACGTGTCAGCTATTTCTTCAGGGGTGATCAAGTTACCTCCAGCATCGAACTCTTCTACCAGTTCAACTACTTCGTCGTCATCGAATATAGCGATGAAGACGTTAGAGTCCAGTCCATCGTATCTTTCCGCTACTTGAGAGGCCGCGTTTTCGACGGCTTCATTCAAGAAATGCATACGCTTTCCTTTGCCGTAGAGATGCTTCGCCGTAGACGAGACCAGAATACTCGCACCGATGGAGACCGGGTCAACCATAGTCAGCGATACACAGGTGAGTGATTTAATAATGGTTCTTAGAAAAACGGATTTCGTACTCGATAGCGTTTATTGTCCCCTCGATGGGTGAGGGGCTCGCTGTACAGGTGGGTTCCCTGAATCACGGTGAGAACAATGGCAATCAGAGACATCTACGAAAGCGAATTCGACGAAGACGTCCGAACGGAGTCGAACGCGAACCAATGTCCCGAATGTGACGGACAGGTCACCACGAACGCGGTCGAAACGGTCTGCGAGGACTGTGGCCTGGTCATCGACGAACAGCGTATCGATCACGGGCCGGAGTGGCGGGCGTACGACAGCGAGGAGTGCGAACGAACGGGCGCCCCACTCACTGCAGCTCGCCACGATCGCGGCCTGTCGACGGAAATCGGTCGCGGCACCGACGCGAAGGGGAACGAGATCTCTGGGCAGAAGCGACGGCGGCTCGCCCGAATGCGCCGGGAACAGGCTCATGGCCGGTTTCAGTCGAAAGCGGAACGGAACCTCGCACACGGGCTGGGGGAAGTGCGCAGGCTGGCGAGTGCCCTCGAACTCTCCGGGTCGGTCCGCGACCAGGCGTGTCAGCTCTTCCGAAGCGCCCAGAACGAGGATCTGCTTCGTGGCAGATCCATCGAGGCCATCGCCGCGGCCAGCGTCTACGGGGCCTGCCGGTGCAACGGCCGCTCGCGGTTAGTGGACGACGTCAGCGAGATGGCCCGCGTCGCGGAGTCACGGGTCACGAACGCGTACAAAACGCTGAACGAAGAGCTGAGCCTCCCCGCTGAGCCCGTTGCCCCCAGCATGTTCGTGCCGCGACTCGCCTCGGACCTCGAGTGCCCGGACGAAATTCGACAGCGGGCCCGAACCCTCGCAGAGCAGGCCGAGGAGCGCGGCGTCACGACGGGCGTTCATCCGGCCGGGTTCGCCGCGGCCTGCCTCTACAAAGCGGGGCAGGAACAGGGGCAGTGGGTAACGCAACGCGATGTCGCGGAGTCAGGGAACGTCACGCCAACGACTGTCCGGACGCATCACGAAACGCTTGATGAACTCGCTGTCTAGACAGGCCAGGTAAGAAGCGAGGGCGTGCCATTCTCCCAGCGAATCGCCTCTACCGCCGCCGGGAATTGCTGTAGTCGGTCATCGAGGACGGCGAGTGGGTGTGCATCGAGAAACGTCGCCTCATGCCGGTCAACGGGCTTGTCATCGTAATTAAGTTGGATGTGACAGGGACCAAGGTCCGGATGGTCGGCGTCCTGGTGGAAGCCGAGCATCAGATTCCGCTCCGGTTCGACCCAGTTGATGCGGTAGTATTCGTGGTCGACGCCGGTGGGGTACCAGAAGCGAATCTCGAGCCGTGCGGTCGCCGCATCGTAGGAGTTACTCAGGAACGTCGTCGGGTCGACGTCCGCGATGACGTACCGGGGTCGGCGTCGAGACGGGCGATAGCGTACATCCTCACACCCTGGCTGGTTCGTCAATCGGTCGTGAACGTCGCGGAGGAGGGTCCGCTGTGTATAGCGGTCGCGACCGGCGAGAAAGATCATTCTGGGAGAGAAAGGATTAGCTCGTGGCGCGGTCGGCCACGTCGGTCATCTGTTCGCGAGCGGCTTCGACATCGGAGTAGAGTTCCAAGGCGTGCTTGATGAGGCGACGATCCTCCTCGTTCTCACGCCAGAACGCGATAACGTCGCGGCGGTCGCGGAGCTCGGCACTTGTGAGGTCGCCGTCGGCGAGCGACTGTTCGAGCTCTTCCCACGTCTCGACGTTGTAGGTCGCCTGCCACTCCTCGATCTCTTCTGTAATCGCCGCCAGTTCGTTGCGAAGCTCTTCGCGCGTGTTCTCCTCGATGAGCGTGCGGATTTCCTCGAAGAGCAGTCGCGTGTAGTCCGGCTGGTAGCGGGTCGTCTTGCCGGCCTCAACGCGGCGCAGCTGTCCCTGATCGACAAGATCCTGGAGTTCCTCGTTGGTCGTACTCCAGGCGGCGTCAGCCTGCTCGCTGATCCAGTTGACCGACCGCGGTTCGCGAAGCGTCTCGGCGACCGCTCGAATACGGTCGCGGGCGCTCATCGACTCAGTCCACGACTGGGCCCCATCTCGCGAGGATTCGGACATACTTGGCACCTCTTACGACAGTGTTGGCGCTGAACTCCCATATATGTTTGCACTCTCTCACATAATCAAGAGTACGTTGCGAGCGAAGGCGTCCGGACGTTGAAATGCGATACCGACAGAACCTACGAACCAACCGATGCACAACCAATATACTGACTTTGAGGAACTGCGGCCGACTGGCGAGGCGTCCCACATTCCGGACACGAGGCTGGGCGACGGGTGTGAAGGTACCCCCCGACGGCAACGCGTCGCGACGAGCTCTGGTGGCTACCCTGATGCACCGACGGTAACCGACGGCGAGTGCCGGTCCTGTGGAGCGTCAGTCCCAGACGGCCAAACGAAATGCCGGTTCTGTCTCACTAACCATCTCGGACGTGGCGCCACCAACACGGACGAGTTAGAGTCGACGACGTTCCTCGACATCATCCACCTGGTCGTCGAGTCAACCACGTTCTACGGCGCCGTGGCGAAGGGCGGCGCCGCGGCGAACCTCTTCACCGCCAACGACGCGGAGTCGGCCGTCGACGACTACACGCTCATCTACGACCTCGACGAGGCGCCGGCGCGCCAGCTGGCCGAGCAATGGCCCTCACTCCCCGACGCGGTACAGGTGTCGTCAGGAAAGGGAGAGCGGCTCCTCAGTGCCGCCCGTGACCGAACAGGCTGGAACGGGCAGGGAGCGTCGGAACGTCAGGAGCAGACCCCGACGCGACTCTACGACCAGCGGGGGAACGGCATCATCGACGCGTCGCGTCTCACTGAGGTCCTCGACGACGCCGAGGACGTGGTGTGGCTGGTTCCAGCGATGGCGCTGGCCGAATCTACCGGCGAAGCGGCGGCTGATCGCCAGGTGTCGTCGGTACCAACGACTCAGGAACTCGACTATCAAAACTGTGAGCGGGTAACCGACCACCGATTCAAGGCCTATGAATCGGTCCCAGATGAGGCGTGGACGGGACAACCGATCTGGGAGTGCCGGGTGTGTGGCTCGACTCGCTACGGACCAAGCAGATCGGCACAGTCCTCGTCTTAACCAACATAGCGACACAGAGGCACACCAATGTTGGTTAACGAGCGGACTCAGTCCTACAGTTCTCCACGAGTGGAGAGGTTTCTCTACACCGTGAACCGGGGAGGTGCTTCAAATGGACCCACGCAACAACCCCGGATGTCGACTGCACCGTTCACTCCCCAATCTCAACCGCATCGAGACTGCCAGATTCAACGACGTAGATCAAGAGCGGATCGAGACAGCGAGATCTCTCCTACAGTACGTGAGTCTGCTCTCCCAGCCGGAACACAGCGGGGGCGCCGAAACACAGCGCTCTCGGTGAGGAACTGTTTGACCAAATTAAGGCAGAGTATGAACAAGAGATCGGACGGTCATGTCAACTATAATTTACTAAGTACAGAGCTACCTGAATACTAACGTCTGGTGTTCTCT
Organism: Natrialba aegyptia DSM 13077; assembly: GCF_000337535.1. Lineage (GTDB taxonomy): Archaea > Halobacteriota > Halobacteria > Halobacteriales > Natrialbaceae > Natrialba > Natrialba aegyptia. Next base: position 52,600 of record NZ_AOIP01000056.1, read on the forward strand.
TCTTCGAGAAGCACCTTTAACGCGTCTGGGGAGATGTTTCGCCCTGAAATAGGAAAGACTACTGTCTGCCCTTGAAGTTCGTCTTGTCGCCGTCTTATGGCCGCAAGGCTCGTTGCACTTGCGCCCTCCGCAGGAATCCGCTCTTCGGAAAGCAGATCACAGACACCGCGCTCAAGCGCCTGCTCGCTCACGAGTTCAAACTCGTCAAGTCGGTCTCGAAGCACATCCATCGTTAGCGCGAACGGAACTCGCGTCGCAATTCCCTCAGCGAAGGTTTCCATCCGCTCGTGAGGGGCGAGATGCCCTTCTGACCACGCAGAGTGCATCGCTGGCGCAGCTTCCGACTGCACACCGATCACGGCTGCGTCCGTCAGTGCACCTACGGTGAGACAGTATCCCGCTGCGCTCGATCCGCCGCCAACCGGACAAAACAGGTAGTCGATGTCGGGAATGTCCTCGACGATTTCGAGCCCGGCTGTGCCGACGCCAGCGATGAGTGCCGGTTCGTTCGCCGAGTGGACGTACCGGTAGCCCTCGTTCGCAGCGAGTTTCTCGGCGTGTTCACGAGCATCGTCGAAAACATCGCCATGAAACTGGACTTCCGCCCCGAGCCGTTCAATCGCCATCACCTTCGAAGGATTTGCATCTTCGGGCACAACGATGGTCACCGGGGCGTCAAACGTGCGGCCAGCGTAGGCGACCGACTGTCCGTGATTTCCCGTACTAGCGGCAATCAGTCCAGGGTCACGAAACTCCTCGTTCAGCTGTGAAACCAGTGTCACTCCACCGCGGACTTTGAAGGCACCCGTTGGGAGGATATCTTCACGTTTCAAATAGATGTCAGCGTCGAATTCAGCAGAGAAGAACTCACTCCGAACCAGCGGTGTCCGAGGGAGATGCTGGCTGACGATCTGACGTGCGTAGTAGATATCGTTCGTCGTCGGTGGCGTGAGATCGTGATACGGGAATACTGTCGTCGCATCCGGTGATTCGACTGGTTCGTACGCTGGAGTCATACATCCACCTGAAGCGAGAAGACACAAGGACTCTACCCTGCTATGATCGGGTCAGAGTCTATTTAGACGATTCCTTCGTTTCTGGCGGATTAAGAAGCTGGTTTTCTGCCAATCGGAGATGCTCAAGGAAGGTCGTTTTTGAGACATCGAGAGTGTCAGCAAGTTCTTGAACACTCGTATCCCGGGGCCACTCGTAATATCCGTTTTCGCGGGCTAACTCGTATGCTTGACGTTGGCGGGGAGTAAGTTCGTCCAACCGCGCCCGAAATGCTGGCCGAGAACGACCTTGCTCTGCTGGAGTAACGCGTTCAATCGTTATATCCGCCTCGTATTCCGCCTCAATTGCCTCAATCTGACGACCGAGGGCAGAACGATCCATCTGCACTAAGAGCGGCCAAACCTCACGTCCGTCTTCCATTTGTGATGCTCCATCGAGTACGAATCCTCGAGAGAAGAAGGCTGGTCCGATGCCCTCAGTGAACCTGTATTCGATAAATACATCCTGTGTGTGCGTTCCGATAGCAGACTCTGGAGAGAGACTCGCAGCTGGGGATGACTGCACTTCTTGAACCTGTCGTATTCGGGAGGAGTTTTTGGCGGCCTGGATTGCCTTTTCGACATGATCAGGGGAATCGCCGTAGATTGTGCACCGTTCGTAAGCCCGGCGACCGTCCATCACGCTTCCATGGCCGAGCACGCCTGCGCCTGTCTCTTCCATCACTTCGGTAGTCCAGCATTCCGGATGCCATAACTCCAATTTCACGCTCAGGAGTTCCTGCTGCGGTACTGCCATTATGCTAACCACCCTCTCGGAGAGTGAAAAAGGCGTCCGCTGAACCCGACTATATGAGGGGTAGTTTCTCGTTGTGACATCGCTCTTCATCTCCATGATGATCGAACGAGAGCGTGACTGATTTAATGCATCAACAAATGGATTTGAATTAATTCAAATGGGTGCTAGGATAGATACTACCACTTGGCAGGAAGTAGGTAGTGACCTCCACGCTTCGAATCCAGTTCCTTCCCCGAAGAGCAGGGAGTGTGATAGTATTCTCACCGAATCTGCTTCGTTCAACGCAGTCGTGGGAAACAATGGAATCAGTCACGAATCGCATATTCATCGTTGGAAGATGGCAATTCAGGAATCACCATGGTTTTTCGGCCGTCACAAAAAGGCTGCACTATGAAGACCATCGAAGACGCCTTCGATAAATCCCGTGCGCTCGTATTCGGTGTCGGTGGCTGCGGCGACATCGTGAGCACGGTTCCGACCGCCCAATTCCTCGAAGCCCACGGCGTCGACGTCATCCTCGGCGGCGTTGCCTGGGAACGAGTCGTGGTCGATCCCCAACCCGGCCCCCGTCACTTTGATGACATCGAAAACATCGACCGACTCAACGACTCGGTTGCCCTCGCAACTGACGAGACGCGAACCCACGACGGCATCGAGTTCGCCGAGACCAACGTCGCCCGACACTATGACGAAGACGTCATTCTCATCGATATTGGCGGCGGGGCCCGCGGCGTTGCTGCTGGCCTTAACGATGCCTGTGACCAGCTCGATGTCGACCTCGTTGTCGGCACTGACGCCGGCGGAGATGTCCTTGCGGCCGGTAATGAACCGGGTATCAAGAGTCCGCTGACGGACGCCGTCATGCTCTCGGTGCTCACTCACCTGGAGGTCGACGCATGCCTTGGCATGTATGGCTACGGAAGTGACGGCGAACTCACCCTCGACGAGGTCAAGGACGGCATTTCCCGGGCCGCCAAGCGTGACGGCTTGCTCGGCGCATGGGGACTCACACCCAAAATCGTCGGCGAACTCGAGGACCTCTTGGACGTCGTCACGACGGAAGCCAGCCGTCTCCCCGTCGACGTTGCCCGAGGCAAACTCGGCGATGCCACGATTCGAGACGGAGCTCGCTCCGTCGAACTCACCCCGGCGAGTACAGTAACGTTCTACCTCGATCCAGAGGCGATCGCCGCAACGTCCGATCTCGACGAGCACGTGGCCCATACCGAGAGTTTCGAAGCAGCCCACGAAGCACTATCGAGTGCCGGATACGACACGGAACTCGACCTCGAACGCAGCCTCGTCACCGACGATCAAACGTAATCATTCGCCCCTATGAGAGGCTCTCAGTGGATCGTACTGGCTGGCGTTCTGGTCGTGGCATTGAGCCTTCGTCTGGCAGTCGCGTCTATCTCGCCGGTCCTGGAAACGGTTCGCGCCGACCTTGGACTGACCTACACTGCAGTCAGCCTTCTTACGACGATTCCCACCCTCTGTATGGGGTCTTCGCACTTTCGATTCCAGCGGTCACTGACCAGCTCGGTCGGGAACGAGGCATATTCTGGGGGATTATCCTCATCACTGTCGCGACAGCGGGCCGCGCCTGGAGTCAACACCACCTCGTGCTCTTCGGTAGTACGCTTCTCGTCGGCGTTGGAATCGCAGTTACACAGGCACTGCTCCCCCCGCTCGTGACCGAATACTTCCCGGATCGTGAATCGTTCGCCACGGGGCTCTACACAGTAAGCCTCACCATCGGAGCGGCACTTGCCGGCGCCGTGACCGCGCCAATCGGTGATCTCTTCGGGTCGTGGACGGTTGGACTGGCCGCTTGGGCAATCCCCGCTGCGGTGACCGTTCCGATCTAAACGAAAAGCAGCGCGAGTTCCCCGCCCCACCGTGGGCGGGGGTGAAGCGCGTCACTCCGGCGTATGTTCCGTCTCCTCGATATACNATCTAAACGAAAAGCAGCGCGAGTTCCCCGCCCCACCGTGGGCGGGGGTGAAGCGCGTCACTCCGGCGTATGTTCCGTCTCCTCGATATACCGTTCAACCACTTCCTCCGATACTGCTCCCGTCGTTCCCACGTAGTATCCAACCTTCCAGAATCCGCCGCCCCAGAAATACGACTCTCGAATCTCGGGATACCGTTCCAGCAAGTGCTTTCCAGAGTACGACTTGAACTGCCGTGCTACCTCAGCAGGGCTATGTTTCGGGTCTGTTTGCACGAACAGATGAATGTGGTCGTCTGCAATCTCCAACGCCAAAATCTCGTGGCCGAAGTGGTCGGCAGTCTCCGCAAACAACTCTCTCACGTCCTCCTTGACCACACCGAGAACAGAGTGTCTATACTTCGGACACCACACGAAATGATACTTGCAGGAACTAACCGAATGTGCGTGACTGCGGTACTCTTCCATCCCTAATCCCTACATTTATGACAATCTGGAACGATTGTCAATGCATGGGTGAAGAAGCCACGAAGACGATCCAGACGCGGCTCCACATAGCGTCTGGTGAACGATCGTGGCTTCACGACGCCCGCCTCGCCTCTCGCGAGATATTCAACCAAACCATCCGCCTCAAACAACAAGGGTACAATCGCACCGAGATACAGAAGGAGGTTGACCGCGACAACTTCCTACGGAACAACAAGTGCGCGGTCGTCGGCAAAGCCCTCCAAACATGGGACTCCTACCAATCACTCAAAGACTGGTGGGAGAATCAAGACGACCCTGACCGAGGGAAGCCGNCCGCCGAGTACGGACAAATCTGGTGCCTACCCGCTTGTGATGGCGCACACGGAAGGCTACCGCCTCACCGTGAACGACAACACGAACCGCGTCCAGTTCCGCATCAGCCCGAAACCCTACAAGAAGGTCAAGGGCCATCTTCGCGGTGAGCCGGACGCAATGGACGAACTTCGAGACGCCCTCACGTCGGATGAGGTGGATATAGGGCAGGCCGAACTCCTGTACCGCGATGGCGTGTACTACCTACACGTCACGGTCACACGCGAGTTCGACGTGCCCGAACCCGATACCGCCGATACGGTAGTCGGTGTGGACATCAACGAGCGCAACGTCGCTCTCACCGCCCTCGACCGCGACACGATGCGAACGAAGGGCACGCTCGTCCTTGACTACGGACGGGTGAAGCAGGAACGCCAACGTTACCACACCATTACGAAACGTTGTCAGGAACACGGCAAGACGAGCATCCACCAGAAACTCAGTGACAAAGAAGAGCGATTCACCGAGTGGGTATTGCACCGTCTTTCCCGTGCTGTCGTAGAGTTCGCAGAGCAGTTCCCGAACCCGGTTATCGTGTTCGAGGATATGAGTGGTATCCGCGAGGAGATGCAGTACGGGTCGTATATGAACCGCCGGTTGCACAAACTGCCGTTCCACAAATTCGAGAGGTTCGTCTCGTACAAGGCGACGTGGCGGGAGATTCCGACGGATACGGTGGACGCTTACTACAACTCGCAGACGTGTTCGTGCTGTGGTGAGCGTGGGTATCGGCAGGGTCGGCGGTTCAGGTGTCCGAACGACGAGTGTGACGTGGCGCAAGACCACGCCGACCGGAATGCGTCGGTGAACATCGCGTGGCGTGAGAAGGCGAAACTCGATGGTAACGAATCGAATTACCGGACTCACAAAACCCAACCACAGGTTCGGTTGGTGCGTCTGTCCGGGTCGGGGCGCGTAAGCCGCCCAACCTCATCCCGCTCGCTTGCCGAGCAGNACAAAACCCAACCACAGGTTCGGTTGGTGCGTCTGTCCGGGTCGGGGCGCGTAAGCCGCCCAACCTCATCCCGCTCGCTTGCCGAGCAGAGAGTGCTAGCACACAGCTGAGGGAACCAACAAAAGCCTCGGGCCACCGCGCCCGAGGCTGTTTACCGATGGGTATATGCCGGGGATAATACCTGCACTGAGCGCGCTAGCAGCGGTCACCAACGATATTGAACTCGGGCCGTGTATCGCACTGGCCCCACTGTATAACCCGATTCGACTCGCGGAGGACATCGCGACGATCGACCTGATCGCGGGCGGGCGGACGACACTTGGCTTCGGGATCGGTTCAAATATCGATTTGCTCAACGCGTTCGGGATCGCAGGGGATGAACGAGTCGATCGACTGACGGACACCATCGATGTGATTCGGGGTGCATGGTCGGAGGGGTCACTCAATTATGAGTCGAATTTTCACGAGACACCAGCCGATATCGACGTGACGCCTAAACCGGCACACGATGTGCCGATCATGTTCGGTGGCGTTGCAAAGCCAGCCGTTCGGCGTGCCGCCCGTATCGGGGATGGCTGGTGTGCGCCCCAGAGTCTCCCGCTCGAAGCCATTCGCAAGCGTGTCGCGGACATCGAAACCGTTCGGGAAAATGAGGAGATCGACGGCGATTTTCAGGTCTATTTGGTCTTGGATGGGTTTGTCGGGGACTCCCACGAGCTAGCGTGGGAAACAATGCGTGAGGGTTATTTCTATACCACACGTCGATACGCAGAAATCGACTCAGGCGAGCCTGTCGACGAACTATCCACTGAGCAAAAGCAGGATCTAAAAGAACAGGCGATATTCGGCACACCCGAGCAAGTCGTTGACGAACTTCAGACGTACCGCGACGCCCTCGGCGATGATGTCCACATCATATTTCGATCGTACCATCCAAACATAGGCACGGAGGAGATGGCTAGCTGTATCCGTCGACTCGGCGACGAGGTTCGACCTGAGCTGGTCAGGGCATAGCAAAACAGCGTGTCCCAGTATCTCACAAACCGAGTAATCGAACCATCCGCTTGTTGATGGTAGCCGCTCTATACCTGATGTAGTCGCATCTTCCAACTCGTCCAGAAGTTGCGACTGGCGTGCTCAATGCATGAGTGGCACTGTCTAGTTTAGCATCTCCTCGGCTGGCGTTCGGCATTGAGTGCTTGATTCGGTCGATCGTGGTTGTAGTAGTGTCTGAAGCGTCTAAGTCAGCGTCTTGCACTGGCCGGACTGCCGCGCCAGAAGGAGTGAAAGCGGTCGAGCCGCATTGAGACCGTCTGAAACCACTTTTCGACGTGGTTTCGGTCACTGTAATTGAGCTGACCACTCAATTCGTGGCGTGCGAGGGCAGTCAGATAGCCGCCAGCATCGACGAGAAACTCTGTCTCGTCGATATCGTGTTTCTCGGTGAGACGGTGCAGAAACGCCGCCGCGGGGTCAGTCCCGCGGCGTTGACNGGCGTTGACGAGACGCACAGCGTCTCGTTCGCACACCAGAACGCAAGGCGTTCTGGGGACGGCTGTAGATGTCGATTTCGAGCAGCAGCGTTGATTTGGTGTCGATCGCGGCGTACAGCCACTTTTTCTCGCCGTCAACCTCGATCTGTTTCTCGTCGACCGCGACTCGCGACGGCTGCGCCGTCGGCGGGTCGCTCTGGGCCTCCGAAAGCTTGTGCGTCCAGTTCCAGATTGCGCCGTGAGAGCGGTCAATGCCGAGTAATTCGAGCACTGATACAATCTCTCGAACCGACAATCCCATCGAATGCAGACGCACCCCGAACACCCTGACGGGTGTCGGGTGCGCTCGTTCTCCCAAACCTCATCACAATCCACGTCTAAGGTCTCTCTGAGCAGGTTGGCGAGTTGCATTGGACACTTCTCGCCACCACCTGCTCATTCCTCAAACTCTCATCTAGACAGTGCCTGCTCACTTAAATCTCACTGCGATGACGTAAGATGGCCAACGGAAGGTGTTGTCAGCATGAAGGTCGAGAACGGAGCCGTCATTATTGTCGGCTAAACGCCATTTGTAGCCAGTTTGCGTAGCTAAGGGATTTTCCTACGTAGTAGGTCTTCGTTCAAGGGCGAGTTTGACACCAAACCCGACCAGAACGCTTCCGCTTGCCATGCGCAGCATGGTCTTCACGAGATCTCGTTCCGTGATTACCCGCCGCGCTCGGGCCGAGAACACCGCCAGCATCGCTTGATAGACGAATCCAAGACCCGCAAACAGGACGCCGAGCAGGAATATCTGGACGGAAACGTTGCCTCCGGGTTCGACGAACTGCGGGAGAAACGTGAGGAAGAAAATCGCCACCTTCGGGTTTAGGACGTTGATCATCAGAGCACTCCGATACGACGCGCTGGGCGTGTAAGTGGTTCTCTCCGGCGTTATCTCGAACTCTTCGGAATTTCTAAACGTCTGAATGCCCAGATACACGAGATATGCCGCCCCGACGAATTTGACGACTGTGAAAGCCACCGCCGATGTGCGTAGCAGGGCGGAAAGACCCAGTACAGCCGCGGTCGTGTGGACGATGCTTCCAGACGAGGATCCGAGTGCAGCAGTGATACCCGAGGTACGCCCGTCGCTGATACTTCTGGTCAACGTGTAGATACTGTCTGGACCAGGGGAGACGATGAGGGCGAATGCGATTGGAATGAATGCGAGAATGGTACTCAGTTCAAGCATATCCTTCGAGACACTCCCGCTCGAAATAACTCATTCGTCGGTAACGAATGGAGGGAACCACTTGCGACGTGTTCGTGACTAATCGAGCTGGCTACTATCCCCTGTTCGACTCCACGCTGCCCCGAGAGCCACGCCTAATGCGATGCCGATGGCTATCCACAATACCAGAAGTCGGCTAGGTCGATTCGTTATGCATAGCCACCGCCGAAATGTAGGCTGGTTGGATCGGATTCAACACGTACCATGCACGAGTGGACTCTCTCCCTGACTTCAGTCTCTGCAGAATCTCGAACTTCTTCGAACTACCGAAGCTGATTTTTCCAGAACGATCCAGAACGATCCAGTGAGTGAGCCATCAATCGTCCTCAATGATCTCAACCGTTCCCCGGGTTCCGTCAATCCGCACCCGCTGTCCCGTCTTGATGCGACGTGTCGCTTCAGGTACCGACACCACGGCTGGTAGCCCCTATTCGCGCGCGACGAGCGCGCCGTGGCTCAACCGGCCGCCAACTTCTACGACGATGCCTGCTGCGTTCAGGAATAACGGCGTCCAGCCGGGATCGGACGACGAGGCGATGAGAATTTTACCCTTCTCGATCGTCTCTTCGGAGGGATCGTGAACGACGCGGGCAATCCCTTCAATAGCACCGCCTGACACGCCCGTTCCGACGAGTGCGTTTTCCGGGACATCCTTACGCTCGATGTCCCCGCTTGGCGCTTCACCTTCGCTCGTCAACACTGGTGGCGCATCCAGTGCCGCGTGGCGGTTGAACGCGGCGCGTCTGGCGTCGATATTGACCGCGATCGAGTCACCATCGAGCGCAGCGAACAATTCGCCTTTTCGGAGGAACCAGACGTCGTTGGAACTGTTCAAAATTCCCTCCGTGACGAGGAGGTCGCCGGCGTCACGGAGTGTTTCATGCCACGCCGTGAATATGTGGGCCAGACCCTGTTTTGGGTACTCACGTGTCTGGATGTAAGCGCGATACGTTCTGATGAGTCGGTGAACGAGACGTTTTCGAGTCGAGCCGAACAATCCATTATCAGCTCGCTGTTCGAGCCGCTTGGCTGCGTCCAGTGCTCCACGTTCCATCTGCTGGACATGTTCGCGGTGTTCGCCCGACTCACCGTGGTCGAGATTCGCGCGAACTGTCTCGAGCACTCTTTGGGACGGAACGGATCGATATATCTTGAAAAATAATATCTGAATGTCTGTTCCTTCCTCACCGTGGTGGAACCATTCCGTATATTTACATAATTCGGCCACGGCTATTCGAATATGTCAATACTTGCAGCCGTCGATGCGACGAGTGAGCACGATTCCGTCGTCGAGATCGGATACGATCTGGCTTCGGCCTACGAGACAGAATTGTCCGTCCTCCACGTCGTCTCACAGGAGGCGTTCGAATCTCGCAAGGCGGCTGTCGAACGCGTCTCGGATGTGCAGGGGTATAGCAAACCGCAGCGCGCCGACGCTGCAGCGAACGTCGCGAACAAAGTAGTCGTCGAAACGCTCGAGAACAGCGATCGCGAGACGATCTCGACGGTCGGACGCGTCGGCGAACCAGTTCCATCGATTCTGGACGTCGCAGCCGATATCGACGCCGAGTACATCGTTATCGGCGGCAGAAAACGGTCTCCGACCGGCAAGGCTCTGTTCGGGAGTACGACTCAGTCCGTCCTACTCGAGGCCGATCGGCCAGTAGTCACTGTTATGTCGGATACGGGAGAGTAGGAACGACCCGCTAACTCAAGGTAGCCACGCCCGAATCGTCGGCTATCGATGGATCGGGTTCGTCGATGCGGACACGCTTGATTCGCGTGTCGTCGACGCGTTCAACGGTTAATTCGACGCCGTCGTACGCGAACGTCTCGCCGGGTTCGACGAGTCGTCCCGCTCGATTAAAGACGAAGCCGGCGATCGTCTCGAACTCCTCTCCTTCCGGGAATTCGACGCCGATGACATCGTTGACGGCTTCGATATTCACCTCGCCGTCGACCCGGACCGTCCGTTCGCTGACGCTTTCGATGGGTTCGTCTTCCTGCGTATCGAGTATCTCGCCGACGACCGCCTCGACGATGTCCTCGGTCGTTATGATCCCTTCCGTCGTCCCGAACTCGTCGATAACGACGACCTGTTCGACCCGCTCGTGACGCATCTCGTGGAACAGTTCGTCGACGTGTTTGCTCTCCGGGACGTGTAGCGTCTCTTCGATGTGAGCCTCGAGCGAGGAATCCTCAACTGACTCGCCGTACTGGGAGTCTCGGACGAGATCGCCGAGTGCGACGACCCCGACGATGGCATCGAGGTCTCTCTCGTACACTGGCAGGCGGGTATGACGACTCTCGACGCACTTCGCGACAGCATCATCGACCGTCGCCGTTCGGGGGACGGCGGTTACGTCCAGTCGCGGTGTCATCACTTCCTTTGCGATGGTGTCGTTGAACCGGAACACCCGCTGGAGCATCTCGCGTTCGTCGGCCTCGATGATCCCCTCACTCTCGCCGGTCCGTATCAGTTCTCGGATCTCCTCACGACTCACGTAGGACGACTCGACGGCGGTTCCGCCGCCGCTGAGATTGTTGACGAGACGAGTCAACGTATCGAACGTGACCACCAGCGGATACAGCACATACTTCGAGACCTGCAGCGGCCGAGCGACCGAGAGGGCCCAGGACTCCGTATTCTCGATGGCGTGCGATTTCGGCGCGCTCTCGCCGAACAGCAAGACGACGGCCGTCACGCCGAACGTCGCCGCCGCCATCGCCTGTCCCTGCCCGACGTACATCGCGAACAGTCCGGTCGCGATCGACGACATCGCAATGTTGACGAGGTTGTTCCCGACGAGGATCGTCACCAGCAGCCGGTGGGGGTCAGATTTCAGTGCCTGCACCGTCTCGGCACCGGGTCTCCCGTCCTCGACGAGCACCTCAATGCGGTGGTGTGCCAGCGAGAACATCGCTATCTCCGCCGAGGAGAAAAACGCCGACAGCACAAGCAACACCAGTAGCGTCCCGATTCCGATGGCGGCCACAAGGTTCGTCGACGGATCGACGCCGACGGCACTCGGGACGATAGCCGCGCTATCGACGTCGACCGGGGCGCTTCCTACCGCAGTCGTCTCGAGACCGGGCATGGAAGTCAGTCACCGACCGAGTCAGTGTTGGCCGATTCCGGGAACTTGGTCTCGTCTACCGCCGATGCGTCCGACGCGTTGAGTCCCTCCTCTCCCTTCGGGAAATAACACGCCGCTCGATGGGTCTCATCGCCGATTTCGTCGATGGCCGGCTCGGCCTCCCAACACGACCCCTGTGCCTTCGGACAGCGCGGGGCGAACGCACAGCCCGAGGGGAGGTCGACCGGGTCCGGCGGCTCACCCTCGAGTAGGACGCGCGTTCGATCGGCCGTCGGATCCTTTTCCGGTGCAGCCGAGAGCAGCGACGAGGTGTAGGGGTGTCGCGGCTGGGACGCGATTCGATCGACGTCGCCTTCCTCGATGACGCGGCCGAGGTACATGATGGCCAGCCGATCCGATACCTGCATCAGGCTTGCGAGGTCGTGGGAGATGTAGACGATCCCGATGTCCTCCGCGTCGGCTAACCCGCGCAGCAGGTTCAGCAAGTTGACTTTCAGCGAGACGTCAAGCATCGACGCCGGCTCGTCACAGATCAGGAAGTCCGGATCCAGAACCAGCGCCTTGGCGACCGCCACGCGCTGGCGCTGCCCGCCGGAGAGTTCGTGGGGGTATTGGTCGAGGAATTTCTCGGCAGGGGTCAGCCCGACTTTCTCGAGCGTCTCGACGATCGCCCGCTCTTTTTCGTCCGTGCGGTAGTCGTGGATCGTCAGTGGCTCGCCGACGAGTTTGCGGACAGTCTGGCGGGGGTTCAGCGAATCGAAGGGGTCCTGAAAGATGATCTGGACCTTCCGCCGGAACTCTTGGAGGTTGCCGTCCCGATAGTACTCGTAGGGTTCCCCGTCGAACATGAAGTCGCCTCCGGTCGGATCCTCGAGCAAGGCCATCGTCTCGCCGAGCGTCGACTTCCCGCAGCCGGACTCGCCGGCGACGCCGAGCACCTCCGACCGACGGACGGACAGCGAGACGCCGTCGACCGCTTTCACGTAGTCGGGGTCCTCGCCGCGGAGCTTGCTCAGCAACGGCTGGCTCTGCTCGTAGTGTTTTTCCAACGCGTCCGTCTCGAGGATGACCTCGCCGCGGTCGGAGTCGGCGTCACCGTCGTCGGGAATGTTCCACGTCTCCGGTTCGTCGGCGTCTCGACGCAGCTGCGCTGCTTCCTTGACGCGATGGCAGGCCGAGCGGTGGTTCCGGTTGGGGAGATCGACCAGATCGGGATGGGACTCCCCACACTCGTCCGTGGCGAACGGACAGCGGTCCTCGAAGACGCATGCCGTCGGCTCTCGGTTCAGATTCGGCGGCGAGCCGGGAATCGCGACGGGGTCCTCGTTCTCGTCGATCTCCGGGAAGGAGTTCTTCAGCCCCATCGTGTAGGGGTTGGTTGGGTTGACCAGCACGTTGTCGACGCTTCCCTGTTCCATTACCTTCCCGCCGTAGAGGATCGAGAGGTCGTCGCAGGTCTCCGCGATGACACCGATTTCGTGGGTGATCAACAACAGCGAGCTGTCCATCCGCTCTTGGATCTCTAAGATCTTGTCGATGATCTTGTCCTGAACGATGACGTCCAGCCCGGTCGTCGGCTCGTCGGCGATGATCAGATCCGGTTCGAGGGCCAGCGCCATCGCGATGGTGACTCGCTGACGCATCCCGCCGGAGAACTCGTGGGGATAGTTGTCGATTCGGTCCGGATCGAGGCCGACGATCTCGAACAGTTCGCGGACGCGGTCGCGCGCCTTCGCGTCCGTAACGTTGCGGTGAGTGTGGATCGCCTGTGCGATCTGGTCGCCGGTCGACATCACGGGATCGAGCGAGTCCATCGCGCTCTGGGGGATGTAGGCGATGTCCTCCCAGAGGACGTCCCTCCGTTCGGCCTCCGAGAGCGAGGTGAGATCGGTCCCATTGAACTCGATCGTCCCGCGCTCGACGGTGCCGTTCCCCGGGAGCAGCCCCAGTAGCGCCTCCGCGACGGTGGACTTCCCAGAACCGGACTCACCGGCGAGACCATAGTTGACGCCCTCGTCGATGCTGAACGAGACGTCGTTGACGGCGTGGACTGTTTCGTCGTCGGTCGCGTACGTGACTTTGAGGTTTTCGACGTTGAGTAGCGTCATTGGTCGGTCTGAATTTCGGGATTGATGACTTCCTCGTAGGCTCGTCCGATGAGGAACACCGAGGTGGTTATCGCAGCAATACCGATCGCGGGCGGAAGCACCCACCACCACGCAACGCGCATGTTGCCCGACGCGAACACCTGCCGGAGCATCCGACCCCAGCTGGTCATCGTCGGATCGCCGAAGCCGAGGAACGCCAGACTCGCCTGCGCGGCGATCGCCCAGGCGACGCCGTAGGCGGTATAGAGGAATCCGATCGGCAACACGTTCGGTGCGACGTGATACAGCATCGTCCGCAGGTTACTCGCCCCGCTGGCTCGAGCGGACCTGACGAACGTCCGCTCGCGGACCGACAGCACCTCGGAGCGGACGACCCGCGCTGGCATCTTCCAGAGGAACGTGGCGATGATCGCTGTGATCAGCCAGATGTTCGGCGTCATGAACGTCAGCAACAGCAACGCCATGGGCATGAACGGCAGCGAGAACGTCAGGTCGGTCAATCGCATCAGGAGTTCGTCGACCCAGCCGCCGTAGTAGCCGCTGACGACGCCGACGGTGAAGCCGAGCGCGCCCGTTCCCAGCCCGCCGAACAGGCCGACGATGAGCGTCGGCCGCGCGCCGGCGAGGAACTGGCTCAGCACGTCCTTGCCGTACGCCGTCGTCCCGAATAACGCGTCCGCGCTCGGGGCCGTGAGCCGGAGCACGGAGCCGCCGTCGCCGCGAACGGTATGCTCGATCGGGTCGTGGAGGGCCAGGTACGGCCCGAACAGCCCGAGGAATACGAACGCCGCGACGACGAGCATGCCGGCGAAGGCCATCGGGTCCTGTCGCAGGAACGCGAACTGGTCGCGGACGGTCGTCCACAGCGCGTCGGCGCGCTTGTACAGCTCTGCCTCGGGTTTCGTTTCGGTACTCATGCGGAGCCACCTCCGTTCGTCGATACCGTCGGATCGAAGTACGCGTAGAGGACGTCGGCGGCGAGGTTCGCGATGATGACCGCCAGCGCCATGATGAAGACCGCGGCTTGGACCAGCGGGTAGTCCTGTTGCTGGATGGCCAAGACGAGTTCGCGGCCGATACCGGGCCAGCTGAAGACCACCTCGAGCAGGATCAACCCCTGGAAGATCATGCCCAGTCGGAGCGTGAAGTAGGTCAGGATGGGCAGCATCGAATTGCGGCCCGCGCGGGCCAGTTGCTCCATCTCGGTGAGTCCCTTCGCCCGGTGGAGTTTGAGGAACTCCGAGCCGCGTTTTTCGACGACGCCGTTGCGGGCCAACAGCAGGAAGTCGCCGCTGTAGTAGAGGACGGCGACGGTAAACGGTAAGAGGTAGTGATGGAGGAAGTCGAGCGAGACGAACGTCTCGAGGTAGCCGTCCGGCGTCGCCCGGATCGACCGCATTCCGAGCGCGGGGACGATCTCCAGATTGTAGGCGAAGACGATGATGAAGAAAATCGCCGTGATGAACACCGGCGTCGAGCGCAGCAGCGTCGTCGAGACGATGCTCGCCTTCTCGAGGCGGCTGCCCCGGTTCCAGCCGGCGTACATCCCCAGCACTGAACTCAGGATCGCCGTGGTCACCAGCGCCGGCACGAGCAGGATCAGCGAGTTGATCAGCCGCGGCTCGAGGACCTCCCAGACCGGCTGGCTCCGCAGGATGGAGTAGCCGAACTGGAAGGTCAGCAGGCTCCCGAGGTAGTTGATATACTGTTTCCAGATCGACTGATCGAGCCCGTACATCGCCCGGATCTCGTCGATCTGCTCCTGATTGAGGTTCCCCGAGGTGACGAGCGCCTCGAAGGGACTCCCCGGCAGGAGCCGGAGGACGACGAAGATGACCGAGACGGCGACCAGCGTCAGGAGGACTGAAATCGCGAGCCGCTTGAGCAGGAACCGCTGGAATTTGCTCATCGGTTCTCACCCGCCACGATACCGGTCGCCGGCCGCGCCGTTGCACCGGCCGCACTGTCGCACTCGAGCGGTGCGCGCTCGGCTCGAGCGGCGGCGTGGTCAGGGTGTCGGTTCGCCTCGAGTCGGGTCCGCCCCCGCGACGGTCGCGGGAAGCAGTCGGTTGTGCGGTCCATTGGTGTCTGGCTGTTCATGAGAAATCTGGTTGGTCGAGGTCCGAGCGGCGCTCGTTGGTGTTTTCGGGCTGAAGTCGCTCAACAAACGCTCCCCACGCGTCGCCGTTGGGGAACCGCAAGTTGCCGTCGTCGTCCCACGTGTAGCCTGCCCGCTTGAGGATGGTTCGTGCGTCTTCGACGTCGTAGCTGTAGTCGGTCGTCTCGGGGTTGTGCCACTGGGTGAGCGACGAAATCAGGTTCTCTCCGTTCGGTACCGTCGCCTGTCCTTGGAGGAAGTCCTCGACGAACCCCTGTGAGTCGACCGCTTTCGCGAGCGCGACGCGGAATTCCTTGTCCCGGATCGGCGGACAGGAGAACATGAGTTTCGCGTTCAGTGGCGCGTAACTACCGACGGACATCTTCTCGATCCCGTCGGTGTTGGCCGCACGGTCGGCCTGTAGGGTCGAGAGTGTCGTCCCGATGGCGTCGATCGACCCGCTCTGGAGCGAGCCGATCAGCGCATCGACGTTGCTCACGTTGATCCAGATGACGTTCTCGACGCCGGGGCCGCGCTCGGCCTGATCGCCGAGGGCGTCGGCCCGCCAGTCGTCGTCGAACATCCAGTGGCTCTCGTTGCGCGAGGCCTCGAACCGGGTCCCCTGCTCCCAGTCTTCGAACTGGAAGGGGCCGGTGCCGACGGGGGCGTCCGGGTTATGCTGAGACGGGTTGTCGACGTCCTCCCACCGGTGTTTCGGGAGGATCACGCTCCGGACGACCCGCTGGGTCATGAACGAGGCGTCGGGGTTCGACAGGTTGAACCGCACTTCGTGATCGCCGAGCACCTCGACGGACTCGATCGGCTCGTAGAACGGCACCTGACTCGTCGAGGCGTATTCGTCGTACAGTTCGACGGTGAACGTCACGTCTTCGGCGGTGAACGCCTCGCCGTCGTGCCACTCGACGCCCTCGCGCAGCGTGAGTTCGACGGTCGTATCGTCGACGAAATCGCCACCGGTCGCCAGTGCGGGGACCACGTCCAAATCGGGTGTCGCGTCGAATAATCCGTCGTAGATGAACGTGAGTCGATTGGCCTCCGCGCCGCCGGCGGCCCACGGCAGATTCAGCGAGTTCATCGACGTGGTGACACCCTTGACGTAGGTCCGGTTGTCCGTCTCGGGCTGGAGGTTGACCTCCGTCCAGACAAACGAGTCCATCGTCGGGCCGTTGCCCGGCGTTTCGACGTAGCCGCTCCACCGCTCCGTGTTCACCGCCGTGATGATGTTCGGGTACAGCGTGATGAGCGCCCCGACATCTTCAGCGAACAGTTCCTGCGCGCGGTCGACGAGTTCCTCGCGCTTCTCGCGATCGGTCGTCTGGGCCTGTTCCGTGAGAACCTCTTGTAGCTCGGGATTGTGGTAATTGTCGTAGTTCGAGAGCGATTCCTCGGTCGCGCGCATCAACAGCGGGTTCGGATCGAGCCCCCGCTGCGGGTCGGGCCCGTGCGTGCTCATCGAGATGACCGCCTCGAGCCCCCGCGTTTCCCAGCTCTGGGCGTATAGCTGGTTCAGCGGTCGATCGTTGAGCCTGACGGCCATACCCAGGTCGTTGAGACCGCGCTTGACCATCAACGCGTGTTCGCGCATCCACGGATCGTCCTCGCTCGAGAACTCTACGGGTAACCGGTCGAGCACCGAACCGGCCGTCGCGCTGTAATCCAGCGGTGGTGATTCAGCGTCGACGGTCTCCCACTCGCGCCAGTGCTTCGTTTCGACAGTCTCCGGGACGCCATCGGGCACGTCCGGCTCGAGACTCTCGCCACGACTAGCGCTACAGCCCGCCAATGCGCTCGTTCCGAGCGCCGCGGTGGCCGTGGCGATATAGCCACGTCGCGTGAGTCGGCCACCGACCCCTGCGACCGAACCTTCATGATTTTCTTGCGTCGTCATCCACCCCCACGTTATGGGCTAACTAGGTTCGGTCTACTCCCTATCGGCACCGATAGCTATCATTCTTTAAGTGAGGGATGGTGTGAAAACCCACTCTCGAGACGAACTCGGATAGCGATCACTCTTGCGGCCCGTAAATGAGCTCGAGCAATGTTCGCTCGGCGGTCCGAAGACGTTCGCTCACTGTCGACTGAGCGATGTCGAGTTCGTCGGCGAGATCAGTTGCTGATGCCTCTCGGGGGATATCGAAGTAGCCGTAATTGTACGCCGTCTCGAGGACAGCCAACTGTTCGTCAGTGAGTTTCGAGACGAGAACCTCCGTTAACCGTCCGCTGTCGAGCGGTTCGCCGGGGTTCTCGTTTTGGGTCACCGACAGGAGTTCGAACTCGCCGAGGGTCTCTTGGACCTCGTCGGCCATCGACCGAAACTGGTCCCAGTCGCGCGTCGTCGTCACGATTTCGAAGACGTCATTCTGGAGAACGATGCGGTTCGGAATCGCCTCCTGACGGAGGACCAGACCCAGAATAAACGGGTACGACTCCGTTGCCAAAATGGTCAGTCGGCGAATCTCGAGATCGTCCGATGCGGTCGGAATCTCACTGCTATAGAACACCGATGTGCCGGAGATACCTTCAAGGACCGTTTCGGGGTCAAACCCGGTGTTTGACGCGACGGTCAGGGACTCAATCCACGTTCCATCTTCGACGTAGAACGCGTTGTCGAGCTCGATACTCCGGATGTCGTCCATCTCTCGATGGATCTTCGCCATCACGCCCGTCGGCACAGTAGTGAACTCAACACGTAGAATTGGCGACCCACCTATAGGGAAGAGTCCGGTCCGTTCATATATAGCTCACGCTTGTCGCGATCAGGTCACCAGCGGCCAGTAGACGAGCCACGAGAGGGCAGCGACACCGAAAGAGAGTCCCATCGTCACGATTCCGAACGAGGCGATATCGCGATGCGATAGCGGCCCTCGATCCATCGATACCAATACTGCCGTCGTGTTAAACGGGAGGATCGTCGTCGAACCGACGACCAGTAACACGGTAAGCGCGAGAGACAGCTGGTCGATACCGAACGCGTCCGCGAACTCGAGGACGATCGGGAGCGCAACGACGATCGCCGCCGAGCCGGTCGAGAACAGGATTCTGATCCAGACAGCGATGGCGACCAGCACTGCAACGATCTGCCAGTGGGCGAGTAGCTCGAACGGAACCCACCGCATGAGCACATCGATGACTGCCCTAATCGCACCGGTCGCGTCCATGACGTCCAGAATCGATAACATAGCGCCAATGAGGAAGATGATACCCCAGTTCACCGCTGCGATATCCTCCGCCGAGATAATGCTGACGGGCGGTATGGAGAGCACTGTGACCGCCGCGACAGCCGGTAGTACCGTTGGTAACCCGACGAACGATCCGACGATCCAGCTCACGACGGCCCCGAAGAGGACGATTCCGACGATACGCTGCTCGCGAGTCAATGGAGTCGTCCCCTCGCCATCCACCTCCAGTCGGATCCCGTTATCCCTGCCGATCGTCGTCTCTCCGTCGACCGTCGCGAACAGACCCGCACAGAGGGTCGCCAACGCGTAGAGGAGGACCGTCGGCGGAAGCATCAACACGGCCCAGTCGACCCACGTTATTGACCGGACCGTGGTCGCGACGATCTCGGAGGTGACTAACGCCATTCCGCCACCGGTCATTAGCGCCATCGACGCGATCGGGTTGACGTGGCCGAGAACGAGAAACGCCGCACTTTCGAAGCCGCTATCGGCTTCTAATTCGAACGCACCCGCGAGTCGTTTCACGATCGGAATGAATGTTACCGCGCGAGCCATCGCAGAGGGCATCACCAGTGCCAATGCGAGAATACTCCCGGCAACTGAGTGCAGCGTCCGACGCGGCGTACTGTCTGCAGTCAGCAGTTGACGCGCCACCCGTTGATCGAGACCGACACTCGCCGTCGCGTCACCCAACAACAGGAGCAACAGTAGGAAGAAGACGAGCGTCGACGTGAATCCCGTCGTCGCTGCACTGAACGAATCGACAGTCCCCAGCGCGAACAGTAACGTGACGCTGAGAACGCTCGAGACGACATACGGCATGGGTCGAGTCAGCCAGAGGACGAGCGCAGTCAGGAAGACTGCAAGCGTGCGCTGTCCGTCAACGGTCAGCGCCGGCAGTGGTGGAAGCGTTGCGCCGACGACGAGCACGCAGACAGCTACGAGAAGGCCCACTGTCTGACGGGACACTAGTACTGTCTCTCGTCCTGACAGTCCCTCAAACCGGTCTCTCATCACCGCTATGGTTGCCGTTCCCGCTGAAGAATCTGGTGACATAGCGGCTGGTGCTGTTCAGCGTCATTCGAGGGGCTCTGTTGAAATCCTCCAGAGGTTACAGGTTCGACCGGTAGTGTGACCGAATGCAGGCCCTCCCGAAGTCACGGGTACTCCAATTTGTTGAACAAGCATTCCACTTGGCCCGGCGAGCCGTGGCTCAATATTCCTCGAAGTTCTCAAAACGACGCTACACGCTCCACCAGCATATCGTCTTGCTCTGCCTCAAGGTTCGGAAAAACACGACCTATCGGACACTTCTTGATGAACTCATCGAAATGCCCCGGATTCGGAGAGCTGGCTTCGTGGCGGGACGCCGGATGAGAGTTGAATCGTCCCGTGGGGTGTCCAATCAATTGACCACGAGGACATCGATTTCTGGCAAGGTCGTCTTGAAGGCGATATCGCCGACGAAGCGGTTGCTTCCCTCATCGAAGAACTCCAGTAGCGGTTACTCGTTGAACTCTTCTTGGTAAGGGACGAGAGCGGGAACGCAACTGTCGCGCTCGCGCCGTGGCTACGGGCGCACGGCCCGAAATCAAGCCGATCGTCGAAGACCTGCTCAATTCGGCTGAGGACCTCGTCCACGTTGACAATGTACTGATGGACCGAGAGTTCAACAGTCAACACGTTCTGGAGATGGTCAGCAAACGCGGGCTCACGTATGTCGTTCCAAAGCGGATGCACACGAGTGAGAGAGCCCAGGCGAAGCGACTCTTCAAGAGCGATACGGATCGGTACGTGAACGACCGAAAGCTCCACTTAGGTAAGAACAAGTGGCACAAGACGACGCACGTGTATCGCCGAAACGAGAATTCTGAACACACCGACCGCGTCGCGACCGCGGTGGCCTCAGTTCGCGGCCTCGGTCAGCCGCTGGACCTCGTCGTCGCTGAGCGACAGGTGAGTGGCGGCGACGTTCGACTCGAGGTGGTCGGGATCCGAGGTTCCCGGAATCGGGAGGATGACGTCCGCGCGCTCGAGCAGCCAGGCCAGTGCGACCTGACGCCACGTCGCGTCGTGCTCGTCGGCGATCTCGTCGAGGAGGTCGCTGTGTGCGTCGAGGTCGTCGCCGTCGATCGGGGCCCACGGGATGAAGCCGATGCCGTTCTCTTCACAGATATCGAGGACCTCCTGGCTCCCGCGATCGTTCAGGTTGTACCGGTTCTGGACGGTCGCGACCTCGACCTGCTCGCGAGCCTGGTCGAGGAGTTCCGGCGAGACGTTACTGACGCCGACCTCGTCGACGAACCCCTCGTCTTTGAGTTCGGCGAACGTCGCGACGGAGTCCTCGAAGGGCGTGTCGTCGTCGGGTCGGTGGAACTGGTAGAGGTCGATGGTATCCGTCTGCAGGCGATCGAGCGAGGTGAGCACCTGATTGCGGATGTAGTCCGGATCGCCGTGGGCGATCCAGTCGCCGTCGTCGTTGCGCAGCAGGCCGGCCTTAGTCGCGACCAGCACGTCGTCGGGGTCGCCGATCGCCTCGCCGATGAGCCGTTCGCTGACGGCCGGGCCGTAGGAGTCGGCCGTGTCGATGAGGTCGACGCCGCAGTCGACGGCGTGCCGGACGACCTCGCGTGCGGTGCCCTCGTCGTCCGGCGAGCCGATGATGTCTTCGCCGGTGATCCGCATCGAGCCGAACCCGAGCCGGTGGACGGTCGCGTCGCCGATCTCGAACGTGTCGCTCTCGTTGGTGATCGCCTCGTCGCTCATACTCGTGCCGACAGCGGCCCGCCTCTTGAAGAGTGGCTTGCCCGAACGGCATGCCGGTTCCGCGAACACGCGGCTTCCGGCCTTCGAGCGAGGATCCACAAGCCTCGATCCTACGGGCCTCTGACCCGCGAATTCGCGGCCGTCACCGTCGCTCGCGCCCTCGCCGACTCCCCTCAACGTCGGTTCGCTCGGGCAGCGGACACCGAGCCACGCTCTCCGCGTTCGTCTCCGGGAGCATGTACTGCTTCCACTCCCGGGTCCGCGGGTCGACGAAGTCGCCCGCGTCGGGGTGCATCGCGACGTCGTCGTACGCCGCTGGGCGGTCGAAAGAGCACCACCAGCGACGGGTACTCGCCGATCGATTCGTAGGTCTCGTGGAACTTGGCCAGGGGATCCACGAGGGCCGCGAGTCGTTCCTCGATCCGGTCCTTGCCGAGCAGTTCCACGGCCACGACATCGACTTCGGTCGACCGCGGCATAAATTTCGAGCCGACGTTCGCCGAGCCGTCCGGGCACGCCGACCCGACGAACGAAGTGCGGCCGCGGCGTCAGCCGTACACGCGCTCTGCGAAGAGCAAGGCGACTAGGCCAAAGATGATGATCGTGTACGAGACGGCGGCGAAGAGGGCGTCCTGCGCGGTCGCGTACTCGTCCGTCCGGAAGATGATCGCCTTCCGGACCATCGCAATCACGCCAGTGTAGATGACGAGCCTACGATCTGGCGGGTTTCGCTCTCCTGCGTGTACGCGATGACCGTGTGATACACCTCGACGATGATCAACAGTAGGAGGCCGGTGTCAATGAACCCGATGACGACGAGCGGATCAGTGATGGTCTGCGCTCGAATCGACCGCAGATCTGCAGCGTCAGGTCGACGACGCCGATCGCGAAGAGGATCGCGAATACCCAGGCCGCGATCAGTTGACGAATCGAATGAACCGATCCGCGGCCGCGGCGATCCGATCGGAGCCGGTGACGGTCTCCGGACTGCCGCCTGGCGGGTCCGGTGGCGGGGAATCGTCGTCGGCCATGATGCGATCGAACCGTTGGTCCGTTCTGAACATCGATTCGAACGCCGATAAATGTTCGACGTCGCGCCCGTCGGTCCGGGCGGCGGACAGCGTTCGATCTGCAGAGCATCACGCGTGTAGTTATGGTCCCGCCGGTCGTCGTGCCGGTGTGAGTGCCACTCGCGACGCGATCCTCGATCGCCTCGGAACGATCCCCGACCGCCCCGATCCGGCCGTCGAAATCGTCTCGACCATGGCCGCCGACGGGTTCGAGCGCCGACTCGTCGAGTACGACGTCGAACCGGGAGAGCGAGCCCGAGCCTATCTGCTCGTGCCGGACGACATCGATGCCGGCGACGAGCGCCCCGGCGTCCTCGCCGTCCACCCCCACGCGGGCGAGTTCGCCGTCGGCAAGTCCGACCCCGCCGGGCTGAGCGAGACGGCCGCGTACCACTACGGCGTCGAGTGCTGCCGGCGCGGCCACGTCGTCTGCTGTCCGGACCTGCTTTGTTTCGAGGACCGCCGCCCGGCCGAGCGCGAGCGCGCGGCCGGGACGGCCCCCGCGGGCGCCGACTACGAGAAGTTCGTCGCGATGGACCGTCTGCTGCGCGGCTCCTCCCTCCAGGCGAAGTACCTCTCGGACCTCGCCGCCGCGCTCGACATCCTCGAAGCCCATGACTCGGTCACTCCCGATTCCCTGGGTGTGCTCGGGCACTCGCTCGGCGGGCAGGAGGCCGCCTGGGTGGCCTGGTTTGACGACCGCGTCGACGCCGCGGTCGTCTCAAGCGGTGCGGCGCGACTCGCGGCCGTCCAGCGCGAGCAGATCACCCACAACTTCGCGCTGTACGTCCCCGGGCTGCTGACGGTCGGCGATATGGACGACGTCCTGGCGGACGCGGCTCCGACGCCGCTGTTGGTGACCCACGGTACCGAAGACGGCATCTTCCCGCCGGACTCCGTCCGCCGGCTCGGCGACACGGTTTTGGACGCCTACGCCGACGCCGGCGTTCCAGAGCGGTTCGAGCTGACGTTCTTTGACGGCGGCCACGAGTTCCCCGCCGACGTCCGGTCGAACGCCTACGCTTGGTTGGATCGCTGGCTCGATCGGTGACCCCGGTGCTCGCTTCCCACGACGCGATCTTGGTGATGCGCTCTGCTCGAGTACGACGTCGTCTCCAGTCCGTCCGGTCTCCACTCGGACCGCTGACGAAGGCGTCGCCGTGAGACGTCCTCGTCGGTTCAGAAGGCGGTTCGTGGCCGACGGGTCACTCGCTTTGCGATACGCGTTGTCGATCGCAGACGGACGGTGCCTCCCGGATTTGAACCACACGATCTTTCGCGAGAAGGGGATAGCTCGGTCTCAATCGGGTGCGTAAGAGACACCAAGACACACTCATTCGGCGCGATCATCACGGGCAAGTCGCGTCTGATTGGTCCCTCATCTGGCGGATATTGATTTCCATAAGAGACACAGAACTGCGACGAAACGGCCTACATAATCGCCAAGACGCCAACGATCCAGACCGGAAGGGGAAGCAGTACGAGGGCGCTGATAAGCGGTCTATCACGCAGAGACGCCGCAGCGGCGTACAATTCGGCGAAGATGGCGGTCTGTCCGAGATAGAGGAATAGTTGCCACTGCGTGAATTCGGAGCCACCAGACACCAGAACGGTCGAGATCTGGGCATCGCTTAGTACTATGGGTGCGAAAAAGAACATGAAGACATACGCAGCGGCTATCGCGCACGCCCCCCAGAGTACGACGAGACCGATTTCCAGGACACTCGCTGCTGGCCGATTCCGCACGTACACGAGAGCCCCAATAACGAAGGTGACTAACTCGACGATTGGTTGCAGTGGTCCCACCAGCGCTCGCAGCAGGTCGAGCCGCAACGCTATCGTCGTCCAGTAGGCCCACTCCAAGGCCAGTCCGACCCCGACGATGCCGACCAGCGCGCCAATAAACATTCGCCTGTCCAGATCGGTAATCACCGACTGGATATCGTTATCTAAGACGGAAATCGATGGGAAAAGCTCTATTAATTATAATGATGACGTCTAATACATATACGGTAGTATGTGTCTTTTGTGGCTGGGTACTGTCTAGTTTAGTACCTCTTCGGCTGGTGTTCGGTCATTGAGTGCTTGATTTGATCGATTGTGGTTGTAGTGGTGTCTGAACCGTCTGAGCCGAGCGTTCGAGTTACTGCTTTTCGAAATCCGATCGGGAAACATCCGAGGACTGGGTGGAACTGAGGGGGAGTTGGCGCTTGTGAGCTCTCAGGTATTGGCCTCCACTTCACTTAGTTGTTTGACGAATTCCGGGTCCCGGTGGTCAGGGAACAGCGATTCAAACTCATTTAGCTCTGAGATCGTGTTCATATCTTCGGTACTCAGTTCGAAACCAAAGATATCGAAGTTCTCGACGATCCGCTCCTCATGGACTGACTTAGGGATCGCAACAATTCCTCGCTGTATCAACCATCGAAGAACGACCTGTGCAGCCGATTTGCTATACTGTTCGCCGATCGAAACCAACACGTCGTTCTCGAAGAGGTTGTTCCGTCCTTCAGCGAACGGCCCCCAGGACTCATGCTGGATCTCATGCCTGCTCATGAACTCAGCGTCTTCGGTCCGCTGGTAGAAGGGGTGTGTCTCGATCTGATTGACTGCAGGGACGACCTCGTTGTGGACGATCAGGTCGATCAAGCGATCCGGGTGGAAGTTGCTAACACCGATGGCTCGAATCTTATCTTCGTGGTAAAGGTCCTCCATTGCCTGCCATGATCCATGAACGTCACCGAAGGGCTGATGGATCAGATACAGATCCAGATAGTCCAGTCCCAGTCGGTCAAGTGACCGTTCAAACGCCCGCTTCGTACTTTCGTAGCCAGCATCCTGTATCCAGAGCTTCGTGGTGACGAACACGTCCTCTCTCGCTACATCGCTCGTCTCGATCGCTCTGCCAACAGCCTCTTCGTTCTCATACCCGGCCGCAGTATCGATGAGACGATACCCGGTACGGAGAGCATCGGAGACACTTCGTTCACATACTTCGAGATCATCAATCTGATACGTACCGAATCCGAGGATCGGCATTTCCACGTCGTTGTTTAGCGTGACGGTTTCCATTTCCACATTTGAAGGTAGACCGCGCGCCATTTGGATTCGATGCTATTCTAAAACCTCATTTAAGTCCCTTCGCTAGCCCGAGCACTCCTCCATAGAGCGTCCCGGATAGTAGCATCTGATTAGAGACCCAGTGAGTGACTCAAGTATGGAACGTCTACTGTGGCTGTGTCCCAATGGTCGACGTGATCAACTGGCGTTCCCCTCGGCGAAGAAGATTCGACATCGAGGGTTGAGAAATACCCATCTCCTCAGCCAAGTCGCCTGCCGTGACCTGTCGGGGATTATCGTAGTAGCCGCGAGAGATAGCGAGCGCCAGTGCCTCGTATTGCCGGGCAGTTAGCCCGTATGGTGAGTGTTCATCTGGGGACGGAGAATCCTGCGTGATCGAGAGAAGATCGACCCGAATGCCATGCTCATCGCAATGATTCCGCATAGTATTGAACGACTCATAATCTCGAAAAATCTTCTTTTCGTACCATCCCTCCGGAATGATGGTCGTCGGTTCTGTTTGAGCCTTGGCGAACCGTCCGGGAACGAACGCTTCCGAAACAGTATCCTCCAGTTTGACGTCGAGCTGATAGACATCCCTGCCGCTCTCGCGTCCAAGGGGGGTTGTCCCTACTACTTCATCGAGAGCTATGAGATCATCTTCAGTAACACCATCTGCTGGGTCGAGATGGACGACGAACACCTGAGAGTCCTCTCCGAGGCACAGGCCGTGTTCACACTCGAGTCGATTGGACGGTAACGATTCTGCGAAACGAACGAACGGAAGCGAGGGTGAACTGACGAGGAGTTCCGCAGACACTGTCATAGGATGGAGGAGACGCTACTCAGACTTAATCCTCTAGATCGGTACAGCCGGTGCCGACTCATATTCAATCATATCCTTTTGTTCCCCACGAGAGTGTATTTAAATGCACTTCTATAGTAGCACAGTACTCAGGACCGTAGACTCACTTTAATCAGAGGATGGAAACGTCGACACAATCGGATGACTGGACTGCAAAGGATATACCCGACCAATCTGGCCGCACAGCCATCGTGACTGGCGCGAACAGTGGGCTAGGATTTAAAGCGACCAAGGCATTCACGCAGAAGGGGGCGCACGTCGTCGTGGCATGCCGGAGTCTTGAGCGGGCAAACCGTGCACGACGAGAAATCGAATCGATGGTCACCGGTGCATCACTGACGGTGCTGGAACTCGACCTTGGAAGCCAAGCATCGATTCGACAGTTCGCTACTGATTTCGATTCCGAGTTCATCGACTCGATGTACTTCTCAACAACGCTGGTGTAATGATGACGCCGTACTCGACGACAGAAGACGGATTCGAACTCCAATTTGGGTTAACCATCTCGGACACTTCGTACTCACTGGACTCCTCATAGATCACCTCATAGAGACGGAAGGTAAGACGCGTATCGTCATGCAGAGTAGTGTGGCCCACAAGAGTGGAACTGGCGGAATCGATTTCGGCAATCTCAACAGAAGACAGTCATACGGGCGATTCGAGGAGTTCTCGGAGGGGACGAAGACGGCAGCCGCGGCCGCCGACGCCGTCGGCTGTGACGTCGCCCAGATCGCGAGCAGTCTCGTCTTCGAGGCCGATGGCGAGCCCGTCGTGGTCGTTACCAGCGGTGCGAACCGCGTCGACGAGGACCGGGTCGCCGAGGCGATGGGTGCTGACTCGGTCGGAATGGCCGACGCTGACCGGATCAGAGAGCTGCTCGGCTGGTCGATCGGCGGCGTCCCGCCGATCTGCCACGATTCCGATGTACCCGTGCTGTTCGACCCCACTCTAGGGTAGTTCGACACGCTCTGGGCGGCCGCGGGAACGTCGGAGGCGTGCCTCGCGGACGCCGAGGAGCACCTGGTCGCCACCGCCCCCTCGAAGATTATTAACACTGACGGATACGATACGACATTTTATTAATTATTGTGGTGTAGATGATAACACTTTTGTCCCCGTTCTCGTTTGTGGGAGGTATGGCACGTACACGCCGAGAACTGTTGAAGCTGAGTGGGGGAGTGATGGTCGCCGCGGCGCTCGCCGGCTGTACCGACGGCGGCGAGGAGGGGGAGGACGACGAGGGCGAACCCGAGGACGAGGGTGAGGACGACATTGACCCTTCTGAGCGGGAGCAGAACGAAGTCGGAGGAGCCGAGCCGCGCGTAGCCGTCACCTATGACGGCGGNGAGGACGACATTGACCCTTCTGAGCGGGAGCAGAACGAAGTCGGAGGAGCCGAGCCGCGCGTAGCCGTCACCTATGACGGCGGTGTCGCCGTGCTTGACGGCGACAGCCTGGAGGTGCTCGATGAGTTCGACGCCGAAGGGTTCGTCCGTATCAATGAGGCCGGGGATGGCCGGCACGCCTTCCTCACGGAGGGCAACAGCTTCCGCCTCCTGGACGCCGGCACGTGGGGAGAGCCCCACGGTGACCACAACCACTACTACACCACCGACCCATACCTCTCAAATGTGACGGTTGATGGGGACACTCCGGGTCACGTGGTCTCTCATGACGGCATCGGAACCCTGTTCTTCGACGGTACGGGTGAGTACCACTCCCTGGATCTTGCCGACCTCGACGTCGAGGCTGACAGCATCGAGACCGAACGTTTCGAAACTGAGGGTCCCCACCATGGCGTCGCTGTGGTGCTCGAGGACGGTTCGCGATTGGAAACGCTCGAGGACCGTTCCGGCGCTCGCTTCCTGGACGCTGACGGCGAGGAAGNGTCGCTGTGGTGCTCGAGGACGGTTCGCGATTGGAAACGCTCGAGGACCGTTCCGGCGCTCGCTTCCTGGACGCTGACGGCGAGGAAGTGGACCGCAACGAGGACTGCCCTGGCGTCCACGGCGAAGCTGCAGGGCCGGACGGCATCATTGCAGTCGGCTGTGAGGACGGGGTCCTGGTTTGGGACGGCGACAGCTTCGAGAAGCACGATACCGGTGAGGAGTTCTCCCGCATCGGCAACCTCTTCTCCTCCGAGGGCTCTCCCATCCTCCTGGGCGACTACCGCACGGACGAGGAGGGCGAGGAGCCGATGACCGAGGTGGCCCTGGTCAACGCTAAGACCGGCGAGATCACCACAACCGACGTGGGCTCTCCCTACAACTTCCGCAACCTCCAGCGCGGACCTGACGGGGAGGCCCTCGTGCNACCACGATCACGACCATGATCACGAGGAAGACGACGACCACGGACACGACGACGACTGATCGATCCGCCGACCCGTCGGATCACGGGCTTCATTCCCGATGAATTTATTAAGAAATTAGTTTGGGATGGTAATCCTATTCTAACTCAGTCCTTGCAAGAGAGAGTCGACCCGCGAGTGTGATCGAAACGTGCTTGGTTCGGTCCTTCATCTGTGATGTTAGTCATCCGTCGGCCTCTAATGTGTTTACGTGCCGTGTGACCGAACTCTTCGCTGTCTCTCGCTGATTTGTAAGTGTGGGGACTGAAACATCTGGTCCAGTAGTGTCGACTACGGCAAGCGTCTCACGCTCTCCATCTGATGGCGTAGCAGTAATATTTAGCAGCATCCACTCACGNATCTGGTCCAGTAGTGTCGACTACGGCAAGCGTCTCACGCTCTCCATCTGATGGCGTAGCAGTAATATTTAGCAGCATCCACTCACGAACCTGTCCATCAATATCATTATAACCAAGCGTCGACTTGACCGCTTGCTCGTGAGCCATTGTCGCCACTGTTAACGGAAGACGGATATCCCAAGCTCCCCCACTCAGGCTCACTACAACGGATCCTGTAGCAGTTCGAATGCCTTGTTTTGCCGCCGAGTAACGACAGTTTCAGACGGTCTCACTGTAATATTCCGTCAGATTAACCGGGAAATAGACGCCGTCTGCCGATATGGCATCGCTCAGACGGCTAGCGTGGATGTGTCGAAATATTGCCAAACAGCACGTTGATGATCCGGACGTACCCACCGCGCCGGACGGCGCGGACGGGTACGCCGAGTGGATACAGATCGCGTTGATTCTGTTCCGCGTCGAACTGGAGAAAAGTCTCCGCGAAACCGAGGACTACCTCAACGAGATGCCCGGTGTTCTTGCCGAGTTCGATCTCGACGACCCACCGCACTACAGCTCACTCTGCCGGTGGGAACAGGAGTACCGGATGCATGAACTCCGCCGCCTGCTCCCTCTTCTCTGGACGTATCCGGGAACGGCATCGCCGTCGTCACTGGAGCAATGGTGCAAGATGCCATAATTCTGACTCTCCGACAAACACCGCAAGCGACAGCTACTGCATCTCCTGACTCCAAGAACCGGTCTCTAACGTCGTCAAACCGTGAATGATTGACACCACCCCGACGCCATCTTGCGTTCAACAAGGCAACGCCATATCAACGCTGATGAACTCGTTCAGATACGGTCGACAAAGCAAGAGCGCAACAAGGATGATCACATAGAGTCCAAACTGGACGATTACACCGGAAAGGAAGAAGTTCCCCGTCGTGTTTTCGCTGACTCGCTTTCAAATCGCCATGGGAAACTCGAGCTTTCCGGCCATGGCGACCCACGCCAGTATTGAGGGTACTAGCAGATTGGATCTCAAAAATATAGTTGTGATTAACCGAATTAAATATATGCAACTATACGTAAGTTAGAGACGAGTAGATCGAGCCATAAATCCACTGAAAGACAAATATGAACTCAAGGACAACACGACGTTTCTTCCTTGCTGGAAGTACTAGCTGTATCGCTAGCTTAGCAGGCTGTTCAGCTTTCAATCAAGGCGAGAGTAGTCAGGCTTCGATCGATGAGGCAGAAGCATACCAAGTAGCGCCTGATCGATTGGTCGCTCGAGTAGTACTTTCCAGACCAGATGACTCTGAGGTACAGGTGAGATTACGTTGGGAACTACATACTGAGGAGTATAACCAACACATCGAAACAGTAGTCGTTCTTAAAGGAGACTACAATCCCAGACCGGTTAGCGTACTACTGGAATCAGCGACTGAAATTGAGTTAGAGGAGGTAACCAGATCCGCAATCAAAATCGTCCGTCACGGCCCACCTGATTCCGATTTTGTCTCTGCACCCTTCAACGAATGAAGCAGCACAACCAAAAGAGAAGTTGGAAGTTCTAATTTCGTTAGTTACTCGAGCTCAAGTCCCTCCCGCTTTTCGTCCATCTCCTTGTAGACCTCGTCAGCAATCCCAGGATCAGTGACAGGTGACACTTCGATGTTCTTCTTCGGGTCTGCGATAAAGACCTCTTCAGAAGCTGCGTCTTTGTTAGCCGGGGCTATTGCGGCTTCGCTTGTATCGACCTTCTTAATGCCGTATTCTTCTCGCTCTTGTGCGGTGAGCGTATCCGGATGCGGGGGAGCCGTGAAAGAGACATCAAACTCTGTGACCACCGGATATTCTGGGAATGCGATTCCCGTGTTTTTAACAGTGAACGACTCTGAGGCTTCGAGATTGAGCTCATCGCGAACGAGCAAGAAGGTCGAAGAGTCTGCCCATGCCGGTCCGTTCAGAGGAGTATAATCCCATTTACGATAGACGGACCCACTACTATCCGATTGACTGGAAACCCAGTGAACCATATCAGATAGGAAGTATGTTGAACCAAGTGCCAGTCCGCCCATTGCAGGATTCAATGCAGTAAGAGCGAGAGTGATTCCATCTCGAGACAGCGCATAAGCCGAGTAGTCGAAGTTACCCGACTGATCAGTCGGAGAAGAGCCGATCCAATCTGCATCATCTCGACTATAGATGTCTGACGCACCACTCACCTTGATATCTTGCCACCACATGGCCTCGTTTTTATTGTCCTTGATCGGATCTCCACTGCTATCGACAAAGCGGCAGGCGGTAGTACCTTCGATTGTAAAGTCGTATGACCACTGATTAGACCCCTTGCTGTGGGACGGTGCATAGGCAGTAATGTCAGTGCCTAACCCGATTTGGAAGTCACCGTCTCCGTACATGTCCGGTCCTGTATAGGTGTCCTGATCCTGGGCACTTACAGGATCACCATCCGGTTCTGGTGGGGTCAGATCGTTTGCAGCCACAGTACCAGTACCAACAATACCACCAACTCCGAGTAGGCTAAGTTGTTTTAGTGCAGTTCGACGGGTCTGCTGTCCT
The DNA here is from genome assembly GCF_000337535.1 of Natrialba aegyptia DSM 13077. GTDB lineage: Archaea > Halobacteriota > Halobacteria > Halobacteriales > Natrialbaceae > Natrialba > Natrialba aegyptia. The sequence goes on from NZ_AOIP01000056.1 coordinate 84,463, forward strand.
TTTTCCTTCATTGTTTCCCAAGCGATCGTTAAGGCGATCGCATCATGAGTTACAACCGAGAACATGATTATGTTAATTGTTGAGTTTTAACTCAGTATAAGAAAGAAAGTTCACTGCTGGGCATTTACGCTATTGGTGAGAAGAATCACAGATATTGCAAGATAGTCATCAGTGAGATGGATGACTGCTACATTCCCATCGCATGGAGAGGAAGTGAGACGACAAGTCCGACAACTAGACAGCGCGGCTAATAAGATTGGTAAGATTCTCTCTCCTCGATTATTGAAGAACGTTCCATATATTCATTGATCACAGACTTTGCCCATTTAATACCATCGTCATTTTCATTTATGAGTGTGGCTTCTATACCACCAACACCGTTTACAGCTAATACAGCGTAATCCTCTCTATCTGTTTCCATTATCCAAATTGGGAAAGGCAAGGATTCATCTATTGAAAAAACATGGATATTCTCATGGGTTGTGAACTTGAGCATTTCCTCTTCAATAGCCTCAAAAAGTTCCTGTAAAATACAACTCTGAGATATAATAACAGCGTTTAAACCGTTCTCAGAAGCAGCTTCCATGACCATCTGACGGTAAGTCGGTAAATGAATGGGAGCTAGTCCATAAATCTTAGAGGTTGATTCAAGAATTTCTCTAACCCTTTTTAGTGATGATTCAGGTACTTGAGATTTTGATTCATATATGATAGAATGTCGTATGAATTCTCGATTAACCATAGCAGGATTTGATATTTCATTAATAACATCTCCCATATTAGTTATTTTATTGATTAATTCGATATACTCTGTATGAGATTTATACGCCATCTGCCCTTTGACTGTTAGTTGATATGTTCCACCCGTCTGTTCAGTACAATCCAATTCTTGCAGTTTATCAATAGCTCTATCAACTGTTGATCGGGATACTTCAACGTTTTCCGTTATTTCTGGTTTCGTCCTTGCACCCTCACTGATAGATTTCATTATATTATATCTCTTATTCAAAGTCGTTCGAAGTTCAGATCCACACTCCATAGTATATTGTTATACTTTCTAATATTTGTGCCTTAGGAATGAAGCATCTAGAGTAAGCGCTTTTGTGTACTACTTTGTGGATTCCACAGCGCGATTCTGATCACTCCTTTGAGAACGGTTGAATTTGAGTATCCTCCGAAACTGCGCCCATCCACAACCTCGGAGGATGGTATTGATGTGTGGTTTATTTCCAAGGTATTTGGGAGTGTATTAGCTAATCAAGAGGTGATCTTGGCCTATCGTAGGAATCATAGTGGATTGGACTGATGCTCACTAGAATGCCTATCAATTGGAACGGAATCACTCATATCACGAAGGTTGATCCAGCGGAGAATTTACCCGAGAATTTGCACATCCTCGCACATACGGATTTAGTTATCGTTGGTGGATCCGATGGTGTAACACAAAAGAATTCTCTTGATGTTATCACACAAATCCGAATTCAATTTCCAGACTTACCTCTGTTTCAAGAGCCATATAGCTCAAGTCATGTCTCTACTGAGATGATAGATACTGTAGACGTACTTTCCGCACCAGCAGTCTACAACGGAGACTGCGACAACTTCGTTGTAAAACACGTGGATTTCTTTACAGAGGTCGGGAGTAGGCCCGAAGAAGTATTCGGTGCTGGGCTTCCACTTGTAGGCGACCTGATTGCGTCTATAGTAAGAGTTAGAAATAGTTGCTTACTTTGGTAGCCGGCCGATCACTCGCATCAGCCGGCTCTGCTGAATTTGTGCGCTCTATTCAGCACGACTCAACGAACATCATCTATATCTGATTGTAACTCCAGCGGGCTATTCGCATCTGTAGTTATCAGGACGTTCGACCAATCACACCATGAATAGAAGATGTTGAAGTGCTATTCTGATTCAACTGCCATGGGTTGCACGTCGGCAAAATCAGTTTCCCGAATATGCACACGAGTTCAAGCAGGCCGTGTGCAGATCTCGTGTTGATCGACTTCGCGAGACCGGATTCATCTCTGTAGGCCAACAGGTTCGGTTGATTTTGGACCGATATGGGCCGTTCCGTGAGTCGAAAAACTAGGATTTCGGGGGTCGTGTGTACGAGTATGCGTATTAGAGCCGATGGTGACTATGCATATCGACGAGACGCTATCGAACACCCAGCCGACTTCGACGACTGTAACAAGACGAAAGCGGTTGTGAATGCCTGCGATGATGTGCTGCATTTTGTCCAGGCAGCTTGCCAAGTGCTTGCCCGTGATGATCTGACGCTCGAGCAGCGGCAGGAGATCGCCGAGACACTATCAACGAGAGTGGTAGACTTTGAGGTTGAGACGGAGATCATCGTCACTACTGATTAACAGCATTCCAGGATGTCATAGAACAGTTCTCATATCCGCTCTCTCTTTCTCTCTCTGTGACTACCCGACAAACGGTAAGTACAGAGGAAGAACATGTTATCACACCAGAAAGACAAGGTGCGTACCAACAGATATATTATATTTTCTAATAGTTGGTTGTTATAATGGAGATCAAGCCTATGGAGATATTTTCTGAGCCAAGCGGGTGGGAACTGGCTCGAATACAGCTGGTTACCTCACTCGCTTTCTTCAGTATATACGCATATTTTGAACTCCTTCATTCTAGTGGGTTAGCCGCTACGCTTGTCATAGGAATCGCTTCGGGCATATCTGGGGTCGCTGAAATGCTCCCAAAGGACCGACGATACTTAGCGACCGTATTGAGAATCGTTGCGATAGGAATACTCGTAGCTCTGGTAGTACTATCACTCCACAGACTGATCTCGTAATAGCAGAAAATGGGTGTCGTCAATAAGTAGGGGTACTTGAGGGTGTCATAGAACGAGTCGCATGGCCTTTCTTTCACCCATCCTGTATGGAATGGATTGTTCCCTACACCTACGAACCGAACAGACCTACCAGTTGGTATCTTCTGGTTTCCACGGATGGGCCTGCCAGTATTGTCTTGCCCGTATACCTGCCGCAATTCCAACTACAAGATATGCGACAGTCCATACTGACGCTCCATTAACGACGAGTGTGTAGATACCCACAAGCAAACCGCACAGTGCCAGTACTCCAAACATCATCGCAAGATTAGTCGCGGTATACCCACGAACGAGGGTAGATACTGCTCCAAGAATAGCGGCGATTCCGATTACAAGAAATGGGAACCTCTCAAAGTAACCGTACCACACGCTTATGAGACCGAGAACGACCAATCCATACGGGATATATCGGAGGCGTGCTTTGCGGGAGACCATACCAAAATTGAAATGCCATTGAACAAGAGTCTTTTTCTCTCTTAGCGTGTCTCATACCGTTTTTTTACATCCTCTGTACTTACCATTTGTCTGGAAGTCGTAGGATGAGTATGCGAACCTTCTATGACACCCTCGTACTTTGCAAATCCCACTCTTTGTTTCCCCTGATTCCTAACTGGACACGGCGGTCAGTAGAGGTGAGTCATCTAGCGTTTTGTCCGTGCTCTGTATGAGATGGTTCCAAGAATTCCTGAAAGGAGAAGCAAGCATCCGGCAAAAAACATGCCATTCAGTCCCACCTAATCCAGACAGTAACGTATTCTGGATGAAGCTAGCGAATACGACTGTGATAAAACCGCTTCGACGCGAGACTAATTCTTCTCCTGCCCGCGCTCAGGTTTCCTGTGGACCGTAAGGGCGACTCAATCACGGAATATGTCATTTTGACGTGCTCACAACCCGAATAATCGGAACGGTCGCAGTATCCGCTCAGGAAGGGTACTTACCCGGTTGGTAGCCCGTGAAGGGGCTTTTTTGAGTGCGTCACCGATTGATCGGTCTTCGAATTGTGCATAATACTGATCATTCCTCTTACTGACCGCATCTGTCTTTACAAGTATCTCAAGTGCTCCCTCAATCCGATGACGAGACAGATCAACAGTAGATATGAGTTCATCCGCAGACTGTGGTTCTCTTTCGATGGCGCGCCCGACGATCTGTGCATCTCCGAATCGTTCCATCGGGTTAGGTGAACCAGACACCGTTGCTCCGGCACCCGATTTCAGGTCGTAGAGACCATCGAGCACGAGCCATCCACCAACGAGTAGAAATCCGATTTTGATTACCACCATCCCTTCTGAGTAGGTGAGACTATATATTCCCAATCCGAACAGAGCGAGTCCAATAGGGATTTTCCCCCAACCGTTGTTGATACCGAATCGTCGTTTCACTGGCTGCCAGAGGCGTGCTCCAACGATCCCAATCGTTGCTCCGCCGATAGCACTTGTTGAAATGTCGGTGAAGTGCCAAACCATGGCTAGACCGACAACTGTCGCCCCAATCTCTATTGGGAATGAAAGTCGGTCGAACCAGCGGATGGCTTTTGGCCGTGATCCCATACTGGTGATTCTCAGGCAACAACTAAAGGTGTTGGTGGTCACTCGACATGGTTTCGGTGCAACCGCACGGGGTGGCGTCGCGGCGATCACGAAGAAGTACCTGTCAGCAGTCACCACCTCGTTGCAAGATACGCAAGTGGAGTGAACGGATAGTTCGCTCCAGATTGGGTGAAAAGAACGCCATGCGGATCGTTCTATGACACCCTCTCACCGCTAGCTACGCCATAGGCAACCAGCCGTCCGAACGAGGCAAGTGCTTTCAGACTGTTGTGATGAACTGATCCCCCGACACCATCAAGGATGAGGTCAACTCCATCGCCATCGGTTAGGTGGTTGATTGCATCGACAAATGAAGTCTTCTCGTAGTTGATGCAATGGTCGCACCCAAGGGCACGAACTCTGTCAAGTTTTGCGTCAGTACTTGCTGTTCCGAACACCACCGCACCAGCCTCCCGAGCGAGTTGTATGGCTGCAGTACCGACGCCACCTGCTGCTGCGTGGATAAGAACTCGATCGTTAGTGCTGAGGTTTCCCCACTCAAACAGACAATTGTGTGCGGTTAGGAACTGGATTGGAACTGCCACTGCCTCACAGAGGGGGAGGGAATCTGGAACACGAAATGTATGACTCGGTTTCACAAGTGCATACTCGGCATAGCCGTCTGTCCCCCCGACTACGTAACTGACAACTCTATCACCGACCTCGAATTGCTCAACAGTATTCCCCACGGAATCAATGACTCCAGCAACCTCGAAGCCGGGAACATATGGAGGGGCTGGTCCATCGGGATACGTGCCCCGACGGTGCATCACGTCAGCGAAGTTGACTCCTGAGGCTCTGACACTGATGCGGAGTTCATCGTGAGATGGAGTTGGCTGCTCGCGAGTTCTTACTTGGAGAACAGAGGGTGACCCATGCTTGCTGACTTCGATAACTTTCATACTTTGTCAAATGAACAGTGGTTGATTGGTGTTTCGACCCCTCCACGCAAAAGACAAAATTAACTGAGTATTCAATAAGGACACTGTAGTGAGCAATTGAGAGTTCGGATTTGGTAGCTTTTAAGGATTTCAATAGTACCAGTGACGCGGATTTCTGGACCGGAATGGGTGGTCCATCTTCGTTTACCAGAGCCTCGGAAATGATTGTCCCGTTCCTATTTCGATCCTGCCGGATGTCCTGATTATGGCTCAGACTGCACGTCGAGGTGCCGCCTACCGGTCGGGTTGAGCGTTCACTATATCCTCCGGTATAGTCGGTGCCGTGGCCCCACTGTTGAGCGTTTCCCCGATGACTTTCTTTTCGGCCTTCCTGAGGTGTTCGAGGAACGTGGTGTGGCTGATGTCGAGCCGATCGGCGAGGGTCTTTACGTCCGTCTCCCGCGGCCAGTCGAAGTAGCCGTGTTCGTAGGCGAGTTCGAGCACTTCGCCCTGACGCGTTGAGAACGCGGACGAATAGCCTGCGAATGGTTTGAGCCGCTCCAGCCGAACAGAGCCCAGCTCTCGTAGTCCGTCGATGATGTTCTTCAGATCTTCGCGATTGAAGACGACGATCTCGAACATTCGGCCAGTGCCGTTGAACTCGTTCATCCGCTGGAACATCCCATGGTTTTCACGGATGATCGGGATTACGCCCGATGACCGCTTCGTGATGAGCAGTTGGGACTCTGCAATCGGCTCGACAGAGTACACCGCGTCGTTCCCGTCGAGCACTGCCGCGATGGTCTCGCGGTGTTCGCCCGCGTCAATGAGGAATTTGATCGTCTCCCCGTCAATGACTTCGAACTTGTACATCACGAAGGTCTCGTCGTGGATCGATTGCAGCTCGCTGAGAGCATAATCATCGTTGAGGTCAATGTAGATTGTTGCAGTGAGCATGTGGAACTCCACTTCATCCCCATGACGTATAAACAGCCCACACTTGTTGGGTTTTTACTCATTCACTATCAATTCATATAGTTAGTATACGCACCGATGACTGATGATACGACACAGGGGCCGCTTGCCGGTCTCGACGTGATTGACTGCACCGGAATGATCAGTGGTGGCTTTGCAACCGCACAGCTGGCTGACTTCGGTGCGAACGTGATCAAGGTCGAGCACCCGAAGCACGGTGATCCAATCCGAGAATGGCCGCCGTTCGACGGTAAGACCTCCCTGTGGTGGAAGTCGGCCGGGCGGAACAAGCGGTGTATCACGCTTGATCTAAGCACCGAGCAGGGCCGCGAGCTGCTATTCGAACTGATCGACGACGCGGACCTACTCTTCGAGAACTTCCGGCCGGGCACGCTCGAACGCTGGGATCTGGGTCCCGAAACGCTCCGCGATCGAAACGGAGAACTGATCGTTGTTCGTCTATCGGGCTACGGGCAGACGGGTCCTCGATCGGCGAAGCCCGGGTTCGGAACGGTCGCCGAGGGTATCGCCGGGTGGGCCGATGTCAACGGATTTCCCGATCGCGAGCCGCTGTTGCCACCGATCAGTCTCGCCGACCTAACCGCAGCGCAGTTCGCGGTGCAGGCGTCGATGTTCGCGATCTTCGAGCGCGACATCGGCGCAAGCGGAACCGGGCAGGTGATTGACGTGAGTCTCTACGAACCGCTGTTCCGGCTGTTTCTCGGCGACGTCGAGGCGTATGACCGGCTCGGCAAGGAGTGTGAGCGGACCGGCAACCGCCATTCGAGCGCCGCCCCACGCAACGTCTACGCGACATCCGACGGCCACATTACGCTGTCTGCGTCCTCACAGCGTATCTTCGAGAACGTCATGGACGCCATTGGCCGCCCCGAGCTCGTTGACGACCCGCGGTTCGAGACGAACAACGACCGTGTCGAGAACGCCGACGAACTCGACGCGGTCATCGAGGAGTGGACCAGCGAACGCACGACTGACCGGGCGATCGCCGAGATGGAGGCCGCAGACGCCATTGTCGGCCCGGTCTATAGTATGGGCGATATCTTCGAGGATGAGCAGTACGCGGCCCGAAACAACATCGTCGAGATCGAGGACGACGATCTGGGCACGCTTCGGACCGCGAACACAGTTCCGAAGTTCTCACGCACCCCAGGGAGAGTTGTCCACGCCGGCCCACGTCATGGCCAGCACAACGAGGAGGTCTACCTCGAGGAACTCGGCGTTCGGCGCGAGCGCTACGAGGAGCTTCGTGGGATGGAGGTCGTATGATGCTGCTCAGCGATGTAACGCTGCGCGAGGGCGACCAGATGTCCGATCGCGACTATTCCGTCAAGCAGAAAGTTGATGCCGGATGCGCGCTCGACGATCTCGGGCTTCCGTACATACAGACGGGCTTTCCGATCACCGGCGAGAAGGATTACGAAGCGACACGCCGTCTCTCAGGGGCGGTTTCGGCCGAGACTATCGGCCTCGCGCGCGCTCTGACTGGTGATGTCGATGCCGCAATCGAGGCCGAAGCAGACATTGTCGAGGTGATCCTGCCGCTTTCGGATCGACACCTCGAACACACACTCAGCGCAACCCGCGAGGAGGCGTTCGGAATGGCCAACGAGGCGATCTCCCATGCAATCGACCGGGGGGCGACAGTCCACGTCACGCTCATCGACGCCTTCCGGACCAACCCCGCCGGCATCGTCGATTTTTTCGAGCGGTTCCCCGAACCAAAGTTCATCAACCTGGCTGACACCGTGGGTGCGCGGGTTCCGAAGTCCGTCCAGGAACTGCTCGCGTCGCTCGACGGCTCGGTCGATTTCGACCGCGTCGGTGTCCACTTCCACGATGATCTAGGACTTGGGACAGCGAACACGCTCATAGCCTATGAGGCCGGCGTCGCAAAGGCCGACGTAAGCGTCGCCTCGATTGGCGAGCGCGCGGGTAACACCGCGCTTGAGGAGCTCGTGGTCTCCGGGACAATCGAGCATGACGAAAAGTTTGGAATTGAGGTCGATCGGCTCGTCCCTGTCTGCCGGCGCGTCCTTGATGACCTCAAGGAGTCGGTCGATCCCCGGAAGTCCGTCCTGGGCGAGGCCGTCGTCACCCACGAGTCGGGGCTTCACACGGCCGCCATGCTCAACGATCCGAGCGTCTTCGAGCCCTATGACCCAGCACGCTTCGGCGGCGAGCGCCACTTAGTGTTCGGCCAGGGAACTGGACAGGCGAGCGCGCGTATCCTCCTCCGGCGCGCCGGTGTCGAGCCTACGGATGAACATATCGAAGAGTTGCTTTCGCTCCTCGACCGCGAGGGTCCCGTTGAACTCGGCGGAGCGGTCGCGCTCGCTGGCGACCTCCAGTAGCGCCGACGAGTTTCCGCAGACAACGTCGATCGTTCGTTCTTGTCTTGTTGAACGCCAGACGGAGAAAGTATTTCCTTACGATGATCAATTCTTCATCGATAAAGTGGCTAACTCTTTTGAATCCTACACACGGGTGGTTTAGAGACAGATTTCATTCTGAAAAGCGATACAAATAATGGGCGTGCATGTACTCGGAGTGCACAAATACAATATTTTTAATATTTGCCTATGGATACAATACATTCACAGGGGGTAGTAATCGAAAGACGGCATCTAATCCCTATATATCCGGATTTAGCCTCGATACGGTCTGAAAATTTAACAGAGTATTCATTTTTGTGTGGGGGAACATATAAAAAGCCAACAAGTGTCGGTGCAATCATCTTATACCTTCATAATCAAACCAAATCTATGTTGAACAATGGAATTGAATTGGATAGGAAACCACGTCAGGCGACTGGGAGGGACTAATGAGCGCCGGATCGTTCGTCCTCCAAGCGAGTCTCGAACCGGAAACAGCCTCGCTGGGATGGGTGATCGTTGTTTTAACCGCCGTTTCGCTCACGGCGTTGATCGCCATCGGATGGTACTCTGCGAAGAAGAACATCGGAAACGACACGGCTGATTTCTTTTCCGCGAGCAAGTCGCTGGGATTCGTCGTGATCGCCCTTTCAGTGTTCGCGAGCGTCTTCAGCGGAAGCTCGTTCATCGGCCACCCCGCGGAGACCTACCGGTCCGGAGCGGCGTTTCTGGTCTTCCCGCAGTTTATGATCGCTGGGCTGATCGGTGCACTAATCATCGCACCGCCGCTGATAAACCTTGGACGCAAATGGGACTACACGTCGCCGATCGACTACATCGAACACCGGTTCGACCCGAGAGTCGCCTTCCTTGTATTGCTGCTGATGATCTGGGGAACGTTTATCCAGTTTATCGAACAGTTCATCGCGATGGGGTATCTCGGCCAGGTCGCCTCTGGTGGGATCCTCTCGTATCAGGCCGTTACTGTCGTCTTTGCGGCCGTGATCTTCGTCTACGTCGCCTTGGGTGGATTCAGGGGGACTGCGATCGTCGCGGGGGTACAGGGACTGTTGATGCTCCTGTCGGTGTGTCTCTTACTCGGCATCATCGGACAGCTTAGTAACGGTGGGTTCACGACCCAGGTCCAGTCGGTCTGGCAGACTGCGCCCGAGAAACTGACGCTCCCCAACGCATCGACGATGCGGGGCTGGTACGGCCTCGTGATCCTCATCCTCTTTGGCGTTCCGACGTACATCCACATCCAGCAGTTCTACCTCAGTGTGAAGGACACGGGCGATCTACAGCGAACCTTCCGGATCCAGGCGCCGATCTTCCTGTTCGTGGCGCTCGTCCTGTGGGTGGTCGGTCTCGTCGGGGCCGGGGTGTTCCCGGGGCTTGTGGAGTCACAATCCGAGCGCGTCGTCCCGTACCTGATGGGGACGTACGCTAGCACCGGCGGGGGAACGCTGTTTCCGTCGCTCATCTCGCTCGGCATCATCATGTCGACGCTCTCGACGGCCGGAGCCACGGTAATGGTTCTTTCAATGGCTATCGCGAAGGATATGTATGAACGCTTTCTCAACCCCGCAGCGTCCGACGGGCGGGTAATCAACGCGAGCCGGCTATCAATCGCCGTGTTCACGGCCTTTGCTGTCGTCGTCGCGTTCACTCCCGGCCTCACGATCTGGGGTTGGGTGCAACTGAAGTTCGAGTTCCTGCTCCAAGCCACCCCAGCGTTCCTTTTCGGACTGTATCTCCACCGAATAAAAAGCAACTTCGTAATCGCGGGGATCGTCGTCGGCTGCCTCACCGCACTGGGGATCTACTTTGTCGGCAACGGAGAGGTCTACGGTATCAACCCCGGAATCATCGGGTTCGCAGTGAACTCGGCCGTGGTTGTTGGCGGAAGCTACCTGACCGGCGAAACCGATGAAACGAGACAGACGCGAGAGATCTTGCGGTACAACGCGGTCGAGTACCAGGACGGAAGTGACGAAAGCGAGGTCAGGTACGTCCTTCCCGGCCAGAAAAAGTCCTTCTGGGCTGGACTCGGAATCGTGCTCACGCTAATCGTTCCATGGTACGCCCCGTCGAGCTGGAACGCACAGGCGCTGTTCGGCCTGCCGATCTGGACGTGGGTGATCTTCGGGGCGCTGATCCTTGAGGCCCTGCTCGTCGTCTACGGAACGATCGTCTGGCGTAAGCGACCGATCGAACAGACGAGCGCTCCGGTCGGAGTAGTTCGTGACAGCGAGGCTGACGACTGAGAGTGATCAGCGCAACTTCTGAACATCTGGGAGGAATGTCTCGATTCAGTCACTAACGAAGCTCAACAGGTGATTCAACCGGAGAAATGCTTGGTGAGGAGCGCTTTGAAGTGGTCTCGGTCTGCGAAGATCTCTGGCAAGATCTCGCGCTTCAGTCCTTGCCACAGCGGTTCAATAGCGTTCAGCGTCGGTGAGTATGTCGGGATGAAAACAAAATCGATGCCGAGTTCGTCGGCTCGCTATTGTGTGAGATAGGCATGATGAAAACCGTAGTTATCAGCCACGAGCAGAATCCGGTTGGGCGGATTTTGCTCGCGGATCTCTTTAAGTGCCTCGACGATTGTCTCTTTCACTAGCTTCTCTTTGAACGTGATCCCGCTGTTCCCAGTCAGTGCGTAGAAGCTGATTGACTGCCACGGAACCGTCACTAACGGCTTTGGGATTTCGAGCCTCCGGTACGACCATATCCGTAGGGAGTTCTCGAACGGCTGTGGCCATGCTTCATCGAAAGAATCCCAGGACGACTAGACCATCCTCCTGGCATGTGTGATTATCTTCGCCGAGCGCCTGAGCGTACCAGTATTCGTCAATGCGGCGTTGTGTGTGATCGTACTCTGACGCCGCGGTTGGAATACATTCCCCACCGAGTTCAGCCGGTTCGTTGAGAATCTCCCACCGCTACTAGACCAGCTACTCCCGATGTCGACGTCCATCTCGTCGCAACGACGGAGATACGATCAACAGCGACACTCCGTTGTCGATGAACTGCGATAACGACGATATGCAACGCTACTGCATCGGCCAAGACCAGTCCCCCCATTCGATCTGGAGCAGTCTCCCAAACCCATTTATTATTGAACATTGATTAAGGATATATGGTAGATGCTAGCATTGATGTGATCCATCGCGGTGGGTTGAAGTGTGATCTCAACTATCTGATCCAGGGCAACACACTTGGGAAGTACGACGAACCCAACCCCGACACCGACTACGAGGAGATTCCGGTGTGGAACCTCGTCATCGACCATCCGGAGGCAACGATCCTCTGGGACACAGGCAACCACGAGGACGCCCTCGACAGCCACTGGCCAGAAGGTCTCAAGCAAGCGTTCTACCCTCACGACGTGCAAGAACACACGCTGGAGGGCGACCTTGCGGACGCGGGCTACAGCCTCGATGACATCGACGCTGTGTTTCAGACCCACCTGCATCTGGACCACGCCGGCGGACTCCACCACTTCGACGGGACGGACGTTCCGGTGTATGTTCACGAGAAGGAACTCAAGTTCGCGTACTACTCCGAGAAGACCGACAAGGGAAGCGCCGCGTACATCCTAGAAGACTTCGACCACGACCTTAACTGGGAGATCGTCCACCAAAACCGCGAGAGCCACTTCGAGGACGTGGAGTTCATTCGACTTCCGGGACACACGCCCGGACTCATGGGGACGAAAATCCATCTGGACAACCATGGAACGCTTGTGTTCGCGGGCGATGAGATCTACCAGTCGGTCAACTACGAGGACGAAGTGCCGCTGGGTGCCGGTCTACTCTGGAGCAACCAGGAGTGGTTCGATAGTCTCCAAACGCTGAAAGACCTCGAACGCTCCCACGATGCCGAGGTGGTGTACGGTCACGATCCCGACCAGTTCGAAGAGATCCGATCGGGGTGGTCCTGAATGAGCTACGACCGCTCCGTCTCGGCCGACAGCCACAAACTCTCTCCCGAGAGCGTCTGGCATCTGTCTCTTATACACATCTCTGATGGCGCGNGGGACGCCACCGATGAACTCGCCTATCAACTGCGCGATCTCGGCGTCGAGGGGACAGCCACCGGGCTAGTGATCACCGACGAGGGGGTCGCCGATGCCGGCCACGCGGACCGTGTCGTTGCCCACCTCACGGACGCTGGCCTCAATGCCGACCTGTATGACGAGTCAGAGCGCGAACCCTCGATCAGTGCTATCGAGGACTGCCTCTCGTTTGTCCGGGAGCAGACCGATAACGGATATGACTTCTACGTCGGCCTCGGCGGCGGGAGCTGTATGGATACCGCGAAAGCTACTCGCGCGATCATCGCCAATGGCGGCAGCCCGCTCGACTACATCTCCGAACCGACCGGCGACGGCCAAAGTCTCACTGAGTCTGGGCCGCCGCTGGTGCTGTTACCGACCACGGCCGGCACCGGCGCCGAAATCTCGCCAGTTGCCATCCTCTCGGTGCCGGAGAAAGAGATCAAGGAGGCCATCTCGAGCAACCACGTCCGGGCCGATGCTGCTGTTCTCGATCCCACGCTGACGACGACGCTCCCGCCGGAACTCACCGCAAGGACGGCGATGGACGCGCTTGGCCATGCGATTGAGGGGTACACCACCCACGAGCATGACTCGTTGCTGCGTGCGAGCGATCCGGCCGAGCGCCCAGTATACGCCGGCCGAACCCAGCTCACCGAGATGTTCTCCGAGAAGGCGATCCGCCTCCTCTCAGGGGGTGCACGCACTGCCGTCCACAATGGTGACGACCTCGACGCCCGAGAGGATATGTTGCTGGGTGCACTGTTCGGCGCCATCTCCGGGCTCACGGCCGGTGCCAGCCTCTGTCACGCGATGGCGTATCCAGTTGGAAACAAGTACCACACATACCACGGTGAGACTATTGCCGTACTCACCCCCGCGAGCACTATCGACTACAACTCCGCGAGTGACCCCAAGCGGTTCGCCAAGGTAGCCGATATCTTCGGCGTCGAAACCGCGGGGATGCCGAACCGCGAGGCCGCCAACGCACTCAAACAGGAGTACATCCAGCTCCAGCAGGACCTAAACGTACTCCCCAGCGGCCTCACCGAACTTGCTGGAATCACGGAGGAGGACATCGACTGGCTGGCCCAGCAGACCGTCAATACGCAGGAGCGCCTGCTACGGTGTAACCCCCGACCGGTGACCAAGGAGGATGTCGCGGACGTGTTCCGCGACACGCTGCACAACTGGGAAGACTAATAGAAGCAACAGCCAGAACAGAAAGGAGAACCAGAAAAATCCCGCTTCAAATCGCAGTCAATCGTCCTCAGGCTGTTCAAGCAATCTGGCGACAGTCACGAACGCATCAAATTTCGGTGGCGCACCCTGTACCTGAACAACCCCCTTATCACGACGATACTGGATGAACTCGACCTCCGCAGTCTTGGGAAGATGAGTATGCTGTAGGTCCACCACTATCTCATCGAACTTCTCCCACGAATCATCTTCCGGTGGATCATCTTCCCAATCAGCGATCGTCTCTACAAGCTCCTCAATCGGCACAGGGCCGTCTCGCTCGTACAGATAGTATAGAGCATATCGCCTGCGTTCGTCGCTGAGCAGGTCGAAGATCGTGTCTAGTGATACCATATGTTGTAAAGAGTCGTACTGCTGATTTAGCCTCATCGCTTATTCCAACCCTTGACCCTTTTTCACCGGTAATTTCACGAATTGTTATCCTTCATGGCGACGCCGACCCCAACCGTGGTGAAGTCATCCTCGAGACAGACGAGTTGGAAAAATACTACGAGCAGCGCCAGCGCGTAGCGGTCGCCAAGGTGCTGGTTCTAGATCCAGACTTCCTGATCTGTGACGAGCCGGCGGCGATGCTTGACATCTCGCTGAAAGTCAACGTGCTGCGTGGGTTAGCTGATGCGGGACGTCACCGTGGTCGGTGGTCGATCACGGACCGGCCGGTCTCTCGACCGGTGGCTTCGCCGTCAATAGCGGTCGGTCGACACCCATCAAGAGCAGGCCCGCTACCCAAAATTCTCCGCCCCGACAGTCACAATTAGTTCCCGATGCGACGACGAAACCTCGGACGCGACGGCATCCTGACCGAAACCGATCCTCGAAGGGGGATGAACGCAGAGAACACGGGGGACGACCGGGGACGGCCGACACGACGCGACCTGCTCGCCGGTATCGGAGGGACGAGCGCAGCCCTGTTGGCCGGCTGTTCGACAACGATAGGGACGGATCCTGCTTCGACACTCCGGATCGGCACTCTCCGACCACCGATCACGCTCGATCCGATTACGGCCGACTCGATCGGCTCGGAACAGGCCATCGAGCGCGTCTTCGAGGGACTCTACGCGTACGGCGAGGGGACCGACATCGTCCCCGCGATCGCCGACGGCGAGCCCACGACCGAAGACGACGGACGCGAAGTCATCGTCGAACTCGACGACAGCGCTCGGTTCCAGAACGGCCGAGGCGTGCGCGCCGAGGACATCGTCTACTCGTTTGAGACGCCGCTCGAGGAGGACGCGCCGACGGCGTGGCGGGTGAGCCCCTTCGAATCGATCGCGGCCGAGGACGAGCGGACCGTCCGATTCACGCTCGAGGAGCTGTATCCGGGACTCGATCACGCGCTGACGCATCCGATCGTGCCCAAGCAGGAACGCGAAGACGACAGGGAGGCGTTCGCCACGGATCCGATCGGCGCCGGCCCGTTCGAGGCCGCGTCGTTCAGCGCGGAGAAGAAGGCCACACTGCACCGCTGGGACGACTACTGGGGCGAGACCGAACCGGAGATCGAGCGCCTCACGCTGGCGTCCGTCGAGTTCCCGATCACCCAGCTGACGAGCCTCCGGACGAACCGCAACGACGTAATCGGGCCGGTCTCGCCGCTAATCGTCGATCACGTCAGCGACGTCGCGAACGCGTCGGTGAAGCGCCGCGAGGGGTACACGTCGTTTTACTACGGGTTCAATCTGAACGAGGGACCCACGACCGACCACCGGGTGCGAAAGGCGATCAGCTACTGCATCGACCTTGAGACGGCGGTCTCCGAGTTCGTCGAGCCCATGGGTCAGCGCCAGTACAGTCCGCTGCCGCCGCAGGTGGCCGACGACTGGGACCTGCCGGTCGACGAGTGGACGGACCTCGCCAACGAGAAGAACGTGGAACGGGCCAAGAACCTCTTTCGCGAGGCCGACGAAGCCAGCGGTCAGCTCCGCATCCTCACGTCGATGGATCCCAAACACAAGGAGTTCGGCGAGGCGCTCGCGGGCGGGCTCCGGGACGCCGACCACGGCGCTCTCGTCATTTCGAAGCCCGAAACGGAGTTCGTCGACCGGTACGTCTCTGGCTCCGAGCGCGACTACGCGGTGTTCGTCGGCGAGATCAGCGGTACGCCCGACCCGGACACACATCTCTACCCGACGTTTCACGAGAACATGACCGGCGTGACCAACGGAACGTTCTACCGCGAGGACGCGGTCATGGACCGGCTCGAGTCGGCTCGACGGACGGACGACCGTGACCAACGCCGTCAGTTGTACGAGGCGGCGATCACGAGGCTGCTCGAAGACCGGGTCTGCCTGCCGATCTGTTCGTTCGAGAATAGCTTCGCCGTGGACGCGGGCGTTCAGAACTTCCGCGTCCATCCGATTGCACGGGTTAATCCGCGGCTCGTCGGAGAGAACCGCGTCGTGACGGTGGGTGATGGATCGTGAGCGACGACAACGGCGGTGACGACCAGGGTAAGTTCGGCGTCGGAACGGCCGTTGCGTTGGGAGTCGGCGGCATCGTTGGCGGCGGGATCTACGCGGCAATCGGGATCGTCGTGGCTGCCGCCGGTATCCTGACCTGGTTTGCCTACAGCCTAGCGACCGTCGTCGTCTGCTGTTGTGCGTACTCGTATATCAAGCTCAACGACGCGACCGATAGCAACGGCGGCTCGGTCACCTACATCGAGGAGTTGTCGGGAAGATCGACGGTGGCCGGCGTCGTCGGCTGGACGCTCGTCGTCGGCTACATCGGGACGATGGCGATGTACGCCTACGCGTTCGGCATGTACGGTCAGATGATGATCGGTGTCGAGTACGTCTTCGGACTCCCGATCCGCCAGTTTCTCTCGATCGGCATCGTCGCCGTCTTCGTCGGCCTGAACCTCCTCGGTGCGGGCTCGTCGGCGTCGGTCGAGCGATTGCTTGTGTTCGTACAGGCGGGTATCATCGCCGTCTTCGGTCTCATCGGGCTCTGGTACGGGGCAGCGAACTTTCAGTTACGACTCGGACTCTCGCAACTCGGGTTCAATCCAATTCTCGCGGCGTCGGTTGGGTTCGTGTCGTTCGAGGGGTGGCAGCTCCTGTTCTACGATCAGGAGCAGTTCGACGATCCCGATGAGACGCTCGCGAAGGGCGTGGCCATCTCGATCCCGATCGCGGCGGTCATCTACATCCTTGTCGGATTCGTTATCACGACGCTGTTACCCGAGGAGGTGATCGCCGCCCAGCCCGAGCCGGCACTGCTCTACGGTGCTCTGCTCATCTCGAAGTGGCTCGCGCTTGCGGTCGGAATCGCCGGACTCGTCTCGACGGCCAGTGCGATCAACTCGACGCTGTTCAGCGAGGCGCTGTTTGCGAAGAACCTCATCAGCGACGACATTCTCCCTCACGAGATGGGCGACCCCGACGCCGACGCCGCACCGAAACGGGCCGTTCTCGTTATCGGCGCCTTGACAGCCGCGTTCACCGCCCTCGGTAGTCTCGAGGCCGTCGTCGAGTTCGCCTCGCTGGCCTTTATCGTCGTCTTTGGTTCGATGTGCGCGCTCGCGCTGACGGTGCGCGATTCCGACGACATCGACCTCAACCCGATCCCACCACTGGTCGGCGCGATCGGTTCAGCGGCGTTTTTCGTCATGCTGACGTGGTATCTCTACTCACAGCTCCCCGCGGTCTTCTGGCTGGTCGTCGTCATCGCCGCGGCGGTCTTCGCGGTTGAGGCGATGTACTTCAAGCGCCAGACGCTCTCGGAAGGCGTTCGAACCGTCGAAAAGCGTATCTGACCGCTCCCGTCTCCGCCGCTTCCCATCGTGAGATCGGTTTCGGGTCCAGACTCCAGAGAGACTTGCTCCACCGCCACGATGAGAACGCAGGCCGAATCCCTAATCCGTCTCTCGTCGGGGCAGCCGTCGGCATGGCCACCGGTTGGATCGAGTTCGAGTTCCGGTTACTGAATCATATCGGCCAGCCATACGGCTGAAGACCCTCTTTAGCGAACTCGATGTCCTTTATAAGTTTACTGAGTGTTTCGACGTCGAAGTAGCTTTGTTGATCATAGTCCTGTGGGACAATTTTCTTTCGGGGATTGATCAATACAGACCAGTTTCGAAAGGCGCTGGTGAATCATCGTGGGGCGTTGGGTTAGACCATCTTAGTGGCACTGTGAATAAGCATAGTCACTTCGCCAGTAGAGATCCGCTAGAAGTTGAAGCCAGAATTGTCCAAGAGTAGTGCATCGAGCCGCCTGATCTAGTGCCTGAAGTCGCTGTTGTCCATCAATTTACTCGTTCTGACGAGACAGTCCAGCGCACGCCGCTGGATCAGACGGTTCAGTCACCACTACAACCACGATCGGCCAAGCCAAGCGCTGAATGGACGCACATCAGCCGAGGGGGTACTGAACTAGAGGACCCTTGCTCAGAAACTCCTATTTAGTCAGATAGCCAGTGACAGCTATGAACAGTGAGAAAGAGAAGATGTTGAACGGGGAGTTGTATGATGCCGACGACCCTGAACTAGTGGCCGAACGGGAACATGCACGAGACCTCACGAGACGCTACAATAACACGACACCGGACGCGCAGAAAGAGCGACAGCGAGTATTAGAAGATCTTCTTGGTTCAGTCAGTACCCAGTGCCACATAGAGCCACCGTTTCGCTGTGACTACGGATACAATATCCACGTCGATGAGAACTTCTACGCGAACTTCGACTGCGTTGTTTTGGACGTATGTCGGGTAGATATCGGACGGAACTGCCAAATCGGACCAGGGGTCCACATCTACACAGCAACTCATCCACTCAATGCAATCGAACGAATCAACGGACCAGAGTACGGCAAACCAGTAACAATCGGAGATAACGTCTGGATTGGTGGTCAAGCGGTTCTCAACCCCGGCGTGGCGGTTGGTGACAACTCCGTTATTGCATCAGGGGCCGTCGTCACTGAAGATGTTCCAGAGAATGTCGTTGTTCAAGGTAATCCTGCGACAGTCGTAAAAGAACTGGATTGACAGTCCTCTTTTGCAGTTTGTGAACGCCAATAGTTCGATTGTACTACATACGCCTCAAACGTATTGATCTTGAGAGGGATACTAAGAGTGCACGTCGTAGCGGTGAATATATCATATAGACGCGGGAATGTTCAACAGAATAATGGATAACAGACAACAAGCAGACGAATTGAGCGGCTCTCCCTTACAAACCGGCTGGCGTAGTAGGGTACGTGCGCTTGTAATCGGCCTTGGATTGGTCGTCACCGCTCTCCTGATCGGAACGGCTCTTTCGATCCCCCTATTTGTGCTGGGTGGAACCAGTCTCGCTGCGCTCACCGCAACGATCATTCTGTCGGAAGCGGGCTATGCCATCGCCGGATGGCTCTACCTCCGACGATGGTTCAGTGAGTCAGTGCCGATAACGCTGCCGACACCGCGACAGGGTGTGTGGGTGATCGCCAGCACACTCCTCATGCTCGGGATTGCAACCGGAGTTAGTGCACTCAGCACCATGTTCGACGTTCAGTTCGGCCGTGTGGATCAAGAGTTCATAGCAGGCAATCCGACGATGGTGCTCGTGATGGCAGCACTGTCGTTCGTACTCATCGCGCCAGCGGAGGAGTACCTGTTCCGCGGTGTGATTCAGCAACGACTGATGCGGAGTATGCAACCCAGTGCTGCCATCGTCGCCACTGCATTTCTGTTCGTTATTCCCCACGCCATCGGCTATCTCGGTGGTGCAGAGGGTGTGTTCCTTCTTAGCGTCGTCCCGTTCTCGCTCGCGGTTGTAATGGGCGTTCTCTACGAACGAGTCAATAACCTGTCCGTCCCGATCCTTGCTCATGCCTGCTACAACGCGGCTCTGTTCCTCACAACGTACGTTACTGAGTTCTGAGAGAATCTAAACAAGCGTTGGGAAGCATGCGAACTCGCCGGCTGGTTCCACGTTGTTCTGCATTGTTTTCGGCTTGAAGAGGGCTACAGATACCGTGAAACAGCGTATTGGCTAGAGAATATGGCCGAGGTTCGTAACGGACTCGGCTTAGATCGGGACGATCTTTCGGATTCCAGTACGATCGACAAGTCGCGTCATAGAACAGGGACCCTACCTCAATGCACGAAGTGCGTAGAATGGGGATCTTTCCCTCGATTGGCTACGTGCTGTCAAGCGCTAGTTCACCAACTACTCGCTCACATCAAGATCGGCGTGTTCGGTTTCATAACACTGCTCTAATAACGAATGGATGTGACTTGATTCCAACGACCATTTGATTGCCCCGCTTCGCCGATCGTATTCGATCAAACCACTGTTGGTAAGTTTGGGGAGGTGGTTGTGATAGAGGTCGATTAAAACTGGTTTGCGATCATCCGGAGTGACATCCGATGATGAGCAATCGAGCTCGTGTGCCGTTATCTTGGTCGCTAGTGATTCGATACTGGCTAACTCGTGTTCGCTGAGATAGTAGAGAACGTCGCGGCGCCGGTGATGACTCAGAATAAGCAATAACTCATCAATTCGTGATTCGTCGCTTGATGATGAACGTTGTCGGTCGATAAAAGGAAATTGATTTCTGGCGCCACCTGAATTCTGATCAGCCATATACATACGAATACGACGGTCGGTAATAAGTCTGGTAGATAAATGCTACTTTCAATAGTTGATAATCAATATAGTAACATCTGTCTATCAAACAATCTCTCTCATATAATAGTAATTTAAAAATATGGCGGTAGTACGTTGATAATCCGAGAGATTTTCGTCCATGCCGATTGTACAGCAATCATCTCAATGACTGATGAAGACGACCAGAATTCAGATCGGAATGATTTGCCCGTATTTCCGTCTCGAGGTCAACAGTGCACATCCGATAGTGAACCGCCGAGTCATGCTGTCGTGAAAGCAGTTGCCGACGAGTCCGATACAGGGCTGATAGATTTACCGCCACTCAACGATGTTGTCGATACTGAAGCCCTAAATACGCTTGTCCGGGTTAACCACCAGCACGATGAAGCATGGCTGAGGATCCGCTTTTCCTACGCTGGTTACACCATTACCATTACCGAAAACAGCGATATCAGTCTCTCTCGACAAGAGGGTGCAAATCCGGCTATCGTGGATATCAAACCCGACTGGCCACACGCCACACCGGTATCAGAGGGCATCAACAGCCGCTCTACCAGTAATCTCGCTGCGGGAGTAGTCAGCGCGGTAGCCGACCACTCCGGCCATGATCCTGCTCACGTTCGCCAAGCGATTGATGACATCCTCGACCGTTCCGCACTCGCACGTCTCAACAGCAAGCGTGCAGATAGGATTGCTCGCGCCGGCGCGACGGTCCAGTTCTCGACGCTCGGCTACGATGTCCTCATCGAACCTGACGAGACAATTGCTATCGGTTCGGCGCTTCAGCGGCTTCAACTGACTGGTGCTAATGTACTGCTCGTTGGCGCCGTGCCGGATTCGGTTATGGACCTCGCAAGCAGTAATCTGCTTGGTGAACGCGACCGTGATCGACAACGACTATTTGCACTTCTCGATCGACACATCAATTCGGCGATTAATCGGCTATCGAGAATCAACGACACCACCGAGACTGCTCGAGCCATCAACTATGCGAGCACAGCCCGATCGGCTGTTCCCGAATCTCAATCGATTACAGATCCCCAACCCAATACGGATACCGATTCCTACACATTCCCTGATACGAACACCGACACTCCATCCG
This sequence comes from Natrialba aegyptia DSM 13077, assembly GCF_000337535.1. Taxonomy (GTDB): domain Archaea; phylum Halobacteriota; class Halobacteria; order Halobacteriales; family Natrialbaceae; genus Natrialba; species Natrialba aegyptia. The sequence goes on from NZ_AOIP01000056.1 coordinate 106,176, forward strand.
AAAATAGATCCGTTCCACCTGTTGGCCCCGACCATCACAGCGCTCGTAATTCAGAGGATACACCAGAGATAACAGTCAAAACAGTTGATGAAAATATCGAGGCGTTCGTTACTACTATCGAAGCGACAGTAGAGATGATCCAAGAACAACAATTGGAACCGACAGAACTGCGGTTTTGTTTCGATTCCCTCCGTCCGCTCCTCGAAGAACATGGTGTCAAGAGGACCCGATCGATCCTTGAACCGATCTGTGAACAAGTCACCTCCGCATCGGGGATCGGCCATTATATTTTTCCGGTCGAATACGAATCAGAGCATGTACAGGCACTCAAGCCCTTATTTGAGGCAACAATCGAGATTCGCATCAATGAAGTCGAGCCAATGCAACGTTGGCATCTCCATCGGAGTGACTACACGACCGAGTGGTTCACACTCCGAATCGACTGAAGGAGTACGCCGAAAGGATCGACAGGTTGCAAGAACGATTTCAACCACGGCGCATCAAATCATGAGCACAAATAGATCGTGAATCCAACGTTCAAAGCAGCCGATGATCGTCCGGGCGTAACGGTCATTGATCTGATAGAGAATCGTCAATTCCCGCTCCAAACATCCACCCAGATCGATCCACAGCAAATCGGAACCGACAGTTTTCACTTTCCAGTTGATACAGCAGTCGAGTTCATAACGGACCAATTGGTGCTACCGTACGTCGTTCCGACATGCGTTCGTGATCAGCATGGAGAAATGCTTCTCGAAACGGAACACTACGCGTACGAGACGTTACCGGAGAACGTATACCTGCTTGAGTTGACGGCACCAATCAAACTCTACGTATGTGTCCGGAGTGAGATCACAATTGCTTCATCGGACGATCGACTGGCGTTCGACTTCGGGTCGCCGATCCACGTCCAACTTGGTGCACGGTCCCTCCACGAGAAACCCGCTGCAACCGTCAAATCAACCGCTGATCCAACCGACTTGGCGTGTGCCGTTTCGACGTTTGGGTCCGCACTGAAGACCACGACCTGCGAGCGGTCGCTTCCATCATTTCGAGGACATCCACCTCGCCTTGAACTCGCTGATCAGTTGCATGTTCCGGATGAAATTGAGTCCCCAGATACCGGTATTACGATCGTTGCGCCACCCGACCGGAACGCGATTTATGCGACCAGTTCGCTTGCATATTATCTCGGTGCGACTGTTGTCACCGGTGAAAATCCACGTATTGAAACCGACGCCGGTTTCGAGTACAAGATGGGGGAATCGTCCGAGGAGTTCGAGTCATCTATCGAGCGTACCCTCCAGCACGTATTTTTCCTCGACACCGTAACCAGGACGGAGGGAATCTACGACATTGATTTTCACGAACGCAAACAGATCGAAGCACACATCACGCTTCCCTTTGAGGAATTGTACGACCGTACCATCGCCGAGCAACTCGCAATCTACCTCTCGATTCCGTTCGACACAACTGAGGAGTTTCGGCCAACGTGGCAACTTGTCACATATGTGACCCCCAATCCGCGGAACGCGAAGGCATTACCGTTCCTCGCTAATGATCTCTCGCTCATCCAAACGGCTCACCAGACGGCTCAATCGACGGAGGGTCCATCAGCACCATCCGCTGACATTGCCGCGTTCGTCAGGTCCAGCACCAGATCGAAAGACAGCGACCGAGAAGAGACAGACGAAACCAATCACCTATGTGATGGTGTCAACTCGTACGTCTCACCGCCAAAAACCGACACATTCGAGACAGCGTGGCTTGGAGAGGGGACGCCGATTGGTGCAAATAAGCTCTTACCGAGTGCATTTGAGAACGGACTAAACCATTCTCCTCGGGATGCAAGCGATGCTATTGACATAACGATCGTCTGTAACGATCAACAAATGGCAGCCGAGTATAATGAAAGCACGGATGGACTCTATGGCAACCGGGATGAACTTCCGTTCGATGTCACTATCCATCGAAATCTCTCTATCGATAGTCTTCGACAAGTCTTCGCAACCGATACCGATTTCCTCCACTATATTGGCCATGTTGATGGTGAAGCGTTTATCTGTAGCGACGGTGAACTCGACTCTCGGACGCTAACGCAGGTCGGCGTCGACACGTTTCTGCTCAACGGGTGCGAATCGTATCAGCATGGATTGCAACTGATTAAGAACGGGAGCGTAGGAGGAATCGTCACGCATAGTGTAGTCGAGAATCAAGATGCGATTGCTGTCGGACAATTGATTGCACGTCTATTGAATAGTGGATTTACATTGCGCTCAGCGGTAAACCTCGCACGTACCCATCGATTCGTTGGAAATCAGTACGGAGTTGTCGGTGACGGTGGTATCACTGTAGCCCAATCAGGCGGTGGAGTTGCGAACCGTTGCCACATTGATTCAGTTGAAGAGGATCGCTACGAACTGCGCATCTCTACGTATCATTCACAGCACGGCATCGGAGCGCTGTACATCCCTTATATTCCATCTGTTAGTAAACACTTTCTTGCAGGAACCGAACTCCCACCATTCACACTTTCCAGGGACACTCTGAAGCGATTCCTTCAACTTGAAGAAATCCCCGTGGAATTTGATGACAGATTTTACTGGTCATCAGATGATTTCTTTTCCTTCCTCTAACATTCTGCTATCCAAGTAGTGGTTAGTCGGGGATGGTGTCGGGTTTTACCCCCGCGCACGGTGGCGCGGGGCACTCGCCCATGCTAACAACTGCAGCGTTGATACTACTGGTGCGATCTTTCTTCTAAAATATTCTTTATATAATGCTATCAGCCAACAGCTGATTTAATAAATTGAACCGCCATTCCCTGCCGCAACTGTCCCAGCCTGTGACAGGAGTAGACAGATCGTGAATAAAATTCCGATTAATCGTGGGTTTTCAGCGACTTGCTTTGCTAAGGATGTTTTACTATCGGACATTGCAAACCCTACTTTCGAATCAGAGATGATATAATTACCTTAATATATAGTATATTAAATTAATAATATCTTATATATTAGGGTAAAAGATGTTAAATTGTTGCAGTGGAATACTATCGATAGCACCTTCAGTGACGGAGATATCACTATCTAAGCTCTAACAGGCAAGGATCAGCCTCCGCATCGATTTTCACGTAGTTAGGTCTGGTAATCCATTCTTACTGGAGTTAAGAGCCTCTTCTTCAATCATGGAGAGGTCCTATCGGGAAGCGCTCGATCTCTTGAACGAAAGGTCACAAATACTCGGGGAAATCAGCCTCAATACGGCCGACCTCCCTGATCACTCAACGTTACTGAAAGCGTTCGGCAGGATGAAGATGATAGTCTAGCGAGTGCTGCGCCAACAGGCGCAGCTATACAAGTCTCCTGGTCACGCAGCAATGGACGCAACAGTTTTCGATCGCGAAAACACGAGTAACTACTCCTCCCACCGCACGAATTATCTTGTACAACCGCCCACGCTCTTGTATGAGTGGCAGAACAAATTTCGCGCCAATCGTTCGAAGCCGTTGCAGAGAGCAATCGAGACGATGCCGAGTATGCCAGTCAAGTACTGGACTATCGAGCAAGACGACGGGAAGCGACACACGATAGTGGTTGACCGCTGTCGGTCGTCCTCGCAGTCGCCAGTGGCGATAGAGAGCCATTTCTGCTGTCCCGAAGTATGTCCAGAGAACAATCTCCAATTAGGCAATTCTCAATTAGCCTATTCTGGATTAGGTTATTCGAGGGTTTTATCTGGCTGGACGCCAGTCAGAGTGTATGGATCGATTCGTGGATCGGGAGGATGAACTCAGTCGGCTTCGAGAGTGTTATGAGTCGGACGACGCAGACATGGTCGTAATTTTCGGGCGTCGCCGTCTCGGGAAGACCGAACTCGTCCGAGAGTCACTAACAAACCACGATGACGCCGTTTTGTACCAAGCGACTGAAACAACCCGGCAGATCCAACTGGATACGTTCGTGGACGTAGCGGCTGAGTCGTTTCCGGGAATCGACCGGATCGAGAGCGAGTGGGAATCGCTGCTGGGATATCTCGCCGACCAGGATGCAGTCATCGTGTTGGACGAATTCCCGTACCTAATTGACGCCGACGAGAGCCTTCCCTCGGTTATCCAGCGACTCTGGGATCAGGAGTTGCGTGACACAGGCGTGACGCTCGTGCTCGTCGGATCCTCGATCAGTATGATGGAGGAGGCGACGCTCCTCGGGAACAGTCCGTTATATGGCCGGTTCACTGAGAAGATCGATCTCCGCCAGCTCGATTTTGCTGCCGTGCGGACGTTCTTTCCCGAGAGCTATACCCCCGAACAACTTCTATTCGCATGGGGCGTGTTTGGCGGGACACCATACTATTTGGACGGCATCGATCTGGATGGTGATCTCGGAACAGTCATCCAGCAGTCGCTGCTGTCACGGCAGGGATTCCTGCATGACGAACCGGAATACGTGCTCCGGACCGAGCTGACGGAGCCAAACCGGTACTTTGCCATCCTGAAAGCGATTGCCGCCGGGAACACCACGTCGAACGAGATTGCACAAACAGTCGGGATCGATGGTAAACAGATTTCGACGTATACGCAGAAACTGGAGCGGCTGCGACTGGTCGAACGTGAGGTTCCGGTGACGGAGGACAAGACGAAGTCACGCCGAGGACGGTATCGGATTCTCGACCCGTTGTTCAGGTTTTGGTTCCGATTCGTCTATGGGAACGAAGACCGCTACGAACGGTTGGGTGCTGACGCCTACGAGACGGTCATCGAACCGGAGCTGGCGGACTTTGTGAGCCAGGAGTTTGAAAATCGCTGTCAGGACATCCTTCCTGACCTCTATCCCGATCTGATGTTCACCGATATCGGCCGCTGGTGGTATAATGAGTATGAGGTGGATGTGGTTGGGTTCAATGCAGACGGGACGATGGTAACGGGTGAGTGTAAGTTCACGTCCGCGCCACTCGATTACGGTGCGCTTGCCTCGCTTGAAGACCATACAGATGAGATTCGATGGTCGCCTGATAATGGCGAAGTAGGGCACGAGTATGCGCTATTTGCGCGGAACGGGTTCACGCGATCTGTTCGTGATGAAGCGGCTGACCGTGACGACCTGCAATTGTTCACTCTCGAACGGATTGTCGAACCCACTCACCGTCGAATTCGGTGACAGCCCGATTCGTATCAGTCCACTCGAGTGCCAGATTGCAGACAAACTCCGGCTTGCACAAGCAGCAGGCAGTCTCAGCGAAAGAGATTCCACCGTAGCTTGGACAACAGTCCGTACGTCGGACAATTGCTGCAGCGTCTCGAGGAGGAGTTCAATAACGAGCACGCATCCGTGACTCACGTCTGGGAGCCGACCTTCGATCCCAACGCGATCGGCGAGACATCGTCCGTCGGTATCGTCGGTGGGAGCATCACCGCCGCACAGCTCGCCACGAGGGTTGCCCAGTTACCAGGCCGGGACGTGGTTCTGTTCGCCCGAAGCCCGTTTTGCATAGAGACGCTCGAGGCAAGCACCGACTGGATGCACTTTTCGGGTGTGACCGAGAAACTCCACGTTCACCCACCGGCGTCACGTGCCCGCGAGGAACTGGTCTCCAAGGCTCGATACGACGGAACAATGCCACCGTACGTGTTTCGTCGACTCCAGCAAGCGCTCGAACGGGAGCAGGTCGAACTCGAACAATCGGAAATCGCGGTTGCGACGGAAGCTGGCGGAACGGTCGTCGTCACCTGTCGTGATGGCAGCGCGTTCTGTCTCGACGAGCTGATCTGTGCGACGGGGTTCGGATCGCCGTACGACGGTGAACTGTTCTATCATCTCCGTCAGCAATCGGCGCTGCAAACGGGCTACCGTGGAACACCCGTTCTAGATGACGACACGCTCCGATGGATGCGGCAGGACGAGACACCCTCGCGGATCGCGGTTTCGGGCGTCGCTGCACAGCAGGTCCTCGGCCCGTTCGCTCGTAACGTCATCGGTGCTAGACGCGCAGGAGAGCTGATCGCTGGGTTTCTCGAATCCGAACTCACGGACGAACAACGTGGCATATCACGGCCGAGGATGTAACTGTGAGTCCGAAGTTCGGCGCTGTAAAAAAGCCCAGTGTCGTGGAAAATGTTCGTTCCCCGTAACGATTTGCTCGACTAGTTCCGATGTATCGTCACAGTGTCTGAGCGTATGTACGCTATCGTCGGTACACCACCGGTCTTCAAGTTCGACACCCTGTCAAAGTTGTTGTCGAAGGAACTGTCGACAGCAGTTCGTCGGTTGTCCACGGGCCGTCGATGGCGTCACAACCGTCGAACATTCGATTTTCTCGGCCGATCAGTCAGTATTGGCGTATCGGTTCAGGCAAACGGGAAAACTGATCGTCGGATTCTTCGAACCCAACCCCAACGTCGAAAAACGGGACGCTCGGCCGTGGACGAAATCGATCCGTTCGTTCCCACGCTGACCCGGATCAATCGGACACTTCCGTCCCATGTACCGACGTGCCCGTGTTGTCTTCTCCGGAGCGGCGCTGTGTAATGGTGGCCGTGATCCGATCCCCGGCCCGCCTGGCCCCCGGAACGTTGGGTGCGTACGGTCCGACCGTACCGAGCGCAAGCGCCCCGGAGACATACAACGGAACGAACCGCCCGTCACCGCGCTGCCAGGCTAGCGTGTTGTCGTCAAGGACGGGCATTCCTCGATACCCTCGGGCCAGTTCGAGTTCGTCCGCGATTCGATCGACGAATGGGTGATCGAACACCGGTTCGAATCCGGTCGCGAGGACGACCCGATCGCCCAGGAGTTGTAACCCGTGGTCGAGGGAAAGCCGAACCGACTCGTCTTCGACCGTCGCCGAGTCGACCGCTCCCTGTGCGAGCGTAACCACGCCATCGTCGGTTCGGTTCTCGAACTCGTCGTAGAGATACGGCGGAATCGTCGCGTCGTATCGAGCCTCTGAGATCATATCGAATCGCTCGCTCGACCCGGGCGGGTGGACGTGGAGGTTTCGTTCGATGTGCGACCAGTTGATCCACGGCGGGTCCGCCTCGGAGACCTCCCACTCGAGCGGGTGTCGCGAGAGCAGGGCCACCGACTGCGTCTCGCTCAACTCACACGTGAGTTGTGCTGCCGTAATCCCGCCGCCGACGACGACGGTTCGATCGACTGACGCGTCTGGATCGAATCCCTCCCAGACGTGTTCGATACCGTCGAGGCCTGCCGTCCAGTCGGGCCAGCGGTACCGACCGCCGTGACCGATCGCCAAGATGCAGTATTCGGTATCGATCGGTCCCACGGTCGTCTCGAGCCGAAGCCCCGTCTCGCCGGGGAGTTCGCGAATTGCGTTGACGGCGGCCTGACGATGCAGCGAGCCGAGTTCCTTTCGATCAATTACGTACTCCGAATAGTCCAGAAAGAGGTCGAGCGACGGCCGCGGCGGGTAGTCGACCGTCGGAACGAGTTCGTCCTCTCGATTGTTCGCTTCGGCGAAACTTTCGAGACCGAACGGTTCGGTTCCGACGTGGTGTACGAACGTCGATCGGAGAAACTCCATGCTGCAGGCGCGTGCCTTCTGGCGGAACGACGCCAACAACCGGTCGTGCGGATCGACGATACGAACGGTGGATTTGTCGAAGGGAGCATCTTCGAGGAGACGCTGGACGAGGTACGTGCCGTGGATTCCGCCACCGACGATGACACAGCCGAATTTTCGGGTTGAGTTGCGTGTCGTCATACGGAAGATGGTGTGTTGATGTCCAAAGACACTCCCCGCTAGTTAATAACATCTTCGTCGGAGATAATAACTTATATTACTCTTGGTACAGTTGTTAGCAACAGATGAAAGAGCAGACGATCCCCGTCACAGTGCTATCCGGGACGCTCGGTGCCGGCAAGACAACCACGCTCAATCACGTGCTACGCGAGAGCGATAACCGAGACCTCGCCGTACTCGTCAACGACATGGGGGAAGTGAACGTCGACGCAGACCTCGTCGCCGAATCCTCCGACATTTCGGCGGACGAAGAGGAACTGATCGAACTCTCGAACGGCTGTATCTGCTGTGAACTTCGCGGTGACCTGCTCGACGCGATCGGCGGGCTCACGCGCAACCGGGAGTTCGACGCAATCGTCGTAGAGTCGACTGGCGTCGCCGAACCGCTACCCGTTGCACAGACGCTGACGCTCGGGTTCGACCAGTCGGATCTCGATCCCACGGAGTTCTACGAGGAGACTGGCATCGAACCGCTCGAGGGCTGTCACCTCGACACTACCGTCACCGTCGTCGATGCTCACCAGTTCAACGAGGCGATGCAATCAGACGAGGTTCTTGACGACGACGGAACCAAGAAACACCTCGGCGATCTGCTCGTCGAGCAGGTGGAGTTCTGTGACATCCTCCTGTTGAACAAGTGCGACCTCGTCGACGAGGAGACGCTCGCCGAGATCGAAGAGACCGTCGAGGTTCTTCAGCCCCGCGCTGAGATCATCCGAACGACCCACGGTCGGGTCGATATCGACGAGATCATCGACACCGACCGGTTCGACTTCGAGGAAGCGAGCCGATCGGCTGGCTGGATGCGCGAACTTCAGGAACCGCACGAATCCGCCGAGGAAGAACACGGCGTGACCTCGTTCGTCTTCGAGGCACGTCGTCCGTTCCACCCCGAGCGGTTCGCCGAATTGCTCGATGCGTTCCCGGAGAACGTCGTCCGATCCAAGGGTCACTTCTGGCTCGCCGGACGCGAGGAAATGGCGCTCATGTTGAACGTCGCTGGACAGTCGATTCGGGTCGCACCCGCCGGGAACTGGATCGCAGCCCTCCCACCCGAAGAGCGCGACGAGCAGTTCGACGCGCACCCTGAACTCGAGGAGATGTGGGATGACCAGTGGGGAGACCGCGGCAGTCAACTGGTGTTGATCGGTACCGAGATGGATCACGAGTCGATCCGTGAACACCTCGAGATCTGTCTGCTCACCGACGAGGAGATGGATGCCGACTGGGACGCATTCGACGATCGGTTCCCAACGTTCGAGGAGCCCGAAGCGGGCGAGGACGGTGAGCCGGAAGACCCCGATGGCCAGGAAGAGATCGGAATCGCAGATTGACACACGAGCACTCGAACGACCGCGCGACTGAAACGGGATCACCACCGGCCGTCGAGCATCCAGCGCCGGAGTGTATCGCGATCGTCGAATCGACGGACTCGGAGCCGAATCTGTGTATGATCTACTCGATCGCGCCGGAAGACTCGCTGGTGACAGCATGGATCTCGGCCCACGAAGACTCGTATTGCACACTCGAAGACGCACGATAACCCCCACTGAACGATGTCTATGACATTCCAAACAGTAGTCAAGAAGAACGTTTCACGAACGCAACGCTACGACGAAATCGATGCACTCGTCCGAGCGGGCGAGACAACGAACCTCGGAGTTCTCGTCCGAATGAGCGGCCTCCGCGGGGAGTTCCGTCGGTACGCCCTCAACGGGTTAGCCGACTGTAACGCCACGACCGTTCTCGAGGAACTCGTCGAGGACACGACGATCGATCCGTCGCTGAGACGAAGAGCGGAGGCGTTGGCATGACCGACAGCGGGACGACCAACGACACGAGCGAATCAAACGACGGTACCGACACCAAGGATGGACGTACCGGGGACCAGCGCGTCTGTAGAGACACTGGTCGAGAACAGGGCTTGGTCGGCAAGTATGATATCTGGCTGTGTCGGCAGTCGTTTCGAGAGATGGCCCGTGATATGGGCTTTCGAAAGTACGATTGACCTCCGACTGTTGAGGGGCGTTGAGTGCTGACTACATATCAGTGACCCATTATATCGTCCCCGTGGTCTCTAGTACGATTTCTATCGATTATTGTTCTGCTATCATGGATGCCATCGAAATTGTGGCTAAACTAGCCTATAGTAGCCTCTCACGCCACCGGAGACCTTCCCCAGAAGTTGATGCTGCCTAGTGGTTACCAAAGCCGTCTATTGAACGCTCGGACACCAGGGACAATGGCGAATACACCCCACCCCCTCACTCGCCTACTCACGAGATTTACTGAGAGTATGTAAAACCACATAGATAACATCAGTATATAACTGACAATGGAAAATGTACATTATTTATTTACTGTAGGTTTGGCTAGCAGAAATATTATTACAGATGAGAAGAAATACTTCATCGGATGTTTGAAAGACACCGTCATGGTACTAATCGACGATCTGTGTTGAAATCGACCGCTGCACTTCTTGCAGGAAGTGCCGTTGCTTCCGTTCCTGTCCAGGGACATCATTATGATTCAAAGATCCATTATGAACCTGAATTGGATGAGGATAATCTCATGGAATTGTCAGTCCAGGGGTATGAGATCCTCGAAGAAGGAGTGAGATTCAACCTTGGCGAGTACGACGGTTATATTAGCCTGTTCAACGACGACTTCGCCCGTGTTTCGATCCTAGAAGAAGATGAAGAGGTCTACGAGTCCCGCGGCATTGCTAACGGCCGTGGAGAGTGGGATACACCGAATTTCAGCGTCGACGAGACCGCTAATACCATTGCGATTGATACAGAAACCATCACTGTCGAGGTTGCGAAAGATCTCTTCGGTGTGAAATTTCTCGACGAAACGGGTAATGTCGTCAATGAAGACTATCTTGACAAAGGAACGTCGGGTTACGAAGATGGAAAACCATACGCATATAAGAAAGCCGACGCGGACGAGTCCTTCTACGGCTTTGGCGAGCAGCCCGAACTCACTCTCGACCAGCGCGGCAAGAAAATCGAAAACTGGAACACCGATCAGTACGGCTACGGAAACACCAACGACTACGTCTACACGTCGGTTCCCTTCTTCGTTGGGTTAACGGACACAGGTGCGTACGGCCTCTTCTTTGATAATCCATCACATTCGGTCTTCCATATGGCTGACGACCCGAACGGCTCTGGAGAGAGCTATAACTCTCAGGCGGAAGAAGACTACTACTACTTCTTGGCTGATGGTGGCCAACTAACCTACTACTTCGCGTACGGCCCTGCGATCAGTGATGTTCTCGAGCGATACACGGACCTCACAGGGACAACCCCCCTCCCACCAAAGTGGGCCATCGCATATCATCAGAGTAAGTGGGAGTACAGTCCAGAGGAACTTGCCGAGGTTCCCCAGCGGTATCGCGAAGAGGAAATCCCGCTGGACGCGATGCACTTTGACATCGGTTACATGGACGACTATCGTGTCTTCACCATTCAAGGGACACACCGAGAGGCACTTAACACGCTCAATAAAGAGGTGCCCGAGCTCAAGACAGTCGCGGTCAACGATCCTGGCGTCGCAGTCGACGAAGAGGCCGACATCGATGGCGATGGCAAAGACGAATCCTACGGTCCCTATCTCGAGGGGACCGAGAACGAGTATTGGACCAAGAACGCCAACGGCGATACGTTCTACGGACCGGTCTGGCCGACCCAGGATGTCGCTGACGAGCCCACGGATGCAGTGTGGCCGGACTTTTCCCGATCCGAGGTTCGCGAGTGGTGGGCCGACCAGCACAACGTGTTCTTCGACGCCGGATTTGACGGGATTAAAAACGATATGGGCGAACCAGCGGTGTTTCAGGAGAATGATAAGTATGACTGGACGATGCCGGCAGACAATATCCACGGCACTGGTGCAGATACGATGCTACACGAAGAGTATCACAACATGTACGGGTTCGACTACGCTCGTGCATCCCGCAAGGCATACGACATCTACAAGCCCAACCAACGGCCGTTCC
>NZ_AOIP01000057.1 GCF_000337535.1 Natrialba aegyptia DSM 13077
GGCGGCTTCGCCGGCCGACCCTCGCCAGAGCTGTTCAAGCGCTGGATTGAGCTGGGCGCGTTCATCCCGTACTTCCGGAACCATACCGACACGCACCGAAAGTCCGACCAAGAGATCGACATGCGCAACCAGCATCCCTGGACATTCGGCGAGGAGGCTGTCGAGATCAGTAAGAAGTACATTGAACTGCGCTACCGACTGATGCCGTACCTCTACAACGAATTCGAAGAATCCGCCAAAACTGGCAAGCCGATCCAGCAGCCGCTGGTCTACCACTTCCAGAACGATTCGGACACTCGGGATATCACTGACCAATTCATGTTCGGCGACAACATAATGATCGCACCGGTCGTCGAGCAAGGCGCAACTTCGCGCGAG
>NZ_AOIP01000058.1 GCF_000337535.1 Natrialba aegyptia DSM 13077
CTTCTACGAGGACGACGGCGAGACTCGCGCCTTCGAAGACGGGGAGTACAACGTCACTCACTTCTCTGTCTCGGAGAACAACGGCGGTGTCGTCACCTTTGAACGTGAACTCGATGTGCAGAACTACGACGATTCGGAACTCTCGTCGTACCTGCTAAACCTCGATCTTTCAGAGGCCCCTCGGAAAGTTCAGGCTGCCTCTACGAAGTATGAGGAGGTCAACGCTGATGAGGTGAAGGATATCCCTGCATCCTTCGCCTATGATGCTGACGCAGACGCAGTGCTGGTCCACATCCCTGTAGATGAAGAACAAGACGTTAAACTGTTCTTCAACGGCGGTGGCAACTCTGGACGCGGTCGGTAAGCGTACTCTGACGAGAATCAGGTCACAATATTTTTATTGCGCTTGTGACGGGGGTTATTTGTTAGTTATAGCGCAGTTTCAAGGATGGTTTTTAGCGTCGGTGAGCGACAGACCGAGTTTGATTGAGTCGTACCGTCTCGTCGGTCTTCGATCGACTGGTTTGCTCAAATTCGAGCAGAGGAAACGCCGCAAACTCCTCGGAGGTCTGTGGACCTGTCGGATATTGCGTTCGAGTTCGCAAGGCATCTTTAGCATACCTGGAATGAACCACCGGTCACTGCTACATACCAGTCGACCAGTACAAGATAATATCTCTATTAGCGCCACTATTTGTCTATGGAGAGAGGGGGTCTTTCAGAACCCGTATTGATTACGTGCTGATTGTGGATCCCTGAGTAACCGTTGAGCAAAAGGCACGTTAAAGCCCATATGAGGGCAATATTTCCAATGATTGTAAAATGACACTATTTTCATATCTTATTTCAGAACATTTTTAACAGCGGTGCCTTCTGGATATCTATGGAAAAATTCCACCCGTATAATGGAGTAGAGTGGGATGATTACGAACAACATCTAACACAGTTGCACACACACGAACCAAGAAACACGATACGCGACGACACGTGCATTCACGAACCGGGTATCGATGCAGAAACGATTCCGATCGATGCTCTCGGGAAAAACAACCTTTCGCCAGCATCCTCGCCGAGAACATTATTGAAGAAATATAGAAATATAGGATATACCGTTTTCTCGCTAACAGAGCACGAATACTATGTAGAACGATCGAAGTACAAAGACGTTTCCTATGAAGAGATGCCTGAGCGGCTCGATCAAACGAGTTGGCCTTGGACGAAGTGGGGTATCGATCCGGCAGAATTGGGTGTAATAACACTCTCAGGTACCGAATTACGGGCATTGCACCACGGTTCGCTTCACGATGTAATTGGACTAGACACGGATATCGGACACGGACAGCAAGCATCAATGACCACACTACTTGATCGTATCGCGGACCAGGATGGATTAGCGATTCTTCCACACCCTTCGAAATATAACGATGCATCCAATTACGGACAATACGTATCGGTATTCGAAGCCGCTGATATCCTCCTTGGACTGGAGATCTTCAATGCGAACGACCGATACCCGAGTCGCGCACTTTGGGATCGATTGCTCATGCACTTCGGACCCGATCGACCGATCTGGGCATTCGCCGGCGATGACTATCACGGCCGTGCCCGACCACGGGACGGCAAACGGTTCAACCGGTCACGGAACGTCTTGCTCTTGCCTACTCATTCAAAGGATGCCGTCCGGGAGGCATTGACTGAGGGCCAGTTTTACGTTCAGCACAACGGGGATCATCACGCGCCGTTCATACACTCAATCGACGTGACAGACGAGGCAATTTCCGTTGACGCCCCCGACGCAGTGGGAATAGAATGGATCGCGGATGGTGAAGTCGTTGCAACCGGAGAAACGGTTCTGAATGATCAACTCGTCGATCGGACGTACGTCCGAGCAGAAGTTCACGGAGACGGGCGGGCCGTTAGCTGTACTCAACCGTTCTATCCAATCTGAGCGAGAACATAGACCGAATAACTGGAGTGGTATATAGGTCCACATAGCACACATAGCAAACGAATAGGCGGTTAACTGGGCACAAACCGTATGGATCGGCATCCACACCTTTGGGCTGCGCTGTTAGCTGCCCGTCGCAGTGCTGAAGCGCTTGCATTTTGGGACGAGCATCACACCAATCGCGTAGCAGGCCAAGAAACGGATAGAACCTGTGATCTAGCCACTGAAAAAGCTATTTTAAACGAACTCGAGCGTCACTTTCCCGAACACAACGTGATTTCAGAGGAAAGCTATCCGGAGTTCGCAACGAAACCGCGATGGATCGTTGATCCGCTGGACGGACGGGTTAACTATCTCAACGGTATTCCTCACTATTCCGTGTCGATCGCGTTCGAGGGTGCGGGGACAGCAGACGTAAGCGTCGTCTATCATATTCCTTCGGATAAGCTATTTACAGCTATCGAGGGACAGGGGGCGTACCTGAACGGTCGCCCTATTTCGGTTTCGGAGACAACCACACTCTCGGATGCATTAGTGGTTACGGGGTTCGATCCAACGACGATCAAGTCACAAAACTTCAACCAGTTCCGTTCACTGCTTGACCAGACTCAAGGGGTAAGGCGGTTCGGATCCGCCGCTGCTGAGCTTGCAATGGTTGCCAACGGGAAGTTCGACATTTTCTTCGAGCGGGTGCTCAGCGTATGGGACACGGCCGCGGGGATACAGATCATTGAGGAGGCTGGCGGGAAAGTCACCCGGATTGAGCAACTGGACAGTAGTAACCGCGAGATGGTCCTTGCGTCGAATCCGCAAATTCATCAGGAAGCTGTCTCACTTATCTCTTCGAGCAATCAGGGTGATTGAGTAGCGTCCCGAAACGGCGATTCAGTTTGTATCGAGGCTCGTCGCTTCGTTTCGATAGAGTTGACGCAGCTCCCCGTGAACGCGTCCGTTCGAGGCGATAATGCTGACTTCCCGCTCCTCGGCCATGAAATTCACCGTCGATCCGTTCCAATCGGTTACCTTGCCACCGGCTTCCTTGACGAGCAAACTTCCCGCAGCAACGTCCCAGGGTGATGTATACTTGTCTAGAAAACACTCGAACGTTCCGTTCGCAACAAATGAAAGATCGCACGCACCGGCTCCGAGTTGGCGAAGTCCCTGCGATCGCTCGGGGGGAAAGAGGTGCTGATACAACCGACGTAGCCGGCTGTCATGGACGATCGGCGGCGAAATTCCGAATAGCACAGTACTCTCCGGAAGTGAGTCAACCGACGACACGGATATTCGTCGTCCGTTCCGTCGAGTTCCACCACCCGCGACCGCCGTGTACGTATCCTCGCGTTGGGGATGGACAACGACACCGACGATCGGTTCTCCCTTGTCCAGCAACGCGATTGACACGCAATAATGTTCGAAACCGGTAACGTAATTTGCGGTCCCATCGAGCGGATCGACGACCCACGTGAATCGCGCGGATCCATCTCGCTCAGCCTCTTCGCTAATAATCGCGTGCTCCGGGTGGGCCTCCATGATAATCGAACGAATCGTTTGCTCGGCACGGAGGTCAACCTCCGTTACTAGCGTCCCCTCCTGTTTCTGCGTAATGTCGTAGGTGGACTGAAAGTTCGCTCGGAGTAGCGTACTTGCCTCCGTCGCTGCTGTCTTCGCTGTCGTTAGGAATTCGTCGAATGCAGTTCTCATGTATTATGTTCGATTTCTGGTGTCTGCGTTCCGATTCTACTGGAAGCAATTGAATTGACAAAATATGACGAACGACTACACGAACGGAAGAATAATACCTACAATGACGATCAATGAGCCACCCATGAAGAGAACGTCAAACTGGCCGACGCGAAGGTCACCTAACTGCAACTCACGGCTTTTATCGTTCTCTAACGAATGAGAGAATCCTCTCGTTTCGAGTGCTTCGACCGTCACGCGACTTCGTTTTGCAACGTCGAAGATCATCGGATAGAACGCCCTAATCGAGAGTCGGATCAGGTACACGTAATATCGCCATTTGAAACGCCCGGGAGATTCCGGTGCACGGCTTCGAAGCCGGTAGACGTTCACCGTCTCGTGGTACTCCTCGATGAGAACAGGCAACATCCGGTATCCGTAACTGATCGCGAACGTGAACTGGCGTGGAATACCAATGCTCATGAATGCGCGGCTGATGTTCTTCGGAGACATCCCGGAGAACACGGCAATTGACGTCACCGAGATGATCGTCAGTTTCGTCGTGTATGGGACCAGCGCCATCGCACTCTGTACGAAACTCCCGCCCATCAGCACTGTTACGAACGCATACAAGAGTACGTTCGTGATGACGCCGAACGCAAGTAGCGCGATGAGGTACTTGCTGACCCGGGACACTACCGCGAGGACGGAAACAAATGTGAGCAGTCCACCGAGAATCCGCATATCGTAAAACAACCATGGAATGACGAGGAATGCGGCGTACCACGTGAGTAGCACGCGAGGATCGAGCCGATTGAAGATCGTTCCCTCGTTGTCGTACGCAGTGCGGAGCAAATCCTGCTTCAACGACTCGATCGACAGTGCATTACGGAACTCTTCTTGGTAGCTCATTAGTTGACCCCCTTGAGTTCCGGTGAGCGCCTGGAGAGTCTATCGGCCAACTCAGAGACGGTCATCGCAGGCGGTGAGATATCGAGATCGTCGCTCAGTCGAACGACTTGCGGTGCCCGCAGATTACACCGTTCGAGAAGGTCGAGGTTGGGAAATACATCTCTCAGCGTCCCGTCCGTTTCGACGGCACCATCGTTCAAAACGATCACCCGCGTCGCCCATTCGGCGACCAGTTCGAGGTCGTGTGTGGCAATGATAACCGTCTCTACGCGGTTTTCAGCGCGGTTTATCGTCTGTTCGACTTCACGGCGACTTGCTAGATCGAGACTCCCGGTCGGTTCGTCGAACAACACGATCGATGGATCTGTCGCTAGCCCGATCCCGAGCGATGCGCGACGCTGTTCGCCAACACTCAGTAATCGGCCGTCACGGTCCTGTAGCTGTTCGAGATCCAGAAACTCGATCACCTCATCAACCCGTTCCTCGACGTCCGCTGCGTCACGTTCTCGTAAATAATAGGAAATGTCTCCTCGGACCGAGTCCTGAATGAACATGTCCTCCGGATTCTGATCGACGTAGGTGATGTCTGCTGCCAGTTTTTCCGGAAGGACATCCTCGGTGTCGGTTTCGTTGATAGTTATGCGCCCAGCATTGGGCTTCTCGATACCGGTAATCAACCGTAACAACGTCGATTTCCCGGCACCATTCGCACCGACGAGAGCGATCCGTTCGTCTGGAAAGAGGTCCAACGAAAAGTCTTCGAGTACTTGCACATCTCCATCGCGAAGCGTCGTATACCCGTGATCGACGTGCCGGAAAGAGATGATTGGCTCATCTCTCGATTGCTCTCGAGCAATTTCGTGGTCGTCTATTTGACCTGTTTCGTGCTCGAACGATCGGTACCGATTGATCGCATCGGCGTATGTCGTCGGTAAACTCCCTCCCTTCTCGATCTTTCGGGCAACTTGAGTTACTTGGGGTGGTTGAATACGGTGCTCTCGTAGCTCTTCGATTCGATTGAGTCCCTCGTGAGTCGGTCGCTTCCATTTGACGGTGCCGTCAGCAACCAGTGCGACGGTATCGCAGTACTCGGCGATGAATTCGGTATGGTGCTCGATCGTCACGATCGTTATTCCGTTCTCGTTTAGCGTCTGTAACCGTTCGTACGTTTTGTGTGCACGAACGGGATCAAGTTGTGCTGCCGGTTCGTCGACAACGAGGATGTCCGGATCCATCGTCAATGCTGCACCGAGGGCAACCAGGTGCTGCTGACCACCGCTCAACTCCCATATGAACCGGCCATCGACCGTTTCGATGTCTAACTGAGAGAGCGTGTTGAGTGCCCGTTCGCGGTAATCGTCTTGCCCGTAATTGACCGGTCCGAATGTCATTTCGTCGTAGACGGTCGGCGTTACGAGCTGATTTTCGAACTCCTGAAACACGTAGCCGACATCACGGGAGAGGTCTGCAACGGACGCATCACGGGTATTCTGCCCGGCGACACGTACTCGACCGTCGAAATCGCCCTCGAAGAAGTTCGGAACGAGTCCATTGAACGTTTTACACAGCGTTGTCTTCCCGCTCCCGTTTCCTCCCAGGATAGCGATAAACTCGCCACGCTCGATACGCAAATCCGCATTCTCTAATATCGGATCGTCAACCCCTGGATATCGGAAGGTGACATCCGACACGTCGATAGCTGTATTTGCCATTTTCACACCTGTTTACGTGGAATGTTTTGCACGCTGCCAGAGGACGACCGCGACGAGAGCGGCCACAATGATTGGGGCCGCAATAAACGTCTCACCGTACGCGTCTAGGAATTCAGGTTCCCACACGATGTTCAGCCCGAAGCCGGATTCCTCAGCCGCCGCGAATCCGAACGCAAGGGGGAACGCAATCAGTACTGACAGCGCTGCCTTCCACGAGAAGCCACGTAACATGGACGCACCCCGCGTCCCATTGTATGGTTCCATCCCCATCAGCGGCTCAATCTTTCCGTGGAGTTTTGGATAGAGATAGAGTGCCGGAATAACCCCAAAGATGATTCCCGTAATCACCATCTGCGTGATAAAGTCGACACCCTCGAGAACGAGTATGCTCTCGGGGAGTCCCGGCACTGCTTCTAGTTCTTCAACGCCGATGTACACCTTTCCGATATCGACGAACATGGCGATGAACTCGTTGAGACCCTCAGCAATGAGAACGACTGCAGCGAGTTGACGGCGGTTTTTCGGGTCTTGGAACAGCAGTGCCGCGAAAAAGAAACATGTCGAAACGAGAAGCAAATCTTCCATTACTCCGAGCCCGTTGAAGTCGCCCAACAGAATGTCTTCGAAGACAACTTCCCCCATCGGAACCGCCAGTGCAGCCCAGAAGGTTCGAAACAGCAACACCAGCACGATCGGTATAAAGATGAAATCACCAACACCTAGTTCCAACGGTCCGACGTCGAATTCGGGTAATACCTCTGTTATTGCGTATTGTAGTCCACTGAGGGACATGACGAAAATGAACACCGTCATATCCCGTTGACCAAAGCTGAACCAGCTCGTATTCTCTGTAGCCATCTCCGACATACAGATCGGTCGTTGGCTGATATCGGTTTGAAGTTTGCTATTATCTATATATCTTGAGATAGAGATACATAGATCTCTAAATAGGATGGGGGTCTTTCGACGTGGCAGTCAATCCGTAAACGCTCTTCTGTAGGAGATTGTTGATACTGCTCAGCTGTCACTGTGGAATCGAAGAGAGCAAGGACACCGCATCAGCGGTGTCCGTTAGGCATGATTCCGCTAGATATGTTTGGGTCGGAATCGGTCGCAGCGGACCTGTTACAGCAGGTTCGCTGGCGTAACGGTGTTACTTGCCCTCGCTGCCGTTCTTGACCGTCAGGTCAGAACGGCAGCTATGGGTACTTTCAGCGCTATCTATGTAAGAATTGTGACCGCACGTCCAACGATAAGACCGGCACGATTTTTGCCCATTCGAAGGTTGTGCTCAGGAAGTGGCTGTTCTCGATTTATGCGTTTCTCCGGTTTAACACGAGTTTTCGCCAACTTCAGCTAGAGATCGATGGTCAGTACAAAACGATCTCCCAGCGCGTCGAGCGCTTCACAAAGGCGCTCGACGCACCGTCACTTGACCTCGTCAGGCCGGTCGAAATCGACGAGGTCTACGTTTCTGCAGGGTTGAAAGGCCGCGAGCGCGACCAAGAGTCGCGCTTGCGTGGCCTGTCCACGCGTGGGCGAGGATTGTACGACCAAGACAAACCGCCAGTGTTCACGATCGTCGATCGTGGTACCGGCAATCGGTACGCGATCCCAGCGAAATCCGTCGATGAATCGACGATTCGGCTCCTTCTCGCGGTTTGCGAGAAGGAGCCACTAACCATCTACACGGACGGATTTTGTGCCTACGATCCGCTGGCCGAGGACGACGCATTCGACCGCGAATACGTCGTCCATGGCGACGGCGAATACGCCGACGAAGACGTTCACGTCAACACCTGCGAGAGCCACGGATCGCTGCTGCGACCGTGGCTCTCGCCTCATCGAGGCATCTCAAAAGACAGGCTCACACAGTATCTCTGAGTGTTCCAACTTCGACGAAAGTTACTACGGAAACCAGGGAGAGAAGCTCTCAAAAACGCTGTCAAAGCTACGCTGTGAAATCAACAAAGTGCTACACAAGAGCGCCGTTGAAAAACTGTAGAGTACGTTGATTAGTTAGCCTGATTAATTAGGCTGATTAGTTAACCTAACTCGTACGTCCGACTGGTCGAATCGGCCACCGACAAGTACTGCTCGCGAGCGCAATCGAGTGAGTAGGTCGGATAGTTCACAAAACGCTATACGACTGGAATACAAGAGTTCTGCAAGATGAATGCGCTAAAGCTTGACATGGTCCAGTACGATTGTCCGTACATTCGGACCACTCGAGAACACGATGTCGCCTTTCACACCCAACACTGGGATTTCAACCAGGCGGATCGGACGCTCGAGACACGGTTGCTCGTGGTCGGGGAGAGCCCGGAAGAGTTACACGGCGCACTCGAGACGCTCAACGGCTACGAGATGCTTCGGGGGTACGAACTCCTGTCTCGGAAACAGAATACGGCGCTCGTCCGCTCGCGGATCGGTGAAACTGACGCCATGCAAACGATCCGTGAGAACGCCGGTTACGTGACCGGCCCGTTCGTGATTCGAAATGGCAGTGAGATCTGGAACGTCGGCTTCGATAGATCGAAGTCGGCAGAAGACGCGCTCTCAGAACTCGATGCTTCGAACGAGTTCACGATCAAGGGTAACGATTCGATCCACATCGATGACTTCTTCGATATCCTTCAGAACGTCGAATCCGTCGGTTCGATGCTTCGGGCGCTCCAGAATCTGACGGACAGGGAGCGCGATACGCTCGAGGCTGCAGTCGAGAAGGGCTATTTTTCGACGCCGCGGGGAGCGACCCTAGACGACGTGGCTGGGGAGTTCGACATCTCGAAGATGGGTGCCTCGAAGAACCTTCGTCGGAGCCAACGAAAGGTCCTCCGCCGGGTTGTTCGCGTGATGAACGACGTCGAAGCCCAAATGGAGTTAGAGGACGAACGATGGGATTAAAGGGTGACGTGTCGACCGCTCAGGAGCAGTAGAAACCCGTAGATGCTCCGAGGAGTGATCGGATCGTTCCCATCGAACTCTTCATGCAGAAGTCAGCGGGGCCCGCCTATATTTTCAAGAAGAGAACGATCAGGTTGATCACCATCATCGCGACGAAGCCAACGAGCCAGAGTTCCATATCTCTCACCTCCGTTAGAGTTTGAAGATCGGTTTAACGTGTTCTGGGACGTTCTCGCCGCTGGCCCCTTCGGTCAGATACGAGACGAAGATCGTCACGGCGATCGAAACGGAGATTGCGATGAAGTAAAAGTCCATCCCGATCGGGAACGCGTACCCGAGCTGTGTCGCAGCCAGCAGCGTGACGTTGAGGAAGAGCGACGCGGCAAGTCCAGCAGTGACTCCCTCTCTACTCGCGCCTTTCCAGAGCAGCCCGACGACCACAGCAGGGATCGTCCCGCTAACGAACGTGCCCCAGCCGAATGTTCCGAGGATCGCGACAAGGTGGCCGCCGTACAGGCCGAAGATCACCGAACCGATGCCGACGACGAGGACCGCCGACCGTCCCAACCACGTTTCCCGCTGTTCGGAAACCTCCCAGCTCATCGCCCGCACGAAGTCACGGGCGATCGCGCCGGAGGCGACCGAGAGGAAAAACGCCGCGGTGGACATGATCGCAGCGACCAGCCCCGCGTAAATGACCATCTGTAAGACAATGTGCAACCGATCGACGAACTCGAAGGCGGCCATGTCGGGGTCTGTGAGCGGTTCGACGCTTCCGGACGCAACCAGGTAAAGTGCAACGAAGCCGATGAGCAACCAGAGGATGCTCCCCACAGCATAGGTGACACCGCTGACGAGGCCGACGGTTCGCAGCCCCTTCGGATCGTCGATCGAGAACATTCGTTGGAGGACCTGTGGCTGTCCCATGACGCCGATACTGAAGACGACCGGCCAGATTAACAGCAGGCCAGGTGCAGACTCTTCAGCGAGTCCCCAGCCGTCAAGCATCTGGGGAGCAAACGCCTTCGTCACATCTGCGCCGGTGAGTTCGCCGGCCTCGACGACAGTCATCGTCGTGTTTTCCATCCCGCCGGCGATCTGGAAGAACCCGACGACGACGCCGACGACGCCCACGAGCATCACCGCGCCCGTGTACGCGCCCGCAAGCTGGGCCGACGCCATGCCACCGACGGCAACGTAGACGATGATCAGGCCGAACACGAGCCAGACGGCGGTTTCCATCGGGATACCGAGGATCACCGAGAGGACGTAGCCGCCGCCAGCGACCTGCGAGGCGAGGTACGCCCAACACGCGATAAAGAGAATCACTGCGAGTATCCCGCGGATCGCGCCGCTGTTGAATCGCTCGTCGGCGATGTCCCCGAGCGTGCCGATGTCGGCGATATCGGCCATCCCGCGGACGCGCTTCCCGACGATCCAGTAGGCCATTGCGAACCCGAGGCCGCTGGCGAAGGTCATCCACAGCGAGGACGTCCCCATCTGGTAGACGAGCCCCGGACCGCCGATAAATCCGAAGGCGCTCATAACCCCGGACATACTCGCCAGGGTGATGACCGCCGCACCGAACATCTTCGTCGCGCCATAAAACTCGTCGGAGGAGTCGATCAGGCGCTTGCTGTAGAGACCGACGGCGAACACCGAGAGGATAAACAACGCGACGAAGCCGGGGACGAGCAAATCGATCATCGATTACGCACCTCCACAGCCTCGTCGGCTTCCCGTCTCTCGCTCTCCGCGTTCACCCGTTCGACTTCCTCGAGGAACCGGTCCCACTCCCCTTCCGGCAGGAAGTGTTTGCGAAAGTAAATCCCGTAGCCGAGGGTGATCGTCATGAACCCACCGACCCAGTAGAGCCAGTAGACGGCGGCGAAGGACGGATGCATGCCGGTGACCAGAAACGCCGGTGAGCCGCCTGCGAACGCGTTCGAGTAGTACTCGGTCAGGACGAACGCCGATAGCTGGAGGACAGTCCATATTCCGAGGGGATAGACGAGCAACTTCGTCGAAATCGTCCCGTTTGAACTCGCGCCGATGATGAACCACGGATGAAAGAGAAACACCGAGACCAGCAGGGCGACGAACCAATAGCCGGCCAGCCCGAGTCCGAGCACGGCAGCCCATAGAACGCCGCTTGCGAGCATCAGTTCCGAGGTTACTCCCTCCACGTTGAACTCGCCGTCTAACATGCGCTTGCCCCCTCAACGGTCGACCCGCAGCTTCGATTCTCCCGTTCCACTTCGCACCGTGATAGCCGAGTTGTATAGTCCATGTGTGCATCACTCGTACGTGTTCACGAAACCGCCGTCCCAGAGCAAGTCACCGCCGTTAAGGTGTTTGCCGTGGCGTGAGAGCCCGAAAGCGAACAGGTTGCCCGCCTCGACCGGTTCCATCATCTCGGCGGCCCGCGCCTGCCCGAGCATCACGTCCTCGACGACCTCTCGCTCGGTAATCCCGCGTTCTTCGGCCGTATCCACAATCTGGTCCAGTACGAGCGGTGTCTTGACGTAGCCCGTGCTGACCGTGAACGCGCGGATATCTCCGTCACCTTCAGCCGCAGTCGACCTAGTAAGTCCTCGAAGGCCGAATTTCATCGTGTTGTAGGCGACCTTATCGCGGGTCACGTAGTGACCGTGGACAGACGCCATGTTGGCGATGGCACCGACGCTATCTTCGGCCTCGCGGATGTGTGGAAGCGCCAGTTTCGTGAGATACATCGGTGCACGGAGCATCACCTGGTAGAGCGAGTCGAACGTCTCCATCGGGAACGACGCGATCGGCGAGATGTGCTGTATGCCAGCGATATTCGCGACGTACCGAAGCTGTCCCGCATCGGCGGCCGTCTCGACGAGTGCCTCGATCTCGGTATCGTCAGTCAGATCACAGGCGACCGTCTCGAGGTCGCCCTCGACTGCGAGGCCGTCCGCTTTTTCGGCCGTCTCGTGGAGACCACTCTCGTCAACATCGGTTGCGATCGTCGTCAAGCCATTTGCCGCCAAGACGAGCGCCGTCGCACGACCGATCCCCGACGCTGCGCCAGTCACAATCGCCACGTTTTCGCTGGTAAACCGCGGATCGTCGATGCGATGGATTAAATCGGCGGTAAGCTCGGGTGGTTCGATACTATTGTGAGTGTCGGATTCCCCGCTCATGTGGCTAGAAAGACGGTCGGTATCGGGTTCAAACTGAAGGTTGATATGTAATCATCGCCGCCGGCTTGCGGTTTTGATGGCTATCGGGCGTACCCGTCGATAAACAGTCAATCGTCAGCGAAAACACCAACGTAAGCCCCCGACCAGTACCAGTAATACCGATATTACGACGAACGAGTACACTGAAAGCTTCTCGTTGTCGATGCATTCGAAACTGGAACACCGGATCTCGAATCGTACGTTTTGCGTAAGCTGTCGTCTCCCTAGAGGATGCTAACATAAATTGCACGGTTGCTCGAGTGAGTGATAAAGTGTTGGGCTCGTTGAAGTCTTGCTGAATCAAACAAGAACTGGTGAATACTACCCATCCAGCTCAGAATGGGTTCTGGATGTAGAGCTCAAATACAGTACAACGGGTTTCATCGATATTGTTGGATGTGTCGCTGGGGACTGTCTCGGCAAGGTCGAGATAGGGCTCAACCCCATAATATAAGCATCCGAGAGGAATGCTGATCATATTCCCACTGTGAAATTAATTGACTCATAATATCTCATGGATGAAAATACAGGGGTCTGGCGAATCACTAGGCTGCGGCAACCTTCGGTGAGGAACTACGCCGGTCAAAATGTTACTCTGGAAAATTCCGACTATAACCTCGACGGATTCGGTGATAATGAGGCGGTTGATCGTTTTCACAATGACATCCAAACTCGACGCAGCATGGTGATTCACCAGTGCCGAATGCAAGGGTCTTGACAAAGAGGACTTGATAAAATTCGGTGCGTTTCCCAACATGATAACTAACTTCTTGCTAGTTATACTTCAGGTGATATGAACTAGTCTGTTGGTTACTACAAGCTTGATCGATTCACATAGTCACTTATGATTGATATTCGATGTTTACAGTGAATGATTCCTCAATAGACATTCTATCTGCGTATTCTGCGGTGACCCCAAGTTCGTATTCCTGGGGCATTACATCTCTTGGAGGACGGACCATCCACTCAGTTTTGGCATCGTTTTGAGAATCAGATGCACCCAAACCTGCTGGCCCGGCTGCAATATCGTTGAATGTTGTTGAGGTAGATTCGGATTTCCATTCATCCGGCAAATTAAAGACAATACGTACATTATTGACAGCTATCGGTGAATAATTAGTGAATCGAACTGTTTGGGAGAGAGACTCACCTGGCGCAACGGTCACCTCATCCGCACTAAGTGACAATATTGAGAGTGGTTTGTTATTATCCGAGCTGCCACCACTGACACGGAATACTGCGAGACCATGTGGTGGAACCGTTGCACCGGCACTGTCTAGTTCTGCACCTCCTCGATCGGCGTCTTTCCGTCGAGAGCTTGATGCGGTCTCTGGCGATTGTAGTAGTGCATGAA
Source organism: Natrialba aegyptia DSM 13077 (assembly GCF_000337535.1). Taxonomy (GTDB): domain Archaea; phylum Halobacteriota; class Halobacteria; order Halobacteriales; family Natrialbaceae; genus Natrialba; species Natrialba aegyptia. The sequence goes on from NZ_AOIP01000058.1 coordinate 13,726, forward strand.
TTNCGGCACTGTCTAGTTCTGCACCTCCTCGATCGGCGTCTTTCCGTCGAGAGCTTGATGCGGTCTCTGGCGATTGTAGTAGTGCATGAATTGTTCAAACCATTCGCGTGCGCTCGACCGACTGCCCACCCACGAGTTGTGGAAGCGGTCGATCCGCATTTTGAGAGTGTGAAACCACTTTTCGATGAGGTTTCGCTCGGTGTAGTTGACCCGACCGCTCAATCCTAACCGAGCAAGGGCAGTCCGATACCCGAACTGATCGACGAGAAATACGGTGTCGGAGAGATCGTATTTCTCGTCGAGTCGATGCAGAAACGCAGCTGCCGGATCGGTGCCATGCCGACCAAACAACGCGACATCGAGAATCAGCTTCGTCTCGGTGTCTATTGCAGCATATAGCCAAGACCACTCGCCGTTGATTTTGACAGCGGTCTCGTCAACCGCGACCCTTGACGGCTTCGCCGTCGGCGGGTCGCACCCGCTGTCAGCCAGCCGATGTACCCAATTCCAGACCGCTCCATGTGAGCGTTCAACGCCTAATTCAGCTAAAATCGTTGTTGTCTCTCGAAGCGAACAACCTGTTTCGTGGAGGCGGACGGCGAACGCCCTGACGGGCGTCGCCGTCCGCTCGTTCTCCCAAGATTCTTCTAAATCCGCCGCATAGCTCTCGTTGAGCAGGTCTGCGAGCATCTTTGGACAAGAAACTCAACGACCTGCTCACTTCTCAAACTGACTCAACTAGACAGTGCCNTAGCTCTCGTTGAGCAGGTCTGCGAGCATCTTTGGACAAGAAACTCAACGACCTGCTCACTTCTCAAACTGACTCAACTAGACAGTGCCGTTGCACCAATTAGACCCGCAGTCTGCCAGTTAGTGCCGTTCCAGAGATTGCGAGCAACGTAGCATGACGCTTCATCAAGTCCGACCTCTTGAGCACTGGTCGTGATTGTTGTTCTCCTGTCACTACGATTCAATAATCCTACTGCTCGATCACCGTTTGCGAGTTTTTTCGCCCAGACTGAGCGCGACAGACCATCCTGACCAGTGGTCCGTTGAATTCGGATGGCTTGATTACCTGCTGGATCTTGGTTGATTTCGATCAGTTCATAATTAGTTAGGATATTGCGAGTTTCCTCAGACATATTTCGAATGTCATTACCAGCTATGAGCGGCGCAGCCATCATCGCCCACATGCCAAAGTGTGTTCGGTCCTCCGCTTCGGTTAGGTTTGGATACTCTGGAAGATCTACGCCGACCACAAGCATATCTGGATCATTCCAGTGACCGGGACCAGCGTACTCAGCAAGCGGTTCGTTCTGATCAATGATGTCGATAATGCCGTTTCCCCATAGATTCTCCTTGGCGCTCCAGAGCGGTTTAATATCACCAGTTGTTCGCCAAAGGTTGCCACCTGCCTCTGGGGCCCACATCCAAGGATCGTTATCTCCCCATTCACAGATACTGAGAAGGATATCCCGATCGGTGGCTTCAAGCGCCTTGTGCATTCGCGTATAGCGCTCAATCGCCGATAGACCATAATGTTCTCCGCAATTATCGTATTTAAGGTAATCAACTCCCCAGTCAGCGAACGACTGTGCATCCTTTTCTTCGTAACCGAGGCTGCCGGGAAGACCTTCACAGGTTGTCGTCCCTGCTGACTGATAGATCCCGAGCTTTAGTCCCCTCTTGTGAACGTAATCAGCCACAGCATCGATTCCATTCGGAAATGTCTCAGGATCCGGCTGAAGATTACCATTCACGTCGCGTTCGGATGCCATCCAGCAATCGTCAATACATATATACTCGTAGCCCACTTCTTTCATCCCATTTTCAACCATCGCATCAGCGGTGTCTTTGATCAATCCCGCATCAATATCACAGTAGAACGTGTTCCAACTGTTCCATCCCATCGGGGGAGTATCCACCAAGGTCCTGTCTGAACTCTCGCTTTGATTGGTGTTGTCAGCGGCTGTAGCCATTGAACTCGCGAAAAAACTACTCGCTCCAGTTGCTGCTGCCCCTTTCATCGTGGACCGTCGTGTTATCGGTGGTAGAATTGAGTTATTGTCATCAACTTGCTTTACTCTATTGTTAGCATCCTCTATGTCTTCCTCGTTCATGCTTTCATCACTTCATTTGAGTGTTTGTAACCACTCGAAATCACCAATAACATCTAATTACTTAAGACTAGGGTAAGGATTCATACAATAATTCGTTGATGTGGGAACTGCTTAGTCAGCATCTCTTCGGTCGGTGTTTGGTGCTAACACTTGATTCAGTCGATCGTGCTTGTACTAACATCTGACGGGGGCAAAGGAGATGAAATAGACGCCAGAATGATGAGGAATCACTCTATTGGATCTCGTGGTTTTCATCGAGCCGTTGGAAGAATGCTATCCTCCTAATGCGTTCGGATTCTGATGGGTTGCACGAGAGTCACACTCTCATCAACACCGCGAAGCCTGTCTCGTGGCTACTGAACAAGCTGATTTCGATCAGGGAGCTCCGATCTCGTTACAATCGCGGCACATGCCCACGTTTTCTCGTAATCGACTTCGACCTGTTTCCTGCAACTGAAACTCACAATCGACTCTTCCTTCAGAGGCGTTTTAGTGTCGCAATACACTCGAGCAGCGCACGGCCGTTGTGGTACGCCGCCTTGTAGACTGCGCCTTTGCGGCCGACAGGATCGAGATCGTCGTCAACGCCAGAATGCCACTCGCCATCTTTGCGGTCGATCTGATACTCATCAAGGAACTCCCATGTGTCGGCAAAGACATCGAGATACCGATCATCGCCAGTACACTCGTAGGTTCGTAGGGCACTAGTCATGCACTCGGCCTGCACCCACCAGGCTTTGACGCGAAAGCTCGCTGGTTCGTCAAAGCCACCGTAGAAGTAGAATCCACCGCGATCCTCGTCATATCCGTATTCGAGCGAGTAGTCCCATAGCGTCTCGAAGAACTCGCGGTACAGGTTCTGTGGGAGACCGAGCGCGGAAGTAGCCTCCATGACGAGCCAGACGTTCTCTAGATCATGTCCATACGAAACGACCTGGAACTCCTCATCGTCGAGTTTCGGGGACCAATCTGGATCGTACTTGTCCGTACAGAAACCGCGCTTCTTCCGGTAGACCGTGTTGGTGAGGATGTCGAGCAGTTCGTGCAAGCGATCGCGCCCGCGACTAGTGTCGAACGCCTCATAATAGGTCGTAAATGCCTCCATGAGGTGGAGGTGCGTGTTCATCAGTTTCAGCGTTGGATCGAGGACGCTGTCGCCCGACTCTTTGGGTGACCAGTCCGGTTCGATGTTTTCGAGGTACGTTTGACCCTCCGTAATAGGCTCCCAGTGGGGCGTGAAGTACTCAACATACCCTCCGTGTTCGTCGTCTTTGGCGTGTTCGTCCATCAGATCGACGAGTTCATGTGCGTACTCCGCCGCCTCGTCGCTCCCGGTTGCGCGGTAGTATTCGGAGAGCGCGTAGAGGCCGAACGACTGTCCGTACAAGTGTTTGTTTGGTTTGGTCGTCGTTCCGTCGCGTTGGACTTCCCATACGAAGCCGCCATCGGCTTCGTCCCACATCTCATCGATCAGAAACGCAAATCCGTGGTCGGCGATTTCGTGATACTCGTCGCCGTACCCTTCGCGGGCGAGCCGCGCTGTCAACCAGACCATGCGTGCCTGTGTGACAACTTGCTTGTTGCTGTTTCCTGCGAATTCACCGTCCTCATCGTAACTAGTTATAAAACCCCCGTGTTCCTCGTCGATGCTGCGAGGAAACCAAAAATCGAGGACGTTGTTCGTCAGCGTTTGCTCAAGTGATGAGAGATACTCGTCTTTAAGGGTGGCCACGTCTGGCATTACGGATAGACCATTGTCTACGTGGTGGATAATAATACCGGTAGCGGATTACCCTGCTAAACGGATGATAACCGGTCGGTGATCCGTTCGCCGAGACTCAAAACGCGAAACAGGAGGGAAATACATATACTATGGGGTGTTCCACCAATGAGTGACGTACATGAGTAGTTACACAGTCGCAGTTATCGGAACGGGTCCCGACCCGAACAACCCGACCGTGGATGGGTTTGCGATGGGCTATCGACACGGCGAAGCGTTCGAATCCGACACCCGTTGTGAACTCGTTGGTTGCGCGGACATCGTCGAAGAGAACCGTCTCGCGTTCGCCGACACGTTCGGATTGCCGGCCGAGAACGCCTTCGAGGAGTATGAAGAGATGCTTTCGGCGCTCAAACCGGATATCGTGAGCGTCGCAGTTCCGCCGGCGATACACAGAGACATCGTCGTGGAATGTGCCAAAAGCGGCGTCGTCGACGCTATCCACTGTGAAAAGCCCATGGCGAACGTGTGGGCGGACGCCCGACAGATGGCTCAAGAGTGTTGGCGTCACGACGTACAGCTGACGCTGAACCGCCAGCGTCGGTTCGGACGACTATTCACCGAAGCCAAACGGCTGCTCGACGACGGAAAGATCGGTTCACTCCGGAGAATCGAGATCGGATGGGGCGACTTCTTCGATACCGGCGCTCACACGGTCGACCTCGCCGGAATGTATAACGACGACCGGGCTGCCGAATGGGTACTCGCCGGACTCGATTACCGTGAGGAGGATCTTCGGTTTGGTGCGCACCAGGAAAATCAGATGTGGGCGCAGTGGCGGTACGAGAACGGCGTCTACGGTGTCGTCTCGACCGGTGAAGGCGGTGATTTCATCGACGCCGCGATGGTACTCCGAGGGACAGGAGGCACTATCCGCATCGACAAGACGGACGGGCCAATGCTTGAACTCGACTATAATGGGGATCGACGAGCGGTTGACGTGAACGGTGAGACAATGCACGCAACGAACGACGAAGCCGACGACCGCTACGGATCACAGTTTCACGACCGAGCGGTCAACGCAGTCGTCGACGGGGTAGAGAGCGGGGAAGAACCGTGTATCAGCGCGCGAACCGGCCTGACTACGGCTGAGATACTGTTTGCAGGCTACGAATCCGTCCGCCGCCGTGGCCGCGTCGATCTTCCGCTTGACGTTACGGACAATCCACTGGAGTCCATGGTCAATTCTGGTGCCCTCTCTCTGTCATCACCAGCAGTCGATGATAACTAGGTGACTGGCTACTATTCGGTCAGGGGGTTCGCGGTTCTCGGCTCCCTGACGCTGTTGCTAATTTCGCTGCGATTCCGCTCGCGATCGACCTCATCCCGGCGTCACCGGGGTGAAGCAGATCGGTGGTCAGTCCAGTTACGTCCGCAACGTCTGGACCGTCAATCAGCATCACGTTGTTGGGGGCTCTCTCGACCGTTTGTCGAACGACTGCTCGAAAATCTTCAGCCCGCTTAGTGTCGGTGTCTCGGAGTGCATCGACGTGATAGGGAAAGAGGGTGACACAGGCGATCGGACGACCGGACGTCGCCGCCGCAATGGTATTCACGAACTCCGTCACACGTTTCCTGAACTGCTCGACCGTGAAACCTCTATTCACCATGTTGATAGATAGTGCTAGCGTGGCAATGTCCCAGTCGTCACGATCTGCAACGTGTTCGGCAATTGCTGGTTCACAGAACGCTGATCCGGCGACGCCGAGATTCAACGCGTCGACATTCAGTTCGCGCGCAACTTGCGAGACGTACGTAAGGTGACAGCCTGTCGCCGATGCACCCTCGGTGATTGACGTGCCGTACGCTAGATACTGGAGCGACGGTAGTTCGGTCTCGTCCGGCGGTCGACATGGACCCGAGATGTCGTGGACTGCGACCGGCGCCCATGCGTCGAACCGAAGTCGACACACGCGAGGACCGAACGCGCCCATCACAGCAACGTCCGACTCAAGATGATCGATGTTGTCTGGCATCGAAAGTTCAAGCGTCCTGGGAACCGGACCGAGTTCATACGCCTCGGACCCTTGAAACGCACCCCAGAACGGGCGAACGACGGTTTCGGATGCCGCTGAAAGTGTGACCGACACCGTTGCTTCACTATCCACAGGGACGAATCGGAGTTCACACCCTGCTGGATGGCGGTACCGATCGCGTGCCGTGATGTTGACGTCAGCGGTGACCGACTCCGACACGCGGTAAAGCTGACGTCCGTCGTCCGTCCAGTTAGCAGTCGTCGTGGCTGTGACGTTGTGGAGGCTGACGGATGGATACTCGTCATCGATCATATGGGTAGGCATCCGATTAGGTGGTTATTTAGATAATTCTAGCGGACGCGTTTTTTGCTCAGGGAAACGCTGTATCGGAATTCCCTCGTACGGGAGTTCACAATAGCGGCACCTCGGGGATGGAAAGGGCAACCTTTGACTATTGGTGCACACTTACAGTGCTATCATCGGTATCCAAGGAGTATGACATCGATCGGATTCCAGCTGTATAGCTTACACGCAGTCGATGAGTCGCTCCCGACCGTAATCGAACGCGTCGGCGAAACGGGGTTCGAAGGCGTCGAGTTCGCTGGTCTCGACGATGCTGATGTCACGTCGGTGGATGCTGCGCTGGATCAAAGTGAGGTAGCCCCAGCAGGCGCTCATGTTGGTCTCAACGAAATCGAAGCTGACGCAGAAGGCATCGCTGAGACGTATCGTGATCTCGGCTGTGAGTCCGTCGCCGTCCCGTGGCTCGATCCAGAGCACTTCGCCTCTCGAGAGGCCGTCACGGAAACGGCCGGACGACTCGCGGATGCCGCCACGTTACTGGCGAACTACGGACTTGATCTACACTATCACAATCATGATCAGGAGTTCATCGACCTAGACGGCGGTCCCGCGCTGGAGTACCTGCTCGATACGACGGACGATGTGGGTCTTCAACTGGATCTTGGGTGGGCCGGCGCAGCGGGCTACGAGCCACTTTCGTTCCTCGAAACACATGCCGATCGGATCGATCTCGTACATCTGAAAGATTACGACGCCGCTGCGGGCGAGACGGTCGAGGTCGGTGAGGGTGACTTGGACATCGAGGCAACCGTGGAGTTGGTTAGAGATCAGGACTTCGAGTGGCTCGTCTACGAGGCCGAAGAACGGCCTGGTTCCTATGAAACGCTCGACCATGCCGCGGACATCGTTACCGAATACTGGTAGTGTCGAGACGGAAACCACCTTCTCGAGAGACGCCTGTTAACAGTAACCACAAAGCGACTTGCTGGATCGAACAGCCGTAACGATCTTTGTCTCAGTTCAGTTTAATGAGATCTCCCGTGGCGGATACTCATCCAGAACACAGCACTAACTATCGACCCGAAGCCCAGTACAATTGCGAGGTTAATCACCGCGAGCGTGTACGACTCGGTGCCACGCTCGCCGAATAGAAGCGTGATAACCGTAAGCACCAGCATGAATACGAGGAATAGCCAGAGCATCCCTAATTGCGTCTGGTAGTCACGGACGAGCGCCCAAAACGATCCCTTCCAAGACATGTGAGTTACCTGCGTCCGTTACCTGAATAAGCTTTTTCACCGTGTCCTGGTCATTCGATGAACGGATACTCACACCCAGACAGACAGCGTAATAGCGAGGAAAGAGGGGACAGTTCGAAATTAGTCAGTGAGTTCGGGGCTGTCCCAGTACTCGTGGTTCTCGTCTTCGCGGAAACAGGCGACCGTCTGCTCCCCGTGTTGGTAGTCGGATGGAGTTTCCTGACGGCAGGCCTCGGTTGCTTTCGGACAGCGCGTGTGGAACCGACAGCCGCTTGGTGGATCCACCGGATCGGGGACGTCGATCTTCCGCATGGGTGGCTCGCCAGTTCCGCGCAGTGCTAGGTCGGGCGTCGCCCAGCGTAATACGTTCGTGTAGGGGTGTTGTGGGTCGTTGATCATGTCCTCGGCAGGCCCGACCTCGACGAGTTCACCGAGATACATCACGCCGATTTTCCCGCCGCCGTGTCCGGAGAAATACCGTGCGTTCGAAAGGTCGTGTGAGATGAAAATGTAGGAGGTATCGAACTCGTCTTGCAGATCGAGCATGAGGTCCATCATTTCGACCCGCAGGGAGACATCCAGGGCGCTGATCGCCTCGTCAGCGAGGATAACGTCGGGGTTCATCAACAGTGCGCGACACAGCGCGACACGCTGTTGTTCGCCGCCCGATAGCTGGTGTGGGTATCGCTCCGCGAAGTCTTGGGGAGGATTCATTCCAACGCGCTCTAACAGAGAATAGATTCGGCTTCGCTTCTCCGAACGGCTGAGTTCGGGATTGACCTGACGCAACGGCTCGGAGAGGATCGAAACGATCCGTCGATTGGGGTTGAGCGATGCGCCGGGATCCTGGTGGATGATCTGGAGCGACGTGCGGATATCTTCCCACTCCGTCTCGGTTGTTGCGGTGCCGTCGCGAACGGCCCAGATATCCTCGCCTCGGTACGTTACCGATCCGCCGGTAGGCCGCTGGAGTCCAATTGCCGTCTTTCCGAGCGTCGTCTTTCCACAGCCACTCTCTCCGACGAGCGAGACGATATCGTTCTCTTCGATATCGAGCGAGACGCCGTCGACCGCATGGACCGTCTCAGGTTCGTCGAAATTCAGCAGATTCTCGTTGGTGAAGTGTACCTCGATGTCTTCGAGGGAGATGAGCGGATTGTCGCTCATTCATCTACACCTCCCGTAGTGTCACCAGGCGAGTTCTCGTGGAGGAGCGGGACTTCGTCGTACGATGCTTGCCAGTGGTAGCAAGCCGAGCCGTGATCTGTTTCAACCTCGTGATAATCCGGCACCTCGGTCCGACACTCCTCGGTCGCGAGCGGACACCGTGGGTGGTACGCACAACCGGTGGGCATGTTGATCGGAGCGGGGCTCTGGCCGTCGATTGGCTGCATTTCCGATAGCGGTGCATCGAGATTCGGCGTCGAGTTGAGAAGCGCACGCGTGTACGGGTGAGCTGCGTTCTCGACGATGTCTCGCGTGTCTCCTATTTCAACGAGCCGAAACGCGTACATGATTGCCATTCGGTCTGCCAATGCAGCAACGAGCGGCAAGTCGTGTGTAATGAATACCATCGTCAGGTTGTACTTCTCCTGTAAGTCCGAGAGCAATAGCAGAATGGACCGCTGCATCAGGAGATCGAGCGCCGCCGTCGGTTCGTCCATCACCAGCACGTCGGGGTCAAGGACTAGGCTGAGCGCGATCAGGGCGCGCTGTTGCATGCCACCGGAGAGTTCGTGGGGATAGGAGTCGAGAATGCGGTCGGGTTCGAGATACAGATCTTCAAGCAGTTCCTCGGCCCGTCCGAGACCCTTCTTGATATCGGCGTCGTGGGCACGTAGCGTTTCCTCGAAGTGCGTTCGGAGGTCCAGCGTCGGGTTGAACGAGTTCATCGCTCCCTGGAATACCATCGAGATGTCTTCCCAGCGCAGCGAGCGACGGTCGGCTTTCTCGAGTTCCAGAATGTTGATCGGTGCCTTCCCGTCGGGACGATACGTTATTTCTCCTGTTAGGTGTCCGGGGGAGGGGACCGCATCGAGCAATGAGGAAGCGAGCATCGATTTTCCGGAGCCGCTTTCACCGACGACGCCCAGTATCTCACCGCGTTCGAGTTCGAGGGATACGTGATCGAGGACGTACGACCTGCCCTCGTCGTAGGTCACGGCCGCGTTGCGGATCTCGATGATCGGATCGTCGGCGCTGTACACCCGTCTGTCGGTCGTCTGGTCGATCGCCATCAGGTCATCACCTCGGTGGGCGCAGCAGTGTCTTCGTCGTCCGTCTCCGATCCTGACTCTCCGGCGAGGCGGGTCCGAACGCGCGGATTGAAGACTCGATCCATCCCCTGCGCGAGCAGGATGAGACCGAGTGCAAGAAACATAATCGCAATCATCGGCACGACCAGCTGGTACATCGTGCCGCCGCCGCTGAGCGCACCAGCCTGACTGTAGGCGTTATCCAGTTGAATCCCCCAGTTCGCCACTGACGTCGGGAGGATACCCAGGTAGTACAGCCCGACGGACGCGAAGACGACGTACCGTGCGGCGTTAGCGAAGTTGACGAGCACGTACGGCATCATGTTCGGAATGATGTCCTTGAGCAGGATCCGTGGCGTACTCACGTTCATCGTCCGCGACGCTTCGACGTAGGAGTGTTCCCGGATCGCTAGCACCTGCGAACGAATGGAGCGAGCAAGCCCCGCCCAGTAGTTGATCGTGATGAGGATACCGATCACGGCGGCACGCTCCGGAGACACCACGACCGCCAGTACCATGATGAGCGGGAGTCCGGGGATCGACATCATCACGTCGGAGAACGTCGTCAGGACGCGATCCGTCGTCCCTCCTTTGTAGCCGGCAACCGTCCCGATCAGGACGGCGAGCCCGGTCGCGAAGATACCGCCGGACAGAATCATGATAAGCATCTCGGGTGTCGCATGAATCACCATCGCGAGAACGTCCTGCCCGGACCCCGTCGTACCGAGCGGGGCCTCCAGGGTCTCGAACGGTCGCAGGCTACGTGGCGATTGATTCGTACTCGGTTCGCGATAGAGCCACGCGCCGATGGTGCCGATGAAGACGTAGATACCCATGATGATCGCGCCGATTCGCGTCCGCCGGTCTTCCCACGCGACCAGTCCCGGTTTGTAGATGAACTCGCGATAGAACTCGCGGAGTCGATCCGCCGTTGTAACCTCGACTTCGGACTGGGCGGCGCCGAACGAGAACTCTCGTTCCGATCCGGTATCGGATTCAGTATGCTTCATTGGAATCACCCGATTTGACTCGGGGATCGATGAGCCCGTATGTCAAGTCAGCTATATACACCGACAGTACGAGTGCTGTCGTGATGACGAGGAAGATTCCCATCATGAGCGGATAATCTCGGTTGATGAGCGCTTCGAACATATAGTATCCGATCCCGGTGTAGGTGAATATCTCTTCGAGGATCACTGATCCACCGAGATTGAATCCGATAAGCGTCAGGAAACCGGTGTACATCGGCAAAATAGCGTTCCGTCCGACATAGCGTGTCGCGATCCGGCGATCCGAGAGCCCTCGCAGTCGTGCGACCCTCACGAAATCCTCGCCGAGAACCTGAATGCTGTTACCGCGCATTGCGAGCGTCTGCAGGCCAACCTGAGTGATCACGACCGATGCGATTGGGAGCGCCGCATGGTATAACGCGTCCTGGATGAATAGGAACGATAACTCGGGAGAGATGCCCGGACTCGTCCGGTATCGGGCCGGGAATACGCCAAACTTGTAGGAGAACACGACCACGAAGAGGATTCCGAGCACGTAGAAGGGAACTGATGACAACAAGATCGAGAGACCGCTCGAGGCCGTATCGAACGTGGATCCCTCCTTGTACGCGATGAGTGCACCCCAGACAACGGCGATAGCGAACAGGATTATCGTCGCCGTCACCATGACGAAGACCGTCCACGGAAGCGCATCAATGATGATATCAGAGACCGGCTCTCTGAAGTAAAACGACTCCCCCAGATTTCCGGACAGGAGCGACGACATGTACTCGTAATACTCGACGTAGATCGGTTGACTTTCCTGTTGTCGTGATTGAATAATCGCGTCGATTCGTGACGGATCGACTCCCTGTCGGACTAATCGCGCCCGAAGCATTTCTAGGGGGCCGCCGGGGATCGCCCGAATCAACCCGAACGTGAGCGTCACAGTCACCCACAAGGTGAGGACTGCACGCCCGGTTCGTTTAATATAATAGTTGTTCATGGAGTGGTTTGTGTAGTTCTGTGTTATAGGTTTTTTGATGATGTGTCTACGTGCGTTGTGCTGCGGCGTTATCCGGTATACTGCAGTTCTCCCTGCCGGATGAGCCACAGATGTGGCCACCGAACCTGTGAGACATCAGCACCTTGTTCAGGAACGGACCACTCATCGGTGGCGAGAAACGCCTGCTCTTGTTTTTCCATAACGGGGATTACGGGCAGATCCACGTTGGTCACCCACGCCTGTTCGATCGAGATCTCGCGAGTTATCTCCTCATCAGATGTATCGGACAGTTCCCGTAGTCGATCACTCGGATTGATCGTCATCGATCCCGAGCCGGTTCGGGATGGAACGGTAACGTCGCCGTTGGTCCCACCCCGGTTTTCATTAGCGGGCGTATAGTTGTACGTGAACCCGCGATAGTGTTCTACGAGTTGGTGATGAAGGGAAAAGTACGGGAAGGACGCACGTCCGCCGCCCGGAAGCCACCCGCCAGCCGAGAGAACGAAGTCTCCGTTTGGCCACACCGTCCCGTTTAGCGCACTGAAGTTCCGTGAGTCGATCTCGGACTCGAACCCGAAGTCGTTGAGTTGATCGACGACGGTCTCCGTTGCAGTGACCCAGTCGGACCACCCGGACGGAACAACGATAGGTAGTTCAACGACGGCCCCGCTACTGTCGACCCATGTATCGCCGTCTTTCGAATATCCCGCATCTCCAAGGAGCTGGTCTGCCTCGTCGGTCTGTCGTTCGTTCACGCCGTAGTCCTCGAACGAGTCGTAGGCGTCGCCGAGCCAGCGCTCCTGATCGTCGGCGGGAATTCCAACGGGCAGCGGCGGCGCCTTCTTCAACGTCTCACCGACGTTCTTGACAATGGTCTCCCGATCTAGCACGTGCGCGATCGCCCGGCGAACTGCCCTGTCTCCGGCGTGTTCGTGATCGTGTTGCGGGACTAGTCCGTACCCGACGTTCCCCGGAATCGTCTCCATCTGGATATGGTCGGGAAAATCGCTCACGACGTTCGGCGGCGCAAACACCATCACCGAGTCGAGTTCGTTCGCGTTGATCGACTGGTGGACGGCCGTATTACCGTCGAGGTAGCGAAACGCTATCCGGTCGAAGTTGATATTGTCCGCATCGGGATGGTCCTCCCGTTTTTCGAGGAGGATCTGTTGATTGCTCCGCTCTGCGATCGTGAACGGCCCGTTGGCAATGACATCCTGATAGGCATATCCCTGGATGTCGCTTTGGGCCTGCTCAGGATCGTCTTCGAACTGGTCGACGTACTCCCCGAATTCGCTCTCCTTCAGGGTCATAAACCGCTGTCCGAGCGTCTCGAACTCGACGATCTGCGGATTAACATCGCCGCTGAGATTGAGCACGACGGTTCGGTCGTCCGTCGCCTCGATACTGTCTGTGAACTCGTCAATCGGCCCCCCGCTCAGCATCGCGATGCGTAGCTGCGTCGCGACGTCTTCGGCCGTAACATCGTCCCCGTCCTCCCAGGTAACACCGTCACGGACGGTCATCTCGAACGTCTCGTCGACGAGTTCCCAATTCTGGATGAGATACGGAACGAACTCGCCCTTTGCAAAGTTGTAGTTCGCAAATCGATCGAAGAGGAGGTAGTGTGAGTACTGCGAATAGCTCGTTGGATTATTCGGATTGTACTGAATCTTCGTCGGCACCTGGTTCGTGTAGCTAATATGGGTGCCATCAGTCGCATTGCCGCCCATACAGCCCGCAAACGCAACTGCACCCGACGCGCCGGCAACTTCGAGGAATGCCCGGCGATCGATGTGGCTGTGATAATTACGATTATTGTCCGCCATTGTCCATCATGTGAGTGTAAGTCAGGGGTTATAAAGCCTGGCATATCATCCGTTATTTATACATATTGAGAACACGGAACAGCTATTCGATGTTTGAACGCGCGCTGACTACGGTGATCAAGGCCACGATAGCGGTTCGGTGGACAGAGAGCGGGCAACATTCGGTTGCCCGCAGCCAGGCTGTTTCTATCAATTCGAACAGTGGTTTTGTTTCACAGTGTCAAACGCTTCGTCGATAGACCGCATCAGACAATGCCGCAAAACCTGTGTACTATGATAGCTCATCTACTCTCCCCCTCTGATCGGTCTACTGGTTGTCTCGCATCGAGTACTGTCGATGTCGTCGATGTTTGACCAAGTGAAACGTCTGATGACGTCAGACGATTGGTTTACAGTCGTATGCCCGTCAGAAATCGGGAATATGACAGAGGAGCAACGATGAGAGAAATCCAGCAACCACAATTGATTTACCGACTGAGTGTGGGTGGATATAACATGGAATCCACGGCACTGACGGTCGGCATCGTCGGACTCGGAGCACACGGGACGAATCATGTGGAGCGACTCAGAGAACTCGGACACAAAGTGTACGGAGTAGATGCCAACACGACAGCGCGGCGGGAATTTCGGGAACGGTACAACGCAACAACCTTCGAAAGTCTCGACGAACTATATGCGCAAGATTTAGATGCCGTCATTATCTCGACACCGAACAAGTTCCACGAAACGGCGGCGGTCGATGCACTTGAAGCAGATCACAATGTTCTTCTCGAGAAGCCACTTGCACACACGTTAGCAAGCGCAGAGCGTATCGCCGACGCGGCGAACCGAACCAGTAATGTCTGCATGGTCGGCTTTCACCACCGCTACCGGAACGCATGTCAGGTTGTCAAATCGTACGTCGAAGACGGATATCTGGGCGAGATTACGCACATTGACGCCCAGTTCATTCGACGGCGCGGTGTTCCTGGGCGGGGTACGTGGTACACATCACAAGACATCGCTGGCGGTGGTGCATTAATCGATGTCGGCGCACACGTCCTCGACTTGCTTTTCTTCTGGACAGACTGGCCGACGATCACCGACGCAATGGCAGCGTCACGGTCGGACTTCGGCCAGCACGATGACTACACGTACCTGCACATGTGGGGCGAAGACGACCGCGGCAAGATGTACGATGTCGAAGACTCCGTAACAGCGTTCTGTGAGTTCGACTCCGGTATGACCGCGAATATCCAAGTCGCGTGGGCAGCAAATATGGCCTCAACGCACAGTTATCGGCTTCGGGGTACAGAAGCGGGCATGACAATCGATATTACGAACACGCTCCAGGAAGTCGAACCGGATATCGATCAGCGAAACGACCTCCAACTGTACGAAGCGCGATCTGGACGCCGTAACCATTTCGTCAACAGCGAAATTATCGTCTCGTCAAACGATCCGTACCGGGACGAGTTGGAGACGTTTCTTGATGCGGTCCAATCCGGCAAGCGGCCGAAGATGACGAACGTAGAACAGGCGCTCGATGTGCAGCGTGCCATCGACCGGATCTATCGAGCGAGTCAGTAACGTTCTGTACTCGTTACCCTACCGCCGATTTCACATCGGATCCGCTCCTAATCTACAGGTGCGCATGTTTAACTATCCGTAGATATTGGTAGCGAGTATGCCAGAGGAAACCCCAGGGGGTCGCGGAAAGACGATCCAGTCTGTCGAGTCAGCACTGGCTGTCGTCGAAGTCATTCGCCGAAAGGAACGGGCGGGTGTCACGGAGATAGCGAACGAACTCGATCGCTCCAAAAGTACGGTCCATCACTACGTGACGACGCTGGTCAAACAAGATTATCTCGAGAAAGTCGACGGGGAGTATCAGCTTAGTCTGCGGTTTCTCACGCTCGGCGGTCAGGTCCGCGAGCGCGAGCAACTGTATCATCTCGGAAAGGATGATGTCGATAAACTCGCACAGGAAACCGGCGAACAGGCGCGCCTCATCGTCGAACGTAACGGGTCCGGCATTACGCTCTATCAAGCGACTGGCAACCACGTTACGGAACCGATAACGCACGTGGGTAGTATCGAGGCACTCTACTGTACTGCGGCCGGCAAAGTATTCCTCGCTGAACTCTCGGAGGAGGAACTTGATTCGTACCTCGATTCGGTCTCCATCACTCCGTACACCGAAAACACGATCACTGACGCCGACAAGCTACGAGAGGAACTTGACAAAATCCAAGACCGAGGAGTGGCGTTTGACGATGAGGAACGATATGAGGGATATCGATGCGTAGCCTCCGCTATCAGCACCGAAGAAAGAGAACTGTTCGGCGCGCTCAGCGTCTCCGCACCGATCGACCGAATGGACGAAGAACGGTTTCGTACTGACATACCGAATCAACTCCAGAACGTCGCTGGTGTCGTCGAAATCAACACTACGTATTCGGAGTGGACGGACGTTCTCTAAGGCCGTCGGAGTCCCGTTTAAGGAACTGGGCGTTACAAAAGTACAATTGTAATCTCACTCCCGCTGAGTACGTGTGAGTACAACCCCACCTACTGCACCGTGTCTCGTTCGAGTCAGATCCCAACATCCATCGAACAACCGCGATGGCAAGACCAATTTGTTTGATGATCGTGAACAAAGAACGAGGTGAAAAGTAACTCGTGGCAGTTCCGTCTGGACCGGCCACGGTTCAAGTAGTTCATCAAAGCTTCTCAGAACCAATTTGCGTGTATCAGTGACCCTTCGAGCTGTTCACCAATCGGATAGTAGAGATGATCCATTTTTGTTTCCGTCTATCAAACAATTGCGCTGTTGCCTTCGATCACAGCCTCTCCGGTCGCGACAGTAGATTCTTGTAGAATAAGTCCGTGGGTCCGCGTATGCAACGTGGACTAGTCATTGCAGACGATACCGAGATGGGGCACAAACTACTTGCCGAAGCAGCTGCGACTGCTCGCGGTAGCGATTGTGGATTGGTCGTCTTGTCCGTTATTCGCCCGGAGTCATTTGCAGCGGACGTCGAAACTCTCGAAGCGATCGGCGACATTGAAGACACCCACTACGATGAGAGCAACGTCCTCGATGCTGAGCGGCGTTCCGTTCAGTCAATAGTCGCCGATAGTATTGACGACGCGGACTTGGAAATTACGTACCGGGTCAGTGTCGCGTCGGAAGACGAACACGTCGAGACAGTCCTCCAAACCACCCGGAAAACCGGATGCGACCACCTGTTCACGTGCGGGAACCAGCGCTCCCCAACCGGTAAAGCAATCTTCGGAGATCGGACACAGCAACTCCTTCTCGAGTTCCCCGGCCCTGTGACAGTGGCCCTTGACTAACCGACTAGATCAGTACCGTCTCGTCGGATACGTGTGCCATAGAAACTTACTCCCGCTTCTCCCATCGATTATTCACGAGAAAAGCGCCGTGAACCCATTATAGGGACCGATAGCGTTATTATGCTCTGCTGATACAGTCAGGGTATGCGGGTAGAGTCGCTCAACGGTAGTTGGAAGTTCCGTCAGTCGAAGACCGATCGCTGGTTCGATGCATCGGTTCCCGGCGGAGTCTACACGGACCTCTTCAATGCAGGTGAAATCCCAGATCCGTACTACGCTGACAACGAACTCGACCTTCAGTGGGTTGGGAAATCCGACTGGGTCTATCGGCGCACTGTGACACTGGACGATGACTTCCTCGACGAGGATCGTATACGCTTGCGCTGTGCAGGCCTCGACACCGTCGCGACGGTACGTATCAACGGTGAGATCGTGGGTGAAGCCGCTAACATGCACCGCAAATACGAGTTCGATGTCGACGACGTCCTCACTCCAGGAGAGAATCAGATAGCGATCGCGTTCGATTCGCCTATCGAGTACAGCACTCGCCGCTCGACGAACCACGAATACCGGGTCCCAACACTTCGGTATCCGATCGACCAGCCGGGGCGAAACTTCATCCGGAAAGCCCAGTGCCACTACGGCTGGGACTGGGGGCCGTGTCTTCCGACGGTCGGTATCTGGCGAGATATTGAACTCTTGGCGTACTCCGAACCGCGAATCGAGTACACGAAGACCGCACAAGATCACGATGTCGAGGGAGTTGACCTCAACGTGACCGTCGGTCTCGATGCCCCGTCCGACGACAAAGTGATTCTCACTGCCGAGGTTGCAGGTGCGGCGACACGCGAAGTCGTCGATGTACCCGAGGGGCACACCGAGGTACCGATCTCTTTCAACGTTCCCGACCCCGATCTCTGGTGGCCGAACGGGTACGGCGACCAGCCGCTATACGATCTCACCGTCGCTATCGACGCAGACCCCGAACTGGTACCGGAGGACATGGACACGATGACAGCCGACGGCGGTGTAACGACGGACGCCCCCTCACATGAAACCACTACCCGCCTCGGATTCCGAGAGCTTGAACTCGTTCGCGAACCGGATCGGGAGGGTGGCGGCGAGTCGTTCCAGTTCGAGGTCAACGGAGTACCGGTGTTCGCAAAGGGAGCCAACTGGATTCCGTCCGACGCACTGTATGGGCGGGTCACGCGCGATCGATACGATTCGTTACTGGACAGCGCCGCCGACGCCAACATGAATATGATTCGCGTCTGGGGCGGCGGGTACTACGAGCGCGACGGTTTCTACGAGGCCTGTGACGAACGCGGACTACTCGTCTGGCAGGACTTCATGTTCGCCTGTGCACTGTATCCCAGCGACGAAACGTATCTGGAGTCCGTCGAGGCAGAAGTCCGGTATCAGGTTCGTCGGTTAGCGGACCATCCGTCGATCGCGCTCTGGTGTGGAAACAACGAGGTCGAAATGGGCCTCGAAAGCTGGTTCGATGATGCCGACGAACTGGAACAGTTAAAGCGGAACTACGAGACGCTGTTTTACGACGTGATTGGCGATGCCGTCACCGAGGAGGACGCGACCCGAACGTACTGGCCGGGATCGCCGTCGAGTGGGACCGGGATGCAAGATCCCTATCAGACGGATAAAGGCGATATCCATTACTGGAATGTCTGGCACGATGGCGCGGACTTCGACGAGTACGAAACGGTCGAACCGCGGTTCGTCTCGGAGTTCGGATACCAGTCGTTCCCCTCGGTTGACGCTCTCTCAGCCGTGCTCCCGGACGAGGAGCTTAACCCGACCGCGCCGTTGATGGAGCATCACCAGCGAAACGAGGACGGCAATCGAACGATACTCCAACGAATGGCCTCATCGTTCCGTATCCCGTTTAGTTTTGAGGACTTCGTCTACCTCAGTCAGGTGCAGCAAGCTCTCGCAATGAAAGTTGCTATCGAACACTGGCGGCGACTAAAGCCAAATTGCATGGGCACGTTGTACTGGCAGTTGAACGACCTCTGGCCCTGCGCGTCGTGGTCGTCCATCGAATACGGCGGCGATTGGAAGGCGCTCCAGCATATCAGCCGTCGCATCTACGCGCCGGTCCTCCTCTCGACAACCACGACCACGAGTGACGATGGTGTCGAAATCTGGCTTACGAACGACGAACGCGATCCCCTCACCGGGACAGTCACCATCGAGGCCTCTTCTTTCGACGGAGAACTCGTTGGCAAGGTCGACGAGAGCGTCTCTGTCGAAGGGCTCGGAAGCGATTGCGTGGCAACTATCGATGCAGATCAGTTGATCGACGGTATTCCTCGAGAAGAAGCGTTCCTCAGTGTCACATTCGACGGGAGTGACGAGACATATCCAGCGTTCGAGTTCTTTGAGGAGTACAAGCAACTTGACCTTCCAGAACCGAACCTCGCCACCTCCATCAACGAGAACGAGGTGACGATTGAGACGGACGCTGCCGCGCTGTTCGTCACGCTTGACGTTCCGATCGCCGGCCGATTCTCAGACAACTACTTCCACCTGCGGCCCAATGAGGAGCGAACGGTCGCGTTCGACGCGACGGAGTCATCCGACGATCTTGAACAGAGACTCACCCAAACTCTGTCGTTGACCCATCTCCGAAAAACGTACTAATGAACAGCACCTTGGGGACGAGCCCGAACCAAGTCCACCCCGGTGGAACCTTCGACGACCGAAGCGAGTCGTTCTCGATCGGCCCAACGTAGACGACTGCTGTCCGATAACGGTCGTACAATCGTCCCGATTCATCGAACCCAATGTCACGGTACGCCTCGATCGCGGCAGCCATGTCAGTTGGCCCGTCGTCGTGCCAAGTCTCGGTGAAGTTGTCGGGAGTGCCTGCAACATCGCGGAAGTGGACGAAGTTGATTCGGTCAGTAAACCGGCGGATTGTCGCCGGCACGTCGACATCCATCGCCGAGAAGTTGCCGTGGCAGAACGTGATACCGTTGTACTGCGAGTCGGAAATATCGAGAACGCACTCGTACGCCCCCGGAGAGTTGATAATGCGCGGCATCCCGCGACTGTCTCTGGTGAGGGAATCGTCGGGGTGCAGTCCAAGTTTGATGCCCGCTTCCTCGGCGACCGGAACGACACGCTCGAGGAAGTAGTCCAGATTTGCCAAGCGTTCGTCGGCCGTCGTCGAGCGTGCTGTGGCAGGCAGGTCTGTACGAGGTGGTGAGTGAATTACCTCTGCTTGGCGCCGTGACGGAGGTCCGAACCCACCGTAGTCCTGCCATCCAGTCGTAATACACGACATCGATATCGAGTTCACCGAGATTCCGCAGCAATTGGCAAAACTCGTCGATTTCGTCGTCTCGACCGTCCTTCGCAAGGCGCGTAGTATCGATTAGCGGGAGGCTTCTCTCGAACGCGGCGGGTTCGATCCCGTGGTCACGAGACTTGTTGACGATGCGGAGCAGTTCGTCGTCTTCTGACGATCACCGACCGTCGCCGAGTTCGAGCGAGTGATACACGGCGTGGTCGACTCGATTTGCTTTGCTTGGCTCTGGTGAATCGCCATAGGGCGTTGGGTTGGGCCTACATTGCGGCACTGCGACAGAGTCTAATCGTTTCGCCAGCAGAGATTCGGTGGAAATTGAAGCCAGAATCATCCAAGAGTAGCGCATCGAGCCACTGATATAGAGTCGAAAGTCGCCGGCGTCTAGCGATTCACCATAGCCCTTTGCTTTCTCCCATCGTTCATCGGGTGTCGGTCGGAGAACGAGAGCGAGTTGCACACGAAATCTCCGGCAGAAATGCGTTTGGCTGCTAGCTGAGTTCGTGTGCTGATCGTGGCCGCCGTCCTCGGGACTGGCCTTCTGTTCCGCTTTGCCACTATCCGTTTTTCGATGGCTCGGAACCATATTGTCCCATGGTATGAACTCGCACAACTCTACCCCAGCAGGATGTTCGTCGGTCGATTTTCGGTCCGTGTGTTTCTGTTAGTGGCTCTACACCGTAATAGCGTGTCAACTGGATAGATGGATTTTGCGAAAGTACCGACAGCGGCTGGCTTTGGGACTCCTCAGAAACTGAGTTTAACACAAAGATTCAATATTATTGTTCTTCCATTACTGGTCGGAGTCTGGAAATGTACAAACGACGTGACGTACTCAAGTCCTCTGCGATAGGGACTACGATGGGTATTGGCGTACTGGCGAGTAGTTCGACGACAACTGCGACTGGAGCGTCGTTCGGCGACGGTGTTAATCTCCAACCCGCCTACTACTGCAGCGGCGAGCAGGATCTGGGATGGGATCTAATGAACGAATATCCTGATATCGAAACCGTCCGCATCGAAATCGAACCGCCGACTGGCGGTGAGACAAGCGCGACTCTCTCAGACATTCGGCGGTGGATCGATGAGGCGAACGCCAATGGATACCAGGTCATCGCGACCTATCACCACTGGCCGTCAAACGGATCTGGGGACCCACAGGACTTGCAAGATGCAGCGAACTGGTGGGTGGAAAATTACGACTACCTTTCGCAGAACTCCTCATTCACGATCAATCTCCACAACGAGTGGGGGACACACGAGGTATCAGTATCTGAGTACGGCAGTGCGTACGATAGCGCGCTCAGTAAACTGCGCGACAGCAACTACGACGGAACCGTGATCTGTGACGTACCCGGATACGGGCAGGAACCACAGATTGCTGCTGACAGCGTCGGTTACATCGGTGACGACAACATTGCGTTCTCTGTTCACGTGTACGCGAAGGCATGGAACGAGTACGCGGGAGAGCCGCTGAAGGAATCTCACCTCGACTATCTGAACTCGAACCAACCCTATCCGTGTCTGGTCGGAGAGTTCGGCCCGCTTGGACCGGACGACCGGACGGATTGGTCAGCAGTCGTCGATCACGCGAAGGAACTGGGCTGGCCAGTACTCGGTTGGGCTTGGAACGGTGACGGCGAATCCGACCCCATGAACATGATCTCGCCGTTCTGGGGCGACGATTGCAGTGCAACATCCTACTCAAAGACTTCGTATTTTGATACCGTGTACAATAAGCTGAGCGGCGGGGGCTCTGGTGACGGAGGAGGGGAGACAACGACTCAGTACCTGAACGCCGAGTATTATTCGCTCGATGGCGTTTCGACGGCAACGAGTCGGACGGACTACTGGGGCGACGCATACGTTACGGGCTTTGACAGTTCAGGCGACTCCGTCACGGTGAACTTCGATGCGGTGACCAGCGGCGAACGAACCGTCAAAATTCGGTACGCTGCTCCCTATGACGACAAGGAGTGCAATCTGTACATTAACAGCCAGTCCGTTGGACAAGCGCTGCTCCCGTACTCGACCTCGTTTCAACAGACGGACGCAGGAACATACCAGTTCGTCGAGGGGTACAACGAGATCACGATAGAGAAAGGGTGGGGGTACTACGATATCGACGCAATCATCGTCAAGTGAAAACAGAACTCGTTGAGTATCCGAATAACACGACGTGGAGAGATCGTAGGCTTTTGATTTCAAAAGAAACGGTCTCAGCTATCGAACTAGGGAAAATCTTGCCGAGTAGTATTTTGCTTGTGATTGCCGGTCGGGCCTAGAACACGAATTAGAGGCACTGCCTAGTTGAGCCAGTTTGAGACGTGAGCAGGTCGTACTGTTGAGTTGGTTGATGCTCGCAGACCTGCGCAGCGAGAGCTATGAGATGGATTTAGAAGAATCTTGGGAGAACGAGCGGACGGCGACGCCTGGCAGGGCGTTCGCCGTCCGCCTCCATCAGATCGGTTGTTCGCTTCGGGAGACAACAACGATTCTCGCTGAATTAGACGTTGAACGCTATCACGGAGCGGTCTGGAACTGGGTTCATCGGCTGGCTGACAGCGGACGCGACCCGCCGACGGCATTGTCGTCGCGGGTCGCTGTCGACGAAACTGCTGTCAAGATCAACGGCGAGTGGTCTTGGCTATACGCTGCAATAGACATTGAGACAAAGGTGATTCTTGCCGTTGCATTGTTTAGTCGACATGGCACTGATCCGGCGGCTGCGTTTCTGCAGAAACTTCGCGAGAAACACGACCTCTCCGAGACTGAGTTTCTCGTCGATCAATTTGGCTATCGGACTGCCCTCGCTCGAGTCGGACTGAGNACTTCGCGAGAAACACGACCTCTCCGAGACTGAGTTTCTCGTCGATCAATTTGGCTATCGGACTGCCCTCGCTCGAGTCGGACTGAGCGGTCGGGTCAACTACACCGACCGAAACCTCATCGAAAAGTGGTTTCACACCCTCAAAATGCGTATCGACCGCTTCCATAATTCATGGGTGGGCAGTCGGGCGAGCGTCCGCGAGTGGCTTGAACAGTTCGTGCATTACTACAACCACCAAAGACCGCATCAAGCTCTCGATGGAAACGTGCCAGTCGAGGAGGTGCAGAACTAGACAGTGCCGACCACAAGAACACCTCTCTGAACTGGTAAAAGCTCCTGCGGTCACTTCGCACGTGTAGTAATCAGTAGATTCACGCGAATAAGCCTCTAAAGAAGAGGATTTCAACAGAGCCATTATTCTGTGTCAAACACTTCCGTATTGTCTGCAGCTAGCTCACTCGCTTCGATATGCGAATACATTTCAGAAGTCGTCTGCGGGTCAGCGTGACGCAACGTCCGTTGTGCTGCAGCGGCCCCGCGCTCACGATAGAGTTTCTCGCCGACGCCACGGCGAGCACCGTGCAGCGTGAGATAGTCACCATCCTCCAGATCTAAGCCTGGCACCGCCACCTCTTTCGAAAGACGTTTCAACAATGTTCGAGCACCCGAGGTACTCATCGGCGGCGGTTGGATGCTTTTCTCGAGCATGAAATCCCACGTGTCGCCATCTGGTTTGTCGTATCCCGCGTCCTCAATCCGACTGTACAATGACGGCGGATGACGAGAGGGGAACACGGGCCACGAATCGGTCGGCGGATCGACAAGTGTTCGAAGTCGTCGCAACGGTTGGATAGTCTGGCCCGGGAGCCCAACCTCTTCGTGCGGGTTCTGGCTCTTACCAAGAACCGTGATGACACTGTTTTCGAGATCCACGTCGCCCCATCGAAGCCCGTTCCGGCGCTCGTCGCGATAGTCTGCGAAAACTTCGGAACCCCGAACGCCGGTGTAGGCGAGGACATGGACGATAGCTCGATTCCGTACTGGCTCGAACGGGTCAGTGTTGTCAGCCTCAATCGCCTCGCGTGCACGCTTATCGGTGAACTCGGTAATTGCCTGTCGTTGCTCGGGCGACCAGAACTGTTGGTCCCCGCTATTGGTTCGCGAGTTCGGCAGCAGTTTCGTTGCTTTCCGTTTCTCTGCGGGATTTTCGACACGGTATTCGACTTCCACAGCCCACGAGAGGAAAGCCGAGATGTAGTTGTAGTAGGTGCGAGCTGTCGACGCAGCGATCCCGTTGTCGCTGCGGGCCCGGCGTTTGAGAGACGAGGCGTAATGGCGCATTGTCAGTGCCGTAATATCTGTGATCGTCGTCACGTTTCGGTCCGCACACCAATCGATCCACATTTCGAGGATGTACTCGAGATTCTGGCTGTAGTTCCCTTGTTTCTCCGTAATGAACTCGTCCGTGGCGTCTTCGAGCGGAATTTTCTCATCTGAACTGTAATTGCTATCTGCCATCGACGTAGCTTCGTAGAGGGCATCAAGGTTCAAAATACTACCGCACATTATTGGTCTAATGTGCAGTGTACCTCCCCAATCCATGATATCGAAGATACAACCCATGAGGAGACAGATACCGGGCATCTCACGCTAACTAGATTGGAGATAAATCACATTACGCGATATAGAATCTGCTGGCCGGAGACTATGATGCAAAGCAGAGTCCGGTAACGAGTTCACAGCGGATCACGGGTCTACTAATAATCTAGCTCACTACAGCCGATTCTCCCCGAGTTGGCGATAAGACATCCAAACCTGGAGACGCCAACCGGCACTCGAGGTCCGGGTTTTCGACGGTTGCACCATAACTAGGAATAATATGGGGAGTAATCAGCCGGTATGGATTCGACCCTCAGACGACGACGGTTGCTGCAAGCGCTGAGCGGAGGCGTTGCAGCGAGTGTGGCCGGTTGCACCGGCCAAGCTGACAGCGGCGCACTCGAGATGACGGTTCCACGGAGCATCACGAATATCAGTCCGATCCAAACGCCATCGAAATACGCGAACTTCGTTCCGATCCGAATGCTGTACTCGCAACTCTCTCGGATCACTTACGACATGGAACGCGAGGACGATCTCGCAACGGGGTGGGAGGAGCAAAACGACGACCTCACCCGCTGGGTAGTCACCATTCGCGATGACGCTACGTTCCACTACAGCGGTGAGTCCGTTACTGCCGAAGATGTCGTTCACACGTACAGGACGATCGTCGAAGGCGGCTATCCGGGGACGGGCAATCTCGGTGGGATAGTCGACATCAACCGCATCGACGAGTTCACCGTCGAGTTCGAACTCGATCGTTCGAACCCAGACTTTCCTCGCTATCAAGCGCTTGCTTGGGCGTCAATCGTTCCGAAAGAAATCCTCGAGGGAGACCTCAAGTCGCTCCAAACCGAAGCGTACGGTAGCGGACCATTCGTTCTGGACTCGTTCCCCGGCAACGACGAGATTACGCTGCGTCGAAATCCGGAGTTTTATCTGACGGACGAGGACGGAAACGCGCTCCCCTACGCGGACGAACTCGTGCTCAGTCATGTTCCAGATGCCGGGACGGAAGTCACGCGCCTCCAAAACCGAGAGATCGACGTGATACACCGAACGGATACCGCGCAGTTCGCTCGCCTCGAGTCGATCTCCCACGTCGAACCACAGCGTGTGACCGCGGGTAACTTCGTCGCGTTCGTCATGAACACCGACCACGAACCGTGGGACGATGTCCGGGTGCGGCAGGCGATGAAACACGCGGTAAACAGGGAGGAGTTCGTCGAAAGCGTCCTTCAAGGATACGGGACGATCGGGCAGGACTCGGTACTCGCACCGCTGTTTCCGTTCTACGCGGAACTTCCGGATCGATCGCAGGATCTCGAGCGAGCGCGGGAACTCCTCGCCGAAGCGGGCTATCCGGACGGATTCCACCTAACCGAAGACTTCGGTATCACGTTTTACACGCCGACGGAGCCTCCGGAACAGCTGAACGCGGCGCTTCTGTTTCAGGAACAGTTCGGCGAAATCGGCGTCGAAATGGAACTCGAGCAGGTGAGTTACGATATCTTCGAGACGGAGATCTGGGGAGAGAAACCGACGTATTCGGTCCACTACGGGACGTATCTGAACGAAGACCACCTGTTGAGTAACTTGATCTGGTCGGAAGGATCCTGGTGGGACGAGAACAGGTGGGAAAACGAAGAAAAGGACGAATTGATCGAACGGGCCCGACGAACGACGGACGAGGATGAGCGAAGCGAATTGTACGAACGAGTACAGGAACTCATGTACGAAGCGGGCCCGTACGTAATTCCGTTCCACATGGAGAACCTCGGAGCGAACGCGGCGCGGATCGAGGGCTGGGAGCGCCACCCGATGTTAGGACACGACCACCTGGAGAGAGTACGCTCAACCGACCGATGATCCGTGTAACTCGCCCGCGACGCGGCCCGCTCGGACGAAGCGACGGTCGCAGCGCACTCGATCGAAACGCGATCGGTTCCAAGCGTCTCAAAGACGGACGGACCAACGGATGGCAACAAGGATGAACTCGTTTCACCGGTATCTCCTCAAGCGATTGGTATACGTGCTCCTCAACCTGGTCGGGCTGTCGGTGGTTGTGTTCTGTATAACGGTGGTACTTCCGGGGAACGCAGCCGAAACGATTCTCGGACGATATGCGACGCCGGAGAACGTTGCCACCCTCGAGCGCGAGCTCGGGCTTCATCGTCCGCATCACGTTCAATACCTCGACTGGGTCGCCGGATTCGTGACGGGTGATTGGGGGACGAGTTTTCGGCACAACCGGCCGGTGTTCGATCTCGTCGTAACGCGGGGTATTCGATCGGCGTATCTCGCCGTGATCTCCCTGGTCGCAATCGTCGCGGTTTCGATTCCGGCTGGGATTATCGCTGCAGTCTATTCCGAGAGCACTCTCGATGCCGGAATTACCGGACTTGCGTACGTTGGAATCAGCGTTCCCGAGTTCGTCACGGGGACCGGGTTGCTCGTCTTGTTTGCCGGCCCGGTGTGGAGCGTCTTCCCCGCCGGGGGATACACGCCGCTTTCAGCGGGCGGACCCGTTGAATGGGCCTCTCATCTCGTGTTGCCGGTGATAACGCTGACGTTCCTCTCCATCGCACACCTGGTCCGATTGACGCGGACCGAGATGATCGAGACGCTTCAGTCCGAGTACGTTCGGACCGCTCGACTGAAGGGGCTCGACGAACGGACGGTCGTTCTGAAACACGCGGTGAGGAACGGACTGTTACCGACCGTTACCCTGCTAGCGATGAACGTTGGGTATCTGGTTGGCGGTGTCGTCGTCGTCGAAGAGGTGTTTGCGTATCCGGGATTGGGGCGCTTGCTCGTCGGGGCGGTTCTCCACCGTGATATACCCGTGCTGCAGGCGACCGTTCTCCTGGTGGCAGGTATCTACATGTTCGCCAATCTCGGGGCCGACCTGCTCTACACCTATTTTGATCCGCGCATCAGCTACGGCAGCTCAGCGAGGTGACCGGTGATGGGGAGCCAACATACTGGAAGACGGAGTACGGCCGAAAACGCGCTTCGCGACCGGTTGAAGAACGGTTTGTGCGAGGTATTCGCAAATCGGCGGTGTGCGATCGGAATAGCGATACTTGCACCGATCGTCTTCACAACGGTTCTTGCGCCGGTTATCGCACCGCATAACCCGACTGAAACCCACATGGGTGCGCAGTTTGCCGCTCCGGGCGGCGAGTTCCTCCTCGGAACGGATCATCTCGGACGGGATCTGCTCTCTCGGGTACTGTACGGCGGCCGATCGAGCCTCGTGCTCGGATTCGCTGCGGCGGGGGTATCGATGCTCGTCGGCGTCCCGCTCGGACTCGCGTCCGGGTATCTCGGCGGCCGCATCGACGAGGGTGTCATGCGGCTACTGGATATGTTGCTGAGTATTCCGTCACTCTTGCTCGCGCTACTGATCGTCGCGTTGTTGGGGTCGAGCCTTCTCAATGCGGTTCTTGCGATTGCCGTCGTGTACACGCCGCGGATCGCTCGCGTCGTCCGAAGCAGTACGCTCGCGGTGAAACAGGAAGAGTTCATCAAAGCTGCGGAGGCGCGCGGCGAATCGCGGGTGTACATCTGCTTCGGAGAGATCTTGCCGAATATCCTCTCACCGATTATCGTCGAGGGATCGATCCGGATCGGGTTCGCGATTCTGATCGGTGCGTCCCTTTCGTTTCTCGGATTGGGAACGCAACCGCCGACGCCGGACTGGGGGTACATGATCTCGATCGCCCGTGATCACCTCTGGAGTACGACCTGGTACTGGTTGTGGCCGAGTCTCTGGCTCGGCCTTACCGTCTTCGGCTGTAACCTCCTCGGAGACGGCTTGCAAGACGTTCTCGACCCACAATCACACGTGTCAAAACGACCGTAATATGTCAAAACGAAACCACTCAGTTGTTCGAGACGAAGAAGAGAGCCTCATCGAAGTCGAATCGCTCACCGTAACGTACGACACGCCGGACGGTGACGTACATGCGCTCCGTGATATATCGCTGTCGCTGGACCGGGGAGAAACGCTCGGCATAGCCGGAGAGAGCGGAAGCGGAAAGAGCACGCTCGCGCTCGCGCTTCTCGACTATCTCGATGAAAACGGCCGGATTACGAGCGGATCCATACGGTACGACGGACGGCGAATCCACGACCTCTCGGCGGATGAACTGCGAGCGTTACGCGGAAACCGCCTTGCACACGTCCCGCAGGATCCGAACACAGCGTTGAATCCCGCATTACGTGTCGGTGAGCAGATCACCGAGACCATCCGAGAGCACACGGATAAGACGACACGAGCGGCCCAAGAGAGGCTGTACGAGTTGCTGGAGACGGTTCAAATAGGCGACGCCGCATACACTGCTGATCAATACCCACACGAACTCTCCGGCGGCATGCAACAGCGGGTCCTCATCGCGATGGCGCTCTCGTGCGATCCGGATCTGCTGATCCTCGACGAACCGACGACCGGGCTAGATGTCACGACGCAGGCGACCGTTCTCGATCTCGTTCGAGACCTTAACGAATCGTTCAACACGACGATCGTGCTCATCACACACGATCTTAGCGTCATCGCGAACACGTGTGAGAGGGCGATGATCCTCTACGCCGGCGAGGTCATGGAAACTGGGTCCGTTTCACAAGTGTTCAATTCCCCTACACATCCCTACACGCAGGGGCTTCTCGCGGCCGTTCCACGCATCCGAGACGAGCGAACGATGAACTCGGTTCCGGGACGAACACCGGCCCTTGCGGAAATCCCCGAGGGGTGTGTGTTCGCGGATCGATGTGCGTTCTCCACTGCCGACTGCCGAACCGCGCCGATAGACATGACCGCCGTCGATGCCGACGGTGAGGCACCGCATCGGACGCGGTGTTGCCACTGGGAAGACGCAGTTTCGGATCCGATCGAACCCGAAACGGTATCGGAACGGACCCGCGGGGAGACGTCGTCGGACGAAAGCCCACTGCTCAACGCATCGAACGTGACCAAGTACTTCGATACGCCCACGTTTCTCGATCGAATCAGCGGTGGCAATCCGCCGGTCAAAGCCGTCGATGGAGTCGATCTATCCGTGCAGAGAGGGGAAACGCTGGCGCTCGTCGGCGAAAGCGGTTGTGGAAAGAGCACGCTCGGTGCCTGTCTGGTGGACGTACTAGAGCGGACGAGCGGAGAGATTACGTTCAACGGGGACCGCCTTGCCGATTTGCGCGGTTCCGCTCGCGACGAGTTCCGCTCGAACGCACAAATTGTCTTCCAGAATCCCCACTCGAGTCTCAACCCGCGAAAGCGGATCGGCGATCAGTTACACCGAGCCGTAACAACGCTCACCGATCTCGATCGGACGGCACGGCGCGACCGAGTCGAGGAACTGCTCGACCACGTCGGCCTCGATAGCACTCACGCGGCACGCTATCCGCACGAACTCTCCGGCGGCGAAAAACAACGCGTCGCGATCGCGCGGGCGTTCGCCGGAAACCCTGCGTTCGTCGTTCTCGACGAACCGGTCAGCGCGCTCGACGTGAGCGTGCAAGCGAACATCCTCGACTTACTCGACAGGCTCCGCGAGGAATACGATACCTCGTATCTGTTTATCAGCCACGATCTACGCGTCGTCAAACACAGTAGCGATCGGGTAGCCGTCATGTACCTCGGGCAAATCGTCGAAGTCGGCTCACGAGAATCCGTCTTCAACCCGCCGTATCACCCGTATACAAGGGCGCTCCTCTCGGCAAATCCGGATTTGGATCCGGAAACAGACGCGGAACGAATCCAACTCGACGGGGATGTCCCAAGCGCCCGCGATCCACCGACCGGCTGTCCGTTCCACACCCGTTGCCCCCAGTATATCGGCGAAAAATGTGACCGACAGGAACCGGAACTGACGCCCGTCGAAACGGCGGACGGCGACACGCATCACATCGCGTGTCACTTGAGCGCCGACGAACTCGAGGACGGCTTGGAGTTGTAAGCGTCTCGCCGACGACCGACGATCTACCGGGCGGCGGTCTCGAGTGCGCGCCTGAACTCGTCGGGGACGGGGATGCTACTGGCTCCGTTCACGGGAACGCAGACGCGGTGTTCGGTACCCTCGAATACGGTCGTTCCGTCGTGGATGGCCCGGTAGTGAAAGCGAATGCTCGAGTCACCGTCGGTTGTCTCGAGTCGAATCTCGACCTCGTCGCCGCCGCTGACCTGTCCCGTGAAATCGAAGTCCATCGAGACGAGCGGGATGCCGATCTCGTGGACGTCTATGAGGTCCCACAGCGGCCAGCCGATCGACTCTAAGAACAGTTCGGAAGTCTCGTGAATCGCCTCGATCAGCCGCGGATAGTGAGCGATACCGAACGGGTCCGTATCCGAGAAGCGGACGGTCCAGGTGCGCGTGAAACTCATTGCCAACAGTCGGTTGGCAGTATTGCAGCCGGTATAACGATAGTGATAGTGGCAGCGGTGCTCGATGAGCGATCGGGACCGACCGCGAAGAACGAATCGGACGTGACGGTGATCGCGAGTCGTCGACAACTTTTTCGATATGAACCGCTATGTTACTGCGGCTCGAACCGGTAGAAGACGCGATCTTCGTCGGTCGGCCCGTCGATGTCGACGATCTTCAGCGAGACCGAGTCGCCGATCTCGAGATCGGAGTAGGCCGCGTCGTCGATGCGACCCGAGAGCCGGACGGGACCCAGGTCGACGACGCCGACGACGTACGGCACCTCGTGCTCACGCAATCCGAGCGGAAGCCCGCCGCGGACCGCCGAGAAGGCAAAGAGTTCACCGTCGTGCGGAAGGTCGACGTACTCGAGGGCGTCGCCGGTACACTCGGGACAGACGATCCGCGGCGGGAAGTGGATTGCCTCGCAGTCGGTACACCGCGTCGTCGTGAGCTGTCCCGCTCGAAGATTGTCGTAGAACTCGTGGATCTGGGTCTGGTCCGCCGTCTGCAGGTCGTAGAAGTCGAGCAGTCGGGGGAACTCGATCTCCGAGGGGACCGAGACCTGTTCTCGCTCGTCGTCGGTCGAAGTATCAGTCATTGTGGATCACGGTCGAGGACCATCACGCTGTGAACCGAGCCGCTGCCGCTGAGATTGTGGATGAGACCGGTCGCTGCGTCGTCTACCTGCCGGTCGTTCGTCACGTCGCCCTGGAACTGCTGGGTGATCTCGAGGGCCTGCGAGACGCCCGTTGCGCCGAGCGGATGGCCGCAGCCGAGGAGTCCGCCGCGCGGGTTGACCGCAACGTCGCCGTCGAGGTGACTGCGGCCGTCCTCGATGAACTGGCCGCCCTCGCCGCGCTCGGCGAAGCCGAGTTCTTCGTACTCGATGATCTCGCTGATCGAGAAGCAGTCGTGGACCTCCGCCACGTCGATTTCGGCCAGCGGGTCGTCGATGCCGGCCTGGTCGTACGCGTTCTGCGATGCCTCGCGAGCCTGTGGCCAGCCGCTGAACGACGGCAGGTTGTTGATCGAGTTCCCCGCCATCGTGGACTGGCCGCTGCCGGTGATCCAGGCTGCAGTGTCGGTCACTTCGCGGGCTTTTTCCTCGCTCATCAGGATCGCGCCGGCCGCACCGTCCGTGATACCGCTGCAGTCATAGAGGTGCAACGGCGGCGCGATCTCCGGCGAGTCGGTCACCTCGTCAGGGTCGACCGTCGACTGGAACTGGGCGAAGTCCGTCCGGGAGGCGTTCGTCTTGTTCTTCGCGGCGACCAGCGAGAGTTGCTCGCGGGTCGTCCCGAACTCGTGCATGTGACGCTGGGCGTACCACGCGAAAAACGGCGGCGCGGCCAGCCCGTTGACGCCGTCGAACTCGCGGTCTAAGACGTTCGCCATCGACGACTGCACCTCGGGCATGTGCTCGCGCCCGAGGTTCATCTTCTCGACGCCGAGCACCAGCGCGACGTCGAGTTGGCCGGCCGCGATCGCCAGCCACGCATATCGCAGCGCGGCCTGCCCGCTCGCACACGCGAGTTCAGTTCGAGCGATCATTTCGGTAACCTCGATCCCGAGGAGTTCGGCGACCAGCGGCGCGACGTGGGTCTGGTTGGCAAAGCGTTCGGGCTGGACCGCGCCGACGAACAGCCCCTCGACGTCGTCGGGGCCGACGCCGGGAACCGCGTCGAACGTCGCCTTGCCGCCCTCCTGTGCGAGGTCTTTCCAGGTTGCGTCTCGTTCGCCCCAGGTTGTCTGCCCGCCGCCGACGATGGCAACGTTTCGGGTCGCAGTCATTTACTCACCCTCGAACTCGGGGTCGCGGTTCTCTCGGAACGCCGTGACGCCCTCGTACATGTCGTCGGTCGTCGACAGCAGCGCGAACGATTGTTTCTCCATGGCGAGTGCCGCGTCGAGACCGGCTTCCTGCCCCTCGTTGATGACCCGTTTTGCGGCCTTGAGTGCGATCGGCGGGCCCGACACCAGATCGTCGACGATGTCACCGACGACGGTTTCGAACTCGGCTTCGGGAACGGCGTGATTGATCACGCCCCACTCCTCGGCCCGTTCGGCATCGATCTGGAGCCCGCGGAAGATCAACTCCTTCGTTCGTGCCTCGCCGACGAGTCGCACGAGGCGCTGGGTCGCACCGCCGCCGGGGATCAGCCCCAGCGTCGTCTCGGGCGTTCCGATCGTCGATCCCTCGGTCGCCACGCGGATGTCGCAGGCCAACGCCAGTTCGATGCCGGCCCCCAGACAGAAGCCGTCGATTTTCGCGACCGTCGGCCGGTCGAACTCGGAGACCGTCCGGAAGACCTCGTCGACGTCCATGATGTCGGTCGGGTCGCCCGCGGTAAAGCCGGTGATGTCTGCACCCGAGCTAAACGCCTTGTCGCCCGCGCCGGTAAAGACGACGCAGGAAACGTCGTCGGTGTCGACCTCGGTGAGGAGGCGGTCGATTTCCGTGAACACGTCCTCGGACATCGAGTTCATCCGCTCCTGGCGGTCGATGGTGACCTCGAGAACGCCGTCGTCGTCGATGTCCCAGTCGAGGTAATGATACGGGGGATCGACGCGGTAGTCGTAGAAGCCCTTTCCGGCGTCTTCGCCGGTGAATCCGTCTTCGACGAGTTCGACGAGATAGCTGGCCGGTTCGTAGCGATCGGCACCGTGGGTCTCGTGCAGCGTTTCGAGTTTTTCGAGGACCGTATCGAGTCCGAGTCGGTCGCCCCGGCGGCAGACGCCTTCGGGGAAGTTCCCGCCGAGTCGGAGGCCGGTGTCGATCGCTTCGGGCGTGGCAACGTCGGTGCCGATGAGCCAGGCGGCCTTGTTGATCATCACGGCTTCGGTGCGGAGGGTGTCGAAGTCGGTGATATCCTCGGGGTCGTAGTCGACGCCGTCACCGTTTTCGTAGTCGTAAAACCCCTTCCCGCTTTTCTTCCCGAGGGACTCGTTCTCGACTTTCTCCGAGATAACCGGCGGGACGGGCTGATCCGAGGCGTCCCGGAAGTGGTAGGCGATGTCGATGCCGCCGAAGTCGTTGAGTTCGAACGGGCCCATGGGATAGCCCCGTTCGTAGACCATCGTCGCGTCGGCTGCCCGAACCGTCGTTTCGTCGTTCGACAGCATCCAGGCCGGTTCCTCCATGAACGGAACGAGGACGGTGTTGACGACGAAGCCGTGGACGTCCTTGCGGACGTAGATCGGCGTTTTGTCGATCGACTCGGCCCACTCGTAGGCGAGTTCGGCCGTCTCGTCGGTCGTCGCTTCGCCGTAGGTGACCTCGATGAGGTCCATCTTCACCGGCGGATTGAAAAAGTGGAGTCCGACGACCTGTTCGGGTCGGTTCGTCGCCGACGCGATGGCAGAGATCGAGAGGCTGGAGGTGTTCGACGCCAGAATCGCGTGTTCGGGCGCGAGTTCATCGACCGTCGAGAACGTGTCCTCTTTGATGTCGAGTCGCTCCGGCACGGCCTCGATAACGACTGTCTCTTATACACATCTCTGATGGCNATGTGTATAAGAGACAGCTCGTCGAGTTGTCCCTTCTCCGCGAGCTTTTCGACGCTCCACTCGATGTTGTCGTACCCGTCTTCGACGAGTTCTGGTTCGATGTCACGGATCGTGACGTCGTAGCCGCCGAGGGCGGCGACTTCGGCGATACCGTGACCCATGCTACCGGCTCCAAGAACCGCTACTCGTTGGACTGTCTCGCACGTCATCACGGCCTACTCTGTCATACTTCCACATAGGTCTTTGGACGGCGGATGGACGAGAGCGCCAACGGTGACGATCGACTGGTCCAACACAGTCGAACGGTTTACTAGCAGCAGTCGTTTACGCGTGGGCATGGCTGGCACGACAGCGCCGATAACGTCGGTGAAGCGGGCCTTCGACGTGATCGACGCGCTCTGGAAACTCGACGGTGCGGGGCCGACTGAACTCGCACGGACGATGGACATACGCCTATTTAATCCTTGGAGTGATTCCTGGATGTCCTGTACTTCCGTCATCCCGTGCATCCACATCGCGAGATAGCGTTCCGGATGAGCTGTGGGACGAAACGACGCAGTGATCAAGGGACACCGGTTAGAGCAGTCCCAAGAGCGTAACACCGTGAGTCAGCGCCGCGCTGATGGGGATCAGGACGAGCGTTCGGACGGCGAAAATCGCAGCGATATCCCGAAAGCGAACCGGGATATCCGTGAACATATCCATCATCATCGGCCCGGATGCGGCGAGAAAGAGAATCTGGCCGCTGACGACGAGAATCACGAAGAACTGCGCTGCAGACGCGAGGCCGGTGGCCGTAAGCGCTCCCACGTACATGTCGGCAAAGCCGATGATGAGCGCGGAAGCGACGACGTCCGCATTCGGGATTCCGAACGCGGCGATGATCGGCTCCAGTGGAACGGCGATGACCTGAAAGAGGGACGTGTTGTGGTAGAGGACGAGAACGGTCGTTCCGATGGCGACGACGGTCCCGGTCATCGTCGCCGTCAGCACGATTCCGTCGACGAGACCCTTCCAGGCGGCCCGCGGTGAGGACGTTCCTCTCGACTCGTCGATCGCCTCGCTGATGGCGAGACGGATGTAGTCGGCGGCCGATCCCGTCAGATTCGGTTCGACGACCGGTTCCGAGACGTACTCCTTTGGAACGCGTGACAGCGGCGGCAATCGGATCGTCACAACCGCTGCTGCGACGATTGCGATCAGGTAGGCGAGCAGGATGACGGGGAAGATGTGAAGCATGTCGAACGCGGCCGCGAAGACCCCGATCGTCCCGATACTGCCAGTCCCGAAACAAGAACAGATGATGAATACCTCTCGTTTGTTGTAGCCACCGCGGTCGAAGACCTTCCGAGTAACGTAGAACCCGATCGCAAAGGATCCCGCCCAGGAGGCGGCACCATCGAGCGCGGATCGTCCCGGAAGCCGGAAGAGCGGTTTCATGACCGGACGGGCGAGCGTGCCGACGAACTCCAGTGCGCCACACTCGATGAGCAGATTGACGAAAATCGATCCGAGCGGGATAATAATGACGACACTCAACATCAACGTCTCCCAGACGACGCCCGAGACCGCGGGGTCGAGGATCAACGCCGGCCCGCTCTCGAAGACGAACCCGGTTGCAACCACTGCACCAACGATCCGGAGTATCCAGAACGCGGTATTCGTCTCCCAGAGATCGAGGTTCAGTCGAGACGCAGTTTCAGTATCGATATCGATGAGACCGCGATGATACGTTTCCGTCACCGTCGTGAGGACGGCTGCGCCGACGACCATGAGCCAGGCCATTCCCAGCACGTACCGCGCGAGATTGGCTTCGATCAGGCCGACGAAAATGTCGAACGGCACCGTGATCGTGTTCTCCCACGGAACCGGCAGCACGAAAAACGCGACTCCGACAACGAAGATAGTCACAAACCGAAGAAACGGAACCGTCTCCGTTTCGGTCAGTGACTCGTCGTCGATCGTTTGATCGTCCGCCTCGGTCTCCTCCCAGACATCCGTATCGCTACGCCACGCGTCTTGGCGAAACATATCATGGTATGAGATACCAATACTGTATAAATGTATCGGTGATATTGTCCGCAAGAGCGCGAGCGAACGGCAACGCGTTCGACAATCGTGATCCAACACTAGTGGACCACCGTCCAACCGAAGTCGGACATCGCCCAGAATTACACACATACGCCTGTAAATTATTGGCGATATAGCGAGACGAGTTCAGTCCGTGCACGGTGGCGACCACACTGGTGAACTCGCATTCTCTTGCAGTCGGACGGGCAAAATAGCCACACGCAGTGCCGAGGAGAGACCAACGACAGCTGGGTGGGTGCGTCCGACAATAGTAGACGAGAGGGTGCTGTGGCGGGGAGATGGATTGTCGTGGGGAGTGCTCGAGTGGTGCCGGGATGTCGGCGGCGTCAGGTCGGCGGTGATCGGCACACGGACGGTGGCTGAAGAGTGCGTTCGACGCGGTGCAAAACCGCGGATAGTCGCGTGAGCGGTCCACGTATCCTGAACGCAAGCGATGGGGACGGGTGAAAGGCAGCCTCGCTGTCGCCCCGGGAGAGTGTCACGAGAACCCATATACTTAGGTACCAGGAGTCTTACTGTCGAGTATGGACGTTACGGTCCCATTCGAGCAGCGGGCAATGCTCGAAGAAATCCGCCGATTCGGTGAAAACGAAATCGGCCCGGTCGCCGACGAGTTCGATCGAGCGGAGGAATACCGGCAGCGATCATGGACGAGGCCGCCGAAATTGGGTTGCTCGGCTCGCGCTTCCCGGTCGAATACGGCGGGGCCGGCGACGTGGACGATTTCGATGCCCAACGCTTCTACCGGGACAAAGATCACCCAGCTCTACGAGGGGACAACCGAGGTGCAAAAGAACGTGATCGCGCGCGAACCACTCTCGTAATGACAGGTAGTCCGACTCCGGCAACACAGACCGCCATAACCAACGTACGTTCACCAGAATTCAACCGACTACAGGATCAACGATGATGGATTACGACCTGACATTGACGAAAACGCTTACCCGAGCGACCGACCAGTTCGGCCACAAAGAAATCGTTACCAAACTCGACGACGGCGGGTATCACCGCTACACCTACACCGACGCCTACGAACGGATCTGCCAGTTAGCACACGCACTCGACGAGTACGGACTCGAACGGGGAAGTCGCGTTTCCGTTATGGCAGCGAACCACTACCGCCATTACGAGCTGTACTACGGCCCCTCCTGCAGCGGCCGGAGCATCCACATGACGAACCACCGGCTTCCCGAGGAGCACCTGGTCACGATCATCAACGAAGCCGAGGACCGGCTGCTGTTCGTCGATCCCGCGTTCATCGAGACGATCGAATCCATCGAAACTGAACTCGAGACCGTCGAGCGGTACGTGGTGCTCGACGATACCGTGCCCGACACGACGCTCTCGCCGGTTACGGACTACGAGTCGTTCATCGACGGACATCCGACCGAATACGAGTGGCCGGACCTCGACGAGGAAACGGAGTGTGGCATCTGTTATACTTCCGGCACGACGGGCTTGCCGAAGGGCGCGAGTTACTCCCATCGGGGGCTGTACCTGCTCAGTATGTCCTACGGCGCGAAAGACAGCTTCGGGATCTGCGAGGAAGATGTGATCCTCCCCGTAGTGCCGATGTTTCACGTCAACGGCTGGTCACTCCCCTACAGCGGGACGCTGTACGGGTCGTCGTTCGTCCTCCCGGGCGCGCACACCGACCTCGAGAGCATCGAGGAACTGATCCGCGAGGAGTCGGTCACGATCGCCGCGGCCGTTCCTACCATCTGGACCGAGATGGCGTCGTACATCGACGACAACCCGACGGCGGATATCGGCACGCTCGACCGCATCCTCACCGGCGGGAGTTCGCCGCCGCCGGCAATTATGCGCCGCTTCGACGAGGAGTTCGACGCGCCGATCATTCAGGGCTACGGGATGACCGAAGCCTCCCCGCACCTGGTCAACACGCTCGTGACGACGGAAGTGCAGGACCTCCCGGAGGAGGAGCAGTACGATCTCCGCACGAAACCGGGACAGCCGACGCCCGGGGCCGAACTCAGACTCCGCGACGAGGACGGCGATCCCGTCCCGCACGACGGCGAGTCGACGGGCGAGATTCAAGCCCGCAGTCCGTGGGTCATCGACGAATATTACGCCCGCCCGGAGGCGACCCGGGAGTCGTTTACCGACGACGGCTGGTTCAAGACGGGCGACATCGGGACGATCGACGAGTACGGCTACCTCGACGTCGTCGATCGAGTCGACGACATCATCAAGAGCGGCGGCGAGTGGATCTCCTCGGTCGAACTCGAGAACGAACTGATGGCCCACGGCGATGTCGTCGAAGCGTCCGTCGTCAGCGTCGACCACGAACGGTGGCAGGAACGGCCGGTCGCGTACGTCGTCGTCGGCGACGGCGTGACCGAAGACGCCCTCCGAAATCATCTCCGCGGTCGGTTCCCGAAGTGGTGGCTCCCGGATCTATTCGTCTTCACCGACGAGATCCCGCGCACGTCGACGGGAAAGTACGACAAGCAGTCCCTTCGGACGGCGTTCCAGCACGAACACGGGTCACTACCGATCGAGTCAAGCGGTGAGCCATCACGGTCACACGAAGACTGATCTCCCGTCTCCGCCGATGCATACTGTGACTGGTAGAGATCGTTATGGAAGGTTCCATTTCGGCGAGACGATTCGATCCCTGGACGCGATCGTGTAACTATGACGTATCTCGTTTGCAATGCGATATGGAAACTATGCAATTCGATGCAGGAACGGGAGAACTCGAAACACTAACGTCGACCACAATTGGGGGCTTACTGGTCCCACGATGGTGCCGATCGGCGAGTCGATCAGTGGCCGTACCGATACTTGATCGTGATCGAATCGACCGTCTCCTGAAGTTTCTGTATGAGCGTTCGCCGGTACTCCTCGTTTTTGACCCGTTCCGTCGGCGTCACGATTCCGACGGCACCCGCGACCTGCTCGTCGATGCTGATCGGGATTCCGACGAGCCCCATCCCGACGACCTGCTGGTTCCAATCGACGGCGTACCCGGCATCGCGAATATCCGCCAGCTCCGACCGAAGAACGCTCTCGTCCGTGATCGTCTGCTCCGTCACCGGCTCCAGCCCCTGCGTTTCGATGATCTCGTCGACCCGCTCGTCCGGAAGCTGTGCGAGGATCGCTTTCCCCGTCGCGTTCGTATGGAGCGGGGTCGTCATCCCCGAATACAGTCCCAATTCGAGCGACCGATCGCCACGTTCCGTGTGGAGTATCACCGTCTCGTCGTGCTGTTCGACGACGAGCGTCACCAGTTCGTCGGTCTCCGCGGCGAGTTCACCGAGTAATTGCTCGGAGACGCGAAAGAGACTGTTTCGGTGTTTGATCCGCGAGCCGGTCATCAGAAAGCGGTAGCTCAGGGAGTATTCACCGCCGTCGTTCACGACGTAGCCGGTTTCCGCCAGGGTGCGCAGATAGACGTGGGCGGTGCTCTTCGGAATCGACATTCGGGTTGCGATTTCAGATGGCCCCGCGCGCTTTACCTCCCAGAGAACGGTGATGATATCGAACGCCCGCAGCACCGATGTCATCGTCGATGTTCCGTCTGTTGTCATGGTACCATCGAACACGAATGGCGAGTTAAGTCGTTCGATTATAGTGGACGACGAGACCACCCATCGCCGAAACGAACGCCTCGAATAGCTACTGACCCGACAAATGTACCGGGTCAGTGGGCAGTTCGCGAGACGCGGGAAAAAGAAGGCGATAGAGTTGCCGACTGCCGGCACTCGAAACCCAGTTCGTCTACCAATAGTGGACGAAGTCCGGCCACGATTAGCGACGCTCTCCGTCGATCGGTAGCGATCCGTATTCCGCGGCGAACTCCTCGCGAAGCACCTTCTTGTCGAGTTTGCCGGTCGAGGTCTTCGGGATCGATTCGACGACGAAGAACTCGTCCGGCAGCCACCACTTCGGGAATCGATCGCGGAGGTGCTCCCGAAGCGCATCCTTGTCGATCGATTCCCCCAGTACGACGTACGCGATGGGCCGCTCGTTCCACGTTTCGTGGTCGACGCCGAGTACCGTCGCCTCGTCGACGCCGTCGTGGGCCGTCAGTTCGTTCTCGAGTTCGACCGAGGAGATCCACTCGCCGCCGCTTTTGATGACATCGTCGAGGCGGTCGACGACCTCGAGATAGCCGAACTCGTCGATGACGCCGACGTCACCGGTCTTGAACCAGCCGTCGTCGGTAAACGAGTCGTCGGTTTCCGCTGGGCGATTGTAGTACTCGTCGATGAGCCACGGCGCACGGGCCTGTATTTCGCCCGTCGACTCGCCGTCGTGAGGAACCGGGTCGCCGTTTAGATCGCGGAGTCGGATGCGACAGCCGGGGGCAGGGAGCCCGGGTTTCAGTTGCTGTTGGTACTGCTCGCGTTCGGAGAGTTCCTGCACTTCGGTCGTCGTCATGGTATTGACGAGGTGGGGCGCGGCTTCGGTCATCCCGTACCCCTGCTTGATCGGCGCATCGATCTCTTTGTCAAACGTCTCCATGAGCCACTCAGGA
Source organism: Natrialba aegyptia DSM 13077 (assembly GCF_000337535.1). Lineage (GTDB taxonomy): Archaea > Halobacteriota > Halobacteria > Halobacteriales > Natrialbaceae > Natrialba > Natrialba aegyptia. The sequence continues at coordinate 54,869 of NZ_AOIP01000058.1, forward strand.
GGAGACGTGCCGCCGATGAGCACGCGATCGAGACTCTCGAGGTTGAACTCGTCGTCCGCATCGGTCCCACCGGCTGTATCGTAGTAGTCGGCCATTTCTAGCCACACCGTCGTGACCGCCGCGGTGACGGTCACGTTCTCGCGGTCGATGAGGCCGGCAATCTGTTTGGTCCCGGTCTTTGAACCGGGGAGCACGAGCTTCGAACCGCACATCGTCGCCGTGTAGGGGAGACCCCAGCCGTTGACGTGGTACATCGGCACGACCGGCATCACGACATCGCGCTCGCTAATGGCGAAGACGTCGACGTGGCTGTGGGTCACCGTGTGGAGGTACAGATCGCGGTGGGAGTAGGCCGCGCCCTTCGGAAGTCCGGTCGTGCCGGAGGTGTAGCAGATTCCCGCCTCCTGGTTCTCGTCGA
>NZ_AOIP01000059.1 GCF_000337535.1 Natrialba aegyptia DSM 13077
GCCCGCTCAGAGATGTGTATAAGAGACAGGTGGATACTCCGACCGCTACAGGGGAGCGCGAAGTAGAGTTCGTAGTGGCGGTGGTGGTTGAGCGCCATCACCGACAGTCGCGTTTCGGGGGAGACGCCGAGTTCGTCGAGTGCGTGTGCGAGTTGTCCCATTCGGTCGGACGCATCGGCGTACGTGTAGCGGTGGGTCCGTCCGTCGAGTTCTTCGGAGACGATTTCTTTGTGGGAAAAGAGGTCAGTGGCCCGTTCGAGCATGACCTGTAGTGTGAGTTCGTAATCGTTCATCGGGGGTCACCGTATGGGTGGATCGGAGCGAAGCTGACGCGGGCGATCCGTCCGTGCGATCGCGGGGTCGGGGTGTGGTGGGTACTGTCGGGAACGTCGTTCCTTCGGCCCGGGGCGATGTTCGCAAGGCCGCGTCTGACCGTGGAGCCGTTGGGCGAGGCGATTGCAGCGAGTTGTTGACTCGCGGTGGTACCGGCGTGGACGGTGGCGTATCGCCTACCCACAGACACCATTACGGAATCATGTGATGGGATAGCATATATACCTTTTGTAGAACAGTTTCTCGACGGTGCGGTCGGTGGCTACAGTTCCGCTTCGAGTTCGCGAACGGTATCGCGGACGTTGCGAACGCGTTCGGCTTGGCTGTCGTTGGTTTCGGAGAGCGTTTCGATCTCGGTTGCGATGTCCCGAATCTGGTCGACGGACGAGTCGAGCATGCTCGCGATCTCTTCGGCGCTTGCGGCTTGGTCGTCGGTTGCGTCGGCAATTTGATCGACGCCGGTGGCCGCCTCGGTGGCTGCGGTTTCGATTTCGGACTGTTTGTCGTCGACGACCCGTGCGTGTTCGATGGCGTCGTCGACGCGATCGAGCGTCGTTTCGACGCTTTCGATGGTTTCGGCGGTGTTGGTTCGAATCTCTCCGACGATGTCTTCGATGGTGTCGACTTCCGATTTCGATTGATCGGCGAGTTCTTTGACTTCGCTTGCGACGACGCGAAAGCCCGCGACGTTGGTGTCTGCCTGTGCCGCCTGAATGTTGGCGTTCAGCGCCAGTAGGTTGGTCTCGTCCGCGATATTGTCGATGACATCGACGACCGTATCGATTTCTTCGACCCGGTCTTCCAGGAGGCGACTGTTCTCGGCGAGCGTCGTCGTCGCGTCGCGAACCTCGTCGATCGAGGAGACGATTTCCGTGGTCGCCGCCCTGGATTCGTCGGCCAGTTCGGCCGCGGTCGCGCTCTGGTCGCTGACCTCGGTGGCGCTGGCGGCGATTTCCTCGACGGTCGCCGAGAGCGATTCCATCTCGTCGCGGACCGATTCGAGGTTCGCGACCTGGTCGTCGGCGAACGCTTCGAGTTCGGCGTTGGTCTCAGCGGTGGTCTCGCTCGCGGCGAGCAACTCTTCGACCGCACCGTTGACGGTATCACTGATCGATTCCTGCACGCGTTTTACGTCCTCGCGCTGTTCGACCAGATCGGTAACGATGCTCACGTACTCGAACGCGCCGATAACGTCGCCGTCGGGAGCTTCGAGGGGTGTCCCAGCGGCGCGAATGTGCCACTCGTCGCCATCGTTCTGACCGGATCGGACATCGTCCTCCCTGACCGATTCGCCCGTTCTGGCGATTTCTTCTGCCAGCGTTTCGTCGACCCCATCGGTCCCGATAACGTCGATCGCCTTCTCTCCGATAGCCCCCTCGTGGCTGATCCCGGTGAGCGCCGCGTGTTCCTCGTTCCAGTGGGTGATGACGCCGTCGTCGTTAACGACCAACACCGGTTCGGGGAACTCTTCGACTAACTGGTCGAAAAGGTGTCGCCAGAAGTTCCGTTCCGCTCGCAGCCGATCCGCTTCAGTTCGCGTATCCTCGCTCTCGGAGCGTGTGAGATCCGAGCGCGGGCGCAGACTCGTACTAGCCATTACGACCTGTTTGCTGAACAAGTACTAAATATCTACTGGCAGTTACGGCCGAAGGCGGGCCGGACGTCACAGCTATCGTGGTAACGACGCATTCGTCAGAAGCGAATACTCCTTCCGGACGACCGAAACATCATCGGAAAGGATTCCGGTTTCGGTACGGATATTTTTACATAGGTATGGTTGTAATACTCCGTATCAGCGTCGTCTCGGCTGTGAGAGACGAAACACAGCAAGTGAACGCATTTCTGCGGGTTGAACTCGAGCGACGATCAGGAACTCGTAGCCGAACAGGGGTTCGTATTTCACGAACGAGGGTCAGCGAGTTCCGAATCGAACAGCAGCCGGTTCATCGGCTCGTGACGTGGCGGGTCGAGAGGACGCGACCGGTCCGGCGGCGGATCGCCGTATCGGCTACGAGTACGTCTGGTTGAGTTCGATAATCGTCGCCGCATGGCGGAGTTTCGGCAGGATCGATTCCTGGATTCGGTCCTCGTCCAGTCGGCTGCTCGGACCGGAAACGCTGATCGCACCGGAGATCCGGTCGTCTCTAAAGACGGGCACTGCGACGCAGTGTAACCCGTTGATACGCTCTTCCCGGTCGTACGCGACCTCCTGCTGTCTGATCGTTTCGAGTTCGTCGAGCAGCGGCTCCCGGTCGGTGATCGTCCGGTCCGTTTTCGCCGGGAGACCGTGACTGTCGATGATCTGTTCTCGTCGCTCCGGCGGGAGATAGGCGAGTACGGTCTTGCCGAGCGCCGTCGTATGCAAGTGCACGCATTGGCCGGTGTAGGAATCGATACTGACGGCATCCGAGCCTCGCTCTCGGACGATGAACACACCGTACCCGTTCTCTTCGACGAGGAGATTGGCCAGTTCACCGGTCTCGTCGGCGACGGTTCTGAGTTCGGGTTTGCCGACGTCGTACAGCTTCTTTTGCGTTCGAGCGTACGCCCCGAGGTCGAGGAACCGAAGGCCGAGTTCGTACGTCCGGCCGTCACTGACGACGTAGCCCTCGTGTTCCAGCGTTTTGAGATAGTTGTAAGCGCTGCTCTTTGGCAGCTCGAGTCGGTCGGCGATTGCCGTTACGGTCGCCCCGTCGAGTTCTTTGAGCGCTTCGACGATTCGAAACGTCGTCTGTGCCGTTTTCACGGGTGTTTCCGGTTTCGTGTCGCTCGTTGTCATTATACACGATAGACCGTTCGCAATGTACTAATAGCTATTCGTCCCTGGCAACTGTTTCGACGGCCGACGCAGTTCGTTCACGATCGGGGACGACCGTCGAAACGCCCGCTTCTCCCGATTCGGTCGTCGAGACCACGTCAGACACGGGTCCGAAGCCGAGGCCGACCCGTCCTTGCTCGAGTCCCGTCAGTAGGAGACGGTTTTCGTGATCGCTTCCTCGATCCGTGGCGGGTGCGGAACGTAATAGTCCTCCATCGAGAGCAACGGAACGGGGATGTCGAAGCCGGTCACGCGCTCGATCGGCGCCTCCAGATACAGCAAGACCTCGTCGTTGATCGTCGCGACGAGTTCGCCGGCGAACCCGCCCGTCTTGGCCGCCTCGTGGACCACGACGCAGCGGCCGGTCTTTCGAACCGACTCGGTGATCGTCTCCCGGTCGAGCGGGGAGATCGTCCGCAGGTCGATCACCTCGGCGTCGACGCCGTCGAGGTTGTCGACGGCCTCGAGCGTCTTGTGCATCATCGCACCCCACGAGACGACGGTCACGTCGTCGCCTTCCCGCCGGATCGCCGCTTCGCCGAGCGGCTCGGTGTAGGCTCCCTCGGGGATGTCCTCGCGCAGCGAACGGTAGACGTGTTTCGGCTCCATGAACAGAACCGGATCGGGATCGCGAATGGCGCTGATGAGCATCCCCTTGGCGTCGTGCGGCGTCGACGGGATCGCGACCGTAAGCCCCGGAACGTGGCCGTACGCTCCCTCCAGACTCTCGGAGTGGTGTTCGAGCGCCCTGACGCCGGCCCCGTAGGGCGTCCGAACGACCATCGGCGCGGTGAGTTCGCCGCGCGTTCGCCACCGAATCCGGCTGGCGTTCGTGACCAACTGGTCGAACGCCGGCGGCAGAAAGCCGGAGAACTGAATCTCCGCGATCGGTCGGAACCCGTGAGTCGCCAGGCCGACCGCGCTACCGACGATCGCGATCTCCGAGAGGGGCGTATCGAGGACCCGGTCCGACCCGAACGCCGCTAAGAGCCCGTCCGTCGCCCGAAAGACGCCGCCGGACTCGGCAACGTCCTGCCCGAAGACCAGCGTCCGGTCGTCGTTTCGCATCTCCGCGTGCAGTGCGTCGTTGATCGCATCGATGATTGTTGCGTTCATGACATTACCCCTTCGGCCGCTGTTCGATGAACTCGTACATGTCCGGTCGCTCCTCCAGCAGGTCGCGCAATTCCTCGAGTTGGCGCTCCAACTCGGGCGGCATCTCCTCGTGGAGGTACGCGAAGAGTTCGTCGATGCCGCGTTCCTCGACGGCGTCGGCGGCGTCGACAGCCTCGTCGAACTCCGCCTCGACCTCCTCACGGATCGTGTCCTCGTCGATCGCGTCCCAGCGTCCGGTCCGCTCCAAGAACGCCCGGTATCGCGCTAACGGATCGCGTTCCTCCCACTCGTCGACCTCGTCGCCGGAGCGATACCGCGTCGGATCGTCGCTCGTCGTGTGCGCGCTGCGCCGGTAGGTGACGGCTTCGACCAGAACTGGCGCTCCCTCGAGGGCGCGTTCGCGAGCCGTCGAAACCGCGTTGTAGACCGCGAGCACGTCGTTGCCGTCGACGCGGATGCCGTCGACGCCGTACGCCAGGGCCTTCTGGGCGACCGTCTCGGCGTTCGTCTGTTCGTCGAACGGCAGCGAGATCGCGTACTGGTTGTTCTGACAGAAGAATACGGCCGGGACACCGAGGACGCCGGCGAAGTTCAGCCCCTCGTGGAACGCGCCGGTCGAGGTCGCCCCGTCGCCGAGATTCGCGAACGCGATGGCGTCCTCGCCGTCGAGTTCGAGTCCCCAGGCCTTGCCGGTCGCAAGCGGGATGTGCGACCCGATCGAGATGGCCATGCCGAAGACGTTCGCCCCCTCCATTCGGGAGGCGTCTTCGACGCCCCGCCAGTACAACAGCAGGTCGCGCATCGAGAGACCGTGTAACAACAACGCGCCGGCCTCGCGTCCGTACGGAAAGATCCAGTCGTCGCGCGAGAGTGCGTAGCCGCTGCCGATGATGCTGGCCTCCTGACCGTGGCCGGACGCGATCGTCCCGAGGCGGCCGCGTCGCTGGAGTTTCGTCGCTCGCTCGTCGTAGATGCGTTGCAGAAGCATCCAGCGGTAGAGATCGCGGAAGGCCTCGTCGTCGAGATCCGGAACTCGTTCGGCGTCGAACGAGCCGTCGGAACGTACCACGCGGTACGTTTCGATCTCTAGATCACCCTGCGAGAGCGGATCGACGCCGATGTCGGCCGCTGCTGGAGGCACTGTTCGTGGGCTGTCGTCCATAGTACGCCTCAACATGGCTCCATCAGCCGTATAAATCTTTGCGACTGATTCTCAACGGCAGTTACACGAGTGCAAGACGCGGTTTCATGAAGACAAGGCGCGGCCCGATGGACCGCCGAGCGACGAAAGCCCGCCGCATGGTTATCACCTCTTTCGCCGACCGAATCGGCGATCCGTGCCCGGCGTCGTGAGTGCCGGTTGATCACAATCTTTTTACCACCTTACGAGAATTGAGAGGTGTATGCTACCACGTGACAGGAGGACATTCCTCAAGAGTGGGGCCACAGCCACCGTCGGCCTGACCGGACTGGCCGGCTGTCTCGGCGGGGGAAGCGGTGATGGGACGCTCGGATTCAACTTCACCGTCCCGGTCGAGAACCTGGGTTCCTTGCTGGATATCCCCGACATCCAGGACCAACTCGACAACATCGGTGCGGAGTACGAACTCGACGTCTCGCAGAACTCGAGCACTCCGGATTCGTTGAACGCGCTGGCAGCCGGGGAGTCCGATCTCTGTCTCGTGACGACGGTGAGTTACGCCTCCGCGGTGGTGCAGGAAGCCGTCCCCGGAAACATCACGATGCTCGCGACGGACTTCTGGGACGCACACGCGGACCACTACGGGTTCACGATCTTCTCACGTAGCGACTCGGACATCACCGAACCGGCGGATATGGAGGGAGCGACGCTTGGCGTCAACGCTCTGGGAACCGGAATCCACTCGGTGTACCAGCGCCAACTCCTCGATCTCGGACTCGATCCCGACGAAGACGTCGAGTTCGTCGAGCAGGATTTTCCGACGTTCACGGCCGGGCTTGAGGACGGCATCTTCGACGTTGCGATCTACCCCGCGCTGTTCGCGCCCCAGGCTCGAGACAACGGCTTCAATGAGGTGTTCTCCAGTCAGGACGTCTGGGACGAGGCGTATCCGTTCGCGTACATCGTCGCCTCGAACACCGCTCTCGAAGAGAAAGAGTCGGCCGTGCGGTCGTGGATGGAAGACTACGTTACGGTCGTCGACTACATGTTCGAGAACCGCGACGAGGTCGTCTCCCTGGCCAGCGACCACTTCGAACTTCCCGAACCGGTAGTCGATTCGTTCTTCCTGACCGAGGCGGATTACTACCGGGACGATATCGAGATCGATACCGAGCGCCTCCAGTACGCGATGGACGAGATGCACGACATGGGGTTCACCGACGACACGTTCGACGTCGAGGAGTACGCGACCAACGAGTACCTCCCGTGAGGACCACGAGATCCGACCATGAACCGAACGCAGGCCCACCGACAGCACCCCCCGAACGCAAAATCGACGCACGAGACGATGGTTGACGGACACGTGACGATCACCGAACTCGAAAAAGTGTACGAGTCGGGAGACGAACGAACGACGGCGATCGAGGACTTCTCGGTGACGGTTCCGAGCGGCGAGTTCCTCGGCGTCGTCGGTCCGAGCGGCTGTGGCAAGAGTACGCTACTCTATCTCGTCGCCGGCTTTCTCGAACAGACGACGGGAACGATCGCCGTCGACGGCGACCCGATCGACGGCCCCGGGACCGACCGCGGCGTCGTCTTCCAGGACTACGCGCTCTTTCCGTGGCGAACGGTCATGGGAAACGTCACGTACGGACTCGAAGAAAAGGGCGTCGGCAAGGAAGAGCGTCGGGCGACCGCCCAGCGGTTCATCGACATGATGGACCTCGACGGCTTCGAGGACAAGTACCCGAAAGAGCTGTCCGGCGGGATGAAACAGCGCGTCGCGCTCGCCAGAACGCTCGCGTACGATCCGAAGATCCTCCTGATGGACGAACCCTTCGGCGCGCTCGACCAACCGCTTCGCGAATCGCTCCAGGACCACCTCATCGACATCTGGCGCGACCTCGAAAAGACGGTCATCTTCATCACCCACGACGTCGAGGAGGCGGTGTATCTCTCCGAACGCGTGCTGATCATGACCCGCCACCCGGGGACCAAAAAGACCACCGTCGGTATCGACCTGGACCGCACGCAGCCCCGCGAAGAACTCGTTCTGTCCGACGAGTACACCGCCACGAAGAACGATGTGTGGCAATCGCTTCGGGAAGAAACGACGCCCGGAGGAGAACGCTGAGCGCATGTCGTACGCCGACTTCCGACTGGAGACAGTTGTGGAAACGATACCGAATCCACTCAGACGGATCGTCCGATTCGCCTTCGAGTGGATTCCGATCGCGATCGTCGCGGGACTGTGGGAACTGGCGAGCGGAACCGCCGTTTCGAGCGAGATTCTGCCCCCGCCGTCCGCCGTCTTCGCGGTCTCGTGGGAGTTGCTCGTTTCCGGACGGATCCTCCCGCACTTGCAGGTGTCGCTCTACCGGATCGGCGTCGGACTCGGCCTGAGCATCGTCGTCGGCGTCGCACTCGGCGTCGGAATGGCCCGCGTGAAGCCGATCGAGAACTTCTTCGAGGTGTTCCTGGCGCTGATCTACCCCGTCCCGAAGGCCGCACTCGTGCCGCTTGCGATCCTCTGGCTCGGCGTCGGTACGGAGACGGCGATCCTGATCGTCTTCCTCGCCTGTTTGCTTCCGATCGTCCTGAACAGCTACAACGCCGCGCAAAACGTCGATCGAAACCTGCTCTGGTCGGCGCGGATGATGGGAATGCCCGCGTGGAAACTCCCGATCAAGGTCGTCGTCCCGGCGACGATACCGAGTATCCTCACCGGGATTCGACAGGCGATCCCGATCGCGTTCATCGCGCTGGTCAGCGCCGAACTCATCGCCTCGAACCGCGGCGTCGGCTTCGAAATCCTGCGGCACGGGCAGATCGGAAACTACACGTCGATGTTCGCCGTCCTCGTCGTCATCTCCGGGACGGCGTTCGTCGCCGTCCGCGGCTACGAGTGGCTCGAACGGAGGGTGGTCACATGGACGTGACCAGAACGGTCGGCCTCGATCGCAACGACGCGATCGCCGCCGCCAAATCGATCTACTCGCTCGTACTGCTGTTGCTCCTGTGGGAGTTCGTCGCGCAGTACGACATGGTCCACTCCTACTTCCTGCCGCCGTTATCGGACGTGCTGGCTACGTTCTACGAGTTGACTGCCGACGGCACGATGCTCGAACACGCGTACCTGACGTTCCGCCGGGCGATGGCCGGTCTCCTGCTCGCGTGTCTCCTCGGTATCGTCGTCGGCGTGCTCGCCGCCCGGAACCGCATCGTGGGCTGGTTCTGGGACCCGATCATCGAGGTCGGCTACCCGGTGCCGGTGATCGCGCTCGTTCCCGTCTTCATGTTCTGGTTCGGAACCGGCGACCTGCCGAAGATCATGCTGGTCGCCGTCGGCTGCTTCTGGCCGGTCGCGATCAACGCCCGCAACGCGACCCGCGAGGTCGACGAGAACCTCGTCTGGTCGGCGCGAATGATGGGGACCTCGGATCGCCGACTGCTCCGACGGGTCGTCGTTCCGGCGGCAGCACCAGGGATCATCTCGGGCGTCCAAATCGCGCTGCCGATCGCGCTGATCGTCACGTTCGTCTTCGAGATGGTCGCCGGCGGCGGCGGGCTGGGCCACCTCGAAATCCAGGGCGTCCGGTCGTTCGAGTCGGCGCAGGTGTACGCGTCGCTCATCGCCATTATGATCGTGGGATTCACCCTCGACCGCGGGCTGCGATACCTTCGCGGCCGGCTCCTCGCGTGGACCTGACCGACGGAGACCACAGATCGGCAGCCGCTCACGAACGGGTTACTGCCGACCTCGAACTGTCGTCACTGGTCGGCTCCCTGAACTCGTTACGGCCTGGGGTGAATCACACTATCCGGTTCATCGGTGGACACCGTATTGCCGGTGAAAATACCGACGCTGCGGGCGCTATCGCGGAAAAACAAGCCTCACGCGGACGAGAGAAAACGGCTATCCGACGCGATACACCGCCAGCCTGACGCCTGTCGGCTGGCGTGTTCCGGCGGCGACGAAGACGTGCCGCGTGAGCCAGTCTAGTTCCGGGTCGGCGGTTTCGAACGACGGCACCGAGCGAAAGTAGACGGCATCGGGATCGACCGGATCGCCGTCTCGGAGCCGTTCGCTCGCCTCCGACGGAGCCCGCCGGATGCCGCGATTTTCCACGTACACTCGCGAGTCACCGTCGGTCTCGAAGGCGTACTTCGCTACCAACTCCGTCGGCCGTTCGGCCCGAAAGAGCTGGTAATCCGCGCCGGCCGACAGCACTCGTCCGTTACACCGACCCGTCACTGTACCGCCGCTAATCGGGATGATGCGACGGTGTCCGTCGCCCGTCTCGCCGATCTCGATCGGTTCTTCGACCTCGACGGTCAACTCGAGAACGCGCTCGAGTTCAGGTTCGGGTGCGGACGCTCCGTGTGAATTGTGATCGTCACCCATGAAAAGAAACGTGAACGCGCCGATACATAACTATTGTCGGTTGAGGTGGGCGGCTGCCGTCACCGGGGCGAACCGAACGAGGGGGTGGGTACCAGTGTCCGAGGACGGACTGATCCGTCGGCGGCGTTCGAGAATTCTTATAGGACTCGACCCTCTCAGTACGAGACACCACATGAGTTTCACACGAACGTGGACGGTTCGATTCTCGGACACGGATCCGTTCGGCATCGCACACTACCCGCGGATGATCGACGCGATCCACGAAACCTCGGATATGCTCATGGAATCGATCGGCTGGCCCTTCTGGGAACTGACCGACGAACACGGGATCGGGCTCCCGCTCGTCTCGATGGAGTTCGACTTTACGGGCCAGGTAGAAGCCGGCGACAACGTCGAGATCGAACTGACTCCCTCGGTCGGCGAATCGAGCGTGCAACTGGAGTACCGAGCCACGCACGACGATACCGTCGTCTTCAGCGGGACGGAACACCGCGTCTGCGTTCCCGTCGACGGCGACGGCGGCGTGCCGGTCCCCAACGAACTCAGAACTGCTCTCGACGGCGTTCGCGACTGAGTCGTTCCGGTAAAACGCTGTGGACGATGGGTGCGGACGATGAGATCGCGAGTTGGAGACGAACGAGTTCGCGGCACCGACGGACGGGTGTCCCATACCGATGCGGGCGACCTGTGAAGCGAACTCGTCGGAAGCGTTGTGGTTCGGCGAGCGGTTGTCAGCGTCTATCGCCACCCATGCGTTTCGTTACCACATCATTTATGACGGATGCGTCGAAAGCGCAGAGCATGCTTCGGGTGACGAGCGTTAGCAAATCGTTCGGCGGGCTGGTCGCCGTCGACGACGTAACTTTCGAGATCGGAGACGAGGAGATCGTCGGATTGATCGGGCCGAACGGAGCCGGCAAGACGACGCTATTCAACGCGATTACGGGCGTCCATCCGCCCACCGAGGGGACGATCATCCTGGACGAGACGGAGCTTACCGGCAGCAAACCACACGAAATCGCGAGGGCCGGCGTTGCCAGGACTTTCCAGACGGCACGGACGTTCGACGAGGCGACCGTCGTCGAGAACGTCGCCATCGGCGCCGTCTTCGGCAACGGCGATTCGAAAGCCCGCGCCGAAACGCGGGCCTACGAACTGCTCGAGTTCATCGGCCTCGACGAGCAGTCCCACGACCCGGTCGGCGAACTCAACATCGCGGACCGGAAACTGCTCGAGCTCGCCCGGGCGCTTGCGACCGAGCCGGCGTTCGTCCTCGTCGACGAAATCGGCAGCGGTCTCACGCCGACTGAACTCGAGACGCTGACGGAGACGTTAGAGCGCATCCGTTCCGAGCGCGGGATCTCCGTCTTCTGGATCGAGCACATCGTCGATGCGATCATGGGTGCGACGGATCGGATCATCGTTCTCAATCAGGGCGCGAAGATCGCCGACGGAACGCCCGCGGAGGTGCAGTCCGATCAACAGGTTGCCGAGGCGTACCTCGGCGGGGTGGAGGTATGACGCTGCTCGAGGTCGACGGAATCGACGTCTCCTATGGCGATCTGCAGGTGCTCTGGGATGCGTCGATGGCAATTGAGAAGTCGGATTCGGTCGTGACGCTGGTCGGTCCGAACGGCGCGGGCAAGACGACGCTGCTCAGAACGCTCTCGGGCCTACTCGAGCCGTCCGCCGGGACGATCGAGATTCTCGGCTCGGATATCTCGACCCGTCGCGCCGAGGAAATCGTCGACCTCGGCTTCGTCCACGTGCCCGAGGAGCGAAATCTCTTCGACGAGATGACGGTCGCCGAAAACCTGCGGATGGGATCGTACAAACACCGTGACGAGTTCGAGGAGACGCACGCGGAAGTCGTCGAGATGTTCCCCGTTCTCGAGGAGCGCCGCGAGCAGAAGGCGGGGACGTTAAGCGGCGGCGAACAGCAGATGCTCGCGATCGGCCGCGGGTTGATGGCACAACCCAACATCCTCGCGCTGGACGAACCGTCCGGTGCGCTCGCCCCGCAACTCGCCGAGCGGGTGTTCGAGAAGATCGAAGAGATCAGTACGGACGTGACCGTCTTGCTCGTCGAGCAACACGTCGATCGGGCGCTCGAACTCGCGGACCGGGCCTACCTGCTAGAGAACGGGCGCATCGCCGCCGAGGGAACGGGGTCGGAGTTACTCCAGAGCGACCACGTCGTGGAGGCGTATCTCCGCGGCTAGCACGCAGCGGTCCCCGAACCGGGCCGACGGCGTCCCATGAGTGCCGCGAGCAGGCACCAACTCACTCGCGAGCGGACCGGCGACAAAAAGATTGAAGGATGGCAAGTGTGAGTTGGTACCGTGGTACAAATGCCAGAGACGGGATTACACCGAATACAGCGTCGAACGGTGCTGAAATCGACCGGTGCCGGCGTCGGGATCGGACTTATGGCCGGGTGCATGGGCGGGAGCGGGGGCGGCGATACACACACTATTGCGGGGCTACAGCCCCACTCGGGACCCTTTGCCCTGTACGGAGACGCCCACACGGCGGGAATCGAGTTCGCGATCGAGGAGATCAACGCCGACGGCGGCATCCTCGATCAGGAACTCGAACATATCGCGGAGGACACCGGGTCGGAACCGAGCGAGGCGGTGACGATCCTCAACCGGCTCGTCGAAACTGAGGACGCCGTCGCCGCCGTCGGCCCGGTCTCGAGCGACGTGGGAGTGCTGACCTCGGAGAACGCCGAAGAACTCGAGGTGCCGCTGTTCTTGCACACGTCGGGCGACATCGAGATTCTCTCGCGGAACTCGAGCTACACGTTCCGGACGGCGCTGCCGCCCGCGCCGGCGTTCATCCAGGCCGTCGCGGACATCATCGAAGACAACGGGTACGAGACGATCGGAGCGATCAACGCCGACTACGCGTGGGGCATCGCAGCCGAGGAAGCCATCGAGCAAACCTTCCCGAGCGGTATCGACCTCACGATGCGGACGGCACCGCAGGGGGAGAGCGATTTCGCGCCGTACCTCCGCGATATGCCGAGCGATCTGGACGTGCTGGTCGGCTCGGGACATCCGCCGGGACTGAACGACATGTTCAGTCAGATGATGGAGGTCGGGCTCGAACCCGAACTGATGACCGGGGCCGTCGATCCGCCCGAGACGAATTACAACGGGATCGGGGACGCCGTCGCGAACGGGTTCACGTTCGGTCACCTTCCGGACGTGTACTCCGAGGAGTACCGGGAGATCGCCGACCGGTTCTACGAGGAGACGGGCGGTTATTTCGGCCCGACGCAGGCAGCCGGATACGTCACGGTGCAGTTGATCGCGGAGGCGATGCGCCAACAGGAGTCGGCCGATCCACAGGACGTTGCAGCGGGAACGCGCCAACTCGAGTTCGACACGATCTACGCCGAACCGGTCCAGTATACGGAGTGGGGTGAGCTGGACAACTACTCGCTGATCTGGAGCGGGTTCGAGACGCAGGCACCGGCGTATTATCCGGACGGCGACTTCGATCTGCACGAGGTCTACCGGACGGATACCCTCTCGGCGATCGATCCGAGGGAATGGTAGCCCGGGACGGCTATAGTGCAACTGAAACGCTTCACACCGATCGTACAGCCCCCGTGCGATCGGGTGTGCAGTGACTTTCAGTGGGGACTGTCGCATACTGCTCTCTTTTTGGGATGGGAGTCGCGGTCACGTGCGTGCCCTGCGGTGGTCGAGAAAATGCGCAGGAGAGCTGACGGGAGATGACGGGGGTTGTGCCCCTTCTCGCTAGCTTTCGCGCCACGTCGCGATCCGCTCGCGAGTTCGGAATCGATCGTTCAGGATGCGGTCCGCGAACGGGACGACGCCCTGTCGGAAATAGAGGAAGAGGACGATCAGGAGTGCGCCGAAGATCACCGTTCGCCACTCTCCCGTGGATGCCAGTCCTTCGTCTATCCAGATGACGAGTCCGGCCCCAACGAGTGGCCCGAGGAGTGTCCGCATCCCACCGACGATAAGGATGATCAGGACGAGCACGTCGATCACCTGGAACTCGAACAGGCCGGGGATAACGAATCCCTCCAGTTGCGCGTACAGCGGACCGACGAGCCCGATGATGAAGGCGCTGGTGAACCCCGCGAGAACCTTGTACCGGACCACGTCGACGCCGATCGATTCGGCGGCGACCTCGTCCTGTCGGATCGCGTCGAAGGCCAATCCGTACGTCGAGTTGCGAAGCCACTCGTAGAAGGCGAACGTCGCGCCGAGGAGCGCGAGCACGAGGTAATAGAGGATCACGTGCTCGTGGATGCCGAACCCCTCCTGGAGCGACTCGAATCCGAGGCCCGAGAAGATGAGCCCGGTGCTCCCGCCGGTGATGTCGCGGGCACCGACGAAGAACTCGATGACCGCAAACTGCAGCGCGAGGGTCAAGATTGCGATCAGGATGACGGTAAACTGGAGCCTCGCCGCAACGTAACAGACGAGCGCACCGATTACGCCGGTCAGGACGGCACCGACGAGGAGCGTCGCCCACGGCGAGACGCCGAACGCCTCTGCCGAGAGCGCGGTAGTATACGCGCCGATTCCAGTCAGTGCACCAACGAACAGGAACAGTTGGTCCGTGTGTCCGAAGACGATGTTGAGCGCCATCGCGAGCGTCGCGAAAATCGCTGCGAGGATGATCAGTCGGGAAACGTACGTCGCACCCTCGCGGAAGACGACCGGAGGAACGAGTGCGAGTAGTCCCAGGACGAGCGGTAACCGAATTGTCTCCCAATCAGTGCCACCGACGCGGGTGAGTAGTGCGTGTATCATTGGTATTCCAGTGTCCGTGTGTACCGAGTTCGTTATGCGACCTGCTCCGGCTGGAGCAGCAGTGCGACGATCGCGGCCGCGAACAGAGCGATTTCGGCGACGTATGCGCCGACGTACGCGCTCGTGAACGTGGCAATGAGACCGAGGACGAGTCCCGCCGCGACCGCACCGACGATGCTCGTCACGCCGCCGACGATGGACACGATCAGCGCCAGGATCGTCAGCTCGAATCCCTCCGCTGCACCGACCTGCTGGGTGAAACTGTAGAGTATCCCCGCGACCGCCGCGATGGACGCGCTGAGTACGAACACGAGCGTTCGCATCTTTCGCGGGCTGATTCCGCAGAGAACCGCTCCGGTCTCGTCCTGCAGAACCGTTCGCGTCGCCCGTCCGAGGTACGTTCGGCGAAAGAAGTAATACAGCCCCGCGAACAGAGCGAGACTGATTACAATAATCGCGATCGAGGAACCTCGGATCTGTGCACCGAAGACCGTCGTCGACGGAACGCCGACGGACAGCGAGTACGACGACGGACGAGCGATAACGAGCAGTCCGTCGAGGAGCGTCGCCAACCCGAGCGTGACGAAAATCCCGAGCAACACCCGCTCTTCGCCCTCGGATCGGTAGACGAACGAGAGCAGCGACTTGTCGACGACCAGGCCGAGTCCGGTGACGGCGACGACGGCGAGGACGATCGAGAGCGGGAGACTCGACGTGATCCCGAGGAGTTCGATCGCGATGACGACCGCGATCGCCGAAAAGACCCCGATCGAAAGGTTGAGCACGCCACCGAGTCCGAACACGATCGTGATTCCGAGTCCGAGCAGAGCCAGGACGAGCCCCTGTGTGATCCCGTCGATCGCAAATTCCATTAGCTGTGTTACCGACGCTGATACCATTACAGGTGTGCTATCACATCACCATATCTTATACATTGTGGTCGACCGGGCGGCCACACACCGCTGTTGTGATAGCGACTCGTGTGGACACGCCGGATTGTGCCACGAGTTCAGACCACACAGGTCGTTCGCTCTCAGGAAACGCATCCCCCATCTCGGATGATCTATAATTTATGATCATCCCCCTCCGCTGAGAATCCCGTGCAACGAGTTCATATCGGGTTCATGAACTGTTGGCGCGAGTTTCGCAGCGTATTTTACACCAGTACACCTGTAATCGTATTGCGGCGAAATATTGTTGAGAGGCCAACTACTCCGTTTCGTCACAGCGAACAAGCGAGATTTGTTTCCCGGTCCGATCTACTAGAAGTCTTGAGCATCTCTTATATAGATGCGACAGAAAGAATTCCTATGGAAAATCGTGATATCGGTGGACGATCAATCAAATCGGACGAGACACTGTTCGCCATCATCGAATGCCTGAAGCGAACGAACAGCGCAGGCGTCACCGAACTCGCCAATCAGCTCGATCTCGCAAAGAGCACCGTTCACAAACACCTCGTGGCGCTCGAACGCCACCGGTACGTGGTCAAAGAGGACGGTCAGTATCGTCTCGGACTCCAGTTTTTCACCGCCGGCATCCACGTTCGGAACCAGTACGAGGTCTATCACGCCGCCAAGAATCGAGTCGACAGGCTCGCAGCCGAGACGAACGAGGCGGCCTGGCTCATCGTTCACGAAAACGGGATGGGGATGTTCATCTACGGCGTTGCCCACAACGAGGCGTTCACCTTCGACTCGACGATCGGCACGTGGGTCTACTTACACGCGAACTCGGCCGGCAAGGCGATCCTGGCTCACCTCCCCGACGACGAAGTCTCGGCGATCATCGACCGCCACGGACTGCCGGCACAAACCGAGAACACGATCACCGATCGCGAGACCCTGCTCGACGAACTCGCGGATGTTAGAGACCGCGGCTACGCGATGAACGCACAGGAGGACCTTCGAGGACTGCACGCGATCGCATCGCCGGTCATCACCGACGGCCGGCCGGTCGCGGCCGTCACCATCGCGGGTGCCGCAAACCGGGTTACGGAGGAGCGGATCGAAGACGATCTGTCCGAGCGCCTGCTCGAAGCGGTCGACGACGTCGAACTGCGACTGGTGTACGGGTGACAGCCGCACCCGTCGTCTGGTTGAGCGAGTAAAGGTATCAACCGACGAAGTCGGGCCGAATCGTGCGGGTGGGACGCTTTTGGAAGCTCGGAACGCTGTCCGAAGCAGCACGCCGAGCGGCAACGAATCGCGACACCATAATTATTAATACCCTCGGTATCCCCTCCCACACGTAAGCGGATGAATCAGAATCTTAGAGACGCGTTCGAGAGAACGGTCCGGTGTCACTCGTCGAAGACGGCGATTATCACCGAGGGTGGACGGTCGCAGACGTACGGGGAGTTGGACGACCGCACGACGCGGCTGGCGAACGCGTTGGCCGAGCGCGCTCCGGGTCGACGGCTCGCGACGCTTGCAGTCAACGGGCCGGCGGCGATCGAAGCGATGCTCGCGAGCCAGAAGCGGGGGGTCGGAAACGTCCAACTCCCGTTTCGGGAGAGCCCCGGCGCGCTGGCGTCGATGCTCGAGCCGACCGATGCGGGCGTTCTCCTCTTCGACGATGCGAACGCCGAGACGGCGCTTGCGGTACTCGACCGCGTCCCGTTCGAGCGGGCGATACACGCCGGCGAGAGATCGATCGAGCGCGACGGCGTTATCGACTACGACGTACTCCTCTCCGACGCCTCGACCGAGCCGGTCGAACCGCAGCCGGAGGGCGAACACGGCGTCTTCTACACGAGCGGGACGACGAGCACGCCGAAGGCCGTGTTGTTCGACCAGGAACAGCTGTGGTACGGCAGCACGCAAGTCGTCATGGAGATGGGGATCGAACAGACGGACACGGCGCTGGTGACGACGCCGTGGTATCATATGGTCACCTCCGACGCCTGGATCCTTCCGCACATCCAGGCCGGAGCGACGATGGTCGTCCAGTCCGATTTCGATCCGGACGAGGCGCTGACTCTCATCGAGGAACACGACGTGACGGGAATGCTCGCGGTTCCGACGCAGTTGCACGCGCTGGCGGACGCGCAGGCGGAGATGGAGTACGACATCGAGACGCTCTCGTACATCCGCACCGGCGGCTCGATCGTCACGGACGGGCTCATCGAGAAGGCCGCCGAATACCTGACCGACGGCGTGTACAACACCTACGGACTGACCGAAGGCGGGCCCAACCTGACGTTCGCACACCCCTCCGCCCAGGAGGACCACCCGGGAACGATCGGCACCGAGTCGTTCACGTGTGAACTCCGGGTCGTGGAAGCCGCCGAACCCGACGAAGATCCCGATCCGACCGCGACCGTCGACCCGGGCGAGACGGGCGAGATACTCATGCGGAATCCGGGAATGTGCGACGGGTACTTAGACCGTCCCGAGGAGACCGACCGCCTGTTGGTCGACGGTTGGCTCCGAACCGGCGACTGCGCGACGGTCGACGAGGACGGCTACCTGTACATCGTCGGCCGCGTCGATAATATGATCGTCAGCGGCGGCGAGAACGTTTATCCGGAAGACGTTGAAGGTATCGTCGAAACGCACGACTCGATCGACGAAGCCGTCGTCGTCGGCGTCGAAGACGAACGCTGGGGCCACCGCGTCGGTTGCGTCATCTACACCGAAAGCGCGGATGTCGACGTCGACGACCTCGATCAGTTCTGTAAGGACCACGACCAGCTCGCGAACTTCAAGCGCCCGCGCGAGTACGCGGTGGCGACCGAGCCGCTCCCCCGAACCGACACCGGAACCGTCGAACGCGAGACGGTCTCGACCGAGTTCTTCGGCGGCGAATGACGACGCCTGCATTCATCCCGACGGGACGGTATTTCCGGGCTCGAAACAGGGCGGAACCGGTGTACACCGAACTGCTGCCGCACGCGTACGATCTGCCCCCGCAGGACGACGGGGCGGCGCGGTAGCGCGCGTTCCTCTTCGATTCGGAAACGGCGACGCCCGTCGGTACGGGCTACCGGGGACGACCGACGCGCCCTTCGAGGCGGTCGATGCGGCGACGAGCGGCGCATCGTCATCATCCGAGACTACACGCGGGGAAAACGTTTTCACGCCGTTGAAACAACACGGTTGCTATGGCCGTACAAGACGTATTCGACCCCAGCGGAATTGCCGTCGTCGGGGCGTCCGACACGCCGGGAAAGATGGGGTACGAAGCCGTACAGAACGCGATCGAATTCGACGGGCCGGTCTACCCGGTCAACCCCTCCGCCTCGGGGTCGGTGTTCGGCCGGGAGTTCGTCGACTCGGTGGGAGCCATCGACGGTCCCGTCGATCTCGCGCTCGTCTGCGTTCCGGCACCGGTCGTGCCGAGCGTTATCGCGGAGTGCGGCGAGGCGGGAATCGGCGGGGCGGTCATCTTCGCCGGCGGGTTCGCCGAAGCGGGAGCGGACGGCGAGCAGTTGCAGGACGAACTCGTCGCGGCGGCGACCGAGGGCGAGAACGAAGTCGACCTCCTCGGACCGAACACGAGCGGCTTTCTGGTTCCCGACGAAAGCCTGTACGCGACGTTTGCGACGGGCATCGAGACGGTTCCGGCGGGGAACCTGGCGATCGTCGCACAGAGCGGCGGGCTGGCCTACTCGCTCGCGTTTCAGGCGGAAAATCGCGGCATCGGCGTCTCCGCGATGGTCGGCCTCGGCAACCGAGCGACCGTCGGCTTCGACGAGGCGATTGCGTACTTCGACGGCGACGACCGGACCGATGCGATAGTGCTACACGTCGAAGGGACGGACGACGCGCGCAGCCTCCTCGAAACCTGCCGGGCCGCGGAGACGCCGATCCTCGCCTACAACGTCGGCGAGCAAGACGTCGGCGACTTCGCCGAATCCCACACGGGAGCGCTGACCGGTCGATACGAACTCTACGAAGCCGGATTCGCCCAGTACGGCGTGCCGACCGTCCGGTCGACGGCCGAACTCCTCGACGGTGGACGCGTGCTCGCGACCTGTCCCCGACCCGACGGGCCGAACGTCGGCGTCGTGACCGCCCAGGCGGGACCGGGGATCGCCATCGCGGACCGACTGAAGGCCGCCGGTGCGACGCTGCCCTCGCTCGACCCGGAGACGCAAGCCGTCATCGAAGACATCCTCCCCGGCATCACCTTCTCCGCGAATCCGGTCGACACCGGGCGGCCGATGCCCGCCTTCGGCGACGTCGTCGCCGCCGTCGCACGCGACGACACCATCGACATCGTCCTCGTCTACGAACTGTACGAGGACGGCATCGGCTACCCGACCGAAACGCTCGAGGAACTCGTCAGCGCGGTCGACAAACCGATCGTCTTCGCCACCGGCGGCCCCGACGACACCCTGCGCGAGGAACTCCCCGAACTCGAGGCCCTCGGCGTACCGACCTACCGAACGCCGGAGGCCGGCGCGGACGCCGTCGCCGCGCTCGTCCGGGCCGCGAAACGAACCCGGGCCCCTGATGCCGTGAGCCCCGGCGCAGAGGTGAGTCGATGACCGACCCTCTCACACCCGTCGACGCGGCGTTGACGGATGGCCGGACCGCGCTGACCGAATCCGAAGCGAAAACAGTAATCGCCGATCGGGGGCTTGTAACCCCGACGGGTGAACTCGTGCACGCTCCCGATGCGGCCGTCGAAGCGGCCGAGCGACTCGGTTTCCCAGTCGTCGCGAAGGTTGCCGCGCCGTCGATCCAGCACAAGAGCGAGTGGGCCGGCGGCGTCGGCGTGAACGTGAACCTCGCCGACGCCGATGCCGTTCGAACGGCCACAACGCGAATCTTCGATGCCGCGGCCGACCGGAATCTCGACGAAGCAGTCCTCATCGAAGAAGGGATCGACATCGAGGCCGGCCTCGAAGTGATCGTCGGTGCCACGCGAGACCCGTCGTTCGGCCCGACCGTCCTCGTCGGTCTCGGCGGAATCGCCGTCGAAATCCTTCGGGACACGAGCCACAGAATCGCCCCGGTCTCGACGGCGACGGCACTCGAGATGACGCGTGAACTCGAGGCCTCGCCGCTGTTCGACGGCTACCGCGGATCTCCGGCAGTCGACCGGGAAGCGGTCGCCGAGGCGATCGTCGCCGTCGGCGATCTGGTGGCCGAACGCGAGGCGGTCCGCGAAGTCGAGATCAATCCGCTGCTCGCGAGACCGGACGGAGCGGTCGCCCTCGACGCGCTCGTCTCGCTCGACGGCGAACGCCACGACGACGGAGGCCGTCGCAGTAGGCGGAGACAAAACCGGTCGTGACTCCGTCGGCGTCGCGAAACGGCGAAACGAAAGAAACGGCTGATCGTACGCGTCGAGGGTCGAACGCTGTCAGCTACTCGTTTAACTGGCTCTTCTCCACGTCGACGTCCTCGAAGGACAGGTCGCGCTCGGTCACGTCGACGACCATCGATCCGACGCTCTCGATTTCGGCGTCGATCGTATCCCCACCGGTAATCGCGCTGACGCCTTCCGGCGTGCCGGTAGTGATGACATCGCCGGCTTCGATCGTCGCGCCGATCGAGGCGTACTCGACGATGTCAGCACAGCTGTAGATCATCTCGCCCGTGTTCTCCTGCTGGCGGGTCTCGCCGTTGAGCTGCAGTTCCATCTCGAGGTCGTGCGGATCGTCGATTTCGTCCGGCGTCGCGACGCAGGGGCCGATGATCGTGAAGGTGTCGTAGGACTTTCGGTTCGAGCGGTCCTGATCGCCCCGAACCGAGACGTCGAGCAGGATCGTGTATCCCAGAATGGCGTCCCAGACATCGTCGCTATCGATATCTTTGACGTCCTCACCCATGACGAACGCGAGTTCGATCTCGTGGTCGACGCGCCGGTCGCTGAACGGTACTTCGATGCCGTCTTCCGGGCCGGCGACGCTCGAGGGGGCCTTGAGGAAGTAGCCCTTATCCTCGATGGTGAACCACTCCTGGGTGACGATATCTTTGTCCGCGAGGGCCTCCTCGACGTGGTTCTCGTAGTTCAGCGGCGCGGCGATGACCTTTCCGGGGCGGCGAACGGGTGATTCGATACGTACCTCGCCGCGGTCGTAGTCCGCATCGGCGTCGCTGAACTCGCTCGCGTCGAGATTGCGGGTCGCGTACTCCCGGAGCGGGTCGTTCGTCTCGAGACCGAGGCGGTCGGTAACGTCTACGATGCCGTCGTCGGTCAACAGGCCGAGCCTGTCGTCGTTGAATCGGACAAGTCGCATAGTACATGCACTGCGATACGCCCACATAAATCATCCTTTCTCGTCTACTGACCCGTTCGGCGGCTCAGTGAGACACAGACCGGAGGCGAACAGCCGCGGTTGCAGCCATCGACGACGGCGACAGTGCCTCCAACACACTTATGGTATCGTTCATCAAACATGCGACTATGGCAGAACAAGAGCCAGAGGAACTCCTCGAGTTGAGTTCCGACACGCGGAGCACCCTCGAGCAACACAACCTCCGCCCGCTCTGGGAAGTAGAAGACGACATGGGGCATCTCCTCGACGACCTCGAAGCGGACATCTGGAAGTGGGAGGACATCGAGGCCGCTATCGACGGCATCGAGGCGGACGTGCCGATCGCCGACCTCCCGCCGGGCTTCCAGCGACGGGTTGCGGTGCCGATCAACGCCGAACACGCGATTTCGAACACGATCTACGTCGGCGTGCAGACGGTCTCGCCCGGCGAAACCGCACCCTCCCACCGCCACGCAGCAAGCGCCCTTCGGTTCACCATCGACGGCCACGAAGACATGAAGACGGTCGTCGCCGGCGAGGAGTTCCCCATGAAGGACAATGACCTCGTCACCACGCCACAGTGGGAGTGGCACGACCACATCAACGACTCCGACGAAACGGCCGCCTGGCTCGACGTGCTCGACCTGCCGCTGTTCCTGGATACGCTGAACAACACGCACGTCTTCGAGAATCACGAACTCGAACGACAGCCGGTGACGAAGTCGCAGGGATACTGGGCCTCCCAGTACGGGCGCGGCCGCCCCGCCGGCGAGCGAAAAGACGGCTCCATTCCCGGACCGTTCGAGGGTAATCAGGAGCCGACGCCGCCGTATCGCTTCGGGTGGGACGAGATGGAGGAGTCGCTCCGTCAACGCGCGGACAATGACGAACCGGACCCCTACGACGGCTACAGCCTCGCGTACGTCAATCCGGCCACGGGGGAGGAGCCGCTGTTCCCGACCATGTCCTTCCGGGCGCAGCTGCTAAACGACGGGCCGACGGACGCACACTTCCACAACGCGACGGAAGTCTACTTCGTCATAGAAGGTGAGGGCGCGACCCACGTCGACGGCGAGGCCCTCGAATGGGGACAGTGGGACATCTTTGTCGTGCCGCCGGACGCACCCCATCACCACGAACCGGACGACGAAGCGATCCTCCTCGGTATGACCGACCGACCGATTCTGGAGGCGATGAACTTCTACGCCGAAGCCGGTATCGATGGCTAATTCGATCCGGACTCGGAACTCGTCCGTGCAAGTCCCACTCCCCACCTCGCGCATGGGTCCGCAGTGGCTGGCGGCAAACGAGGCAGTACTCTTATAGATTGTCGCCCCTAGCGTTTCCGTATGGCCGAGTTCGAGAATCCGTACGTCGAGGAGGATCCGTTCGTCCAAGCGCACTTCGACTGTCTGGACTGCGGCGGAAAGCTCTGGGAATACGCGGTCCAGGGACAGATGGTCTGTGAGGAGTGTTACGGCGTCTTCCGGTCGGAGCAAGTGTTTGACGCCGCTGTCGAACGGACTGCAGACTGAGACCGACTCCAGACTCCAATTACGTGTCCGCGTGCGCCGGCGTTTCGAGTCGAGTTCACCGTCGCATTCGACCGGGTGCTCGAGTTCAGTGTCGGGTGCGTCGTCGCCCTGAGCGGCCGCCGCGACGGGGGTTCGAAATCGCGGGCGGCGGATAGAGCCGCCGTTGAGCCGGTAACACCGGTGTCCACTCTGCAAACATTGATCTGCTTGCCGCCGAATGGAATGGTATGGGGCAACAGATGGAGTCTCCGTATGGCATCGATGCGGACTGGAATCGTCTGTACATCGACGGAGAGTGGCGGGAAGCGGCGAGTGGGGCGACGATCGACGTGGCGGATCCGTCGACGCGAGAGACCGTCGCGACGGTTCCGGCCGGAACTGAGACCGACGTCGACGCGGCCTACGAAGCAGCCGCCGAGGCACAGGACGAGTGGGCACAAACGCCGCCGGCCCGACGGCAAGAAGTCGTCCAGGAGATGCTGGGGCTGCTCGATGAACACCGCGAGCAGATCATCGACCTGCTGGCCCACGAGGCCGGCGGGACGCGGGGAATGGGCGAAACCTCTCTCCAGCTAGCATCGGATCAAGCCGCAGAAGCGGCGACGCTGCCCCGCCGAATGAAAGGCGAGCACGCCGCGTCGAACGTTCCCGGCAAAGAGAACATCGTTCAGCGCGTTCCCAAGGGCGTCGTCACGGTGATTTCGCCGTGGAACTTCCCGCTGAATCTCTCGATGCGCGCCGTCGCGCCGGCGATCGCCGCGGGCAACGCGGTCGTCCTCAAACCCGCGACGAACACGCCGATCGTCGGCGGCCTCCTGTTCGCACGCCTGTTCGAAGCCGCCGGACTGCCCGAAGGCGTGTTAAACGTCGTCACCGGCCGCGGCTCCGAGATCGGCGATCGCGTCGCGAGCCACCCCGAGAGCGACGTCGTCGCCTTCACCGGTTCCACCGCGGTCGGTCGCCGCGTCGCCGCGGCCGCCGGCGAGAACCTCGCGGTCCCTGCGATGGAACTCGGCGGCAACAACGCCCACGTCGTCACCGACGAGGCCGATATCGACGCAGCCGTCGACGCCGCCGCGTTCGGAAGCTTCGTCCACCAGGGGCAGGTGTGTATCTCCATCAATCGCCACCTCGTCCACGAGGACGTTTACGACGAGTACGTCGCGAAACTGACCGACCGCGCCGAGCGTCTACCGGTCGGCAGCGCGCACGAGGAGACGGTCGTCGGCCCGATCATCGACGAATCCCAGCGCGACGAAATGCTCGAGTACGTCGATCGGACGATCGACGCCGGCGCAACCCTCGAAACCGGCGGCGAAACGGTCGAACTGGAGGGCGTCGACGACTCGCTGGTCGTCGCGCCGACCGTGCTCTCGGGCGTGACGAACGACATGCCGGCCGCCTGCAACGAGCACTTCGGTCCCATCGCGCCGGTCATCCCGTTCTCGACCGTCGACGAAGCAGTTGAACTCGCAAACGCCACGGCGTACGGCCTGTCGGGTTCGGTTCACGCCGGCGACGTCGGCGCGGGCAAACGCATCGCCGAACGGTTAGAGACCGGCATGGTCCACGTCAACGACCAACCGATCAACGACGAGGCGCACGTTCCGTTCGGCGGCACCGGTGCCTCTGGCGTCGGCGGCTATAACAGCGAGGCGTTCCTGGACGAGATCACCGAGCAAAAGTGGATCTCGCTCCAGCACGAACCCCGCGAGTTCCCGTTCTGATCGGCGAGCACAAGACAGAGCGGACGACGAAAAACGGGCGGTCGGCGAGCCCGCTTTCTCACGGGGCAGCGGACCGGCACACGAGGCGGTACCCGAACCGGACCGACGCGGACGACAATGGAATGGATTTACAATACCCGACCGCCAAGTGAGCCCATGGCACTCGAAAGCGACGTGAGAGCAGCCGCCGAACAACGTGACGACCTTCCGACCGCCGCAGACGTACACGACCCCGATACCGAGATTCCACTCACCGACCTGTTCGATGCAGAGTTCGTCCAGGCCCACACCGAGTTCAGTTCGTTCGACGACCTGGTTGCGGCGAGTCCCAGTCCCGCCGACGCCGCGGCTGAACTCGAGACCGTTCCGGAGGGCGAGTGGGACGAGTTCGTCGCGGAGACGACCGACTTCGCAGACGAGAAGGCGTTGGTGCTGGCTGCGCGCGATCACTGGGTCGGCAAGCAACTCGAACTCGTCTGAGTTGGTGCAGGTATCGGCGTCTCTGAAGTGATGGTGACGAGTTTGTGAAAACGTGTAACGGTCCTCGTATTCGGTGAACCGATGACGACTCGGGAGTCAGTAGTTCCCGGTCGACACGATCGGCGGCGTTCCGTGCGGACCGTAGGGAGCGTCGTCGAGCCACTCGCCCGCAGTCTCGAACTGATCCGCAAGCGAGGCCGCTGCCTCCTTCTGTAACACCGTCACCGGATCCTCGCCCTGGAGGTATTCGAGCGCCTGTCCCGCCGCGTCGAGATTGAACTCGGCGGCTTTCTCGCGCCGGGCCGCGTACAGTTCGACCTCGTCGCGGACGACCGCGTCGGTCTTCGCATCGATAGCGGCCGCAATCGCCGAAGCTGCCTCGTCCGCGTCGGCGATGCCCGAGTTCATCCCGCGAGCGCCGAAGGGCGCGAGCAGGTGCGCCGCTTCACCGGCGAGCAGCACCCGGCGGTCGTCGTCGATGAAGGTGTCCGCCATCACCTGGAGGAAGTAGTAACTCGAGACCCACTGCAGGTTGTCCTCGTAGCGCTCGCCCATGATGTCGCGGATGAACTCGCGCATCCGCTCTTCGCTGCTGAGTTCCTCGGGGTCGTCGCCCTCGATGCACTGAATGTCGAGTCGCCAGCCGCCGGTGAAGGGGACGAGCAACACGTTGCGGCCGTCGGCCGCGGGCGCGTCGTAGTGGAATACCCGCTCGAGTTCGCGCTGTTCGTCTTCGATCTCCTCGATGTCGGCGATGAGGAAGGCGTTCTCGGACTGGTCGCCCTCGAAGTTCGCGCCGATCTCCTTGCGAACGGTCGAGCCGCCGCCGTCCGCGCCGATCAGGAACTCGCCGCGCCATTCGCGGCCGTCGGCCGTCTCGACGCGGACGCCGTCGGGTGAGGACTCGACGATATCGACCTCGGCATCCCAGTGGATGTCGATGCCGGCCTCGGCAAGCGCGTCGTGCATGTAGTCCTCGGTGACGACCTGCGGGACGCTGGTAAAGTGTGGAATGTCACCCGAGCCGCCGGGGGAGTCGTACGTTCGGCTGAACACTTCCGCGCCCCGGAAGAGCGTGCGTCGCGTCGGCCAGACGAGGCCCTCGTCGACGAGGTCGGTGCCGAGTCCCGGATGAACTCGTTCGAGCGTCCGGAGCGTGGATCCGTGGACGTAGATGGCGCGACTGCCGGAACGATCCCGGTCTGCAGATTCGGCTTCGAGAATCGTTGCGTCGATTCCTCGCGCGTGTAAGGCGAGTGCTGCGCTCATTCCGACCGGTCCAGCGCCGGCTATCAGTACGGGAGATGCCGTCGTATCACCGCTCATACTACGAGTGGTTAGGGCAAACCGTGATAATTGTTGTGGTCGCTCACTGCGTCCGAGTAAGGGTGGGGACACCCTGCCGACGAGATCTGAAGCACGCACGCGGCCGTAGTATGTACGGTATCCAGCGATCCAGCGCGAGCCACCCGGAAGGAGAGACCAGTGGCGGCGTTCTATGGGCGGAACGGGCCGAGTCCGGCGGGACTGGCCCGAGCGAGTTACACGCTGTGCGTTACAGCGGTATGTGCGTAAAACCTGACCGTTTGTCCGATGGTAACTGCTCTCGGATGATATCCACGCACATACGACGCGTGTATTACAAAAATTCAAAATAAGTCCATCTAGATTCCGATTTCACAGATTCAATCCGCATTAGCGAGAATTGTAATCCGTGGTCCGACGGAGACGCGTTCACCGTTCCTCACGATCGAGAACACGTACACCGGTCGTCTGTGCGATCAGGTCGACGTCGGTTCTCGGCTCGGCGTGAGAAGACAATGTGTGACGAAACGACAGTATTGGTGTAAGTTGGTCAGTAACAATCACGCATGATCGATGACTTTATTGTTAATGAAAAATACCCTCGGACCATGTTCGGGAGGACCGCGTGGGAGAGTGACGAGCACACGCCTGGAGAGAACGCCGAGCCGGAGGACAAAACGATCGACAATGTGACGCTGATCGAGAAGCGTCCCCAACCGTTACTACGGTTCGTTCTCGCCTTCGGGATCGGATCGTTCTTCTTTCTGTTTCCGATCGAATGGGAAGGACAGACGACGATCCCGCTCGATGTCGTCGTCGGTCTCATTCAGGAATCGTACCCGTTTCTCGTGGAGGTGTTTACGTTCGGCTTGATTCTCGGTGGCGGCCTCTTGACGACCGTCTCGATGCTTCACTATCAGGGGCTCGTGACGGTCGACCAGCAACTCGTCGACCGGTTGGAACTCGACTACTGGCAGACCTCGACGCTATTCTGGGCGCTTCGCCTGCTCGGGGTCGTCGTCGCCGCGCCGATCCTGCTCGAAACCGGTCCGGAATGGCTTCTCAGCGACGATACGTCGGGCGTCGTCTGGGGCGGCCTCCTGTTGACGATCGCGCTCGTAATTCCGATCGGGGCGATGTTCGTCAACCTGCTCGCCGAACTCGGCGGCCTCCAGTTCGTCGGCACGCTGTCTCAGCCGGTGATGCGGCCCCTGTTCAACCTCCCCGGCCGCGCGGCCCTGGACAGCGCGGCGTCCTGGCTCGGGTCGTTCAGTATCGGCTACTACCTCACGCGAAACGTCTTCGACCGCGGCGGCTACAACAAACGCGAGGTCTTTGCGATCTGCACCTGCTTCGCGACGGGGAACCTGGGAACGGTCGGCGCGATCGCGGCCGTGCTCGACATCCTGCACATCTTCCCGATCGTCGTCTTCCTCTACCTGATTAGCGTCATCGCAACGGCGGTCATCCTCGTTCGCGTGCCGCCGCTGTCGACCGTTCCAAACGAGTACGTCGCGACCCCAGATCCCGAACCGGAGTTCCGCGGCTCGGTCGGCGATTACATCCGGTTCGCGTTCAACGAGGCGGTCAGAACCGCCGAACAGGGAGCCTCGATTCCGCGGTCCGCGGTTGAAGGGCTCATCGACGGGATGAAACTGACGGCGATGATGCTCGGAACGATCCTCTCGATCGGGATCACCGTCGTGACGCTCAACGAGTACACGTCCGTCTTCGAAGTGATCTCGCAGCCGCTGGTCCCCGTCCTGGCGGCCCTGAGTATTCCGGACCCGCAGATAGCCGCCTCGGCGATCATCATCGGCGGCGCGGAGATGTTCATCGCGGCGACGCTCGTCGTCGGCACCGACGTGATCACGAAAGCGTTCGTCGTGATCGTCGTGAGTTCGCAGGCGATCTTCTTCGCCGCGTCGGCCCCGATGATGGTTGACATGTTCGACGACATTCCGATCCGGTTCCGGGACCTCTTCGTACTGTTCGTCATGCGAACGGTCCTCCTCGTTCCGATCACCGCAGCCCTGGTTCACGCTGCGGCGTTCGTCGGCCTCCTGTGATGACGAACACGACACGGCAACCGGCGTTCGAGGACGCGTAGTGCAAGCCGAACCCACGCGAGTTCAGAATCCGGCGATCGGACCCGCTTACTCGCCGGCGGTGGAGAACAGGACCGGGCGCTCCGATCGAAGCATCACCTGCTGTGCGACGCTGCCGAACAGCGCTTTTCCGGTCGGGGATCGGTTTCTGCCGCCGATACTGAGCAGGTCGGCATCGACGGCCGCAGCCGTTTCGAGGATGTTCCGTACGGCATCCCCGCTCGACTGGCGCACCTCGACCTCGAAGCCCGCCGCCTCGAGTTCAGCGGTGGCGTACTGGACCGCCTTGAGATTCGCGGCATCGGCTTCGTCGTCGTCGGTCCGGAAGACGTGATAGACGAGTACCCGCACGCGATCCTGCTCGAGCGGCAGGCTCGTAATCGAGTCGACCTGTTCGGTGATTCGTTCGCCGTCCGTATCGGCACAGAGGAGTATCGTTTGCATAGGTCGGGTGAGACTGGAACGGAGACCGTGAGTCGAGTGACTGCGCTCGGCTGCACTCGGCCGGCGTGCCGACGCAGGGCACTGACCACTGGTCGTATCGATAGCAGTTAGCACGCCTCAGGCATATAGCTGTTTGTTTCGCGCACCGTCATGTCGATCGAACCGAACTGAGAGGTGGGGTGAAACGAGAGATTCCCGACCGTTCAGCCCCACTGCGGGAGAGACTCGACCGATTCGAGAGCGGTAGTCGCCGAGACAGCGTGCCGGGGAACGAGTGACTCGGTCGGCGCGCTGTCGAACGCTTTATCGTTGTGAAACGTGTGATGGCCTATCGAAGTGATCAGTTGAGGATGACTGCGAGTTCAAATACTGTATTCGATGCGGGAGGCGATGCCAGCGACGAAATACCCGATCAACGGGCCGCCGACGAGTTCGTCGCGGGCGAGGTGGATCGACCCGCGCTCGTCGCCGATCTTCGCGGGCGACTCGAGGGCGACGTTCGGTTCGACTCCTACACGCGCCAGTTGTACGCGACCGACGCGAGCGCCTACGAGATGACGCCGATCGGCGTCGTCTTCCCGGTGTCGACCGACGACGTCGCCGAAACCGTCGCCTATTGCGCACGGCGAGAGATTCCCGTCTTGCCGCGGGGCGGCGGGACGAGTCTCGCGGGACAGGCGGTCAACGAAGCCGTCGTGCTCGATTTCACCCGCTACATGGACGGCGTCGAAGCGATCGATCCCGACGCGCGTCGAGCGCGCGTCCAGGCGGGAACCGTCCTCGGCGAACTCAACGACGAACTCGCGCCGCACGGCCTGAAGTTCGCCCCCGACCCGGCCGCCGGGGACCGCAGCGTCATCGGCGGTGCGATCGGCAACAACTCGACGGGAGCACACTCGCTGGTCTACGGCAAGACCGACGCCTACGTCGAAGAATGCGAGGTCGTGCTGGCCGACGGGACGGTCGCGACGCTCGGCGAGACGGCCGTCGACGAGATTCGTTTGGCGGCCGATTCCGAGGGAACCATCCTCGAGCAGGTGTACGCTGAACTCGTCCGGATCATCGACGAGGAAAGCGACGAGGTACGAGAACGGTTTCCCGACCTGAAGCGCAACGTCTCGGGGTACAACCTGGACGTGCTCGTCGAGGAGGCCGAGAGCGGAACGGTCAACCTCGCGCGGCTACTGGCGGGCAGCGAGGGGACCCTCGCCGTCGTCACCGAGGCCGAGGTGTCGCTCGAACCCGTCCCCGAGACGAAGGCCGTCTCGCTGCTGTTCTACGAGAGCGTCCTCGACGCCGTGACCGACGTGCAGCACGTCCTCGAACACGAGCCGGCCGCGGTCGAACTCATCGACGACGTGCTCCTCGGGCTGGCCCGCGAGACGACCGAGTTCGAGGAGGCGGCGTCGCTCGTTCCGGCCGACGCCGAGGCGGGACTGCTGATCGAGTTCTACGCCGCGGACGACGAGCACGGGCGCGAGCGGACGGCCGGGCTCCTCGCGGACAGGGTTCCGGGGACGGATACCGAGGCGGAACCACCCGCCGAACGCCCGGAAATCGACCAAACGCTCGCGTTCGCCGGACTGGAAGCACACGACGAGGACGAGCGGGACATGTTCTGGACGCTTCGGAAGTCCGGCCTGCCGATCCTCCTCTCGCGGACCTCCGACGAAAAGCACATCAGCTTCATCGAAGACTGTGCGATTCCGCCGGCGCACCTCCCGGAGTTCGTCGAGCGCTTCCAGGCGCTGCTCACCGAGAAAGACCGCGACGACGACGCCGCGTTCTACGCCCACGCCGGCCCCGGCGTCCTCCACGTCCGCCCGCTGGTCAACACGAAGGCCGCGACGGACCGCGAGGACATGGAAGCCATCGCGGACGAAGTGACGGATATGGTCGTCGAGTTCGGTGGCAGCGTCTCGGGCGAACACGGCGACGGCCACGCACGCACCCAGTGGAACCGCAAGCTCTACGGCGACGACCTCTGGCAGGCGTTCCGCGACCTGAAGACCGCGTTCGACCCCGACTGGCTGCTCAACCCGGGCAACGTCTGTGGCGACCACGACATGACCGAGCACCTCCGGTACGACGACGACTACGAGTACGACGCCGGGTTCGAACCGTCGATGAACTGGGAGAACGAGAACGGCATGCAGGGCATGGTCGAACTCTGTCACGGCTGCGGCGGCTGTCGGGGCTCCCAGGAGACCACCGGCGGCGTCATGTGTCCGACCTACCGGGCCGCAGACGAGGAGATCACCGCCACACGAGGGCGGGCGAACCTCCTTCGGCAGGCGATGAGCGGCGACCTGCCCGACGATCCGACCGACGACGAGTTCGCCGAGGAGGTGCTCGATCTCTGTATCGGCTGCAAGGGTTGCAAGCGAGACTGCCCGAGCGGTGTCGACGTCGCGAAGCTCAAAACCGAGGTCATGCACGAGCGCCACCGGGAACACGGGGCGAGCCTTCGCGACCGACTCTTCGCGAACTTCGATACGCTCGCGGCCGTCGGCAGCGCGATGGCACCGGTTTCGAACCTGCTGAACTCGTTTCCGGGGTCTGGCGCGATCGCAGAGAAGACAATCGGAATCGCGAGCGATCGGTCGCTTCCCGCGTTCAGCCGCGAGACGCTACAGGATTGGTTCGAGAAGCGAGGCGGCGCGGCCGCCTCGAAGAAGCGGGCGGAGCGAGCCTCTCGGGCGGACGCGGCGGGTGCCGAACGAAAAGCCGTTCTCTTCGCGGATACGTACACGAACTACAGCCACCCGGAAGTCGGCAAGGCCGCGGTGCGCGTTCTCGAGGCCGCCGGCGTCCGCGTCGACGTGGCCGACCGGACCGACAGCGGCCGTCCGGCGCTGTCGAAGGGATTCGTCGACAACGCGCGCGACGCGATGGAGACGAACATCGCGGAACTGGAGCCGCGCATTCGTGACGGCTGGGACGTCGTCCTCGCGGAACCCTCCGACGCCGTGATGTTCCAATCCGACAGCCTCGATCTCTGCTCGGGCCGCGCGGTCGAATCGCTCGCGGCGAACTCCTACGGCGTCTGCGAGTACGTCGACACGTTCCGACTCGACGAGAACGTCGAGTGGGAGCCCCCCGCCGAGTCGCTCGCGTACCACGGGCACTGCCACCAGAAGGCCGAAAAGAAGGATCACCACGCCGTCGGCGTCCTTCGGCGGGCGGGGTACGCGGTCGATCCGCTCGACTCGGGCTGCTGTGGTATGGCCGGCACGTTCGGCTACGAGGCGGAACACTACTCACTGAGCCGCTCGATCGGCGACATCCTCTTCGAGCAGATCGAAGACAGCGGTGCCGATGTCGTCACTGCCCCGGGAACGTCCTGCCGAACGCAACTCGGCGACGGGCGAATCGAACCGGTCCCGGCCGACAGCTCGTTCGCCGGCAGCGCGCTGGACCGCACGGAACCCCCGACGCCGGTTGAACTCCTCGCGCACGCTGTGGCGCGATAGGAGGGCGGGGCGGCGGCTACTCGAGACCCGTTCTGATCCATCCGTCGGTCGCCGTCTGGCGGCCATCAATCATCGTCGTTGGGTCCCAGATCTCGATCGACCCGACCGGATCTCTCGAGTAGGTAGACTTTTTATGATAACACGCACAGGAGAAATCACGATGACGACAACCGATTCGCTCGACGTCTCCCCGCGCGATATCGTCATTCTCAAAGCGCGAGTCGATTACCCGACGGCGTCGACGCGGGAACTCAGCCGGATCCTCGAGTCGGAGTACGGAATCACGCTCTCCCACAACCGGGTTAACGAAATCCTTCATACGATGTCCGAGGAGGAGATCTTCCGGGAAGCAATCTTGCCGAACCGGGAGATTTTCCGGCACTATCTGTTCCGCATCGCGTTCGACTTTCCGAACTTCGACGATAACTGGCGGTCGTGCTACGATGCGCTCGTCAACGACCCGCACATTCTAATGTTCTTCACTGCGGACAGCAACTACCACTGGCACGCGATCGCGCAGTTTCGAACCAACGAGGAGATGGAACGGTGGGTACACGAGTTCTTCAAAACGCACGGGGACTTGCTCTCGGAGTTTCACAACACGATGCTTCACAGCGTCCACAAGTTCCAGACGGAAGCGGCGATCTTCGACGACATTCTCGCGGAGACGGCGGAGGGACGACAGTATCTCGATTACGAAGAATGGGAGGAAGGGTGAGAAGAGGGCGAGTGAGAGAGGAGAGTGAGAGAGGAGAGTGAGAAGAGGGGGTTGTATCGGGCGAACCGCGTTAGATGGTACCACAAAATCCCCGCCATTTATGGTCCAATACTCGCTGCAGTTCAGTATGAGCCTACCCGCTCTCTTCGATCCGGATGGCGTCGCCGTTATCGGTGCGTCGGCGACGCCGGGAAAGCTCGGGAACGATGCGATGTCTAACGTCGAAGCCTCCGACACCGAGATCTATCCCGTAAATCCCTCGAGTTCGGGGACCGTCTTCGGCTACGAGTTCGTCGACTCGGTGCGGGAGACCGACGCGGAACTGGCGTTGTGTTGTGTCCCTCGGCACCTGCAACCGGACGTGATCGAGGAGTGCGGTGAGGCGGGCGTCGAGGCGGCCGTGATCTTCGCCGGCGGATTCGCCGAGATGGGTGGCGACGGTGCGGAGCTGCAAAACACGATTGCGGAGACCGCGGCGGCGTACGACATGACAGTTCTCGGGCCGAACACGGCCGGATACGCGATCCCCCACAAGGATCTGTACGGGTCGTTCGTTCCTCGAATCCGCGACGTGGAGACCGGAAACATCGGACTCGTTACCCAGAGTGCCGGCGTCGGGATCACCATGTCGTTTCAACTGACTCGTGAGGGATACGGTATCTCGGCGATGTTCGGCCTCGGAAACCGGATGAACACGGGCTTTGCCGACGTGATTCCGGCGCTCGACGACGATCCGCGGACCGACGCAATCGTCATGCACGTCGAGGGGACAGAGGACGTCGACGCACTCCTGCAGGCCTGCCAAACCGCCGAGACGCCGATCGCCGCGTTCAAAGTCGGCGAACACGACATCGCCGATCTCGCGCGAGCGCACACCGCCGCGCCGGCGCAGGACAATGCCATCTACGAGGCCGGCTTCGACCAGCCCGGATTGGTGACCGTTTCGTCGACGACCGAACTGCTCGATGCCGGCAGAGCCCTGGCCGACTCGCCGACGCCCGACGGCCCGAACGTCGGTCTCGTCACGGCCCAGGCCGGACCAGGAATCATCATGACTGACTACCTCAAAGGCACCGCGGCGACGTTTCCGGACCTGACCGACGAGACCCGCGAGCGACTCGACGACATCCTTCCGGGCATCACGTACACGGAAAACCCGGTCGACACGGGCCGACCGATGCCCGAGTTCGGTGCCGTCATCGACGCCGTTGCACGCGACGACAACGTCGACATCGTGCTGGTCTATGAAATCTACGAGGACTCGCTCGGCTATCCCGTCGCTGAACTCGAGACGCTCTCCGCCGAGGTCGACAAACCGATCTGCTTTACGGTCGCCGGCCCCGACCACGCACTCGACGACGAGCGCCGACAGATGGAGGCAGCCGGAATTCCGACGTTCGACACGCCTGAGCGCGGGGCACAAGCCGTCGGCGCACTGCTCAACTCGATTTCGGAGGCCGAATGACGCGTGGTGGACATCGTAGCTGTCGAGTAGTTCGGCCGTACCGGCGAACGGTCGGCCGCAGCGGTAATCGTCAGCGAGTAATCCCGGTTCGAAGCCCCGGTTCAGAGTGAGGTTCCAAAACCGCGACGGTTTTACCGTTCTACTATCGAATAGGAACCAATGGATCGGTCAGACGCGATCGAAATCCTCCGCAGACCGAGGGTAGCGTTCCCCATCGCTGCTGGTATCGGTCTTGCGGTCTGGTTCTCTATGGCTTCGACCGCGATGGCGACGATGCTCTCGATTACGCTGTTCTGTATCGTTCTCTGGGTTCTCACGCCGATTCCGCCGTCGTACACGGGCCTGATCGCACTCGGTCTCATCGCCGTGACGTTCTCGACGGATCTGGCGCTCGTTGGCTTCCAGAAACCCGCAACCTGGCTTATCGGATTCGGGCTGTTGATGGGGGAAGCCACCCGCCAGAGCGGGCTCGCCACGAGAGTCGGACGATGGGTCGCGACCAGAAGTGTCGGCAACCCGACCGAGGTCGGCTCGCGTCGCACCTATCGACGATTGCTGCTCGCACTCTCGCTCGGCGCACACGCGCTCGCCTTCCTCGTTCCGTCAGCCCTCGTCCGCATTCTCGCACTCGCCCCGATCCTTCGAGAACTTGGTTCACTGTTCGATTCCCGAGAGGCGCGCGTCGGGCTCTACATCGGGCCGCTGTTTGCCACGTTCTACGGCTCAGCCGGGATTCTAACTGCTGACCTCCCGAACATCATTATCTCGGGCTTCAGCCAGTCGATCGCCGACCACACGATTTCGTGGTCGGAGTGGTGGCTCCACATGTATCCGATCCTGGGATTCGTGCGCGTCCTGCTGGTTATCGGTATCGTCTATCTCCTCTTTCGACCGCCAGCAGGTTCGAACGTCGCCCTCCCTGACGACGAGACCGGTTCCGATGGAAGAGACGAACGACGGATGCTCGTTTTCTTGCTCGTCGGAGCGGGAATCTGGGCGACGGACTTCGTGCACGGATTTCATCCGGTAATCGGCGCTATCGTCGTCGTCATTCTGGCGTTTCTTCCGCGGATCGGAATCGCCGAGTTCGAGACGATCGGCAGAAAGGTGGATTTCTCGATCCTGTTCTTTATCGCCGCGGTGTTTGCGATCGGCGACGGACTCACGCAGACGGGCTTTACCGACGAAGCGTCGACGTATCTCCTCGCGCTCATTCCGACGGATGCACCGCTCGTGGTGATTCTCATGTCGGTTTTCTTTATTACGTTCGTGCTCACGTTTCTGATGGAAGGGTTAGCGGTCGCGAGCGTCCTCACGCCGATTCTGATTCCGTACATCGAGGCCGCAGGACTCCCAGTCACACCGGTGTTACTTGCAGAAGTGACCGCACTGAGTTCGTACTTCTTCCCGTATCAATCGGCGGTGCTCATCGTTATTCTGAACGAGGGCGATATCGAAACTCGGGAACTGATCATCGCAACGGTCGCCTGTTCAGCCGCAACGATAGCGCTCTTACTCCCGATCCAGTTCGGACTATTTGATATCCTCTATTAATGTAGCTGCAGAATAGAGGATCGATTCCACAACGAAAAGATGGTCAGAATTACAGATAGTGATCGTGATCACGAGTTCAGTAGTTCGACAGCAAAGCGGTTACAAAAGGACGGTTCCGGCTCTCCAGGGAAATGGTGAGAAGCGTACTAAACGGGGCCTGAACGCAGATAACGAGGACAATACGAGAGCAACGAAAAGCCGTATCGATAGTCTCGAAACGAACAGCAAGGACTGATCGTCACAGTTCGAACGACCATCGGATGAGCGGAGAGAAAAGGAGACATACATATCATATATGGGAAAGAAATTCGAATGTGTCTGTATTTTTATCTCATCCTGTGGTTTGTCTCATCCTGAGTGGCCAGACAAGGATCGTTTGAGAGTAGAAGAGAGGTAAGACATTACCGGCCTCGCCAACTCCAGAGACCGAGCACCACGAGCAACAGCGCGAGGACGAGGAGAACGGTCCAATCGCTGATCTCGCCGACGGTAAGATTCTGCGATTCGATGAGTGCAGTCTCCTCGAGCAAGAACAAGATGAGAAAGAGCATCCCGAAGAGGGACGCGATCGCAACACCGATTCCCTCTCGGAGCATCCATTTGAACTCCTCGGCATCAGCCTGAGAGGCGTCCGTTGGCTCCTCGACCGGGTTGCTCGTCGGTTCCGTCATCGGGTAGGCGGTACTATTCCACGGTGTACCGAGATAGCCGACGACGTACGAGAGGAGAACCCCCGCTACCAAGATGATCCCAAATATCAGTACACCGGCAGTTGCGTTCGGCGGCGCAAGAAGGACCGTCATGACGGCGGCGGCGACGATCGCTCCACCGAGCATCACCAAGAATCGTCTGAATGGAGCCATGGACTCCCCTATTTCGCGCGGGATTATATTCCCATCACACGGTCGCGTGACTGTCTCACGGGGTAACTAGTTGGATCTAAGTATAAGACCGAGTAGAGGATTTGAGAGTGGAGTCGACGGAGCAAACATCTGAGCGTTGGCTGTGGTCGGCGTTCGGGAAGCCGAACACAGTATACATGACGATACTACTCGAATAGACACCTATGCAGGAGTTCGCTTTTACAGTCACGTACGACAGCGGCGCGGATGACCTGATGGATGTCTTCATCGATCATTCTGAACTCTACGCTCGAACGGTCGCCTGTCATGCCACTACCGAGACGATGTGGCGCGTGGATGACGTGACCGGGTCGCGGGAAGCGCTGTCAGCGTACGACCAGCGACTCGCAAGACTCTCGCGCTGTTCTACGCTGCAGGGAATGGGTGGCTGTCAGATCGACTGGACACATGAGGTTCTCGCTACGGAACCGACGCGTCGAGTGATTTACTCGCGTCAATCCGAAGGAAACGGCTGCCGATCGATTCCGTATCTGGCAGCGAAATATCTCGGTGATGGCACATTGTGTCGCGCCGAGCAACACGGTGCGACGTACGAGTGGCGGCTTCTCGCAGACGACGAAACAGCCATGAGTCCGATTTACGATGAGCTCAGCGCAAATCTTCGCGACGGGCTCGAACTCGCGTTCGAGCGAGTCGAATCGACACCGAACTGGGAGACGAACGCGATCACTGGGGCCGAACTGCCGCAGAAGCAACGGGAAGCACTCGAGTTAGGCGTCGAATACGGCTACTATCAAACACCCCGCCAGAGTTCGGTTCAGGATATCGCTGCTGCCGAAGGAATCCCGGTTTCGACGCTCCAGTACCGGCTGACGCGTGCAGAAGCGTGGCTTGCAACGACGTTCCTTTCGAACGGCCCCGTTGAGCGCGGTCAGCAGCAAGCCCCCCGTGAGTGACAGGTCACGGCGGCCGGTAGTCCGAGAGCAAAACAGGAGTCGGCGAGAACGTAGTCAGAATTTGTATACACAAAACATGGATACTGTGGACAAGTTATTAATATCTGTTTCACCTGTGGTGACGTATGACGGCAGGACCACCGATCGAGGAGCTTCACTTCGATGATGCACCGAACGTTGACTCCGTTCCCGGGCCGAAAACCCGGTCGCTACTCGAGAAACAACGGGATATCGACAGTAGTGCGGTCGCGTACCCGAACGATATCCCGATCGCCTTTGAAGAGGGAAACGGCGCGACGGTTCGCGACGCCGACGGGAACACGTACATCGACCTCTTCGCGGGAATCGGCGTGCTCAACGTCGGTCACGCGAATCCGTACGTGCTCGAGGCCGTCCACGAACAGGCCGACAAGTTCGTTCACACCGTCGACTTCCCGACGGAGGCGCGACTCGAACTGATCGAGAAACTCGATGAGATCGCACCCAGCGGGCTTCAAGGGAACAATCGCGTCGTCTTCGGTGGCCCGACGGGCAGTGACGCCATCGAGGCGTCGATCAAACTCTCCAAGTACAACTCCGACGGGGACGGGCTCATCGCTTTCCGCGGTTCCTACCACGGCGCAACGACCGGCGCGATGAGCGTCACGTCGAACACGAAGCTCAAGAAACACTACGCGCCGCTGCTCTCGGACGTCGTCCACGCACCGTACCCCTTCCCCTTCCGACAGGACAAGACGCCCGAGGCGGCGGTCGATCACGCACTCGAGGAGGTACAGGCCATCGTCGAAGACCCCTACGGCGGCCTGGCGAATCCGGCCGCCATCGTCGTCGAACCGATCCAGGGCGAAGGCGGCATCGTCACCCCTCCGGCGGGATTCCTCCAGGGACTGCGCGATATCGCGGACGACAACGACGTCACGCTCGTCTTCGACGAAATCCAGAGCGGCCTCGGTCGCACCGGCCAGTGGTGGGCCAGCGACTGGGAGGACGTCACGCCGGATGTCATGACCTCCGCGAAAGCACTCGGCGGCGTCGGCTTCCCGCTCTCGGCGACGATGTACAAAGAAGAACTCGACACCTGGGGCTCGGGCGACCACGCCGGCACGTATCGCGGCCACGTCGTCGGCATGCGCGCCGGTACCCGCGCCATCGAGTACATGCAGGACCACGACCTGCTGGCCCACGCTCGCGACCTCGGCGAGTTCATCCGGGGGCGACTCCGCGAAGCCGCCGACGAAACGGATCGACTCGCCGATATCCGCGGCAAGGGGCTGTTCATCGGGGCCGAGTTCGTCGACGCCGACGGCAATCCGGACGGCGACCTCGTCGATGCGATCCAGCAGTACTGCTTCGAACACGGCGTCCTCGTCTGGACGGCCGGCCGCCATGGGAACGTACTCCGCCTCCTCCCGCCGCTCGTCCTGACACACGACCTCGCGGCGACGGCGCTCGACATCGTCGTCGATGCGATCGAACACACGACCGAAGACACGGTGCAGGCCGCCTGAACTCGATTTCTTCGGAGGAAACCCATGACTGACACCGACCCCATCGAAACCGACGGCGCACCGAGCAACGACAACCCGTACTCGCAGGGCGTCCGCGCCGGCGACACGCTCTACGTCTCCGGCTACGGACCCGTCGACCCGGAAACCGGCGACCCCGTCGACGGCGATATCCGTGCGCAGACGAACCGAGTGCTCGAAAATATCGCCGCCGTCGTCGACGAAGCCGGCGGCGACGGACTGGACGACGTCGTGAAGGTGACCGTCTACCTGACCGAACTCGACGACTACGAACGGGTCAACGCCGCCTACGGCGAACAGTTCGGCGAGGTGCCGCCCGCACGCGTCTGCGTGGAAGTCTCGCGGCTCCCCGAGGACGTTCGGGTCGAGATGGACGCGACCGCGTATCTCGGCTGACCGCTGCCGAATACCGACCGATCGACTTCCCTTCGACACCGATACCACACGGCTGAACTCCGGAAAGAAGCGAACGGTTCGAGACGAGTTCAGTCCTCGGAACGATTCTCAGTGTCGGTGTCGGCGTTCGTTTTCTCCGACTCTTCGAGTTCGGTGTCGGCTGTTGCATCCTCGGTGTCGACCGTCGTCTCCGATTCGGCGGCCGCCGGCGCGGCTTCGGCCCCGGGTGTCGTTTGCTCGCGTTGCGCGTCGGGAGTTGGCACACCGGTCCGTTCTCGAGCGAAGCAATCGAGAACGAGCTTTGCGCCGCCGAGGGCGACGGGGCCGATAAAGAGCCCGACAGCGCCGAAGACGACGAGCCCGCCGAAGATGCCGACGATGACGATGGCGGCGTTGTAAGCGCTGGTCTGGCCGATCAGCGCGGGGCGGAAATACGAGTCCGAGAAGGTGACGAACAGCCCGTAGACGACCATCGCGGCGGCGGCGGTCACACGCCCGACTGCGGCGAGATACGCCGCCGCCGGAATCCAGACGCCGAACGCGCCGACGAGCGGCAGTAGCGTCAGAACGAACGTTGCAACGGTAAGAAAGATGACGGCCGGGACGCCGGCGACGAAAAGCCCGATACCGAGCAGTACCGCCTGAATGGCCGCAACGGCGACGTTTCCGACGACCGAGGCCCACATGAGCTGGTCCAGTCCCGTCCGGAGTTCATCCAGAATCGCGTCGTCGACCGGGAGAACCCACTGAACCCATGCGAGAAGCCGCTTTCCGTCCCGTAACAGCGCGAAGAGGATGAACAGCGTGATCGTTAACCCGATGAACAGGCTCGGCAGGCTACCGGCGAAATTGAGGACTCCCATCGCGAGTTGCTCGAGTCCCGTCGCGATCCGATCCTGGTTCGATTCGTAGAGTTCGACGAGATCGACGGCGTAGCCGTTGAACTGGATCGCCTCCTCGATTGCCGCGACATCGAATTCACCCTGATTGATGGAGTTAACGACATCCAGTGCCTGCCGGACGGCGATCGTGATGACGTAGATGAGCGGGAGCAGGACGACGAGCAGTGTGGCGATGACGATGGTAATCGCCGCAATCGTCGGCCTGATATACTGTTCGAGACGTTCCTGGACCGGAAAGAGGATGTAGGCGAGAACGACGCCGAACAGGACGTACTGGAGATACGGCAGGAGAACGAACAGTGCGAGAAGCGCGCTCAGCACCGCGAGTGCGGTGAGACCGGGTTGCTTGAGAATCCACGCCGTGCGGTCGTAACTATCGTCCATGAGATGTGATTCAACAGTCCGATAAATGAGTCCACGGCCGCGATACGCCAACCGACCCGCGTCGATGACGAATTCTCAGGCATTAATCTCCCGTGTGTCGGCCGGGAATCGGAGTGGAAACGGTTGTTTGAACGCACGGGACGAAGATCCTGAACGGATATACATCAATTGTGTGTAAGCAGTATATGATTACCGACCACTATTAAGTATCCGGTGTGCTTACACGCGTCATGAATGCCCTACGACGTGCGCACTAGCGTAACCGATCTTCGGCGAGCGTTCCACCGGCATCCGGAACCCGGCTGGCGCGAGTTCAGGA
Source organism: Natrialba aegyptia DSM 13077 (assembly GCF_000337535.1). Classification (GTDB taxonomy): domain Archaea; phylum Halobacteriota; class Halobacteria; order Halobacteriales; family Natrialbaceae; genus Natrialba; species Natrialba aegyptia. Next base: position 41,981 of record NZ_AOIP01000059.1, read on the forward strand.
CGACGGCTCGCGTCGTGTCCGAACTCGAACGTATCGGCGTGGACGAGATCGCGGTCGGACGGGAGGCGCTTGCGACCGGCGAGCGAATGGCCGTCCCGTCGGACGCCGAACTCGAGCCCTGGGTCGAGCAGGCGCGCGAGGCGGGCGTCCGGTCGGATATTCTCGAGCGAACCGCTGGCGGCCACACCGGTGCGGTCGCCGTTCTCGAACGGGGATCGGGGCCGACCGTCGGATTGCGGGTCGATCTCGATGCGATCTCGATGACGGAGTCGGCGGAAGACGATCATCAGCCTGCTGCGGAAGGATTCCGATCCGCAAACGAGGGCTACATGCACGCCTGCGGACACGACGCTCACATCGCGATCGCACTCGGGACGATCGAAGCGATCAAAGACAGCGACTTTACGGGGACGTTGAAGGTCTTCTTCCAGCCGGCCGAGGAGATCTCCGGCGGCGGGAAGGCGATGGCCGAAGGCGGCTACGCCGACGACGTGGACCACCTGTTTGCGACGCACATCGGCCTCGATCACCCGACCGGCGAAATCGTCGCCGGCGTCGAAAAACCGCTTGCGATGGCCCACCTGACGGCCACGTTCGAAGGAGCGAGCGCCCACGCCGGAAAGGCACCGAACGAAGGCGGCAATACGATGCAAGCGGCGGCAACGGCCATCCAGAACGCATACGCGATCCCCCGCCACAGCGACGGTATGACTCGCGTCAACATCGGCTACATCGAAGGCGGCACCGCGAGCAACGTCATCGCCGAAGAACTCACGATCGAGGCCGAGGTTCGCGGTGAAACCACCGGGCTGATGGAGTACATGCGCACCGAACTCGAGCGCGTCCTCTACGCTGCCGCGGAGATGCACGATTGCGACGTGACGCCACGGGTTATCAGCGAGTCGCCACGAACGGACAGCGATCCCGCGCTACGCGAACTCGTCGCGTCGGCCGCCCGACCAGCCGGCGGCGTCGACCACGTGATCGAAACGACGGAGTTCGGCGTCAGCGAAGACGTTACCTACCTCATGGACCGGGTCCAACGAGCCGGCGGCCTCGCGTCGTACGTCCTCATCGGAACCGATCACCCGACGAATCACCACACGCCGACGTTCGATATCGACGAGGAGAGTCTCGAGATTGGCGTACGAGTGCTGTCGGATGCAATCTGTGCGTGTTCGCACCGGCAGCCGTTGCGGTGACGAGTTCTGAACTCGTGATTATTTTCTGCAACGGCAGATAACCAGGCAGAGCCATCGATCGACTGAACTCGATCACGCAGTGACGGCTTGGGTTGCCAGGAGAACCACCGACCGCCCAAGAATGTCTTTAGAATATCATGTTAGCTGAATCAGAAGGATTAATTCGCGGGCTCTCTGTGTATCCGGTATGAGCCAGGACGATGTGCCGGCGTCCCTTCGAACGGCAGCGGACTCGGATCGGCCGCGTGGCATACTCACACCCTCCGATCGCGACTTCCTGCTCGGGCGGAAAACGGATTACACCGATCACTCGAAAAAACAAAAGCGGAACCGAATCCGGCGTCGGGTGCGAAACGCGATTCTCGACTTCAGTATCCTCTTTGAATACATGGAGGAACGCGACCGGGAAACCGTATTCGACCCGGACAACGAGGACCGAGACGCCTATACGCAGGGAATCACCGATATGCTCGCCTTTCTCCACCTGGGAACGATGGGCTATCACACGCCGTTCAAGGACATGCTTTCGGAGGGCGTGGGCAAGGCCGAACAGCGCCTGGCCGGCTCGAACTACCGGATGGTCAACGTCGAGTTCAACGTCGATCCGGTCGGGCAGATCGACGTGGACGAGGTAATCGAGAAACTCGACAACGAGGAGTTCGCCCAGCTTACCGACGAAGAACTTCGGGCGTTCGTGCGACTGTTGACGATGTCCGACGGGTTCTCGCCCGAGGCGACGCGCGAGGAGATCAAGGATCGGGTCGACGAGTTCGGAGAGCGTGTCAGCGACAGCGCCGAGACCCGCACGCAGAAACTCGAGGAATTGACGAACTGAGCGACCGGCGCTTTCGCTTCGGTTCGGTGCCGCCCAAACGAGTCGCTTTCGCCCGGATCACCACAGCATGAACTCTCCCGGTCGGTAGTCAATATCTGTAATTGATTGGTGGAATAGCTGTTCGAGCCGTCTATCGTCTGTTTATAGCGCAGCCGTAGCTGAGGTGGTAATCGGATCTCGTCGCGTGTCTCGGATTTCGTCCACGGATAGTACTCGTCGGTTTTGATTTATAGCGAAAATCGAGAGTATGCCGAACAACCATCCAATCAGGTCCGGAACTCGATAGTGGCTACTTCCGGGACTTATGAACACAATCCGTATATGACGGACGAAAGTGAGAAACGTTTATTGTGTATGGTATCAACTGATTCGGTATGCTATCGCGCAGCATGGTAACTGGGTGGACGAGATACAGCAACGAAGTTGCTTGTCGCTCGGAACAGAGGGGAGGACGATGAGCGACGCCGAGGAGGGAGTGGTCGACGAGTTCTTCGAAGAGATCGATCCGATCGTCTTCGCGTTCGGTGCGCTGTTGACGGTCGGGGTGATCGCGGCGTTCTTCATCAACCAGAGTGCCGTTACGAAGACAATCAATACCGTTTACAGCGGGGTCGTCGAGTACTTGAACTGGGCGCTGTTGGTAATCGTCTTTCTGATCGTCCTGTTCCTCCTCTTTCTGATCATCGGGCCGTGGGGGAAGATCAAGATGGGAGACGAGGAACCCGAGTACAGCTTCCTGTCGTTTTTTGCGATGTTGTACTCCGCGGGGTTCGCAGCGGGAGTCGTATTTTGGGGACCAACGGAGGCGCTGTTTTACTACAACGACCCGTCACCGCTGTTCGGCGTCGAGGGCGGGACGAGCGAGGCGATTCCGATCGCGATCCAGCAGACGTTGTTCCACTGGGCGCTGCCGCAGCTGGCCGTGTTTACGATCATGGGGCTTGCCATCGCCTACTTCGCGTACAACTACGAGAACGTCCCGCTTCGGGTCTCCTCAGCGTTGACGCCGATCATCGGTGCGGAGAACCTCGACGGGCCGTTCGCGAAGGTCGTCGACATTCTCGCGGTGTTCGCGACGATCGGGGGCGTGGCGACCTCGCTCGGCTTCATCGGGAGCCAGTTCATCGCCGGCCTCAACTACCAGTGGGGAATCGATCTGGGGAACGTCGGCATCCTCCTCGTGGTGACGACGATGACGCTTCTGTTTACGATTTCGATGGTACTCGGGGTCGACAGGGGGATCCGCCGGCTGTCGAACTTCAATATGATCCTGTTCGTCGCGCTCATGCTCGCGACGTTCATCCTGGGGCCGACGCTGTTCTTGCTCCTGCTCGGCTCGCAAGCGATGGGCGGCATGATCGCCGACTTCACGTCGATGAGCCTCTACACCGGCACCGGTACCAATGGCGGTACGACGTGGATGAACGACTGGACGGTCTTCTACTGGGCGTGGGCACTCTCGTGGTCCCCGTTCGCCGGACTGTTCATCGCTCGCATCTCCAAGGGTCGGACCGTCCGCGAAGTCGCGTTTACGGGTATCGGTGCGACCTCGGCCGCGACCATCCCGTGGTTCACGTTCGTCGGCGGCACCGCGCTGCGATACCACCACACCGGAACGGCCGACTTCAGCACGGTGGTCGCCAACAATACGCCGGAGGTTTCGGGCTTCATCCTCTTCGAAGCGTTCCCCTTTGGAACCGTGTTCATGATCGCATTCATGATCCTCGTGACGACGTTCTTCATCACGTCGGCGGACTCCTCGACACTCGCCGTCTCGATGATGACCACCGGCGGGAAAGCGAGGCCGTCGAGCATCAACCGGGTCTTCTGGGGCGTCGTCCTCGGTCTGACCGCCGCGATCCTCATGATCATCGGCGGCGAGAGCGGGACGGGTGCGCTACAGAACGCGGTCATCATCACCGGTGCGCCGTTCGCGTTCGTCTGCTTCGCCGCGATGCTCTCGCTCATCAAGGACTTCAGCTCGAGCTACGGCCGGGTGTTACTGCAGGACGAAACCGTCCTCATCGGCTCGAGCCGGAAAACGGACTCCGAACCGCCGGCCGGCCCCGGCGGCCCCGCCGAAATGGACGACGACTGATTCCATCCCGTCGATCAATCGAGAGCGCGCCGATTGACTCACTCAACCGTCTTCCCGTCCGGTTTTCTCGTCAACTGCCTGCTAGCCGTTCCGGCGCTCCGATCCGAAACACCGGTGATAACAAGATTTAATGTACGTCATAAACATAAATTGTGTATGGATAGGGACACAGCGAAACCGGACGTGGACGCCTTTCCCGGGTCAAACGCCCGCAAGTGGGTCGAGTTCCACGGCAAGAACGCGGCTCCGAGCGAGTACTCCCACGAGTTCGTCTGGGATGTGACGCGCGAGGCGGACGGGCCGTTCGTCACCGACGTCGACGGCAACGTGTTGCTCGATTTTACCTGCCACATCGGGGCGGCACCGCTCGGCTACAACAACGAGAAGGTCACCGCCAAACTCCGGGAGTTCGACCTCGTCGAGCCGATGAAGATCGCCGGCCAGGACATGTACTTCGGTGCCGGACCGACGCCCGAGGAATCGGCCGTTCCGGGGTCGAGCCATTTGATGGACAAACTGACCGAGGTCTCGAGTCAGTACGGCATGGACACTGTCTTCCTCTCGAACTCGGGTGCGGAGGTCATGGAGAACGCGATGAAGATCACTCACGACTACCGTGCCCCCTCGAAGTACGGCGTCGCGTTCGACGGGAGTTTCCACGGGCGGACGTTCGGGACGCTGTCGATCACGAAGTCGAAGGAGGTCTACACGCGTCACTATCCCCAGCTAAGCGGGATCGAGACGGTGCCGTTCTGTGACTGCACCGGCGAGGATGACGGCGACTGCAACTGTGAGTGTGGCTTTTTCGCCGGCGAGGAGTCCCAGCTACGGACCATGCTCGCACCGGAGGGCGGCCGCATCAATCCCGACGAAATCGCCTTTCTCACGCTCGAGCCGATTCAGGGCGTCGGCGGCTACCGCTTCCCCAGCGAGGCGTTCATGCGAGAGGTCGCCGACGTGACCGACAAATACGACATTCCGCTGGTCGTCGACGAGATCCAGTCGGGTATCGGGCGCACGGGCGAAATCTGGGCTTCGGATCACTACCCGATCGAACCCGACGTGATCGCCAGCGCGAAGGCCCTGCGAGTCGGTGCGACGATCTCTCGGTCCGAGATCTTCCCCGCGGAGAAAAACCGACTCGGGTCGACGTTCGGCGGCGGCGATCTGCTCGGATCGATGATGGGGACGTTCACGCTCGAGGCCATTCAGGAACACGATCTGCTCGCGAACGCGACCCGGCGCGGCGAGCAGGCCAAGGAACTGCTTCGTGACGACTCGCCCGCCTCCGTTGAGGACGTCCGCGGAAAGGGGCTGATGCTCGCCGTCGAGTTCGATACGGCCGACCGACGGGACGCCGTCGTGACGGCGTCGCTGGAACGCGGACTGCTGACGCTCGGCTGCGGCGAGAAAACGATCCGTCTGCTCCCGCCGCTCGATTCGAGCGAACGCGAAATCGAACTCGGGATCGGGATCTTTCTCGACGCGATCGACGCCGCCGACGCGGTTGATGCGAGCGCGAAAGCGCTCCGCTGAACTCGTTGTGCGATATCGCGTCACTCGGGAAAACGTGATTCCGGGTGTCGGTTCCAGTTCCGGTCCCAGTATTGGTACCGGTGGCGTGAAGGCCGGGCGGCTCAGTCTTCGCCGGGGACGCCGGTGCCGACGCCGCTACCCGGTGATGCGGTCTCATCGGCACCGCTCCCTTCCTTGTAGACAATCTGCCACCCAGTGATGCCCATGATCAGAAGGACAAGCGGCGAGAAGAAACCAAAGAAGTAGTAGGGGGCATATTCCAGCGTGGAAACGCCGAGCGTGCCGGCCATAAACAGGCCGCCGCTGCCCCAGGGGATAAGCGCACTCGTCGTCGTCCCGGACGCCTCGATGGCGCGCGAGAGGTTCTTCGCTTTCAGTCCCTGTTCCTCGTAGAGGTTCCGGAGGGTCATTCCCGGAACGACGATGCTCACGTACTGCTCGGCGGCGAGGATATTCATAGAGACCGCGGAGAGGGCGGTGACGCCCGTCAAACTCGCGACCCCGCGACAGAGCCGGCCAAGGTGGTGGGCGAGGACGGCGAGAATCCCGGTCCGCTCGAGCATGCCGCCGAGCGAGAGCGCGGCGATGGCGATCGTCACGATCCAGGCACCGTCGATCATCCCCGAAGTATCGAGGAGGCCGTCCACGAGTTCCATTCCCGTTTCGGGTCCGGTCCCGGACTGGGCGGCCGACCACGCGGCGGCGAATCCGGTACCCTGGACGAGCATCGACGTGAACACGCCCGCGAAGACGCCCGTTCCGAGCGCGGGGAGCGCCGGAATACCGTAGACCGCGAGCCCAAAGGTGACGACGATCGGCAGGAAGACGAGCGGCGAGATAACGTAACTCCCCTGGAGAGCCGTTTGGATCGAGTCGAGGCGGCCGGCGGGGATCGATCCGGCGGCGTCCAGTCCGATGGCGGCGTACAGCACGACCGAGAGGCCGAACGCGACGAGGGTTCCGGCCCGCATCGCGTTGATGTGGTCGTACAGATCGGTGTTCGTCACCGCGGCGGCGAGGTTCGTCGTATCCGAGAGCGGGGACTGCTTGTCGCCCGCGTAGGCTCCGCTGAGGATCGCCCCGGCGGTCATCGGCTCGGGAATGCCGAGTCCGGACCCGATACCGATGAACGCGACGCCGAGGGCGCCCGCCGTCGTCCACGACGAGCCGACCGCAAAGGAGATGATCGCGGCGAGGATGGCGGTTACCGGGAGGAACACCGCGGGCGTGAGAAATTCCAACCCGTAGTACATCAGGCCCGGAATCGTCCCGGCTTGAATCCACGAGGAGATGAGCGCGTAGACGGTGAACATGATGATGATCACCTTCATCCCCATGAGGAGACTGTCCGTGATCCCGTCGTACAGGTCGTCCCAGGAGAGACCGAGGTGATACCGGGCGAACAGGCCGGTGAAAGCGATGCCCCAGAGGAGCGGGAACTGCGGGTCCAGGTCGAACGCGACGATGCCGACGCTGAGGAAGACGATCATGCCCGCGATGGGAACGAGCGCCGCCGCGAGCGACGGGCGTTCGTCGGGATCGATATCCTCGAACAGTCGCGGCTCGAACGCTACCATTGGATCACCGTATTAGCAAGACGATCCGGAAGACGAGTCGGTCGGTCGCACACTGTGTACCCTGTTATCATACTCTATGAATAATAGTCGAAGAGTACTGCAAATAGCAGCAGTTTCCATTCGGGCAGTCCTTTAAATACCCTCGATCGACTCACGGCTTTGGTAGTGGGTCGCAGCAGCACACTAAAAACAGTGTCGCTACGCCAGTCCGGCGTCGATCGCCGTCTCGACGTTCTCGAACAGTTGGTCCGACCGGAGAAGCGCCAGCATTCGATCGATGTCCCCGTGAAGCGGCCGGTCCTCGTCGAGATGAGAGACGTGTTCGCGGACGGTCCGATAGGCCGCGTGCGTTCCGATTCCGGGATCGAGTTCAGCGACGAAATCGAGCGCCTGCGCCGCACAGAGCAGTTCGATACCGACGACGCGGAGCGTAGACGAGACCGTTTCTCTGGCGATGTGAGCGCTCTGGGCGCTCATACTCACGTGGTCTTCCTGGTTCCCGCTAACCGGGATACTATCCGTCGACGGCCGACCCTGGGACCGATTCGTACTCACGAGGTCCGCCGCCGTGTACTGGGCGATCATGTACCCCGATCGGAGGCCGCTCCCTTCGGTCAGGAACGGCGGCAAGTGCGCTTCTTGAACGTTCGGATTGAGCATCCGATCCATCCGCCGTTCCGAAATCGACGCGAGTTCAGCCAGGGCGCTCGTGACGTAATCCAACCGCAACGCCAGCGGTTGGCCGTGGAAGTTGCCGCCCGAGAGAACCGCAGCCCGATCGGTCCCGCTGGCGCGGTCGTCCGCTTCGTCGGCGGGGAACACGAGCGGGTTGTCCGTCGCACTGTTGAGTTCCGTCTCGACGGCCTCACGGAGGTGCTGGATCGAATCCCGAACCGCGCCGTGAACCTGCGGGAGACACCGGAGCGAGTACGCGTCCTGCACCCGATCGCAGTTGCGGTGGGACTCGACGATTTCGGAATCGCGGGTCAGCCGACGGATATTTTCGGCGCTTTCGGTTTGGCCTCGGTGTGGCCGAACGTTCTGGATGCTGGGATGTGAACTCGCAGTGGTACTCATCGTCGCCTCCGTCGTCATCGCACCCGCGATATCCGCCGCGCGCATCGCTCGCTCGGCGTCGCGGACGACGAGCGCGGCCAGACCGACGGTTAGCTGCGTACCGTTGATAATCCCCAATCCCTCTTTCGCCCGGAGCGTCACCGGTTCGAGTTCAGCTCGCGCCAGCGCTTCGTCGCCGGGCAGTCGGTCGTCGCCGACGGTGGCTTCACCCTCGCCGATGAGGACGAGCGCGAGGTGGGCAAGCGGCGCGAGATCGCCGCTTGCACCGAGGCTCCCCTTGGCTCTCACGACGGGGTGAACGCCGTTGTTTAGCATCCCGACGAGCAGATCGACGATGCGTTCCCGGACACCGCTGTATCCTTTCACCAGGGCGTTGAGTCGGGTTACGAGCATCGCTCGGACTTCCGATCGCTCGAGTTCATCGCCGGTGCCCGCGGCGTGACTCCGAACGAGATTCTGCTGGAGCGTTTCGATGTCGCCCTCGGGGATCCGTTCCTGGACGAGTTCACCGAAGCCGGTGTTGACGCCGTAGACGGCCTGTCCGGAGTCGACGATGTCGACGATGCGCTCTCGCGACTCGCGAACGCGCTCGCGGGCGGATTCGGGGACCGAGACGGGTGCGCCCGCTCGGGCGACGCGTTCGACGGCCGCCAGCGTGAGCGTTTCGCCGTCGACGACAACCGGGTCGTCAGTCACGGTGCACCACCGTTCCGTCCGTGATTACTGTTTGCACGTTCGAGACGCCGAAGTTGTACGGGATGTGTTGATAGTTGGTCACGGTTGCGATTGCAAGGTCGCCGGGTGCGCCCTCCCGAATGGTGCCCGTGCCGTCGGTGCGGTCGACGGCGCGGGCGGCGATACTGGTTGCACCGCGGATCGCTGCGGCCGGTGTCATTCGCATGCCGTTACAGGCGAGTTCGACGACGGATTCCATGCTCTGTGAGAAGCAGTTCGGATTGAAGTCGGTCGCGAGGGCGACCGGCACGTCCGCTGCCTCGAAGGCCGCCGCGTCCGCATATGGCGCGCCGAGCGAGAACGCCGTCCCCGGCAGGAGCACCGGCGTCACGCCCGCCTCGCCGAGCGCTTCGATATCCTCGTCGGTCGCCTGCAACAGGTGGTCGGCGCTGGCTGCACCGCAGTCGGCGGCCAGTTGCGAGCCGCCGAGTCGCTCGAACTCCTCGGCGTGGATCTTCGGCGTTAGGCCCAGTTCCTGGCCCGCCTCGAGAATCCGTCGGGACTGTGAAACCGAGAAGACGCCAGCCTCGCAGAACACGTCGCAGAACTCGGCGAGGCCGGCGTCCGCAACCGCCGGCAGTTGCTCCTCGATCACGCGGTCGACGTACTCTTCGGTGTCCGCGCCCTCGGGAACCGCGTGTGCGCCCATAAACGTCGGGACGACATCGATCGGGTGCTGGTCGGCCGCCTCGTCGATCGCTTCGAGTAACTTCAGTTCCGTCTCGACGTCGAGCCCGTAGCCGGATTTCACCTCGACCGTCGTCGTGCCGTGGGCGAGCATGGTATCGAGGTGTTCGAGCAGATTCGCGACGAGTTCAGCGCGCTCCGCCTCGCGGGTCGCCCGAACCGTCCGCAAGATGCCGCCGCCCTCCTCCAGGATGTCCTGGTAGCTCGCGCCGGCAAGTTTCGCGGTGAACTCGTCGACCCGGTCGCCAGCGAAGACGGCGTGCGTGTGGGGATCGACGAAGCCCGGCAGGACCGTCCGCCCGGTAGCGTCGACGGACTCCGTCGCGTTCTCCGGCGGATGTGCACGCGTTACGTCTGTCGTGGGGCCGACGGCGACGACGATGCCGTCCTCGATCGCGACGGCACCGTTTTCGATGACCTCGAGTTCGTCATCCGAACCATCACCGTCACCACCGCCGGTCGGCGTCACGACCTGTGCGGCGTCGTGGACGACGAGATCGGTCATGCGTTCCACCCCGCGAGGAAGTGTGCGATCGTCCGCGCGGCGGCGTCGACCGTTCGGCCGTCGGTATCCAGCGGCGGCGCACACTCGACGACCTCGAATCCGGCGAGTCGGTCGTCGCTGGCGACGAGCCGAACGAGGCGGAACAGTTCCCGCGGCGTCAGTCCGCCCGGCGTCGGTGCGCTCGACCCGCAGTAGGGTGCATCGAGAACGTCGATGTCGACGCTACAGTAGAGCCGGTCGACGCCGTCGAGCGCCGAGAGCGCCCGGTCGACGGCCTGCAGGAGGTCGTCCGCGACCTCCTCGGCGGTCACGATCTCTCCGTCGCGTTCGCGCACGAAATCGTGATACCCCGAACTCGTTTCGAAGTGCCGCGCGCCGACGCAGGCGTAGCCGTCCAGTCCAGCGTCGTACAACTGGCGGTAGGGCGTCCCGCTGGTCGGTCGCTCCCCGAACTCGCGCACGTCGAGGTGGGCGTCGAAATTGACGACGCCGACGCTCGCGTCCTCGAGCAGCGGCGCGACGTTCGCGAAGGTCAGCGAGTTGTCGCCGCCGAGAAAGACGGGGAACGCGTCGCTGTCGTGGACCGACGCCGCGGCCTCGCGGACCGCGTGCTGTACCGTGGCGACGGATCCGTCCGGAATCGCCACGTCGCCGACATCGCCGATATCGCGCAGCGGTCCGGCGTCGAAGTGATGGCTCTTCACCGCCGCGAGCGACTCCCTGATAGCGCTCGGCCCCTCGGCAGCACCGTCTCGGGAGATGACACCACCGTCGTACGGTTCGCCGACGATCACCGCGTTGAACTCGTCGGCGTCGTCGACGGTCGTTCCGGTAACGACATCACCGACCTGTTCGTCGACCGGGTCCGACGACGGACCCGACCAGTCCCGTGGCGTGGTAAACGAATTCATTCGTGATCGTGCATTGGAACGCGGACGTTCGATGCCGAAGCCTCGTCGATCGCGTCCTCGTAACCGGCGTCGGCGTGGCGAATCACGCCCATGCCGGGATCGGTCGTAAAGACCCGACGGGCTTTTTCGGCGGCCAGATCCGACCCGTCGAGGACGACGTGGTTGTTGGCGTGGACGGCGTTACCGATACCGACGCCGCCGCCGTCGTGGACGCTCACGATATCGGCCCCGGCAGCGCAGTTGAGAAGGGCGTTCAGGATCGGCCAGTCAGCGACGGCGTCGGAACCGTCCTGCATCGCCTCGGTCTCCCGATTCGGGCTGGCGACGCTCCCGGCGTCGAGGTGATCGCGCGTGACGACGATCGGCGCCGTGATTTCGCCGTCGGCGACGAGTTCGTTGATCCGGAGTGCGAACCGTGCGCGCTCGGTGAGCCCGTCGGGGTCGTCCTCGGCGCGGTAGCCGAGCCAGCAGACGCGACTCGGGAGTCCCTGGAACGACACCTGCTCCTGTGCGAGATCGATCCAGCGGTGGAGGTTCTCCTTGTCCGGAAACAGATCGCGCACGGCATCGTCGGTACGGTGAATGTCCGCCTCGTCGCCGGAGAGGGCGACCCAGCGGAACGGTCCCTTCCCACGGCAAAACAGCGGTCGGATGTACGCCGGCACGAAGCCGGGGAAGTCGAAGGCGTTCTCCACGTCCCGGTGATCCTGTACCTGCCCGCGGATGTTGTTGCCGTACTCGAACGCGACCGCGCCACGTTCTTGCATTTCGAGGATGCCCTCAACGTGGCGCGTCATGGTGTCGAGGCTCTCTTCGACGTAGGTCCCGGGGTCCGTCTCGCGGAGTCGGTCGGCCTCGTCGACGGTATAGCCCGCCGGATAGTAGCCCTCGAGTTCGTCGTGGGCGCTCGTCTGGTCGGTGACGATATCGGGCACGAACTCGCGCTCGAGCATTCCGTCGAACATGTCCGCGGCGTTCATGTGGAGGGCGATAGAGAGCGCCTCTCCGTCGGCTGCGGCCTCCCGAGCCATTTCGATGGCCTCGTCGAGATCGTCGGTCGTTTCCATGCAGTAGTCCGTCTCGAGTCGCCTGTCGATGCGGCGTTCGTCCACCTCGGCGGCGATGCAGACGCCGTGGTTCATCGTCACGGCGAGCGGTTGGGCTCCGCCCATGCCGCCGAGACCGCCGGTGACGGTGATCGTCCCGCGCAAGCCCTCGCTCTCGGGGAAGTGCTGGCGCGCGACCTCGGCCAGCGTCTCGAACGTCCCCTGGATGATTCCCTGCGTACCGATGTAGGCCCAGGAGCCGGCGGTCATCTGGCCGTACATGATCAGTCCTTTCGACTCGAGTTCGTGGAAGTGCTCCCAGTCGTCCCACTTGCCGACGAGGTTCGAGTTCGCGATCAGCACTCGCGGCGCTCGCTCGTGGGTCGTGAACCGACCGACCGGTTTCCCCGACTGAACGAGCAACGTTTCGTCGCTCTCGAGATCCCGGAGTTCCGCGAGAATCCCGTCGTAGGCGTCCCAGCTGCGAGCCGCTCGGCCGGTTCCGCCGTAGACGACGAGATCCTCCGGGCGCTCGCCGACATCCGGATCGAGATTGTTGTTGAGCAGGCGAAGCGCCGCCTCCTGCCGCCAGCCGTTGCATTCGAGGTCCGTCCCGGTCGGTGCACCCTGGTACTCGAGCCATTGCGACGACGGCTCGCCGATTTCGTGCTCGGAACGCTCCGTTGACTGTTCCATGCGTGTGTCTAACAACGGGAACCCCGATAGGATCGGTTCTCCATTTGGAAAAGGTTTTTTAAGCAACGGCGTGACGAATGTCCGTGTACAAAGCCGTTTTTCGCATCCAGAGCGACGACCCCTATTCGAACTCGACGGCGAACAACAACACGAGTATCGAACTCTGGTGTAACGACCACTGCGACCTGCTTCACGTCACCGGCGAACGCCAGGACGACGTGGTCGCCTACGTGAACGCGGAGGTCGGAGTACAAGAACAGATCAGAAACGGAAACGACCGAACAGTCATCACCGAAGCGTGCCTGAAACAGCACGGCGAGAGCTACATCGAGGCCCCGCTTGCGGCAAACGACTGTCTTCTCTTACCGCCGTTGCGGTACGAGGACGGCGCGAAAGTCGTTCGGGTTCTCGCACTCGATTCCGCGAATCTGACGGCGTTCTACGCCGATGTTGCCGACGAGCACACCGTGACCGTCGAATCGAAAAAGGAACTCCAAACCGTCGCCTCGGAGACGCCGGTGCTGTCGGTGGGCTCGTTCCTGCCGACGCTCTCGGATCGACAGCGCGCCGTCTTCCTGGCCGCTCATAATCAGGGATACTACGAGATCCCGCGCGAGACGACGACCGCCGAAATCGCGGAGACGGTCGGCGTCGGTCGTCGAACGGCAGAACACCACCTCAGACGCGCTGAAGAAAAACTCGCGGACGCGTTCGCCGCATACCTGTAGCCCACTTCTCGACGCTGCCACCTCGCTGAACTCGTCGCTTAAGCAGTGATATGTAAGATAGATATTTCAAATAGCCGCGCGTGAGGACACGGAAACCCCACAGTTCACAGTTCGCACTTCGCAGTTTTCAATCCACCATCAGCAATGGGTTAGGCGGTGTGAAAAATTACTAGCTATTTGAGGTAATGAATACTGTCTGGTCCAATGCCAGCATGTGATGAACACTCAACAGCCATTCGTCAGGAAGCAGATACCGTCGAAGAGAACGCACACCACACCGAACACTGTTTTGAAGACGATACACTCGTCCTCGAGTGCACAACGAAATAACGATCATCGGCCGTGGTGAATCGCTTTTCAATGAGGATTTGGTCGGATCGTTTACTTGACCGTTCAATCCTGGACCTCATCAATCGACTCGGAAATATCATCAGCCTGAATATCGCTGTAGGCCTCGTGGGTCATCTCGACTGACTCGTGTTCTGTTTCCATCTCCAGAAACGGTCGTCCAATAATGAGAAGGAAGACCACACCAACAGCGAGAATTCCGCCAGACATCACCAGCACCCACAAGGGCGAGGTAGCGTCTGCAACCCGTCCGCTTGCGACCTGTGCTGGGACACTCACTAACGAACTCACCAGAGCCAGCGAACTGATTATAGTCGCCCGGGCGGAAGAACCAATGCGGTTGTTGACATATCCACTAGCGAGCGAGTGTGTCGCGTCGAATATTCCCCGAGCAAATACGAACACCGGAAGAGCCAACAGTGGGATAATTGCGAGTGACAATAACCCCCCAGCGATGAACAATGGAACGGCGAAAAACCAGCGACGGTACCCAACTCGGGTCTTAATCACACCTGTGTTGTAACTAATGATCGCAGCGAGGAGACTGAATGCGGCGTACAACCAGCCAAGAAGGGACTTGACGGTACCAGATGCTACGCCAGCGTTCACAAGTACAGTTTTCGTAACCGGCTGGACTTGAAGAATAAGTATCTCAATGATAGGGACGAAAAGCATGAAATAGTAGACAATGAACCAGCGAAGCGATGGGCGAGAAAGCGACGTACCAATCACGCGGAAGATGTCTCCAGCACCCAGTGATTGTGATTCGCTCGATCTAGTCGGTTCCGGTAACGGGCCGAGGGCGAGAAGGCCAAGAGCACTCACAGCAGCCGCGACGAAAAACGGAAGCGAAAGATCGATCTGACCGAGATATCCGCCGAGAATCGACCCAAGACCTCCGACGAACAATCCGGCCGCTACCCCGCGTCCCTTGACCGTTGTGAATGCCATGCTGGACGACCGTTCGGCGAGCGTATCGTATAACCACGCGTCGTCGCTTCCGGATCGAAAGTTGTACCCCATTGACCAGATAATGTAGAAACCGATCAAGACTGGAAATGTTCCAGTAAGTCCGATACCAATTAGAGCGACTGTGATGAGAACCGTACCAACCAGCAAACTATTGCGACGGCCAAGTCGATCCCCAAGGTACCCCGTCGGGACTTCACCGAGTACTGTCGTTAGTGCATAAAGTCCTTCGAGGAGTGCGACCTGTGTGTATGTTAACCCTTGTGCAAGCAAATAGAGAATGAGAATCGGTCGGTAGAACCCGACTGCTTTCGTTGCCTTATAGCAGTAATAGAGCTTAACTGGTTGTTGGGACAATCGCATACGCTACTCTATGGATGCAGAAATGAAAATTCTCTGAGCATATTATTACACATAGATAATTGATATATTCTCAGTAGCGACTATATCCCTTTCGCGACGACACAGTGTATGGACGATCGTTCGGAGATCGGAGAGATCCTAGCAGCAATCGGAAATGAACACCGGATCGCAATTCTCTATGAACTCCAGCAAGCGTATCGCCATGATCGATCCAGCCTTCCGTACGCAACCCTCAAGCGACGGATTGGCGTCCGAGATAGTGGGAATTTTAACTATCACCTCCAGCAGCTCGTTGGACGGTTCGTATTCCAGGCAGACGATGGTGGATATGCACTTACGTATGCCGGTCGCAAGATCGTTAGTGCTCTCTCTGCGGGTATTTTCACTGAACAAGCTGGCGAGCGGCGCTTCGATGCTCCGGGAACCTGTTACGCCTGTGATGAGGCAGCCCTCATCGCACGGTATGAACAGGAACGTTTGTACATCACCTGCCAGTCGTGCGGTGAAGAAGTGTTTCATGGGCCGTTCCCACCGGCCCCGGTTGCGCACCGTGATGATCGACTCCGCGCGTTCGAGAGATGGTCACGGCGATGGAACGCCCTTGCGACTACAGGTACGTGCCCGGAATGTGGCTCAGAAATGAACACGACGTTGACCGCTCAGGAACCAACGACGAGTATCGGGAATGTGAGCCATCGATTCTTGTATACTTGTACGAATTGCTGGGCACGTGTGTATCTCCCGATCGGTTGTGCAGTTCGCGATCATCCGGCCGTTATCGGATTCCATACCTCTCATGATGTCGAACTCGATACCCAACCGCTGTGGGATCTCCCTTGGGCGCTGAGTTGTGAATATACCACCTTCGATAGCGATCAGTCCTGTGTTCATCTCCGGATACCAATCGAGACCGATGAACTTCACCTCTCCGTCAACGATGGCGGAACTATCGTCTCGATAGCTGAGACCGGGTAGGTTGCTTCGTCACCATATAAACCTATATTCACCTATCCACCTCACACGGGTAAGTCTAATTAAGGTATTTTGATTCATCTTCAGTACAATATTTTAAGCGATACTATCCACCAGAAATAGATCGAAATGACCCATGTAGGACGAATCCTAAACTACCCCGAGAGCGGTTTCCAAGCGGTTAATCCAACCATGACGGCCACAACGATACTCGGCTTTAATCCCAGATGGTTCGCGGCGTTGGAACAGTTGTGATGTTCGTGATCGTACTGATATACCTCTTCAAGTCGAGTATCGAACTGATCCTTGGTGGTGGCTCGTCGTCGTGAACTCGTCTGTCGTCTCTTAGTGGTCCGCTACGGTGGGGCCATTTCGAGGCCGACAGTAGCACTCACAAGCCGTTCGTAACCGGGTCTCGTTCGCCGACACTCGGTGCGAATATACGGTTCACCGACATGGTTATCGCTCTGAATTACGTTCCGTTGGATCGTTGCTCGGCGTCGATTTCACGGGCCGCAGCGAGGATTAGCTCATCGTCGATGTGCTCGAGTAGTTGCTGCTGCCCGCGCTCGCTCCGACGGTCGATTTCGTCGTCGGAGAGATACATTGCGAATCGGCGGTCGATCTCTTGCTCGCGAATCGTCGCGAGTCGTTCCGCCCCGAGGTCGTGATCAGCAGGTAACCGATCATCGAAATATTCGCGCCATCGATCCCGGTCGCTCCACTCGTCGTCGAGTTCAGTGTCCATGCGCATCCAGTCGTAGTAGTTTGCCACGGGCTCTGGATACCCTTCCGCCCGTCGAACGGCCTCGATGACGGTGATACCGACTTGTGCGCCGCGGCCGGCGGCCATGAGTGCCTGATAGCCCGTCTCGCCGTACGGCGATGCGATGAAGAGTCCGTCGACCGGTGTCGATCCGTCGCTCTCGGCGTACTGTTTATCGAAGTGTTCGTGTTCCTCGCCATCGTGTTCGTGCGTCTCGAACATCGCCGTGTCATCGTCGAGGCCGCGCATGTACTCGCCGTCGTAGCGTGTGGCCGCGACCACGCAGCGAGCGGTGACCGGGTCGCCATCTTGCGTGTGAACGAGGAACCCATCGGCGTCGTCACGGCGCTCGATCGACTCCACGAGATCGGGAACGATCTCACAGCCCGCCTCCTCGGCGTGATCGTGCATTAGCTCGTACAGCGTCTCGATGTCGATCCCCGCGGGGAAGCCGAGGTAGTTCTCGAGGTACGCACATCGCTGAATCGAGGAGCGTCCGCGATCGAAGATGACCGTGTCCAGGTCGGCTCTGGCGGTGAAAATGCCCGCCGCACAGCCCGCGGGACCGCCGCCGACCACGACGATGTCGTAATCGAACGCCGTCTCCCCTCGAGCGGTCTCGATCGAACTCACTGCTCGAACACCCCATTGATGATGTCCGCGACCTCCTGGCGGTCGAACAGTTGTTCGTCTTCGGGGACGTCCGGAAACTGCTCCGGATCGAATTCGCCGAACTCCGTCGGAACGAGCTGGCGAGCAGCTAATTCCGTTTGGAACAGATTCGTTATCGGTCCCTGCTGGAACGACCCGCCGGGATAGATATTCCGCTCTCGTGCTGCCGTTAGTTGACTGCCGACCGGATGCTCGAGTATCGGCGTGACGAACTGATCGACGAACGCCTCTCCGTCGAACTCGCCGTCTTCGGTCGTCAGCCGAACGCCGCTGTGGACGACGAGTAGTTCGGGGTCGGTCTCCAACAGCCGCTCGTAATCTATTTCGCCACCATCGGCACTCTCGTCGGAAAACGCGCTCGTAATGCCGAGATCGCGATACTGCTTCATTTCGACGCCTTCGCTGCTGATCGTCATGGGAGAGAACCTCCCCTCGCTCGGGGACGATCCGAAGTTGACGAGTCCGATCTCGGGTCGCTCACTCGCGGCGTCCAGCCGAGCGCGAATGTCGGCTTGCATCTCCTCGTTGACCCTGGCAAACGCCTCGTAGCGCTCGCGTTCCTGAAAGAGGTCCGCGAGTCGGTCGAACGCCTCGTACAGCGAGGGGAGTTCGTAGTCGTGGAATTCTCGCCGCCGGACGATGTTGTTCCCAAAGACGGGCGCGACGGTGTCGACGAGTTCCTGCGTATCGGATTCGTCCCACGAGCTGTCGTTGCCGGGCAAATAGTTCGGATCGGTGAGAAACACGTCCGGGTTGCGCTCGTAGAAGAACTCTTTATCCCATTTCCCGTCCGAATAGGGTGCCACAACGTCCGTCGGCCAGTCGACACCCACGCGATCGAAGACGTAGGCCGGCGGGTACCACCCCGCCGGCTGAAAGCCGTCTCGCTGTCCCAGCGCGATCGCCATATCGGCCCAGGGTCCGGTGATCGCCATCCACGTCTCGGGGACCTCCTCGAGGGAGAGACAACCGACGGGCTCGATACAGGCCTCGTACGATCCCCGGTCGTCGTTCCGTTGTGTCGGGTCGTCCTGTCCGACCAGGTCCGAACAGCCGGCCAGTACGCTTCCCGCGGCCAGCGTGGTGCCGTATTTCAGCGTGTCTCTGCGTGTCGGTGTCTCGGTCGTGCTATCGGTATTGTCACTCATGTGCGGATGTCTCGTTACTGGTGTCTGTGATCTGTCGGCGGCCGAATCGCTGTTCAGCTTCGCGGAAGTCGGGAACGTCGTCGCCGTCTCCAGCGCGGTCCGTGAGGCGCACGTGCGCGGACTGATTCGAGCCGGAGTGGAGTCAACGTGTCTTCCGCCTATCGTATCGGTAGTAGTGTGGATCATCGATTGTCGTTATCGTCTGACCGCAACTGGCTGATCGGCGGCGATAAACGGCTCACCGTCCCCGTCGGCGAACGCGAGGCCGCCACACTCGCTGCGACTGACTCGCCACGACGGCAGGTCGGGGATGTCGTAGTCCGACGGTTCGCGGAACGCTCCCGCGATCGCCCACTCTCGAGCGCGCATTCACCGATCACCCGCGATGATCTCCGCAACCGCCTGTCGGTCGAATAACTGGTTAGTTTCGGGCACTTCCGGGAACGACTCGGGATCGAATGCGCCGAACGCTTCGGGATAGAGCTGCTGGGCCGTCATCTCCGTCTGAAGGAGATTCACGATTGGACCCTGTTCGCCGTACTGGCCGGGATAGACGGCCCCTTCTTGGACGGCGGTCAGCTGGCTGCCGATCGCGTCTTCTTCCATCGGCGCGACGTACTGTTCGCGAACTGTCTCTTATACACATCT
>NZ_AOIP01000060.1 GCF_000337535.1 Natrialba aegyptia DSM 13077
AGATGTGTATAAGAGACAGGCTTCATTTCGTACCCTTCACTTCGCGCGTACAGCGGGTAGAACTGCCCCGCGGTCGGATCCGATCCACCGTTGATGAGGCCGATCCGCGGGCGCTCCGATTCGGGCGGCAGCCGGGACTGGATCTCCGACCGGAGTTCGTCGTGGATCTCGGCGAACGCCTCGTATCGCTCTCGCTCCTGAAACAGGTCTGCCAGACGTTCGAACCCCTCGTAGAGTGGGTAGAGCTCGTAATCGTGGAACTCGCGTCGACGGCGCATGTTGTTCCCGAAAAAGGGCGCGACGTTCTCGATGATCTCGGCCGTGTCTTCTTCGTCCCAGTTGGCGTCCCAGCCGACGCCGTGGAGGTACTCGGGGTCGATTAGGAACACGTCCGGATCGATCTCGTAGAAGCTCTCTTTGTCCCAACTGTCCTCCGCCCACATCGCCGGCAGGCCCTCCTGCGTAGGAACGTCGAGGCCGAACGGTTCGAATAAAAACTCCGGGATCATGTTGCCGGCGGTGAGGAACCCCTCACGTTGACCGAGCGCGAACGCCATGTCCGCCCAGCCTCCGTTGTAGACGGCGTACCGCTCCGGGACCTCCTCGAAGGAGAGACAGCCAGTAGGTTCGATGCACGCCTCGTACGACCTTCCACTCTCGGACTGTTGGGAATCGTCGTCCCGTCCGATCAGATTCGAACAGCCGGCCAGGACACTCCCCGTAACGAGTGTTCCGCCGTATTTCAGCGCGTCTCTTCGGGTCGGCCCCTCGAGCGTGCTGTCGTTGCCACTCATGCGAAGTCACCGTTGATGATATCCGCGACCGCCTGCCGGTCGAATAGTTGCTCGTCGTCGGGAATCTCCGGGTACGGCCCGTCGGCGTATGTCGGCCACTCCCCGAACACGTCGGGATAGAGTTGCTTCGCGCTCATCTCGAGTTGGAATAGGTTTAGGATCGGGCCCTGGTAGCGCGCCCCCTGCGCGTAAACCCGATCGGTTTGGACCGCGGAGAGTTCTCGTCCGACGGCGTGGTTCTCCAGATCATCCCGTATATTGGACATATCTGTTCCCGGACTCATACCGCCCAGCGAGAAGAGAACGTCGGGATCAGCCTCGAGTAGCCCTTCCATGTCGATCGTATCGCCGGAGGAAATATCGTCGCCCAGGGTACCGATCGGACCGAGCGGGCGCACGTGTGCCAACAGAAATCCGGGCGTGTCCAGCGTGTAGACGTACATGCTTTCAATGTCGCTCATCCCCGCCATGACCACGGTCGGACGGTTCTCTTCTGGGGGGAGATCCGCCTCGATCGTTTCCAGCAGGTTCGTGTGTACCTCCGCAAGCGCTTCGTATCGCGCCTCCTCGCGGAACACCGCTGCGACCTTCTCGAACATCTCCCAGAGCGTGTAATACTCGTAGCGGTCGGCCCACTCGGCGGGCGGCTCGCCGTGTCTGTCGCTGAATTTGTTCCCGAACCACGGGCCGACGGTCCCGCCGATTTCGTCGATATCTGACGTGCTCCAGCTATCGAGAGCGTTCACGCTCGCCGGGTCGGCGAGGTGGACGTCGCTGTCGAGGTCGTAGAGTTCCTCCTTATCCGGATCCCACGAAGAGTACAATCCCGACCAGTCCAGCGTGATTCCGGGAAGTCGCTCGGTAAACTGGTTCCAGAGCTGGTCGTAGTAGTCGGGTGCGTGCATCGCGTTGACGTCGTTTCCGCGTCCGAGAGCGAACGCCATGCCTGCGTGGTGAGTGAGCCGCGTGAAGATGCTCTCCGGCGGTGAGTCGAACTCGACTTCTCCCATGGGGGCCATCGTCACCGAATAGGAGCCATCGCCGGACGGGTCGTCCGTCCCCTCGTTTTGTCCGGCCAGATCGGAACAACCTGCAAAGGCGACACCAGTTGCGAGCGTCCCCCCGTATTTCAGCGCGTCTCTGCGCGTCGGCGTGTCGGTCGTGCTGTCGTTGTTGTCACTCATTTAGAGATCACCGTTGATGATGTCCGCAACACGCTGGCGGTCGAACAGCTGTTCGTCCGTGGGAATCTCGGGGTACGGTCCCTCTGTGTAGGTCGGCCACTCTCCGAAAGCATCGGGATAGAGCTGTTTGGCGCTCATCTCGAGTTGAAACAGATTGAGGATCGGTCCCTGGTTTCGAACCCCGCCAGCGTACACGCGGTCGTTCGCAACTGCAGTGAGCTGCCGGGCGACTGGGTCCTCTTCGAATGTGCTCCGGACGTCCTCGATACCGGAGTGGCCCATCATCTCGGCGACGAGGAGAACGTCAGGGTCGTGCTCTGCTAGCGTCTCGTAACCGATCTGCCGGCTGCTCGATAAGTCCGGGAACACATCCGTTGCTCCGAGCGGACGTGTGTGTGCGTAGGTGAAGCCCGGCGCGTTGAGAGGGTACACCCACAGTGACTCGTCGACCACTTTGAGAGTCACCGCCGTCGGCCGATTGTTTGGGGACGGACGGTTCTGCTCAATCGACGTGAGCACGGAGGCATGAATATCAGCAAGCGCTCTATACCGCTCCTCGGATCCGAAGAGGTTGGCGACTTGCTCGAAGATCTCCCACAGCGTATAATACTCGTATACGTCAGCCCATTCTTCGGGCGGAGAACCGTGTGTGTTGCTGAAGGTATTGCCGAACCACGGCGCGACGTTCTCTTCGATATCAGTGATGTCGGAACGAGTCAGTGAATCCATCCACGTCATGTATGCGGGATCCGCGAGATGGAGATCGCTCTCGAGTTCGTAGAAGAGTTCTTTGTCGAGATTGAACGAGTTCGGGAGGCCGCTCCACTCGACCGAGACACCCTCGAGGCGCTCGAGGTAGTTATTCCAGATCGGTCCGAAGCGGTCCCCACCCCAGGTTGCGTTGACGGCGTCGCCTCGGCCGACCGCGAGGGCCATCCCGGCGTGATGGGTCAAGTCAGTGTACACGGACTCCGGGGGCGACTCGAGTTCGATAGTACCTGCCGGTGCCATCGTCACGGAGTACGTCCCGTCGTCGGAACTCGACCCTGCTGGCGTCTCCTGTCCGACTAACTCCGAACAGCCCGCGAGGGCGGTCCCAGCCGCGAGTGCGCCGCCGTATTTTAGTGTCTCTCTGCGCGTCGATCCGTCGACTGTAGTATCGGTTTCGTCAGTCATGCGTTGTTGGCTCCAGTAATAATGTCTGCAACGTCCTGCCGGTCGAACAGTTGTTCGGCCTCGGGAATTTCGGGATACGGCCCGTCGGTGTAGGTCGGCCACTCCCCGAAAACGTCCGGATAGAGTTGCTTCGCCGCCATTTCGATCTGAAAGAGATTCATAATCGGCCCCTGATTCCGCCCGCCCTGCGTGTAGATGCGATCGTTTTCCACGGCCGACACCGACGCGGTCGCCGGATCGTCCGCGAGTCGCTCTCGCGTCTTCGACACGTGTCTGAATTCGGACATCCCCGCGGGACAGAGGATAACATCGGGGTCGGCCTCGATGAGTGCCTCGAAGTCGACCGTCGACTCGGTCGCCACGTCGGCGAAGACGTCCGTCGCACCGAGGGGGCGGGTGTGGGCCGTCAGGAACCCGGGACCGTTCAGCGCGTAGACGTACATGCTGTCCTCGGACTGGTTGAGGATGATCATCGCCACGCTCGGTCGCTCGTCTTCGGGCGGGAGACCCGCTTCGATGGTCGCGAGCATCTCGGCGTGAACGTCGGCAAGCGCCTGGTACCGCGCCTCCGCTTGGAAGACCCGTGCGACCTTCTCGAAGAGTTCCCAGAGCGTGTAGTACTCATAGCCGTCAGCCCATTCGGCCGGCGGCTCCTTGTTCGCGTTACTGAACGTGTTCCCGAACCACGGGGCGACGGTCTCCCCGATTTCCTCGATGTCGTCGGTACTCCAGCCACCCATCGTCGTCATATAGGCTGGATCGGCCAGATGGAGGTCGCTCTCGAGTTCGTAGAGGAACTCCTTGTCCGGGTCCCACGTCCCGGGGAGGTCGGCCCACTCCGCGGAGACACCGTCGAGGCGCTCGAGGAATTTGTTCCAGATCGTATCGTTGTACTCGGGGTTGTACAGCATCGACGAGACGGCGTCGCCGTGGCCGGCTGCAAGCGCCATATCCGCGTGATGCGGGAGGACCGTGAGGACGCTCTCCGGCGGCTGTTCGAACTCGACGGTGCCGCTTGGTGCCATCGTCACCGAGTACATCCCGTCCGATTCGTCGGACGAACCCGATTCGCTCTGGCCGGCGAGTTCCGAACAGCCCGCCAACAGCCCGCCGCCGACGACCGTGCCGCCGTACTTCAGGGTATCTCGTCGCGTCACTGCCTCGCGTCGAACGATATCGTCGTCCGTCATCGTTCGAATTCCCCGTTGATGATGTCCGAAACGCGATCGTAGTCGAAGAGGCGCTCATCGCCGTTCGACAGCGTTTCGAGACCGTTCCACTCTCCGAACGTCTCGGGATAGAACTGCTTGGCGGCAGCTTCGGTCTGGAACAGATTGATGATCGGTCCCTGATAGGAGGTTCCACCGCGATAGAGCCGATCGTTCTGGACGGCGGTGAGCCGTTTGCCGACCGGGTCTTCGCGCATGGCATCCATTCGCTGCTCGAACTGTTCGGTCGAAACGTGAGAAAACCCGTACTGGAACAGCAGCGCGTCCGGATCGATCTCGAGGAGCCGTTCGTAGTCCCACTCCGCGTAGCCCCCGTCGATCTCGTCGTCGAACGCACCTCGCATCTCGAGGTCCCGGTACTGCTTGTGTCCGTTCCCGTCGTGAACCGGATAGGCATAGAACGCACCCTTCTCGAAGTTCGAGTTGATCGATAGCAGTCCGACGGTCGGTCGTTCCTCGTTCGGCGGTAGTTCGGACCGAATTTCCGAGAGGAGGCGTTCGTGAATCTCGTTGAGTGCTTCGTATCGCTCTCGCTGTTGGAAGACGTCGGCGATTACGTCGAAGGCCTCGTATAGCGAGTAGTACGGGTAGTCGTGCCAGTCGTCGCCACGACGACGAATCGAGTTGCCGACGATGGGGCCGATACCGGTCGAGACTTCATCGAAATCCGCTGGCCCCCAACTGTCGTCGAGGACGCTGATGAAGTTCGGATCGAACAGGTGGACGTCGCTCTGGAGGTCGTAGAACGTTTCCTTATCAATTCCGCCCTCACTCATGAGCTGCGGAACGTCGTCGAACGAGACATCGATGCCCGGAAGCGCGTCGTAGAACGCGCTCGGCCAGTTCTCCGTGTAAATGAGTCCCTGCAGACCGTCGAGTTGGCCGAGCGCGATAGCCATGTCAGCATAGGTGCTGAAGTACGCCATCCACGTCTCGGGTACGGCGTCGAAGGTGACCTCGCCCATCGGTGGCATCGTCACCGTGTACGACTTGCTTCCGTCCGTCTCGACTCCGTCGCTCTGCCCGGCCAACTCCGAACAGCCCGCGATGGCAACGCCGGCCGCAAGTGAGCTGCCGTATTTCAATGCGTCTCTGCGCGTCGGGCCTCCGGTCGTGCTGTCGGTATTGTCACTCATCGTTCGAACTCTCCGGTGATGATGTCTGCGACCGCCTGTCGGTCGAAGAGCTGGTCGTCGCCGGTCACCTCCCCGAACTCGTCGGGGAACAGTTGCTTCGCCGCTCGCTCGGTCAGGAAGAGGTTGTGAATCGGCCCCTGATTGAGGTAGCCGCCGCGGTAGACGCGCCCGTTCTGGACGGCGGAAAGCTCGCTCCCGACGGGATGGCTCTGCATGTAGTCGAGAACCACGTCCCGAAACTCCGCGGCGGACTTTCGCTCGTGACCACGGACGAGAATCACATCTGGATCGACCTCGAGTAAGTTCTCGTAGTCGAGTTCACCGCGGTTCGCCGTGCTGAGGTTATCGATGTCCGTCCCCGCCAGCGCGTCGTGGACGCCGAGATCGCGCCACTGTTTCTTGCTCGTCCCCGCGTCGTCGAGTCGGTACGGCGAGAACGTCTTCGGCTCGTCGGTTCCCTCGAACGTGAGGAAGACCTCCGGTCGGTCCCCGTTCGGTGGAAGCCGCTCCTGTATCGACGCGATGAACTCGTCGTGAAGGTCACTGAAGGCCTCGTAGCGCGCTTGCTGTTGGAACACGTCGGCAACCTTCTCGAACGCTTCGTACAGCGTGTAGTAGCGGTAGTCGTGCCAGTCGTCGGAGCGCCGAAAGATCAGGTTCCCGACGAACGGCGCGACGTTCGTCGCGATCTCGTCGACGTCTCCCTCGCCCCAGTCTAACCAATTGATGAGCATCTGAGGGTCATACAGGTGGACGTCGCTCTCGAGTTCGTAGAACTCCTCTTTGGTTCTGACCTCCGGATACTGCTCGAGGACGTCTTCGTCGACGGTCACGCCCGGCAGTTCGTCGTAGACGTACGTGTAGTAGCGGTCCGCGCCGCCGACGCCGGCCAATCCGTCGGCCTGCCCCAGCGCGACGGCCATGTCGGCGTAGCCGCCGTCGTACGCGGCCCATCGTTCGGGTACCTCGTCGAACGAAACCGTCCCCATCGGCTCCATTGACACCGAGTACGATCCCTGCTCGGTCGTCTGGGTCCCGTGGTCATCCTCCTGTCCGACCAGTTCCGAACAGCCCGCGAGGGCGGTCCCGGTCGCAAGCGCTGCGCCGTACTTGATCGTGTCTCTGCGCGTCGGTGCCGCTGTCGTATTCGTGTTCTTGGAATTCATTTAGATCTCTCCGTTGATGATATCCGCAACCCGCTGGCGATCGAACAGCTGCTCGTCTTCGGTGACATCCGGGAATCGGTCAGAATCGAACGCGCCGAACGTCTCGGGGTAGAGCAATCGGGCGACGAGTTCGGTCTGGAAGAGGCTCACGATCGGTCCCTGTTGGAAGTACGGACCCGGATAGACGGCGTCGTTCTGGACAGCAGTGAGTTGGCGGCCGACGGGATGGTCCGAAAGCGGCGCGACGAACTGGTCGTGAAACGCGCTCGCGGAGAACTCGCCGGTTTCGTCCGTGAGGCGAACGCCGCCGTGGACGACGATGATCTCGGGGTCGACAGCAAGCATCGACTCGTAGTCGAGCATTCCGTCCGTCTGCTCGTCGCTGAACGCCGATTTGATACCGAGGTCGCGATACTGCTTCATCTCGAGGCCTTCGGAATCAGTCGTCATCGCCGCGAACTCGCCGCTTTCGAGGTCGGATCCGAAGTTGATGAGTCCGATTTCGGGGCGGTCGCGGTCGGCCGATAAGTTCGAGTCGATCTCGGCCCAGAGGTCGTCGTGAACGTCGACGAACGCCTCGTACCGCTCGCGCTCGTCGAAGACGTCGGCCAACCGATCGAACGCCTCGTACAGCGAGTACAGTTCGTAGTCGTGGAACTCGCGTCGGCGAACGATGTTGTTCCCGAAGAAGGGAGCGACGGTCTCTCCGATCTCTTCGGTATCGGACTCGTCCCACGAGTCATCGAAGCCGGTTCCGTGGAGGTAGTTCGGATCACAGAGGATGATATCCGGATCGAGTTCGTAGAACAACTCCTTGTCCCAGCCGCCCCCGGCCAGCGGGTTCGGAACGTCCGTCGGCATCGACACGCCGACGCGGTCGTAGAAGTACGGCTCTGGATACCATCCGGCGGGCCGAAACCCATCGCGTTGGCCGAGTGCAACGGCCATATCCGCCCACGGACCCGTAAGCGCCATCCAGCTCTCCGGAACCTCCTCGAGGGAGAGACAGCCGACGGGCTCGATGCAGGCTTCGTACGAACCCTGGCTGTCGGTCCCCTCTGCGCCGTCGTCCTGCCCGACCAGCTCCGAACAGCCGGCGAGCAGACTTCCCGCGGCGAGCGTCCCGCCGTACTTGAGGGCGTCTCTGCGCGTCGGTGCCTCGGTCGTATCGCTCGTCGTGTCTGGCATGCTCAGAACTCACCGTTGATGATGTCTGCAACCCGCTGGCGGTCGAACAACAATTCGTCCGTAGAGAACTCCGGGAACGCCTCCGGATCGAACTCTCCGAAGATCTCCGGATAGAACTGTCGGGCGACCATTTCCGTCTGCAGAAGGTTGACGATCGGCCCCTGTGAGCCGAACGCCCCGGGATAAACGGAACCGTTCTGAACAGCGGTGAGTTGACTTCCAACCGGATGGTCTTCCAGCGGAGTGACGTACTGATCGCGAAACGCCGCTGCGGAGAACCCGTTACCGCCATCGGTAGTACCGATCCCCCAATGGACGACGATGATATCCGGATCGACCTCGAGTAGCCGTTCGTAGTCGATCGTTCCGGCCTCGACGTGATCTGGCGAAAACGCGCTTCCGACGTCTAAATCACGATATGGCTTCATCTCGAGACCTTCGACCCGCGTGTCCATCGGATAGAACTGTCCCTGAGTCGGGTCGGATGCGCTGTTAATCAGGGCGATATCGGGTCGTTCGTTCTGGGGCGGGAGCCGGGAATCGATCTCGGACAGCACGCGCTCGTGAATATCGGCGAACGCCTCGTACCGATCTCGTTCTTGGAAGAGGTCAGCCAGCCGCTCGAATGCCTCGTACAGCGAGTAAGAACGATAATTGTGCCACTCTCGACGGCGGAGAATGTTCTTTCCGAAGAACGGCGCAACCGTATCGCGAATCTCCGCGGTGTCTCGCTCGTCCCACGAACTGTCCCATCCGGTCTCGTGCATGTAGTTGGGATCCATCAGAATAACGTCGGGATCGAGTTCGTAGAACCGCTCTTTGTCCCAGTTCGAGGGAGACAGTGACGCGGTTTCTGACTCGGGTGGAACATCGAGACCGAACGGTTCGAACAGGAATCCCGGAATCATGTTCGCGGCGGTCTGGAACCCATCTCGTTGGCCCAACGCGAAGGCCATATCCGCCCACTCTCCGTTATTGACGATGTACGTCTCCGGAATCTCCTCGAACGTGAGACAGCCGACCGGTTCGAGACAGGCCTCGTACGCCGAATCATCGGATCCTCCCTCCGACCCGGTATCGGCGTCGTGACTGAGAAGGTCGGAACAGCCTGCGACTGAAACCGCGGTTGCGAGTACTCCGCCGTGTTTCAGCGTGTCTCTTCGTGTCGGTGCCGCTGCCGTATCGCTCGTCGTGTCTGGCATGCTCAGAACTCACCGTTAATGATGGCTGCAATCCGCTGGCGGTCGAACAACTGTTCCGACTCGGAAAACTCCGGATACGCGCCGCCATCGTATCGCGGCCACTCGCCGAACTGCTCCGGATAGAGCTCCTTTGCGCCCATCTCGAGTTGGAAGAGGTGCGCGATCGGTCCGCCGTACCGAATCGCCATGGGGTAGATGCGACCGTTTTCGACCGCGGGAATCTCTCGAGCCACGGGATCGGTTTCGAGGAAGTCTTTCGTCTCGACGAAGTTTCTCGTCGGCCCCATCGCGTGGGTGTTGAGTATCACGTCGGGATCGGCTTCGACGAGCGCCTCGAGATCGATCTGGCTGTACGCCTCGATGTCGGTGAACGCGTCTACCGCACCGAGCGGGCGGAGATGCGCCTGCTCGAAGCCGGGGTCGTTGAGTGCAAACGGCGAGATGCTCAGGTCTCCATCCGAGAGTCCCGTCTGTATGCGAGCGACCCGCGGCCGGTCGGTTTCCGGCGGGAGGTTGGCCTCGATCTCGGCGAGGAGATCCGTGCGGATCGCCGTGAGTTCCTGATACCGCTTTTCTTCCCGAAAAACTGCCGCGACCTTCTCGAATATCTCCCAGAGCGTGTAGTACTCGTAGTCGTCGGCCCACGCTGCTGGCGGCTCTCTCTGGGAATCGCTGTAGGTGTTTCCGAACCACGGGGCGACGGTCTCGCCGGTCTCTTCGATGTCGTCGCGGTCCAAACTGTCCATTATCGTCATGTACGCCGGATCGGCCAGGTGGAGATCGCTCTCGAGTTCGTAGAGTTGCTCCTTGTCGATGTTCCAGGAGCTAGGCAGGTCGGCCCACTCGGTGGATACCCCCTCGAGGCGCTCGAGGAAGAGTTCGTAGAGCGTCCCGAAGTTCTCCGGGCTGTACAAGGCGTTAATCGAGTCGCCGTGCCCGAGTGCGAGCGCCATATCGGCGTGGTGGACGATATTGGTGAAGACGTTCTCCGGCGGTCGCTCGAGCGTGATCTCGCCGGCGGGGGCCATCGTCACTGAGTATGACTCGCCATCGCCCTCTCTTTCGCCCTCGTCACCGGTCCCGGTACAGCCGGCGAGTAGCCCGCCGCTGACCACTGCCCCGCCGTATTTCACGTATTCCCGTCGAGTCCGTTCGCTTCGCTCACTCCCCCGACGACTTCCCGCTCGCTGGCGCTCGCGGGAATCCCGTCGCGTCGGTGCTCCGGTCGTTTTCGCGTCGTTGGTGTCAGTCACGGTTAGATTTCCCGTTAACGATGTCGGCAACCTCCCCGCGGTCGAACAGCTGTTCGTCGGCTGGAATTTCGGGATACGGTCCCTCGGTGTAGGTCGGCCACTCGCCGAACGCGTCGGGATACAGTTGCTTCGCCGTCATCTCCGTCTGGAAGAGATTGAGAAGCGGACCCTGACGCCGTGATCCCTGGACGTGTATCCGGTCGTTCTGGACAGCGGTCAGCTCGCTCGCAACGTCGTGGTTCGCGAGGGTCGACCGGATCTCCTCGATGTCGTGAGACTCCGTCATCGGTCCGAAGACCAGGAGTGCATCAGGATCGGCTTCGAGTAGGAGTTCGTAGTCCAGCACGATGTTCCGACCGTCGTCTCCGTACGACGGGCCGACGGCGTCCGCGAGGGCATCGGTCGCCCCAAGCGGTCGCGAGTGGGCGGCGTAGTAGCCGGGGTGGTTCATCTTGTATCCCCAGATCTTGCCGTCATCCGCGGTCGAGAACAGGACCATCGCCGCTGTCGGCCGGTCGCCTTCCGAGGGCAGTCTGCGTTCGATTTCGTTTAGCATCGACTCTCGAACGGCCGCGAGTTCCTGATAACGCGTCTCCGCCTGGAACACCTGTGCGATCTTCCGGAAGATTTCCCAGAGAGGGTAGTACTCGTAGCTGTCGGCGTAGGCCTCTGGCGGTGCCTTCTGCGTGCCGCTGAGGGTGTTTCCGAACCACGGTGCGACGAGCTCCGCGATCTCTTCGACGTCGTTGGCGTCCAAGCCTTCGGCCGTCGCAACCTTCGCCGGGTCGGCCAGGTGGACGTCGCTATCCAGTTCGATGAGTTTCTCCTTCGTCGGCGGCCACGAGGAGTAGAGGCCGGACCAATCGACGGAGACGCCCTCGAGGCGGTGGAGGAACTTGCTCCAGAGCGACTCGTAATAGTCGGGCCCGTGCATGGCGTTGAGCGAGTCGCTGCGACCGACCGCCACCGCCATGTCGACGTGGTGGGGCAGAATACTGAACACGTTCTCCGGTACGGAATCGAACGTGACCTCGCCCATCGGAGCCATCTCGACCGAGTAGGACCCGTCTCCTGGCGTTCCGTTCTGACTCTGGTTCTCGTCTTGCCCCGCTAGTTCCGAACAGCCGGCGATTGCCCCACCCCCAGCCAACGCCCCGCCGTACTTCACAAGGTCTCTACGCGTCGGTGCTCCACTCGTAGTAGTGTCATGATTTGGCATTTTCAGACGTCTCCGTTGATGATATCCGCGACGCGCTTTCGCGAGAACAACTGCTCCGATTCCGGGATGTCGTACGTCCCATCGTCGTTGTAGGTCGGGAACTCGCCAAACTGCTCGGGGTAGATTTGCTTCGCAGCCATCTCTATCTGGAACAGGTTATAAATCGGGCCCTGCATCGAATCGCCGCCACCGTACAGCCGATCGTTCTGTACCGCGCTCAACTTCGAGCCAACCGGATCGTCTTTGAGGTCGAGCATCGACTGATACCGTTCGTCAAAGCCACCCGTGCCGAAGTTGTGAATGAGAACGTCCGGATCGATTTCGAGCATCAATTCGAGGTCGTAGGTTCCTGCGTCCGATTCGTACGTGCGGTCGCTGTCGGCGAATACGTCCCGCACGCCGAGCGGCCGGTAGTGTGAGACGCCGTATCCCTCGTTATCTATTTTGTACGGCGAGAACACACCCCAGTCGTTCATCGCGACCAGTGCCACCGTCGGGCGTTCGTCCGCAGGCGGGAGGTTGGATTCGACGAGTGAGACGAGATCGTCACGGACGCGTTTTAACGCCTGATACCGCTCCGTCTCGCGGAATACCTGTGCCACCTTATTGTATAACTCCCAGGCGGTGTAGAAGTCGTAATTCTCGACGCTTTGATCGACTCGCTCGTTGTGCGACCGCGAGAAACGATTCCCGAAGTAAGAGGCCACGTTCCGTTCGATCTCGTCGATATCGTTCTCATCGAAGTCGTAGTACTCGCCGTAAACGGTGTACCACGTCGGATCAAGCAAGATGAGGTCGGGATCGACATCGTAGATAAGCTCCTTGTTGTCGTAACTGCTCGTCATCCGCGCAGAGGGATCAAACTCGACATCGGGTAACTGGTCGTAATAGCCAGTATAAAAGCGCTCCGTCGGCATCGCCGTGATCGCTTCACCGTGGCCGAAAGCCACCGCCATGTCGACGTAATTTATACTATAGGTTAGCACCCGATCGGGGACTTCCCCGAATTCGATGGTTCCGACCGGTGATATCGTCACCGAGTAGGCGTCCCCGCCTGCTTCAGCCGTCGATCCCGAATCGTTCTGTCCTACTAAGTCAGAACACCCCGCCAGCAGTCCGCTTCCGACGGCCGTGCCGCCGTATGTCACGAAATTCCGACGTGTCGGGCCGTTGCCTCTCATTTTGTCTCCCATCGTATTTTTAGGATCGCCTAAAACATAATAAACGCTCCGATTATTAGGTCGGCCTAAATCAGGAACTGTCCCCGATTATAGTAACAACTGAAACGGTTTACACACTGATCGTACAGCTGTCGCACGATCAGGTGTGCACTGACTTTCAGTGGCTACTATACCTCTCAAGCGGTGGTCTCGAGAAACGATTCGGGGACGGCATCGATTTCACCGGCTTGGACGCCCCACAGCGTCGCGTACAGCCCGTCCGCTGCGAGCAAGTCGTCGTGAGTGCCGCGCTCGACGATCCGCCCGTCCTCGAGGACGAGGATCGTGTCCGCGTCCTTGATCGTCGACAGCCTGTGGGCGATGGCTACCGTCGTCCGCTCGGTGGTCAGTTCCTCGAGCGAGCGTTGGATGAGGTACTCCGTCTCCGTGTCGACGCTGGCGGTCGCCTCGTCCAGCAGGATGATCGCCGGATCCTGCAGGATCGCCCGGGCCAGTGCGATCCGCTGGCGCTGGCCGCCGGAGAGTTTGACGCCCCGCTCGCCGACCCGCGTCTGATAGCCGTCCGAAAGCGCTCGGATGAACTCGTGGGCTTCCGCCGCGTCGGCGGCCTCCCGTACCTCGTCGTCGCTCGCATCGAAACGGCCGTAGCGGATGTTCTCGGCGACGGTACCGTCGAATAGGAACGTGTCTTGGCTCACATAGCCGATCGCGTCCCGCAGGTCCGAAACCCGGACGTTCCGCACGTTGTGGCCGTCGACGCGGATCGCGCCGTCGTCGACGTCGTACAACCGCAAGAGGAGTTTCGCGACCGTCGATTTGCCCGCGCCGGTCGACCCGACGAGAGCGATCGTCTCGCCCGGTTCGACGGCGAAGTCGATCCCGTCGAGGATCGGTTCCCCGTCCTCGTAGCCGAACCGAACGTCGTCGTACTCGAGTCGCCCGTCGACCGCCTCGAGGGCGGCCGCGTTCGGTGAGTCCCGAATCCGGACTGGCACGTCCAACAACCCGCAGATGCGCTTGCCCGACGCCTTCGCGTTCTCGTACCAGTCGACGATACTCGAGAGTTGGGCCATCGGCCCCGTCAGGCGCTGGGTCAACAGCATGAAGACGACGAAGTCGCCCGTGGTGAGTTCGCCGGAGAAGAACAGCGGCGGTCCGGAGAACACCCACAGTCCGCCGACGACGAACGTCGCGAGCAGCGCCACGCCGGTGATCAACTCCATGCCGGGCCGGTAAAAGTAACTCAGCTTCAACACGTCCATCTGTGCATCGAGCACCTCCCGTGAGACATCGCGAACGCGGCCGTTCTCGTACTCCTCGGTGCTGGCGGTCTTGACGAGTTCGATCCCGCTGAGACCGTTCTCGATGCGCGTGTTCAGATCGCCGATCGTCGAGCGGACGGCGGTGTACCGCGGTTCGATCAGCCTGACGAACCACCAGGTAAACGCGACCAGCAACGGCACGGCCCCCAGCGTGACCAGTGCGAGTTGCCAGTTCGTGTACAGCAACGCGGCGGTGATTCCGACGACGATCACGCCGATCCGAACGCTGTCTCCCAGCGCGTTATCGAAGAACACCTCGAGATTTGAGGTGTCGTTGTTCAGAATCGACATGACCTCGCCGGTCTCCTTGTTGTCGAAAAAGGTCATATCGAGGCGTTGCATCTTCTCGTAGGTCTCCGTTCGAATCGTGTACATCACTCCGTGGGCGAAGAAGTTCATCGCCACGCCCCGGACCCATTGGAGCAGCGCACCGCCCGCCAGCGCGACCCCGATAACGGTCGCGGACAGCCAGAACTGCGCGGTCGGGTCAGTCGGCAGCCACGCGGCGGGCACGAGCGGAAGCGCGTACGTTTCCTCCCCGAACACCGCATCGATAGTCGTTCCGAGCACGAGCGGCGTCACGAGGACCGTTCCGTAGGCGATCACGCTGGAGACCAATCCAAGTGCGAGCCAGCGTCCCTCACCGAGGCCGTAGGTACGGAACAGTCGAAACAACGGCTGCGAGACTCGCTCTCGGTAGGCATCGAGTTCCGTCTCGAATTCCTCGTTCTCGGTCACTATTCAGCCTCCATGCCGTCGTTTCGTCGGCTGGTTTCGTCGTCGTGATCCGAGTCAGCGTCGTCGTTACGGGCGCAGAGTGGATCGATCCGCGGTCCGCGCTCGGTCAGTTCGACATCGGCATCGATCCGGAACACCTCCTCGAGCAATGACTCGGTAACGACGTCCGCAGGGTCCCCTCGATCCCGTATCTCGCCGTCCCCGAGGACAATTACGTGGTCGGCGAGCCGCGCCGCCTGTTCGATGTCGTGGAGCACGACGACGACCGTACTATCGCTTTCCTCGCGCAGGCGTTCGACGATCTCGAGGACTGTGAGGTGATGGTGAAGATCGAGGAACGTCGTCGGTTCGTCGAGCAAGAGCACGTCAGTCTCCTGGGCCAGCACCATCGCGATCCACGCGAGTTGTTTCTGGCCGCCGCTGAGACTGCCGACCTCGCGCTCGCGGAGGAGACCACAGTCCGCGAGTTCGATCGCGCGCTCGACCGCCTCGTGATCCGCGTCGGAGATCGACTCGAAAAAGCCCCGGTGGGGATAGCGGCCGTGATAGACGAGATCCTCAACGGTGATACTGCTCGGCGACGTACTCTCTTGGGAGAGCAAGCCGAGCTTCCGGGCGAGGGCCTTCGTCTCCATCGACTGTACCTCGTCGTCACCGAGCAGTACCGACCCGTCCTCGGGCGCGAGCCGGTTGGCAAGTCCCTTCAATAACGTACTCTTCCCCGATCCGTTCGGGCCGACGAGTGCGGTGACCGCTCCCGGTTCGGCCGCGACGGATTCGCCGCCGATGATCGGATCGCCCGAGCTCGAGTACTGCAACACGAGGTCCGAACCGGAGAGCGTACTCGCCGCCGAGTCGCCGGCGGCTGGCTCTCCCTGTTCGGTCGGTCGACCCGAGTCCGTGATGAGGCCATCCATTCAGATCTTACCCATGTTCTCTTGTTTTCGCATCAGATAGAGGAAGTATGGGCCACCGAGGAGTCCAGTGACGATGCCGACGGGGATCTGCGTGGGACTTAACGCGAGTCGCGCACCGACATCAGCAGCGACCATCAACGCTGGGCCGACGAATAAACAGCCGATGATCAGTTTCTTCGAGTCACTCCCAACGAGATTTCGAACCATGTGTGGGACGATGAGTCCGACGAAACCGACGATTCCGGCGACGGCGATGCTCGCTGCTGCCGCGAGGACTGCAACGCCAGACAACGCGAATCGGACTTTCTCGATGGACATGCCAAGTGACTTCGCCGTCTGTTCACCAAGCAAGAGGACGTTCATTTGACGCGAACCGGCGATGGATAGCAAGACCACGAGGAACGACCACGGGAGGATGAGCCGAACCTGTTCCCAGTCAGTTCCGGTGAGCGAGCCGGTAGTCCATGCGATAGCTGACTGGACAACGCCGATATCGTCCGCGAAGAAAAACAACGCCGTCTGCAGCGAGCCAAAGACCGTGCCGACGATGACGCCGGCGAGCACCAGTCGAACGGGTGATGTGCCGTTTTTCCAGGCGATAACGTAGACGATGAGAAACGCGCCAGCCCCACCAAACGCAGCGATCAGCGGCAGAAACGCCGTTAAGCTGCCAAACACGACGAGTGTAAGTAGAATCAACAACCCAGAACCTGAGGAAACACCGAGAATGAAGGGGCTCGCAAGTTCGTTCCGCGTCACCGCCTGAAAAATCGCCCCGGAGACGCCGAGGTTCATCCCGACGAGAGCCGCGACGAACACCCGTGGCAGGCGGATGTTCCAGACGATGAGGCTGTTAGTACTCATCTCGGGCATCGCTTCGCCGAGTATGAATGCATCCCATGCCTGCGGGTTGAACACCACGTTCGGGTTGAATATTGCGGCCCACGCCTCGGTGAACGTCATCGAATACGCCCCGAAGCTCACCTGAATCAGCCCGCCGGCGAACACGATAGCGAGGCTGCCGAAGACCACCGTCGCGAGCGTCGGATCGAAGAGCCACCCGAACCGCGTCTCGCTCACCAACGATGCCACCGTCCGTTTTGTGCCGACGCTCGATTCCTTCTTACTCATCGTCGAACCACGTACTCCGTTGGGACGGAACTGTGGCGCTCGTTTCTGTCGGGTGCGTTCTCACCGTGTCCGCTCGATTCCGAGCATCGAGCAGGCACCACATCACCACTGTTGCCCGGTATGGACACTTGCCGAACTAAGACGGGACGTTCCTCGAGTTCATCAGCCATAGTGATTTAGGCCGGCCTAAACAATAAAACCGTTCCGGTTTTTAGGCCAGCCTAATGCGACGCGCCGTCAGCGGGGGGCACCACACTGAGGACACAGCGGTGGTCCCGATTCAGGGAGAGCAAGCCCACAATGGGGACATACACCGCCGTCAGGAGCGGTGATCTCGGTTGCAATTTCGTCAGTTCGTTCACGAATCGACTCGATGGTCCCCACATCTGCCGCCATGCTTTCCTCGTCGCCATCGACTGCGAACTCGACTCGATCGACAAGGAACTGCAGAGCATCGCCGTCCGTCAGCGACTTCAGTTCCGGTATCGAGACGGCTGCCTCCGATCGAGCAAGTAAGCCGAACGCCTCAGCCACACGTCCCCGAACGTATGGACTCTCATCGTGTACCCGATCAGCCAAGGCGGTGGTACACTCGGCCAACGCAGTCGGATACTCACAGCCGACTGCAACAAGTGCCGTACAAAGGCGATATCGGACGAGTTCACGTCGATCGGAGAGGTGCCTGCTCAGATCCGCTGTGTGATGGCGGAGTCTATGTTGGTCGCCCAGCGCCACACATTCGAGCGCTTTCGCCAGTTTTTCTCTCACTTCGGGCTCATCGAACGACAGTCCAATTCGCAGGTCCGCCAGGACATCGGGAGAGGCGACTACCGCTGGCCGTTCCAGTGCAATGTAGCCAAGTGCCTCCGCCGATCGACCGCGCACATAGTAGAACTCGTCCTCGTCGGCCAACCGGTCGGCAAGCGGTGAGACGACCGTCGCGGCTGCGTTCGGGTCTGTCTCGGCGGCGGCGACGATCAGTTTTGCAGTCGTCAAACGGACTGACCGTTCCTCATCAGTAAGAAAGTGTGCAAGCGTCGGGAGTACCGGCTCGAGTGCGCTTGGCTGTTGAGTGGCGAACTGTCGGAGCGCCTGAAGCGTTGTTTTCCGTGTCTCAGCGTCGTCGTGTGCGAGTTGCTCGAGACAGGCAACAGCTCTCTCGCGTGGTCCGCCTTCAAGGAAGGCTTCGAGCCGGTCGATCGGCGGCTGTGTCGAATCATCCATATGACTGTCAGCGCGTATTCGGAAGATCGATCGCATCGCACAATAAAATCTATCGTCTGAGGGCTGGAATGGGTGTCGCGACCTCCCGGCGAAAGCGGGGCTGTGTAGGGGCGACAATCTGGTACCGAGACCGATGAATGCGGCGGTCTTCGGTGTGTGACGGAATGTGCGATAGCTGCGATAGGTGCCTCGGCGAAGTTACTAAAAATCGGACGCCGCAGGAATCAGTTACAACGAGGGTACTCGATGACCGAAACCGCGTCGAGTTCAGCCAGCGCGGAGAGCACGCCGTCCAGATGCTCGGGGCCGCTTCCTTCGAGTCCGATCATCACCGGAACGCGGTTCGGACGGGCGACCGGTCCGGTTCCCGTCCCTGTGCCGCGACGGGCGCGTTCTAACGCGTCGAGTTCGGCTCCTTCGGCTTCGACTGTGTCGACTACGTCGCCGACGGTCGTCGGCCAGCCGTCGAGGGCCAGCCGCGCCTCGACGTAGCGGCCGAGTTCGTGCAGGCCGGTCCGAGTCAGGTCGGCGTGCTCGGTGAGGTTCACGTTGCCGCCGGAGATGATAACGCCGACGTGTTCGTCTTCGAGAGCGAGCCCGGTCTCGTCCGACAGTGCGGCCGCGAGCGGCGCGGCACCGGCACCCTCGGCGACGGTCTTGGCTCGCTCCGCCAGCAGGGTGACGGCGGTCGCGATCTCGCGGTCCGTAACCGTCACCACGTCGTCGACGACTTCGCGGGCGGTTGCAGCTGTGGTCTCGAGCATCCGGGTGTCCGCGATCCCCTCCGCGACGGTATCCACGTCCGCGAGTTCGTGTATCCCCGCGCCCTCGCCGTTCCGAGCGTCTGCTGCGGCCTCGAGCGTCCGTTTCGCGTGGGCGGCTCCCTCGGGCTGGACGCCGATAACGCGAACGTCGTGCTCGGCAGCCTCGAGCGCCGTGCCGACACCCGAGATGAGGCCGCCGCCACCGATCGCGACGAGCACCGTCTCCATCTCGGGAAACTGGTCGCGCAGTTCGAGTCCGATCGTCCCCTGCCCGGCGATGATCGCCTCGTCGTCGAAGGGGTGGACGAACGTCTCCCCGGTTTCGTCGGCTCGGTCGAGCGCGAACTCGTAGGCTCGTTCGTAGATGTCGCCCTCGACGACGACTTCGGCACCGTAGCCGCGGGTGGCCTCGATCTTCGCGGCGGGCGTGACTTCGGGGA
The DNA here is from genome assembly GCF_000337535.1 of Natrialba aegyptia DSM 13077. GTDB lineage: Archaea > Halobacteriota > Halobacteria > Halobacteriales > Natrialbaceae > Natrialba > Natrialba aegyptia. The sequence goes on from NZ_AOIP01000060.1 coordinate 19,265, forward strand.
CGACGATGGTCGTCTCGATATCGAGCAATCGTCCCGCCAGCGCGACGCCCTGGGCGTGGTTGCCCGCGCTCGCGGAGATAACGCCCGCCTCCCGTTCCTGAACATCCAACTGTGCCAGCTTGTTGTACGCGCCGCGGATCTTGAACGAGCCCGTTCGCTGGACGTTCTCGAGTTTGAGCCCGACTGACGCTGCGCCGCTCAGTTCGGCGAACGTTCGCGACGTGTCGAGCGGCGTTCGGTGGACGATGTCGTCGATCCGCGCACGGGCGTCCTCGACATCCGCGAGCGTGACGAGATCGTCGGACCCGCTCATTCGCGCCCCTCCGTCTCCACGATGCGGGCGTCTCCGTCCGCCTCCGCGGGATCGACGTGCGGAACCGGGTGCCGGGACTCGAGTTCACGGATCGTCTCGACGAGCACGTCGACCCCGTGTTCGAGACTCGCCTCATCGACGTCGAACGTCGGGGTGTGGTGGCTGGTCGGGTGATCCGTCCCGACGATGAGGTACGTCGCGAGCCCGCCGTCGCGCTGGACGCGTTCCATCAGGTACGTCGCGTCCTCGCTCGCGCCGAAGTCGGCGGCCGGCAGCACGCGCTCGATACCCGACGCGCCGTCGGCGACCTCGCTGACGAGCGCCTGCAACTCGGGATCGCTGTCCGCACGCGGCGATTCGCTGACGACTTCGACCTCGGCCCGACAGTCGTGCATCGTTGCAGCCGATTTGACGGTTCGCTCCAGCCGGTCCTTCATGAACTCCATCAGCTCGGTCGTCTCGCCGCGCGCTTCGGCCTCCATGTAGGCGCGTTCTGCGATGACGTTGCTCGCAGTGCCCGCTTCAGCTTTCCCGATATTCACCCGCGTCATGCCGTCGCTGTGGCGTGGAATCCCGTAGGCGTTCTCGATCGCCGTCCCCATCGCGTGCATGGCGTTTGCCCCCTCGTTCGGCGCTTTCCCCGCGTGCGCGGAGGCACCGTGGATCGTCGCGTCGACGTGGCACATGGCCAGCGGCTTCTCGATCCCGGCGACGACCTCGCCCGTCGGGTGATCGAGACCGACGTGCACGGCGAGCAGGTAGTCCAGGCCGTCCGCGAACTCGCTTTTCGCCATCGGACAGCCGCCGCCACTGGTCTCCTCGGCGGGCTGGAAGAAGACGACCAGCCGACCCGCAAAGTCGCTTTCTGCGATGGCTTCGAGGACGGCCAACCCCCACGTCATGTGCACGTCGTGCCCGCAGGCGTGCATCGTGCCGTCGATCTCCGATCGGAACCCCTCCGCGGCCGGATCGTGCTCCTCGGCGGTCGACTCCTCGATGAACAGCGCGTCGATATCGACCCGCAGTCCGATCGTGGGTCCCTCCCCGCGGTCGAGAACGGCGACCGCGCCCGTGTTGCCGCCAGCCATCCGGTCGAGCAGCGCCGGATCCGCGCCCCGCTCGCGGGCGCGCTCGATCCACGGCCCGAGTTCAGCGTCGGGAACGGCCATCCGATCCGCGGGGTCGTAGGCGTCCGGCCCGACGGCCAGTTCGTCGACGCCGATCGCTCGAATCTCCTCGACGAGGCGCGCCGTCGTGTAGAACTCGCGCCACGCCGGCTCCGGGTGGCGGTGAAGGTTCCGTCGAAGGGTCACGAGACGATCTCGTATCGGTTCGTTCATGCCAGACACTGACTCACTCCACTAACTTAATTATACACAATCAGTGTTGATGGTAGGTACACAAAAGGAATAAGAGAGGCGATGACAACCGTTGGGTACGAGTCGTTTCAGTGGCGAGAACACGCTACTGCGACGGAGGATCACATGAGCACGAGTACGAGTACGAGCACGAACGCAGATGTCGTCGTTCTCCGCGAGGGAACGGAAGGGCTATCGATGGAATCGTACGCCGAAACGCTGCGCGAGCGACTGCCGAACCACATCGTCGCGCTCGCACGGACGCCCGCCGAGGAGCGTGAACTCGTCCCACAGGCGCGGGTCGTGACAGGGATCACGATCGAGGAAGACCTCCTCGAGCGGGCCGAGCGACTCGAACTCTTCGCGTGTACGTTCGCCGGCACCGATCACGTCCCGATGGAGGCGCTCGCCGAGCACGGCGTCGCCGTGACGAACGCGGGCGGTATCCACGCACCCGGAATCGCCGAGCAGTCGATCGCCAATATGCTCGTCTTCGCGCGTAACCTCCACGAAGGCTGGCGGCGCAAGCAAAACAGCGAGTGGCGACACTTCCAATCCCACGAGTTCACCGGGAGCACCGTCACAGTGGTGGGGCTCGGCTCGATCGGTCAGGAAATCGTCCAGCGACTCCAGGGCTTCGAGGTCGAGACGATCGGCATCCGTTACACGCCCTCGAAAGGCGGCCCGACGGACGAGGTCCTCGGGTTCGAGGAGGAAGACGTCCACGAGGCGTTCGCCCGCAGCGAGTACGTCGTGCTCGCCTGTCCGCTGAACGACCTGACGCGAGGACTCGTCGGCGCGGACGAACTGGCGACGCTGCCCCCGAACGCCGTCGTCGTCAACGCCGCGCGCGGCGGCCTCGTCGACACCGACGCGCTCGTCTCGGCGCTGCAGTCGAACGGCATCCGGGGAGCCGCACTCGACGTGACCGACCCCGAACCGCTGCCGAACGATCACGACCTCTGGGATCTCGAAAACTGCCTGCTGACTCCCCATACGGGCGGGCACACGCCGAAACACTGGGATCGGTTAGCCGATATCGTCGCGCACAACGTGAGCGCGCTCGAGGATGGCGACGCTGAACTCGAGAATGTTGTCTCTCAGTAGAGAATGTCATAGAACTATTCACACGGGTTCTTTTCACGCACACAGGGCTGAACTATCTGTTCACTGTACGTGGGAATTGATCGCTGGTCGTCGAAATTCTCGTTTGGGGGGTTACTAATGACGAAGCCAGACATCTCCTCCAGCTATCCCGTGATGAACTCCGGGGTAACGAAGATAATAGCGAGAAGACACACCAATACGGCAATTGCTATTAGACGAACAATCCCAGCCGTAAACTTCCTATTTTTTGGAAGTGCCTCTGCAATGCCCGAGAGGAAAGCTCCGATAATCATAAAAAGTAACCAATTGATTGAGTCAGCATTGCCTCCAATCCAAGCGTAAGCATATAGCCCCAAGTAAATGACTGCAGCTGCGAATTGAACTGTAGAAGTGGGCCGGCCAGAAGGCTCACTAAACACAACTTCGTTGATCGTGGAGGGCATTACACGAACACTCGCCTTCAAGTACTAATAATAGTTGTCATGACCCGGTTCTATGTGAACTGTGAAATGTCTGTACTGATCGTTCGTCGGGTGACCATAGAGGAGGTATGCGAACTGTTCTTGACACCCTCACTCAGTAAGTAATCGTACTGTTCCTGTATCTATTTGCTACAGAAACAGCCATTTGAGAGAACGTGTTGTCAATTAATCTCCTACTCGGCGTTTTCCCTCCTGGTAGTAGCATACTCTACTGTATTAGATAGTGATCGAATTAGCCGATATCATGGGCTTAGACGGATGAAGACGAGGAAATCGAGCTTGGTATGGAGGACGACCTCCTCGACGTCGTTGAGCAGTGTCGTCATCTATAGGAGCCACTGACAATCAGAGTATACTAATCGCATGACGGCTGTCCGATCTGTGCAGAAGCAGTTTCAGTCGTTACTATAGCTAAACAAGCGTTGATATAGTTGTAACGTGATCCTCGAAGGTAGAAACCTGCCAAACAGTGATTATTCTGGCAGGATTGGCACAACGTCCTCGAAGTTATAGAGGACGCTATCTGTCAGCGATGGGCCGGTATCGAATACGCCAGCATCAACGTCGATTGCATCACCCGTGTACGGGTACTCCGATGACTCGTATCGACTTCGGTAGTAGTTGCCGTCCGGATTTCTGAGACCGACGCCGAAGTCGGTATCGGTCGGCTCGTCCAGCATAATCTCGAAGGACTCACCTGGATCCACGTCGGATACGTCGACTACGGGAGAGACTATCTCACCCCAGCCATCAATACAGAAGGCCTCAGTGTAGCCCTCTGGTGCGTTTTCCCCGTCAGCGATCGTACAGCGAACGCCGGAAACCTCTCGTTGAACATTGAAGTAGAGACCGTTGAAGCCCGAGTGGCTATCCCTCGATTCAGGATTGGGTAGCGAGATCGAGGTCCCGAGATTTCCGTCTCCCGCTCGGATTTCAGTAACCGCATAGCGAACGTTTTGAGTCGTAGATTGGCCGCCAGAGTAGACGCCAGCGGTTACCGCGAGGGATTCATTCTCGTACGTGTAATCCGGGCTACTGTCCTCGCCACGGTCCCAATAACCGCCATCGGCGTCGACCGTAATCGAATACGTGTTGTCAGCGTTTATTCCGTCAGCTGGTGCAAGAACGAACGAGTCGCCGGCACCCAGGTTGGAAATATCCGTCTGGGTAACGACCTCTGCAGCACTATCTCGGAGATAGGCCGTTTGATGCCGATCCGTGTTTTCAGAAAGACGTGCTTCGATCCTCTCGATGTTTTCTTTCGCCTGGAAAAGAATACCAGCTTCATTTGTCGGTTGGCTGTAGTCGTCATCCGACCCGAGGTCTAGCCAACCCTCAGTTCCGCCTTCGTCGTTCCCGTAATCGAAGTAGAACGACGGGAGGCTTCCGTCATCAACAAGGGGACTCTCAAGGCCGAGATCATCGGCTGACAGCGTGGTGCTGGAATATTGCTCGCCCTCGTAATGGAGTTCCCCCGAGGAACCGATGGAAAACTCGTCGCCCATGGTGGAGTCGACGCGAACATCCTCCTCGAGATAGCAGTAGCCGTCGTTTGCCCACGGCACGTGGAACGTGTGGTCCTGGCTCCCCTCGTCGTAGATGTAACAGTCTCTAAAGGTAGCCGACCCCTCACCGTTGACGGTACTGTCGATGCGGACAGGGAGTTCGGAGCCGCCACGGATGTGGACGACCAACTTCTCGAACTCGCAGTGAATCTGATCGCTACGCAACTGGACTGCAGCATTGCCCCAGGAATCGCCATCGACGATGATTTCGAGGCCGGTAACACTGGCCTCACCGTCTTGATGGACAAACGGCTGGGCAAGCTGAGAGTCGCGCTCGCTCGTTACCTCGGCAGTGCCGCCGACGACGACATCGCCGTCGCTGATGCGGATGTTGCCACGAGCGTTATCCTTGGCGTGACAGTTCCAAACGACGTTTTCCCCAGCATCGAGGTAGAAGCCGTTTGATTCCCACTGTTCGGCATAACAGTCCTTCCAGACGTTATACCCCTCGTGGCCCTCGACCGAAATACCGATCGCCTCGTCCTTTTCGCCGTCGCCCTCGAGACCACCGTCGGGCATCTCGAGGCGATGGATGAGCGTCTCGACACCGGAAGCGCTATCGATTGCGACGGTGTTGTTGAAGCCACCGTCCTGCGTTCGGGTTCGCTGGCCGAAGAACGAGATATCCTCGAAGAATCCTTCTTCTTGAATCGCTCCGTAGGTGGTGATGAGTGCGAGGTCCGGCCCCTCCGAGATATCGACGTTGAAGCCCTGCATCAGGATCCGATCCTCGCCACCGAGCGGGAAAATGATCGATGAGGAGTACTCACTCTGGTCACCGACAGCATAGATCGTGGCACCGTCACCCGCGATGGCAACCATCGACCCGGTGGAGTCAATGGAAGAGTGCATCTCATAGGTTCCGGATCCGAGATCGACGATTTCGCCATTGTTGGAAGCACTCTCAATTAAATCAGCGAGGTCCCCGTTCCGGCCGTCGTAGTCATCGGCAGAAACGACGGTAGCATCGACATCCTCACGGATATCGTCGTAGGACTCCTTCCACAAGTTGTAGGCCCTATTCGGGACCTCATCGACTAGATTGTAGTAGTCACCCGAGTTTTGCGTTGTCGAACTAGAAGACGCAACGGTCCGTGTTACTCCCTGGGTGAGGCCGATCATCGATGCTCCGAAGACTGAACTGCCCATCTTCAACCATCCCCGCCGATCCAAGAGAGTGCGATCGTCGTTCGTGATTTCGTCTCTATCGGTATTACTTCTAGATATGTCTTTCCGAGACATCAATCGGAAATTAACCATCATCCAATAAATAAATAGGGAATGATTCTATCTCAGGCTATATAAGTATATAATATTCTATATATAATTTTTATTTTATAATATACTAACATCCTATATCAAATTTACAAATAATTCATCATCGGAGAGCCGACTCGCCGCAGTGAGCCGGTGAATAAGGAGTCACCGAGAGAGCACCGAGGAAACGAGCGGACGCCCCGAGAAGAGCGTGTCGAAGGGACGAACGCGGCTACGCCGTAAACAGCTGTCGCGGGAAATTCGCCAACGTCTCCGCGCCGGAACTCGTCACGTGGAACGTCTCGCTGATCTCCATGCCGATATCCTCGGTCCAAATCCCCGGAATCATGTGGAAGGTCATGTCCTCCTCGAGAACCGTCTCGTCACCGGGTCGGATGCTCGCCGTGTGCTCGCCCCAGTCCGGCGGGTAACCCAGCCCCATCGAGTACCCGATGCGATCCTCCTTCTCGATGTCGTACTGTGCGATGGTCTCTCGCCAGGCCTTCTCGACGGCCTCGCAGGTGACGCCCGGCTCGGCAGCGTCGAGCGCGGCCTCGATTCCCTCGGTGACGATATCCGCGGTCCGCTCGAGTTCAGCCGGCGGGTCGCCGACGAACGTCGTTCGCGCGAGCGGCGAGTGGTAGCGGTGACGACAGCCCGAGAGTTCGATGATGACCGGGTCGCCATCCTCGAACGGACGGTCGGTCCAAGTCAGGTGCGGCGTGCCGGTGTGGTCGCCCGAGGGCATCAGGGGGACGATCGAGGGGTAGTCGCCGCCGAACTCGTCGGTGCCGGTGATGAGCGCGTCGTAGATCGCGGCCGCGGCCTCGTACTCGGGGACGCCCTCCTCGATGGCATCGATTCCGGCCTGCATGGCGTTTTCCGAGATGCGGGCGGCCTCGCGCATGTACGCGAGTTCCTGCTCCGATTTCTTGACCCGGACCCAGTTGACGAGCAGCGTCGCGTCGCTGAACTCGGCCTCGGGAAGGTTTTCCTGCAGACGCGTGTAGGATTTCGCGGTGAAATAGGAGGCGTCCATCTCGAGTCCAATGTGGCCGTCGTCGACGTCGAGTTCTTCGAGGACGCCCGCGACGTAGTCCATCGGGTGGAGGTCGTACGGCGAGTGGACGTGGTCGTCGCTGTACGACCGGATGCTATCTGCGGAGAGGATAGTCGTCGCCCGTGCGCCGTCGGCGTCCATCTCGCGGCCGACCCAGACCGGTTCGTCGCGGTCGGCCGTCACGATGACCGCCTGGTGAACGTAGAACGACCAGCCGTCGTAGCCGGTGAGATAGTTCATGTTGGCGGGGTCGGCGACGACGATCGCGTCGAGGTCCTCCTCGTGCAAGCGCGCTTTCGTCCGGTCGAGCCGACGGTCGTATTCGGCGGTGTCGAAAATAGCTCGTGACATGATACCAGGGCCTGTGCGAACAGTTGATCAGTGGGACCTAAAACTTTTCGTGTATAGTAAATACAGATACTGTTCACATAATCCCATTCGGCTCGTCGGTTACGACCGTGGTCGTCGTGGGCCTCGTGATCGCGCCCACGCTGGTGATTGGGGTATTCGCGCTCGTGGTCGGGGCGGTCGTGAGAACGCTAGTGCTCGTGGTCGTGAGACTGCTGCTGCTCGTGACCGTGCTGGTGATGATGCTCGTGTGTCCCTCCGTGACGCGTGAACTGTCCGGCGAACGCTCGATCGACGACCTCCGACAGCGCCGGATGGATGTGGACCGACTCGCGGATATCCCAGACGGACCCCGTCCCCGCCGTCATCGCGACGACGACCTCCTCGATGAGATTCGACGCCTCCGGCCCGACGATGTGACAGCCGAGTAGTTCGCCGTCGGGTTCGGCGACGACCTTGACGAACCCTTCGGCGTGCATCGCCTGCCCACGGGCGGTATCCTCGTAGCGATAGGTCCGCGTCGCGTACTCTCGATCCGCCTCGCGGAGCGTCTGCTCGCGGGCCCCCACGCCGGCCACTTCCGGCGAGGAGAACACGGCGAAGGGCATCGCCGTGTAATCGACCGGTTCGGGTTCGTCGCCGAACAGGTTTCGAACGACGGCCCGAGCCTCGTGATTCGCGTTGTGCTTCAGCAGGTACTCCCCGACGATGTCTCCGAGTGCCCAGATTCCGTCCGCCGTCGTGCGCAGGTACTCGTCCGTCTCGATAAAGCCGAACTCGTCGGTTTCGACGCCGGTGGCACCAAGGTTCAGCGTATCCGAGTTCGGCTGTCGGCCCGCCGCGACGAGCACGGTGTCGCCGGTTACGGCGACGGGATCGTGCGCCGACGGATCGTCCCACGCCGGCGGGTACGGCCGCGCCTCGATAGTTACATCCTCGCCGGATTGCGAGGCGGCGACGGCCTCGTACCCCGTGTGCACGTCGAAGCGCTCGTCGTAACGCTCGGTGAGCGCGGCCGCACTATCCTCGTCGCTCTCCGGAAGCAGGTACCGGCGGCGACCCACGATCGATACATCGCTGCCGAACGTCCCGAAGAAGTGCGCGAGTTCGGCCGCGATGAAGCCACCGCCGACGATGACGAGGTGATCGGGCGGCGTCTCGAGTTGGAGGGCGTCCCGACTGGTGAGGTAGTCGACGGCGTCGATGCCGTCGATCGGCGGGATGGCCGGACGCGTGCCGGCCGCGATGAGAACCGTGTCGGCGCGGGCGCGTGCACCGGCGTCCGGCCCGTCGACGAGTTCGACCGTTCGATCGTCGACGAAGCGACACTCGCCTTCGAACAGCGTGTGCTGCTCCGAGGCCTGCACGCCGTTGTAAATCGAGTCCGAACTTCCCGACACGTCCTCGTTGACCTCGCGGACGATCTCGGCGAAGTCGACGCCGGTCACCTCGGCATTGATCCCGAACTCGTCGGCGCGCTCGATGGTCCGTCGCACCTCCGCGTGGTACAGCAGTTTCTTCGACGGAATGCAGCCGCGATTGAGACAGGTGCCGCCGAGGGGCCCCTTCTCGACGACCGCGACTGACTGGCCGCGGTTCACTGCGGCGCTCGCTACGTCCAGTCCGGAACCCGATCCGACGACGAGGAAGTCGAACTCCGCGGTATCCGTCTCCATACGTGATCGACGGCTGCGAGACCCATTACCCTTACACCGGCAACGACAGAGAACCGGGGAAATCTCCGAGAGAGAGAGAGAAAGAGGGATGGCGTGATAGCGCTCCGAACGAGTTGTCGTCGGGTGCAGAGACGGAGTCGATCGCCCGCTCGGAAATCGAACAGCCAAGCGGCTCAAACGGACGAGAGCGAGTTCATAACCGAACGATATCGGTTGTTTTGGCTTTGGTGAATCGCCATACAGCGTTCGGTTGAGTGGCTTTAGAAGGCCTGTGGCAGAGTCCAATCGTTCTGCCATCGTGGATTCCTTCGAACTCGTAGCTAAATGGTTTCAGAGTAGCGCCACAAACTACTGACTCGTACCTCAGAAGTCGATGCCGTCTAGTGATTCACCAGAGCCGTTGTTTTGGGACGGAACAATGATAATTCATACCCACCGATTTAGACCCCACTAGCTAACAAGACAATAATGAACTCGTTGGAGATCGCCGGACGAATACTTGCAGGCGTACTGCTCATCCTGATAAACGCGTACTTCGTCGCGATCGAATTCGGGCTGACGCGCGCTCGGCAATATCCCAAGTCCGAGTTCGATACGCCGGGTTTGCGGCGAGCGTGGGAGATGACCGACGATCTCGAACTCTATCTGACGACCTGCCAGATCTGGATCTCCGGAACCAGTATCGCCCTCGGTATTATCGCTGAACCGGGGCTCGCAGCCGTTTTCGAACCGCTTTTCCAGAATTCGTTCCTTGCGTCGGTCGGTGCCGGATCGCTTTTCGCGTTCTTTCTTATCAACATGGTTCACCTCACCCACGGCGAGCAAACGCCGACGTATCTCGGTGTTGAGCGTTCAAAGCAGGTCTGTCAGTATGGCTCCGGACCGTTATACTGGTTCGCGTGGGTAATCTCGCCGCTGATCCGATTCGGCGACTGGGTCGCAAAGCGGACGCTCAACCTGTTCGGTATCGAGATGACCGGCGCGTGGCTCGAAACCGAAGAAGACGTGATCCAATCCCGGGCGGACCTCCGCAACCAACTCGGAACGGTTCTCGATCAGAGCGACCTCAGCGAGGAGCGCCGCGAGGAAGTCATGAACGCGCTGCAGATCGGCGAACAGCCGATTCGAGAGGTGATGATTCCGCCCGAGGAAATCGTCGCGCTGTCGACGGAGGAAGACTTCGAGGAGAACCGTCGCCGCATGGAGGCCCATCCACAAACGCGCTATCCGCTCGTCGGCTCGGATGTAACGGACTTTCGCGGCATCGTCTACTTCCCGATCTTCGCCAGACACCGCGAGGAGTTAGCCGCCGGTGAGATCGACTTCGAGGCGGTCGCTGCACCGCCGATGACGCTCTCACCCGATACGGATGTCAGCGACGCGATCGACCAGTTCCAGGCCGAATCACAAGAACTCGCGCTCGTGATCGAAGACGGCGACGTCGTCGGGCTGGTGACCGTGACCGATCTTCTAGAGGTCGTTATGGGCGATATCGAGGATCCATTGGACGTCGCAGCGACTGGGAAACGGCCGGCGCAGTCGGAAGCGAACGCAACTACCGAGAGCAACGGCGACACCGAGCGCTGACACCGGAAGAATAGTAGCAAAAGTACTAGTATCTCGCCTCGTGAAATAACACTCGATGACTCCCCGACTGCGCCGTGAACTCTCGGAGGTGAATCCACCGTGACAGATCGACAACGACCGTCGCTCGATCGCGTTCGTTCAGCACTCTCACGAACTCGGCTTCGAATCGCATTTGCCGTTCTCATCCTCGTTTCGGCCGCCGTCGTCGCCAGCGCGGCGACTTCGGGCGGACTCTCAACTGCGTCCGAAGACGAGTTACCCGAGGCACCGCCGACGGAGAACCACACCGTCATTACCGAGTCGGGACGCGCCGGCACGATCACCGCGTACGCACCCGACGGCGAACCAGTCTATTACAACAACACGCGAACGAAGTACTTCGACGTCGATCCCGTCGAAAACGAGTCGATGACGATCGAGTACACGGCGACCGACACGATCCACACCGAAGGGCCGACGTGTTCTGCGCCGCCGTGTGCGCTGAACGTCGTCGAGCGTGCCAACCTCTCGACCGGTGAGGTCGACGTCCTCTACGAACGATATGATCACCAGGAAACCGCCGGCGAGTGGCACGACGCCGATCGCATCAACGAGACCCACATCGCGATCGCCGACATCGTCGCGGACCAGGTGTTCATCGTGAACACCGAGACGGAAGTCGTCGACTGGCTCTGGGACGCACAGAGCGACTTCCCCGTCGAAGGGGGCGGCCCCTACCCGGGTGACTGGGCCCACATCAATGACGTGGAGTACATCGAAGAGGGCGAAATGGCGGGCAATCTCATGGCCAGTCTGCGGAATCAGGACCAGGTCGTCTTCCTCGATCCGCAGGACGGGCTCGTCGAAGACTGGACGCTCGGAGACGAAAACGAATACGACGTCCAGTACGAACAGCACAATCCAGACTACATCCCCGAAAGTCAGGGCGGCCCGGCCGTCGTCGTCGCCGACTCCGAAAACGGACGCATCCAGGAGTTCCAGCGCAACGGCAGCGAGTGGACTCGCTCCTGGGAATGGTCCGACAGCCAGATGCAATGGCCCCGCGACGCGGACCGCCTTCCCAACGGAAACACGCTCGTCACCGACACACACGGCAACCGCGTGATGGAACTCAACGAGTCCGGCGATATCGTCTGGGAAGTCGGCTCGACGCTCCCCTACGAGGCCGAACGGATCGAAACCGGAGACGAAAGCGACGGCGGGCAAAGCGCCAGCGAACTCGGCCTCGAGTCCCAGACCGAAGCCGAGAGCAGCAGCGGTGGGGGTGGTGGGAGCAGTCTCATCGACATCGACCCCCTCGGCTCTATCGGAGACTTCATCGAATCGACCCTTCCGCATCGAATATACAACGGGCTCCTGTTCGCGAGCCCCGTCTGGATGGGGTCATCCGAGTTCGCCGCGGTCGGAATCGCACTCCTCACCGGGCTCGTGTGGATCGGTCTGGAAATCCGCTGGCAGATCCACGACGCCGGCATCCGGTTCCGGCGACCGTTTTACCGGAACGGTGGTAACTGAGGAGATAGCGCCACCGACCGGACCTCACGACCGCAAACTATGTGAGCGAGTCCTCCGAAAGAGCGGATAAACGGATATGGAACTCGGACGACTACTGTTTCTATTCAGTGCGTTCGCCACACACGCTTTCGTCGGGTACGCGCTCGTTCGCGGGTTGACCGACGCCGATCCGCGACTTGGACTCGTTCTCGGGCTCCTCCCGGACGGTGACTTTCTGTTCCCCGCCGACTGGGGATGGCCGTTCGTGCACCGCGGACTGACGCACACGCCGCTTTTCGCGATTGGGCTCCTCGCAGGGCTCTACCTCGTCAGTCGCAACCGATCGGTTGCACTGGCCGGCGGGTTGGCCATCGGCTCACACCTCGCGATCGATTCGCTCTCCCCGATGGGAATTCGGTGGCTGTTCCCGCTGCGGACGGCGTGGAATCCTAGTCCCGGACTCGCGGTTCACAGTCCGGCCGCGACAGCTCTCCTCTGGACGGCAGCACTCGGTATCCTCGCGTTCCGAGCGACCCAGGGACCCAGCCACGACCGAGACCCGACCACGGACAAACAGGAATACAAAGACGAACAACCAACAGCCACACCCGACGCCACCGCTGAACTCGAGTAGCACGAGTTCGACCGCACAGTCCCGTTCGATACCGATACTGTCGACACGGTAACCGAACTGATCCGGCAGAGACGGAGGGATCACCGGCTGCGAGCAGCAGTCATCCGGTTGGTATGATACTATCGAAAAATAAGAGATACAATGAGAAGACACTGTCCAGTTTAGCACCTCGTCAGCTGGCGTTCCTCCGTCGAACGATCGATGCGGTCTTTGGTGGTTATAGAACTGTGCAAATTATTCAAGACACTTGCGGACGCCCGCCCGACTGCACACCCACGAGTTCTGCAAGCAGCCGATACGTATTTCGAGGATGTAAAACCGCTGTCCAATGCGTTTTCAGGCGATATAGTTAACCAGGTAGCTCAACCCGAACCGTGAGAAGACACACCAGTAGCTGCATCGATCAATAAGCAGTTCAACCTCGGAGAGATCGTATTTCTCGCAGGTTTTATACAAAAATGAAGCCGCTGGAGCAGTGCCAGACAGACCACACAACGTGACATCAAGGATCAACGTTGTTTCGATATGTATTGCAGTGTATAGACAAGACAGCTCTTCATTGATCTTGACAGCAGTCTCGTCGACAGCGACCTGCGACGGCTCTCCGTCGGCGGACCACGTTCTGCATAAACCACCACATATATCAACCATACAGTATTCCGTGAGAACATCCAACGCCTCGTTCCGTAAGAATCGTTATTGGTTCTCGAGTGAACAATCAGTCTGATCGAGGCGGACGGCAAACGGCCCAACGACCGTCCGCTCGTTCTCTCAAGATTCTTCTCAATTCGGCTCGTCGCTCTTGCTGAGCCGGTCTGCGAGCACCGATCCAAATCAAATTCGTGCCCTACTCGCCTCTCAAACTGGCTCAATTAGACCGTGCCAACTGATGGAGCACAGTCAGAAACTAATGGGTAGTAGATGCGTGTATCAATCGCGAATAGATGTCACTCTCACAGCCGTCCTTCTTTCGGGTCGTCTGCGATCCACGGACCCAAATGGATATACAGTAGTACGTCTGTAAATAGATCGCGGGATTACATTACACGTGCCGCTCTGTAAATGGACTGGGTGGGAGTCCTACACGTTCGGCCAGTAGCACAAGCAGAGCGGACCGAAGAGAGGGACCGCTCAGCGAATCGACTGTGTTGTTCCGGTATGGAAGTAGAAGACCACCTATTCTGGAGGGGCCGAGAACCGGTGTGCCCGATGGCGCGCAGAATCTCGCCTCTTTCAGAGATAGTACTCGCCAGAACACATATCATATTCTAGCTAGTATCTGACAATCATGAGTACTATATCAATTCAATCGCCTACTGTAGTGCGGTTCTCGATCTAGATTCTACAATAATAGGTAGCACTCTCCATATATTTCTCGCAAAGTAAAAATTTAAACACCTATTGAACGAGGACTGCCGCCATAGCGCCTCCTCGTCAGCGACACGGTCACTAGAGTGGGGTCGTAACGAACTCGACTGTCGGAAAAGAAAAAAGAAAAAAGAAAAGAAAGAAGGACCACTTCCGCAAGAAACGAGCGGCAGTCAGTGCATCACCGTACGTCGAGGTCGAACGTTCGATCCGCAACGAAGAGCCGGAGACGTCCCTCCTGGATTCGCTCACCATGCGATTGTTCGAAGCGTCCAATCTCGTCCGCGCTGAGCCGAAGTTCCACCTCCGTTCGCTCCCCGGGATCGAGTTCAACGCGCTCGAACGCCCACAGTTCGCGGACGGGCGTTACCACCGAACTGAACTCGTCTCGGCCAAACACCTGGACGACCTCGCTTCCGTGCCGATCGCCGGTGTTGGCCACGGTGGCTCGAACCGTAAGCTCCTCGTCCGGACGGACCGCGTCACGGGAAACGTCGACCGACTCGTACTCGATAGTGGTGTAGCTGAGTCCGTGGCCGAACTCGAACAGCGGATCGTACGATGCCGGGTGCTCGTCTGCCCCGATCGGTTGTGGATGGGGGAGGTGGTTGAAGTACGTCGGGAGCGTCTCCGCCGAGCGCGGGATCGAAATCGGAAGCCGCCCGCCGGGTTCGGCGTTCCCGAACAGGGTCTCTGCGATCACCTCGCCGCCGACCCGACCGGGATAGTACGCCATGAGGATCGCCGGGACTTCCGCTGCCAACCACTCGACGGCCAGCGGGCGACCGGTGACGAGGACTGCAACGATCGGTGTGCCGGTCGCGGATACTGCCGCGACGAGGTCACGCTGTGCGTCCGGAAGCGAGAGTTCGTTCCGCGTCGGGAACTCGCCGGTCTCCCCCTCGGTCTCCGCGGACGGACCGAACTCGTGAAGATACCAGTCCTCGCCGAGGGCGACCACGGCGATATCCGCTTCGGCGGCGCGTTCTGCGGCGGCATCGACATCGTCGGGAGTGGAAATCCCGCTGCCGGGTTCGTGGGTGACGACCGTGTCGGTATCGACGGTATCGGAGATTCCCTCGAGAATCGTCGTCCCGGGAACGCCGGTGTCCGCGTTGCAGCTCCAGCCGCCGTTCTGGTGGACCATCTCGTCGGCGTTCGGGCCGGTCACGAATACCTCGTCGACGCTATCGTCGAGGGGGAGTACGTCCTCCTCGTTTTGCAACAGGGTAAGCGACTTCCGAACGGCCTCGCGAGCGGTGTCGAGATGGGCGGGAGCGCCCAGTACGTCTTCAGCATCGGGGTCCGGATACGGATCCTCGAAGAGACCGAGAGCGAACTTCGCCCGCAGTACCCGTTCGGCGCTGTCCTCGATCACTTGTTCGGACACTGCGCCCTGCTCGACGAGATCCCGGATGTGCTGTGCGTGTTCGCCACCGGCAACCGAGCCGATGTCGAGGCCCGCAAGGCGCGTTTGACGTGCTGCTTCGATCGGGGTCCCCGCCGTGCGGTGGTCCTCGTGCAACTGGGTAATGCCGTTCCAGTCGGAAACGACGATTCCGTCGAAGTTCAGTTCCTCCCGAAGGAGGTCGGTCAGATATCGGCGGGACCCGTGAGCCGGTTCGCCGTCGATCGAGTTATAGCACGGCATTACTGCCCCAACGTCCTCGTCGAGGACTGCCTCGAACGGCGGGAGGAGCATCTGTCGGAGCGTGGACGGGGAGACATCGACCGGTGCGGCGTCCTCACCGCGCGTCGGTGCTCCGTAGGCCGGGAAGTGTTTTGCCGTCGCGAGTACGGCGTCTCCGGGGCCACTACCCTGATAGCCTCGGATCTCGCTGCTTGCCAGCGCCCCGACGAGGAACGGGCTCTCGCCGAACGTCTCTCCGGTTCGTCCCCACCGCGGATCGCGAGCGACATCGCACGTCGGGCTGTAGTTCTGGGCAGCCCCCGTTGCTCGCATCTCCGTCGCGGTGATTTCGGCGGCACGCTCGACGAGATCGGGACTCCACGTCGCCGCTGCACCGAGGTTGTTCGGGAAGACCGTCGACTCTTTGATGTAGGCGTGACCGTGAATCGCGTCGGCGGCGAACAGCAGCGGGACACCGAGTCGCGTCGATTCAAGGGCGTGCTTTTGCAGTCGGCGAGCCGCGTCCGTGGCCTCCGCGATTGACTCGTTGGGCGAGCCGCCCCAGCCGAAGGGGGCGGCTGCGCCGATGTGGTACTCGTCGATTTCGTCGATAACGTCGTCGACCCCGCGGGGGCCATCAGCAAGCACCCCGATGTAGGAACCAGCTAGCTGGCCGATCTTCTCTTCGAGCGTCATCCGGTCGAGGAGGTCTACGACGCGCTCTTCGATCGGGAGCGATGGATCTAGGTATGACTCACTGTCCTCTAGGCTTGTCATGGATGTAGGTATCTGGAGAGGTAGTAAATAAATGTATCCCTCACCGTCCGGAATGCGACGGATCGGCGAGCAGGAGAAACGATTACCGCACGTGGTCAGCCGCTTGTTTCCCGCAGTCGAACACGCCGGTCAGCGACACTTCATATCCGGCCACCGATTCCCGCCGTTTCCATCCGGGGCGCACGGACACGCAGTAAAATCCGGATCGTCGCTGAATCCACACCGAACCGTCGAGGCGTCGCTTGCCGAACCGCTGAAGACGGTTCAGACAGAGCTGGGTCCCGAAGACCGTGAGGCGCGAATCCTCGCGATGTTAGAGCGCGTCGGGATGACGCCGCCCCACGACTACGCCCCGACGGTATCCCCATCAACTGAGCGGCGGGGAGAAACAGCGCGTCGCACTGGTTCGAGCGCTGTTGATGAATCCGGACCTCACCCTGGCCGACGAGGCCGTGAGCGCGCTCGACGTCTCACTGCGCGTCGAAGTGATGGACCTAATGCTCGAGCTCCAGGACGCATTCGACACGTCGTTTCTCTTTATCTCACACGACCTTTCGAACGCTCGCTACTTGGCCGAGCACGCCGACGGTCGACTCGGCGTGATGTACCTCGGTGAACTCGTTGAACTCGGTGATGCGGAAGAAGTGCTCCGAAACCCACAGCACCCCATACGAAGGTGTTGAAGTGGGTGACTCCTTCCCTCGGCATTGAGAAGGGTCCGGCAGAGCCGCCGGTTCTGGAGACCGATATCCCCGATCCGGTCGATCCACCCGCCGGCTGCCGGTTCCACACGCGGTGTCCGTACGCGACTGAACACTGCCGTGAAACGACCCCTGACAGGCGCTCGGTCGGCGAGGCGTCCCACCGAGCGTCCTGCTTTCGTAGCGGGGAAGACAGCGAATACTGGCACAGCGAGCCGCTCGAGGGAGCCAGCCTCGACGCCGACGAGCGGTAACGGCGGTTCGCGGCCGTCCGTTTCAGTGACATGGTTCTCGCGTGGGCTCCTCGAATAAATGAAGCGGTCTCGGTCAGCTGTTGCCCTCACAATGGGATGCCCGTTCCGCCGGTGGCACACCACTGAATAAGAGATCCCCCCACCGGTTATCGTCTCGATTCGTGCTTACGCTTCGGTGAACAGTCGAACGTAGTCGATCTCCATCCGCTGCGGGAAGGTCGTCGTTTCGTCGGGCGAGCCGGGCCACTCGCCGCCGACGGCGCAATTGAGAATCAACCAGAAGGGGCCGTCGTCGAACACCCAGTCGTTACCGCCGCTCTCGACGTCCTCGCGGGTGACCGTGAAAAAGTGCTCGCCGTCGACGTACCACTTGATCACACCGGGGTCCCACACGACGGAGAAGACGTGGAAGTCGTCGGCGAAGACGCCACTGTCGAGGTGATAGTCCCCGCCGATGGAGCCGCCGCCCGAGTAACCGGGTCCGTGGACGGTTCCGTGGACCGCCGCGGGTTCGTTACCGACCAGTTCCATGATGTCGATCTCGCCGTCGTCCGGCCAGGCCGTGTCGCCGGCCGGTAACATCCAGTGGGCCGGCCACAGTCCCTGGTCCTCGACGAGCTTCGAACGGAAGTCGACGCGACCGTACTGGAAGTCCAGATTCCCCTGGGTCACCAGCTTCCCCGACGTATAGTCGTACGTTCCGTGTTCGTCCGACGCCTGTTCCTCGCGAATCTCGACGACCAGATTGCTATTCTCAACCCACCTGTTGTCCTGGCTGTAATACTGCTCCTCGCTGTTCCCCCAGCCAGGGGCGCCGTAGTCGTGGCCATTCCCCTCCTGATCCACCCAGACGCTCGTATCGAGCGAGTCGCCGTCGAAGTGGTCGGCGAAGAACTGGTTCCAGGACCGGCCGTCGAGGTTCCCTGGATCGTCGGGATAGGTCGCCCCAGCGTCATCGCCCGCGGGGCGCAACTCGAGATAGTTGAAGTTCCAGTCACCGGTCTCCGCGTAGACTCGAACGACGTGTTGACCGGCGGCCAGATTGACTGAACCGGCGGCAATAGTCGTCCACTCTTGCCAGCCGCCGGTGGCATCGAACTCGATCGAGCCGGTGACGTCGGTCCCGTCGACCTCGACGCGAACCCGTCCGCCCGAGGTCGAGGCGACTCGAAGATCCAGGTCGTAGGTATCGTCACCGTCGACGTCAACGGTGTACTCGAGCCACTCGTCGGCCGCGATCCAGCCGACGTTGTACCCGCCCTCGGTTGCGGACTCGATATCGACATCGTCGTCGCGGTACGCGCCGCCGGCGTTCCCCGATGTGGTGTCGTGATAGGCGACACCTTCGCCACCGGTATCGTAGTCTTCGGCCTCGATGCGACCGGGAATCGTCCACGCCGATCCGCCGTACGGCTGCTGGCCGGATGAGCCGTCGCCGGTGGCTTCGACCACCCTGATCGCGTTGATCACGGCGTTGTCGACATCGCCAGTAGCCGATATCGTGAGCGTCCCGCCGGAAACATCGACGCCGGAAACCGTCCGCACCAGCGCCGCGTCGTGACCGACCTCGGCGTAGATGTCGAGATCGGCGACCGCCTCGGTACCCGCTACCGAAACATCGAACACGCGATCGCCGCTCGCCTCCCAGTACGTCTCGGCGAAGTGGAGTTCCACGTCGTACGTCCCGGCAGCGAGTTCAATGTCGTAGCTGAACTCGCCGTATCGCTCGCTCCGGTAGAGGTCGTCGTCGTCGGTACCGGCGATCGAATCGCTCGACTGTGCAGCGCTCCCGCCGCTATAACTCGTATCTGCCCGATAGTCAGTCCCGTCCGCAGCCGTGTAGGCACTCCCGCCGGCGTTGACCGCGAACGCGACGTCACCGGGAGCCGCACTCGCGACTGAACTCGCAAGACCGGAACCGGCTGCGGTCGCCGCAGCCGCACCCAGAAACCGCCTGCGCGGAATGGTCGCGTCTGTCGAATCCTCTGCGCTCCGTGCTTCGTGTCGTTTGTTTTTCATAATTTGCAATTGGATTGTATCCGATGTCTCCCGACGGATCGGCGTCTTCCGACCACGCTTGCGGTAGTGTCACTCTATCGACTCATCGACTCGACGCGAGCCACCGGAAGACACAATAGATGTCACAGTCACATCAATGATAAAAGTAATTCTTCATAATTGACGTGTTTGGCCGGTTCGTACGGCTTGTCTTTCGTGCCGACCGCGGTTGCTCCTGACTCGACGCCCCGTCGTAGCGGCAACCGAGAACGCGGGCCTCGTCACTCACGCAGGGGTGGTCAGCGACCGGGTCGGCACTCGCGTGCGGATCCGAGTCAAACGCCGGTCCGACGAGTTCACTGGAGCGGTCACGATCGAGTTCGAGAAGCGTCGTCGATCAATCGTCTTCCGATTCGAGCGCGGCCGCCGATACGTCGTCGCCGTCGGCGCTCTCCCCACTGTTCGGTTCGTCGAACTCGATGGCCTCGAGCGTAATCTGGACCGCCTCGATATCCTCGTAAACGGTCCCCCATCCGCCGACGCTGTACAGGTCGCCATCGGCGGCCAGCGTCAGTTGCAGGAAGCCGGCTACCTCCTCGAACGATGGACGGCCCTCAGACCGGTAAACGCCCGGGTATCCGATGTCGGTGACGACCCCGGTGATCTCGCAGGCGTCGTTCGTGTCGGCCCACGTCCCGTCGACAGTCACTGCGACGGTCGCTCCGTCCCGCCAGAGCGGCGCGACGTCCTGGACGAACTCTTCGAGAGTCATGTAGATGTAGGGCGGGTCGGTATCCTCGTACACCGTCTCCCAGAGCGCCCAGACGCCCGTCTGGAAGTACCAGTGGAAGATAAACGAGAGAATGTAGTCGTCGATCAGAACGCCGAACGGTCTGTTGGCCCAATCGTTCGGCGTAAAGCACGTCTGCGTGCGGTCTGCCACGAGCAGGAACGGCCCCGGAATTCGGCACGCGCGAAGTTCTGTCACCGTTTCTTCGAACGAGACGGTCGCGAGTTGCGCTTCCAGATCGACCCCGTATACCGCCACCTTCGTGATGACGCCGCGATCGCGGGCGTCCTCCAGGGCGTTCGTGAGGGTCCGGAATTGGTCGACGGTCGCCGACAGTTCGATGAAGCTCTCCGCGTCCCGAATCAGGTCTCGCGCCCGGTCGATGACCGTCTCCTCGTGTTTGACGACGCTTACCTTGTGGTCGCTAACTGCCGGTTGCTCCCACCGATCTTCGATCGCATCCGCCGCCGAGTTCATCAGCTCGCTCCGGGACCGGAGTTCGCGGAGAACGGTGATCGGCTCCCGCGGGCGGGCGTGGAGTTTGTCCTGATCGAACGTCTCGATGTAGTCCATCCGCTCGAGAGCGCGAAGGACGTCGTAGATCTGGGACACCGGGACGGAACAGCGCTTGGCGACCGCCACCGCCGGCATCATTCCTTGCTCGAGTAGCGTGATGTATGCGTCGGCCTGGTACGAGGTCAACCCCGCGTCCTGTAGCGCGTCCCGGAGTGGGTCCCTGTCCATGCCCCCATCACTGGAGCAGCCGCTAATCAGTCTTTTGCAAAATCGGGCCGGATCGATGTCTTCGCCACCGATCCGGTCCGTCTCTATCCAGCCGATCGGAACCGGTCAGTACTGGTGTGTGAACGCAGCAGAGACGTACTGCCCACCAGCCCCGTCGTCCCAGACGAACCGGACATCGATCGAGTCGCCATCATCGGCGGCGTCACGAGTGTGGACGTGGGTGCCTCCGTCGGCCGCCATGCGATACCCGATCCAGCCGCCGCCGTCGTCGAACTGCACGTCCGCCCAGTCGGCAGCGTCGTTCGGATCGAACTCCCAGTGACCGCCGTCCGAAACGGTCGCAGTCCATCCACCACCGGCGTCTCCGGAATAGGTCTCTCCATCACCATCGCCACCGTCGCCGCCGTCGCCACCATCACCACCGTCGCCGCCGTCGCCACCATCACCACCGTCGCCGCCATCACCACCATCATCACCGGTAGCCGTCGCCATCGAGTTCGCCGGGACGGACAACTGCGTCCCATCGGAGAAGGAGACGGTCTGCTCGGAGTCGCCGGCGTTGTAGGCAACGTAGGTCCGCTGGGTCCCGTCGCTAAACACCTGGTAGAACGGCGTATCAGCGGTAACGTCGCCATCCGGTGCGCCCATCGCACGAAGGTTGTAGATCCAGTGATACGTCTGGGCGCGGGTGTGGCCGCCCTCGACCTCGTACTCGTCCTTTCGCGCCTCGAACTTGTCGACGGCATCCTGTCCGTCGGAGAACGCCCGGTACATCCACATGAGATCCGGCCAGTAGCTGAACTCGTCGGTCCCCTTGTTCGCGACGAGTTCGTCGTAGTTCGCTTCGGGGGCCGCATCGTCCCACCCCAGGTGGAGTGAGTAGCCGGCGAGCGGGAGCCAGTTGATACCGTGGATGGCCTCCTCGTCCGCGGTCCACCAGGTGGCGTAGGCGTAGCCGTTGCCCCACACCATCCCGGCGGTGTCGTAGTCCCACGAGTCGGGGTGATTCGTGTCGTCGGCGTCGAACCAGTACTCGTGGACGGCGTGGAGTTCGGTCGTGTACAGGTAGACGCCGAAGTCCCGCAGTTCCGCGTTGTCGGTGTATTCGCCCCACTCGATGATCGCCGCGTACGCGTTGAGCGCTTCGGAGGAGGATTCCTGGTTGTTCCCGTCGGCGAACTCTGCGCCGCCTCCTTCCGCCCAGGAGTGCCCGCAGTAGGGGCTGAAGTTCCGGGCGAAGGGGAACATATCGTCTTCGCGATCGGGGGTTGCGTAGTCGCGAATCAGGTGCTCGATCATGCCGCCCCATTCGGATGCAGTGCCCCACCCGGGGTTCGTACGCGCGATCTCGGCGGCGGCGCGGACGTAGTACCCGTAGTGGAAGTGGTGATCGGACAGCGACGACGCCGAGCCGTGGCTCTCGGGATACCCGAGCAGGGTCCCCCAGTTGTCGTCGTAGTAGAACAGTTCGTCCGATCCGCTCTCGGCCTGCAGCCACCGCTCGAGGTGGTCGCGAAGTGAGCCGACGATATCGTCGCGCTTGTCGCTCGAGCCGAACTGTTCGGCAAGCGCCTTGCTCTCGACCAGTCGGCCGTAGTCCTTGCCGACGTTGTACGTGTCTGGCCCGTCGATCGCGGTACCGATCTCGTCGATATATCCCCGTAGTTCCGCGGTATCGTACTCTCCTTCGTCGGGCAAGAACGGGAGCATGCCGCCGTAGTCGTAGGTCGTCGAGAACGATGGTCCGGCAACGACGCGCATCTCTCCGCGCGGGGACGTGTAGGTCGTGCCCAACGTCTCGTCGTCGCTGTATTTCCACTGGTGGGGATGCAGGGCTGTGATCGTTCCCGCCGCCGCGCTCTCGGGTCTATCGGCAGTCTCGAAGCTGTAGGTCGTGTGGACCGCGGCATTTGCCTGATCGTACTCCCAGTCGACCTGGGTGTCGGTGACGAAATTGTACGCGTACGCCTCGAACGTCTCGAGGGATCCGGTCTCGGGAAGGGCTGCGATCGAGCAGTATCCCGCGCCGCCGAGGTCGTTGGCGAGCGTGTCGGTCCCGATGCCCGTCCAGTTCGTTCCCGAGGGGGCGAACAACCCGTAGTGATGACCGGAGACCGTGACGCCGAGAACGTTGCCCTCGTCGGCCCAAACCGCCGGCACATCGTCAAAACCGATCTCGGCGCCGCCGCCACCGTATTCGCAGAACACGAACGGTGATCCCTGTGCGAACGTTGCACGCAGTGTGGTGGCGGTTCCATCGCCCCAGACCGCATCGACCGACCAGTCGCCGTGATCGTCGAGACGCGCGTCGCCGAAGCTATCGGTACCCGCATGTCCGATCGTCAGATCGCGCCCCCGATTGTCCATTACTGTTGTCGACCCATCGATCCACTCGGTCGGATTCTTGACGAGAAGACCGTCCTCTTCCGCCCGAAGCATCAGCGGCTGAGAGAACATGTTCTCGGAGAACGAGTTCCAGACGAGACTCGACCACCAGTCGTTGGTCGGAACCGGATCGCCGCCGAACTCCGGTGTCGTCCAGATAGCCGCCTGTGGTGCCTCCGCTCCCGATGGCAACGCTGTCGTGTAGCTGCCATTGCCGACCGGAACATGACTACTCGCGCCAACTGTGCCGACTGCACCGACCGCTCCTGCCGCTGAAGCGGCGCTGATCAGTTTGCAGTAGTCCCTGCGCGAGACGTCGCTCGAGTGTAGTTCGCTGTCGATGCCCTCGCCATCCGACGGTTGTTTATCGTTCATAACTGTCTCCCGATAGCGCCCGGGCGCGGCCCTCCGGCGGTGAACGCGTCCGCCGACTCTCTCCGTCCAGTACTCCGCGCAGTCGCGTTCCGGCATTGCCGCTTCGACGGTCGTTCTACAGCCGCCGCACCACTATACGCTATTACCATAGGTTCATCCGGAATGTATTATATTTTTCTACTAGTTATAAACACAACGCCATGATTGAGAGCGGAACGCACCGTGGATCGTTCGAGCGATAAGATGAGAGCAATGGGATTGATGGGTGTCAGACTGCCGAGTCGGCGACGGTAACTGAGATACCTTTGATACGTCCAAGCAAAGACATCCGTCACAGAGGTCGGCTATCTTATGTGTTATTTTTTCACACTATAATTCCGGGAAACACCAGGGAGGAGCGGGGTGTAAACAACAACAAATCGACATGTACTCGGGTAACAGACATATTTCCAACAATCGATCGTTCATGTCTCAAGCGGCTCTACGAACGGTCACTCATTTCGTGCCGGTAGCCAGCGGGAGAGTTCAACCTCGGAAGCAGCCGGGGAACCGATGGAACCAGGTCGGGAGTTACTTCCGCATCACGAACCGGCGACCCACACACTGAAACGGTGCTACGCATACCTTTACCCGTGTACTATTGTAAATCAAAGCAGGCTCCGTCGAGACCCGTAGCCCGCCGTCACTGGCCGGTCTAGCGCGTTCCTCACTCAGGTTAGAGCTGAACTCGTCGTAGTGGAACGAAATCGAGGACCCCGATCCGCTGGAACGTTGCAGCGTTACCGTGGATCACGAAATTACAAACGCCCCGCTTCTTGTCGCTTCGGAGAACTCGGCGGTCCATGAAGAGACGCTCACTATCCACAGTCGCGATTACGAAGCGTTCAGCGAAGGCTGCCGGATAGTGTATGGATTATTATCTGCAATACTATGTCGAAATAATACCCAGAAAAAGCAGTCGGAAAATGAGAGAGAACGACCGTATTTCCCGTTATCTACAGTAGTAAGCACCGTACTAACGATTTTTCAGAGAGGGCTTCACCAATACCGGACAAAGGTGGTGTATTCTAGCAAATATGAAGCGATTTACTGCCGGAGAGAAAGTATCTCATCGGAAAACAGCCAATGTATCCAAAAAAGTGGGGTTCCAACCAAGACGCATAGATCGGTGTCAAACTTCGGCATAGTATTGCACGTATTAAGAAATACATTTGGACACCACAAGACCGGCACTCCCGTCGCACATCTACCTAACGGCTGTTTCAGCAACGTATCGAATCAAGAGAGTTCAACAGAGCCTAATATATACAACGAACGGGACCGTAGCTCGAGATCGAGATGTCCATGCAGACATCCACACGTCGGAGATTTCTCGCGTTCAGTAGCGTGTCGCTCACAACCGGACTTTCGGGCTGTAGTTCGTCGCTCTTTCGCGCCGAGGACGATCCATCACAATCCGATCCCTCGACGGAGTCGACCAAATCGGAGACACAACCGCGGGCCGCTGGAAACGATTACACGGCGGTCTACCGAGAGACGATCTCCTCGGTCGTGCTGGTTCAGACGAAGACCGGACAGGGAACGGGATTCCAGTACGACGAAGACCACGTCGTCACGAACGCCCACGTCGTCGGAAACGCGGAGACGGCCCAACTACGATACTCCGATGGAGCCTGGAGCGACGGAAGCGTCCGAGGAACGGACGCACACAGCGATCTCGCCGTTATCCGGGCCGAGTCCGTACCAGATTCGGCACGCCCGCTGTCCTTTGTAGCGGACACGCCCGTGGTCGGACAGGAAGTCGTCTCCATCGGAAACCCGTACAACCTCGATGGAACGGTGACGACGGGGATCATCAGCGGCACCGATCGATTGATTCCATCCCCCTCCGGCTACCGAATCCCCGACTCGATTCAGACGGATGCTGCGGTGAACCCGGGCAACAGCGGCGGGCCGTTGATGTCGCTCGACGGAACGGTTCTCGGCGTCGTGAACTCGAAGCAAGGAGACAACATCGCGTTCGGCATCTCTGCCGCACTCACACAGCGCGTCGTCCCCCGGCTTATCGACACGGGAACGTACGACCACGCCTACATGGGTGTCTCGCTCGAAAACGTGACGCCGTCGATTGCCGAGGCAAACGGTATGCACGACTCTCGCGGGCAGTTAGTCGTCCAGACGACTCGAGGCGGGCCGGCGGACGGCGTATTGCAACCGAGTTCGATCCGATCCGTCAACGGAACTCGCATCCCCGTCGGCGGCGACGTTATCCTCGAAATCGAGGGAGCAGCGATGGACACGTTCGAGGACTTGGCGGGATACCTCGCACTGGAAACGCGTCCCGAGGATTCGATTCAGGTGACCGTCCTCCGGGACGGAGGCGAACAGACGGTCGACCTGACGCTCGCCGCCCGGCCCGAGCGATCACAGTCACCGCTCAGATGAGCGCTAGCGGAGCCATGAGCACCACTCCGAGCACGATCCCGCCGACGAGTTCAGGTTTGCCGCCGTTCGGGAGTCGGGTGCCGATCGACAGCGCCTCGGGGACGAACTGCGAGAGCACGAGGTAGATCATCGCCCCGGCGGCGAAGCCGAAGCCGACGGCGAGGAACTCGCGGGCGACGCGAACGAAAGCGAAGGCCAGCACGGCCCCGATCGGCTGGGGCAGACTCGAAAAGACCGCCCACCAAACAAGCTTCCAGTTCGGGACGCCCAGCGACGTGAGCGGAATCGAGATGGCCGTTCCTTCGGGCACGTTATGGATGGAGATAGCAACGGTCATGAACACGGCCAGCAGCGGGATCGTCACGCCGAGGAACTCGAACCCGCCGTCGAGGCCGAGATCGGCGAACGAAACGCCGATGGCGACGCCCTCGGGAAAGCTGTGGACGGTGAGCACACCCAGGATGAGAACGAGGCGTCTGAAATCCGCCTCTTCGTACTCCCGGGGGTCGATATCGGCGTCGACGATGAACTCGTGAGCGACGACGACGAGCACGACGCCGGCGGCGAGGCCGATGCTGATGTCGACGAGTCCCCCTTCGGCGAGTCCTTCATCGACCAGCCCGAACACGGAGGCCGCGAGCATGATTCCCGAGGCGAGCCCCCAGAGGACGACGTTTTGGCGGTCGTTGATCGACTCGAAGAAGAAAAACGGCAGGGCACCGATGCCCGTCGCCAGCGCCGTGATCAGCCCGGCGACGAAGACGAGCGCGAGGTTCTCGAGCAGACCCATTACTCACACTGCTACCGAGTGACCCATATACGTCGGCCCGTCGTGAGCACGGGCCCGCAGTCTCCTCGGCTCGAGAGCCTCTGTCTCTCTGCCTCTTTCTCGGGGGTCTTCTTTTCCACTCTCTTTCTCGGGGACCGAGTCCCGCGATCTCTCGGCGGGCGAGCGGACTGCAGTCCGGCCGGAGGACCAGGAGACGTTAGAATCCAAAGTGAAATGGCGTATCGAATTTGCCTTCGAAAGTCTAACCGACGGCGTATTGAGTCTCGAGACCGAACTCGAGCTATGCGAACGCTCGACGAAACCGACATCGAGATCCTACAACTCCTCGGCGAGGACGCCAGACGACCGTTCAGCGACATCGCCGCCGAAGTCGGTCTCTCTGGGCCCGCGGTGTCGGATCGCGTCCAGCGGCTCCAAGAGGCAGGGGTGATCAATCGCTTTACCGTCGACGTCGACCGCTCTCAGTTACAAGCTGGCGTTCCGGTATTCGTCCAGGCGACGGTTGTCAGCGGCGACGTCGAGGACTGCAAAGATCGGGTTGGCGAAGCCGATGCGGTCGAACACGTGTTCGTCACCGCCGACGGTGAACTCTGGTTTTACGCCCGCGCACAGGTTCAAAACGTCCGACGGTGGCTCGATGGCCTGTTCGACGGCCACGATGTCGACTACACGGTGACGTTGATCGACGACGCCGAATGGCATCCCTCCCACGGCGGAACCGAGTTCGCGCTTACGTGCGCGGAGTGTGGCAACACCGTCGACAGCGAGGGGGAATCGACTCGAATCGACGAGCAGGTGTATCACTTCTGTTGTCCGTCCTGTCGAAGCCAGTTCGTAGAGCGCTACGACCGGCTCGAGGAGGGCGTCTAGCTGCTTAGGATTCCAAAGAATCTCTAGGTGTCACCTTTGGATTGCTATCAGAAAAGCGGGTAAGTACGGCACCCGTCTAGTCTGATAATGGACACCCGAACCACGCACCTCGAAATCCAGGGCATGAGCTGTGCGAACTGCTCGCAGGCGATCACCGACGCCCTGGAAGAACTCGACGGCGTCTCGGCGGCGAACATCAACTTTGCCACCGACGACGGAACCGTCGAATACGATCCCGACGCGGTGTCGCTTGGAACGCTATACGACGCGGTCGATGACGCCGGCTACCACGCCGAGCGTGCGACCGCTTCGGTCGGGATCTCGGACATGACGTGTGCGAACTGCGCCGCCACGAACGAGGACGCGCTCGAAGCCGTTCCCGGCGTGATCAGCGCGAAGGCGAACTACGCGACCGACGAGGCGCAAGTCGAGTTCAATCCGGCGGACGCGTCCAGGGAGTCGTTCTACGATGCGGTCGAGGACGCGGGATACACGCCCGTCCGCGACGACGACGGGGAGCAGTCGGACCAGGAGCGCCGCGACGACGCTCGGCAAGCGGAGATACAACGTCAACTCCGATTGACGCTCTTCGGAGCCGTACTCTCGGCACCGCTGCTCTTTTTCATCGCCGAGAAGTTCCTGCTCGGCGGCACGGTGCTCCCGGATACCGTATTCGGCATCGAGTTCGGTTGGATCGAGTTCCTGCTCGCGACGCCGGTACAGATCGTGCTCGGGCGAGAGTTCTACGAGAACTCGTACACGGCGCTCGTGAAGAATCGGCGGGCGAACATGGACGTGTTGATCGCGCTCGGGTCGTCGACGGCGTACGTGTACAGCGTCGTCGTCCTGCTCGGGCTGTTAGCCGGGAGTCTGTACTTCGACACCGCGGCGTTGATCCTGGTGTTCATCACGCTCGGGAACTATCTCGAGGCTCGCTCGAAGGGCCAGGCCAGCGACGCGCTCCGGGCGCTGCTGGAACTGGAAGCCGAGACGGCGACGGTCGTCGACGAGAACGGCGAGGAGTCCGAGGTGTCGCTCGACGCGGTGACGGTCGGTGACCGGATGAAAGTCCGCCCGGGCGAGAAGGTTCCGACCGACGGCGTGGTCGTCGATGGACAGTCGGCGGTCGACGAGTCGATGGTGACCGGTGAGTCGGTCCCCGTCGAGAAGGAACCCGGCGACGAGGTGGTCGGCTCGACGATCAACGAGAACGGGGTGCTCGTCGTGGAGGCGACGAAAGTCGGCAGCGAGACGGCGCTCCAGCAGATCGTCCAGACGGTCAAGGAAGCCCAGTCCCGCCAGCCGGACATTCAGAATCTCGCCGACAGGATCTCGGCGTACTTCGTCCCGACGGTCATCGCGAACGCCCTGTTCTGGGGGTTCGTCTGGTTCCTGTTCCCCGAAACGCTGGCGGGGATCGTCGACTGGCTCCCGCTGTGGGGCCAGGTCGCCGGCGGACCGGCACCGGCCGGGGGAAGCGTCTCGGTCTTCGAGTTCGCGATCGTCGTGTTCGCGTCGTCGGTGCTCATCGCCTGTCCCTGCGCGCTCGGGCTCGCAACGCCTGCGGCGACGATGGTCGGGACAACCATCGGCGCGAAAAACGGTGTCCTGTTCACGGGCGGCGATATCCTCGAACGGACGAAAGACGTCGATACGGTCGTCTTCGACAAGACGGGGACGCTCACCGAGGGTGAGATGGAGTTGACCGATGTCGTCGCGGTAGACGGAGAAAGTCGTTCTGTGGCGGACGGCGGCGAGGCGGCGGTCGACGGCGGTCTCGCGAGTGAGACGAGTGAGACGAGTGACGCGAGTGAAGCAGGCGAGGCGAGCGAGACGAGCGATCCGAACGACCCGCCGGCGGATCGGGTAGCGGGCGCGGACCGACTCACCGAAGGCGACGTACTCCGGCTCGCGGCGACGGCCGAACGCGGCAGCGAGCACCCGCTCGCCCAGGCGATCGTCGACGGGGCAAAATCGCGCGGGCTCGAACTCGCAGAGCCCGACGAGTTCGAAAATGTCCCGGGACAGGGCGTTCGTGCTACCGTCGGCTCCGACGAGGTGCTCGTCGGCAACCGACGGCTCCTGCGAAACAACGGCATCGACCCCTCGCCGGCCGTCGAGACGATGGAGCGACTCGAGAACGAGGGCAAGACCGCGATGCTCGTCGCTCGCGTGCCGGCCGGAACCGGCGATGGCAAACCTGAGGGTGATGACGGCAGCGAGAACGACAACGACAGCGACGGTGAACTCGTCGGCGTCGTCGCCGATGCCGACACCGTCAAAGACAGCGCGAGGGCGGCAGTCACTGAACTCTCCGAGCGCGGGACCGAGGTGATGATGATCACCGGCGACAACGAGCGGACCGCTCGATCGGTCGCCGAACGGGTCGGGATCAAACCGGAGAACGTTCGGGCCGAGGTGCTCCCCGAGGACAAGTCCGACGCGATCGCGGCGATTCAAGCCGACGGCCGGCAGGCGATGATGGTCGGCGACGGGGTCAACGACGCTCCCGCGCTCGCCGTCGCGCACGTCGGGACGGCCATCGGGTCGGGAACCGACGTCGCCATCGAGGCCGCCGACGTGACGCTGATGCGCGACGACCCGCTCGACGTCGTGAAGGCGATTCGCATCTCCGATGCGACGATCCAGAAGATCAAACAGAACCTCGTGTGGGCGCTCGGCTACAACACGACGCTCATTCCGCTGGCCTCGCTCGGGTTGTTGCAACCGGTACTGGCCGCGGCGGCGATGGCGTTCTCCAGTGTGTCCGTGCTGTCGAACAGCCTGCTGTTCCGGCGGTATACCCCCGATCACGACTACGAACTGTTCGGAAGAGTTCGGCGCTGATTCCGAACTCGAGAGTCGAGTTCAGGAGCCGGGTTCAGGGGCCGAGTGCAGGAGATGAAAATGAAAACCGCGTTAACTCGGGAGGCGATCCGTCCGCTCGAAGAGGACGAGAACGAGGATCGTCGCGCCGAGAAAGAGTGCAGCGCCGCTGAACACCGTATCGTAGGCGTAGCCTCGTTCGAGGAGGATTCCCAGGGCCGACGAGCCAAGCGCCTGCGAGAACATCCAGATCGAACTGAACACGGCGTAGGCGCTCCCTCGCGTCGAGTCCGAGAGCGTATCGAGAAGGTACGTGTCGACGGCCGGGTACAACATGTGGACGACGAAGCCGATGAACGCGGAACCCGCGACGAGCGCGGGGAGACTCTCGAGTCGCGTCACCACGAGCAGCGTCGCGGAAAACGTCCCGACGATACCGAGCAGATACGGGACGTGCGGAAGTCGGTCGGCCAGATCGCCGCCGAAGTAAAACGCCGGAACGCCGGCGGCGAAAACGATCGTGAGCATTGCCCCCGCCGCTCTATCGGAAAGTCCCTTCGACTGCATGTACAGTTCGTAGAAGTTGAACACTCCCTGCCAGACGAAGACGGCCAGTCCGACGATAGCCAGTGCCGTCACGATGATACGCCACTCCGAAAGCGCGCCGGCGACGAAATCACGGTCGGCCTGTCCCGCGCTCGGCATCTCGGTCCGACTCGCGACGATCCACGTGTAGACCGTGATCACCGCAGCGCCGACGGCAATGGCCCACAGCGAGAGCCGCCAATCGACGAGGACCGTGAGGGCGACGAACGGCGCAGCGATCACCGCGGCGAGCTGATTGGCGGCCCCATGGATGCCCATCACGCGTCCGATGCGCTCCGGATATAACTCGCTCAAAAGCGGATTCGCCGAGACGAAATACACGCCGGAAGCCATCCCCATGAAGAACGCACCGACCATGAGATGCGGAAGCGTCGTCGCCGTCGCCGCGATGGCAGCGGAGACTGCAAGAATCGCACCGGACGCGATGACGACGTAGTGTCGCGGCACCTTCGTGAGAAGCCACCCCGTCGGAAGGCGGAGTGACGCACTGCCGACCCACGCGAGCGTCACGATGAGCCCAGCAGTCGCCTCCCCGATCGGGAACTCGGCGATAAAAACGTCCAGAAGTGGGGCGAAGATGATTCTGGCGAGATTAACGAGAAAGACGAGTCCACAGAGGGAGGCAAAGAGCCGAGAGCGAGCCATGGAGTACATTTCTAACGGTGATTCTCAAGGGTTCCGAAACCGGAATTTCTCAGCCAGTTGGGAAGATGTCCCTAGATGTACAGTTGGTATCGGAACAGCCGACGAACGATGTGGATAATGCCTACGGGGCGAAGACGGCCATATCCAGCCGGACAGTGGCAAGTACCACACAGTATCGATGTGAGGGCTGTCGTCATCTCGTAGTCAGCAGCAATTTCAACCGCAATCGACGAGTATCGTCAGGTCTCGCCGTATCCCGAGAGACAATCACACTCAAACCCTTCTATCCTGTGCTAGTTCGCTGGGAGAGCCGTTCCCAGGATTCGTCGGTAGCTAGTAGCCAGAGGGGAATACCAATGAATACAGTCGAACACTGGAAACAAGAAAAACACCCGCTCGACATTATCGAGGACGTCAAGGAGTACGCGAACGAGGGTCTCTCGTTCGACGAGATCGAAGACCGCGCCGGCGACGGCGAGTGGGAGCGCCTCAAATGGGCCGGGATGTACAGCCACGGCAAGCAACGCGGCTACTTCATGGTCCGCACGAAGGTTCCCGGCGGAGCGTTGCGGCCCGAGCAAGCTGCGGTCGTGGGCAAGGTTGCTGACGAATACGCCACCGCACCCGAAGAGTTCGGCGGCGCACAGCAGAACGACCTCTGGGGCGACGCGTTCGTGGACATCACCACGCGACAGGACTTCCAGATGCATTGGATAGAACTCGAAGACGTACCCGAAATCTGGGAGAAGTACGATGAAGCCGGATTGACGACGATTCAGGGGTGCGGCGATTCTGCGCGCAACGTTCTGGGATGTCCAGCGGCGGGTCTCGACCACCACGAAGTCTTCGACGCGCAACCGGTTATCGATGCGGTGTCCGAGTTCTTCACCGAAAACCGGGAGTACGCGAACCTCCCGCGGAAATTCAAACTAACGATCACGGGGTGTCGGGAGGATTGCGCCCAATCCCAGATCAACGACGTGGGTCTCACCCCCGCCAGAAAAGAAATCGACGGTGAACGCTACTACGGCTTCCACGCTCGCGTCGGCGGCGGGCTCTCGGACGGCCCCCGGATGGCCTCACCTCTCGACGTGTTCGTTCGCCCGGAAGACGCAGTCGAGTTCTGTCGCGCCGTCGCCCAGGTGTTCAAGGAAGTCGGCGATCGGCACAACCGCGGCGTCTGCCGGATGCGCTACCTCGTGGAGGAGATGGGTCCCGAAAACTTCGAGCGGGCGATTCGAGATCGTGCTACCGTTCCCCTCCGGTCGCGCGGCGAGGACCTCACCGAAGGGTACACCGGCGACCACGTCGGCGTCCACGAGCAGCGCAACGACGACCTCCGCTATGTCGGATTCAACGTCGTTGGGGGCCGGATGGGGGGCGACGAGTTGGTCGAGGCCGCCCGCGCGGCCAAAAAGTACGGCACGGACGACACCACGATTCGGCTGGCGACCGACCAGAACTTCCTCATCACCCACGTGCCCGAAGAGAACGTCGACGACCTGCTCGCCGAACCGTTCGCCGCGGAGTACCAGCCCGACCCCGGACCGTTCTCACGCGGCGCGGTGGGCTGCACCGGCAGCGAGTTCTGCAACTACGGCATCATCGAGACGAAAAAGCGCGTCAAGCGGTGGGCACGTGAACTCGACGACCGTATCGACACCCCCGACGACCTCGACGTGGTGCGGATGCACATGTCGGGCTGTTCGGCCTCGTGTGCCCAGCCCCAGATCGCGGATATCGGGTTCCGCGGTGAGACCGTCCAGGTCGATGACGACGAGCACAGCACCAACGAAGAAGGGGACACCATCGTCGAGGGCATGGACGTCGGTCTCGGCGGTTCGCTTGGCATCGACAACGAGTTCGTCGACTGGGTCGAGACCGCTGTCCCAGCCGACGCCGTCATTCCGGCTCTCGAGCGGTTATTCGCGGCCTACACCGACGACCGCCGCGACGGCGAGCGCTTCTACGAGTGGTGTCGACGCGTCGATAACGACCGGCTTCGGGCGGTCATGCAACGGGCTGATGCGAACGTTTCCGGAGGTGTCGCCGCCGATGACTGAGCGAGAGAACGGGAGCGACCGGCCGCTACCGGGAGTCCCCGACGTGAGCGACGATGGCACGAGCGGTCCGCCGGGCAACGGTAACGACCACACGAGTCGGCAGACCGGGCACACCACGAACGAGGCCGATGGCACAGACGGTGACGAACGCTGCACTGACGGGCAGTGTACCTGCGGTGCACGCGGGTCGGACGGCACGGCGGGTGACCAGGGGGCCATCGCTGACGGTGGTGCACCGGCGGCGAACGTCGACGAGAACGGCAGCCTCGGCGATATCGAGTTCACTCGGCCCGCCGACGGCGTGAGTCAAGACGTGGAACGCGGAGACGGGAAGTCGCCGGACGAGCGCGTCAACGTTCCCGATGGGGCGGCCGTCGATACGCCGGGGTATTCGATCCGTTCGGAGATGAACGACATCGAGACGCCCGACGACAAGACGTGGTTTATGGAACTCGATACGGCAGTCATCGACGAGGGTCGATGCATCCAGTGTGGCACCTGCGTCGCCGCGTGTCCCTCCGATTCCATCGGTATCGGCGACGACGGCCTGCCGGAACTCGTCAAGATGTGCACCGGCTGTTCGCTCTGCTGGGACTTCTGTCCGCGCGGCGGGCTGCGCTACGAGCGCCAGTGGAAGATCACCGGTGGGGAGGACAACGTCTCGGGCGCTGGCGATCCGATCACGGAGTTTTCCGCGCGTGTCGAAGCGAACTGGCGAGAGGGCGCACAGGACGGCGGCGTGGTTTCCTCGCTGCTGATCCACCTGCTCGAAGCCGGCGAAATCGACGGCGCGCTCATCGCCACCGAGAGCGACGAGGAGGCCTGGAAGGCGGAAAGCTTCCTTGCCACCACCCCCGAGGAAGTCATCGACAACGCGGGAAGTTTCTACAACCAGACGATGGCGCTCGGAAACCTGGACCTCGCCCAGTGGGAGCACAAACTCCCGGACAAGGATCACGAGGATCTCTCGCTCGCGCTCGTCGGGACGCCGTGTGAAATCGAGGGTGTGCGCGCGCTCCAGGACTTCGAGTGGGACTACCAGTCCCAGAACGCGGGCGTGCGCGGCGTCGAGTACACGATCGCCTTGATGTGTACGAAGAACTTCAACTATCGGAAACTCATCGGCGAGCAATTAGAAGCGAAACGCGACATCAGCCCCGACGAGATCGGCAAACTCGACGTGCTCGACGGAAACATGTACGTCTACGACGAGGACGGCGAACAGCTCCTCGCGGAGGACATCGAGAACTTTCACGGGGCCGCGCTGAAGGGGTGCGACGAATGTGCGGATTTCACCGGGTACGCCGCCGATGTGACGGTCGGCTCGGTCGGGAGTTCGGACGAGTATTCGAGCGTCATCGTCCGCACCGAGCACGGTCTCGACGCGTGGCAGCACGCAGCGCCCGACCTCGACTATCACGACCTCGAAGACCGCTCGGCGATCGGCGGACTCCAGTCGTGGGACAAAAAGAACGCGTTTGAGGCGCTCGAACGACCGTTCGACCCGGACGCGCCGCGTTTCATCGACTACACCGACCACGTCGAGAACTACGGGACTGAACTCAACCCTCACGAAGCCGACCACTGACGCAGCGGAATCCCCTCATCGTCAGCGCCGTCCGAATATTTTGGAGGCGCTCTCCGACGTTGTCCGGCCGACCTACACCGCCTCGGACGGTCTGCTGTGACGATTCCGTAGATACGGCAAACAGCAGCGTTTACGACTCGATCTTCTCGACGATTTCGCGCGCCTGCTCTTTGGCTTTCTCCTCGCCGACGGATTTCTTGATCAGGACACTCGTGACCTCCCAGTCGTCCTCCCCTTCGATTTTTCCGGTTCGTACTTCGCTCCCCTCGGAAACGGACTCTGCCGGGTTGTCCGCCCAGTCTGGTGTTCGAATCTCGTCGTACCGATCGGGGTCGCGAAAGCGGACGTGAATGTACTCGTCTTCCGCGTCCACCATCTCGATGTCTGGTATGGATGCCATAGGCGTTCTATCCGAGATGGGTGCCTAAAGGAACGGCCTGAATGCGCACAGCGGCTCGAGTAGAGTCGTAGCGTCGTAGAGGTGCGGTCCGTACCGACCCAACTACCCGAAAACGTACTCGAGTTCACCGTAGAAACGCCGACAGAAACAAGAGTCGCTGTGGTGTCGGGAGAAATACCTGCAGTGTTCGAAAGCAATGGGTTGGCTATGACTGGCGCTCCCGAACGGTGTCGATTACGTGCTCCCCAGTCGATCGAACGGAGCGGGGGATAATGGTCGAAACCGTTAGCATCGATGTTCTCGGGCTCTTGCTCGTGCTTACAGTCGCCTGGATATTCGGTGGGATAGCCGAACGAATCGGCTACCCGACGATGATGGGCGAACTGTTCGCCGGAATCGTCTTCGGCCCGCCGCTTCTCGGGCTGTTACAACCATCGAACCTTCTGGATGTCCTCTCCGAACTCGGCGTGTTTCTCCTGATGGTGTACGTCGGGATGGAGGTCGATCTTCGGGAGTTGTTCAGGCTGGGGCCACAGTCACTGTTGATCGCATTCGGGGCGTTCGTGATCCCGTTCGGATTCGGATACGGCGCGGGCATCTGGCTGGGAGTATCGACCGGAGCAGCACTGTTCCTGGGCCTTGCGATGGCCGCAACCTCGCTCGCGACGAAATCCCGAATCCTCGCCGATCTCGAGCTACTCGATACCCGTATCGCGAACGTCCTCCTCGGGGGCGCACTCGCCTCCGATGTCGGCGTCCTAATCGCCTTTGCCGCCGTCGATAGCTACGTCACGGCGGGCACACTCAACCTGCTGGAAATCGGTATGATAGTGGCGAAAGCGCTGGGCTTTTTCGTGATTACGATCGTCCTCGGTTATCGGTTCCTCCCGCTCGCCTGGGCGTACATCGAGAACCGTCGCGAACGGTACGGATTCGTCGATAAAACGACCGCCTTCATGTTCGCCCTGCTCGTTTCGCTCCTGTTCGCCCAATTAGCGACGCTCGCGGATCTCCACATGATTATCGGCGGGTTCGTCGCCGGCATGTTCCTCCGTCAATCGGACGTCGAGCCGTCGCTGTACGAGCACATACATACGGTCATCTACGATCTCGCGATGGGGTTTTTCGCCCCGGTGTTTTTCGTGATCGTCGGCTTCGACATCACCTTCGACGTCTTCTTCGATTCGTTCGGGATTCTCGTCGTCCTCGTCGCCATCGCATTCCTCGGCAAAATAATCGGTTCGTGGCTCTTTGCACTGCCAACAATGCTCACCTCGCGAGAAGGACTCGTCGTCGGATTCGGGATGAACGGCCGCGGAACCGTCGAGATCATCATCGCGTCAGTCGCACTTTCGGCCGGCGTAATCGATTCGCAGTTGT
This sequence comes from Natrialba aegyptia DSM 13077, assembly GCF_000337535.1. Taxonomy (GTDB): domain Archaea; phylum Halobacteriota; class Halobacteria; order Halobacteriales; family Natrialbaceae; genus Natrialba; species Natrialba aegyptia. Next base: position 56,781 of record NZ_AOIP01000060.1, read on the forward strand.
TCTCGATCCTGGTCTTCATCGCAATCTTCACGACCGCGCTGGTCCCGATTACCGTCACCTGGGGGGTACGACTGCTCGAGAGCGCCGACGAACTCGTCTATGTTGACGCCGAAGAGCCGAGTTAGCCGCTACTCCCTAACCCGAGACGCGTTCGACGAGCACAGGACCTGAGCGGTCACTGGCGATCCGACCACCGTCGTCACTCCGGACGGAGAAGACGCGCCCGAAGACACTGATCGAACATGGCGCGACCCGCTCTCAACACGTCGTCGTCATCGCTGGTGACGCGCTGTGTCATCGTGCCGACGAACACGATTTGAAAGAGTGCTGCTGTTTCCTGCGGATCGACCTCCTGAAAGACACCCTGTTCGATACCCGACTGAATCGTGTGTGCGACGTGTTTTCGGACGAATCGATCGCTTCGAGTGAAATACTCGCGATAGGCTTCGTCGTGAGCGGCCTGTGTGCGAAGTTCGAGCAGCGCCTGCGTGAAGTGAGGATTCTTTTCGGTACTCCCGAACGCAAACGTGCGGTCGACAATATCTGCAATGTGTTCGTCAGCACTTCCGTCTCGGTACGCCGGCATCTGTCCTTCGAGTTCAGCCAGCATGAACTCGAGGAAGTCGAGGAGAAGGTCGTCTTTGCTATCGTAGTGGTGGTACAACAGCGATTTACTCTTCGGGAACTCGTTTCCGATCCGTTGGATCGTGAGATCGCTGTAGCCGTGTTCACAGAGAGCATCGTACGTGGCCTTCATGATGGCCCCGCGAGTGTCGTCAGGCTCGTCGAGGAACGAGGGTAGTTGCGTCATCGGTGGCGGATAGCAGTGACGCGGTTACCCGACCCGTCGCCGGTGTCATCCTGTCGGAACACGACACAATCAGCCTCTGAACGGATAGACGATAGAGACCCGCCCCGATAGAGCCGTTCGTTCGGAACACCGGAGTTGTACTGGTTCCGGTTCACTCCTGTAATAGCACCCATTCTAGATAGTGTCTCGTAGCCCTACATACAAATATTGATTGAATGGTCAATCATGTGCAAGGACGATACAGTAACTGTTCGACACGGTAACCGGTAGTACGCTGAGACGAAGTGAGAAGATTGATGGGAGTTAATTGAATATTCAGTCAGTAGATGCGCGAGAAACAGCGAGTAGCGATCGAAACGAGCAACCCGACGGGGGATGTCGTGGATGCTGCAGATTCGGTACAGAGAACGGCGTCGAACCCGTTACGAACCGGTCTCAGGCACCGTCGGTACGCGGTCACATCCCGCCAGCGTGATGGAAAATGACGTTGGCGCAGAACCGGCAACGAAGGAGCGGTGTCTCGTGCTCTCAGTGTCACGACTACCCGACAGATAGCCCGCAGAAAGGGGGGCGCAAAAGAGCGCACGGAGGCCGATTCGGCAGATGAGCTGGCTCGATCGCTTCGCGGCGATGGTCACGAGCCACAGCCGGGCCGTGATCGCCCTCATGCTCGTGCTCACGGTGGTCACGGGTGCCGGTGCCGGAATGATCGAGCAGTCCTCCTCGCTCGATCAGTTCCAGAGTGACACCGCAGAATCGGAGAAACTGAACTACATCGAGGAGAACTTCTCGACCGGCGCGAACAATACGACGACAGCGCAAGTGATCGTCAAAGGGGACAACACGCTCACTCAGGAGTCGCTGCTCGAGACGCTCCGACTGCAACAGTCGTTCCGGGAGAACGAGACGATCAACCGGACCCTCGCCGACGAGCAACCCACGGTTGGCGTGGCGAATCTCGTCGCAATCTCGTCCATCACCGGCGACCAACAGCGCGAGCTCGAGGCGACGGCCGCGGAGTTCGAACAGTTAAACGCAACCGTTCAGGAGGAACGCGCTTCGCTGGAACAACGACAGAGCGAGGTGAACGCGACGCAACAGGATCTCCGGGCGGCCCTCGAGACGCTTCGTGCAGACCAATCGGCGTCGCCGCAGGAACAGTTCGAAGCCGTTCGTGCAAACTCGTCGGTTGAACTCGACGAGACGCAGTATGCGACGTTCAACGAGTCGGCACAGCTCCTTCGGACCGCCGACAACGAGTCCCAGATAGAAACGGCGTACCAGCGCGGCACCCAGGGCGTCCTCGCCGACGAGTACGCGGCGCTCGAACAGCGCAGCGCGGATCTCGAATCACAGGGCGAGCGACTGGCTGAACTCGGTAATCAACTAGAGACCCAACAAGCAGCCCTGGAAAACGCCACCTCGCCCACGCTGCAGGAACAGATCGACGCGGTCGACGCGATGAACGCCACGACCTACGAGCGGACGCTCGAAACCGTCCTGAGCGAGGATTCATCCGAGCAGATGAACGGATTGGCGTTCATGCCGACGAGCTACGACGCGAGTTCCACGAGTGCGAACGCGACGATGCTGTTGGTTACGCACCAGACCGACGGCGGGGATGGCGGTCAAGGCGGGATGGCATCCGACGAACTCGTCGACGCACAACTCGCGATGCAATCCCTGGCGAACGACGGCGCCGACGGTGATACATCGGACGTTATCGTCTTCGGCGGCGGGATCATGGGCGAAGAGATCAACAACTCGATGGGCGATAGCCTCGCGATCGTCGGGCCGCTCGCCCTGCTGTTCGTCGTCGTCGCGCTGATCGTCGCCTACCGCGATCTCCTGGATATCCTCCTCGGGCTAGTCGGCATCGCCGTCGTCCTCGTCTGGACGTTCGGCTTCATGGGCTGGGCCGATATCGACTTCAACCAGATGTTCATCGCCGTTCCAGTCCTGCTCATCGGGCTCTCGATAGACTACGCGATCCACATCTTCATGCGCCACCGCGAACAGCGTCAGAACGGTGGTGCGTACGGGGACGACGACGCCCGCGGCTCGATGCGAGTGGCACTGGCCGGCGTCGGCATTGCACTCGTGTTGGTGACCGCGACAACGGCGATCGGCTTCCTCTCGAATCTCACGAGTCCGGTCCCACCGATTCAGGACTTCGGGATCGTGAGCGCGGTCGGTATCACGGCCGCCCTGCTCGTCTTCGGCGTCCTGATTCCGGCACTCAAAGTTGAACTCGACGGCTTCCTCGAAAATCGTGGGTTCGATCGGAAAAAGCGCGCGTTCGGGACGGGTGGCGGCCGGTTTAGCCAGGTCCTATCAACCGGTTCGACGGCAGCACGACGGATACCGATCGTCATCATCCTGGTCGCGGTCCTCGTGAGTGCAGGCGGTGCATACGGCGCGACGCAGGTCGACACCAGCTTCAATCAGGAGGACTTCATCGCGGAGGACCCGCCGGAGTGGACGAACAACCTCCCCGGACCGCTCGAGCCCGGCGAGTACTCGATGAAGGAGAATCTCGAGTTCGTCAACGAGAACTTCGTTCGGGAGGACTCGCAAGCGCAGATCCTCGTCGAGGGGAACGTAACCGATCCGGAGACGTTACAGCAGCTCTCGGACGCCGAGAACGAGACTGCAGACAGCGATGTTGCTGCCACCCTCTCGAGTGGTGAGGCCAACATCCAGAGCCCGCTCGGAACGATGCAGCAGGTCGCCGCCGAGAACGAGTCCTTCAACGCGACGTTTGCCGCAGCCGATAGTAACGGCGACGGGATCCCCGACCGGAACATCGAGCAGGTGTACGACGAACTGTTCGAGGTCGCTCCCGACGAAGCGGCCGGCGTCATCCACCAGACCGATGACGGCGACTACGAGGCCGTTCGGATGGTCATCTCGACGAGCGGGACCGCGGCCATGAGCGACGTCACGACCGAGATGCAATCTATCGCAGACGGCATCGACGGGACCGGGGTCGAGGCTACGGCAACCGGCCAGACGATCCTGTTCGACATCGTTCAGGGGCAGTTGATGGACACGGTCATCGAGAGCCTGCTGATCACGCTCGTCGCCGTCTTCGCGTTCCTGATGATCGCCTACCGGATCACGGAAGGAAGCGCAACGCTCGGCGCGGTAACGCTGTTGCCGGTCGTCTTCAGCGTCTCGTGGATTCTCGGGACGATGTACCTGCTCGGAATCCCGTTCAACGTCATGACGGGGATGATCACGAGCCTCACCGTCGGGCTCGGCGTCGCCTATAGTATCCACATGAGCGAGCGGTACAGCCTCGAGCTGAAACGAACCGGCTCCGTCTGGAAAGCGATGTCCCGGACGGTCACCGGAACGGGCGGCGCACTGCTTGGCAGCGCGGCGACGACCGTCGGCGGCTTCGGCGTCCTCGCGTTCGCCATCCTGCCACCGCTACAGCAGTTCGGGATCATCACCGGACTGACGATCATCTACGCGTTCCTCGCGAGCGTGCTCGTGCTCCCGAGCCTGCTCGTCGTCTGGACGAAGTATCTCGGTCCGGACGTCTCCTTCGACGCTCCGAGTCGATCAGGCGGTCCCGCCGCCAGCGACGGCGGGCAAGCGATCCAGGACCGTACTGAGGAGTAACCGAACTCGGGTCGTTACGGCGCTTTTTACTCTCAATCCGAGGACGAGTTCACCCAGACAGCTTCGCGCCGTGGCTCTCAGAGACTGTCCGATGGAGGAGTCACAAAACGACAGCGAGCAAAACTACCCCGAGTTCAGAATCGATCGTCCGACGAATTGTGGGCGTCGGTCCACGTCGAGTCGTCGTCCGCTGCTGTCGACTGCACCTCGCTCCCGCACCACGGGCAGAACGCGACATCAGCGTCGAGTTCACGATAGCAGGACGAACAACGGGATTCCTGTGCGACGGCGAGTTGGACGTTGTGCCGTTGAGCGATGAGATACGCGTCGATGACGCTTAGAAGGCCGACGACGAGAAGCGGAGCGCCATCCACGAGGTCGGCTGAGGCGGGGTTCGCGAGCGTCGACTCCGGGACGAGGAATGCGCCGACGAGCACCGCGAAGATCGCCCATCCGAGTGCTCGTTTCCAGCGGCGAAGATACAGTTGTCCGAGTCCGGTGATAAGAAGCCCGAGTCCTGCTGCAAGCCACGGTCGCTTGCGGGATGTCGACTGGTCCATACCCTAGCTGAATGGCCAGTCAGTGGTAAATCTTCTCCCCCCGCTCCGTGCGTGACGGATCGCAACGACCGTGATCACGAGCAGAGCGTCGATCGAGGCATCGTTCTGTAACTGAACTCGTGGTAGAAACGGATCCGCCGATCGATATCCACGCACGTCCGAAGACGCGAGTACTCTCCTTGCGATTGATAGCTCCGCCGCAGGTCGCTAACCGGCGACATCGGCGAGGGCAAGTCACCGATCCAAACGGCCAGCCGAACCGGGGGACGATTTCGAGTGACTGGGAATCGGGTAGAAGTTGATAACGGTGGGGTGGAATGCACTATCCGTCGCGCACCGGTGCGCGACAGCGATCCAATCAGCACCCACTAACCACTCCCGTTGTCGCCAGCGATGGGTTGCCCCCACCCATCGCCTGATCTCCCGCTTTTCACGGCCGACACTGGTTCGCTACGGATAGTTGCAAAGCGAGCGAGCGGGAGCGTACCGTTCAGGTAGTCACCCCGCTCACAAAGCGTTCAGGCGTATAGCTCCGCTGAACTCGCAGCGGGGAGTGGGGAGGAGGTTGGAACCCAGCGATACGTGCAGGGCAGACAGTTATCGCACGGACTCCGTTGCAGGTGGCTTGAGTGGAAGAAGGTGCGTGATACGTAGTACTCAAGAGACTCGCTCTCATAGGCGAGCGCAGTGAGTCAGGACGTCATCGCACTACTATTCGGCGATCCATTTGCCGTGATGAATACGATCGGCTTGGTTGCGTTCGCACTCGTTGGATCCTCAAAGGCGATCCGTGAGGAGTTCGACCTGTTCGGGGTTACCATCGCTGGACTGGCAATGGCGTTTGCTGGTGGAGCAACGCGCGATCTCCTCGTGACACGAGTTCCACTAGCACTCCAGTCACCGATCGAAATCGGCCTGGGGCTACTCGGAGTTGGCTTGGCAATCGCGCTGAGCGTCGTTCTATCGTCGCCGGAAACGCATCCAGTCACCCTTATCTCGGATGCTATCGGACTCGCTGCCTTTACGACGACTGGCGCTATCGTCGCAACTGAGGCGGGTGTTTCGGCGTTCGGTATCGTCGCTATTGCGACGATCAACGCCGTCGGCGGTGGTGCGTTTACAGATATTCTCCTCGATCGAACCCCGTTTATTCTCTTCGAGGATTTCTATGCGAGTTGTGCAGTCCTCGGTGGAAGCGCATACTGGCTCGTGGGAACGGTAGGGGCGGCCGGGAGCGCGGCTGCTGTAGTGTGTGCGGTAGTGACCGTTGTGACTCGGTTAGCGGCGGTTGCTTACGACTGGAATCTCCCGACGGTGCAGAATTCAGGACGACTGAGCAATTAGTCGGTTATAACGAACGGGTCCCGGGTCAGTTTCCCGTTCCTGTGTAACAGCTGGTTCAGACAAAGTGACTGCTCCCGCTCGGCAAGCGTTAAATGGTCACCGATACGATAGTAACCGAGACGGCTCGAAAAGTAGTTTCAGACCGGCTCAATTCGATCAATCGATAAATCGCTTTGAGGCTGACGGGAACCAGCTCACTGTAAGCAGTTACTATGCCGCTGCAAGAACTCCTATAGTAGCCACTGAAAGTCAGTGCGCACCTGATCGTGCGACAGCTGTACGATCAGTGTATAAGCCGTTTCAGTTGTTACTATAGCACCACGATCGATCGAATTCGGCACAGCCGGATGAAGCGCCTGCAAGACGGTACTGAACCGGACAGTCCGTGATCAGTACTGCTCTCCTCGAGCGAAATTCGAGTTCGGCGGTAAAAAGCTACTTCGTACCGCTCGTCGTTTCGAACGACGGACGATGAAACGGATTCTGGGAGACGAAAACCGGCCCTCCGCGCACGTCGTCACGAACTCGGTGAGTGCGACGAGTACCACAACCGGTGAGAAGACATGAGCGGCGTCGCTCCCGATCGAGTGCAGTTACGACGCGCCAGAGAGCAGTTAGAAGGGTGGAAATACGGTGCACGGGACGCAGCGTTCTCCGACTTCTTCGAAACAGCGGACCCCGCACTGACCACCGAGGACCTCCGACTCCTCGACGAGATAGATTCTGATCTCACACGACGGGACGGATCCGGTCTGTGGGGGGCTGACGAGTACGGAATCGTTTCGGAAGGACCGCTCGATGCCGACACACCACTGGTCGTGTGTACATATCATCCCGAAATACCCGATCAGGAGTATCGAGGAGCAGCGGGTCTCGACGAGGCGACCCGAGAGACCTTCAACGAGGTGCTCTGGGAGTACTGTGAACGTGTTGCCGGTCACATCCAATCGGAACTCGAGGCATTTCTCGAGCCCACTCGATCGGACTGATCACTGCGCGGCTTTACTGCACACCCACGCCGTCGCAAGCCCCTACAGATAATATTTCTGTTCATACAAACGGAACTCGATATTGTGTATTGGATACAATAATAGACAACCAGAGATGATCCTGAACATCACAATCTTCGGATAAGAAGGCACTGATCCAGCCGCTAGGTTTCTGCATCAATTAACCGAGAAACACGAGTTCTCCCGAAAGACTAGTTCTCGTCGATCTCTGCTGATCCCGCTTCCGTCTCTCGATTACGTTGAGCGAGCAGCTCGACTATCTCGACCGGAACCCGATCGAAAAGTGATTTCCTACCTCGACGGTTCGAGGTAACCGTTTCCAGAACTCGTGAGTCGGCAATCGAGAAAGCAGTGAAGATATCTTGGGAAGATTAAACACTACTATAACACACAGACCCTATACCTATCACTGAAACATATATTCTAGCGACCGTGCTAAACTAGACAGTGCCGGGAACGATAACCAATTATTTATCGACTATCTCCTGCCGGTAATTGAAAGTAACACCGTATTTTTATCCGTTTTAGCTTTCGTTCTAGATAGCAGCGGTGTTACTCGAGTGCTGCTGCCGTCTGCGCTCAATAGTTTACATTCGTACTATTGTAACTCCCTTCGCCGATCCTGAATGAGGGTTTGACCGTACAAACAGTATTTTGTTGTCATTATTCCCTCTGTTCCAGTGACCAAGATACCGTTGTATCGTTTTTCTAGCCAGCGGCGCAAGTACATCGTTCGCATGGCCGTAAAGCAAACCCCAGGTACCGGCAAAGCGCTGTCGGCCTCCGATCAAAAATACGGATATCGACCGCCCTAGACACCTACTGAGTACGATTACTCGAAGGCCTCACGAAGTGCTTTGCCGGCCCGTTCTTGCACATCAGCACCCGCTTCGACTGCGGGAAACGGATCCGCAAGCTGGCTCATGTTGGCAAAGTCGTGGATCATATCTTCGTAGTGGGTATGCTCGACGGAGACGCCTGCAGCTGCGAGCGCTCTCCCGTACGCGAACTGTTCCGTTCGGAGCGGATCGTAGCCGCTGGAGTACATAGTTACCGGAGGGAGTTCGGCGAGAACTCGCTCGGGAGCGCGTAATGGGGAGGCTCGAAGGTTTGCACCGTCGATATCGTTGCGGAGATAATGGTTCCAGAACCAGACCATTCCTCGGGTCGTTAAGAAGTAATTCTCGGCATTTACTTCGTACGATTCGGTGTCAAAGGAATGGTCGGTGACGGGATAGAACAGCACCTGGTGGTCGATCTCGGGGGCACCGAGTTCCTTCTCGACGGCCATCTGTGCGACTACCGTTGCGAGGGTGGCGCCCGCACTCTCACCGGCGACAGCCAACCCTGCACCCGCACCGAGCTCTGCGGCGTTGTCGGCAGTCCATTTGGTCGCCACGTAGGCATCTTCCACGGCCCCTGGGAAGGGGTGTTCCGGCCCTTTTCGGTAGTCAACGGAGACGACGACGCACTGGCCGTGATTTGCCACTGAACGAGCGACTTTGTCGTGGGTATCGATAGAACCGACGACCCACCCGCCGCCGTGGAAGTAGACGACTGCCGGGAGTGTTTGATCCGGGTCCGGATCGTAGATTCGAACGCGGATGTCACGCGCGTACGCCGGGATTTTGCGGTCATCTACCGAAGCCACCGGTTCAGGTTCGACATCCGGGGTGAACAGGTCGCCAAGGAGCGTTCGGGCTTGTTCGGGCGACAATTGCGTAAGATCGGGGGCACCCTCATCCTCCAGCGTATTTAACAGTGCTTGGGCATCCGAATCGAGTTCTTCGGCGCGGAGTTCGTCGGACTCGATTTCCGACTGCGTGTGATCGATCTGCATCATAGTTCTCTCAGTATCTTGTGACTTACCGTCGTTCAACCGTATAGACCGCACCGAGCGTCGGCTGGCGACTTCGTCAAATCACCCGTCTTCGCCGGCGTAAATGGTAGTTGCTATTGTTGCAGGGAAACCGGAAAATTCACACAGTAGTTGCAGGTGAAGGAGATATATACGTCACACACAGAGAGTGCTTTGCGGTATAAGAGGTTGTTTCGCCATTTCTAGACTCAATTCAGGCTCTCGTTCAAAACCGGCTAGAGTGTAGGGAGAGACCCGTATCGTATACGGCGTGGTGAGATCACGAACGGATTAGCAATCGAAGAAACCGTGACGCTACGTCGGGATTGTGTACCCCGAATCGCTAGTCAACGGGGTTAGATTCCCCGTCAGATGCGGTCTTCGTCGCTATATGCCGGTAGTCAACGGCTGGATGCGGGTGAAACAATTCCCAAACCCGAGTACACCCTAGTCTCCGCTGAAGCGATGGTTGACAGCGTTTCCGTACCTGTGGATTTAGAACTCGTGGCGCGGGTGGTGCTCGGAGTCGGCATCCTGGGTCGGGTAGAATGGCGAGTGGGTTCCACCGACGACACTGAGAAATTGGTGTTGACATACGAGCGTCTCGGCGTGAGATTATCGCACGCTTCGGGGACGAGTTCAGCAATAGCGTCGATGGGATCAGGGATTCGTCTCTCGGTTGCGTATATCAGTCGCCGTCTTCGGCGTGTGCTCTTCGTCGTTGGAACGATCGAATCAAGATACCATCGGCACTCATTCGGAGGGGGTTTCACTTGTATCGGCATCATCGCGACGCGGTGTTGCGGTGAGTCGTTCTATCAGACGGGTTCCGAATACCCATTCTGGCCAGGAGAGTTCACGGCGTTGCTGACCTCGGTCGGGGAAGTGACGGATTTCGGTCATACTGTAGTTCACAAGAGCGACAAACACGACGCCACCGACGGTATTGCCGAGAGCAACCGGGACGAAAAATTGAGTGAAAACGGTGAGAAGTCCCGCTTCGCCGGCAAACACCAGGAACAGTACTTCGCAGGCTCCGACGACACAGTGGAACAGTTCCGTGGCAGGGACCGTAAACATGATCAAGTACACGATGAAGAATCGTGAGAGTGAATCTCGCGCGGCGTGGACGAGCCAGACCATCGTTGCGACAAGTCCACCGGCGAATGTGCCTTTGTAGAAGAGCCCTGACCACGAGACGCTCAATGCATGCTCGCCGAATTGCTGTGCCGTCTCGGCGGTTTCCGGGGTAAAGACAGTCGTGGTAGCGAGGAGATAGGCGACGATTCCCGCGCCGATGACGTTCGCAGCAAGAACGATTCCCCAGAGGCGAAGGAGTTGCGGGAGGCTTGCAAATCGCGTCAAGACGAGTGTTACCGGCGTTAGTGTATTTTCGGTGAATAGCTGGTAGTTTCCGAGGACGATAATTATGAACCCGATCGGATAAAGGATGTTCCCGATCCCGGTCGGGTCGCCCGGGTAGGCCGTCGTCATGGCTGCTCGTGCGAGGAACGTCCCCCCGACGCTAATGCCAGCGGCGAGGCCACTGAAAAACAGGAGTTGTTTGCTCCGATCGATATCTTCGTACGCAGTCGCCGTGACCCGCTGAAAAATTTCGTCCGCAGAAAAACGGTCACGCACTGCCTCGCCCGCTGCAGGCGCACCCTGGCGGGATCTGTCGATCGTCTCTCGAAGCTCGCGGTTCTCCCGTTGCATCGATTGTTCGATATCGATGAGATTGCCTGCGCTGGCGATAGTGGCGAGTAACGAGTCGAGAGTGAGCGGCCCGTCGTAGCGCTCACCGTTAATGAAGAAGGTTGGAACGCCGTTCACGCCGCTTCTCACGCCGCTCTGAATGTCCTTCCGAATCCGCCGTTCGTGCGTCCCGGTATCTAATTCGGCCGTGAATCGATCGATATCGAGGGCGAGTTGTTCAGCATACCCGAGAAGATCCTCTCGAGTAAGCGCGTCCTGGTGTTGGTAGAGGAGATCGTGCATCTCCCAAAAGTGGCCCTGTGCGCCCGCGGCCTCGGCGGCTTCCGCTGCCTGTTGTGCGCGCGGATGCTGTTGCGTTAATGGAAAGTTCCGAAACACGAGTTTCAGCCGGGTTCCGATCCGGTTTTGGATCCGTCGGATGGCCGGGTAAATATCTCCGCAATACGGGCATTCAAAATCGCTGTATTGGACGAGCGTCACGGCGGCCCCATCGGAGCCTCGAATGTGATCGCGTCCGCTAACCGGCATCTCTAGCGTTTGTCTCTCAGTCTCACTCATAGTATTTTACGGTAGTACTGTGTTTGGGACGACTGTACACGCGTTGGTAGAGATATCGGCAGTCTCATCACCGACTCGATGAAAGCACTCGCTGAATTGCAGTCGATAACGGGGACGGGGACCACGAGCCGTCGTAGCGTTCGCCGTTGATATAGAACGTCGGCGTTCCGTTGACCCCCGAACGAGCCCCGCCGACGAACTGTTCGTGGATTCGATCTTCGAAGGCGTGACTTGCGAAGTCGCTCCGAAACCGCTCGGGATCGAGACCGAGTTGTTCGGCGTACGTAATCAGCGACTCGTCGTCGAGAGCGTCCTGGTTTTCGTAAAGCAGATCGTGCATCGACCAGAATTCCTCTTCGCCCTGCCCACCGGCGGCTTCGGCCGCCTCGGCGGCGTGTTGGGCGTATTCGTGTATGGACGTGAGCGGGAAGTTCCGGAAGACGAACCGCAGATCGTCTCCGAACTGTTCTTGCACGTCCTTGATGAGAGGATACGCCTGCCCGCAATACGAACACTGGTAGTCGCCGTACTCGACGAGCGTGACGGGGGCATCGTCGGGGCCCTGCTGGTGGTCGTCCTCAGTCACGGGAACAACCAGTTGGGAAACGGCGGATCGGGTCGGGTCGCCACTCATCGCCCCTCCTCCAGCTCGACGGTCGTGGAAAGGGCCTCGAGTTCACGAAGAATACCGTCGGCACCGGGATTGATCCCGACTGGAGAGACGTAACTCCATTGAATGATACCGCCGGCATCGATGACGAACAGCGCCCGTTCGCTCGTTCCGACATCATCGCGATACACGCCGTAGGCTTTTGCGATGGCACCTTTCGGCTCGAAATCGGCGAGTAGTGGGAAGTGGATATTCCGGTCTTCCTCGAAGGCGCGATGACACCAGACGCCGTCCACCGAGACGCCGAGTAGTTGGGCACCGTGGGCCTGGAACTCCGGGAGGAGTTGGTTGTACAGCGACAGCTGGTCGCCACAGGTAGGGCTCCAATCGGCCGGATAGAACGCGAGTACGACCGGCTGACCGTGAAAATCGCTCAGCGAAACGGTTTGGTCAGGTGTCGTTGGGAGCGTAAACTCCGGTGCGCGCGTCCCCGCCGATAGCGGCTCGCGGTGGATTTCTCCCGACGAGAGAGTGTAATGATCGGTGCTCATGCTGATGCCTCGAAAGCGTCACGTTCGCTGCGTATATAAACTAGTCACTGGTGGCTGTACTGGCCAGCAACACCGAGACGGAATCGGAGACTGTTCCCGCATTAGGCGTACCGGTGGCCCGCTGAAACGAAGTATCGCAGCCGGGGAGCGTTGTGCGACTGCCCGACACTGGAGACGAGTATTTCGGTCGAACTGGGTATCCGGAGAATCAGCGGTCCCGTAATCGACGTCTCCAGCGCCATCGTTCCGGAAGAACGAATCCAGTATTGATTCTCGTTTGGAACGAGGTCTCATGTACTATGGATGGAAGACGAGTCCGTTCTTCCGACGGAATGATCTCAACGGAGCAAAATTATGTATCAGATCTGTTTCGGTCATTTCCGTGTTCTTCGCAGAGAATATCTCCCGTGTTCGTGTCGAAAAAGAATCCGTCACCCGGTTTGATCTGTTTCCCATCGGCATCACAACCGTCCGCGTGGTGTAAGAAGTATTTCCCGTCGTCCCGTCCGGTTTCCAGGCGTCCCGCTTGGACGGCAAACCGAACGAGCCCCTCTCCGATCTGTGTTCGTTCGGGTGAATCGGCCATTTCGAAGTGAATGAGCGGCATGGTGATCAGGGCAACCCACGAACGCCAGCAAAAAAATACCATCCCCTGCGACGCCGCACATCAAATACGTATGAGAGGGTGACGATTGTCGGGCGGGGATTCTTATAGCGTCCGCTGCTGAAACGGGATATGGTGGACAGGAACGCAACGTCCATTTACGAGGAGTTCGGCGAGAGTCGATTACCGCCCGGACAGAGCCGAACGAACCGCTTTCCGGTGCTCTCGAAGAGCGGTACACCCTCGCAGGATATGGAGACGTGGGAGTTCACCGTTACTGGCGCCGTCGAAAACGAACTGTCGTATTCGTGGGACGAGTTCAACGAGCTTCCCCAAGAGACTCAACGTCAGGATTTCCACTGTGTAACCGGCTGGAGTCGGTTCGATAACGAGTTCACCGGCGTTCCGTTCCCGACGCTCGCCGAACGCGCTGCCGTTCGAGACGAGGCCGAGCACGTTCTGTTTCACGCGGGAGATGGATACACAACGAACCTTCCGCTCGATGAGTGTCTGCGCGACGAGGTGCTGTTTGCGCTCGAACTCGATGGGCAGCCCCTGCCATCGGAACACGGCGGGCCCCTTCGCGTCGTAACGCCGCAGCTATACGCCTATAAAGGTGCCAAGTGGGTGACGGGCGTCGAGTTTCGTTCCGAACCGAAGCAAGGCTACTGGGAGAAACGGGGCTACTCGAATACCGCAAATCCATGGGAGGAAGAACGATACAGTACGTTATAGGGTTGAGTAGTGAAACGGGAGAAGAGTGGATCCGTGCAAATCGGCGCGCCATCAGAGCTTGCATTCCGGATGGGAGAGACCGAGCAGGAACGGTTACTCTGTGCCGCCATCGGCGAGAGCATATTTGCTTTCGTTATTTCCCAACAAGAAACGGAGAATAAATAGAGAACGACAGCTGGCGCTGTCTAGTTCAGAATCCTTTGACTGGCGCTTTCTATCGAGAGGTTGGCGCGGTCTATGTGGACATAGTAATGCACGTGCCGTTCAAGTCTCTCTCAGATGGTTGCCCGACTAACCACCCACGAGTTCTGGAAGCGGTCGACACGCATTTTGAGCGTGTGAAACCACTTTTCAATGAGGATTCGGACGGTATAGGTAACCCAACCGCTCAGCCCTAAGCGAGCAAGGGCAGTCCGATAACCGAATAGGTCGACGAGAAATTCAGCATCTAAAAGATCGTGTTTCTCACGAAGTCCATGCAGGAATACAGCCGCGGGATCAGTGCCATGTCGTCCAAACAACGCGACATCAAGAATCAACTTTGACCCAGTGTCTATTGCAGTATACAACCAAGACCACTCACCAGTAATCTTGACAGTGGTCTCGTCGACAGCGACCTATGACGGCGTCGCCGTCGGCGGATCGCACTAACTGTCAGGCAGGCGACGTACCCAGTTCTATACCGCTCCATGAAAGCGTTCAGGACCTAATTAAGCGAGAATCGCTGTTGTCTCTCGAATAGAACAACCAGTCCGGTGGAGGCGGACGACGACGCTCGTCAGGGCGTTCGTCATCCGCTTGTTCTCCCAAAATTCTTCTAAATCCCCCTCATAGCTCTCGCTGAGCAGGTTTGGGACCGCTCTAGCTAATTCACTCAACGACCTGTTCATGTCTCAAAACAGGCTCAACGAGACAGTGCCAGACAGTGCCGACTAACGAATAATACAAACGGATTATTCAGTGGCGAGACGAGACGAACATATCAGACGATTCGCTCATGGACTTCGCCGGGTGCGGGACATATCCGAGACGGTGAACTCGACGAACACATCTTCGTCTTAAATACTTCCGAAAGAGAATAGTCGATCTACGCCAGCCGTTTGGAACCGAGTTCATCGGCAGCGATCATCGCGTCGCGGACCTCGTCGCTGCTGACGTCGAATGCGTTGTGAATGGTTTCCTCGTCGGCGACGGTCGCCTGCGCAACTCGGTCGAGATCGTCCTGCGAGGGATTGTCGACGCCGAGTTCGGCGAGCGTCACGGGGAGATCCGTGGCTACCGAGAAGTCGATGATGTCCTCGATGAAGGCGTTGCTTCGTCCTTCGAGGACGAGTTGCGTGAGCGTCCCGAAGTTCACCTTCTCGCCGTGGGTTGCGTGGTGAGTATCTTCGAGTTGCGTGAGTCCGTTGTGGATCGAGTGGGCGGCCGCGAGACCGCCGTTCTCGAATCCGAGTCCACTCAGCAGGGTGTTCGCCTCGACGACCGCTTCAACGCTCTCGGTGACGATGCCGTTTTCGACGGCCCGTATCGACGACACGCCGTGATCCCGCAACAGGTCGTAACAGAGACTCGAGAGCGAGTGTGCGGCGTAGGTGGGATCCTCGTCGAAGAAGTTCGCGCCGCCGGTCCTGTGAACCGCATCGGCCTCGAACCATGTCGCCATCGCGTCCGCGATCCCCGACGTGAGGAATCGAACGGGTGCACCGGCGATAACCGACGTGTCGACGAGCACTACGTCCGGGTGCGACTCGTAGAAACGGTACCGTTCGAACTCGCCGTCTTCGGAGTAGATCACGGACAGGCTCGAGGTCGGCGCATCAGTCGAGGCGATCGTCGGCATCGAAACCATCGCCCCGCCCGCGTTCTCCCGAACTGCTTTGGCTGTATCGAGCCCTTTTCCGCCGCCGGCACCGACGATCACGTCCGCGTCGATTTCCCGGGCGACCTCCGTTATCCGGTCGATCTCCGTCTCGGAGGCCTCCCCGCCGAACTCCTCGAGCGTCACGTCGACGTCACTTTCCTCGAGACTCGCTTCGGCCCGGTCGCCGATGATCCCGAGAACGTCCGAATCGCCGATCACCAGCGCGGTCTCCGCGATCGGCGCGACTTGGTCGCCGAGCTGACTGAGCGCGTCGCGTCCTTGAACGTACTCCATCGGAGATTTAAACGATCGAATCACGAGTTCACTTCCCACGACGAGGACGAAGAAGCACCTGCTTGCAAAATATACCATCGCTCTTCTGTAGGAGATTGTTGATACCGCTCAGCTGTGGCTGTCGAATCAAAGAGGACAAGGACACCGCGTCAGCGGTGTCCGATACG
>NZ_AOIP01000061.1 GCF_000337535.1 Natrialba aegyptia DSM 13077
AAAACTATTGCGAAAACCAGGGAGAAAAGCCCTCAAACACGCTATCAAAGCTACGCTGTGAAATCAACAAAGTGCTACACAAGAGCGATATACCATATCAACCACCCGGTCAAAACGAACTAATCGAAACCGGGGGCCAAAATGAGGGGATTGCGACGCTGTCTGCGACAAACCAACCGGGTCGCTGGTCTATACAGCAGTTTTAATGAAAGACTACAGAGGCACGTTTATTAATTAGACTTATAAATTAGGCCAACTAGTTAGCCTAACTCATACGTCTACTGAGTTGAATCGGATACAGACACGCACTATCGATACTGGCCGGTCTGCGTTCGCTGCAAGCACTTCTCGTTTGCGAGTTCACCAGTTCGCTAGTCGTCTGCCACGAAAGGACGGCGACAGAGGGACCAGGTTACAGGGGCGGGGCAACAGAGACAAAGCAGTAGGCCGGCACTACCCCCGCATTCGCACCGAAAGAGAGAGCATCAGGCACCGCGAAGGGTGTCATTCGATGGATGTACCCGCGGTCGCGGCCACTACCAGTGGCTCACTCCTCACCGTCCTGCTCGTCATCGGCGTGGCGCTCGCTCATTTCCTGCCCGATATCCGCTCGGAAACGACGCGCATCTCTCGGCACAGCATCCTCTCGATAGCCGGCGGCATCTCGCTCGTCTACGCCTTCCTCCACCTCTTCCCTGAACTCGATGCGCACAGAGGGTCGCTCGCCGGCGTCGAACTCGGTATTGCAACGCTCACCGAACACCACATCTACATCCTCGTTTTCGTCGGTGTTGCGCTCTTTTACGGCCTCGAACGGATCGCAACCGTCGTGGATACCCTCGCAGTCGCGTCGAAGGTCGGTATCTCAAAACCCGTCTTCTGGGTGCACATCGGCGGGTTCGTCGTCTACAACGCCTTTATCGGCTACGTGCTGGTTCAGGGACAGACGGGAACGGAGAATACGGTGCTGTTCGCGTTCGCGATGGCGTTTCACCTCTTCGGAAACGACGAGGCACTGGAACAGCACTACCAGGCGCTCTACAGGCAGCGAGGTCGCTGGGTCCTCGCGACCGCGGTCGTCGTCGGAGCCGTCATCGGAGCCGTCTATACGATGGATGACGCGCTGTTTACGATCCTCCTCGGACTCCTGACGGGCGGCGTCGTGTTCAACGCGATCAAAGACGAATTGCCACGAACTCGGGAGAGCCGATTCTGGGCGTTCGTCTCCGGGGCGCTCGTCTACGCGGCTATTCTAGTGACGGTTTAAGAACGGAAGGGCCTGCGCCTGAGACGGCGAGACCGGAGTTACGAAAGCGAGTACGAGTGCAATTTCGAGACGATAGGCGGTGAAGTGCAGGAAACGGAAGCTTTTCGCTACCGGTTGACTTACGCACTGACGTGCCGAATTCGGTCGCAGAAACGCCCGACAGCCCTCGGAGTTGGGGTGTCGCACTCGCCGGTGCGATCGGGATGGTGTTTACGTTCGGAACGCCGCTTTCGTACGGCATCTTCCGACAGCCCTTTAGCGAGGCCTTCGCGGTGTCTCCGGTCGCCCTCTCGGGCGTTTTCTCCGTGATGTTGTGTACGTTCTTCATCGGGTCCGGTATCATCGGCGTCTTCTCCGCGCGGTTGCCGATCCGGGGCGTGCTATTCGTCTGTACGGTTGCAACGGGATTGCTCGCGCCGTCGCTGTACGCGGTCGAGTCGTATCTCGGGTTGGCGGTCGTCTTCGCGGTACTCGGGCTCGCGCTGGGAACGGTATTCGTGTTGATCGCGTCGGTGATTCCGCGCTGGTTCGAGGAGCGCCGCGGGGCTGCAACGGGATTGATCTTCGTCGGGAATGGCCTCGGCCTGTTCTTGCTCCCGCCGATCTGGGAGACTGCGATCACGACACTCGGGGTGCGTCGTGGCTTTCTCGTGATCATGTCAGCGACGGCGCTTGCGTTCTTACTCGCGAGTTCACTGTGCCGGCGGCCGCGGTGGGCGACGCAGTCGACGCTGACGACGGCAGCGCTGCTCTCGTGGGTCCGACAGCTGTCGAGAACGAGGACGTTTCAGTTGCTCTTCGTCGGGTTTGCGCTCGCGTTTGCGTGGTACCAACTGCTGGCGGCGTACGCGATCGATCTGTTCGTCGCCCGAGGATTGACGAGTACGGAAGCGTCGACGATGTTCGGGTTGATCGGCGGGGTGAGCATCGTCTCTCGGATCGGCGGTGGCTATCTCGCCGATGCGATGGGATCACGGCGGGCGTTTCTCTCGTCGCTCGGCTGTGCGGCGTTCGGGATCAGTCTGTTGCTCGCGCCACAGTATTCGGTGCTCGCAGTCGCGATTGTTCTGGTCGGACTCGGGCTGGGCGGGTGTGCGACGCTTTACATTCCGCTGTTGTTACAGATATACGGCTCCGAGAAGGATACGGCGATCATCGGTATCTTCAACGTCGGTGGTGGGCTCGGAGCGCTGGCGATGCCACCGCTCGGGACGGCGAGCGTCGACTACACCGATGGTTACACCGTCGCAATTCTGCTGACGCTTGCCGTCACGCTCGTCTCGTTCTGGGCGGTCGTTTCCGGAACGTCGTCCCGTTGAGTCGAGCGGGAAGTGGCGACCCGTCCCGGAGGCGGGATATTCGGTGATGGTAGTACTGGATTGTGATAGGATCGAAGAGCGTTCGCTCAGGCGGTGGCAGTATCATCGGACAACGCGATACTCCGCCGAAATATGGCACGGTCGATAATTATCATATATCGATCACACCTACTCGATGGAAGGGCTTATAGCGGTCCGGATGGTCCCATGAGACAGGATGGCACGAGAGACGTGGGCCAGTCGGATCGGGTTTATACTGGCCGCGGTCGGGAGTGCGGTGGGCCTCGGGAACATCTGGCGATTCCCGTGGATGACCGCAGAAAACGGGGGAAGCGCATTTTTGGTGATGTATCTGCTGATCGTTCTCGGGGTTGGGGTCCCCGGGCTGATGGCCGCATTCGTCATCGGTCGCCGATCGAAACGAAACCCGATCGGCGCGTTTACGGTTCTTCGCGGGTCTCGCGGCTGGATGTTGCTCGGCGGTCTGTGCGTCGTCACCGCGGTGGCGTTGCTCTCGTTTTACAGCGTCGTCGGCGGGTGGATCCTGCGATACTTCGTCGAGAGTTTCACCGGAGCGTACTTCGCCGATCCGGGAACTCACTTCGCGGCGATCGACTACGGGCTGGCCGCGTTCGGCTATCAGCTACTGGTACTCGGCATAACTGCGCTGATCGTGATGGCCGGCGTCCGACGCGGGATCGAGACTGCAACGAAGGTCATGATGCCCGGCATCGCACTCTTGCTCGTCGGACTCGCCCTCTGGGCGACACAGCAACCGAACGCGAGCGCCGGCTACGAGTTCTTCCTCAGCTTCGACGGCGCGTACCTGACGAACAACTTCCTGTCGGTACTCGGGGCGGCCGCCGGGCAGGCGCTGTTTACGCTCTCGATCGGCAGCGGAACGATGATCACCTACGCCTCCTACATCGACGACGATCGGTCGCTGCCGTTCGACGCGTCGGCTATCGCCGGACTCAACCTGAGTATCGGAATTCTCGGCGGCCTGGTTCTGTTCCCGCTGCTCTTTTCCTTCGCCGGCGGCCCGACAAGCGGCGGTCCCGGGGCGCTCTTCGTCGGCATCGCCGGCGCGTTCGCGAACCTTCCCGCCGGTGAACTCGTCGGTGCGGTCTTCTTCCTCGTCGTCTTGCTCGCCGCGATTACGAGCCTGATCAGCATGTTAGAGATTCCCGTCGCGTTCCTCGTCGACGAGTTCGACATCGAGCGGCGGACCGCAACGGTCGCACTCTTCGGCGTAATCACCGTCACCGGCGCGTTTAACGCCTTTAACGCTGATGTGTTCACGCTCTTTGCCGACCAGCTCGTCGACCTGCTGTTGACGCTCGGGCTCACCGGGTTCATGTTCTACGTCGCGTGGGTGCTCGGCCCCGACGGCGTCGAGGAGTTCACGAACGGTGCGGGCGTACTCGCGCGGACGCTGGCGCTGCCGTGGCGGTACGCGATCGGCACGGTGTTCCCGACGTTCCTCCTCTTTACGTTCTACGCGGATAGCCTGCTATTGCTCGGATACGAACCGAGCACGATGGTGCTGATCGCACTCGCGCTCGTGACGGCCGGCGCGTTCGTAGCGCTCATTCACTGGTCCGAGCGGGGCGTCCGGCCGACGAACGCCGAAACCGCGGATTGACGGAAACAGACGAGTTGCTGTTTGTGTGAGAGGGTGTCATAGAACGATTTGCATGGCGTTCTGTTCACCCAATCTGGAGCGAACTATCCGTTCACTACACTTGCGAACCGAACGTAGCAGCAAGGTTCGAATTTGCGTGGTGTCTTCCTACGCTTGACCCCAACCGACACCGAAAGCGACACCGATTCCCATGCCAATAGCGATTCCTAGCGCGATATTATCCATTGCAACTCCAATAGAGGCCCCTATTGCGAGACCAATCGCGATCCCTGCAGCCATTTTGTTTGAATCAATCTGATTATCATCTTCTTTGGACATGCGTTTTCATTCGATTTTAGATGAATATGTATATAGATGGATGATATGTGGTTCTTCTGTACTTACCGTTTGTCGGGTAGTCACAGAGAGAGGGTATGGGAACTGTTCTATGACACCCTGGCTTGTGTGGGGCTGTTGAAGTCTTCACCGAGCGAGGTGGTTCTGTTGAAATCCTCTTCGTTCGATACTCTCGTCGCTGGAACAGCCGGTCGGTCGGTGTGCGAATCTCACGGAGACTCGGAAACGCGCTTCAGGCAAGTATAACACCGGACAAAGAAGAGAACGGAGTGAGCAATCAGAAACGTCTCTTTTGGTTTACCCCCGCACTCAGAAACTAGTCAGTTTTTGACGCCCTGACACAGAGGAACGTCGGGTATTTCAACCGTTTTTCGAAGGATTCCGGCTTCTTCTCTTTGAAAGTCTCTTTCGGCTTCGGTTCGACCAGTTCGTCCAGTCGGAACCCGGTTTCGATAAGTGGGTTGATGACCTCGGAGAATGGCCGGCGATAGAACGGGACAGCAATTTCCTCGCCGGAGGCCGACCACGTCATCCGTTCCTGTTCGATTTCGAAGTAGTTCTCGGCCTCGAACGCGATGTACTCATCAACTGGATGTTGCGCCGAAAACACGAGGAATCCACCCGGCCGGAGGATACGAGCGAACTCCCTGAAGGGCCGTCTCCAGTCTTTGGCGTAATGGAGCGAAAGACCGCAAATGACACCGTCGAACTCACTGTCGTCGACAAACGTGAGGGGGTCTGTGATATCGGCTCGGCGAATTGTCGCCCGATCGCCGATTCGTCGTCTCGCCTGGTCGAGCATCTCGGCGTTCTTGTCAACAGCGAGGACATCCGCTTCCCTCTCGATCAACCACTCTGCGTACCGACCGTGTCCACAACCCGCATCAAGAACTCGTCTGCCCTCTATGGTCGGAATGAGTTCCGTCATCGCAGGAAATTCTAGGTCTGCGCAGTACGGATCCTCTTCTTGCGTCTTGTACGTCTCCGCCAATTTATCATATGCGTCCTCTACGGTAGAGTTCTTGTCAGGAGACATGAACACAGTTGTATACCACTCCACGAGTTAATCGTTGTGATTCCGATTTCGAGTTATTACTCACCGTTACTGACATCGGAAACAGCTCTGTTGAACTGAACGGACTGAAAGGGACAACCGTTGGATTGTGTATCCACAGTCCAGAGAACCTTCATCATTTTGAAATATTGGACTCGTACTGCGCGTGAACTACCCCTGTTTGCTCGCTTGCTCGCGTTCTCCGTCAGTCAGCTCCCTCAGCATCAACTAACCAAGGTCTGCCACATGCATGGAACGAGTGGACCGATGCGGCGCTTACGGCCAGGGGAGAATCCAGGGGAAATCGATCAACCGATCCAGCCACGATGGCTCCTCGACGTCGGGACTCTTCGCCGGTTTCATCGGTACTAGCTGGGACCAGACGGAACTCTGTACTATCCACCGACGAATACACCTTGAAATGTCCGGTATTCTTCGGATAAAAATCCCGTGAATGTCCCAAAATTCACCCCCTCACTGTGAGTGAGTCACACAGTACTATTAAGTATATGACTGGAATCTATATTTCGTATGGCACCCGCCAGTACACTGGAGGGACGCAGCGTCAGTGACCGATCCCAACCACTCACTGTCGACTTGAACACACGGTTCTTCCAGACACTGCTCCCATCTTTTACATTTACAGCGACGCGGACACCGACACTGGCGGGCACCTCGTCGGCGCTGGACGGCAAACTGCGGTCCTCGCGGCGGACGCGAGCGGGGACGGCGACGGTTCCGAATTCGGACTCACGGCGATGTTCACGACCGGAACCAAAACCGACTCGGAGACGGGCACACCGTCCCGCCAACCATCGGTAGGACGGTCATGAACTCGTGTCCATGACGGCGGATTCAACGCAGCGACAGCATCTCAATCAGCGACAGGTCTCTGGACCACGACAATGAGTACCCAAAACGACGCGGAGCAGTACGGGCATAGCGCGACGACCTACGGCGATGACAAGCCGATTCGAATCCTCGATACGGACGGCACCGTCCTCCCGGACGCCGAGGTGCCGGACCTCTCGGCCGACGAACTGGTCTCGATGTACGAGGACATCAAACTCGCCCGGAGATTCGACCAGCGGGCGATCAGTCTCCAGCGACAGGGGCGTATCGCGACGTACGCGCCGATGACGGGCCAAGAAGGCGCACAGGTTGCAACGAGTTACGCGCTCGACGACCAGGACTGGCTGTTCCCGACCTACCGGGAACACGCCGCCAAGTACGTCCACGGAATGGAACTCGAGTCGCTGTTGAAACCGCTCTGTGGCCATCGAGACGGGTACGCGATCCCCGACGGCGTTCCTATCATGCCGGAGTATATCCCCATCGCGACACAGATCCCGCAGGCAACGGGGATGGCCTGGGGGAACCGACTCCAGGGAAACCCCGAGAGGGCCGCCCTCTGTCACTTCGGCGACGGGGCGACCTCCGAAGGCGACTTCCACGAGGGACTGAACTTCGCCGGCGTCTTCGACGTCCCCGTCGTCTTCGTCTGTAACAACAACCAGTGGGCGATTTCCGTCCCGCGGGACCACCAGACCGCCAGCGAAACCATCGCCCAGAAAGCTGCCGCCTACGGCATCGAGGGTATCCGCGTCGACGGACTCGATCCGCTGGCGATGTACTCGGTGACCAGCGCAGCACTACAGAAGGCGAAAAATCCCGCCGAAGACGACCGCCGACCAACCCTCATCGAGTCCGTCCAATATCGGTACGGCGCGCACACGACCGCTGACGACCCCTCCGCCTACCGCGACGAAGACGAGGCAAATGCCTGGCGCGAAAAGGACCCACTCGACCGACTGCAGAACTACCTGACTGCCACCGATATCCTCGACGACGAACTCGAGGCCGAGATCGACGACCGCATCGAGTCACGGCTCACCGACGCCGTCGAAACCGTCGAAAACGCGACGACCGATCCCGACTCCATGTTCGATCACGTCTACGCCGAGCTCCCGGATCGACTTCGCAACCAGCGCGACCGCCTGCGCGCGCTCCGCGAGAAATACGGCGACGACGCCTTTTCCGAGGTGTTAGAGTGACCTCCACGACGGCGGACGACGGGACCGCCGAAGCCGATACGGACACGGACGCGGAAACAGACGAAACCGACACGCTAACTCTCGTCGAAGCCGTCCGGGACGCCCTCTACACCGAGCTCTCGCTCGACGAACGCGTCATGATCCTCGGCGAGGACGTCGGCGAAAACGGCGGCGTCTTCCGAGCGACCGCCGAACTCGTAGACGAGTTCAGCGCCGAGCGCGTCGTCGATACGCCGCTCGCGGAATCGGGGATCGTCGGCACGGGAATCGGCCTCGCGCTGAGCGGACTGCGGCCGGTCGCAGAGTTGCAGTTCATGGGATTTTCCTATCCCGCGTTCGACCAGCTCGTCAGTCACGCGGCTCGGTTGCGAAGCCGCAGCCACGGCCAGTACTCGGTTCCGATGGTGATCCGAATGCCCTACGGTGGCGGCATCCGTGCGCCCGAGCATCACTCCGAGTCCAAGGAGGCCTTCTTCGTCCACGAACCAGGGTTGAAAGTCGCCGTCCCGAGTTCACCTGCCGACGCGAAGGGGCTGTTGATCGCGGCGATCCGCGACCCGGACCCGGTGGTCTTCCTCGAACCGAAACTGATCTACCGTGCGTTCCGGGAAGACGTGCCGACGGCCGCCTACGAAGTGCCCCTCGGCGAAGCTTCCGTCCGCCGTGAGGGGGCCGACGTGACGGTGTATACGTGGGGCGCTATGATCCAACCGACGCTCATCGCCGCGGACAACGTCGCCGGCGAAGCGGGCATCGACGTGGAAGTCGTCGACTTGCGAACGCTGTCGCCGCTCGATACCGAGACGATCGTCGAGTCGTTCGAGCGGACCGGTCGGGCCGTCATCGCCCACGAAGCGCCGAAGACCGCCGGCGTCGGGGCAGAAATCGCTGCGACGATCCAGGAAGAAGCGCTGCTCTACCAAGAAGCCCCGATCAGGCGCGTCACCGGCTACGACGTGCCGATGCCGCTGCACGAACTCGAGGAGTACTACCTGCCGCAGGCGATTCGGATCGAGGAGGCGATCCGCGAGACGGTGTCGTTCTAGCGCGGGACCGGGCGTTCATCATCCACTGACAGTCTGACTGTGTCTGACTCACCGGTACAATAGTTGAGATTGCGGTTCTCAACGCAGACGATTGTGATAGATAAATCCTTCTTCACTAGAACCAACAGTGGTCTCGAATAGGCTTCGCGAATCAAGGATGTCCCCCTCTTCTTTCAAAATGTATAACATCTACGTTCACGAAACAAATTTATGGGAACTGGTAGAGTTACACAGCTCCACATTGCTCCCGATAGTGGTGACCCGATGCAAGCACGACAAAACGTCGACGCAGTCGCCAAACGCGGGCTCCGCGGCGACCGGTATTTCGAAGAGCGTGGTCTGTGGAACTTTCTCGACGAAGACCCGGACCGAGAGGTACAGGAAGCAAGCGATATCACCTTCATCGAAGCCGAGGCGCTGGTAGCAGTCGAACGGGATGCCGGAATTGAGATCCCGACGGGTGCACACCGTCGAAACGTGACGACTCAAAATGTTCCGCTCAACCACCTCGTAGGCCAAACATTCACGGTCGGTGATGCCATCTGCGAAGGAATCCAGCTGTGTGAACCGTGTGGTTATATGCAGTCGCTTGTCGGAGAGGAGGAACTCTCGAAAGCGCTCGTCCACCGTGGCGGGCTTGATGCGAATGTCGTCAAGTCTGGTCCGATCGCCATTGATGACGAGGTTCGGTGGTAACCATGGTTGTCGTCGAGTTGAAAGGATCCATTTCCGTTGAAATGACGACGGGAGATTCAAAGCCGTGCAAGTACACCGTTATGTACGAGGGAGAACAGGTCGCTCAGTACGAAACCAGCGCAGATCCGCGAACGACGGGCGGTCGTATTGGGCTTCGAAACATCGTCTGCAGGCATGTATCCGGTGTCGATAAGAACGCGATTGATGAGTGGCTCTCGACTGAGATATCGCAAAACGCAGAGGCACTGTCGAACGAATTCGGGACGAGATAATACCTGTCCTCTCCGTAGTAACGTCCGCAAGACGTATTTTTGTCATCTTCTGTATTCATCCGGTTTTTGAACTATCTATAGTTTCGAACAGTACCCGAGAGAGTAGCGCGAGTTCAGTCCGCGGTGGGATCATGAGACAACCCTCGTCGGGTCCTCTTCCAGCCGCCGTCATTATGCCACTAACTCAATATTGAGTCGGTACCCGACCAGTCTACGCTATGGCGGAGTAGGCATCGACGGTTCACTACAGATCCCAGAAGCACGATCAAGGCGGCTGCAGTAGTGACTTACATCGGCGAGCGCTATAGCTCGCGGCCATCATACGCCTCGAGAATCGCCTGCACGTGCGCTCGGACCGCCGTCGCTCGATCCGCAGTCCCACACGGTACCGCCACCGGCGGCGTATACAGCTTGTCCATCGTCCACGAGAGCAGCCGTCCGATAGCGTCGTCCGGCAGGTCGTCGGGTTCCCAGGCGAGAACGAGGCCGGTTCCGTCATCACTTTTCCTCGCCCGTCGAAGGTTCGTCAGCCCGTAGCAACTCGTTTTTCGGCCGTCGATCGTCTCGACACAAAGCGAGCCACCCGCTATTCGCCAGCGACGCTGTTCAGCCGTCCACTCGAACGCCGTTTCGGTCGGGACCAGACACGCCGTTTCTCCGGAAAGATCGACGATTTCGCCGGAGCGAATCTCCTCCCCGAGCAGTGACGCATCGAGCCCGACAGCCGAATGGTGGGGAATCGACTCGAGAACCGGCGCGTCGGTCTGATAGAGTTCGACTCGAAAGACGAAGTGCGCTCCGGCGATTCCATCGGTGAGTGCGATGAGATCGAAGAGATGTTCTCGCCCCCGTTCAGTCGTCGTCGGGCACGTCCACGCAACCGTCCCGTTCCGGTCTGCTCCGGGAACGCGATCTAGGTGCGGGCGGACAGCCGCCCACGTTCGACGACACGCGTCGCCGTCCGGATCCATCTCGAGTTCAGCTTCATCGATGTACAGCCGAGCCGTCGTCGTCTCGGGGAGCACCAACTCGACGACCGAACTGAACTCGTCGGCGAACCGCTCGCATTCGAGCGTATGCGTTCGCGCCAGTTCCGAACCCATGTGCGAAAGGGTAGGAACGCTGAACAAATATGTATTCCTGTCGATCCAGTGGGAGCGCCGCCCGTTCAAACGGAACTCGACAACTGTTCTGGGGCACTGTGATGGCTCTTCTCGGGGAACGACTACGGAAAGAAGTGCAGTACGGTCGGCTAATTCGACTACTCGGGGCCAACGAGCACTACACCGACGAACGACTCCGAAGAGACAGATTCGCCGTGAAACGTCGACCGGTGTTCCCACTTGAGGATAAAAATCGATGGGGAATCGAAGGCTGACACGGTGGTAGAACTTTTTGGCCGGACCGGCTCCGAACAGTCTGATCACTCACTGCCAGAGATGATGAGACTTCGACTCGACGGAGTCTCGTTTATCGTCCCGCTAGTTCTCACAACGGAGAGTCGGTATCGGATCATTTTATTACAGTAATTCACTATACGATCAATATCGTACCAAATGATCGTCCGACTTCCTGTCCACGAGTTCTGGAAGCGATCAACGAAAAGGGATAACTGCAAGAACTTATTTTGAATGTATCCAGGCAGTATATATCCACCGCCCATCCGTTATAAACTGAGAGTGGCTATAGTAGCCGTTAGAATTATCTGCTCGGATATTGTTGCAGCAGACAGTGGATCACCTCGACGAGATCCCAGTCGAAGAGTTGCAAGACGCTCTCGACAACGTAGACGGAAAGAGGCCGACACAACGGCTCTTAGCTGCAATCGCGTACAAAAACGGCGTCACGCAGACTGAGCTAGCCAAGTGGTATGGCGTGCAGCGACGGACGATCTATAGCTGGCTCACGCGACTCGATACTGATGAGTCGCTTGAGCAGGCCGTAACTGATGCTCATCGGTCTGAGAGAAAGCGAAAGCTCTCGGAAACAGAGTAAGAACAGTTCGAAGCAACTGTCCATAGATCTCCTGAAGAAGTAGGGCTCAATGCGCCGGCGTGGACGCCGGCGCTCGTCCAGCAGTATCTTGCCGAAACCTACGATGTCGAACACTCGATCCCGAGTTGCCGGCGGTTGCTCAAAGAAGCGGGATTGAGCCATCAAAAACCACGCCGTACAGCCGCTGAAGCTGAGGCTGACGAACAAGAGACGTTCCACGAAGAACTCAAAAAAGCGGCGGGAGATGGACGCCACAGTAGTCTGTATCGATCAAACCAAGAAATCCGTGCAAGTCGAGCCGCGTGCCGCGTGATTTCCGCGCGGCACGCCGCCGGCCGTCGAATTGTCCGGGCAACGCGACTGGACGTGTCTCTTGGGCGTGATCACCGAGGACGGTGATCGCTTTTTTGCTCGATTCGAAGAGTACGTGACCGCCGAACATGCGAAACATTTCAGTCTCGCGTTATGCAACGCGTTCGAAGATAATTTGATCGTCGTGTTGGATGGAGCGCCGTATTTCCAGGCGTCGGCCGTCACGTTACCAGCGATTCACCGGAACTTAATCGAGTCGAAAAGTGTTGGAGACAGCTGCAATCAGCTCTTAGCAACCGGTTCTTCGACTCACTTTCTGAGCTAACAACAGCGATCGATACCGCTCTTGATCAACTCTCCATCCCCAAAATGAGTAGCTATTTCTAACTCCTACTATAACGGCGCGTGAGGACCTTCGTGACGTTGCCAGCGTACTTACCAAAAAATCCTGTTGAAGAGTGCTAGAGACAACTACAAGCTGCTGTGTTGAATAGATGCTGAGTCACGGTTAGAGTGGTTCACAGAGCGGTTCTATGTTCGAGATGGCGAACATGAGGCCGATTTCACGGAACTGTCGATACCAGCTCAGCGCTGAGAGTCGTCGGGTAGTGAAGATCAAGCACAGCTTGCGTTGCTGTATCGACGAGTGTTGTGACTTTGAGCCTCTGGACGCGATAATTCGTTCGGTGGCAGCAGTGGCGGCTCGCACGATCTCGTTCATAGAATGTTGCGTCGATCGTAGCGTGTTCAGAGAGGTTGTACAACTGCGTCCCAAGACCGCTTCGCGATTTTGTGGGCTGCACAAAAGCTCCACTTTTGCGAACGTCGACTGGCGCAGCACGCGACAGACGTTCATTCGATCCGGTCAAACGCCTTACACAGCGGGGAAGGTGCAGGGAGGTCAACTGCTTCGAGACCGATTTCCCCTGTTATTTGGCATTTTCTTCAGCAGACCGGTCGTCATCCGATAGGATATATCGAGGTGAATCCGGAGACAATGTAGCAAAATGAGGGCAATCGGGAATCCGTAACTCTTTGTGAAATCGAGACACAATGCTCGGTGAAGTAGGATATTTGCGTCATGGACAACCAAATTTTCCGCTTCAACGCCTTCGATTTACTGACCTTTCCCGACGCCGCCTAGTGATTCAACGCAGCCCTTCAATCTCAGTCTAGCAGTGCCCGTATGACCGGCCTGTCCATAGAAGGAAGAGACTCCTGATGAAGAACCCGAAGAACACCAGTGAAAGTACACATGCTTCTACAGATAGACAAGGCGAGTGCCTTGGAGCTTGACCCCGAGGGTTCACATCGATCAGCTACCGATACATTTAGACTGGCGTCTAACAAAGCTAACGTATGGTGTCTGTTACCATCTGGAACGAGTTCATACAGGAGCAAACGGAGGATAATGTCGAAGCGGTATACCCGGACGGCATTCACGCGGTCCTCTCGGAAGCTCTCGAGCGACGCGGACACGAGGTCCGCGTAGCAACGCTCGACGAACCGGAACACGGGCTAACGCCGTCGGTGCTGGACAAGACGGACGTGTTAGTCTGGTGGGAGCACAGGGCTCACGAGGACGTCGACGATGCTATCGTTAAGCGAGTCTGTGATCGCATCTATGACGGGATGGGGTTCGTTCCGCTCCATTCGGCGCACTACTCGAAACTCTTCAAACGGCTCATGGGGACTCCGTGTTCGCTCGATTACCGCGAGTCGGGCGAGCGTGAGCGAGTCTGGACCGTCGACCCTGGTCACCCGATCGCCGACGGTATTGATGGATCGTTCGTCATCCCAGAGACGGAGATGTACGGCGAACCGTTCGCGGTTCCCGAACCGGATCGATTGGTCTTCGTCTCCTGGTTTGAGGGAGGCGAGGTGTTCCGCTCGGGTTGCTGTTATCACAGAGGTAACGGGCGAATCTTCTACTTCCGACCCGGACACGAGACGTACCCCGTGTACCGGGAGCAGACGGTGCAGGACGTTATCGACAACGCAGTCAGATGGTCGGCGACGGAGACCGGCGCGACGATCGACAAGGCGAACCGCTCCGTGTCCCCCTCGGAGTAAGGCAAACCTCCACGCGCAAATCCCGACGGTCTAGCGGCCCAGACTAGCTATCAACGCAGCCGATCGTCGGATGGGAAGTTGTAAGCGATCGAAGCGACCCAATGCCCGCTAGGCTGATCGAAAAGGGGTTCCAGTTCGCTTACGCGAGAAGCGCGTCTTCGATCAGCTGAAGGGGGTGGCGAATCTCGTATCCCGTTCCGTGTTCCATCTGCATCGCGCAGGTTGGACACTCGGTCATCCCGGTGTCGCCCTCCGCGCGTTCCAAGTGATCGAACATTTCCTCGCCGATCTTCATTGACGTCTTGTACTTCTCAGCCTTCCACCCGTAGGTTCCCGAAATGCCGGAACAGGAGTCGCCGACATCTTCGACGTGAACGTCGTCGACGTCACGGAACAACTCGACCGCCTGCCTGTGGAGTCCCTGGTTACGGGCGTGACACGGTCCATGGTAGGCGAACGATTGCCCGTCGAGTTCGGCGTCCGAGAGCGCTTCCTCGAGGTCCTCGTGGATCCGCAGGTACTCCAAGGCCTCGAACGTGTTTCCGGCGACATCTTCGATCCTGTCGATATCGAATAGTTCGGGATACTCTTGCCGGAGTGACAGCGAACACGACGTGCAGGATGCGATGATATCCGCTCCGTCGTCGATCGTCGCGGCAAGTTCCGTGACGTTCGTCACGGCGTGTCTCCTGGCATCGGTGAGCATTCCGTTAGCGAACATCGGCGTTCCCGAACACTGTTGCGGCGGGACCAGCACCTCGTAGTCAAAGTACTCGAACACCCGCACCATCGCTTTAGCCACTTCGGGCGTGTTGTAGTTCGAGTAACAGCCGTGGAAGTATGCCACTCGCTTGTCGGCGTTTTGAACCTGTGCTCCGCCGCGGTCATGCCACCATTCCCGGAATGTCTGCTCCGCGAATTCAGGGAATTCCCGCTCTTTCGTGACGCCGAGCGTCTTCTCCATCACCCAGCGGACGGGACCGAAGTTCATCATAAAGTTAGCGAAGCGGGGTACTTTCGACGCGAACCGGGCCGACGTCCGATAGTTCGAGAGGATTCGGTTCCGGATGTACTCCCGCGAGAGCACGGACATCTGCTCGTCGACGTACTCTCCCCGAGCCTCGTTGTGCATCTGCGAAAGCGGCACATCCGACGGACACGCCGAGTCGCACCTCATGCAGTTCGAACAAGACGTGATCGAGTCACCGATATCGATGTCCTCTTTCCGCTTGAGTCGCCACTGCTCGGGGCCCTGAAACTTCGGCCCCGGGAACTCCTCGTCTACTTCCGCAACCGGGCACGAGATATCGCACGTGGTGCACTTGTAACAGTCGTCCGCGCCGGCACGAAGGTCTAAATCTCCTTCCGGGAACACCTCCACGATCTCAGAATTCTCTCCGGCGGACGCGTCGTCGACAGGTTCGACAGCGGAACCGCCGTCAGTAGCGCGAGGTTGCGCAGTCGGGTCGTCGTTCTCGTTAGTTTCGTTAGTCATGGTCAAATTTCCGTCGTCCCTAGTTCTAGATTCAAGTCGTCTATCGCTGCTGCGGCCGCTCGGCCGGCGACAGCTCCGGTGGCCAGCGAGACGCCACTGGCCGATTTCTCGCGGGCGACATCCGCACCGCCGACCGCTGATCCGGCCGCGTATAGGTTGGTGAACTCCGGGTCACCGTCCGCGTCGAGCGGTCGCATCGTTGCGTCGGGATTGACGCCGAACCGGGCGTACGGGTGATCGCCAAAAGCGTCGTCGACGAACCAGTCGTACCGATCCGGTGGTTGCGGGACGTGACAATCGAACACCGGTTCGAAGACCCGATCGCGGTCAGAGTCGAGCCCTTTCCCGACGAATCCGCCGGTTGCGAGCACGAACGCCGAAGCCGAATACGGAATCTCTTGACCGCTCCGATCGACCAGTACTGTCTCGACTCTGGACGGTGTACCCGCGGCGGTTTCGTAGCCCACGACCGGACACCCGGTCTCATACTTCACCCCTTCGGCATCCAGTGCTGCGTAGAGCCGATCCTCCAGCCGCAGGCCGGGGAGGCTCGGTGGGCCGGTCGGAATCTCGAACACGGCTGCGCCCAGTCGCTCCTCGAGTTCGGCACGGACCTCGTCGGCGTTATCATCGCCGAGCAGGGCGGGGAACCCGACGCGTTCGGCGTCACCGACGTGAGGGGAAACGGCGTCGGCCAGCGCCTGCCGAGCGGGCGTCCCGTCGATGCGTTCGTCGTGATCAAGCGCCTTCGCGAAGCGAGTCACCTCGGCGTCGGCAGGGAACAGATCAGCGAACGCTATTTCGGCACCGGTTACCTCGAAGGGGACGCCAGCGGCTTCAAGGTTATCAGCGACCATGCGAGCGTCAAAGTCGGTGAACGACCGAAATCCGGCGACAAGCATCGACCGATTATCGCTCGCGATTCCTGCCGCTGCCGCGCGCGGATATCGCGCGGTTGGCTTCACCGTCCCGCCGAAGGTCGGAACGAGTGCGTTCTTCTCTGTGTGTCCGCCCAGGTATGAGTCGCCGACGAGATCGTCGAACAACGAGAGCCCCGATCGGAGAGCGTCTGCTCCGAGAACCGAATAGGGATGGCCATCGGGGAGGGAGTCGATTCCGTCGAACGGCGTGATTAGCGGCCCCCAATACTCACTCCGGTTGTCCCGAAATTCTCGAAAGTCCCTTCGCTTCTGGGAGGGGGAGCCTTCCCGATCGGTCGACTGAGACCGTCCGGGAACGTATCCGAGCCCGTCGACGAGCCCGGACGCTTGCCTGAGCGTCGTTTTCTTGTGGGAGATCAGGCGGACGTCAGCGCCGTTGCGAGCAGCTGCGACCGCGCTCGTCACACCGGAGATCCCTCCGCCGACGACGAGAACATCGCTCTCAATCGCCATGGCTTCCCTCCGCAGCTACCCCAGAGTCGTACGCGCCGTAATCGATCTCGTCGTCGAAAACGGCGGGATCGGCGTCGTGGTTCATCGTGGTCGCGTGGAGCATGTGGTTCAGCATCGCTTGAGAGAGCTGTTCGCCCCAGAGGGTGTGACGCTGCCCTTTCCAGCGCTCCTGGTACAGCCGGTCGATCTCGTCTCGAGCAGCACCCCTCTCGTGGTCAAGGTACAGCTCAGCTCCCAGCCGATGGGTGCAGAACCCGCCCTGACAGTTCCCCATCGATGCGCGAGTCTGGAGCCTGACGCCGTTCAGGTTAGCGCCGACCCGGCCGATTGCGTCTTGGATCTCGGCTCGAGAGACCCCCTCACACGCACAGATCGTCGGGTTCGCCCCGTCAATGTCCAGCACTTCCGGAGCGCGGTCGCCGAGTCGCTGACGGCTTCGGCGAGCGATCGGTGATCGAAGGTCGAATTCGTCCATCCGATCGTCGAGCGCGGATGGATCGGTGCTCCCCGGGAGAGGCTTCTCGTGCGTTCGACAGGTAGCGTCGACGCCGAACGCCTCGCAGACGTGGTCAGCGACGGACTCGGACATCTCCCGGTACGTCGTCAGTTTCCCGCCGACGACGGAAGCGAACCCCTCGACGCTGTCGCGTTCGGCGTGATCGAGGATGAAGTAGTTACGGGTGACGTCACCGGGATCGGTCGTCGATCTGGGGTCGGGGTCGTACAGCGGACGTACACCCCAGTACGCGCGAATCATACGCGCGTCGGCGACGACCGGGACCATCTCCGCGGCGATGTCGATCATCATGTCTACTTCCCGCTGCTCTTCGGGGTAGTTGTCCGGATCGTCTACCGGGTCGTCGTTGGCGCCGAGCAGGACGGTCGTCTCGTGAGGGATGATCGTATCACCCTCGCCTTTCGGGAGACAACGGTTGATCACCGTGTCGAGTTGTCGGACGTTCGTGACGACCATCGCGCCCTTCGAGATGGACATTTTCAGTTCTATACCGGCCATCTCCGCCAGTTGCCCGGCCCACGCGCCTGTCGCGCTGACCACGTAGTCGGCCTGGAGAGTCTCGATGTCTCCTTCCGACCCCTTGCCGAGATAGGTCGGTCCGTGACGCTCGATCTCGACGCCGGTAACTGATCCATCGTCGACCAGCACGTCTACGACTTCTGCGTGTGTTTCGACGGTTGCGCCGTGGTCGACAGCGTCGGCAGCGTTCGCGACACAGAGGCGGAACGGATCGATTGCACCGTCCGGAACCCAGATTGCTCGTTCCACATTGGCGGAGAGATACGGTTCGCGTCGACGGGCTTCCTCCCCGGAGATCACTTCTGTCGGGATACCACACTCTTCACAGTCTTCGAGTTTCTTCTCGAAGTACTCGTCGGGATCGCCCTCGAGCTGGACGAAGAGCCCGCCGGTATCCTCGATACAGTGGCCGGCGATATCGCGCAGTATCCGATTTTCCTGCATGCAGTCGACGGCGCTCTCTTGGTCACTGACGGCATAGCGAGCACCGCTGTGGAGGTGGCCGTGCGTTCGGCCCGTGGTCCCCTCGGTGAGATTCCCACGTTCGACGAGCGTCACGTTGAACCCTCTCATGGCGAGGTCACGGGCGGTTCCCGTACCAGTCGCTCCGCCGCCGATGACGACGATGGAATGGGGCATACAAGTACGAAGAATATCTTGTGTGGAAACGTTATAATGGTTGTGTTTGGTAGGTTGGCGAACGTCCGTCCGGAAGACGGGACGGTGGTGACTATAGTCACTCAGTCATAGCGCGGGGACCCATCCGCTCCCTGGTAGGATACCGAGAGCAGTACACACCGAGATCAGGAAGGTGCCGAAAACGATGGCTGCGGCGGGGGGGTCCAGATGGGTGTCGCCGTGCGCGTAGAAGACCCGCTGGAACACTTCGCCGAAGAGCGCACTGATCAGGCCGAAGATCGCTCCGACGGCGACGACGCCGGACAACGACACCGTCGCGACGGAAGCCGATCCGGCGAGAGCGAAGACGGCAGTACTCGATGGGAGCGCAATGTGGTGCGTGACCGGGAAGTTCTCGTGACCAATACTCAGGAAGATCAGTGAGGCGGCACTGATCCCGAAAGCGAGGTACGGACTCTCGCTCACGTAGCCGACGTACGCGCCCAGAATCCCTACAACGACTCCGAGCACCGCCACGTTGAGCCACTTGTACTGCTGTGGGAGCCACGGTTCGACGGCGTACCGCTGGCCGATAACGCCTCCGTCGGCAGCGACGGCGTCCGGCGACTGGAGTTCTTCCTGCTCGAACGGCTTCATGTCGAGCCACCCTGAGCTAGGCGTACCGACGACGTCGTAACCGAACGCGACACGGTGGAGCACGGCCGACAGAACGACGCCCATCGCGACCTGATCGAACGGCATCGCGAATGCGACCATCAGTTCGACCATCACGTAGCCGGCGGCTCCGAACAGCGCGCCGACCGCGAGGACATCTGGCTTCGTGCCGAACGCGTAGTTGATGTTTTTCGCCTGATGGTAGTCGAAGTCGGTATCCATGTACCCCCGCCTGGCGGCGTACGCCGACGCGGCCGCGCCGGCCGCGAAGCTGATGTGAGGACCGAACACGGGACCGAACGCGATTGCGTCGGTGATCATAATTGCCGCGGCGTCGCTGCCGGCTGCTGCTTTGCCGGCCAGATTCGCCGCCTCCCCGGCGATCACCATGAAACCGGTGAAGATGAATGCGGGGAGCCCACCAATCGCCGCCCCGAACGCGCCGCCCGCCAGCGCCAGTAGCAAGTACTCGATCGACCAGATCGCCGCGACGTCAACCATGCTGGCTCGCACCTCGTTTGCCAATGCTCCGGCCGTCCGCACTGGGACGAACACGGGATACCTGACTCGTCGACTCGCCTCGCTCGATACGGTGTCTTCGATGATTGATCATCTCTAACTTCGATCTGATCATAGATCCCATCGAACATAAATATAACTGATGGTAATTAGATGTACAGTACACTCTAACGGAGAAAAAGCTCTCGCTGGCGGTCGCGATGTCAGTGTGACTCTTCGAAGGCCTCGACGCTGGCTTCGGCGACCGTTCTGTCCTGTTCGACGGCGCCGCCGCTGACGCCGATGGCGCCAATGACCTTGCCGTCGCGGATGAGGGGATACCCGCCACCGAAGACAACGAGTTGGTTGTCGTCAGTCGTCTGAAGTCCCCAGAGCGACTCACCGGGTTTCGTAGCCTCCGCGAGTTCGTGAGTGGGCATGTCCAGCGCGGCAGACGTGTACGCCTTGTTCCGGGATATGTTCACGGAAGCGAGCCAAGCGTCGTCCATCCGCCGCTGTGCGACGAGGTTTCCCTCGGAATTGACGACGGTGATTACCATTGGATTGTCGATTGCCTTCGCCGCCTCTTCCGCTGCGTCGATTACTTCCTTTGCCGTCTCGAGTGTGATTGATGGAATCATGGTCGTAATTGTAGCTGTGTGTCTGTGGTCAGTTACCCTGTCCGTAGTCTGCGAACCGGTCGAGGAGCGTATCGATCTCCTCGTCGGGGAGGACGTTGGGTTCGCCGACGCTGATCGCCTGATAGTGGATGCGAGCGCAGTACTCCGTCATCAGTGCGACCTCGAACGCCGCTTCAACCGACTCGCCGACTGCGAGCACGCCGTGATTTTCGAGCAGACAGGCGTTGTACTCCTCGCCCAGTGCATCGAGCGCCGCCTCGGCAAGTTCGGCCGTGCCGTACGTTTCGTACGGAGCGATGGGGACCTGATCGCCGACGAACGCGATCAGGTAGTGCGACGCGGGAATCGCCTCGCCGAGACTGGCGAACGTGCTGGCGTACGGCGAGTGAGTGTGGACCACACCACCGACGTCGTCGCGCTTGCGCAGCACGTCGGTGTGCATCCGGAATTCACTGGAGGGATCGAGTTCACCGGTGACGCGCTCGCCGTGAAGATCGACGATAGGAACGTCTTCTGGCGTGATCTCGTCGTACGGCGTTCCGGAGGGGCTGATCGCGACGTACTCGCCCGACTGGGCGCTGATGTTACCGCCGGTGCCTTTGGTGAGTCCCTGTTCGAGCATCTTCTTCCCGATCTCTGCGACTGCGGTTCGTTCTTCTGTGAGTTCGAGTTCTTGTGCCATCGTGTACTTGGGTTCGTGGACTGTCTCCGCGTCCACGTCGGTGTCTGTAGGCGATTCAGCCATCGTTGTCGACAGTCAGCCCGGCAAGCGCCGCCTCGTTGGCGACGTGGTCGGGTTCCCGTCCAGCTAGCACGGCTGCGATATCGTCGGTGAGTATCGCGGAGTGACGGTCCACGACCTCATCTGCGGCGCCCGCTAGGTGCGGCGTCGTGATGACGTTGGGTAACTCCAGCAGCGGGTGGTCATCGGGAAGCGGCTCTTGATCGTACACGTCGAGCGCGGCGCCCGCGAGTTCGTCGTTCCGGAGCGCCTCGATTAGCGCGTCCTGATCGACGATCGCGCCGCGAGCAGTGTTGACGAAGTACGCGTCCTGCGACAGCAGGTCGAACTCTGCCTCGCCGATGAGGCCGCGAGTCGCGTCTGTCACAGGGCAGTGTACCGTCACGATGTCCGACCGCTCGCAGAGGTCGTCCAGTTCGGACTTCTCGATACCGTGCTCGGTCATCTCTTCGGCGTCGACGAAGGGGTCGAAGCCGAGCAGTTCCATCTCGAATCCGTCGGCGCGCTGAGCAACGTTCCGACCGATTGCGCCCAGGCCGACGATTCCCAGGGTCTTTCCCTGTAGCTCCGGCCCCGAGAGTTCGACGTACGGCGATCCGTTCGCGATGCCCCACGTTACGTCGTCGCGTTCGCCGCTGTCTGCCGCATCCGCGACCGGTTCGCCGGTGTACGTTCCCGTATGGAGCAGGTGGTGGCTTCGCGCGATGTTTCGCACGACGGCGAGGATCAGGCCGAACGTGAAGTCGGCGACGCTGACCGCGTTACGTCCGGGCGCGTACAGGACTGGAATCCCGTGCTCGGTCGCGGCGGCGATATCCACGTTGGCGTCCGGCCCGCCCCGGGCGCAGGCGATCAGCTGGAGATCCTCGGCCGCGTTCATCAACTCGGCGGAGACGCCCTCGTAACCGACGACGAACACGTCGACGCCTTCCAGGAGGTCCTCAAGCTCGGACGACGACAACCGCTTGGAACGCTCCTCGATCGGCCGGTAGTCGACTTCCATACCGAGTTCGTCTCGCAGTCTGTTCAGGTTTGCGTCGTCGAAGTTCGCCGTGACGAGTGCCTTCATGTTTCGTAATCGGTAGCGCACAGAGGGACCCGCCAGCAGTTGGACGGTCGTCTGCCGACCGGCGGATTACCCCTTCATGATCACGTCGATCATCCCGTCGTTGTGCGCTGGCGCACCGGTCCGGTGCCGGCCGTTCGTTCGTGGTCAAGTATGGTCCCATGGTCGGTTGCTGCGACTGCGAAGCCCGCGGCTGAACGCCGCGGAATCTCCGAGCGACGCTCTACTATCGCGAACTTCTCTCAGCACTACGACATCGTCAATCAATGATAATAAGTATTTTTGTCAGTTTGTATATAGATGTCATATAGTATCGCGTCTGAGCTCTCGTAGTACGGAACCTTTATTATTAATAATCCAAACGGGATGCGTATGGGTCGCGTACTCATAGGCATAGACGCAGGTACCACTCGCATCAAATCGGTCGCATTCGACCTCGACGGCAACGAACTCCACCGGGCCGCGAGAGACAACGCTCTAAAACAACCAGAGGCCGGAAAAATCGAACAGGATATGGAACAGACGTGGGCGATGACGGCCGAGACGATCCGGGAGGTCGTAGACTCGCTCGATGAGCCTGACAACATCGTCGGCGTCGGTGTGACCGGACAGGGCGACGGCTGCTGGTTGATCGATGAAGCGGGCGATCCGGTTCGCGATGCGATCCTCTGGAACGACAGCCGCGCGGCGAAGTACGTCAACGAGTGGGAGGAGACTGGCGTAGCCCCGCTCATCTCGAACATCTGCGGCAGCGACCTGTTCCCGGGGGCGTCGCTACCGATCCTCCAGTGGCTCGCCGATGAGGAACCGGAGTCCATCGAGCGCGCCGACACCGTGTTTTGCTCGAAGGACTGGCTCAAGTATCGTCTCACAGGGGAGCGAACGACCGATCGGAGCGACGCGTCGCTCCCGTTTATCGACATCGAGACGGGCGAGTACTCGGATGTCGTTCCCGAACTCGTCGACATCGACGGAATCGACGAGTTACTGCCGCGTCTCGAGCCGGCGTCGGAGATCATCGGCGACGTGACCACGGAGGGCTCCGAAGCGACAGGACTGCCGATCGGAACGCCGGTCGTCTCGGGGGCGATCGACATCGTGGCGTCGGGAATCGGCAGCGGCGCTGCGCGAACGGACGACAGTTCGTCGGTCGTCGGAACGACGTCTCTCAACCAGATGGTGCTCAGCGAACCGCCCGAAGAGACGAAGGGAACGGGATTCCTCTTCGCCGTCGAAGACGACTTCTATGTCCGGGCGATGGCGTCGATGGCCGGGACGCCAAATCTCGACTGGGCATTCGAGGAGTTCGCCGACGACAAGGACTTCACAGAGGTCGTCCCCGACCTTGAGGAGTTGCCGATCGGATCGGAGGGGGCCCTGTATCATCCCTATCTCAGTACATCGGGTGAGCGGAGTCCATTCCTGAAGACATCCGCTCGTGCACAGTTCCTCGGATTGTCGCCCGAACACTCCAAGGAGCATATGCTCCGCGCCGTGTACGAAGGTGTCACACTGGCGATGCGAGACTGCTACGAACACATGTCCGGCGAATCCACCCGAATCATGATTAGCGGCGGCGGCGCACGTTCGGACTTCTGGTGTCAAATGTTCGCCGACTGCCTCGACACGCCGATCTCGGTCCCCGCTGGGGATGAATTCGGTGCGAAAGGCGTGGCGTTCCTGGCCGGCGTCGCCACCGGAGTGTACGACGACATCGCTTCGGCTGCCGAGGAGACGACGACGATCGACCGGACGTACGAACCCCGGCCGGAGTGCGCCTCGCAGTACGACGAGTGGTACGAGTACTTCCGCGACTCCTACGAGGCGATGTTCGAGGTCTGGGATACCCGCGAGGATGCGATGGACCAACTTGAGAGCGCCGCGGCACCTCCGCAATCAGACTGAGACGGCAGACTGATCGTCCTTTTATAAACCGCTCTCGCGCCATAGGACAACTACCATTAACGTAGGGTGGGTACCGTAGTTCATGGAAGTAACAAACTACGAACTGTTCGAGGTGCCCCCGAGGTGGGTGTTTCTCAAACTCGAGACGGACGAGGGGCTGACCGGCTGGGGCGAACCAATCGTCGAGGGGCACGCGAAGACGACAATCGCGGCGGTCGAGGAGATCCTAGATAACTATCTCATCGGAAAAGATCCGCTCGAAATCGAGCGCCACTGGCAGGCGATGTACCGCGGTCGCCACTTCAGAGGGGGCCCGATCCTGATGAGTTCGATGGCCGGCATCGATCAGGCGCTCTGGGATATCAAGGGGAAACACTACGGCGCACCCGTGTACGACCTCCTGG
Source organism: Natrialba aegyptia DSM 13077 (assembly GCF_000337535.1). GTDB lineage: Archaea > Halobacteriota > Halobacteria > Halobacteriales > Natrialbaceae > Natrialba > Natrialba aegyptia. The sequence continues at coordinate 24,544 of NZ_AOIP01000061.1, forward strand.
GCGGCAGAGCGCGAGACCGGATTCTTACCTACCAGTGGATCGGCGGTGACACACCCGAAGAGATACGGGAAGCCGCTGCAGCGGCCGTCGACGACGGATACACCGCGCTCAAGATGGCAGCGAACTCGCAAGTTCGGCGCATCGACTCTCCCGGAGTCGTCGAAAGGATCAGAGAGCGTCTCGCCGCCGTCCGCGACGAAGTTGGGGACGACGTCGATATCGCCGTGGACTTCCGGGGACGGATAACGAGCGGGATGGCCAAGTGGGTGGCATCAAAACTCGACCCGTACGATCCGATGTTCTACGAGGAGCCGGTCCTCCCGGAACACTTCGACGCGCTTCCGCGGATCGAGTCCCACACGAAGACACCGCTCGCATCCGGTGAACGCCTGTACTCGCGCTGGGAATTCCAGCAGACGCTCGCGAACGGTCTGGTCGACATCGTTCAGCCGGACCCGTCGCACGCCGGCGGTATCACCGAGGTCAAGAAGATTGCCGGCGCCGCCGAAGCCGTCGACGTGGCCGTTGCACTCCACTGCGCGCTCGGCCCGATCGCCTTCGCCTCATGTCTTCACATCGACGCCACCACTTCGAACGCGTTCGTCCAGAGCCAGAACCTCGATATCCACAATCCGGAGCAGAACGATCTTCTTGCGTACCTCATAGATCCGAATATCTTCGGCTTCGAGAGCGGTTACGTCGACGCACCGGACGAACCGGGACTCGGTATCGAGATCGACGAATCATTCGTCCGAGAACAGGCCGATGCGCAGGTCGACTGGCAGAATCCGATCTGGTACCACGACGACGGAAGTATCGCCGAGTGGTGAGCGCTCCTGTGGGTTTTTCGGAATGAGGGAATACTTCTTTACTGCTTCACATACAGGTCCCCAGTATGGCTGACAGAGAAGATACACCGGTCAAGGCGACCGCCACCAGCGCACGTGTAATCGAGGCGCTTCTCGAACTGGAGAGCGCGACAATTACCGAACTCGACGATCACCTGCCGCACTCGAAAAGTACCATTCACAGTCACTTGGAGACGCTCGAACAGTTGGGCTTCGTCGTTCGCGACAACTGGGCCTATCAGGTCAGCCTCCGGTTCCTTGAAATCGGCAGTGTCGCGCGAAACCGATATCCACTCTATCAGCCGGGTGTTTCGGAGGTTCGGCAGTTGGCGACAGCGTCAGGGCTGGTGGCGAGTTTAGTCGTGATCGAGCGTCAACGTGGAATTTGCCTGTACACCGCGATGGGAAAGAAGTCGGACCGATCTTTTGGCGACCCGGGCGAGACACTTCCATTGCACTGTACTGCTCCCGGGAAAGCGCTCCTTGCAGTGATGGCTCCGGAGGACGTCGACTCGATCATTGACGGCCACGGACTGCGAGAATACACGGAGAATACCCTAACAAGTCGGGCGGCCCTCGATGAGGAACTACAGGACATCCAGTCTCGAGGAATCGCTTTCAATCGTGAGGAGTGGCGAGAAGATGTTCGAGGAATCGCCGCAGCGGTGGAAGGCAAGACCGGCAGCCCGGTGGGTGCGATCAGCGTGAGGAGTCCCACTGATACGATGTCCGGCAAGCGGTTCCAGCAGGATATTCCCGGGCTAGTCATCAGTTCTGCAAACAGACTTCGAAAGGCGCTCCGGTCGGAGCGGTGATAGTCCGGCACCATCCGGAGAAAGACGACTTTCGCCTGTGCCGAATTTCTGCTATCGCTGGCGAAAAATCATAACGACAATCTGTGTTCTGGGGTATCGATCACCATGGTACAGAGCCACGAACAGACAGTATAACAGATGATCCTGAGATAATTCCGAAATAGCGAATTATCTCGTAGTATCCATCGAGGATCACCTTCAGTGAACGAGAGTCGCGCCACCGATGCGGGTGGCCACGGCGAAGTTGTGACCTTGAATTACAACAGTATGGTTGTAAACAGCTGCTTTCGATAGCCCCATCCAATAATTCGGAAGTAACGAATATCGAATAACGGGCTCAGTACAAGGCTCGCTTACGGCACTGTCTAGTTCAGCACCTCCTCATAGTCACTTGACCAGTGAGCGCTCGATCCGGCCGATTGTGGTTGTAATGGTGTCTGAACGGTCTGAGCCAGCGGCGAGCGCACGATCGAGGACTCTATTGCTGCTAAGAGTCGTTGTGTCGGCTTCTTTCCTTCCACGTTGTCGAGGGCATCTTGCAATTCCTCGACGGAGATCTCGTCGAGATGATTCACTGTGTTTAGCAACAATATTCGAGTTGAAAATTCTAACGACTGCTATAGACACTCTCGTTCGGGCTTTCTGGGCCAAGCTGGCGAAGGCCTATTACATGAGTACGGGTGTAATCGACCGAGAAACGTTCTCGAGGAGTCATTCGGTAGCCACTCGGACTCCGCGACCGTTTTACAGTATTAAATCGTTCTCTCACGAGTAGAATCGACCGGAAGTATTTTCCTACTGCGATGGCTCGCCTCTGCCATGTCCGTCTTAGCAATAGTTGCACATCCGGACGACGCCGACATTTTCTGCGGCGGAACGCTCGCAAAACATGCCGACCGGGGCGACGACGTGACGATCGTTCACATGACGCGCGGAGAGCTCGGAACGGCGGACGGCACCGAGGAAGAAATCGCCGCCGTCCGGGAAGAAGAAGCGCGACAGTCGGGCTCCGAACTCGGCGCGTCAGTCGAGTTCCTCGAGTTCCTCGACGGTCGGGTGACCTACTCGATGGAGAAGCGACTGGAAGTCGTCGAGACGATTCGCGAACACGATCCCGAGCTGATCCTGACGCACTTCCGGGACGACATGCATCCGGACCACCGCGTCACGTCGCGGCTGGTGACGGACGCGTACTACATGGCATCGCTGCCGCTCGTCGAAACCAACTCGGAGCCATGCGATCCGTCGAACGTCTACTGCTTCGGCAAGCCGACATCGTCGTTCGACCCGGACACGTTCGTGGACGTCTCCGAACACGTCGAACAGAAGATGCGAGCGGTCGAGGCCCACGAGTCTCAGGCCGCGTGGCTGGACGAACACGGTGGAATAGACGACGAGTTCGATGATTTCGTCGAGAACGTGCGCGCCAGAACGCGGACGCTCGGCCAGCGGGCCGGCGTCCCGTTCGCGGAGGGGTTCACATCGCTCCACACGACGCCGGTTTCGTACCTCGAGTGATCGAGGGGCCGTTGAGCGGTCGATTGGACTACAGCGAGGTGATGTTCACCTCGACGATGTTCACCGCCCGGCGGATCAGCTTCGGCAACTCCTCGGTGAGCCGTTCGTCCTCCATCCGGCTCACCGGACCGATGAGCGAGACGGCGCCGTAGAGCGTTCCATCTTGGTCGCGAATCGGCGCCCCGAGCCCGACAAGTCCTTGGATCGTCTCCTCGTGATTGTACGCGATGCCGCGCTCGCGAATCTCGGTCAGTTGCGCTCGGAGTTTACCCGGGTCCGTGATCGTGTTCGGCGTGATCTGCTCGAAGTTGGTTTCTCGGATGATCTCCTCCCGCCGTTCCTCCGGCATGAACGCCAGCAGCACCTTTCCGACGGCGGTATGATACAGCTCGTTCCGGTAGCCAACGTACAGTTCCGTCTGCACGGCGTCCTCGCCCTCGGCCTTGTAGAGACAGATGCCCTCTCCGTGCTCCTCGACGGTGAACAGCGCCATCTCACCGGACTCGGCCGCGAGTTTGTCGACTTCGGCACGCGTGATGTCGTAGATGTCGACGCGGTCCGTCGCGTGGTGAGCGAGGTCGATGAACTGGAGGCCGAGCGAGTACTGCTGACCGTTCTTAACGACGTAGCCGTTCTGCTCGAGCGTCGCAAGGTGGCAGTGGATCGTCCCCTTCGAGAAATCTAGTTCGTCGGCGATGTCGGTCACGCGGGCCTCTCGCTTCTCTTTGAGCACGTCGACAATATCGAGCGTGCGTTGGACCGCCTGTATCGGGTGTTTTGCTGAGTTCATTTATCGTATGGCATGATACTACGTACCAGATTAAATGTTTGGATGTGTCAAACGTCAGTTCGGGAAAAGTGTCTCCTTGATGATGAAATTGGGCGCTCTCCGGATACGAAGTCCAACTACCGCTACTCATAGCGATAGATGCGTTCGCGCAATCGCCTAGCTGAGAGCAGCGTTTAATAAGAGTAAACGGACGATGTTCAGTTCAGTCGCTCGAAGGCGAGAATTCCCACTCCACTCGTGGCGTGAACTGTTCGATGTCGAGGTCGAGAGCAGCACCGTACCCGAACGATGCGTCAACGACCGACTCGAGTTCAGTCTGGCCGTCGTCGATGTCGAGCGTCGGGAATCCCTGGTCGTGCTCCCGGTAGAGGTCGCCGTGGGTCGCAAGGAGGTCGTCCTGAAGGTCAGTCGGGAGCATCGCCATCCCGCGGAAGTAGTGGTGTCCGTTTCGTTCGACGTGGCGCTTTCCCATCGTCGCCATGACGGCCAGGTCCTGCGGGAGCGAGACCGGACCGACGGTCGAGAGGTCTTCGCCGCTGATGACGTACTCGCCGTCGGGGTCCTCGCGGCGGCGGTGTTCGATCAGGCAGGCGTTTGCGAGGCCCTTGAAGACGCCCTTGCAGTTCTTGTGACTCGTCCCGACGTAGCCGCACTCGAGCGCCCGTCCCAGACTCCGGAGTTCGCCGTCCGATTCGTCGATGATCATCGGCGGCCGATCGTCCCACTCGGCAAGCGTTTCACGGGTGGCGTCGGTGAGAGCGTCGCCGCGAGCGAGCGGTTGCTCGACGTATCGCAATCGTTCGAGTAGTGGATCGATTCCTGGTTCGTCCGTCAACCGCTCCCAGTCCGTCCGGAACGAGTCGGCATCGCCGTACTGCTCATTCGCGTCGAGGGTCACGGCGTACTCCTCGAGTTCCTCAAGTTCGTCGGCCAGCCGCGTCAGACGGTCCGCATCGCGCTCGACGTCACCGCCGAGCTTGATCTTGAAGTACGACACACCCTGCTGTTCGATGTACTGGCGAAGTGTCTGTGGAAGTCCGTCGTCGAGTCGGCTCTCCGTGTCGAGGTCGGCCTCGGTGAGCGGATCAGTGAACCCCACCGTATGCCGGATCGCTGTCGTCCGCTGGGGTTCGTCCGGCAGATGGTCCGCGGGTTCGGTGCCCGTCAGCGCGGAGTAGATCTCTCCGAGTTCGATCCCGAGCGCGTTCTCGCACACCGCCCGGTGGAACGTCGTCTCCCGCTCCCGGCAGAACGCATCAATTACCGCGCGCTCGACGAGGCTCACGCCGAACGACCACAGCAGCGGCGGGTGGTCGGTCATTGTGGCCCACTCGCACTGGCGTTCATAGAGCGCCAGCCAGAAGTCGAAGACTGTGTCAACCTCGATCTCCGCGGCATTGGCGGCCGCCTTGTCGATCACCTCGAGCATCCGGTCGAGCCCGTCCGCGAAGGTGACACCCGGCTCCTTGAGGAACCACAGCGGAGAGAGCCCCTCGGCCGCGATGCCCACCTGCCCGTCTAGATCGTCGCCGCCCTCGATCCGGACGAACAGGTGTGGCAGTTCGGTGAGGGTCGTGTTTCCGAAGTGAAACGGCATTCGCAGTTCCATGTCCAGCACGTACTGGTCGACGGAACGGACGCTGATTGTCATACACATGCTCACTCTTCGAATTCTCTTAATTTCTGCGGAACGAATCCGAGGATAGTAGTATTCTCGGGTGGGCGGACGACATACAGTACTGCTTCCGACGGAGGTGTACCGCAAACTCACTTCGCGGAACCGGTTCACCCGCCTGCGCGTTCGCATCGACGGCGCGACCGGAGAGACGGACCACATCTCGTGTATCGCCGAGGCACGGCGCGAACATCCGGACCGTCCATCACTATCGCGCGGAGGGCTCACTGTTGGTTAGCAAGGCCGACTTCGTCTTCCTCGTCGAGACGAGCGGCGCGGGCCATGCGGGCCGGACCATCGAGACGATCGAGGACGAGGGGGGACGACATCGAGCGCGTGACGTGATCGCTTGCGACCGTTCGCGGGACGCGATCCGGGTCGCTCAAGAGGTTTCAACGGACCAAACAATTATCTGTCCCGTGATAGACACGCACGCCATATGCAAGCCGGAATCGCGGGTGCGGGCTTCATGGCGCGAACGCACCTCAAAGCGTACCGAAAACTGGATGTCGAGATAGTGGCGGTCTCGTCCCCGAGCGGTCCCGAGGAGACGATCAAGGAGTTCGGCCTCGAAGCCGAAGCCTACACCGATGTCGGCGAAATGTGCAAACGGGAAGACCTCGACTTCCTCGACGTCTGTACGCCGACGCACACGCACGTCCCGATCGTCGAAACCGCGATCGAATCGGGGCTCGACGTCTTCCTCGAGAAGCCCGTCGCCTCCTCGCTCGCCGATGCCCGCGAGCTGGCCGCGTTCGTCGACGACGCGGACGCGACGTGTATGGTTGGTCACGTCATCCGGTTCCTTCCGGCGTACCGGCGGGCGAGGG
>NZ_AOIP01000062.1 GCF_000337535.1 Natrialba aegyptia DSM 13077
GCCATCAGAGATGTGTATAAGAGACAGCGCCAGAACCTGCGGGGAGGTGGATTCGACACACGGGTTTGCCACGCTGCGCTTCGAGAACGGGGCGGTAGGATACGTGGAGGCCTCGTGGGCCCAGCCCTCGAGCAGATCGCTGACGTCCGAACTCGAACTGGCGGGTGACGACGGGCTCGTCGAGTTCTCAAGCGAGGACGGCGAGCCGTACGCGAACTGGACCGAAGGCGGTTCGACCGTCGAACGCCCGCTCGCGACCGACGGCTACTGGCGTGAACTCGACCACTTCATCTCTTGTCTCGAGTCGAATTCGGAACCCGAAGTCGGCCTCGAGGAGGCGGTCGAATCGCTCCGGCTCGCGCTCGCCGCGCGGCGCTCGGCGGAGCGCGGCGAACCCGTCTCGCCGACGGAGGTGGGACGATGACCGTCTCCCTGGGCATCCTGTCAGCGGCGCACGTCCACGCGAGCGAGTACGCGGCCCTGCTCGCCGAGCGGGAGGATGCCGAGCTCGTCGGGATCGCGGACGAGGAACTCGACCGCGCTCGCGAAATCGCCGATCGACACGGCGTCGAGTGTGTCTCCGAAGCGGAGGCCGACGCGCTGCTTGAGCGACTCGACGGTGCGCTCATCTGCTCGAGCAACGCCCGCCACGCCGAGTGGGTTGGCCGAGCTGTCGACGCCGGGGTCGACGTCCTCTGTGAGAAACCGCTCGCGCCGACCCTTGAGGAGGCCCGAGGGATCGTCGATTGCTGTCGCGACGCCGGCGTCGGGCTAGGGGTGGCGATGCCCCTCCGGTTCAGCGAGCCGGCGAAGCGGGCCCGGACGGCGCTCAAGTCCGGGGAGATCGGCTCCGTCAAATCGATCTCCGGGACGAACCGCGGGCGGATGCCCGGCGGCTGGTTCGCCGATCCCGACGCGGCCGGCGGCGGCGCGGTGATGGATCACACCGTCCACATCGTCGATCTGATCTCGGATCTCATCGATGAGCGGGTCGCGGAGGTGTATGCGGAGACGGGGACCCGCTTCCACGATATCAAGGTCGAAGATGTCAACGTGCTCTCGATGCGGATGACCGACGGGGCGACGTTCCTACTCGACGGTTCCTGGAGCCGGCCGGAGGCGTGGCATACGTGGGGCGACGCGACGGTCGAGTTCGTCGGCCGCGAGGGAACGATCGCCGTGGACTGCTTCGATCAGTTGCTTCGGCACACGGCGGCGTCGGGCGCTGACGAGGGCATTAGAACGGTCTTCTACGGAACCGATCCGAACGCCGAGATGCTCGGGGACTTCGTCGACAGCGTCGCCGAGGGGAGCGATCCCGCCGTCTCGCCTCAGGACGCGCTGGCGGCAGTCGCCGTCGTCGAGGCAGCCTACGAATCTGCGTCGGCCGGACGACCGGTCGAGGTCGAGTACTGAGGACCCTCGCCGAAGATTGCCTTCCCGGTCGAACGGTGACGCTTGCCGATCAGTTTTTGTCCGGTCCGGTCGTTAGTCATCTCGATGCCTCCCAAGTCGCCACCGCGCGTCGCGATCGTCGGACTCGGGACGATCGGTCGCATTCACGCCGAGCGAATCCTCCGACTGGACGCTGCGCTTGCCGCCGGCGCTGACGTCCGCGCCGACGCCCGGGAGTTGTTCGCCGGCGAGTACGACGTCCCGACGTACGCGGATCACGAGACGATGCTCGCCGACGCCGATATCGACGCCGTGTTCGTCTGCGTACCGAATCGCGTTCATGAGCAGGTTGCGATCGACGCCCTCGAGCACGAGTGCGCCGTCCTCCTTGAAAAACCGCTGGCCCATTCCGTAGAGAGCGCGGAGCGGATCGCGGCCGCGGCCGCCGACGCGGAGGCGTCCTGTGTGGTCGGATTCACGATGCGCTTTTCAAACGCGACACGGCGGGTCGCGGCGCTACGTGACGAGGGTCGCCTCGGTTCGGTCAGTCATGTCGACGCGACCTACCTTCGGCGGAACGCGCTGCCCGGCGAGGGACGGGGCTGGTTCACGGATCCCGACCTGGCCGGCGGCGGCGTCGCGATGGACCTCGGCGTCCACGCGCTCGATCTGGCACTGTATCTGCTCGAGTATCCGACCGTTCGAGAGGTGACCGGCGTCACCCGCAGCGAGTTCGGGGACTACGACGTGGAGGACTCGGCGCACGCGCTGGTGCGGTGTGGCGACGACCGGACGATTTCGATCCGGGTCTCGTGGCGAGCGACGCGGTCGTCCTCGAAGCGGTGCATCGTCCGGGGGAGCGACGCGGGTGTCGAGTTCAACGTCACAGAGCCGACTCTCGATGTGTTCGATACCCGCCCGGTCGGTACCGACGAATCCGACGGTCGGCCGACCGGTCCCGACGAGATGCTCTCGGTCGACGGAGGCGACATGCATCTTGCGGAGGACCGCGCGTTCCTCGCGACTCTCGCCGGAGAGCGGACCGCCCTTGCGGGCACCGTCGAGGACGCGCTGACAGTGCAGCGGGTACTGCGGGCGATCTACGACTCGAGCGACCGCGGAGAAGCGGTTCGGCCGTCCGAGTATCAGTAGGTGACGACGAAGGGTTTTGTTCCCCCGGAGACACCAGTTCTGATCATGGGAACGCTGCAGGTTACGCTGCTGAACGGTTCGTACAACGACATGACGATGACGGAGAAGTTCCGGCGCGATTCGACGCTAAGGTCCATTCGTTTACGGTGACGAGGGTGATCTGCCGGAGACGTTCACGTACGACGCCGTCGTCAGCGGATCGGGTGCATCGTTCGACTGGGATGAAGACGAGAAGTACGAGTAGTGCCAGTCAGCCAGGGATGATTCCTGTCGATCGAAACCGACCGCCGCGACCGATTCGTTGCTGCAACCGAAAGATCATTACTCCGGTAGATCAATGCTCGGACGAGGATGCACACAGTCCGATTCAGCGATCCGTCCGGCCTCACCCGGACCGGAACGTGGACCGACAGCGGTATCGACGCCGGCAACCAACGGTATGACCCCGCCGAGGTGACGATCCTCCCGCCCAGCGAGCCGACCAAGATCGTCTGCCAGGCCGGCGGCTACGTGGACCACCGCGAGGAGTCCGGCTTCGAAGACCTGCCGGACCGGCCCGAACTGTTCCTGAAGACGCCGAACTGCGTCGTCGGCCACGGAGACGCGATCGAACTGCCGCCAGGACGGGACGAGGTCGAGTTCGAGGCAGAGTTCGGCATCGTGATCGACGAGCAGTGTCGCGCGGTCGACGAGGACGAGGCCATGGAGTTCGTCCGCGGGTTCACCTGCGTGAACGATATTTCGAACCGCGACGATCAGGCCGAGGAACGCAACTGGGTCCGCGGCAAGGCGTTCGACGCCTCGCTCCCGATAGGCCCGGTGCTGGCTACGCCCGACGAGGTGCCCGACGACGCCCGCCTCGAACTTCGGCTCAACGGCGAGGTGAAACAGGAGACGACCCGTGACATGATGATCTTCTCCGTCCCGAATCTCATCGCCGAGGTGAGCGAACTCATCACCCTTGAGCCCGGAGACGTCATCGCGAGCGGCACACCGTTCGGTCCCGGTCCGCTCGGCGAGGGCGACGTCGTCGAGGTCGAGTTCGAAGGCGTCGGGACGCTCGAGAATCACGTCGTCGCGCGCTGAGAACGAGTCGGCGAACTACTTCTCGACTGTCACCCACCGATCCGTCTCGGCCGATTCGTACGCCGCATCGAGAACCCGGAGAACGGTCAGGGCGTCCTCGAGGGTGACGGGCGGTTCCGCATCGGCTTCGCAGGCCGCAAAGAATTCCCGGACGAACTCTCGGCCCCACGTACCGCCGTAGCCGGCTCCCGGCTCGTACTCGTGCGTGATCGTCCGGTGTGGCGTTGCGCTCCAGTCGTCGTCCGCCGACTCGAGTTCGAGTTCGGTCTCGCCGTCGAAGCCGAAGGTCCGACCCATCGGATTCCAGTTGCTCCGGCCGCCGCTGCCGTAGAGATTGAGCTGGGTGTCGTAGATTCCGTCACGCAGGTAGTAGCCGCAGTGGACGGTCCCGAGCGTTCCGGTTCCGGTCTCAAGCTGGAGCGTCGCGCCGTCTTCGATATCGACTCCGTCGAACCCCGCGGTCATGCTAGCGTTCACTCGGGCGATCGGTGCCTCGAGGAGCCAGGTGAGTAACTGGATCCAGTGGATGCCGAGCCACTGGAGGATGCCGCCGCGGCTCGCGTCCGTGTCGAAGACGAAGTGGTCGGTGTTTCGGTACGCGAGCTGCGAGGCGACGAACCGCGCCTCGAACCCGCGGAGGTCGCCGAAGAAGCCGTCGTCCAGGTGGGACTTCAACTGCGCGGCGATCGGGTGGCTTTGCCACGGGTAGGAGACACAAATCGTCGCGTCGGTCCGGGCCTCGAGGTCGAGCAGCGGCTCGAGTTCGGCGGCGGTTCGGCCCGCCGGCTTCTCCGTGTAGATGTCGACGTCGCGCTCGAGGGCCTGTTCGACGGCCGCCGGCGTATCTCGGTTCGAGAGCGTCAGGAACACCGCGTCGACGGCGGCGTCGGCGAGCATCGTTTCGAGGTCGCCGTAGACTGGTACGTCGCCAAGGCTCGCCACGGAGTCGACGTCGAACGCATCGTTCGGCTCACAGGCGCAGGTCACCGTCGCCGGCAACGTCTCGAGGGTCCGCAGGTACGGCTCAGCGTGGTGGTGGTCGAGACCGACGTAGCCGACGGTTGGAGCCTCCGTCCCGTCGCCAATAGTGCCGTTGCCAGTCTCAGTGTCTGGTCCAGCCATGGTCACTCGAACGCAGGGATGACTTCGTCGCCGAAGCGCTCGAGCGTCTCGAGGGTCGTGTCATGGGGCTGCCCGGGGAACTGACAGCGGACGTACACCTGGTCGACGCCGAGGTCCTCGTACTCGCGAAGTTGCTCGATACAGTCCGCGGGCGAGCCGATAGCGAACTTCTCTTCGAGGTCATCGTAGTCGACCTCGACCTCGTGTTCGTCCATATATGTCTGGCCCCAGCGGGCGTACATCTGGTAGAGCTTCAGGAGGTGGGGCTCGATGGTATCTTTTGCCTCCTCGACGGAGTCGGCGACGAAGCAGTCGCGCATAAGGATGACGTCGTTGTCCTCGCGATCCATATCGAACTCCTCGAGCGAGGATTCGTAGACATCGATCTGGTCCTCGAGGTCGGCCGTCGTCGAGGAGGCACTTGCGATCCAGGCGTCGCCGCGGTAGGCCGCCCGTTTGATCGCGATGTCTGCGTGGCCGCCGATCCAGACCGGCAGCTCCCCTTCCGGGCGAGGACTGACGAACACATCCTCGAACGACCACTGATCACCGTCGTGGGTAACGCTCTCTTCGCTCCACAGCCGCTTGAGCACGTGCAGCGATTCGATCATCGCTTTCGATCGTTCCTCCATGTCGATCCCGAACGGTTCGATCTCGCGCTCGCGGTAACCGACCGCGGCGCCAAAGTGCATGCGCCCGCCTGAGAGTCGGTCGATCATCGCGACGTACTCGGCGAGGTGCAGCGGGTTGTAAAGCATCGGCAGCATAGCCATCGTCGAGATATCGAGCGTCTCGGTTCGCGCCGCGATACCCGAGAGCGCCGTAATCGGCTCGACGACGCCCTCGTCGTGGACGTGTCGCTCGCCGAGCGAGACGCCGTCGAAACCGACGTCCTCGATCAGTTCGACTTGCTCGTACAAGTCGGTGGCCTCGAACTCGTCGTCGGGCGTGTAGTACTGATTCAAAAAAACGCCGAACTTCACGCTCGCGTCACCTCGTTCTCGGTTCCGTTGGTCGCAGCGAGAAGGATTCTGTCGTCGGTGCGGCGGAGGGACCCTGGTCTCTCCCCGAACACATGGCTGTTTACAGGCATTCGTTGGTCTAGCTTGACGAACTAGTTCCTAATGTAGCTTGCGGCGCGCGTAATCCACTCGTGACGGACTGTCTCGCCGGTAGTTATTTATGATACGTCATCACGTACCAATATAGATGGCGACACGCATCTCGGGTGCCATAACGGGCGGGACGGTGTGGAATCAACTGCGGGCGCTCGGACCGGCGCTCGTTCTCGCAGCAGTCGTCGTCGGTCCGGGGAGCATCGCGCTCAGCACAATCGCTGGAAGTACGTACGGCTACCAGCTGCTCTGGGTACCGATCGCGACGACGGTCTTCATGATCACGTACACGTGGATGGCCGCGCGGATCGGGCTGGTCACCGGCGAGACGATCCTGCAAGTCGCAAGGAGACGATACGGGTCGGCGGTCGCGACGGCCGGCGGGTTCTTCGGCTTCCTCGCGATCCTCGCGTTCCAGGCCGGGAACAACGCCGGAATCGGGTTCGCGACGAACGCGCTCGTTGGCTACGACATTCGCCTGTGGGCCGCAATCTTCTCGCTCGCCGCGATCGGCTTCCTCTGGTTGCCCGACCTGTACAACAAGGTCGAACTGCTGGTGAAGGCCGTCGTCGGTGTCATGCTGCTCGCGTTCGTTGGGACGCTCGCAACCGTCGGCTTCGACATCCGGGCCGGCGCGACCGGTATCGTACCGACCATCCCCGATGTGGACGCCGCGCTCCTCGCGCTCGGGATGGCCGCGACGACCTTCTCCATCGCCGCGGCGACCTACCAGAGCTACCTGGTGCACGAGAAGGACTGGGGCATCGACCAGCTGTCAGAGAAGGGGATGGACAGCATCCTCGGGATCGCCGTGCTGGGACTCATCGTCACGGTCATCCTCCTGACCAGCGCGAGCGTCATCTCCGGGACGGGCGAACCGGCCTTCTCGGCGACGGATATGGCCACCCAGCTCGAGCCCGTCGCCGGATCGGGTGCGTTCTACCTGTTCACATTCGGGTTCTTCTTCGCGAGCCTCTCATCGCTCGTCGTCAACGCGCTCATCGGGGCGACACTGCTGGTCGACGGACTCGGCCTCGATCCCTCGATGGACGGTCGTCCGGTCAAGATCTGGTCGACGGTTGCCGTGGTGTTCGGACTCGTCGTCGTTCTGGTCTTCGAGGGCGATCCGGTCGAACTGCTCCGCATCGCCCAGGCAGCCGCCGTGGTCGCGTTCCCGATCCTCGGCTTCCTCATCCTCGCGCTCGCCAGCAGCGACGACGTCATGGGGTCGCACTCGAACGGCCGCTTCGCCACCGTTCTGGGCGTCGTCGGCTACCTCGCCATCGTCGGGATCGTCGGCAACTACCTCTACGAGATCGTCTCCGAACTCGTGCAGTATCTCTGACGCGGTGCCTTCGGCAACAGCGCCGCTGTCGGATGGTCTCTCGTGGGTCGAAATAACGGCCGTTCGGAGCCCCTCGCTACAGTTTCGCAACGAACTCGACCTCGATGTCGGTAAGCGAGACTGATCGTACACCAGACTTTAAGGTTCAGCGATGCGATCGTAGTCGCAATGGCGATACGGACAGCCCTGTTTAGCAAGGTGCTTCGCGACCGCTCGCTCGAGGAAGCGGCCGAACTCGTAGCGGAGATCGGCTACGACGGATTCGAGCCGATGTGCCGAGACCCCCATCTCGACGCGGATCGTTCGCTTGAAGAGGTAACCGCATTCCGCGATCATCTCGACGACCTCGGCCTCGGGGTCCCGTGTCTGGCAACGTACACCGGTCACTATGTCGGCAAGACCCGGGAAGAGTGTGAGGCGGAACTTGAGACGTTCGAACGGTTCCTCGAGTTCGCGGACGCGCTCGACTGCGGAATCGTCAGGCACGGTCCCGGCGGACCGCCGGTCCGGGAGGCGACCGACGACGACTACGAGCACGCCGCGTCGTGGCTCGCTCGCGCCGCCGACCGCGCCGCCGAGTACGACGTGACGATCGGCATCGAAATTCACGCGCACACAATCGCCGAGACGGTCGACTCGACGCAACGACTCTTAGCGGAGATCGACCGCAAGAACGTTGGCGCGATTCACGACGCTGGGAACATGTACATCACGCTCGACGACTTCGGACTGGCGTCGGTGCGCGAACTCGGGGACGACCTCGTCCACGTCCACGTCAAGGACGAGCAGCGGATCGACGATCCGGACCGGCCGGGCGCGTTCGAACTCGAAACTGACGACGGGCTCGAGACGTTCCAGCCGCGGCTGCTCGGTGAGGGCGCCGTCGACCACGGCCCGCTGTTCGACGCACTTGCGGAGGCGGGGTACGACGGCTACGTCACCGATGAGTGCCACGTTCCGCGGGACGATCTCAAGGACGAACGCGAGATCGCCGAGCACGAACTCGCGGAGCTGAACCGGTTGCTCGGCTGAGTTTCTCCGTTACTTGAGTCGGTCGCGAATTTCCGCCGCGTGTTCCTCGCGACCCGTTTCTTCGAGGTGGCTGGCGTAGTCGTCTACCCGGTCCCAGGTGTAGTAGGGTCCCTTCTCGCGGAGTACCTGCCACATCGGGTCGGTGATGCCGTTCGAGGCGTCCGGATTGCCGCCGCGCTCGCCGCGGGCCGCCTCGAGCAGCCGGTCGTCGTGCCAGCGCTGCAGCCTGGCCAGCCCGTCATTGACGACGTTCGGCTTCGCCGTGGAGAGATCAGTCGTCTCGTGGGGATCGGCGGCGAGGTCGAACAGCATGACGTCCTCGAGGCGGCTCCGATAGGCATCGTGGTAGGTACGGAGCAACAGCCAGTCGTCCCAGCGAACGCCCCGCTGGCACGTCCACGCCCCCTGACTGACGATCAGTTCGTCGCGCCCGTCCGCGGAGCCGTTAGTAACTGCGTCGACGAACGAGCGGCCGTCCCAACCCTCGGGCACGTCGCCGCCGACGAGATCGACGAGCGTGGGTGCAAGATCGAGCTGGTAGCGCAGATCGTCGTCGGTTCCTGGCTCGACTTCGGGACCGCGAACAATAAGGGGGACCCGACACGTCATATTGTCGGCCAGTTGATGGTCTCCGTAGACGTTGAGTTCGCCGAGATTCTCGCCGTGGTCGCCGCTGATCACGACGAGCGTTTCCTCGAGAACGTCCCGCTCGCGGAGGAGATCGATCAGTTTCCCGATGTAGTGATCCATGTAGCGGACGCCGACATCGTAGCCGTCGATCATCGTCTTGAACTCCTCGCGAGAGGAAATCTCCGGCGGCATCCGCGGACGGTCCCACGACCTGACCCACCCTTTGAGATCCTGCGCACTGTGGGGACCCGACTCCTGATAGTGCTGCTCGATCAAATCCTCGGTCAACCACTCTGGTGCGGGCTCGTCGGCGAACGGGTTTCCGTACTCCGCCGGGGTGCGATAGGGCGTGTGTGGATCCCAGAAGTTGACGTGGCAGTACCAGTCGTCTTCCATCGCGTGCGCCTCGAGCCAGTCGCGGGCATAGGGGTACACCTCGTCGGCGCGCTCGCCACCGTTGCCCCCGGTGTCGTACAGCTCCCGAAATCCTTCGACCACCTGCCAGCCGTCGTGGCGGTCCGGAAACGGACTGATCATCGTCGTGTGAATTCCCGCGTTGTTCAGTGCCGACGCGAGCGTCCTGAACCGGCCCGGGTAGTTCGCGCGCCGACTCGAGCCGTGGCGTCGAGGATCCGCGTTGCGACCGCCGTGGTTGATCACGCCCGTGTGGATCCCGAATCGGCCCGTGTAGAACGCCGTCCGCGAGGGGAGACAGGGCGCGTCAGAAGTATAGACAGTGGTGAACGTTCGCCCTTCTACCGACAGGTCGTCGATGTTGGGCGACGTCTCGCGGTGGTAGCCGTAGCAGCCAAGGTGATCCGGCCGCAACGAGTCGCAGTCGATGTACAGTATCCGCATGCACCGATAACGGCCAGTATCGATAAAATAAGTTTCCCCGAGCAACTCGCCGCTCCGTCCTTCGACAACCGGAGTTGCATTCCGCAGTTGGCCGCTGCAGAGCACACCGCTGACAAAGCTTTTGTGACAGGACTTCCTCTGGCTCGGTATCGCATGGCAGACACTGAGAGTCCGCGGCTCGCGACCGCGGACGACTTCCACGAAATGACGGCGCTGCTCGATCGACACTTCGCCTACGAGCGCTACGGGATGGCCGCCCGGCTCCCGTTCTGCTACGACTCGGAACGCAGCGAACGCCACGCTATCATCGAGAAGGACGGGGAGATCGTGAGTCACATTGCCGCGATACCGCAGACGCTCGTCGTCGGCGAGGGAACCGTCGAGTGCTGGGGGATCGGCGGCGTCGCGACCGACAAACGGTACCGCGGAAACGGGTATATGAGTCAGCTGCTCGAGTTCTGGCTCGATCGGATGGACGACGCCGGCGTCCCGCTGTCGGAACTCAGCGGGAACCGCCAGCGCTACAACCACTTTGGGTACGAGAATGCCGGCGTGGAACTCCGGTACACGATCTCGAAACGCTCGTTCGCGACGACGCCCGAACCCGCGGTCGACACCGTCGTAACTCACGACGGATCGGACGCACACCTCGAGGTGCTCCGCGGGATCCACGGCCAAGAACCGTACCGCGTTCGGCGCGACCGGGAGCGAAGCCGGATTACGTTCGGCCAACGCGGGCTCGAGACGCTCCTGTACGAGGGCGACAGCGACCCAGCGTACCTCAGCCTCACGCGGGAGAGTCGTAGCCGCACGATAAAGGAATTCGGCGGCTCCGAACACGGCCTCGAGGCGCTGCTCGGCCACGTGCTCGCGATGTACGACCTGAACGATCTGACGGCCTGTGTCCATCCGCGTCACCCGCTCGACGACGTGTTTCACCGCCATAGCCGGTTCTGGCAACAGCGACCGCACCGGAAGCTGAACATCCGGGATCTGTCCGCACTCCTCGAGGCCTTCGAGGGACAGCTCGAGCGGCGCTGGCGCGACGGGGATCGGACCGAGACCGGCGAAATCTCGCTGGCGCTCGAAGAAGAGGGGGCAACTGTTCGGCTCTCGTACGGTCCGGGGCGCGTGACGGTCGAGCGCGTCGCCGACGATCCCGATCTCTCGCTCGATCGAATTTCGATGACGGGCTTGCTGTTCGGCTTCCACGATCGGAAGCGCACGCTCCGACAACAGGACCCGTTCCTCGAGGCAACACTGCCGCTCCAGTTCTACATCTGGCCGACGGAGCACGTCTAGAACGTCACGGCCGTTCAACCGGTCCGGTCGCAAGGCTACCCGGTCGCGAGCCGCAACGACGGTTCGCGACGACGCGGTCGCACCGTCGGACTCGTTGGTTCGGTTGACCCGCGCATTCTGTCACCGAGTTCGAGGGCGAGATCCGTTTCAGCAGTAATCAGAATTATATATCAAGAAAGTAGACGTATCTACAATGATCGAGCTAGGGGTACTCGGACTAGACACCAGTCACTCGGAAACATTCGCAAGCATTCTCGAGAACCGGTCCAACGCGTCGGTCACGGCCGTCTGGGACGGCGGTGACGTCCGCGAGAGCGAGTACACGCGCGAGTTCTGCGAGCGCTACGGTGCGACCAGGTACGACGATCCGCACGCGATGATCGGCAACGTCGATGCGGCGATGGTTCTCACGGTCGACTGGAACGGGCACCGTCACCTCGCCGTGCCGTTCCTCGAAGCGGGTGTCCCGACGATGGTCGACAAACCGGTGGCGGGATCAGTCGCCGACGTGATCGCGATCGAGCGGGCGGCGGTCCGCGGCGGCGCGCCGCTGTTCGGCGGCTCGGCACTCCCGTTTCACCCGTCGGTTTCGTCGCTTGCCAAGACGATGCCGGACACGGCGTTCTCCGTCGGCTACGGAGATACGTTCTACTACGGCGTTCACCTCGTCGACAGCGTTCGACTGCTTGCGGGGACCGACTGGACGCAGGTGACGCCGAATCACGGCCCGGGTCGGGTCGCGACGATCGACTTCGCGGACGGCTCCGCGGCGACGCTCCGGTTCGACGGGCCGGAAGGCGACGGCACGTTCGGTTTCCTCACGGTCGGCGAACGCACGCAAACCGTCCAAATCGGAAGTTCGACCGCCGAACTCGAGCAGATGTATGAACCGTTCTTGGATGAGTTCCTCGCGGCGGTCCGCGGTGAACGCGACGACCGAAACCGCGTCACCGACGCGGGGACGCTCCTAGTCGGCGTGCAGACCGCCCTCGAGACTGGTGATCCGGTGACACCCGACACCGGCGCGCTCGAGACGGCCGAGGTCGCCAGCGAGTCGTTCCTCGCCGACTACGAACCGTACTACTGAACGACCGTCACGGAGCGTCGGAAGAACGAACGCCGCTCTCGCAGATAGCTTCGCGTCCCGCGCCGCTCGGTCAGGAGTCGGTGTCCGGCGCGACCTCCTCGTGGGCCGGACGGGGAGAGAGTTCGCCCGACTCGACCATCGAGACGAGCGGGTTATCGTCGATCGAGAGGGGGAACTCCATGCGCTCGCGCCGGCGCACCGACTCGTAGCAACCGAAAATAATCTCCATCGTCGCGAACGCCCGCTGCGCGCCCAACTGGGGCTCTGCGTCCGTCTCGAGGCCACGAATAATGTCGCCGACTGCGGCCGGAATGTCCGCCAGCGGCTCGCCCGTGTCGATTTCGTCCCACGCCGCGGCGTCGGCCGTCCGCACCCGGATCTGGGCGTTGCCGTCGGGATTGAGTTCGAGGACGCCCTCGGTCCCCACGACGCGAACGTCGCAGTCGATGAACGGGTTCTCGTCGCCGGTCGCGATGACGGCGTCGGTTCCGTCCTCGTACTGCCAACGCACGAATGCTTGGTTCTCGTTGTGGACACCGTAACGGACGTTCTCCTCACGGTAATCGATCTGGCCCATCACCCACGCCGCGGAACGATCGTCGAGAATGGAATTACAGAGATCGACGAGGTGGGTACCGGCGTCAAAGAGATTCTTCGTCGCGAGTTCGACGCGGGTGACCTCGCCGAGGTCGCCCGCCGTGACCAGCTCCGCTGCGCGCCGGCTCGGGGTTGCGACCCGCCGCTGGTGGTTGAACGTCAGCTGGATGTCCCGTTCGTCGCAAACCGCCACCATGCGCCTGCTGTCCGCCATGGTATCGGCCATCGGTTTCTCGCAGTGGATCGCCCGCAGCCCGTCCGCGTTCGCGCAGTCGATCACGATGTCGGCGTGGGTCGGCACCGGCGTACAGACGCTGACGATGTCGGGTTCGACCTCCCGAAGCATCCGCTCGTAGTCGGTGTAGACGTTCGCCGGATCGATCTCGTTGCGCTCGGCGAATGCGAGCGCGTTCTCCTCGACGATGTCGGCGCAAGCGACAAGCGAGCAGCGCTCGTCCCCGTCGTACGCGCTCGCGTGGTGGTACGCCATCGCCGCACTTTCGCCCCACACCGGGTTGTCCGGCTCCGGTCCTGTTCCAATGAATGCTATGTCGTAGTCTGACACGGTGCCAGAATGATTGTGAACGTATCAACAAATAGGTACCGGACCCCTTTACTTCGGTTCTCCGTCGCCGAGTCACGCGGTCGTCCGCTCGGCGACGGCAGTTATAAGGGGGCACGGAACTCGATACGACGTACCATGATCTCGCCCGGCGAAGACGCGACCGACCGCGCGAGTGAACTCCTGGACGCGGCAACGGCCGATCCCGCGCAGATCTCGCTCGCGCACGTCGTCGAACTGCTCGTGCTCGGCAACCCGGAGACGCGCCGACTTGCGATGAAGTGTCTCGAGGCCACGCTCGACGTCCGGCCTGAGGCGTCCGAAGCCGCCGTCACCGCGTTCGAGCGGCTGCTCGAGGACGGCGATCCGCACGTCCGCCGCAGGGCGGCGCTCTCGGCGGGGGCGGCGATACAGGGGGCGGATACCGAGTCGTTCGAAGCGCTCGTTTCGCCGCTCGAGGCGATCGGAAGCGATCCCGCTGAGCCGGGTCGCGACGCCGCGGTCCGTGCGCTGGCCACGATCGGGCTCGAGCGCCCCGAATCGGTGACGGGGGCGGTCGAACTCCTCCTCGACGTCTGCCACGCTAGAGTCGTTTCGGCGGAATCACCGGCCGACACGTCGCCGGGAGCGTCGTCGAGCGTCGGCCCGGAACGCGACCGGAGGTTGACAACTCGCGTTCAGGCGATGGCCGGACTCACGCGGATTGCGGCCGAGCGGCCGGAGACGATCGTTGGTTACGTCGATCAGGTCGTAGCTTTGCTCGAGGACGACCACCACCTGATCCGGTCGGGAACGTGCGAGGTGCTCGAGTCGCTCGCCGAGGGCCACTCCGACGAGGTGGCCCCGTTCGTCCCGGCACTGGTCGATCGCCTCGCTTCGGACACGGACCACCCCGTTCCGTGGCGCGCGGCGGACGCGCTCAACGCCGTCGGCGGTGAGTACCCAGAGCTTGTCGGCGCAGCCCTCGGGTCAGTCGTCGACGACATCGAGGCCCTCCTCAAGCGGCGCGATCCCGGAATCCGGGGGGTCGGAATCGGCCTCCTCACCTACGTCACGCAGGTCGATCCCTCGTCTGTCGAGGGGCTGCTCCCGCGCGTTCACGAGCTCCTCGCCGACGACCACGCACCGGTTCGGGCGAACGCGGCGCTGACGCTCGGGCTAACCGGCTACGGGGATGCGGTCGACGACCTCGAGGTGCTCGTGGCGGACGACCCCGAGCCGGCGGTTCGCGACGCCGCGACGCGCGCGCTCGAACGGCTCGAAGGCGAGCACGAACCGTCGCCCGAGCACGTACACGAGAACCGACCAGTAGACAACTATTAAGACATCCGTCTTCATTGCTACCCATCACATGCCTTCACGCGAACTCGACATCGTCCCCCGACCGCGTCGAGCGGACCTGACCGGCGAGGCGGTCCGTCTCGAGGCCCCATTCATGGTTGGAACGGACAACGATGCGGGTGCGGTCGTCGCGCTGCTGTCGGACCTCCTCGAGCGCGAGACGAACGAACGGGTTGTCAGGTCGAACGAGGAATCGGACGTTCGGCTGACGATCGACGACGCTGCCTCGAGTTTGGTCGACGACTCGGAAGGGTACGTCCTCGAGGCCGACGGGAACGGGATCATCGTTCGATCGCCGACGGCCGACGGCCTTCGACACGGCTGTCAGACCATCGTCGGGGGTCTCGAACGGCGTAATGGGGACTGGCGGTTTCCGGCCGGCGAGATCCGAGACTGGCCCGCGACCCGGTGGCGAGGGTTCATGCTCGATCCGGCGCGGGGTATTCTCCCGCTCGAACGCGTCAAACGGCGGATCGACCAGGCCGCCCGGGCGAAGCTGAATCGACTTCACCTCCATCTGCTCGATCACGAATCGTACGCCCTCGAGTCCGAGGCGTTTCCCGAACTGAACCGCGGCCCCGACGGCGAGAATCGACCGGCGTACTCCTCCGAAGAGATCGAGGACCTGATCGAGTACGCCGGCCGCCGCGGGATCGAAATTCTCCCCGAGGTCGACGTTCCCGGCCACGCCGGTCACGTCCTCGAGACGTATCCCGAACTTCAGTGCACCGTCGAGGATGGCAAGCCTAGCGACGGGACGTTGTGTCTCGGAACGACGCGGACGGACGAGTTCGTGGAGACGCTGCTCGGGGAAGTGATCGAGCTGTTCCCCTTCGAGACGGTCCACGTCGGTGGCGACGAGTGGGCGATGAACTGCTCGTGGAACGAGTGCTCGCGGTGCCGAGAACGGATGGTCCGCGAGGGGTCGGAGACGGTCGCCGAGCACTTCTACGAGTTCGTCCGCCGGCTCCACGAGACGCTCGAGGCGAACGACCGCCGGCTGATGTGCTGGAACGACCAGATCGATATCGCCGAAGCGCCGGACGTGCCGCGGGACGCGCTGGTGCAGTTCTGGCGCGTCGCCGGGAATGGACGCGGTCCCGTCGAGGGGTGCAGCCTCGAGCGGTTCCTCGAGGAGGAGTTCGAGGTCGTCAACTCGTACGTCTACGCAGCCTACGTCAACGGATGGATCTCGGAAGAATATCTGCTCGGCTGGGAACCGCGGAGTCGCCCGTCCATTCCGGACGAACGAGCGGAACAGGTGATCGGCGGCGAACTCCTGGCGTGGGAGCCCGCTGCCGAGGAAACCCGCGAGTACTTCGAACGCGCGCTTCCGTCGGCGATTCCCGTCTTTGCCGACCGACTCTGGAACCCCGACCCGATCGCGGACCGTCGATCGTTCGCGACAGCGCTGACGCGACACGCGCTCGGCCCGTTCGTCCCCGCTGGCTTCGATATCTACCGCGAACTCGGCGGGATGATCATCCCGACGGAGGGGGAGAACGCCCCCTCACCGCCGGCCCACGCGCACCGCTCGTTCAGGGATCGGTCCCCGCGCGAGGCCCGCGACGACTACGAAGACACCCTCGAGACGCTCGGGTCGCTTTCGGAAGCGGATGAGGTGGTCTATCCGGAGACGGCGGCGGCGTACCGAGACTGTCTCGAGTGGCTCGTCGGGGTCGCCGACCGGGAGGGGCGCGGCGTGATCGACCGCCCCTGAGGACCCGAACTTATAATCCGTCCTACTGCTAGTATCGGACCGTTCAATGAGACAGTTCGACGAGAACGTCGACGGCTACTACGACGTAGAGAACCAGCTGCCGCGGTACCTCCGGCGGCTGGCCGAACCGCAATTCGAGCGCGGCGACGAGCGTCGGGAGGCAATCGACTCGGTCGCGGCGGCCGAGGAACACCGCGAGCGTGTCCGCAAGGACTTCCTCGAGGCGATCGGAGGCCTGCCCGAGGAGCGGACGGACCTGAACGCGACGCGGACCGGTCGACTCGAGTACGACGGGTACGCGGTTGAGACGGTGATTTTCGAAAGTCTCCCCGGCTTTCACGTGACGACGAACGTCTACGTCCCTGAGAGTGCTTCTGCCGACGATCCTCGTCCTGCGGTCCTGTTCGTCTGCGGCCACGCCGCCACCGCGAAGACCGCCGACGGCTACCAGCAGGGGTGTATCGACCTCGCGCGCAACGGCTTCGTCGTCCTCGCGATGGATCCGATCGGCCAAGGCGAGCGCCACCAGTTCTACGACCCCGAGGCGGAGGCGATTCCAATCTCCGATGACTCGCGGGACTACCCGCGGGTGAACACGCTCGAGCACACCTACCTCGCCCGTCAGTGTATGTTCGCCGGCGCGAACGTCGCGCGCTACTTCGTCTGGGACGGGATCCGCGCGCTTGACTACCTCGAGTCCCGCCCTGAGGTCGACGCCGACCGCCTCGGCGTGACCGGCAACTCCGGCGGCGGGATGCAGACCAGCTACCTCATGCTGGCCGACGACCGGATCGCCGCCGCCGCGCCGTGCTGTTTTATCACCTCGAAGGAGGCCTACATGCGGACCGGGCAAGGTCAGGACGGCGAGCAGATCATCCACCGCGCGATCGATCGCGGCCCCCGCTACGACGACTTCCTGCTGGCGTTCGCACCGAAGCCCGCGCTGATCGGGGCCTCGCAGTCCGATTTCCTCTGCATTGAGGGCACCCACCAGTCCTACGAGCGCGCCTCGAGTCTGTACAACCTCTACGAGGCGGGCGACGCGCTCGAGTTGACGGTCGCCGACTCGACCCACGGGTTCGGCCCGGAGTTACGCGAGGCGACGGTCAACTGGTTCCGACGGCACTTGGCCGGGGAGCCGCCGACGTTCGAGACAGACGATCCCTCGACCGAGGATCGGGAGCGACTTCGGTGCACCGAGGCCGGCGAGGTCAGGGATGCATATCCCGACGGCCGAACTGTCGTTGATCTCAACCGGGAGTTCCTCGCAGAGACCGCTCCGGAGGCGGCGACGGCTCCGACGGTCGATGACACGGACAACTACACCTGCCAGCTCCGCGAACGCCTCGTCGACCGGTTCGATCTCGAGCGCGACCGACCCGATCTGTACCCGCGGACGATCGAGACCGAGCGCAACGGCGACGTAACGTGGGAGAAAGTGTTTTTCCCGAGCGAGCGGGAGGTCATCGTCACGGCGATCGTCGCGACCGTCGACGACGGCGGAACCGAGGAGCCGCTCGTCCTGCTGCTCGAGGAGGGGACCGACGAGATTGAGGAGCGCCGCGAGGAGGTCGCGGCGCTCGCGCGCAAACACGGCACCGTCGTCGTCACCGACCCTCGCGGCGTCGGGGGCGTTTGCGCACGCGACGTCAACACGCGGCTGCAGAACGGCGGCGACTACTACGACTACCATGGCACCGTGTACAAGCTCGCCTCCGACGCGCTGATGCTCGGCACGTCACTGCTCGCGCTGCAGACGTTCGACATCCTCCGTACGATCGAGTACCTCCGCTCTCGACTCGACGAGGGTAACACGGAACTCGCGATCGAGGGTCGCGGTCCGTGGGGGATCCAGGCATTGCTCACGGCGGTCATCGAGCCGTCGATCCGGACGGTATCAGCCGTCGAACCGTTCCCCTCGTTCCACGAGCAGGCTACAACCGCGGAGATTCCGGTCGATCACCGGCTGAACGTCCACGGGATCGTCGGTGAGTTCGATATTCCGCAACTGCTGCCGGCACTCGAGGACCGCGACATCGACTGGGACGGCGACCTCTCGCGGTACCGCCGCCCGTCGGCCGACGAAACAGTTTAGCCCGCTCGCACTCACGCGTTTCTCATGCAGATCGGACTCTGTACGATCTCGAACCAGGACGCGAGCGTCGATGCCGTAATTCGCCAGGCCGGCGAGACGGGCTACGACGGCGTCGAAGTGTGGGGCAAAGACCATGTCGACAATGGCGATCCGGAGACGTGTCGGTCAATCCGCGAGACCGCCCGCGAAGCGGACATCGAGATCCCTGTCTACAGTTCGTACCTGCGCGTCGGCTCACCCGACTTCGGCGAGACGGTCGAGCGTGAACTCGAGATCGCGCGTCGACTGGACGCGGACCTGATCCGCGTCTGGGCCGGCAGCCAGGAGTACGGTAACCACGACGAGGCACACTGGGAGCAGGCGGTTGCGGATCTTGAGCGGACGAGCCGCCTCGCGGCCGATCGGGGGATCGACGTCACAGTCGAGAAGCACGCGAACACGCTCACGAACGACGGCGAAGGCGCGCGACGGCTTCTCGAGGCGGTCGACCGCGAGAACTGCTGGCTCAATTGGCAGCCCACGTTCTCGATGGAGCCCGACGAGCTGGTCGAGACGGCCCGCAACCTCGCGCCGCTCTCGAATAACGTACACGTCCAGGCGGTTCCGAAACGGGGCTCCCGCGACCGTTGCCCGCTCGAAGACGCTTTCTTCGACCTCGAGGAACTGCTCGGGATCTTCGAGGACGCCAGCTTCTCCGGCTTCGTAAACGTCGAGTTCGTCGCCGACGATCGCCCCTACCGCCGGGCGATCGAGACCGACCTCGAGTACCTCCGTCGAATGTCGTAGGAAGCCGTTCTCGGGTCGAAAAAGCGCGTCTCGAAACGACCAGGGAGGAGAGATGAGGGTTACTCCCGCGACCAGGTCGACGTCAGCGGGATTCTGATGTCGTCGTTCTCCGTAATGATGTGCTCGTAACCGCCGTCCTCGAGCTGGTCCGGATCCTCGAACTGCCGGACGAGTGTCCGCTCGCCGACATCGATGGTCACCGTGTTCCCGTTACCGGTCTCCAGGTCCTCGATCGGGTACGCACCGTTGTCGGGGGCTCGCGGTCCCTCGAGGATGGGAATCTCCGAGGTTGGTGGTCCACGCCACTGGTTCGAATCGTCATTGTCGACGTAGACGAACCCCGCGTGCCGATCGAGTTCGTCTCGGTCGTTTGCAATTCGGAGGTCGAGTTCGTTCTCGAGGCTCATGCCGCGCGTGAAGTCCTCGATGAATCCTCGCACCTGTCCGGTCGATTCCTGCACGAGCGGCTCGCCGCCGACGGGGGCGAGCAGCGTCCCGTCGTGGACGTACGCGTACTCGGGTTGGCCGTCCTCGAGCGAGTAGACGCCGAAGAAGCCCTGGAACCTGAACGTGTCGTCGACGGTGACCGGGTTCGGTTGCCCGTCCGTACGGACGACGTAGTCGGTGCGTCCGGTCGCGAGTTCGAGTTTGAGGGCGCGACTCTTATCGCCGGTGACCGGAACGTCCTCGATCGATTCGACGACGCGGTCGCCTTCGTAGTGCTCGAGTACGGATGTGAACGTCGTCTCGAGGTCCGTACCGTGCCGGCTGAGGAACACGTAGCGCAGACTGTCTTCCGGGGCGGTGCTTTCCGGACTGTGCGGCGGGTAGCCGTCAGCGAGGGTAACTTCGTCGAACTCGCCGAACGATGTTAGACGCAGGTGGACGTCCTCGGCGTCGTCGTCGCGGCGGTTAAAGTGGTCCGCGACGTCCCAGTCGACGACAACCTGCCGGTCGGGATCAGCGTCGCGCTCGACGGTATCGAAGTAGTTGAAGCCGGAGCCCGCCGAGTTCGGCGAGCGAGCCTGGTTATAGTTGTCGTCGGCGTACGGGACATCCGGGCCAGCTAACGTTCCGCCGTTCTGGGCGTCGAGCTCGAGTCCCTCGGTAGAGACATCCGCCTCCGTCGCATGGAAACTGAAGCGGTGATCGTCGCCGCCGTCGACGTGGAAGAAGTCGATTGCGTAGGAGTGCTCCTCGTCAACCGTGATCGTGGCGATCGTCCGCCGGTATTCGTCGGTTTCCTCGTAGACGTGGGGTGCTTCAACGTCGACCAGGCTCACCCGCTCGTCGTTCCCGTCGAAGTGGCGCGGGACGCCGACCCAGTGGTGGTCCTGTCCGCGCTCGTCGACCACAACCGTGTTGTGGCTGATCGTATTGTCCGTGAAGAACAGCCGCGGCGGGTGGTCGCCGGTCGCCTCTGGATAGCCGAGGTCGCGCGAGAGCTCCATCTCGTTGGCCGCGACGCCGATCTGTAACGCGTCCCGATGGGCGTGGGTCGTCCCGCCGGCCCCGTTCCCGTTACGACCGTAGTACATCCAGACGGCGCGCTTGGCGTTCCCCATCTCGTCAGCAGCGTCCCGCTGTTCCCGGTCGCCCTCGTCGAGCACCGTCAGGTAGTATAGCGCCATGCTGTACCCGTTCGCGTCCTCGTTACGGCCGATACACTCCCAGCGCATCTCGTTGGTGCCCGCCTGGAGGTCGAGCGGGTACGCGAGCGTCTCCTGCCCGGTCCCGTCGGCCATGAAGTCGACCGTGGCGATGTACTCGTCGTTGACGTACAGCTCGTAGATCCCGTACGTATCGACGAACAGCGTCTCGATCTCGAGTTCGTACTCCGCCGCCTCGTCGACGTCGAACTCGAAGGACCACCACTCGCCGGCCTTGGTCGCCTCGAACTGGATGGCTTCCTCGAAGCTGTCGTCGACGGGTGCGGAGGCCTCGACGAACAGCGCAGAGGTGTCGTGGGTCTCGCCGATGGACCCGATCTCGTGATTTGTGCCGTCGCGAAGCGCGGCGAAGCCGAACCCGGCGAGGTTCTGACTAGACAGGTCGAGCGGTCCGTCCGCGTCGATGACCGCTTGGATATCGTCGGCAAGCCCCTCGGGTTCGGCTTCGTAGATCGATCCCCGGATGCCAGCCGTCGAGTAGCCGTTCGAGTAGTGCCAGAGCTTGGCAAAGATCGGCCGTTCCG
Source organism: Natrialba aegyptia DSM 13077 (assembly GCF_000337535.1). GTDB lineage: Archaea > Halobacteriota > Halobacteria > Halobacteriales > Natrialbaceae > Natrialba > Natrialba aegyptia. The sequence goes on from NZ_AOIP01000062.1 coordinate 21,420, forward strand.
TCGTCTCGTACCCTTCGGACACCGCGCTCTGGCTCCACTCGGTTCTCGAGGGGTGGTGGGTATCGCCGAGTGCGGGCGAGAACTCGTCGAGCAGGAGCAGGTCGGCATTGATCTTGAGTGCGTTCTGGAACTTCGGGTGCTGGTAGAGGTCGGCGCCATCGAACCCGTCGTACCCCTCCAGGTTCTCGGCCACCTGCTGGATCGACGACATCCGGATCCGGTTGTACCCCAGCGATCCCTCGTGCCAGTAGCCGTCGCGATCGCACTCGTCGACGATCGGTGCGAGCACGTTCCCGCCGGTCGTGTACCAGTTCTCGGGCTCTTCGTTCCACTGATCGCCGTCGAAATACTCGTCGCCGGGCTGGAATACCCACTCGAGCGCCTCTCGCGTGTAGCCGTTCTCGCGGGTGTCGTCCTGGACGCGCGCGGAGATCGTAACCGCCGACAGCTGTCCTCGCCCCGGAGCCATGTCCGATTCCTTCGCAGCCGGAAGCATCTCTTGGAGGTAGTTCTCCTCGATGTTCTCGCGGATCTTCGCGACCGAGTCCTTCTCCGGCAGGTCGGGATACTCGTCGGTTTTGGTCTCGAGGAAGTCAACCACTGCGTCCGCGGCCTCGGCATCATCAAGTGCGGGGAAGAACGCGTCGTAGGCGACCAGCAGATTGCGTGCAAGATTGCCTTCCCAGTGGGAGCCGATGATACGACCGGTCTGGCGGCCGCCGGAATTGTTCCAGAAGCCGTGTTCTCCGCGCTGGTAGTCCCAGATCGTCATCTCGGGGTAGACATCGGCGATCCGGTCGAGGACGACCAGGCCGGCGATCGCGTATTCCGACTCCTCGGTGAGCAGGTACGCGTCGACGAGGGCGTTGACGAGTCGTCTGATCCCGCCGGGTCGCCACGTGAACCAGTGGTTGTAGTACGCGACGAAGTTCCAGCGGTTCCCCGCGCCACCGCCGAGATCGTCGTCCTGGTCGTGCCAGCCCCAGCCGTCGTCGACGCCCCAGCCCTCGCCCATCTCGGGGTGTTCCTCGTTGACCAGCAGGGAATCGTCGGCCAGCTCAGGATCGAACATGCCGCGGTCGTCCAGCCCGCTGTTCCGGTAGGCCCCGAAGTCGTTCGTCGGCACGATCAGGTTCTCCTCTCCGTGGGGGTTCTCAACCGTCGTCTCGATCTTCCAGAGACGGTCCGTTCCGGGCTGGCTGTGTCCGCCAAGGATGCGGCGCTCGAACGTCTCGCCGCCGCCGCGAGGGATCTTCTGGGACGTGACCAGCTTCCAGAGGCTCTCGAGGTCCGGCCCATATTGTTCGAGGCGCGTGTCGGCCTCGCTGACCGCGCTGTCGCGCTGGCTCTCGGCCCAGTCGTACCGATCGATATTCGTCTGCGCGTTCGTCCGCATCTTCTCGGTCCACATCGTTGGCCGAGTCTTCAGGTGATACCACTCGTCGTTCTCGGCCGCTGCGGCGGTGTCGCCGATCGAGACGAGTCCGCCGAGCGCTCCGGCACCCGTTGTCGCAAGTATCGATCGTCGCGACAGATCAAACGCATCCCCGCTATTGGCTACCGAACACAATCGCTCTCGAGACCAGGGGCTATCGACCTGGTCACGTATGTCTCGTGTCATCAATGATCACATCACCGTAACCAATAAAATAAGCTTCGGTTACATAAGTCCTGAGTGAAATTTACCGACCACTGGGTCGCTTCGCGAACCGATCTCCATTGGGAATTGAACCCCCACCCGACGGCGGAAGGTTTTTCCGGTCCGTTTTCGAACCGAGTAAGTATGTCAGTTCGATCGCAGTCGGTGATTCGGAGTGCCTGACAAGGCGACGATCTACGACGATCTCGAGGTCCCGACCGTCATCAACGCGACCGGGACGAAGACCCGCATCAGCGGGTCGCTGATGCGCGAGGAGGCGGCGGACGCGATGCGCGACGCCTCCCGTTCGTTCGTCCGCATCTCGGACCTGCAACAGCGCGCCTCGGAACTCGTCGCCGAGGCGACCAGCGCCGACGCCGGCTACGTCACTAGCGGTGCGAGCGCCGCGCTGTCGATGGCCGCCGCGGCGTGTCTTTCCGGAGACGATCTCGAGGTGATGGCTCGACTCCCCGATACCGAGGGTGTGGCGGACGAGATCGTCATGCCGCGGACCCACCGGAACGGCTACGATCACGCCCTTCGCCTGCCCGGAGCGACGATTGTCGACATCGGGACGAACGACCACCACCTCGGCACCGGCTCGGAAAACGTCGAGCCCTGGGAGATCGAGGCAGCCATCACGAACGACACCGCCGCCGTCGCCTACATGGAGAAACCCTACACGCAGCCACCGCTCGAAACGGTCTGCGAGATTGCCCACGACCAGGACGTGCCGGTCATCGTCGACGCGGCGGCGGAGCTCCCGCCGGCCGAGAACCTCTCGCGATTCGTCGAGCAGGGCGCTGATCTCGTCGCGTTCAGCGGCGGGAAGGCAATTCGTGGCCCCCAGTCAACGGGCATCCTCGCCGGCGACGAAGCGTTGATCCGATCAGTCGCCTGCCAGCACCTCGACATGCACGCGGCCGACGCAGTGTACGATCCGCCAGCCGATCTTCTTGCCACTGACGAGCTACCGGGCGTGCCACGCCAGGGAATCGGTCGTTCGATGAAAGTCGGCAAGGAGGAAATCGTCGGCCTGATCCGCGCGCTCGAGTTGTTCCTCGAGGAGGACCACGGGGACTGCCTCCGAAAATGGAACGAGCGGGCGGAACATCTCGCAGCGGAACTTGCCGATATCACGGGACTCGAGACGCAACTCGAGGGCGGGGACAAGACCGACGCCGTCGCCCAGGTGGTTGCGACCGTCGACTCGGGCCGCGCGGCGACCGACGCGACGAGACTCGTCGAATCGCTCCGGCGAGAGACCCCGCGCGTGTTCGTCGGCGCCGATCGATTGGACGCCGAGGAGTTCACGGTCAACCCGATGTGTCTCACCGACGAGGAGGCCGACTACGTGGTCGATCGCATTCGGGCGACGCTCTCGTAGGCGAGCGAACTCGCTTGAACGGCTCGAAATTCTACGATGAACGGGGAACAGGACTGATCAGTTGATCTGCTCTTCGTCGCTGCCGACCTTCTTCGCGTGTCGGGCCCTGATACGCGGGTTGAACACGCGGTCCATACCCTGTGCAAAGAGGATCAACCCAAACGAGAGAACAACGACCGCGGCCATCGGCCAGAAGATCTGGTAGAAGTTACTCAGGTTGACCAGCGCGTGGGCCTCGGAGTACGCGGTGTCCATCATGATTCCCCAGTTCGCGGTCGTAAGCGGGAGGACACCGAGGAAGTACAGCGCGACGGAGCCGAACACGACCTGGCGGCCCGCGTTGGCGAAGTTGATGAGGATGTACGGCATCAACTGTGGCGAGATGTCCCTGGCAAGGATCGTCCGCGAGGGCAGGCCCATCGTCCGGGAGGCCTCGACGTACGACTCCTCACGGAGGGTCAGAACCTGGGAGCGAAGTGCCCGCGCGAGCCCCGGCCAGGCGTCGATCGCCAGCACGACCCCGATGAGCCACGCCTGGCGAGGAGACCAGATCGCTACGATCACGATGAGCAGCGGCAGGCCGGGCATCGTCATGACGATGTCCGTGATGTACATGAGGAACTCGTCCGTCTTTCCGCCCTTGTAGCCGGCCGTGATCCCAAAGATCGCGGCGAGACCGACAGAGACGATCGCGCCGGCGACCACCATCTCTAGCATGTCCGGCGTCGCGTGGATGAGGTTGCGTCCGATCGGCGTCCCGTAGTTGTCGGCGCCGAGCGGATACCGGATGTCGATCCCCGGGACGGAGATCGGCCCCATGGACAGCTGGTGGTCGACGCCGATATCGATCCAGCCACCCTCCTCCCAGAGGGCGGCGACGCCACCGTCGAACGGCTGGAGGTTGTTCGGTGCCTGGTTCGTCGCCGGCGGCGTGACCAGTCGCGGCCCAATCGTCCCGAAGAAGACGAACAGGGTGACGACCAAGATTCCGATTCGCGTTCGCCAGTCGTCCCAGGCGACCCGTCCCGGCGCGAGGAAGTACGCATCCAAGATCCGCTCGAATCGTTCCCGTCTCGAGAGGGAAACGATGTCATCCTCGGCGAGGTGGCCGAACAGTTGTTCATCCGTGAGCTGTTCGTCCGTTTCGAAACCTGATTCGTTAGTATGACTCACTGTGATCACCTGAACCGATCCGTGGGTCGACGAGTCCGTACGTGAACTCGGCGATGAGGATGCCGATGAGCGTGACGATCGTGAAGAAGAGGAACGACCCCATCAACAGTGGATAGTCCCGACGCATGACCGCGTCGTAGGTGTACCAGCCGACACCGGGATACGTGAAGATGAACTCGAGTAAGACGCTGCTCGAGAACACCGTGGCAATGCCGATCATCATCTGGGTGTACAGCGGCAGGATCGCGTTGCGCGCAACGTAGCGGGTCGCGATACGCGTCGAACTGATCCCACGAAGTCGCGCGACCCGGAGGTAATCCTCTCCCAGGATTCGAATGGAGTTCCCTCGCATCGAGAGGGCACCGCCGCCGAACCCGACGATGAAACTAGACATCACCGGCAGGACGGCGTGGTAGGAGATACTCGCCATGAACCGGACGTTTAGACCCGTCTGTAGATCCGTGTTATACCGGCCGCCGGTCGGGAAGAGCCCGAGTTCGTAGCCGAAGAATGCCAGGAAGAGGATCGCGCCGACGTAGTACGGCACCGAGTTCAGGAACGTCGCGAGCACGGTCGCGTAGTTGTCGAAACGCGAGCCTTCCTTGTAGGCCATTGCCGCTCCGAGGAGGATGTTCGTCGTGTAGCCGAGCGCCAGGCCGTAGACGCTGATGAAGATCGACCATGGCATCGCCGTGAACAGGATGTCAAACACGGGTTCGTTGTAGAAGTACGACTGGCCGAAGTCCTGGTAGAGAATGATATCCTGCAGGTACTCGGCGTACTGGACGTACCACGGCTGGTCCGGATTGAACCCGATGTGCTGTTCGACCATCGCGTCGAGCACTTCGGGATCAGCCGTCCCGCCACCCGCTTCCATATCTGCCTCGAACTGGGCGCGCATCGCCTGGGAGGGATTGCCCGGCATGAGCCGAAAGAGCGCAAACGTGATCGTCGTCACGGAGACGAGCGTCACAGCTGCGTGAACGACCCGCTTGACAAAGTATCTCATCTACTATGGTATGGTATCTCGTTCCAGTGGTGATATATTTTGTCCTTCTGTGAATTTTCGCATCCGCAGGACACTACCGACACCGCCACAAGAGCCCGCCGCTCAGTGCCGTGAGGGCGGAGAGTCCTGCGACGTTCATGAATGCAACGACGAACGTCTCACTGCCCGAGTCGGCGACGACGAGCCAGATGATCATGAGCCCGAGCAGACCGGACGAGAACGTAAACAGCATCCGCCACGCGCTCTCGTAATCACAGAGGTGATCGAGGTACGTCTTGTCGTATTTTCTGCTCATCTACCTCTGCGATATCGTCACGGTAGCAAAAATCTTCGGTCGATTCAGTCGGCTTTGCTCTCCGTCTTGAGCGAGACGGTGTCGCTTTCGACCGGTTCGCTCGCCCAGTACTCGTGATCGTCGTCCTCGCGGAAGCAGGCGACGCGAGCGGCCCCTTCGGTGTCTTGCAGTTCGGGAACCTCTCGGGTACAGACCTCGCGGGCATCAGGACACCGCGTCTGGAACGGACAGCCGCTCGGCGGGTCGGTCGGGTCCGGAATGTCGATCTCTCGGATCGGCGGATCAGTGGCGTTCGCTTCCTTGGCCTCGTCCGGATCGAGCGGTGGCGTCGCCCACCGGAGCACCTTGGTGTAGGGGTGTTTCGGGTCGTGGATGATCTCCTGTGCCGGCCCGATCTCGACGAGGTTGCCGAGATACATGATGCCGATCCGTCCGTCGGACTTCTCGGTGAGATAGCGTGCGTTCGAGAAGTCGTGAGAGATGAATAGGTACGACGTGTCGAACATCTCCTGGAGGTCGAGCATCAGGTCCATCATCTCGACCCGCAAGGAGACATCGAGCGCGCTTACTGCCTCGTCGGCGAGAATGAGGTCAGGACTCATCAGGAGCGCGCGGACGAGGACGACGCGCTGTTTCTCGCCGCCGCTGAGCTGGTGGGGGAATCGCGCCGCGTAGTCCTCAGGCGGCTTCATGCCGACGCGCTTGAGCAGATTATAGATCACCGTTTCCCGGTCGCTCGGACCGAGGTCCGGCCGCCACCGCTTCAGCGGCGCCGACAGGCTCGCACGGACCGTCCGGGAAGAGTTCAGCGAACTTCCCGGATCCTGGTGGACGATCTGGAGGGCGCGCCGGATGTCGTCGAACTCGTAGTCACCGCTCCCGGCTTTCGCCTCCCAGACGTCCTGACCGCGGTAGCTGACGGAGCCAGCCGTCGGCTCCTGGAGTCCGATCACGGTCTTTCCGAGGGTCGTCTTCCCGCACCCGGATTCGCCGACGAGGGCGACGACCTCGTTTTCCCGCAGCTCGATCGACACGTCGTTGACCGCCCGGACCACGCTCTCCTTGCCGAACAGTTCGTCGATGAGTCCCGTCTGTTCGAAGTGGACGTCGACGTCGTCCAGCGAGACAACGGTCTCCTCCTCGGACTCGAACGCCGCGGTGGACTCCGGAAATTCATCCGGATCGACGCCGAGTGCGTACTCGATCTCGTCGCCCGACTGTTCCCAGTGGAAGCAGGCTGCCCCTCGTTCCTCGGAGAACTCGTGATAGTCGGGATCCGCCTGCGTGCACTCCACGGTCGCGAGCGGACAGCGCGGATGATACGAACACCCGCTCGGTGCGTCGACCGGGTCCGGACTCTCGCCCTCGATCGGGTGCATATCCTCCAACGATGCGTCCACGCTCGGCACCGACTTTAACAGTGCCCGCGTGTAGGGATGAGCGGCGTCGCGAATGACTTGCTCGCTCGGACCGTACTCGACGAACTCGAAGGCGTACATGACGGCGAGCCGATCAGCCAGTCCGGCGACGAGCGGCAGATCATGGGTAATAAAGACGATTGTCAGGTCGTATTCCTCCTGGAGGTTCCCCAGGAGACTCATGATTGATCGCTGCATGAGTAGGTCCAGGGCCGCGGTCGGCTCGTCCATCACGAGGACCTTCGGCTCGAGAATCAGGCTCAGTGCGATGAGCGTCCGCTGTTTCATCCCACCGGACAGTTCGTGCGGGTACGAGTCGAAGACCCGCTCTGGATCGAGATAGAGATCCGCGAGCAACTGCCACCCGTGCTCCATCCGCTCTTCGATGTCCTCCCCATGGGCTCTGATCGTCTCCTCGAAATGTTCCCGGATCTTCATCGTCGGGTTGAACGAACTCATCGCTCCCTGGAACACCATCGAGATTTCCTCCCAGCGGAACCGTTCGAGTTGGGATTCGCTCAGCGAAAGCACGTCGACGGGTTCGCCGTCGGGCGGGTGGTAGATGATCTCGCCGGATGTCTGGCCGGGGTCGACGACAGCGTTGAGCAGAGCCGACGCGAACATCGACTTGCCGCTCCCGCTCTCGCCGACGATGCCGAGCATCTCATCCCGGTGGACATCGAATCTCACGCCATCGAGGACACGAGAGGTGCCCCGTTCCATGTCGAAGGTCACGTCCACGTCGCGTACCTCAAGGATGACGTCGTGCGAGCTACGGTCGTCGTGCGTAATCTCGAGTTCTGTTTCGGTTCGCGTCATGGTTCAGCTACCGGCCATCGGTCGCTTCTCGTCTCTCGGTTCTTCGGCGGACTGGTACATCGGTATTTCACTGTGACATGGTTTGTCACAACACATATTAATCTTTGCGACGATCGATCTCGTCTCGCCGACCGAACTCGATAACGGCGTACAAAGTTTTATATCGAATCTTACAGAACGTAGAGCAGACACAATGGCAACCGCTTCGGAGAGCGACCCGAGTCAGACGGACGAACCACTGTACAGGATTCTCAAGATACTTCGGGGATCGCTCCTGCTGTCGATCGTGGCGATCGGCGTCCTCCTGCTGCTCATCGGCGCCGTTTTCGAGCTCCCCTTCCGGTTCACTAGTCAGGACGGTGTCATCGCTGGGATACTCGGCGTGTTTGGGATCACTGCAATCGTCTCCGCGGGATCGTTTTACGTGCTGTTGACGTGGTTTCGACGGGACTGATCCGGCGTCTATCCGGTCTAGCGTCGGGAGTCGGCGGGAAACCCGTAATTCTGCCACTAGCGAGTGAATGGATAACTGATACCGCGTATATTTTCCCGCAGGTTGTGATGACATTGCGGCGTGAAACGGGGTCACGTCTCTCCGAAGTGAATGTACTGTCGGTCCGAACGTGCGAACCCGAGAAAAATATTTAACCTATGACTTGTAATGATAGTTTTGTATGCCAAGTAGTGACAGACACGGAACCGTGGACTCTGCCGAAGAGTTCCTGACGCGGCGACAGATGCTCGCCGCGAGTTCGGCGATGGTCGCGGCGGGGGTCGCTGGCTGCATGGGTGGTGAAAAAGAAGGCAGAGGAGAAGGTGGGATCTCCTCGTGGCAGCCGACGATCCCGGACGAGATCAATTTCAATTCCTGGGCGACGGGATACCCGTGGTCGCAGTCGTGGATGCTCCTCGAGCCGGTTCAGCGATTTTATGCTGACGGCTCGATGACGCTCGAGCAGATCAGCGATTGGGAGTACGATCCGGACGAACAGGCGGTAACCGTAGAGTTCGAGGAGGGCTGGTACTGGTGGAACGGCGACCAGGTCACCGCCGAGGACAAGTACTGGTACGAGGAGTGCGCTCGCCTCTTCCAGGGAGACGGCAGCGACATCGAGGAACTAATTCTCGAAGACGAGATGACACTCACCCGGGTGTACAAGGAACCCCAGAACCCCGAGTTGGTCCAGTACCAGCTGGGTGGCTACCTCGGCGAGATGCAACGCGTCCATCGGGACAAGTTCAAGCCGTGGGCGGAAGAACTCCAGGATGCGGCGGACCACGACGAACGGCTGGAGATTCAAGAGGAGATGGCTGAGGAGATGCCGCTGCATATCTCGACGGTCATGGACGAAGGACTCGGGAACGGGCCGTTCGAGATCGTCGACTACGACACGGAGGGGATCTACTGCGAACTGTTTGAGGACCACCCCTACGCCGACGAGATCGAAATCGACGAGTTCGAGTTCGTACTCGCACAGGACGACGCCCTCGCGCAGCGGATTCAGGGCGGCGTCGTCGACTTCGGTTTCGGATTGCTCCAGCAGTGGGTCGGCGAAGGAACGGCGCCCAACTCCATGGACAACATCACCGTCTACAACGATACGTTCATGCGAAAACTCGAGTTCTTTGGGCAGGGGCCAGGAGCTGAACACCTCCGCCGACGTGAGGTTCGACGAGCGATCGCGCACGTCCTGAACCTCGAACACATCTCGACGAACTACAATACCGAGAGCGTCCCACGGGAGGCACAGACCGGACTCCCATCGGCGGTAACCGAGAACTGGCTCGACGATAGCTACGTCGAGTCCTATATCGATTATCCGGTTCAGGATGACGAGGAGCGCGCGACGGAACTGATGGAACAAGCCGGATACGAACTCAGGGGCGACGAATGGGTCGACGAGGACGGCGATCTCGTCTCACTGCAGCTGGTCCTCCCGGACTTCCGGACGAACCTCGCCCGAACAATCTCCGATCAACTCATCAACTTCGGCTTCGAGATCGATTTCAACGTCCTTGAGTCGGCGACGTACAACGATCGGAAATCGAACAACGTCGACTTCGACCTGACGATCGAGAATCACGGCGGACAGATCGCACACCCGTTCTACTACTTCCGGCACAACCACACGGCGGGCAACGAGCTCGGCGAAACTGTCGACATCGAGCAGGCGCTCGACGCTGGCGAGACGAGATCACCGTATAACGGCCGCGAGATCGTCGTCGAGGTGCCGACGGAGGTCGGCCAGGAGGATCTCTCCGGGTCGACCGAGGAGGTCAATCTCTTCGAACTCGACCAGGAGTGGCGAAGCGTCAATGACGAACAGCGCAACCAGGAGATCGCCGAGACGTTCTCGTGGTACTGGAACTTCCATCTGCCCGGAGTCAACCTCGTCGAGGTGCAGACCGGAACCTTCGGCAACACCCAAGACTACGATTTCAACACTGAGACCAATGACTGGGAGGCGTACCGCGGTGCGTACCGTGGCCTGAAGCGCGGCCACATCTCCCCGTCGGACTAGCAAGTCCCGGCGGTCGAACGACTACGCCACCCGCCGTTTCGATCCGCAACCCGCTTTCGGGCCCGCCGATCGGCAAATCTCGTCGGGCGGCACGCTTATTTGTATTCGAATGGGTTATTGCTGGTATGGATCTCGCCTGCGTCGGCGCCGGCATCATGGGCCAGCGCCTGCTCGAACAGTTCGACCATCACGACAACGTCCGTATCGTGGCGATCTGCGATCTCGACGAGGAAGCCGCTCGCGAAGCGGCGGAAACGCGTGGCGCGACGGTATACACGGATCATAATCGGCTCTACCAGAACGAATCGCTCGACGCCGTCGTTCTGGCGATCCCGTCGTTCGCACACACCGACCAGGCGATCGGTGCCGCCAAGCGCGGCCTCGACTTGTTTGTCGAAAAACCGGTCGCGCGGACGACCGAGAAGGCTGCAGAAATTCGCACCGCGATCGAGAAGCACGGTGTTATCTCCCAGTCGGGCTACCTCTCCCGGTACTCGCCGTTGGTCGACCGCGCCGAGGAGGTGATCAGCGACCGGACGGTCAGCCTCATCGAGGGTCGTTACTGGGGCGGAGTCCCCGGGCGCGAGTGGGGGCGGGAGAAGACCAAGTCCGGCGGGAGCACGGTCCAACTGTCGACGCATATCTTTGACCTCGTTCGCTACTTCGGGGGTGAGGTCGATCATCTCGCCGCTGTCGGCGGCTCGCGAGTGAATCTCGAGTCGATTGACTTCGAGGACGTCAACTCGACCACGATGAAACACGAGAACGGGATCGTCAGCTACGTCTCGACGAACTGCCTGACATCGGTCGGCCGCAAACTCGAGTTGGCCGGCGAGGAATTCGCCCTCGAAATCGATTTCACTCACCAGACGCTCACCGGAGAAATCGACAACGAGTCGATCCAGTACGAACCTGACGACGCCGCGTCGTCGCTACGCCGCGAAGTGGATGCGTTCGTCGACGCCGTCACCGGGCGAGACGAGTCATCTATCCGGACCGACTACGCCGACGCCGCACGAACTCTCGAGTTGACCTTGGCCGCGAACGAGGCGATCGAAACCGGCGAACCAGTCTCGCTCTGATGGGTCTATCAGATTTCGGTCCGCTCCTGTGATTCGATATCGCTCGAGGAACTCGACCGTCGGCCACCGGGTGTCCTCGTTCGACCGAGATGGCGTTTTACAGTGCTAAACAGAACCGTTCGTTGCACTACGGCTGCAGACGCCAGCACCTCAAATACAGTGTATAGTTGTAATGATGAGCTGAGATTCGTTCGACACAAGTATCAAATTTCGACGTGTATCGCGATATGTTACGGGAGTACAGTTGTAAAATACCCACTAAATGAATATATTCTGTCTACTTCCAGATAGATATGTAATGTGTTTTTCGAGACACGAGTTTAATATCACTAAACAGAATATGATAGTGAACGAAGATTAGTTACTTCGAATATGTGACGAAGTAGCTATGGACTCATTCACTATTACTCGATATATTTCACAAGTTTAGGTAAGTAATGGATATCAAGGGTAGAACGTTTCATTTTGAAGAGTAACGAAAGCGGTAAGCCATGATCTGGCCGAGTCGGTAGTTCTATAGGAGACAAATCGGTGCCAGAAACGACTGGTCCGCATTTGAGGAGATCAACCAGGCTTCACTGAGAAGTCGATTTCCCTACATGTTTCCCGCTTGGGTTCACAGGCAAGGAGTTCAAGCGGCCGATCGTACCAGGGGCCCGATCGGCCCACACAAGCGGGCGACCGCGGCACCATTTAAGAGCGAAATTTGATGTGTTTAGCGGCTACGATTCGGCACGGTTTCGTGCGTCGGGTTCCGGGCCGAACCGGGCGATTCGGCCATCACCAGGAGGTGATCCTCACGTCGCGGAGTGGCCGGTCAAGCGGGATCGACACGTCCCCGCCGGTGTAGTGGGAGATGTAGAATCCGACGATGATCTCCAGCGACCGGGCGGCCTCCCGACCCGGCGACCGGTTCGTCGCCTCGCCGTCGAGAAGTTCGACGACATGGCTCGCCGCGTTGCTAAACGCCGACTCGTAGTCGTCTTCCCACGTCCACGCGCCCTCGATGCCGGGCAGCGGTTCCTCGACGTGCTCGCCGTCCTCCAGCGACCAGTAGCGCCACTCTCCGTCGTCGTTGTTCATGTACAGTTTCCCCTCGGTCCCGACGAACGAGAGGGTCATCGAGGAGTCGTTCCGGGGAATGGTGCAGTCTATCGTGGTGAACGTGCCGTCGTCCATGAGGGCATAGCCACCGCCCGCAGCGTCATCGACGGCCCTGCCGGCATCGAGAGAGTTGACCGCCTCGTTCTCCCCGGAGATGTAGCCGGACACCCGGTCGGCACGGGCGTCCAACAGGTAGACCAGCGTGTCGAGCAGGTGCGTCGAGTTCCGAAGCAGTTCCATCCGAAACTGGCTCGACACCGAGTGAACGTCGCCCAGCAGGCCCTTTTCTTGGACCAGTTCGTGGAGCCGCCGAAGCTTGTCGGTGAACCGGAACGAGTGGTTCACGAGGAGCTCCGCATCGGCGTCATCACAGGCCTCAATCATCTCCTCGGCGTCGGAGACGGCAGAGGAAATCGGCTTCTCGCACCAGATCACATCCGGGTCCGTCTCGGATTTGACAGCGCCGACGACGTGGTCGCGGTGCAGGAACGACGGCGTACATACCGACACAACGTCTAGGTCCTCGGCAGCCAGCATCGCATCGTGGCCCTCATAGCGGCGCTCGGACGGGATACCCCACGCCTCGCCGAATTTATGGAGGCTCTCCTCGTCGATGTCGGCGACTGCGACGAGTTCGACGCCCGGCGTCTCGTCGTAGCCACCCGCGTGGCTGGCGCGGATCTTCTCCTGTCCGATGGCCTCCTCGTCGTGCATCCCGAGGATGCCCATCCCGGCGATCCCGCCGGTACCGATGATCCCGGCTCGGTACGTCATTGTCGGGTGAACTCGTTTTCCAGCACGCCGACGCCCTCGACCTCGACCTCGACGATGTCTCCGTCCGAGATCGGGCCGACGCCCGCGGGCGTCCCGGTTGAAATCACATCGCCCGACTCCAGCGTCATGTACGCCGTGATCTCGGCGATCAACTCCTCGACGGAGAAGATGAACTGGTCGCGGCCGGAGTCCTGGCGGACCTCGCCGTTCACGCGCAGTTCGATGCCCGCGTCGTCGGGCACCGCCTCCGTCGGCGCCACGACCGGGCCGATCGGCGCGGCGTTGTCGAACGCCTTCCCGCGGACCCAGTTCTGCTCGACGCGCTGGTCGTCGCGATTCGACACGTCGTTGAGGCAGGTAAACCCCTCGACGGCGTCCATCGCTTCGCTCTCGGGGACGTTGCGGCACTGCTCGCCGATTACGACGCCCAGTTCGGCCTCCCACTCAACCGTCTCCTTGCCCTGCGGGAGCGAGATTGTGTCGCCGTGGCCAGACACGGTATTCGGCGGCTTCAGGAACAGCATCGGCCGGTCGGGCAGTTCCATCCCCTCCTCCTCGGCGTGGTCGGCGTAGTTGAGGCCGACGCAGACGATCTTGCTCGGCTCGACCGGGGGTAGTACGTCGACCTCGGCGGGGTCGTACGTCCGTCCGCCGAACTCGATTCCGTCGTCCGTCCAGAAGCCGGTCCGTACGCTCCCCGCTGGGTCGCTGAATCGAACTCGTCGCATACGGTGTGAATCAGTACCAACCGTCAAAAGCGTTCTGATGACAGCATCGCTCGCCGGTTGCAACGGACGATAGAGCCGTCGTCGATGCTCGACGCCTCGTTCGACGTCGACGACCCGACGGCGTCGCTCAAGGCGTTCGTGAACGTCGGGACCTGCAAGCGGGTGTTCTCGTTCGGTTGACTGCTACGCCCCCACTCTGGGACGCGGTTCGACGGTGTCCAATGAAGTTGGAAATGACGAAACACGCCCGAACGGCGTCCGACACCGTCGATCGCGAAATGCGAGATGTTCCGTTATGTCTATCTCTGAACGCGGCCGCGGGATTACGAGCATATGGTTGTAATTTCCGAGGACCAGCCCGTGTGGGCTCGTCCCACATCTTGTCCAATATTGTTAAATAAAGATATAAAGAACGCTTTCGTATCCCTTGGTGTTCTCTACCACTGAATTTGACCGATTGCCGTCGTGGATCAATCCACCCTGTACTCACCCGCCCCCTCGAAGGTCATCCCGTGGCCCGGCCGGGCCGGCGGCCGGATCTCGCCGTCCTCGACCGGAAGGGGGTCGGCGAGCAGCTCGTCCAACACGGTCGAATGGTGCTCGATGTAGGGGACGTTGTCGACGGCACGTGCGAGATGGGCGTGGAGCGGTTCGATGTAGTGGGGCGACACGGCGAGGCCGGTCGCGGCCGCCTGCTCGGCGACGTTCATCCACGGCGTGATCCCACCCACGCGGCAGACGTCGGGCTGGACGTAATCCACCGCGTCCTGCGCGATCGCCTGCCGGAACTGCGTCTCGTTGTAGAAGTTCTCGCCGGTGGCGATCGGGACATCGATTCGTTCCCGGAGATCGGCATACGACACGTAGTCGCCCTTGGGGAGCGGTTCCTCCAGCCAGGTTATCGCGACATCGTCCAGGCGCCCGGTCAGGTCCCGCGCCTGGGGTATCGTGTACGAGCAGTTGGCGTCGAGCATCAGGTCCAGGTCGGCCGGGAGCGCGTCCCGGACGGCCCGCACGCGCTCGACATCGCGGTCGACCGACGATCCAACCTTCATTTTCATCCCCGCGAACCCATCCTCGGCAATCCTCCGCGCGTTCTCGACGAGGGTATCGGCGTCGTACTGGAGCCAGCCACCGTCCGTCTCGTACATCCGTACCGCCTCCCGGCTCCCGCCGAGCAATTCACATAGCGGGAGCCCCGTGACCTTCCCGAGTAGGTCCCAGACGGCGACATCGACGGCCGCGACGGCGAACTCGCTGATGCCCTCCCGTCCGATGAACGTCGTCTCCCCGCGCAGGTTCGAGCGCACGGTCCGCGGGGCGACTGGCTGTCCCTCCAGTAGCGGGACGAGTTCGTCGTCGAGGAACTGCTTCGTCGCCGCGCCGCCGCGGCCGATGGTGTAGGTGAATCCGAGGCCGCGGTGGCCGTCCTCCGATTCCAGGGTGATTGCGATGACCTCCAGCGTGTCGAACGACTGCGTGGCGTCCTCCAGTGCCTGGTCGTTCGGCACGCGGTAGAGGTTGGTATCGGCTGTGCGTATCGTATTCGTCGCCGTCCAGCTCATGGCTCGTTCGGACATCGCCTCCTCGGTACAAATCAGTTTCCCGCGGCCGGGGCGACCCGTGCGCTGCGCCTACTGGCGTTCGGGATCGAGCAGCTCGACCGGGTGGCGCGTCTCCGGGGACAGCAGCGAGTCGAGCTGCTCCATACAGGAGGTGCCGCTGGCGACAACCGTCCGCTCGTCGGCGGCCCCCTCGAACTGGTCGGCCAGCGTCTCTCCGACGTCTATGCTCAGGTCGTAGTACTCGCTCTTGTAACCGAAGCTCCCGGCCATCCCACAGCACTCGACGTCGGAGGTGAACACGTCGTACCCGAGCCGCTCCAGCACCGCCTCAGTGTACCCCTCCAAGCCGAGCGTCCGCTGCTGGCAGTGGCTGTGGTACGCGACGCCGTCGCCGTCACCCGCGGGCAGGGCGTCGGGGTCCGCACCGTTCTCCAGCAGGCCGTAGGCGTACTCCAACACCTCGTAGCTGTTCCCGTCGAGCCGCTCGTACGCCGCTTCGGGGAGCAGCTTTTCGTATTCCCGGCGGAACATCGCCAGGTCGCTAGGCTCGACGGCGACCACGTCGTACCCGTCCTCGACGTACGTCAAGAGCGACTCCGCGACGGTCTCGGCCTTCTTCTCGGCCGTGGCGATCATCCCCTGAGACAGCGGCGCGCGGCCGGAGCCGCCCACGTCTGGGACGACGACCTCGCAGTCGAGCGCCTCCAGCACGCGAACTGCGGCCTTCCCGCGCTCCGCCCGGACGTAGTTCGTGTACACGTCCGGGTACAGCGCGACGCGGCGCTCCGGGTCGGCGACGCGGGACTCGCGCGACGCCGCCCACTCGCGGAGCGTCGTGCGCCGGAACGCCGGTAGGTCGCGCCGGGCGTCGATCCCCAGCACCGACTCCATCACCTTCCGCGCGGGCCCCGTCGAGGCAACGGCGTTCGACAGCGGCGCGGTCGCGCTGCCTATCCTCGCCACCGCCTCGAAGTTCCCGAAGAAACGCTTTCGGAGCGACGTACCGGGCTCCTCCTCGTCCGGCACGAGGCCGTCGACTAGCACGTCGTCGAAGCCGGGGTCCTTCCCGCGATTGATGCGGTCCCGAACGACCGTGTTGATCCACGGGATATCGATCTTCACCGGACAGGCGTTCACACAGCGGGAGCAGCCGGTACAGAGGTCGTTGAACTCCGCCGCAACGTCGTTTCCCTCGATCCCGGCCTCCCAGCCGGTGGCGATGCCACCCGTGTACGTCTCCCCGCCGAAGGCGTGGCCGCCGACGGACTGGAAGTTCGCACACGAGTTCGCACAGGCCCCACATCGGATGCAGTAAAGCGTCTCGCGAAGATCGTCGTCCTCGCACATCTCCCGCCGCCCGTTGTCGAGCAGCACGAGGTGGAAGTCGCGGTCCGCATCGCCGTTCCCGAAGTGCGGCTCATCACTGCTGTCGAAGTCGATCGCAGGCGTGTCGACCGGCGGTGTCAGCAGTGACAGGTACTGCGGAATGTCTTGACCCGTCGCCGACCGCGAGATGAGTTCCGCGAACGGCTCCAATTCCGCGATCGATGGGATGATCTTCTCGATCCCGGCGACGGCGACGTGCGTGTCGGGGATCGACGCACACTTGCGGGCATTGCCCTCGTTGGTCACCAGCGCTATCGACCCGCTCTCGGCTAGGACGAAGTTCGCGCCCGTGACCCCGACCTCGGCGTCGTCGATGCACTCGCCGAGGTACTCCCGCGCAAACGCCGTCAGCTTCTCCGCGGAGTCGAGCGACTCGTCCGGGTCGAACTCCTCCTCGAACAGCTTCGTGATCTCCTCGCGGGACTTGTGGAGTGACGGGCCGACGATGTGCGACGGCGCCTCCTCGGCGACCTGGATGACGAACTCGCCGAGGTCCGTCTCCCAGACGTCGAATCCGTCGGCCTCCAGGGCCTCGTTCAAGTCCATCTCCTCGGTAGTCATTGACTTCGACTTCACGACGCTGTCGGCGTCGACATCGTCGGCTACCTCGGCGAGGTACCGGTTCGCGTCCTCGGCGTCGTCGGCGACGTACACCGTCCCGCCGTTCGCCTCGACGGCCTTCCGTGTCCGGTCGATGAGCTCGGGGAGGCGCTCGATCGCGTCCGCTTTTATCTCTCGCGCCTGGGAGCGGTTGTCCTCGTGTGCGCCTTCGCCGACGGCTTTCACCGCGTTGTACCGTTCTGAGTTGAATAGGCGCGTGTTCTCCTTTATCTCGTCGCCTTCCGATTCGAGCAGCGTGCGGATGCGGTCGGCATCCAGTTGTTGTGATTCACTCATTATCCCTGACGATGATGACGTGGACCTCCTCCGGCCCGTGGACGCCCTGGACGAGCGCGCCCATGTCGCCCGTCGAACTCGGCCCCGTCGCGAGGATGAACGACTGACGGTCCTCCTCGAACTCCGCCCGGAGCCAGCCGAAGGCGTCCGACAGATCCGTCCGCAGGTCGCTCGCCCTGACGACGACTACGTGCCGCTCCGGGTACAGCGCGATGAACTCGTCGCCCTCGGCCCGGGACTCGACCGCGACGGTCCCCAGCGAGGCGATGCCCATGCGCGACCCGCTCACGCCAGTCACCGCCTCGCTGAGCCTGGAGGGCGACGGATCGAGCGTCACCGGCGCGTCCGCGAGCGAGAGGCCGTCGAACGGCAGTTCGGCCCCAACCGCGGGGGGCTCGACCAGGTCGGCCACCGTCGACACCAGCTCGTCGGGTGCAACGGCGGTCGACGCCGTGTCCAGGCGTGACAGCGACTGCTGAAACTTCTCCACCGAACCCGTGCTCATACCTTCTTCATGGATTGTATCGAAATACGTCTTGCATTGTTCCCGTCCGTCCCGGCCGGGGATCGGCCCACTGGACCGGTGGTTCGTGGCGACTCCATGGTCGATCCACGGCTGCCTACTCCGCCTCCATGATGGTGACGACCGGGCGCTCCGTGTTCAGCAGGATCGACTGCGTGACGCTGCCGAACAACGCCTTCCCGGTCGGGGACCGCGCCCGCCCGCCGACGAGGACGTACCGTGCGTCGACCTCGTCGGCGTACTCGACGACCTTCTTTCTCGGCGTCCCGACCCGGCCGACGACCTCGTAGTCCGCGTCGAGTGCCTCGTCTATCCCCTCGGCCGCGGCGGCCGCAGCGTCGTCCTCGATGGAGCCCTCGGGCCCGGTCTCCCGCACGCTGGACCGTTTCTCCACCAGCCGCGTGTACTCGGTCTCTTCGATGACGTGGACGAGGTGGAGTTCGTCGTCGAACGCCCGTGCGAGTTCGTCGGCCTGCGCGGCGATCGCTGTCGACTGATCGGAACCGCTAATCGCTGCAACGATGACCATGCTGAATGGAGGTATCCATTCGAATATAAATGTTAGCCTGGGAATCCGCCTCAATCTATCGAGATCATGCCCTTGACCACGGCCGGCTTCGCGGCCCGCTCGAACGCATCGCTCACGCGGTCGAGCGGCAGGTCGAAGTCGATGATCTCCGCCGCGTCCACGTCACCGCCCGCTATCAGGGATATCGCCGTCGGGTACGTGTTGGCGAACCGGTAGCTCCCCGCACGTCGACCTGCCGCCGAACCAGTTCAAACGTGTCCACCGGCACCTCGGCGTCTGGCGCGAGGCCGACCAGGACGACGGTGCCGTCCGGCCGCGTAACGTCGAGTACCGACTCGATCGCTGGCGGGGCCCCGGTCGCCTCTATCGCGGCATCGACGCCCGTGCCAAACGCCTCGCGGACCGCCGCCGCGACATCCGCCTCGCGGGCGTCGATAGCCAGGTCGGCCCCGCGGTCGACGGCCCTGTCGAGTTTCGAGTCGACCACGTCGACGACGGCCACGTCCGCCGCTCCCGCCGCCCGCGCTACGTCTGCAGCGAGCAGCCCGATCGGACCCGCGCCCATGACGAGCACCGAGTCACCCATTCCCACGTCGGCGCGCCGCACGGCGTGGATACCGACGCTGATCGGCTCGCACAGCGCCCCCTCCTGGGTGGAGACGGCGTCCGGGAGGCCGTAGGCGTACTCTGCGGGCCAGGCGATGTACTCCCTGAACGCCCCGTCGGTGCCGGGCGTCGCCATGAACTCGACGTCCCGGCAGAGATTGTACGTTCCCCGCCAACAGTACTCGCACTCGCCGCACGGAACGCCGGGTTCGATCGCGATCCGGTCGCCGACAGCGTGGCCGTCGACGTCCGCACCGACTTCGACAACCGTGCCCGCGCTTTCGTGTCCGAGCACCAGCGGCTCCTCGACAGCCAGGTCACCCATTCGGCCGTGCTCGTACCAGTGGATATCGGAGCCGCAGATCCCGATATCGCTCACCTCGACGAGCACCTCCGACGGGCCAGGCGCGGGGCGCTCCCGAGCATTCAGTTCGAACGTCCCCGACTCGACGAGCGACACCGCCCTCACGCTCGCCACCCCTGCACCGCAGAGACATCTCCGTGAATCCGTTCTATCGCGTCGTCACCGAGCGTCGGCTCCCGGCGCTCCTGTTCCGCCGCTGACTGCCGTTCGAGCAGTGCCATCTCATCCAGTACTCCGCGAGTGGGCAACCTAAGCTTTGTGTCCACGCCGCCGCCAGCGGTACATGGTCCTCTATAGCGACGGACCGATGCGGCTGACGGCGAACGACGTGAGCCCGTGCTCCTCGCTGGCCGTCCGGCCGCCGTCGGCGACGCGAGCGATCTCGGACAGCAGCGCATCCGCGTCGGCCCCGCGGGCGTCGAGGTCCACGTCATCGGCGAGCGCGTCCGCCGTGGTCCCGTCGCCGGTCACCTTGAGGACCGGGACGACCGGGTGGCCCGTCGGTACCCCGTCGGCCGTGACGTGGATGACGACCGACGCCCCAGCCGCCGCGAGCGTGGTCGCCGCCTCCTCGAAGCGGGAGGAGGAGTCGACCAGCGTCACCCCGGCGTCGGCCGCCGCCCGGCCGCCGTACGGAACGAACTCGTCGACGCTCGCGCTCCCCCACGCGCCGACGACCTCGTCGAACGGTGCGTCCGCAGCGTGGCGGGCGATCCGTCGGACGTTCCCGGGGCGGCCCGCGTGGCGCGTTCCGACCTCGCGGATCGCGTCGGCGACAGCCACCGTCGTGGCGCGGGCGGCGGCGGCGTCCGTGTGGGGGGCGAGCCGCTCCGTCCCGGCGACGATGACGCGCGCCCCGGCGTCGACCAGCGCGTCGACGGCCTCGCCCACGAGCGGATCCGCGACCGCGCGCGTCGAGCCATCGAGGTCCGAACTCACGACGCCGACGGTGAGGTCCGCGAGCCCAGCGCCGGCGCGGTCCGCGTCCGCCGCGGCGTCCGCGAGGTCGGCGGTCGCGGCGACGCCCTCCTCGACGCAGGGTTCCGTACCGCCCGCGTCCTGGATCGCCGTCTCGCGGACCGCTACACCGCGCTCCCCGATCCTGTCGGCGAACGGGCCGCTCTGAAGGTGTTCGCAGCCCAGCCCCACGACGGTCGCGCCCGCGATGTTCGGGTTGCGGGCGAGGTTCAGGAGCGTTCGCTCCGTGCGCTCGTGGTCATCGCCGACCTGACCGCAGCCGTGGTCGTGCGGGGCCGCGACAGCGTCGTCGTGCTCCGCTGCGATCCGCTCGGCGACGAGGTGCGAGCAGATCACCGACGGGACGACCAGTACGCGGTTCCGCACGCCGACGCGCCCGTCCGATCGCCGGTACGCGTCGAACGACGTTCCCGGGACGCGCCGCCGTGAGGCACCACTCGGCGCCGACATCAGGCCACCTCCCTGTCCGCGGTGCGGTCGCCCCGACCGCGCCTGCTCTCGCAGTTGTGCGTGTGCACCCACTCGCCTGGGGCAATCGGCTCGACGGCCTCGCCGATCGTCTCGCCGTACTTCACGACGGCGTCCCCCGGCTCCAGCGGGACCAACGCGACCTTGTGGCCGAACGGGATGGCCTCCACGAGTTCGACCGTCCGGTCGTCGTACGGTATCCCCGTCCCTGCATCTAGGTCGTCGATGGCCGTGACGACGTTGTCCTGCGCGGCCATGTGCAGCCCCGCGTCGCCGAGGACCGTCCCCTTCATGCGTCCCCCCGCAGCTCGGCGAGCTCGTTCGGCTGGAGCTCGTTGACCGCGAACTCCTCCAGTTGGCGGCGTTCCGCGGCGGTCCGCTCGCCGCTGGCGACGTCAAGCAGCGTCCGGTAGATCCGGTCGCCGACCGAGTCGATCGGCTCGCCGTCGATGATGCCGCTCGCGTCCACGTCCATATTCGCCGCGAGTCGGTCCGCTGTCTTCGGGTTCCCGGTCACCTTGATCACCGGGGCTAGCGGGTTCCCGGTCGTCGACCCTCGCCCGGTGGTGAAGGCGACGACCTGCGCCCCGCCTGCGACCTTGCCGACGACGCTCTCGATATCGTACCCCGGTGTGTCCATCAGCACCAGACCGCCGCCGACCGGAAGCCGCTCGGCGTAGTCCACGATGCCGCGGACCGGGGTCGTCCCGCCCTTCGAGATGGCCCCGAGACTCTTCTCCTCGATGGTCGTCAGGCCGCCCTCCTGGTTGCCGGGGCTGGGCTGTGCGCCCCGCAGGTCCACGTCCATCAGTTCGGCCGTCGCCTCCCGGCGATTGACACGCTCCAGAAGCCGCTCGCGAACCGTCTCGTTCACACACCGCTCCGCAAGGACGTGCTCCGCGCCGATGAACTCCGGCGTCTCCGAGAACGTCGCCGTGCCGCCGTCTCGGACGAGGCGATCACAGGCCGCGCCGACAGCGGGATTCGCCGCGATTCCGCTCGTCGCGTCGGAGCCGCCGCATTCGACGCCGAAGACGAGTTCACTCGCGTCGCACTCCTCCCGGCGTCGGTCGGTAATCTCGGCGTGGAGGTCGCGGGCCAGCTCGGTTCCCTCGTCGACCGCTGCGGCCGTCCCGCCCACCTCATGGACTGAGAGGGTCTCGACGTCCCGCCCGGCAGCCGCCGCCGCGTCGGCGACGGCGTCGGCGTCCACCGTCTCCGTGCCCAGCGACACGACGAGCGCCGCCCCGACGTTCGGGTTGCGGGCGACGCCCGACAGCGTCCGCTCAACCTGTTCGCGAGCCGCCTCGGGCGGGTCCGTCCCCATCTGGTGGGGCGTGGCTCTGACGTTTGCGGCCGTCCGGTCGGCGACAGCCTCGGCGATCGGCGACGCCGTGACCGACAACGGTATCACTGCGACGTAGTTTCGTACCCCAGCGGGACCACTTTCCCGTGGGTATCCATCGAACGTTGCCATGGTTGAGTCTCACTGTCAACCGGGAAAAACGTTTCCGTCAGCAACCGTCGCCGGGTGACGGGACGAATAACCGAGCGTGATCGCCGTGTCAGGCGCCCATCAGCGTGGTCACCGGGTACGTGACGATCTCCGGGATGAAGATGGTGAGCAGCAACACCAGGAGGATCGGCACGTAGTAGGGCAACACCGCTTTCATCGCCTCCTCCAGTGTTGCATCAGTCACCTTCTCCAGGACGAAGAGGATGACGCCGAACGGCGGGGTCAATAGGCCGAGCATCAGCGTCAGGATCATCACGATACCGAAGTGGAGCGGATCGATGCCGGTGATGTCCAGGATCGGCATGAAGATCGGGACGAGGATCGTGATCGCGGCGATCGTCTCCATGAACGTCCCGACGACGAGGAGAAGCCCGACCAGCAGCAACATTACGACCGTCGGATCGGTGGAGAAGTTCGTGATCGAATCGGCCATCAGGATCGGCAGGCGGAGCTGGAGGGCGACGAGGCCGTACAGCGACGCGACGCCGATGATGAACGTCAGCGAGAACGTCTCGACCATCCCGTACTGGAGTTCCTCGAAGAGTCCTTCGAGGGTGAGATCTCTGTAGACGAACATTCCGAGGAGGATGGTGTAGACGACGGCTATTGCGCCCGCTTCGGTGGCGGTGAATGTGCCGGAGAGGATCCCGCCGATGATGAGGAGTGGCGCGAACAGCGGGAACACCGCCTCCTTCAAACTCTTCCAGAAGTCAGCGAGGTCGAAGGAGTCCTCGGTCTCGTACTCCCGCAGGTACACGAACAGGAAGACGAGCGCCATCAGGAAGACGCCGATCAGGATCCCAGGGATGATCCCACCCAGGAACAGCTGACCGATCGACTCCTCGGCCAGCACGGCATAGATGATGATAGGAACGCTCGGCGGGATGATCGGACCGATGATGGCCGACGACCCAGTGACGCCGAGCGAGATGTCTTTTTCGTACCCCTGGTCGCGCATCGCGGCGTACTCGACGCGGCCAAGCCCCGCAGCGTCGGCGACAGCGAGGCCCGACATCCCGGAGAAGATCATGCTCGCGACGATGTTGACGTGGGCAATCCCGCCGCGGAACTGTCCCACCATCGAGTTCGCCAAATCGAAGATCCGCTGCGTCATCCCGATGCGGTTCATCAACCGCCCGAGCAGGAGGTAAAACGGGATCGCGAGTAGCGTAAAACTGTTGAGCCCGTAGAGCAACTGCTGGGAGATGAGGCCGTAGTTGAGGCCCCTTCCGAAGGGGGAGAGCATCACTAGGACGCACGTCGCGCCCATCGCGATCCCGACCGGGACGCCGAGCGCGTACATGACGAGGAGCATTCCGAGGAACAGGGTGCCGATTACGAGCAGCTCACTCATCGGCTATCCCCTCCTCGAACTGGGCGGCGGCGTTGTCGGTCCTGGACGCCGCTATCTCGCGTCCCAACGTTACGATGTCGATCAGAGCGTAGATCAGCATCAACGCGATGCCGATCGTGATCCCGAGATAGAGGTGTCCTGACGTAACGGCCTCGATCCCGCCGATCGACGTCGTCCAGTCGCCGATGGTTGTACGGATGGCTCCCCAGAGGGCGACTGACAGGAAGCCGATGACGATCAGTTCGCCCAGAATTTGGACCAGCAGACCGATACTGGAGTTCCACCTCGTGAGGCGTTCGAGGAGGAATTGTATCGAGATGTGTTCGTTGTTCCGGACGGCAACGGCAGCACCCAGGTACGTCGCGACGATGAGTACGAACCGTGCCGCCGGTTCGGTCCAGTGAAGGAACCCGAACGTGGGGAGGCTCAACAATCGAATGAAAACTTGAAGCGTGGTCAAGACGATCGTGAACGTAAACAGCCCCGTCGCGCTGTAGAGTACGATCTTGTCGAAAACGTGGTCGCGCTTCAGGTCGAGTGATTGGTCGATTTCCATGATCAGTGAAAGGGTGGTGATTGTAGGTACGTAACATGCGTCGCCGGTTCACAGTTACATGTTTCGGACGGTTTCCCAGTCGAAAGCCCACGTCTCGTCGAACAGCTGTTCCACGGCGGGCGCCGCCTCCTCCTGAAACGCTTCAGTGTCGACGTCTTCGATGACCTCCATACCCTGACCGAGTTCGTCGATCAGTTCTTGCTCGCGCTCCTGGGACTTCTCGGCGGCGGACTGCGTCGCTTCTTGGCCGACCTCCATGATCAGATCCTGGTTGGTCTCGTCGAGCCCCTGGTAGAAGGACTCGTTGATGTAGATGTTCCCGTTCGCGATCAGGTGACTCGTCAGGCTCAGGTGGCTCTGGACCTCGTGAAGGTTGAACGAACTGATCTGTTCCGCGCCGCCCTCTGAGGCGTCTGCCGTTCCCTGTTCGAGCGCACTATACAGTTCGTCCAGCGCGACCGGAGTCGGCGAGGCGCCGACCTGCTCCCAGGTCTGGACCCACGGGTCGAGTTCCGGGAGACGCAGGTTGAGCCCGTTGACGTCGCCCGGTTCCCGGATCGGCGTGTTCGACGTGAAGTGCCGAGCACCGCGGTAGATCTGCTGGCCGATCGGCCGCTGGTTTCCGTTTTCGATGAGCGTGTCGTGGCCCTCTTGCATCTGCTCACTGTCGAGCACCGAGAGCAACTGATCGTAGCTCGAGAGGACGAACGGGCAGCCAAAGAACCAGTACTCTGATGCAAACTGGTAGTAGGGGAAACTACCTGCGGAGTGCGCCTCAACGCCGCCTTGGCTGACGACCTCGCCGATCTCGTCTTCCGACCCGTAGGAGCCGCCAGGGCTGATCTCAACGGAGATATCGCCGTCGGACTCCTCCTCGATCTGCTCCTTGAAATTCTCGGCGGCCTGGACCAGGATGTGGCCCGGCTCGAAAGTACTGGCAATTGTCATCTCGACACCGCTGCTGCCGCCGCCAGCACAGCCGGCTGTTGTCGCGATTGCGCCTGCGCCGATGCCGTTGATGACCGAGCGTCTACTGACACCGGAAGCTCCATCTAACATGGTTCATCACACAGATTCAGCGTTAATAGTAAAAAACTTTCCCCTGTGGTGAATTTCGCCACCACTCTATCGAGGGTGGCGCGTTCGACCGCTACGCGCGGTTCTCGCGGTATCGCCACGCGTCCGAGGTCCATCCGCCGTCGGCCCGGAGCACCTCGCCGGTGACGTAGTTGTCGGCCCGCGCTAGGAAGCTCACGCAGTTGGCCATCTCTTCGACGGTACCGTATCGCGCCATCGGCGTCCGCCGCTGGATGTCGATATCGGTGTACTTCGCCGAGTCCTGCGTCTGGTCTGTGATGTCCGTCTTGATGAATCCTGGCGCGAGCGCATTCACGCTGATGCCGTCCTCCGCCCACTCCACGGCGAGGGTCCGGGTGAGGTTGATGACGCCCGCCTTCGCCGCGCAGTACGGCGCTCGCATGTGAAAGCCCATCTCACCCATCATCGATGCGACGTTGACGATTGCCCCGCCGTCGTCCTGGGAGAGCATCTGTCGCCCCGCGGCACGGCTACTGATGAACACGCCCGTCAAGTCGACGTCGACCACCCGCCGCCAGTCCTCAATGGTGATTTCCTCCGCCGGACCAAGCGTCGTCATGCCCGCATTGTTCACCATCACGTCCAGCGAGCCGAAGCGGTCGACGGTCGCCTCGACCATCGCCGCCACGTCATCCTCGTCGCTCACGTCGGCCTGCACCGCGACGGCTTCGCCGCCCTGGTCAGCGATTTCGTCGACAACCGACTCCGCTTGCTTCTCGGAGGAGTGGTAGTTGACCACCACCGACGCCCCCTGCTCCGCGAGCTTGGTTGCGATTCCGCTACCGATACCTCTCGATGCGCCCGTGACGATGGCCGCGTCTCCTGCGAACGTGTCGCTCATTCGTGATCCATCGAAGACTCGCACGGCGGGGAGTTTCTATTTTTCCCTCTTTTCACCTGTCCTGATCGTTCCGCTCGCATATCGCGGGCCCACTCGCTCGCCATACCCCAGCTCACCGCCGCCCGTTCGGCAGCAACCCGACTAAAAGAAAGCTATTTAACCGTGGTTCCAATTCGTCACGCTATGGTCGACTTAGCGGTAGTCCTACCGCCACAGCCGGACGAGAGATGGCAGATAGCCAAGCAGATGGGCGTAGAAAACGCCGTCGTACACACCCTGGAGATCGGCGACGGAAAGACCACCTGGTCGTATCACGATCTGCTACATCTCAAGAACTGGTACGAGGACGCTGGGCTCGACATCAGCGTCATCGAGGGGAGCATCCCCCTGACCGACCGCGTCAGGCTCGGGATGGAAGGACGCGACGAGGACATCGAGGAGTTCAAGGAGTTCATCCGGCACTGCGGACAGCTCGATATTCCGGTCGTCTGCTACGATTGGATGGTCGGCATCCGCTGGGCGCGCACGGAGGCCCACGTCGAGGCTCGGGGCGGCTCGCTGGTGACCGCGTACTCGAACGACCGGATGCACAGGGACAGGGCGGGACCGGCGGTCGACGCCTCACGCGAGCAAATCTGGGACGCGCTGGAGTACTTCCTGCAGGAGGTGACGCCGGTCGCGGAGGCGGCCGGGGTGAAGCTCGGACTCCACCCGGACGACCCGCCACGGGAGTCAGTGGGCGGTGTCCCCCGAATCATCAACAGCACCGAGGCGTACCAGCGCGTTCTCGACAGCTACGATAGCGAGCACAACGGCATCACGTTCTGTCAAGGCAACTTCGCCGCGATGGGGGCCGTTCTCCCAGAGACAATCCGTCGGTTCGGCGACCGCATCAACTTCGTTCACTTCCGGGACATTGAGGGCGACGCCGACGACTTCGTCGAGACGTGGCACGACGAGGGCCCCCGCGACATGCTCGCGGCGATGGAGGCTTACCAGGACGCCGTCAACGACGACGTGGTGATGCGCCCCGACCATGTCCCGACGATGGTGGGCGAGGATAACTCTAACCCCGGCTACCACACGAAGGGACGGCTGTTCGCGGTCGGCTACATGCGAGGCCTGCTAGAACAGACCCAGCGGTAGTACGACTGACGCGTCGTCGGCCTGCCGCGTCGGCGCGCAAGCACAGAGTTTCTCTCACCCGTCCAGTGTGACGGCTATTCGTTGTTCCACCATAGTCGCCTCCCCCCTGTGTCCCTCAGCCAGTCGTTCATGCTTATCCGCCGCTTCGCTGGCACCCTCACGGCGGCCGTTGACGACCCAAACTATAACGAATATCGATCCTGGGTGTCGGGGATACGATTCCAGTATCGTTGGACAATTTCGAAAAGAATATTGAGGGCAGTATGTGATTCATACACACACAATGACGAACGGTCCAAACCGGATCAAGGCGGTCGAGAACGCATTCGAAATCGTTGAGAACGTGGGGAAGCTCGACGGCTGCCGGGTCAGAGAGTTGGCGGATCACATGGACCTCCCGAAGAGCACGGCCCATATCTACCTCAAGACGCTGGAAGACACCGGGTACGTGGTCAGGCGGAATGAGCAGTACCAGCTCAGCCTTCGGTTCCTAAACGTAGGGGGACAGGTCCGGCACAACAACAGCCTCTACCAGGTGGGCCGCAACGAGGTCGACGACTTGGCCCGGACGATAAGCGAGGTCGCCACCATCGGCTGTGAAGAGAACGGCTACCGGGTGATGCTGTACCGGACCGAGCCGACCGGTGCCATCTTCAACAACGCGTCGACCGGCGAGTACACCCGGATGCACTGGACGGCACTCGGCAAGGCGATACTGTCACAGAAGTCCGACGAGGAGATCACTGAGATCGCCGACCGCCACGGGCTCCCGCGGGCGACTGAGCACACGATCGTCGACCGCGACGCCCTGCTCGACGAGATAGAGACCATCAGGTTGCAGGGGTACGCGATAGAGGACGAGGAGCGCGTCAAGGGAGTCAAGTCCGTCGCCGTACAGGTCGAAAGCGACGGTGAGACGCCCGATGCCGCCATCTCTGCCGCCGGGCCGAAACACGAGTTCACCCCCGAGCGCATCCAGGAGGAGTTGCTCCCGGCGCTCCAGAACACGGCGAACGTAGTCGAACTCAAGACCAAACACTACTGAGCCCCACCGCCCTCACGCGGTCGATCCGCCGTCGACGTGGATCACCTCACCGGTAAGGTAGTCCGACTGATCCCGCGCGAGAAACGCCGCGAGGTCGCTGATGTCCTCCGGCGTCCCGAGGCGGCCGTACGGGACGTTCTCGGCCCGCTCCTCGACCCACGACGGGTCCTCCGCCCTGACCTCCTCATTCATCGATGTCTTCGTTGTCCCTGGGGCTATCGCCACCACTGAGACACCGTCAGAGCCGTAGTCGACCGCGAGCTGCCGGACCGCTGCATCGAGGCCACCCTTACTTGCGCAGTACGAGGGAAGCTCCGGCACGCCGACCGACCCCGCTTCAGAAGTGATATGGAGGAGCGTCCCCTCCGTCTCTATCAGCGCTGGCAGGACATGCTTGCTGACCCGAAGCGCGCCGAGAAGGTTCACGTCGAGCACCGCGGTCATGTTCGCCTCGTCCGCCTCGTGAAGACGTCCTCGTGTGATCATTCCCGCGCTGTTGACAGCCACGTCGATCGCTCCCAGGCAGTCGACCGCGGCCGTGACGGCCCGTTCGACGGTCTCATCGTCCCGGACATCGCACTCGATCGGCACGCACTCAGTCGGCAGCGACTCAGCAATGGTCTCCAGGTCGTCCGAGGACCGGGCGACCACGGCCACATCAGCTCCCCGATCAGCGTATTCCTCAGCAATCGCCTTTCCGATCCCGCGACTCGCTCCGACAACGAACGCGCTCTTACCGTACAGGTCTCCCGACATCGCCCCCACGTCCGTCTGCCTGCGGAATAATTCCTCGGGTTGGGCCGGAACTGAGCCACGGATCCAACGTCGTTGGACACGGCTAGCTCCACGGTCAAATCGGTCCGACAATAGCCTCCAGAGAAAAGCATTGGTACGCATTCGTTCAGAGTCACTACACGCCCATGAGTACTATCGACGTGCTGGTCCCGCGAAGCGTAATCCACGGGATGCCCGCGGCGGACTATGCCGCCGCACTGCGAGACCGGCTACCCGCTCACCGCATCGAGGTGGCACCGGTACCAAGGAAGCGGCAACTCGCTGCGAACACTATGGTGATCAGCTCGATCCACCCGGCGTGGCCCTACTCGACGACACGACGGAACTCGAACTATTCACAGTCGCCGCGGTGGGGTACGACCACCCGCCGCTCAACGCGCTGGCCGACCACGGCGTCGCGGTGACAAACGTCTCGGGCATCCATACGCCAAACAGGTGCTCGAATACAGGTTACAACTGGCCGACATCGTCGCAGGGAACGTGGGGCGACTAGAACGGGGACAGATCTGACCTTGAAAGCCCGGTTTGAGCCCCGAAATGACCATGAGTGCGCGAGCGGCCTCGTGGCTTGCGAACGTGTCCGATCTCCTCTCCGGTGGAACGCGGACGCAGCCAGCGGCACCGTCAGCAGGGCACTGTTGCGCCCATTGGTGTCCACCGTCGTTGGACACTGTCTCTGATCCATGCGCTCTGTCCGCTCCAGTAGGTACGGACCGGAGTGTTCTCCCGGCACGACTGCGTTTCAGTGACGCCTCAGCGGGAGTCAGATGTCCTCCTCGACAATTACATGTGTACGTTTGTAATCCGTTCTACAGGCCACTGCCGCTATCGAGGGGGAAGTACGGGAACTGAGGAGAATTGATTACCCAGTTCAAATTGAAATTCATATTTAATATCCAACAAATTATGACGATTTCGGCAAGGTCTCTGTAGTAATCGATCTAGTCGTTCTCCGAGTCGTAGTCCTGAAGCGGTTGATTGTGCTGCAACGATCGTGGCAGTGCTGACCAGTGCTGAATAATGAGAGTCATAGACTCGATCATCAGAAAGAATTCGAAATAATCAGAATGAGATCACCGGAGTTCTAGCCTCTACTTATATCGGGCCTCTTCTCAAGAATCCATTCCGACTATTTCGAATCGACTCCTATCAATCTGCCTAACTCGCTCACACAATCATAGCAGACCACTATTCTTCAGTTCAACGCTTCCCTCTTCGAAATAACCGGAACTATAATGGAGGTTGATTGAGAGTCTGTTACCATGTCATCACAACCACTCAAATCTCTCTGTCGCGCTAATCGTATCGTAGAACGGCTTGTCGAAATGGAGTCCGCATCTGTAAGTGAGTTAGCTGCCGAATTTGATATGCCGCTAAGCACGATGTATGAGTATGTGAACACGCTCGAGACGATCAATTACATTACCAAGAAACCAAATGGCCGCTATTGTGTGAGCCTTTCCTTTCTCGAGATCGGAAATCAAGTTCGACGGAACTATGCTATTTATAGGGTTGGAGAGTCGGAAACCCGACGGTTGGCCGAAGAAACGGGAGAGTTCGCCGGTTTAATGGTAAAAGAGGACAATCTCGGAGTATTATTATCGATGAAAAAGGGGGACAAGGTAAAACGGCTCCAAGTCAGCCGAACACATCCAGGCGTCAAATCCCGACTCAACACGACAGCCTATGGAAAGGCAATTTTAGCCCAATTATCTGATAAAGAGATTCAGGATGTAATAGATCAATACGGCCTCCATCCCAGAACAGACAACACGATAACTGAAATCGATCCTCTCTTCGAAGAAATTGAGCTCATTCGTCAACGCGGATACGCGCTTGATGACGAGGAATGCTTCGATGGGATGCGTGGTATTGGCGTTCCGGTCGTTAGTCAAACAGACGATCTCGTGGGTGGTATCGCACTGTATGGGCCACCGAGTCGTCTAACTGATGACGTTTTCTTCAAAAAGTATCCATCAGTAGTGCAGGAATATGCAAACATCATCCAGGGAAATCTGGAATATTCGTGATCACATGGGTGAATATTGTCAGTTCTATTCTACACTCAGTAACGCTGTGCGTTGCGAATTGGAAGACGTTTCGCTGGCTTTTCAGCGACTCCAGTTATTGAAATCGGAACAAGCATCACGCTAACGCTGAGAAATCATCGTCACCGAATCCTACGAGTCTCTTTTTCGCCAAATCGCGTGACGTCCGTATGGATGATCCGCGTACCTTGCGACTCTCGTTTACTGAGACCGAGACGATCGAAAACAGTAAGGGGAACGTCGTAGAGAAGTGTGGTGGATGACTGAGAGCGATCGGTACGACGCCTGGTGTCTCTCCAAACGAATCGTCAAGGAAGTTGCGGATCTCGAAGGGAAGGACCCGGCAGAACTTCCACCGCTCTACGAAGCAATAGATGCGGAGGCGCTTGAAATGATCTTCACACGGACGGAGGGTGGGACGATGCGTACGGGGAAAATCGATTTTCTGTACGCAGGACACGTGGTAACGATTGAGTACGAGGACGAGCCGGTCATCAGAATCGAACAGTAGCGTACGATAGTCGGCACGTAACCGTGGAACTCGGCGCTCGTAGCGGAGCGTTTCATCCTGCCGATCGGAGCTATCAGGACGGTATACTCGCGGGATCGTTGAATGGGTGACACGCTGCTAGCGGATACCCTCAATCAAGATTGATCGCCCCCGATGGAAGAGACAAATGTAAATAAATAGCGCGTAGACGAGACGACGGACGCATCTCGTTTCGGGTCTCGTACCCATCCTAGCCGCCGGTCGCACCGTAACTGGGTTGGCGGCTACTGTTTCGTCAGCTGTTGAGCGTGTGGACCGCTTCGCCGCGAGCGTTCGCGGCTGCCTCCATGACCGCCTCGGTGAGAGTCGGGTGCGTGTGAACCGTCGTTGCGATATCTTCTAGCGTGGCTTCCGTCTCGATAGCCAGGGCGAGTTCAGCAGCTAGCTCCGAGGCGTCGGGACAGACTAGCTGCGCGCCGAGGACCGTGCCGGAGCTCCCGTTCGCGACGATACGTACGAACCCATCAGTCTCGCCGAGTGTGAGTGCACGCCCCGAGGCTCGCATCGGCATCCGTCCGACGACTGGATCGAGACCTGCGTTCTCGGCCTCGTCCTCGGTCATCCCGACCGTGCAGATTTCGGGATCGGTGAAGACGGCGGCCGGAATCGCTCGGGAGTCAAATGTGGCCGCCTCGCCAGCGATAACGTCGGCCGCAATTTCGCCCTCCTTGCTCGCCTTGTGGGCGAGCAGTGGCTCGCCGACGACGTCGCCGACGGCGAAAATCCGTTCGGCGACAGTTCGAGTCTGCTTGTCGGTCGGAATGAACCCCCGGTCGTCGGTCTCGATACCTGCTGCTCCCAGGTTGAGCGTGTCGGTGACGGGCTCTCGTCCGACGGCGACCACCACGCGGTCGGCCTCGTATTCGGACTGATCGCCGTCGTCACTCTCAGTGAAGACGCGGACGCCGCGGCCGGTTGACTCCCAGCCTTGAGCCCCCTCGCCAAAGTGGAAGTTGATACCGAGGCTTTCGGCGCGCTTCCTGACGACGCGGGCGATATCCCGCTCGTAGCCGGGCAGTACCTGATCGAGCATTTCGACGACCGTCACGTCGACGCCCAGTTTGGCAAACACCGTCGAGAGTTCCATACCAATGTAGCCCGCGCCAACGACGAGCAGCCGTTCGGGAAGCGACTCGAGTCCGAGCGCGTGCGTCGAGGAGAGAACGTGTTCGCCATCGAATGGGAACTCAGGAAGTTCGACCGGACGCGACCCGGTAGCGATGACGGCGTGAGTAAACGCGATCGACCCGAGGTTCGTTCCGTTCCGCATGATCTGGACCGCTGTTTCGCTTGTAAAGGTCGCAGTCCCATCGATCAGGGTTACACCGTTGGCCGTACAGAGCTTCTCGACGCCACCGGTGAGTTGCTTCACGACATTGTTCTTCCAGCCGACCATTCGACTGAAGTCCACGTCGAGTTCGGCTTGGATCCCCATGTGCTCAGCGTGAGTAGCGTCGTGTGTGATATCGGCCGCTGCGATGAGTGCCTTCGAAGGAATGCAGCCGACGTTGAGGCAGGTCCCACCGTAGGCATCTTTCTCGACGAGCGCTACGTCGAAGCCGGATTGGGCAGCCCGGATAGCGGCTACGTATCCGCCGGGACCGGCACCAATCACTACGATATCCGTTTCTACCGGGATGGATTCTCCAACCATCTACTGTCACTGTCACGCGGAAGGATAAAAAAGAGGACCCTTCTCGTTCTCTATTTCGTCTGATAAAAGGTACAATTATGCCGCTCTAGACGGATGGCGTAAGTGAAGCAATGTCATCGACACTCCACCCGCAAGTCGAGAAGTACCTTCACGGGCTGTCAGAACAGGGCTTACCACCGCTCTACCGGCTGTCACTAGAAGAAGCCCGTGAGACATATCGCGATCTCAGTATTCCCAGTGAACCTCCAATCTCGGTCGCATCCGTGATAGACCGCACTATCCCGGGTCCAGCGACGGATATCCCCGTGCGGATTTACAAGCCAACTGGGGACGGACCGCATCCACCGCTCGTCTTCTTCCACGGTGGTGGATGGATGCTCGGGGATTTAGAGACGTACGACGCGCTGTGTCGGGCGCTCTCGAACGCGACCGAGTGCGTCGTCATCTCCGTCGACTACCGACGCGCGCCCGAACACCGGTTCCCAGCCGGACTCGAGGACTGTTACGCCGCGACGTGTTGGGTCGCGAACAACGCCGAAGCGATCGATGCCAGGCCCGATACATTGGCTATCGCCGGAGACAGCGCCGGGGGATCACTCGCGTTTGGTGTCGGGCTCCTGGCACGCGATCGGGACGGACCAGCGATCGACTATCAAGTGCTCGCATACCCCGCTTCGGACTACGCGTTCGATACGGACTCTTACGAGGAGAACGCACAGGGATACTTCATCACGCGAAAGGACATGGAGCGGTTCTGGGACGGCTACCTCCAGAGCGAACTGGACGGTGAGCATCCGTACGCGTCGCCGCTTCGTACCGAGAGCCTGGACCGGCTCCCGCCCACGCTCGTTCTGACGTGCGGGTTTGATCCGCTTCGCGACGACGGCACGGAACTCGCAAGTCGGCTGTCTGAAGCCGGCGTTTCGACCGACCACGTGCAGTATGAGGATATGATTCATGGGTTCCTGATCATGCTCTCTGATCCGGAACTGGATCGGGCACACGAGGCTCTCGAGGAAATCGGTGAGAGAGTTCGAGACGAGTTGCAGTAAGCGAGTTCACCCACCTCTCGAGGACAAGCCACGACGAGTCTCCGTCATCCGATACCAGTCCCATTGTCTGTCGCGTTCCATCCGTTTCGGCCCCGACAACCACCATGATTTATAATCATATATCACCTCTAATCGAGAGACGATGGTAGACAAGAACACGCTAGACGGAGCGGTGTCGATCGTGACCGGTGGTGGCGGAGACATCGGTGGTGGAATCGCCACAGAACTCGCGGCTGCGGGAAGTGACGTAGTTATCGCCGACGTGGACATCCTGGAGACGGAGTACAACCAGAAATCATCCGCGGAGATCGGCGGGGCGACGCGTGCACGTGAACTCGTGGATCGCATCGAGTCGGAAGACCAGCGCGCACACGTCGTGGACTGTGACGTCACGAAAGCCGATCAGATCGACGCGATGGTCGACGAGGTCATCGACGAGTTCAGTCGGATTGACATCCTCGTGAACAACGCGGGCGTCATCACCGCCACACCGGTCGAGGAGATGGCGGAAGCGGAGTGGGAGACGGTGATGGACGTGAACGCGAAGGGGATGTTCCTCGCGGCACGCGCCGCGATTCCACACCTCCGCGAGTCGAAGGGGACCATCATCAACACCGCCTCCATCGCGGGTGAGATCGGCGCCGCCGGCCTCGCACACTACTGTGCGTCGAAACACGCCGTACTCGGGCTCACGAAGTCGCTCAGTCTCGAGTTGGCGCCGGATGTTACGGTCAACGCTATCTGTCCAGGAATCGTCGAGACGCCGATGTGGGAAGACGTTTTGACGCCGGAAATCGGCGAATCGTACGACGAGACTATCGACCGAGCCATTCCGATGGGGCGCGACCAGACGCCTGAGGACATGGGGAGACTCGCCGTCTTTTTCGCGGAGAACCGGAACGTCACTGGACAGTCCGTGGTCGTCGACGGTGGCATTCTCCAGAACGTCCTCTAGAGGAGGATTCCCGGCGCAGCATATTTTTATCCAATAGTGTGGTCGACGTAACCGGCTTCTCGACTGATTCCGATGCGGAGAAGAGAGGCGTGAATGACTGCACGCGAGCGCCTCGCGGGCCGAACCTGTCACGTACTCCGTCGAAATCATCATCGTTCGAGAGATACGTTTTAGTAGATTGGCGCACATGGATGATTTATAATGGCGTATATTATCAAGATGCCAAAGCTAGGGCTCGAAATGGAACAGGGGACCGTCCTCGAATGGTTCCGTGAGTCAGAAGATGACGTGTCGGAAGGAGACAAGCTCGCCGAAGTCGAATCCGAGAAGAGTATCGGCGAGGTCGAGGCGCGTGAAGACGGTGTCCTCCGCCGGATCTACGTCGAGGAAGGCAAGTCCGTTCCACCCGGCACACCGATCGGCATCCTCGCAGCGGCCGATACTGATATCTCCGATCTCGAGGCCGAAGCCGAGGCCGAGATCAACGGAAAGACGGAGGCAGAACGGGATACCACAGCCGAACCATCGGACACGGAAGACGATGCCGTCACGGTCGAGACGCAATCGGCCGCGTCCGCGGGAAGTTCGGCCGCTCCCGCGGCCGCAGAGGAGACGACCGAAGTGAAGGCGTCCCCGCGAGCACGGAACCGAGCGGAGGAACTCGGTGTCGACCTCATGTCCGTCGAGGGTACCGGACCGATGGATTCGATCACCGAGGACGACGTCGAGGCGGCAGTCGGCGATGGGACAGAGAGAGAGGAGTCGATCAAAGCTTCTCCCCGAGCCAAAAAGCGCGCGGAGGAGGCCGGCGTCGACCTCACGTCCGTCGAGGGTACCGGACCGATGGATTCGATCACCGAAGACGACGTCGAGGCGGCCGCCGAAGCCACGCGGGAGAGTGGTTCGGAAGTTCGGCAAATCACCCCCGAGCGGACCGCTTCCAACCGGTTCGAGCGAGCCACAGCTGTGGCCGACCCGTCCGCCGGAGCGGCGTTGCTCGAAACCACGGAAGCGGTTCGGTCGGCGTTCGAGGAGCGGGTAACGAGTATCGACGTGTTGCTCGTGGTCGCCTCGGCGGCGCTCGCGGATCGACCGCTCATGAACGGAATCTACGCGGAATCGACGCACCAGCTCCGAGAAAGCCAGGACATCGCCCTCGTGACCGAACTCGACGGCGAACTCCACACGGGCGTCGTTCCGAACGTTGAGGAGAAGTCGCTGACCGAGATCGTCGACACACGCGAACGGCTCGACGATGACAGCGAGGGGGAGCCCTCGTTCACCCTCGCAAACGCGTCCAAGACGGACTCCGACGGGATGCTCGTCAATCCACCGTGCGTCGCGGCTCTCGAGTTCGATGCGACTGGCCAGCGGGCGGTTCCAGAGGGCAGCGGTGTGGATCTCCGCCCACTCGTGACTGCCAGTCTGACCTACGACACGCGAGCGATAGACGGATCCGAGGCCGACGCCTTCTTACAGCGGCTCTTCGAGCGGGCCGAACGCGCGTCCGAACTCGTTCTCGAATCGTATCGCGGTACGGAATAAGAAGCCATCACTCCTCGTCGAGCGTCTATCTGAATTCCGTCCGAATCCATTTTCGGACCAACCGAGATTCTCGAAACCGGTCGAGTCACTCGAGACGATCCGTCGAAACGGACACGATAGGTCTGTAGGTATAATCGACTCGATAGTGGCGAAAACGGAACACGAGGTTATCGGTCTCCGATCGGTGTCTCGCTGCTGACGAGGGATCCAGCTGCTGCGGCCGCCTCTAAGGCGGTGTCTACGTCCACGAGACGCGGCCCGTCGGCGGTGGGCGTTATACTGACGATTCCGTCGGTGAGCTCGAGTTCGCGCTCTCCGTCCGCGCTGACGACGCCGTCCGTTACCGCGAAGGTTGCCGGCTCGTCCCAGTCTAGCGGCTCGTGTGCCTCGATACCGACCGTCGTCGTCATTCCCGGTGCGAGAACCGCACGGACGGACCGGTCAGTCTCAGTAGGGTCACCGAGGCGAAGTGCGGCACCACCGGGTGCGTTTGGAGCCAGCGGTTCGATACACCCCGCGACGCTGGTGAGCCCGATGGCTGCGGGATGTGCCCGCGAAACGACGCCACCGAGCAGCTCCGACGGATCGATAACGGCTCGCGTTCCGATGAACGGCCGATCAATGATGCCGACGGTCGCTAGACCGGAGAGTCGCTTCTCTCCGGTGACGTCGTCGGCTCGGACGTCGATCCGTCCGTGACGGTAGGTCACGGCGTCGGCGTCGACCGCGTCGTTCGCGACGGCGGCGGCGGCCGCGCCAGCGACGGTTCCATCGACGGGCGTCGGCACGACGTTGTTCGTTCCCGTCGAGACGGAGACGAGCGGAACGTCGCCGAGTTCGAGCGCCGCGTCGCGGCTCGTCCCGTCGCCGCCGAGAACGACGACGACATCGGCGCTCTCGCGGAAATGCGCTGCGGCGCGCCGCGTGTCCGCGGCTGATTCTGTGATTGGCATCTCGATCG
The DNA here is from genome assembly GCF_000337535.1 of Natrialba aegyptia DSM 13077. Taxonomy (GTDB): domain Archaea; phylum Halobacteriota; class Halobacteria; order Halobacteriales; family Natrialbaceae; genus Natrialba; species Natrialba aegyptia. The sequence continues at coordinate 59,802 of NZ_AOIP01000062.1, forward strand.
GTTCGATGTCCATCTTGGTGGGTGCTTCCGCGATGGCGTGCGAGGCGATACCAGTCTTGTCCGGCATAACGGCGACACTGGGGGACTCGACGGCGAGAGAGAGGCCGTCGAGAACGCACTCGGCGACACGGCGTTTCGCGTAGTTGTCGACGACGCTCGCACCGCCGGTGAGACGGCGGATGTCGCGGCCGGCCGATGGATTGACGATGAGTCCAACGTGGGCCACGTGTGGTCAGGTTATCCGCCTGATGGCATTCTCGACCCCCTCGCCGTCGGGAAGGACCTCCTGTTCGAGCGGCGTGCTGAACGGCATGTGCGTATCGGGCGTACCGACGCGCTGGATGGGCGCGTCGAGGCTGAAGAACGCCTCTTCCTGTGCCCGCGTGATGATTTCGGCGTGGGTGCCATACGAGAGTGGCGTCTCGTCGGCGACGACCATCCGTCCGGTCTTTCTGAGACTCTCGGCGATAGTTTCAGTGTCGAGCGGATAGAGCGAACGCGGGTCGATGACCTCGACGCTCACGTCACCGGCCAGGCGGTCAGCGACATCGAGTGATTCGCCGACAAGTCGCTGGGTCGCAACCACGGTGACATCCTCGCCCTCGCGTTCGACGGCCGCCTCGCCGATTGGAACGATATAGTCCTCGTCAGTTGGAACATCCCCTTGCTGCTCGTATATCATCTTGTTCTCGAAGACGAACACGGGATCGTTTGACCTGATGGCGGCCTTCGTCAACCCCTTCGCGGCAGCAGCAGTACCCGGCGCGACGGCTTTCAGGCCGGGGAAGTGTGAGATCCACGCGTGAACTGTTCCGGAGTGCTGGCTGGCGGCACCCATCCCACCACCTTCGGTCGCGCGAACGGTGACAGGAATCTCGGTCTTCCCACCGAACATGTACCGCATCTTCGCCATCTGGTTCATGATCTGTTCCATCGAAACGCCGATGAAATCCGAGAACATGAGCTCGATGACAGGGCGCGTTCCGGTTGCGGCCGCTCCCGTCGCAGCACCGACGTACCCGGCTTCGGCGATGGGCGTGTCACGGACCCGTTCCTCGCCGAACTCCTCGTAAAGGTCACCGGTCACCTCGAGGACGCCGCCGAACGCACCGACATCTTCACCCATGATGTAGACATCCTCGTCGCGTGCCAACTCCTCGCGCAATGCCTCTCGGATAGCCTCCCGGACCGTCATCGTCTCCGTCTCTTCCCGCTCGAGTTCTGCTTGAGCAGTCATCGCGAATCACCTCCGCTGGAACCGCCGTCGGTACGGAGGCGGCTCGCGAACTGTTCGACTTCGGGTACCGGTTCGCTGAACATGTCTTCGTAAGCTTCCTCGGGTTCGGGCAGGTCGGAGTTCTGTGCGTATTCAACCGCGTCGGCAATTTCGTCCTCGACCTCGGCCTGGAGCTCTTCGAACTCCGCCTCGGTCAGTTCGCCGCGGTCGATAAGTCGCTCCTTGAAAGACTCGATTGCATCGCGTTCCTTCCACTGTGCGACCTCCTCCTCGTCACGGTAGTTCTGTTCGTCACCTTCGTAGTGGCCGTTGTAGCGGTAGGTCTCGGCTTCAATCATGGTCGGCCCATCACCGGCTCGCGCCCGCTTTCGCGCCTCTTCGACGGCCTCGGTTACGGCCGTCACGTCCATCCCGTCGACTGTGACCCCGGGAATATCGTATGCCTGTGCGGTGTCACTGAGTTGTTTGACGTTATGCTGCTTCTCGACGGGCGTGGCCTCACCGTACTTGTTGTTTTCGACCAGGAAAACCGCCGGAAGATTCCACGTCGAGGCCATGTTCACGGCCTCGTGGACCTGTCCCTGTGCGACCGCTCCGTCGCCAAGGAAGGCCAACGCGACCTGGTCACGGTCCTGGTAGTCGATCGACAACGCGGCACCGGTCGCAAGCGGCGGGCCCGCACCCACGATGCCGTTTGCACCCAGCATCCCGGCGTCCACGTCGGCGATGTGCATTGAACCACCCTTCCCGTTACAGTATCCGCTCCGTTTGCCGAACAGTTCGGCCATCATCAGCTTGGTGTCCAGCCCCTTCGCGATGCAGTGACCGTGACCTCTGTGTGTACTGGTAATGTAATCGTCCGGTTCAAGAGCAGCACATGTCCCGACACCGACCGCCTCCTCACCGATATACAAGTGAACGAATCCGGGAATCTCGCCGTCGGCGAAGTACTCGCCGGCTTTCGTATCGAATTCACGGATCGTCAGCATTCGACGCAAGGCTTCGAGTCTGCCGTCTTCCGTGTCTAGCGTATAATTTGCCATGCTCCGTTAACGCCTACCATACATTAAGACATAATATTATCGATTTTTCATCCAAGACCCCTCACTGGGGGAGCAGTACTCGTCCACTATATTTATCACGGTGCATGGTAACTATCGATTGGTATGAGAGCTGTTACCTATCACGGGCGGAAAGACATCCGTGTCGAGGACGTTGAACAGGAGTCAGTCGGGAGAGGGCAGGTTCGTATCGAGATCGATTCGTGCGGTATCTGTGGCTCAGATCTCCACGAGTACACTGCTGGACCGATCTTCGTACCCGGTGATGAACCGCATCCAGTGTCACAGGAAACGGCACCGATAAGGATGGGACACGAGTTCAGCGGAACCGTCTCTGACGTTGGCGAGGGGGTAACGGGAGTGGATTCGGGTGAGGCTGTCGCCGTCAACCCAATCCTCTCCTGCGGGGAGTGTCGCCAGTGTCGGGAAGGAAACTACCACATCTGTGATTCGATCGGCTTCATCGGACTCTCCGGCGGCGGCGGTGGATTCGCCGAAAGCGTCGTCCTAGACGCGGAACACGCCGTAGCACTCGGTGACGACGTGCCGATCGAGTACGGTGCGCTGGTCGAACCGCTAACCGTCGCGTTGCACGCGGTGCGACGCTCCGGACTTCACTCCGGTGATTCGGTCGCAGTCTTCGGAGCGGGACCGATCGGGTTGGCCGTGATTCAGTGCGCCCGGGTCGCGGGCGCGAGGTCGATATTCGTTTCCGAACCGCGAGAGGCCAGGCGCGACCGCGCAGTAGCGTGTGGCGCGGACGAACTCATCGATCCAGCGAGTACGGATCCCGTCGAGTACATTGCCTCGAATACCGATGGCGGCGTCGACGTTTCGTTCGAGGTCGCGGGTGTCGAAGCCTCGTTCAACGCGGCAATTGAGAGTACGGTTCCGAGCGGTCAGACGACCGTCGTGAGCATCTGGGAGGAAAAAGTGAGCACTCATCCGAACAATCTCGTGCTCGGTGAGCGGACGGTCACTGGAACGCTCGCCTATCTCGGCGGCCCTCGATCCGACGAGGAGTACGGAATGGTGATCGACATGCTCGCCGACGGTCGACTCGATCCCGACCCGTTTATCACCGACCGGATCGGTCTCGAGGAAATCGTCGACGACGGGTTCGAGCGGCTCATCGATCCTGAAAGCGATCACATCAAAATCCTTGTCAAGCCGAACGACTAGCGGCGAATACCGAGCGATCGACTCGCTGCAGGTACCGTCCGAGTAGCCCTCCTCACGCACTCTACTCCCTTCCAGCGTTGGCCGTCTACTGATCAGTACCTATAACGCTTATTTCGGGGGACAACGTCTGTCGGTTGTATGCGTGTACTCCGCGGTCGAGCGTCCACCATCGAACGGGATCACGCGGTAACACAATCACTACTTTCGGAACCGATCGAAACCGCCGTCAGGGTGTGGCGTCCGCTTCGACACGTCGCGTTCGGACCTCGCGACGTCCGGGAAGATCGGTACGAACGGGCGTGTGAAACCGCCAGAAAGTTGGGATACGGAACGTACGAGCGCAGCGTCGGTGGCCGGGCAGTGGCGTACACGGGGACGACCATCTGTTTCGCACATATCGATACGGTGGCCGACCAACGAGCGGGACTGACGGGCCGCTACGAGCGGATTCTCGACCGACTACGGATCGCACTCGATGCCGTCGATGTGGCGGCCGAACGGGGCGAGCCCGAGGCGGCCTTCTGTCCCGGAACGCACTCCCTATCGGCCGGTGGTAAGCTCGTCGGCATCGCCCAACGCGTTCGCCAGAACGCGGCGCTGACGGCCGGCATCGTCGTCCCTCGCGACCGCGACGAACTTATCGCCGTCCTCGAGCCGATTTATGCAGAACTCGATATCCCGTTCGATCCGGACGCCATGGGGAGCATCCGTCAGGCGGGTAGCGAGGCGAGTCCCGAACGCGTCCGTCAAGCTATCGAAGACGCATTAGTCACCGGAAGTGAACGGGATGCTACACAGATCCAGCGAGAACGCGTCCCCGTGGGCATCTAACAGTGCGATCAGCCCACAGTTGGATATTTCGACGCCGCCGGAAATCCTGTACTGTACGATCGTCTCCGTTGCGAGAGGCCGCTGAGATCGGTGCGAAATGAGTGAGACAGAACTTGGAGAGCGAACTCGCAAGATAACCGAAAGCGATCGCGAGTATTCGAGATTTCCTTGAAGAATGTCGACACACGCTCATCCGATAGATGAATCTACCTCGAAGCACCACTCGTTGTCGAACGCGTATCCCCGTCGCTGAATGCGTTTACGTTGTACACTACTGCGGTTCCCCTCATTATAACCCATTATTTCCATCCTATGGATGATGATTGATACAAGTGTATCTATCGGAAAGAGACTTCTGGGTTAGAGGCTATTCGAGATAGTCAGAATGTCTCCCGAATGCCCCATTATGACATGAGTGGTGGTAACAAATCAATGGTGGCTATTACGACTATTTCGAATTTCACTGAAATACATGGCTGTGACCATCACTGAGAATACCGAGCGATATGACTACGTCCAGCGGATAAGTGGTTCCGGGAAGATTCACCAACGACAAACACCGTTGAGGATCCGGATAGAGTATCACGGTTGCACATGAGGACAGGGGGAAAGTGAGGTAGAGAGACAGCGTTGAACCGAACGGTGGAAAAGCGGATGGATTACGAATGTACTATTGTAAATCCTTTTGTGAAGGAGATTGTTGGTACCCACGAGTAGCGTTCAGGGCCAGCCGGAAAACCACCCTCATAGATGCTCAAATCCATAGCTTGATTGGCGCTCAATGGACTCCGTATTGTGTCGAAACCACCAGACAGTTCTCCACCAACAATGTGTTTCACAAGACCGTTCGCTAAGACTACCATGGCCGTCCTCATGACGGAGTAAATCCCTCCCCCTCTCCGTCTATTTTTCAGGGATCCAAACCAAGCGAATAGCAGCACTCACTGGGCAATTGGATTCTCTTATTTCCCTCTTCCGTTCGATCCACCCGAGGGGAGGAAGTGGCCATCGTTGAGTTCGTTTACGACTCGCGTTTCCGTCCCATTGAGTTGCAGCTTTAAACTCGGGGCAAGCGTCCCCCCAAACAGTTCCTTTTGCTCTTCGGGAGGGAGGTATCCGACTTCGTCGAGACTGATTTCACCCCGGGAAGTGTCGTCGAGGCCACGGAAGTTCTCGAAGCTCTCGACGAGTGCGTCGTTCCCCTGGGGCATCGCCAGCCATGAATAGCCCTGGAAAGAGGCCTCCTCGGGGTTGGCAATGACCAGTCCGCTGCCGTTGAGCGGCTCGTAGTCACCATAGAGCGAGTCACTCACGAACCCGTACAGTGCGTCAGGGCCCTGGAGACCGGGAGCAAAGGTGAACTCGTGACTCAGCACGAACAGGTACCACTTGCCGTTCTGGAAGACGTAGTGAGGGCGCTCAAGTTGCTGGTTGACTTCAATGGCTTCGAGGTTCGGCGGGAGCAGCTCCCACTCAGTGAGTCCGTCGTTCGTCGCTCGTGCCACGCCAACGTTCCCGTTATAGCTCTGTGGGTCGTCCGGGTTCTCGCCTTCTGTGGGCGTGTTTCCTTCAAACACAACCATGTCCTCTCCCGTTTCAGGGTGTTGGAAGTACCACGGATCACGGAACGCATAAACGATACCTTGGTCCCGGGACTGCTCTAAGGTCTGGTAAAGTTCCCCGTCAGCCTTACCGATGAGGATGTGTTCCTGCTCTCCAACCACCTCAACGCCATGTGGGCCTGTCTCTAGCGTTGCGCCTTTCGCAAGCGCAAGCCGCTGGCGGAACTCCGGTTCTGCGCTGGTTGGCGTGTAGAAGTGATAGATCTGGTCCTCGCTGCGGTCATACATCGCGGATCCGGCCCACTGGTGATGGCCGAGTGGGTCGTCCAAGGCCGTACCGCCCTCCTGCCAGTCATGGCCGTTCCGGGAATAGAAGTATCGAATTGTTGCCTCGTTGTGACGAGCACCGGGTACGAGGTCCTTCGACGCCGTCAAAGAGAAGACGACTTGCCAGCCGTTGATCTTTGCGATTGAACCGTCGCGGTATCGAAGCGGCCAGGTATCCCAGATCCAGTAGTCGTCCGAGATCACGTCGGAGTTTTCGCTGATCACTGGCGCAGTCAGATCATCTGTGGGTTCAATGTTATTCGCATGTTCACGCGTCCACGCGCTGGCCTCGCCCGTTTCACGTGCGACCCCAGATCCAGTTCCGACTGCCAGTCCGAGGCCGGCCGCGCCAATTGCGCCGGTTGCTTTGAGTACGCCACGTCTATTCAACTCAATATTACTACTTCTATCTCCCATTTCAAACGAGTATTTACTCACTCTGTACTAAAAGATTCCTATCTTGACTATGCTAACTGGAGGGTATTTCATTATCGGCACGGTCTATAGTAACCATTAGAATTTTCAGCCCGTAGACCGTTACTATTTCTAATGGACCACCTCGACGAGATCTCTGTCGAAGAACTTCACGACGCACTCGACAAGGTCGAGGAAAAGAAGCCGACACAACGGCTGNATCTCTGTCGAAGAACTTCACGACGCACTCGACAAGGTCGAGGAAAAGAAGCCGACACAACGGCTGTTAGCGGCAATTGAGTACAAGCACGGTATCACGCAAACCGAACTCGCCGAATGGCACAACACTGGCCGACGAACAATCTACAGTTGGCTCAAGCGACTCGACACTGACGAGTCGCTTGAGCAGGCCGTTACTGATGCTCATCGATCTGGGAGAAAGAGAAAACTCTCAGAAAAAGAGCAGCAAG
>NZ_AOIP01000063.1 GCF_000337535.1 Natrialba aegyptia DSM 13077
ACTCGACACTGACGAGTCGCTTGAGCAGGCCGTTACTGATGCTCATCGATCTGGGAGAAAGAGAAAACTCTCAGAAAAAGAGCAGCAAGAGTTCGAAGAAACTGTCCACGAATCTCCCGAAGAAGTTGGGGTAGACGCGCCGGCGTGGACGCCGGCGCTCGTCCAGCAGTCTCTCGACGAGACCTACGATGTCGAGTACTCAATCCCGAGCTGCCGGCGGTTGCTCAAAGAAGCGGGATTGAGCTATCAAAAACCACGACCTACAGCCGCCAAATCAGATGCTGAGGACCAAGAGACGTTCCGCGAGGGACTCAAAAAAAGCGGCGGGAGATGGACCCCACAGTAGTCTGTATCGATCAAACCAAGAAATCCGTCCAAGTTGAGCCGCGTACCACGTGGTTTCCGCGCGGCACGCGGCCGTCCGTCGAACTGTCTGGCCAACGCGACTGGACGTGTCTGTTGGGTGCGATCACCGAGGACGGTGATCGCTTTTTCGCTCGATTCAAAGAGTACGTTACCGCCACCCACGCAAAAATTTCATTCTTGCGTTATACCAAGAGTTCGAAGATGATCTGATTATTGTGCTGGATGGAGCCCCGTATTTTCAGGCGTCGGCCGTCACGGACCTGGCGGCGCGTGACGACCTTGCCTTCGTGAGGTTACCGGCGTATTCTCCCGAACTCAATCCAGTCGAAGAGTGCTGGAGACACCTCCAATCAGCCCGTAGCAACCGGTTCTTTGACTCTCTTCCTGAACTCACAACAGCGATTGATACCGCTCTTGAGCAGCTTTCTATCCCTAAAGTGAGCAACTATTTCTAACTCTTACTATAGTCGGCATTATCGCTATTGCTGATGAAGTTCGCTCGACCGCTGAACAGACGGTTAAACAGCTTCACGACCTCGGTATCACGCACGTGATTATGCTCATCGGGGACAACGAGGGGACGGCCCGGGCGATTGCAGAGCGGGTTGGTGTCGACGAGTACCGGGCCGATCTGTTACCGAACAAGAAGGCGGATGCCATAGAGGCGCTGCAGGCAGAACACGGTGGCGTGGCGATGGTCGGTGACGGTATCAACGACGCGCCAGCGTTGGCGACCGCTGAGATGGGGCGCGATGGGGACAACAGGTACGGATACCGCTCTTGAGACCGCCGATATCGCGTTGATGGCTGATGACATTGGTAACCTACCGTACCTCTACGCGCTGTCGCACGAGGCGAACGGCGTGATTCGACAGAATATCTGGGCGAGTCTCGGTGTGAAGGCTCTCCTTGCACTCGGTGTCCCATTAGCCTGGTAAGCGTGGTGCTAGCGGTCATCATCGGTGATATGGGAATGAGTCTCAGCGTGACGGGCAACGCATTGCGACTCTCCACGCTCGATCCCAGCCAGTATGTGGATTCTTAAGAATTGAAATGGACAGTCGCGCTAAACGGGCATCCAATGCGTATCTCGTCGGAGGCGGTACATCAACCTGGCCTAAAACCGGGAAGTGGGATAATAATTTTTAATATTCAATTCTGATTCTATTATTATATGAGCGTCGTCAGTGTCTCGATGCCAGAAGAATTGCTCAACCAAATCGACCAATTCGCAGATAATCACGGCTACACTGGTCGGAGTGAAGTACTCCGAGAAGCGAGTCGCAACCTCCTCGGCGAATTCGAGGATAAGAAACTCGAAGATATCGAGGGCGATGTCGTCGTCATCATTGCATTCAATTACGAACACGAAGCAGTGATCGAAGAGATTCACGATGTCCAACATCAGTTTCAGGACGTCATCACAACCACGGATCACATTCACGAAGGAGAGTAGTGTCTTGAAACTCTCTTCTGCCGCGGACCTGCAGAACGGGTTCGAGATCTCACCTATCGCTTGCAGGATTTTGATGCGGTAAGTCGGGTCAAATTGATGCTCCTTGCTGAACACTAAGCTTTACTCACGACGGGGTAGGTTGGTCAAGAAGATTGTCGTTAAGTGATGTGACTGAGTAATCCACCGCTCGGACATCGGGTACTGCTCGAACGGTATTGATAAACTCAGAGATGGCCTCTGTGGTTCCTTCCAAGACAAACAGCTCCATGCAGTATTGATCTCCAGCGTGTGCGTGAGTACTGGTGGAGACGATAGTGTCGTACTCATGCCGTATTCCCGTGAGATGCTGTTGAATGGTGGGTTGACAGTATTCGAAGATCGCTGTCACTGTACACATTTGCAATTGCCCGTCGACATTTCTTCCTTGAAACTCTTCAAACAGCATTCGTGTCCCTTCACGTACGACCTCACTCCGCCCACTGTAGCCGTGTTCGTCGGCGAACTCATCGATACTATTAAGTAACGGTTCGGGCATCGAGATGCTAACGACGCTCATATACTAAGTTACCCCACTGTCCTATTATTTCTTGTTATGACTAGACGCAGAAGATCGTAATAATTAGTATTTTAGTGGTGGGGACTCATAATCCAGATATGCTGTTCAGCAACGACCCAATACCGGTGTCAATCCTCAGTGGAAGCCTCGGTGCTGGAAAGACCACGACGCTCAACCATATCCTTAACAGCGAGCGAGAACTGAACGCCGCTGTCGTCGTCAATGATATGGGAGAGGTAAACGTCGACGCCGATCTCGTCGAGCGCGAGTCAGAACTCACCCAGGAAGACGATGGGATCATCGAACTCTCGAATGGGTGTATCTGCTGTCGGCTCCGCGGAGATATGCTTGACGAGGTAGGACGCTTAGCCGAAGAGCGAGACTTCGACTACCTTCTCGTCGAATCATCAGGAATTAGCGAACCGATTCCGGTCGCTCAGACGTTCGCCCGTGGATTCGAGGATGCGGAGTTCGACCCTACGGGAGTTTACGAACTCGATACGATGGTCAGCGTCGTCGACGCACACAGTTTCTGGCAAGGCTTCGACTCCGGCCAGGCGCTCACCGACGATTCCATCGAACCGCAGGGTAACCGCGTTCCCGAAGAAGCGCTCATGGACCAGATCGAGTTCTGTGACGTTCTCCTCCTGAACAAGTGCGATCTCGTTCCCGAAGCGGAACTGGATGAAATGGAGGCGGTACTGGAAGCACTACAGCCGCGGGCGAAGATCATCCGAACAGAACACGGCGTGGTCGACCCAACGGAAATCTTGAACACTGGACGATTCGACTTCGAACGCGCTAGCCAATCCGCCGGGTGGAAGCACGAACTACAGGGGGGACATCATCACGGGGCTGCCGCCGAGGAACATGGGGTCACTTCGTTCGTGTTCGACGCCGACAGACCGTTCCATCCCGAACGGATCGCCCAATTCTTTGCCGACATCCCGGATGGGATCATCCGTGCGAAGGGCTTTTTCTGGTCGGCGGGCCGGGAAGACATCGCGATGGGGCTCGACAAAGCCGGCCAGTCCGTCCGTGCTGGTCCGACCGGAACGTGGATCGCCACGCTCCCGAAGGCCGAACAGGAGCAGTACTTCGCTGCCCGTCCCGGGATCAAGGAGGACTGGGACGAACAGTGGGGTGACCGTGGTAACCAACTCGTGTTCATCGGCCGTGGGTTCGATCAGGAATCGCTCGTCGACCGCTTGAACGATTGTCTCCTCTCGGACGCGGAAATGGACGAGGACTGGAGTGAGTTCGCAGATCCGTTCAGTCCCGACGAGCAACGTGAGCTGGCGCTGGCCGACGATTGATGGCTGACGACGACAAACCGCCGGTGACGATCCTAAGCGGCGGACTCGGGGCTGGAAAGACGACCCTGCTCAACCACCTCCTCACCGTCGGCGGCGAGCGGCACGATATCGCAGTCCTCGTCAACGATGTCGGTGAGGTGAACGTTGACGCCGACCTCATCGAAAACGGCTCCGAGCTTTCGATGGCCGGTGGCGATGTTACGGAACTGTCGAACGGCTGTATCTGCTGTGGACTGCAGAACGAACTCGATCGAGAACTGAAACGTCTCGTATTCGAAACGGAGTTCGACTATCTGGTCATCGAAGCCTCAGGTATCAGCGATCCTGTTCCGATCGCACGGCGGTTCGTCACATCCGCCGGCGTCGCCGCGCTGTACGAACTCGACACGACGGTTACTGTGGTCGATACTCAACAGTTCCACCAGGCATTCGTCCGCGGCGACCCACTCAAACCGAGCGCCGACGACGCTCGACCACTCTCGGATCTACTCGCCGAGCAGGTCGAGTTCTGCGACGTGCTCGTCCTCAACAAGTGTGATCTCGTCTCCGATGCGGAACTCGAGGAGGTAGAACGTGTCATCCAAACGCTCCATCCCGGAGTAGATATCTCTCGGACGACCGAGAGCGCCGTCAACCCAGAGCGGGTTTTAGGCACGGGGAAGTTCGACAAAGATGCGGCGAGTAACGCTGCCCGATGGAAACAGGTTCTCTCTACTGACCACGAGAGCGCCACAGACGCTGAACCGCACGGGGACGACGACGAGACGAAAAGAGACCACGACGGCCACGAACACGACCATAGCGACGATCACAGCCACGAACATAAGCACAGCAACGACCACGATCACGACCACCTTCACCCACCCGAGGAGTTCGGTGTCGATTCGTTCGTCTACGAACGCCACCGACCGTTCCATCCCGAGCGGTTCCAGGAGTGGCTCCGTTCGTTCCCCGATTCCGTCGTCCGAGCGAAGGGCCACCTCTGGGTCGCTGGACGCGAGCGCTACGCCCTCGACCTGAGTCAAGCAGGCATACAGACCCACGTCGAGGTCAACGGTCGATGGGCGGTCACGCTTCCCGACCGCCAACGCGAATCCTACCGCGACTCGAAGTCGGATATCCACTGGGACGAACAGTGGGGTGACCGCGAAGTAAAACTCGTTTTCATCGGCGCTAGGATGGACGAATCCGCCATCGTCGACGCGCTTGACGACTGCCTCCTCTCGGAGACGGAAATGAACGACGATTGGGAGGTGTTCGAGAATCGGTTCCCGGGAACGATGGAGTGGTCTCAGCCTCCGATGGAACAGCGCTTGGTAATCGGTAACCAACAGTAGCCTCGAGTCGTTGCGAACTCTTCTCCTCGAGATCGATGAATAACTGATCTAGCACCTGTATCGATCCGCTCGTGAGAGCTATCGTGACCGCAGTAACGGTGAACGACGAGAGTCACCAGCCTATTGCTGGCGATCGAGTTCCGGAAATCCACATCAATCCTCTGTCCTCACCGGGCGAATCCGCACGCGAACGAAGCTGGGTAGGGTATTAGCTACTCAGCGTCCCAGTTACGGTCTCTTCGCCGGCAGTGATCGTCCACTCGTGCTCACCTGCGGAGAGATCAGAGCCACTGACACAGAGCCACGTAGCCTGACAGTCACCAGCGTCGATGTCGACCGTCGGAGACTCTGACATACCGTCGAAATCTAGCGTGGTTATCACTTCAACCGGGGAATCGCCGTGGTTTCTTGTTGTTACGTGGAATCGGGCATCCTCCGTCCCTGTCAGCGCTTGGCGAGGAGACTGAGACATCTACTTCTAGCTCTTCAGGGTCTTCTGACTCCTGGTTATCCTCAGGCCCATCTTGTTCGTCTTCGGTCCCCTCACTATTCTCGGCTGCGTTGAATCACTAGACGGCGTCGGGGAAGGTCAGTAAATCAAAGGAGTTGAAGCGGGGAGACTTCGGTGTCCATGACGAAAATCTCCCGCTTCACCGAGCGTTGTGTCTCGATTGCTCAAAGTGTTACGGGTGAACGAGGCGAATCCGCCACCGCTTGGGGCGGCGGATTCGCCGACTATGCCCTTGTTTCGCTGCATTGTCTCCGGATTTACCTCGATACATCCTATCGAATGACGATCGATCTGCTGAAGGAAATGCCGCAAATAACAGGGGAGATCGGCCTTGATGCGGCCGATCTCCCCGCACCATCCACGCTGTGTAAGGCGTTTGATCGGATCGAAATGAGTGTCTGTCGAGTGCTGCTGCGCCAGTCGGCGCAGCTGCACGATCTCTCTGAGCACGCTGCGATCGATGCAACGTTCTATGAACGAGATCGTGCTAGCCGCCATTACTGCCACCGAACGAATTATCGGGGTCAGACGCTCAAAGTGACAAAACTCGTCGATACAGCAACGCAAGCTGTGTTCGACCTTCACTGCTCGACGACGTTAGAAGGCAGTGACGCCGGCCTCTGTGAGCAGATCGCCCGCCGGAACGCGGGCGATCTGCGGTCTCTGGCCGCTGACAAGAGCTATGACAAGCAACAACTCCGCGAACGACTCCGTGAACTCGACATTCGCCCGCTGATCAAACACCGGATCTTCGCTCCATATGATCACGCACACAACGCCCGCATTGACGAAGATCGGTACGCTCAGCGGTCACTGACCGAAACCGTCAACTCCGCCGTCAAGCGCTCGCTCGGCTACGCCGTGCGAGCGCGAACCTGGTATCGAGAGTTCCGTGAAATCGCTCTGATGTGTGTCGTCTACAACATCAACCGTGCCATCAAACAGTGAAATCCACCGCCTTACAGCGATTCAACAGAGCCGGCTGATCATCGAGCATCCTCAAGGGAAAGATACGAGCCTTCCTTAGCCGAGATCCACGTTGTTCGTACCGACGCTCTATTCAGTGCCGAATAAATCGTGCACACATTCGGATCGTCGTCATACTGTTCTATTCGCGCATGGAAGAGCAGTGAGACGTCCCGATCGGGACCTGCTCTCCCTGAGTTGGATCGGTCAACAGGGTCGTATGATGTATCGGTCAAGGGATTGTAGGTACTAGGTAGTCGGTTACTCAGCGGTGCCGATCTCTTCCTGACTATCGTGTTCGAACGCTTCGCTTTCCTCGAGTTTCTCTGGTACCTCGAACGCGGGGAATCGATCTTCGACCGTGTCCCAATTGCCTTCCGTCTTTTTGTCGGTAAGCAGACACGCTTTGAGATAATTCCAGATTCCCTTGTAGAACTCGGTGGGATCGAGGTCCGACTGATCGAACTCGAGGGTAAGCGTCCGGGTGAGGGGGAGCGGATCGGCGACGAGATTTACGTCGAGGTTTGCCTCACCCAGAGCATCGACGAGCACGGTGATATCGTGATCGCTGCTCTTGCACGAGATATGATCGAGCGTGGTCGTCTTAGCAGCATCGTGGATCCTCGAAAACACCATCACGGGTCTCAATTGCGCTCCCATGTGTTACTAACTAGGTATTCGACTATAATATATCTTGTTATCTATATCAGTCAGTTTATTAATCTGGGTCGAGATACATCGGTTAGAAGGGAGGCCCCAGAACAGGTATGAAATCGACACCTTCACGAAGTCAGTTTGCATGTGTCATTGTCGGCGGTGGTATCCACGGAACGTACCTCGCCCAACGACTCCTCGAGGAGACATCCCTCGACAGGAGAAACATCGCAATCGTTGATCCACATCAGCAATTGCTCGCCTCATTTCGCGAAAAGGCGCGTACATGTGGGATGGAATCGCTTCGATCGTCGTTTGTTCACCACCTCGGAACGGAGCCGTTCGGACTCGAACACTTCGCAGAGGGAGCCGATCGAGAGGATGAACTCGTACCGACGGTCGACTATCCGCCCCGACCATCCTTGAACCTCTTCTTGGACTATGCAGAGTACGTGATCGAGAAAAATTCCCTCGAAGCGCTTCATGTACAATCAACCGTCGAAGCGATTTCCGAACGTAGCGATGGGCATGGGTTCCGGCTCGAGACAACGGCAGGGGTCATCGAGACACACAACTGTGTCCTGGCGATCGGACACGGCGGCCGATATCGGTGGCCTGATTGGGCAGTGGATGTCGAAGGTATCGAGCACGTCTGGGATGGTTTTGACCGGGACACCACGGTCGATCACACCATCGTTGTCGGTGGTGGGAGTACAGCCGGACACCTTGCGTGTACGTTGAGCGAGACGGAGTCAGTGACGATGATCACACGACACCCGCTCGAGTGGGAAGTGCTTGAGGCGGATCCGCCGTGGATAAACTGGTCGCACATGGAGAGGGAACTTCACGTACATCCACCTGGCTCACGTGAACGACTCGACGTAATCGAGGATGCACGGTATACTGCGACAATACCGACGTATCTCTCCCAAGAATTCGAGACGAAACTCGAGGAGGGAGCGCTTGCGCTTAAACAGGGAGAGATCTGGACGGCACGATGCGACAACGGATCCGTCCGACTCTTACAGAAGGGTGAAACGCGCACAGTCGCTGATCGAATCGTCCTCGCAACTGGATTTGAGCCGGTATTTCAGCACCCGTTTATCGAGCGCCTCGCGAGTGAAATTGAGTTGAATCGAGGATATCAGGGAATGCCAGTTCTAGATGATACGACGCTAGAGTGGCAGCGGGTCGATGGAAGCCAAACATCTCTCTACGTTTCCGGAGCGCTGGCACTCGGAACAGTCGGTCCGTATGCACCTAATATCCCTGGCGCGAGACGGGCTGCAGATCGAATAATGAAAGCAATCAGTTGAAGAGAACTTCAACTACCTCGCGCTCATCCTGGACGAGAACATCAAAGACGTCAAGCAGGGACTTGAGGACGCCGGCGTCATCATCGAACGGGAAGGGACGCCCGACGGTGCGACCGGTGAAGCCCCAGCAATCTACGTTCGAGATCCGTTCGGCTATCTCCTCGAACTCAAGGAACCTGTCGCGGAGATAGCCTAATCGACGCACGCATACAACCACCAACAGAACACAGTTCAGCACACATGGGACGCCTCATCGACGGTCACTGAAAGTCGACTGATGAATTGACCGAGACCGATCAGAATCGAAGTGACGATGGATTCCGGGCGTGGGTCTCCCCGGACTCTCGATATTCCCCTGAATCGGGACGCTATCACCGGTACATCGCCCGCACCTGTCCATGGGCACACGGAGCTGCCCTCGTTCGGAAACTGCTCGGACTCGAGGACAGCATCTCAATGGCCATCGTCGACCCCTACCGCGGGGCAGGTGGCTGACAGTTCACCCCTGACAAACCCGGCTGTACGCCGGATTCCATACACGGCTCGGACTTCCTCCACGAAGTCTACACAGCAGCTAACGCGGAGTATACTGGTGGCGTCACCACGCCAGTCCTCTGGGATCGAGAGGAGGGGACTATCGTTAATAACGAGTCTATCGAGATCATGGAGATGCTCGCGACGGCGTTCGCTGACCACAGCGACGAGTACGACCTGTATCCAGCGGGCAAGCGTGACCGCATCGACGACGCCATCGAGGAGATGCACGAACCGATCCTTCAGGGGATATATATGCCGGCTTTGCGGAGTCGCAAGACACCTACGAGCAAGCAGTCGAGGCTATGTTCGACCCCCTCGACCACTGGGAGGAAATACTCGCTGACCGGCGATTCCTCGTCGGAGACTCGCTCACCATCGCCGACCTCCGACTGTTCCCCGCGCTGGTCCGGTTCGACCCCGTCTACTATACGCATTTCAAATGTAACATCCGACGGCTTGTCGACTACCCCAATCTCTGGGGCTACACGCGCGACATCTACCAACACGACGGCGTCTCAGAGACGATTACTCTCGACCACATCAAGAAGCACTACTACCAGAGTCATACGGATATCAATCCGACCGGATTCGCACCTGCCGGCCCCGACACCGATTTTGCGATCCCTCACGATCGCAAATGAACAGTTAGTGAGTGATCTCAATCGAACGGCCCCTTATATTCAAAGTCACTGGGGGGAGAAAGGGTTCATATGAAACGTTCCAACTCGCCCGAAGCTGGATTCATCGATCCGAGTGGAGCGAACACCGAAGCCATCCGAGACCTCGCAGAGGACGTGCTCGATCAGCTCCTCGGGCAACTCGAAACGGCGGAAGACCGGTCGCCGTTACCTGACGAGTCGACCGCCCCTACGGGAACGATTCCAGAATTGCCACGGTCCCAGAATGACCTTCTCGACGACCTCGAGACGATCGTCGCGGGATCGATGAACCCTGCTCATCCGGGATATATCGGTCATATGGATACGATGCCGACAACGGTGTCGGTACTGGGTGACTGGGTGACCTCGTCGCATCGGCGGTCAACAACAATATGTTGAGCGTGGAGATGTCGCCAGTGTTCTCGGAACTCGAAGTCCAGTTGACCGAGACTATTGCCAGCGAGTTCGGCCTTGGGCCCGACGCCGGTGGGGTCCTCGCCAGCGGTGGCTCGCTCGCGAACCTGCATGCCCTTTCGGTCGCTCGGAACCAGGCATTCGATGTTCACGAGGGCGGGCTCGCCGGGCTGGATGGTGAACCGGTGCTGTTCGCGTCAGAGGTGGCACACACCTCCCTGCAGAAAGCCGCGATGCTACTGGGGCTCGGGACCGATGCGGTCGTCGCCGTCGAAACGGATGCGAACTCTCGAATGAAGCCGAGCGCGCTGAACCAGGCAGTCCAACAGGCCGAACGAGACGGTCTCGTGCCCTTCTGTGTCGTCGCGACCGCCGGCACAACCACGACCGGAAATGTCGATCCGCTCCCAGCGATTCTAGATGTCGTCGACGAACATGACCTGTGGTTCCACGTCGACGCAGCCTACGGCGGGGCCCTCGTCTTCTCTGAAGCCGAACGGGACCGACTTGATGGAATCGAGGAGGCCGACTCGGTGACGTTCAACCCCCAGAAATGGTGTTATGTTGCGAAGACCTGTGCGATGGCATTATTCGCCGATCTGGACGTCCTTGAGGAGGACTTCAGGGTTGGTGCGCCGTATATGCGTGGCGACGATGCGATTCCGAACCTCGGTGAGCTGAGCGTTCAAGGAACCCGGCGGGCGGAGGTTCTGAAACTTTGGCTCACCTTTCAGCACCTCGGTCGCGAGGGGCTCGGAGAATTGATCGACGAAAGCTACCGCCTGATAGCTCTGATTCGCGACCGCGTCGCTGACCAGAATGTCTTAGAGTTGGCCAGCGAGCCAGAGATGAACATCGTCTGTTTCCGTGCCGCGCCCGAATGGTGTCCACCGAACGAGCGAGATACACTCAACGGACGACTCCAGCGCTACCTGCTCTCCAGACAGGACGTCTTTGTATCGCTACCGACCTATCGGGACTCACGGTGGTTCCGAGTCGTTCTACTGAACCCGTTCACGGACAAATCGACGCTTGATCGACTGTTCGATGGGATCGAGAGGTTTCTTGAGGCTGAACGACCGTAACCGATTGAGATGATTTTGTTTTCCGATGTACCCTCATCTACACAGTCGGCATGCTCATCAGTATCTGAGAGGTACAAGCCAATCCAGACAAACGCTTACAGCGGAGGATGCTAACATAGCTAGTATGGCCCCCAAACCCGACGAAGACAGCGACGAAAACCTTCGAGAGGTTCGCGAGCTCACACCAAACGCGTGTGCAGGTGTCTAATCCCTCGACCAGTTTGGAATCAAGTGGCGGCTTCGGATTCTCTACAACCTGTTCCAAGGGGACCACCGATTTAACGAGTTGAAACGAGCCTCTGGGGCGAGTTCGTATACACTGTCTCGGGTCCTCGAATCACTCGAAGAAGACGCAATCGTCGACCGCAGTGTCGAGGAAGGACCGCTCGTCGAGACCCACAACAGCCTGACTAAGAAGGGTGAAGCACTCGAACCAGTTTTTGAGGCAATCGACGAGTGGAGTGCAGAGTGGGTCGGTGAAGCGGGCGACGAACCAACAACGATGACTGACGTGTGATCAGAGACCGAACGCTGTCGGTGTTAGTCGAACGCGTCGGCCGCCGCGGCCGTGTCCTCGAAGAACTGGTACTCAATGATTGCACCCTCACGAACGGCACATCTGAGTGCCCAGTCGCTCTCGAAGACGTTCCCCGTCGAAGTGATCCGGTGTTTGAGGTGGCCTGCCGAAAAGACCGTCTCTTGCTCACTGACCAACCGATCGACAGAGGGGTGAGCAGTTCGAGAACCGTCTTAGTTAAGCGAATTCCGCCAGATGGCGAAGGCTTGCAGCCATGTTTCAGCGGTCGCTGGATCGACGTGACTAAAACTATTACTGAACAAAGGGGTAAGTTGTTTTATCTTCCCAAGGATACGTTCTACCGTGTTCCGATTTCCGTGACGTTCGAGTCGAAATCGGAGCCCAGCTCGTTGCAATGCAGTCGCTAGATGGTGCGCTCGATCAACGAGAAACACGGCCTCATCGACGTCGTGTTTCTCACGAAGCTCTCGCAAAAACCGTTGGAGCAATGCCGTCGTAGTCGTTGTAAAGAGCACCAAATGCAGGAATTCGTTCGCTTCGGGATCGATAGCAGCGTACAGCCAGAACTGTTGGCCGTTGATTCAGATCACCGTCTCGTCGAGCGCGACGTGATCCGGGCTCCCGTTGCTAGCGGACTGTAGATCGGCCTTCTGCACCCAGTTGTGGACGGCTTTCCGCGACTGTTCGATGCCGAACTTCTCAAGTTCTAAGATAGTATTCGAAAGAGACAATCCTGCAAGATGGAGACAAATATCGAGCTTCATCAGCTGGGGTGGTGTCCGCTCTCGCTCCACAAGGTCTAATCACAATAAATCTTTTTGGCAGTGATCTGAAGAGGTTCGATGTTGAAATCGTTGATATCAGAGCTGAAGAAAATACGGATGCCGCTGACATGGTACTGAACACAAATAATTTGGCTTGAGGAATTTGTGCATAAGCGAACTGTATACTCAGCTATTACGTATTGCGAATGGTTAGTAAAGTAATCGAGCATAGATTCGAAAACAGTAAAAATATCAACAAATACTATCCATTCCTCCTGTCTTAGCGAACCCGATAGCGAACAAATAATTCCGAACTCGACAATACCTATGGTGAAAATGAACGTATATTAATTGTCTGTGGACATCACTACTGGACAATCAGAGTTCAGTAGTATCGACTGGTTCACACTACCGAAGATGGCTTTTCCCGCTGGGGATCGTTTACGACCTGCCACAACAATATACCGTGCATTTTGCTCATCAGCATAATTAATAATTTCATCTGCGGGATCCCCCATTAATCCAATAGCTTCAAACTGCCTGCTGAGGGGTTCTGCGGCCTCCTCTGCAATATTCGATGCAACATTTTTCACAGATACCAGGTCTATTGAATCCCCCTCTTTTGCTTTTGTCCTTCCTAAATCAACGAATTCTGACGTAGACAAACATGGATAGTATGAATTGTATCACCAAAAGTCTCTGCAAGTACTTCGGCTTGTTTAATGACGGTGTCTGCTCGATCTGACCGGTCCACGGCTGCGACAATTACCATGGAAGATAAATATCATCATGATACTTTATTCTTACTCTGGATAATGAACAAGAAGACTGATCATATGTCAGTTTCGTATAGAATTATCGATGTGGCTATCTCGCGATGGCGCTATCTCGCGATTTCCCGTTCGCCAAGTCACAATAGGACCAGTCTGCTCTATTGAATCCACGGAAGAAGCTAGAACCACTTCATGATGGTTTGTTCGAGATTGTGAGGTTCTTTACGTGATCGACCCGATACGTGTCGGTTGCGAGCGTGACAGTTACCGCGGATTGCGAGTTCACGATCGGCGTCAGTAATACTGAACACCACCCAAACGTGTTCCGCTGGTTCGACGCGGTCGCGACGGAACGCGGGTCGGCGACCGTCGGGAAGCTGAGATCGATCGGTCTCGAATTACAGACATACAGCCGTAAATAATGGGCAAATCTCGACGGTGGTGGCCGAACGGCAGTCGCTCGCCGCGAACCGCCATTTGGCACACGGTGTCCGTCGTTCAGTATTAGAGAACTCGACGGTAACGCGTGTTCGAAATTTCACAGTCGGTTGCAGACAGTCGCTCTCGAGTAGGATACCACCCGATGGAACACCGAGAGCGGGTGTGCTACGCTATCCGACGACGGGCGTAATTCGGCCGTTCGACCGGCTGGGAAAGCGCATCCAGGAGAGTTCCAGTGTATAACGCCCGAGTTCGCGCGATCGGTGCTCGTTCAGGGAAATTTATAGTGCTGGTCATCAGACACCGTCGTATGGCACCGACGATAACGAAGATTGAGAGCCGGGAGTTCGAGTATCCGCTCGAGGACGTCGGAACCGACCAAAACGGGTTCAACCTCGTCTACGATCCCGGTGAGACGACGTGGCGCAAACTGTTCGGAATCACGATCCATACGGACGTCGGCATTACCGGCGAGTACGTGGGCGGGAACTCGCCCGGCGCGGCCCAGATCAACATGTTCGCCGATTACCTCGTCGGACGAAACCCGCTCAAGCGGGAGAAACACTGGAGCGAGATCAAGCGGGCGCTCCGGAAGTACGACCGAATGGGAATCGGCCCGATCGACATCGCCCTCTGGGATTTCGCGGGAAAGTACTACGATGCGCCGATTCACGAACTGCTCGGAACCTACCGCGAGTCGATACCAGCCTACGCCTCGACGTACCACGGCGACGAAAACGGCGGACTGGACTCGCCAGAGGCCTTCGCCGACTTCGCTGAGGCGTGTCTCGAACGCGGCTTCCCGGGCTACAAAATCCACGGCTGGGGCGGCAGCGACGCGAGCCGGGAGATCGACCGCGAGCTCGATGCAATCGCAGCCGTCGGCGACCGCGTCGGCGACGAGATGGACCTCATGTTCGATCCGGCCTGCGAGTACGAAACGTTCGGTGACGCGCTCAAAGTCGGGCGCGCGCTCGACGAGTACGAGTTCTTCTGGTACGAAGACCCCTATCGTGACGGCGGCATCTCCCAGCAGGGACACCGTCGGCTCCGCGATCGACTCGATACTCCAATCTTGCAGACCGAGCACATCCGCGGCCTCGAATCCCACGCCGACTTCGTCGTCGGCGACGGGACCGATTTCGTCCGCGCGGATCCGGAGTACGACGGCGGGATCACCGGAGCGATGAAAATCGTCCACATGGCCGAGTCCTTCGGTCTCGACGTCGAGTTCCACGCGCCGGGGCCGGCCCAGCGCCACTGTATCGCCGCGACGCGCAACACGAACTACTACGAACTCGCGTTGCTGCATCCCCGCTGTCAAAATACGCAGCCGCCAGTTTACGAGGGCGGCTACTCGGATATGATCGACACGATCGACGACAGGGGCCACGTCACCGTGCCCGACGGGCCGGGTCTCGGCGTCGATTACGACTGGGGCTACATCGAGGAGAACGGGACGGGCTCGGTCCACGTCTACGAGTAAGCCTCGTTGACGGACACTGCAGGCATGATCGGGACCGGTGGGATCACCGGGGTGGGATCCCTCGGCGTGTTGGGGCGCTAGTTTGACTCCGCCGCTCGCAGGCCTTCTCAACGAGTGTGACGAGATGGAATCTGCTGAACCGTGGGAACGTGAGCGGACGGCGAAGCCGTCGCAGGTCGCTATTGATAAGATCGCTGTCTAGATTAATGACGAGTGGTCTTGGGCATATACTGCAACAGACATGGAATCAAAGCGAATCCGTGATGGTGCAGTCTGTGGTCGTCGAGACATTGATCCAGCCGCTGTATTTCTGCACCGATTGACCGAGAAACACGATCTTAGCAGCACGATGTTTCCCGTCGATGGCGACGGCTCGTTAACTACCCTCTCGGGTAGGATTCTGCGGTCAGTTCGACTACGTCGACCGATACCGCATCGAAAAGCGGTTTCACAGGCTCAAAACACGCGTTGATCGATTCCAGAACTCGCTGGTTGGCAGTCGGGCGACCGTCGAAGATTACTTGTCCATTTGGTACAATTCTCCAACAGGTAATGGGTATACCAATAACTAAATTGATAGGTGAAGCGGAGATGCTAAACTAGACAGTGCCGGCCGATAGTAGCCACTGAAAGTCAGTGCACACCTAGTCGTGCGACAGCTGTACGATCAGTGTGTAAACAGTTTCAGTTGTTACTATAGAGGAAACGTGTAATAAATCAGCTGTGTTGCCCATACACAGTTAACTCTGTGTTCTAATCAAAAATCTACCGGCCATTCGTAACCGATACCAGTTATTATATATTATCCTAGTCATATGGTTTTATGTGCTGGATGCTGGTTGTTCCCATAGAATGTCTACCGAATCTCAGCCAGTCAGCGATCGAAAGGGCAACATCGAACAACGCCATCAGGAGACCGCAGCGGACGTCGTTCCGCCGAACCTGAAGCTCTATATCGGCGGCGAATGGACAACGAGTTCGTCGGGAGAAACGTTCGAAACCCGTGACCCGACGACCGGCGACTCGCTCGCGACTATCCAAGCGGGGAATCACGAGGATATCGATCGGGCGGTGGAGGCGGCATGGACCGCCTACGACGAAACGTGGTCGGACTACACAGCAGCGGACCGGCAGCGCGTTCTCGAGGAAATCGCGGACAGAGTCGAGGAAAATAAAGAGCAGTTCGCCCTTCTCGAAACGCTCGATAACGGGAAGCCGATCAGTGAGTCCAGAGTCGATATGGAGCTCGTCGCCGACCACTTCCGCTATTTCGCCGGCGCGGTCCGCGTCAACGGCGGTGAGACGATCCCGAGTGGCGGTGATAGCCAGCACGTCCAAACGATCGCCGAACCGTACGGCGTCGTCGGCCAAATCATCCCGTGGAACTTCCCGCTGTTGATGGCGGCCTGGAAGCTCGGCCCAGCACTCGCCGCCGGAAACTGTTCCGTGCTCAAGCCGGCCGAAGAGACGCCGTTGACAGTCCTCAAGCTCATGGATGAGGTCGATGACGTGCTCCCCGACGGGGTTGTAAACGTCGTCACTGGATTCGGTCCCGAGGCCGGCGAACCGCTGGCGACGCATCCGGATATTCGGAAGCTCGCGTTCACCGGCTCGACCGAAATCGGCAAGCAGGTAATGGCACAGGCCGCCGAGAACGTCCACGACGTCACACTCGAACTCGGTGGGAAGAGTCCGCTGATCATCTATCCCGATGCGGATCTCGACAAGGCGGTCAACACGACGATAACAGCCATCTTCTACAACACGGGAGAGTGCTGTTCCGCGGGTTCGCGGTTGTTCATCCACAGCGACATCAAAGACGAGTTCCTCGACGCCTTGGCGTCCACCGCGGAGGATCTCGTCATCGACGATCCGCTCCTCGAAGAGACGACCCTGGGACCGAAGGTGACCGAAGAACAAGCCCAAAACACGCTCGAGTACATCCAGGAGGCGCGCGACGCCGGTGCCGATTTCATCACCGGTGGAGACGTGCCGGACGACGAAGCACTCGAAGAGGGAAGCTTCGTTTCGCCGACGCTGATCGACAACATCGACCACGACAATCGCGCCGTCCAGGAGGAAATCTTCGGCCCGGTCCAAGAAGTCTTCGAGTGGACCGACTACGAGAAGATGATCGAACTGGCGAACGACGTCGATTACGGACTCGCAGCCGGGATCCTTACGAACGACCTGACGAAAGCCTATCAGACGGCAAAAGACATCGAAGCCGGGACCATATGGGTCAACCAGTACAACTCCTTCCCAGCCGGGCAACCCTTCGGCGGCTACAAAGAGTCCGGTATCGGTCGCGAAATCGGATACGAAGCACTCGCCGACCACTATACGCAGACGAAAACCATCAACGTCGCGTTGGAGTAGGCGATGAGTGATCCGGTCTCGGTCCCGTTCTCCGAATGGGACGGCGAGCACGCCCGCCATCTTACCGTCGCACCTGACGGCAGTGTGTACGTCGTCCCGTCGGGTACCCACGAGCGCTTGCATCAAATCGTCGTTGGGAACTCGGCTATCGGAGCGCAGTTCGACGGACCGACCGGAACGAAGGTCGAACTCGCGCTTGCGGGCTGGGTGCAACTCCAGAGCGATCAGCTGATCGATCGAGTCAACGTCGACGCCCCCGACGGATTCGACGACACTGAACTCGTCCGAACGTTCGCCCGAATGCACGAGGCCGGATCGATCGCCGTCGCACTCCATCCGTCAGGGGAGGTACGGACGTGCACGATCCCCGAATTATCTCTTCCCGGTAACGGGGATCGCGTGCCGGTTTCATTGGGAGACGGGAACTAATACCGGTCGGCTGAATCCTCGAGTTCAATCGAGCGGACAACCCGACACGTGCGTACTCAAACCGGAACGAGCATACTCTCGCTGACAAAAATCGGCTCGAACCCGGCGAATGGATGTATCACTGGCCATCGTTTCGGGACAAACTGTGCGGTGTTCCCGCCAGCAGTGATGGAACGACAGTCTGCAGTGCCGTGAGTACCGTCGGTTCAGCGTAGCCGCCACGCGTTCCGTCGATGGAGTAATACCACCAGTTATATTACTGTCTAGAATTATTACTTCAGGGAGTACAATGACGAAGATCACAGATCGGATCCACACGACTCATATCGGTAGTCTCCCGCGGCCGCCAGAACTGCTGGAACTGCTTAAAAATCGACAAGACGGGGAAGACGTTGATGAAAGCGAGTGGACCACAACCGTCGCAGACGCCACGAATGCCGTCCTCGATCGACAGGCCGAAGTCGGCCTCGATATCGTCAATAACGGCGAACAGCCGCGAGTCTCGTTCAACTGGTATGTCGCGGACCGACTCAGTGGCATTGACGGCACGCGCGAGCAGGATCTCTGGGCCGACCTGCAAGCGTTTCCGGAGTACGCCGAGGAGACGTTCGAGACTGATATCATCGACCTCGCGATGCAGCCTGTCGTCACCGGTCCCGTCGAGTATACCGGCCACGAGGAGGCCAACGCTGAACTCGACGGATTCCGCGACGCGCTCGAAGCGGCTGACACCGACTTCGATGGAACGTTCGTAACCTCGGCATCGCCGAGTATCGTCGCAACCACACACGTCGACGAGTATTATGACTCGTACGAGGAGTTCCTTTTCGCCGTCGCGGATGCGATGCAAAAGGAGTACGAACTGATTGCCGAGACCGGAATGACCCTTCAACTCGACGCACCCGAACTGCTCACCATCGGCCAAACGGCGGCCTATGCGGACGAATCCCTCGAAGAAATCAGGGACGCTACTCGCCTTCACGTCGAG
>NZ_AOIP01000064.1 GCF_000337535.1 Natrialba aegyptia DSM 13077
ATGTGTATAAGAGACAGTCGTTGACCTCCTTCCAGAAATCTACGATGCCGACATCACGGGACTAAGTATCGAACAGGCAAACCCCCGCCACCAGCACGAGTACCGCGCGTTTGCGGAACATCCGCTTCCAGACGGTTGGACGCTGCTACCAGGTGTTGTCGATGTGAAGACAAACATCATCGACCACCCGGAGACGATCGCGGACCGTCTCGAACGCGCCGCCGATGCGGTCGACGACGAGACGCCGCTGGTCGCCGCACCCGATTGCGGCTTTGGGACGCAGGCTGGCCTCGGCATGGTCCACCCCGAAATCGCGTGGGCGAAACTCGAGGCGCTCGTCGAAGGTGCCGAGATCGCGACCGACCGAATCTACTGACAGAATCCTATATCATTCAGTATTCATGATTCGTAATAGATCGAAGTACACGTATTTACATCGAGACAATGAGACGCGTTCGTCTTTACTCGCATTCCTTCAGAGGTACCGTCTTGCCCGTTCGCTTCGTCAATAGTCACAAGATCATTTGAAGGCGATCATAGCGGCAGTTACCGTCTATAGAGACTACCCACGAATGCGAGTTCAGTTGGACATCGCGGACAGTAGAACGAGTCAGCCGTCGGTATTGTATCCGTCTTCGCAGATAGAAATAGGTTCGGAATACCAGATCACGAAGATACTAGAGAAAAGGATAATCGTGATCGACACCGGTCGTGAAGACGAACCGATCGAAATCGAACGACACCATCGAACGACGATCTCGAGACCGGGGATATTCCCAGGAGCCATGGTCGACTGCGGACAACTACGACGATTTCCTGAAGCGGTCACGATTGCTGCTTCAGGCGAACTGTCAGAACGTTTTTCCTGTGTTACTCTGTACGTGTTTGTAACACGTATCGATTGACAATGGATGAATTCCTTGACCTACCACCAAGTGACGAACTGATCCAGCAACTTCGAGGGAGTAGCCGCGAGCAGGTTTGTGATCAACTCGAGGGATATCGCGAGGCAAACGCCGACGTACAGAAAGAACTCGTTCGAGCGTTGCAATCGATCGCAGTCGAGCAGCCGGCCGTACTCACGCCGTTCGTTCCCGAACTGCTCCCGTTTCTCACCGCCGAAGAACGATCGGTTCGACTGACGACCGCGAAGCTGTTCGTTTCCCTATCGAAGACGAGGCCCGACGCGATAGTCGATACTGCCGACGTACTAGCTGCTCGACTCGCCGATAAGTCGGAGTTCTACTACGTCCGGGCGCGCTTGGCCGAGACGCTCGGGTACGTTGCAGTCGAGTATCCCGAGAAAGCCACAACACCGGACCTGCTCGCGGATCTCCGGACTGGCCTCTCGTTCGACGAACCGGAGGTGAAAGAAAAACTGGCGAAAGCGCTCGCCTACGTCGCACTCGGCAACCCCCGTCGATTGCGCTACTGGATTTCGGATCTCGCAGCCCATCTCGATGCCGAGGACGAACTCGTCCGCTATTACCTTAGCACGGCGATTGTGGCAGTCGGCTGTGAGCAACCGGCCGCACTGTCCGACAGTGTCGGCGAACTCGGTTCCCGTCTCGACGACGAGTGTCCGTACGTCCGCGGACGTGCGGCCGAAGCACTTGGGTTGCTCGCGGGTGCTACTTCGGACACGTCGATAGTTCCAGAGGAACGGCTTGCCACCGTCGGGTCGGCGAGTGACGAACCGTTTGTAACCGAACGCACACGGTTTGCGCTTGCTCGTCTCGAGAGCGAGAGTTCAGTCGACTCCGGTGACGGGATCGCCTCGCTCGAATCGATCCGCGATCAGGCGGACGAAATTGCCGACGCAATCGCGGCACCTGACGGTGAATGTACTCAGTGTGGGTGTCCGCTTCCGGAGGGTGGACCGCCGATGTGCCCGCGCTGTGGGACGCCGTATTGAGTCGGATCTTTAGGTAGGCAAAAACGAAGTAGTTATTGTATTTTAGGTTAGCCTAAGTAGTATGTCAACCATCGGCGCGGCATGTGAGGGGCCGACGCGGCGGAGTCCGTGATGTACGGTGGGGCAATTGCGGCCGGCGGGGTTCTCGCCGGCTGTACCGGCGGAACGGGGAACGGGGAGTTCCACCATGACGGCCGATAGTGATCCGGAGACGACGAGACAGTCGACGCGACGAGATGTCATGAGATATGGCGGTGCAGTCGTTGGGGCTGGGGTACTCGCCGGGTATCTCAATAGTGGGCCGGCCGAATCGGAGGGGGCAGGCGAAACGGGCTATACCGTCGAAATATCGCCTGTGGGAGAGGTTTCCTTCGACTCACCGCCGAAAACCGTTTTCACTCGGTTGACACACCATGCTGGAATGGCGTTCGCACTCGGGAGTGGGAATACCGTTAACGCGATGCACGCACCCGAGTAGTACGATGCACTGTGGAATCAGTTCGTCGAGCGCCTTCCGGGTGTGTCGCTCGAGTGGACGGGACTGTACTCCTCGTGGGAGCCCGACAAGGAGACGTTGTACGAACTGGACAGTGATATCCACCTCGCTGATGTTGCGGGGATCACGCAACTCAGTAACTGGACTCGTGACGACGTCGACGAGATTGCCGCGAACATCGCGCCGTGGTTCGGAAATTCGCTTAGCGATCGTCATCAAGAACCGGCTGGAGAGTGAGCGGACGGCTACCAGTATTACGAATTGTGGGAGCAGTTCGAAATCGTCGCCGAAGCCTTCCAGGAGCAAGAGCAGCATCGGGAACTGGCAACGATACGGAGGGGATTGTTCGACACGATCGAGTCGGGTCTTCCATCGGATGGGGGCCCGTCCGACCGTCGCACTAATCGGACTGAGCGAAATCGAGAGCCCCTACGTCTATACCACCGATGCGCCCGGATTTCTAACCGCACATCTGCAGCCGTTCGATCCGCTGGACGCGTTCGATGCGTCCATCGGCTCCGGTGACCAGGTGGATATGGAGGCCATGAGAGACGCTGATCCCGACGTGATCTTCACACTCGGCGGGATGGTTCCGGAGACGGATATGGCGACGTTACGAACTGAACTGCGCGAGCACGCAGTTGGCCAAGAACTCGCTGCAGTCGAGAACGACCGCGTGTATGCACAGGGCGCGTGCTACCAGGGGCCGATTCTGAATCTCTTTCAGATGGAGATGACCGCGAAACAGCTGTATTCCGACCAGTTTGGAGACTGGCCAACCTACGAAGCGGGAGCGTATCCCGAAATCCCGGACGACGAACAACTCTTCGATCGCCAGCGGGTTGCAGACATTATTACGGGTGATACATAACCGATCTGAGGGAACGGCCGGGTGTGACCGCGATCGCTATTGAAATCGCCGGTTACAGCCGATTCAGGTTCGTTCTGCTGCCCAGGTATTTACACACGTACATTTGTAAATAGAGTGAACACCGGCACTAGTCGTTCAACGAGTTCAGTGCGTGTAATTGTCGGGTGTTGGAGTGAGTTAACTCGCGGCCGCGGTCGTTTGAGAGCGGTGGCTTTCACCACAAACCGGTTGCCTGAGGGAAAATCGGTAGGAAAGAGTCCGTCACAATCGCGGTAAGAATCCGGCGCGAGATCGGGGTGTGCGATAGTAGCCGTGACTACTTCGGGGGAGTGACTCCGCTGTAGCCGTACTCGCACACCATTGCAAAAACAGGAACATAATTATCGTATATTATAAATCCGGGCGTAAAACAATCGACGCGGAGACAGTAGACTGGCCGTCGGATTCGAGGTCATCAGAGCGAATACCGCCTTGATCCAGTGGTAATAGCTAGTGGATACTGAACGGTGGCAGGTGATTTCAGTGGTGGTTCGTCGGCACTCGTAGGCGACGCCTGTATCGGGAGGTGCCCCAGCGGTTCGACGATGATAGGACGCTGTTACCGGAGTGACGACCCATAGGTTTAGATATGATGCCCTATCAGTTCGAAGTACCAGTGGCACACCGTCGACTACAGTTCGTTCGCGGACAGCTCGCGTGGATGCTGGCACTCGTCATCGCCCTGTCGGCCGTTAGCCTGTTCTCGTACGAATTGTTCTTTGTCGGATCGCTACTCGGGTTTCTGCTCATCGTCGAACTGACTGCGCCGGTCACCGTCCGGCCCCGGTGGAGACGACGACTGACGTGGGTCGTTCTCGTCGGTTTCGTCGCCTTCATCCTCGCCGTCGGTTACCGGTTCGTCGAAGTTCTACCGCCGGAGGTGATACCGTGGTGAACGATGCTGGGCGATCGGCGTCCGGACCAGCAGTGTTCGATCGACGGTTCGAGTGGCCGACGCTCCTTGCGTGGGCCCTCGGAGTCGCGGTAGGTGGCACGCTGCTGCTAGCCGCCGTGACATCGACGGCAGCGTTCGATCCGTTCAACCCCTCGTGGAACGGGACGGCAGACCTCCGAAACCACCTCGAATCCGATCCCGACGTGGAGAGCGAATTGGTTCGCGACACGACCTCGTACGAGACGGCAGATCCGGACGAAACGGTTGCGATCGTCATCGCACCTGACGAGCCGTACACCGGCGCGGACGCAAAGCGAGTTCGGTCGTTCGTCGACGAGGGCGGAACGCTCGTCGTCTTCGAAAACGTCGGGGACGAGGGGAACGCCCTGCTCGAATCCGTCGACGCCGACGCTCGGGTCGACGGGCGACTGCTTCGCGACGAGCAACACTACTATCGCGGCCCGAAGATGCCGATCGCGACCGGCGTCGCGAACCACTCGATAACCGCCGACGTCGAGCAGTTGACGTTGAACCACGGAACGGCAGTGAATCCCGGATCAAACGAGACGACCGAACTCGTCACGACGAGCAGTATCGCGTCTCTCGAGGGTGATGGTGGCGATACCGGAAACGGAACCCACATCGGAACGCATCCGGTTGCAACAGCCGAATCCGTCGGGGACGGCCGCGTTATCGTCGTCGGCGACCCGAGCATTACGATCAACGCGATGCGCGAACGACCGGATAATTCCGCGTTCATCCGCGGACTATACGAGGACGAGGAGCGCGTCCTACTCGATATCTCTCACGTTGCTGATCCACCCGTGCTGGCGACGACGATAGAGACGGTACGTGCGACGCCGCTCGCGCAGACGCTCGCCGGAACCATCGGTATCGCACTCATCGCCGCACTGGCTGGCCACCGCATAACGCCGCTCTGGCGGCGGTTCACGAGGCGGCAGCCCCACCGGTCCCGCTGTCGCGAACTCGAGGAAACGCTGACAGACGCCGGACGATTCTCCAGAGCACAGTCAGGCGATTCCCAACAGGAAAATCGACGACGCCGTTTGGACCGGATTCAACGCGTGAGAGGCGGCGATACCGATATCCATCCCCGACGCGATACTCCGGAGTGGAACCGACGAGACGAGCGGACCGACGACGACTGAACCGACACCCGATCGATACGCATCTATATCAATGAGCGAGAACGAACCGATAGTCGACGACGCCAGTACGAACGCCTCCGCAGCCGTCTACGACGCACTGCGAACCGAGATCGATCACGTGCTCGTCGGCAATGACGACGCGATAGAACTACTCACGATCGCACTGCTAACGCGCGGTCACTTGCTTCTCGAGGGCGTTCCCGGGGTCGGGAAGACGACGCTCGCGAATAGCTTTGCGAAAGCGAGTGGACTCGAGTACAATCGCATCCAGATGACCCCCGACATCCTTCCTGCGGACATCACCGGGACGCAAATGTACCGCGAACACGACGGTACGTTCGATCTGCAGCGCGGACCGGTGTTTGCAAACCTCGTCGTCGCAGACGAGATCAATCGTGCGACGCCGAAGACCCAAAGCGCCCTTCTCGAGGCGATGCAAGAACGTCGCGTCACGATCAGCGGCGACACCCTGGAGCTGCCGATACCGTTTATGGTGATCGCGACGCAGAACCCGCTCGAGATGGAGGGCGTCTTCGAACTGCCGGAGGCACAACTCGATCGCTTCCAGTTCAAGCACCGAATCGACCTCCCCGACGAGAACGCTGAACGTGAACTCGTCGATCGCTTCGACGACAACCCGGAACTCGGTCCGGAAACGATCGAGCGGGTCATGACGGACGAGCGGTTGTATCGTGCACGCGAGTATGCGTCGTCGGTTTACGTCGCCCCGCCGCTCAAGGAGTACCTGATCGATATCGTCACCGCGACACGAGAGCACCCGGATACGGCCCACGGCGCATCGCCACGAGCGACGCTCGTCTATCTCGACGGCATCAAAGCGAGCGCGGCGATCCACGGCCGCAACTACGCCATTCCGGACGACGTGAAGGCGCTCGCAGAACCGACCCTCGTCCACCGACTCGTGCTCGCGACCGACGCCGAACTGAGCGACGTGTCGCCGGACGATATTGTCACGGATGTCGTCGAATCGGTGGCCGTGCCAAGTACTGACATTCTTACACCGGACGAATAATGATGGTACGCTGTGGTAGTAACACGTCAGAGCGATCGAAACGGGTCAATGCGTCTCCCACCGATACGTGAGCAGCCATTCCGTACTCTTCTCACCAGGATCGATCTCGAGTTCAACTGGACGATCGAGGCCCTCGGCGAAACCGATCGCGAAAAATGAGGCGATCGGGTGGTCGAATCGGTCGACATCGCCGAAGGCGCTCGATTCGATCGTAACAGTAGCACGCCCGTCATCGGGATCAACGGACGTCTCCACGCGGTCCGTAAGCGCTAGTTGTTCGGCGACGCCGTCGCCGAGTTCCGTCGCGAGTTGTGTCGCCGCTGTCGGCAGCGACCCGTTGAGCGCGCGTTCGAACTCCGTAAAGAGGCCGGATCCGGTCGGTTCGAGGAGGAGGCCCCGTTCAGCGGCATGCGTTACGATCGGGCCTGAGCGGTCGTCCGGAATGTCGGAATCCGTTCGCTGAGGGACGAACAGGCGCGGCGGTCTCGAGTCGCTACTCGGGAGGTAGTGGTACTCCTCTCGGAGCCCGAGTTCGTCGGCGAGTGCCAGCAGGTTCGTTGCACCCGTCGCGTAGACGCGCTCACCGATGTCGGCGGGGATGAATCGGCTGGGCGTGAGATAATACGTTAGAACGCCGCCGAACAGGCCAGTCGCGCCGAGGGCGAACAGGACTTGCCGCGCATCGGGGAGCCACAGCCCGCCGCCGACGGCGACGACTCCGATAGCGGCGATCCAAAACGCCGTCCGTCGATAGGTGGTCCGCCTTGTGCGGGCGTACTCGGCGCGGAGACGCCGATTCTCTTCGGCCAGCAGTTCGACTTCGACGGTGTCGTTCGCGTCCGCGCGATTCGAAGCGGATGGATCCTCACTGGTGGTCCTCTCTGTTGGTTGCGAGTCACTGCGATCGGTTTGGGGAGTCGTCTTTGTGCTCATTGTTCGGACTGGGTGTCTGGTTGTGAGTCGGTGCGAGCCGTTGCTTCGCCGGGATCCGTCCCGAGATCGGTCGCGTCTGGTTTAGCCACCTCTCGAACCACGACGAGTTCGTATCGGTGGAGGAGGTATCCGCAGCAGGCGAGGACGACGAACACCGCGCCCGCCGCGACCCAGATGGGCTGTGCCAGCGGGAGCCACACGGTCCACGCCGTGACGCCGAGGACGGCGATCCCGCCGAGCACGGCGGCGGCGTGTCGAACTCGATTTCCCGACGCGGTTCGCGGAACGGCCACCAGCAGGAGGAGGACGAACGCCGCTTCGATACCGACAAGCGCGCGGAAATGGGAGTCGATGCTGGTGGGAGCGAGTGTGAGGAGCACGACGTGCCCGAGTGCAATGGCGTACGGCGTTCCGACGGCGTACCAGACGGCTGCCGTTGCGAGCGCGCCGATCGTCCCTCGGAGCCCCGCGAGAGCGGTAAACGCGACGACGAGCGCGCCGAGTGAGAGCACGACGACGAGCGCGCCGAGTGAGAGCACGACGGCAACGCGCACATCGGATTCGATCGGCTCGACCGCCGCCGGATCGAGTTCTCCGTCTCCGCGGGCGGCCGTCTCGTCGGTCTCGTCCGCGCCAGTCGGTTCGAGGCGGTCGGTCATTGGCGATCACCGTCGCGGCCGGCTTCGAGGATGGTCGAGAGCCGGTCACGAGGGCCGACTTCGAGCGCACGCACGCGATCCATGCCGGCGAGTTCGCGACGGAGCGTTTCGAACTCGAGATACCGGTTGCGCATCCGTTCTCGGTCGCCGGCGGCTTGTGAGTCGTAGAGTACCGTCGGTGCGAGGAAAATCGTTACGGCAGCACCGTTTTGTCTGGCGAGCGAAACCGTTTCCCGGAGTTCAGTTGGATTCGAATCATCGGTGAAAACGGCCATCCAGACGGCTTCGGAGTTCGATGCGAGGGCCGTTCGGACGGAATTGAAGAGCGGTTGCTCGCGGATTCGCCACCGGTAGGGCTGCTGATCGGCGTAGAAGGGGCGGAGTGTTTGGGCGAACGAGCCAGACGCTGTCTCGAACTCGTCGAGATCGCTGGCTGACCGTCGAACCGTCCGTAACGTTGGAGATTCGTGTGGAGACTGCATTACGGCGGCGTTCGACCGGGATATATGCGCATTTTCGGAATGATCGGCATCGATCGAGGATGGCTCTAGTTCGAGCAGTTCGCGGCGAATCGTCGTATACGAGTCGAGCGCGGTCGCCGGCTCGAGATACGTTGTCGTGCCGCTATCGCCGATGCCGAGCAGTCCGATCGGATCGGTGAGATCGTGTGCGTTCCGTGCTGTCGCGAGCATAACGTTGCGGAGATAGTCGAGTTTCGTTTCGTTCGGCGGGCCGGTCGCCAACGACGATCGGTGATCGACCACCAACAACGTTCGCTGGTCGGTGTCCGTCTCGTGCTCGCGAACGTGGGGTGTTCCGAGCCGTGCGGTCGCCTTCCAGTCGATCCGTCTGGTCGCATCGCCGGGCGTGTACTCCCGTATTTCGGCGAGTTCGATCCCGCTTCCGTGCTGTTCCGAGGTGTGCTTTCCGGCCGCACTCGCAAGGCGGGTACCGCCCTCGCCGACGTGGATCCGTCGCGGTCCGCGCGGTTCGACGGTGACCGTCGGTCGATCACCGGTGGGAAACGTTGCGACGAAGAGCCCGTCAGTCGCGGTTAGTTGTGGCGCGGAAAACTGCTGACGGCCTGCAACGGGCCAGGTAACCGAGGCCGTTTGCTCGCTACTCGTCATCTCGGGCGTGACCGCTACGTTGAGAGAATCGCCCGTTGTCGCCACCGGAAGCCCCGCCTCGATTCCGAGGTGGAGCGGGATCGGCTCCGCGAGCGTTACAGCGAGTGTCACCGCCATCGAGGAATCCGTTCGAACGGACGAGCTCGCCGGCGATTGGGTCACCGACATCGTCCGTGTCGTCCGCTCAAGAGCGGCGAGAAACGAATACTGGGCGGCGAGAATCCACGCCCCGATCAGAACCGAACCCGAAAGCAACAACGGCCGTTCGAGGATCGCCGCTAGCGCGGCGAGAAACCCCGACAGGGCGAGTGTTGCCCAGAACCGGCGTGTCACGCGCATATCGTACGGTTACGATCCACCGCTGATGGTGTTGAAGATTCCGGTCATTTACGGCTGGTGCAGCGGAGCACAATGCTGGACACGGCTAGCGAGTTCACGCCGACCGACGGATCGATGAGGGTCGGACAGCATCGAGATCGAGCGCCGTGCAGACTTACTCTCGTCCAGTTGGTCGGTCGTCTCACGCCTGTCGGGGCGTTCATCACTCCTCGTCGCGCACATCCTGAAGTCGGTCCCAGATTTCGACGCAGCCGGCACCGTCCGGAATCGTATCGGGTAACCATCCCTCTTGTTCTTCGCGCTGTTCATCCGTCTCTTGGTTGCCGTCGGAGACGCAACGATCGTCCATTCGAAACCACATGGGGACACCATTGGTAATAAAGTTCATGTTTTAGCGGGGGTGATCACCGGTGTTATGCGCTAGAAACGGGAGACAAATTCGAAGTAACTCACGGGTGCAAACCTGTTAGTCGGGCCTACTAGGGGTACATTTTTCTTGGTGTCCGAATCAGTGTTGGACCATAGCATGGGAATACTACTGACTGGAGCAGACGGTTATATCGGATGGCCGACCGCCGTCCGGCTGGCGTCTCGAACGGACGAACGACTGATCCTCGTCGACAACTTTGCTCGTCGAGACTGGGTCAAGAGCGTCGGGGCAACGAGCGCGACGCCGGTCGAACCGATGAGCGACCGACTCGCGGCGCTTCGCGACGAACTCGGCGCTCGAAACGTCTCGTTCGTTGAGGGGGACCTCACGGAGAGTTCGTTCGTCGATCGGCTCATACGAGTCCACGAACCGGAGACGATCGTCCACACTGCGGCCCAGCCGTCAGCGCCGTACTCGCAGGTGAGTCGCGAACAGGCGAACGACACCCAACACAACAATATGCAGGCGACGCGGAACCTGTTATGGTCGCTCGAGGAACACGGGCTCCAGGAGACGCACTTCATCGAGACGACGACGACCGGGGTGTACGGAGCGCCCGAGTTCCCCATCCCCGAGGGTGGGGCAACGATGGAACACGGCGGCGAGCGCGACGAGGTTCCCTTCCCCGCGATGGCAGGGTCGTGGTATCACTTGACGAAGGCTCACGACGCGGCGAACATGCGGTTGGCACACGAGCAGTTCGACATTCCCGTCTCGGACGTTCGAACCGCGATCACGTACGGGGTCGAAACGACGGAAACGGCCGCCGATCCGCGTTTGGCAACGCGATTCGACTTCGACTACTACTTCGGCGTCGTCGCCCACCGCTTCTGTGCGCAAGCCGTCGCGGGCTATCCGCTGACCGTCTACGGACGCGGCGAACAGCGCAAACCGTTCATCGCGCTCGAAGACGCCGTCGAGGGACTCGTTCGGCTCGCACTCGCCGATCCGGCCGAACGACCCGCCGACCACACGGTCTACAATCAGGTGACACGCGCCATTAGCATCGTCGAAATGGCCGAAACCATCGCCGGCGTCGGTACCGAACTCGGACTAGACACCGCCGTCGAACACGTCGAGAACCCTCGTTCGGAGGACGAAACGCACAAGATGGAGATCGAAAACGACCGGTACGAGGCCCTGATCGACGGGCAGTCGACGACGTTCGAAACAGGGGTTCGATCGATACTCGAGCGACTGTTGGAGCACGACGAAGTCATCACGGCGAACGAAGATCGGTTCCTCCCGAGCGTCCTGAGCGAGGGCTGACCCGTGCGGGTACTCGTCACCGGCGGATGCGGTTACATCGGCAGTGTACTCGTCCGCCGCTTGGTCGAAAACGAGCGGGTCTCAGAAGTCGTCGTCCTCGATTCGTTGAGCGGCGGCTCTCCGCGCGCACTACTCGGCGTCGCCGACGACATCGAGTTCAAACGCGGAAGCGTTTGCGACGAAGCCGCTGTCGAAAGCGCGATGCAAAACGTGGACTGCGTCATCCACCTCGCGGCGATTACCGGCGCGGATAGTACACACGACCGGCGACGGGAGACGCGAGCGGTTAACGTCGGCGGGACCGAGAACGTCGTGAACGCGGCCGGTGCCGTCGGCGTCGAGACGGTCGTCTTCGCCTCCTCGTGTAACAGTTACGGGCGGACGGAGCGGACGAACATCGACGAGACGGTGACGCCGAATCCGCTCAATCCGTACGCCGAATCCAAACTCGAAGCCGAGCGCCTCGTGGATGAAGCGGCAGCCGAACACGGCTTTTCCGCGACCTCGCTTCGGATGAGCACGAACTACGGGTACGCGCCGGGCGTCCGATTCAACCTCGTCGTCAACCGTTTCGTGTTCCAGGGGCTTACCGCGCAACCGCTGACGGTATACGGCGACGGCAAGAATTGGCGGCCGTTCATTCACGTCCGCGATGCCGCCCGCGCGTACGAACACGCGGCCATGCATCCCGAACGATGGTCCGAAAGCCGCTACAACGTCGGCAGCACGCAGCAAAACTACCGCATCAAGGATATCGCCCGTATCATCGACCAGGAACTGGATACCACCCTCGAAGTCACCTTCCTCGGCGACGAGCAGCCGGGCCCGTCCTACCACGTCTCGTTCGATCGACTCGATGAAACCGGATACGAACCGGAGTGGACGCTCCGTGACGGTATTCAAGAGCTTTCGGAACGGTTTCGGGGCGATTCCAACCCCACTCCATCGACCGTCGTTTCGACGACCGCACCGTCTCAGGTGGTGAGTCGCAATGACCCGTGATGAGAGCGATCGCACGGCGGCGGAGAATACGAGTTCGGCGCAACCGGTACGGGTCGCGATCACCGGTGCGGCCGGATACATCGGGAGTCGCATCGTCGCCCAACTGCAGTCCGAACGGCCCGACTGGGAGCTGACGGCGCTCGACAACTTCTATCGCGGCTCGCTCCGGGAGATCGGCTCCGTGACGGTCGAACACGTCGACGTTCGGAATCGCGATCGGCTGTGGGACGCGCTGCAGGGTGCCGACATCGTGATGCACCTCGCCGCGATCAGCGGCATCGAGGACTGCAAGGGGCATCCGGAACTCGCCTACGACGTGAACGTGACCGGGACCGGACACGTCGCTCGATTTTGCAGGCGGACGAACGCCGGATTGATCTTCCCGACGAGTATGGCCGTCGTCGGCGACCCCCAGGAGTTCCCGATCACGGCCGATCACCCGCGCGATCCCCTGAACTGGTACGGCCGAACGAAAGTCATCGGCGAGCGGCTGATCGACGAACTCGCGGCCGATTCGTTCCCGGCGCACCACCTCCTCAAGTCGAACCTGTACGGCACGCACGCCGTCGACGGACGGGTCGTCACGAAGGCGACCGTGCTCAACTTCTTCGCGGAACGGGCGCTCGAAAACGAATCGCTGCCCGTCTACGAACCGGGAACCCAATCGCGCAATTTCGTCCACGTGAAAGATGTCGCTCGCGCGTACATCCACAGCGCTGACGTGCTTCTCGAGGATCTCGCCGAAGGTGCAACCGGGATAGAGACGTTTCCGATCGCCAGTGACGAGGATCCGAGCGTCCTCGATATCGCAGAAACCGTCCGCGAGAAAGCGGCGGCGCAAGCGGAGTTCGACGCGTCGATCGAACTCACCGAGAACCCGCGCGGGAACGAAACGCTCGTCGACGACTTTCCGGTCGAGACGACTCGAGCTCACGAGGTCCTCGGCTGGGATCCGATCGAGACGGTCGACGAAACGATCCGCTCGCTGATCGAAACGAACGCCCGCTAATGCTTCCAGTTACGATCGACCCGTTGAGCACGCTGCTCGTCGCCCTTGCGATCGGGGTCCTCGCCTGGGGATTCGACCGATACCGACGCCGGTTCGAGCGAAACGACCTCCTGATCGCAGGAGTTCTCGCGAGCGGCCTGCTCTCGTTCGTGTTCATGCCGGGCGCGTTCGATCTCGTCGGCGGCGCACTCGACATCGAGCACCGTTACGTCGTGATCTCGCTGCTCGCGAACATCGTCTTCATCGGATTCCTGTGTTACGTGTTGACGCTCGTTCGCGGCGCACACGACGAGGTGTCCGAGCTAACGCGGGCCCTCACCGTCGAGCGAGCACCGGCGACGGACGGCGGCACGGACGCGGAATGCATCTTCGTCGTTATCCCCGCCTACAACGAGGGCGAGACGATCACCAACGTCGTCTCGTCGCTTCCCGAAACGATCCGCGGATACGAGGTCCAACCGCTCGTCGTCTCCGACGGCTCGACCGACGACACCGCTCGAAATGCCCGTCTGTGCGGCGCGATGGTCGTCGAACATCCCATCAATCAGGGCCAAGGAGGTGCCCTCAAAACCGGCTTCGATATCGCGCTCGAGAACGACGCTACGATCGTCATCACGATGGACGGCGACGGGCAGCACCCGGCCGACGAACTCGACCGACTCGTCGATCCGATCGTCGCGGACGAGGCGGATTACGTAATGGGGTCGCGGTATCTCGGCGTCAACCGGTCCGGAAACGGACTCGTTCGGCGCTCGGGGATCCGATTTTTCACGACGGTGATCAACGTGCTGACGAACGCGAAGATAACCGACTGTACGAACGGCTACCGCGCGATTCGCGGCTCGATGCTCGAGCACCTCTCGCTCACGGAACGACGGTTCAGCGCACCCGAACTGATCATCGAAGCCCGAAAGAACGGCCTCCGCCTCTCGGAGATTCCGATTCGAATCGAAGACAGAAAGGACGGACAGAGCAAAAAGCCGCAACTCGGGTTTGCAGTCGGCCTGATGCGCATCATCCTCGTCAGTTGGTTGCGGTAGTCGCCGGTCGATACCCTTCAACGGCTACGTATCGACGGATCAGGCGTACACTCATAGAGCGGTCACCATCACGGCCGTGGGTCGACTCGATCGTCCTTTGAACTCGCTATAGCCGCCGAGAGAGCGGCGGCGTCCTGTTCAACTTCGAGACCCATCGGCATTGGTCCGCGCCGAACGATTCTCGCGAACCTCCGGAGCTGGAATGGAACTACGGCTGGAGTGGAACGGAACACCGAAAACGGCGCAAGAATCGAGAGTCCCCCGAAGCCGAACCTACAGCCGCGAGAGGAGGGTCGCCGCGGTCTCCCGAACTCTCGTTCCGACCCTGGTGGAAAGGCTCGGACGAGTTCGTGCGGCGACGGTCAGGAGCACGTCGCCGATGTCCGAGCCGAGGTCGTCCCAGCGGTGGTTGTCGTCGATAAACGCGACGCCGCGTTCGCCCATCGTCCGCCGGCGCTCCGGATCGGAGAGGAGTTCCCGCAGTGCCGTCGCGATCGCGTCGGGATCGTTCGCGACCGCGAGACCGGCACCCGCGTCCCGCGTAACGGCGTCGATTTCCGCAACGGCGCTTGCGACGTAGGGCGTTCCGACGGCCATCGTTTCGAGAAACTTCGTCGGGCGCGCGTAGTCCAGCGTGTGTTCGGTTTTGAGCGGGACGAGGCTGACCGACGACGACGCGACGAGGCCGGGGATTTCCTCCCGCGGGACCGGGCCGTTGATTCGGACGCGGTCCTCGATACCGAGCCGTGAAACCAGCGTCTCGAGTTCGTCGCGGCGCTCGCCGAAGCCGTAGATGACGAGTTCACAATCGCAATCGCAGTCGGTATCGAGGCGTTCGAAGCCGCGCAAGTACGGTTCGAACGCTTGTCCCTCGCCGAGTTTTCCGGTATAGATGATCCGGTCCGCACCGTCCGCCGACGGGGACGGCGCGAAACGTTCATCGTCGACGCCGAACGGAACCGCCGTGACGGGCGTCTCATCGAGGTCGTACTTCGATCGGTACTGATCGGCCATCGTCGGCGTGAGAACGACGAGGTGGTCACAGCCTTCGACGGCGATCCGTTCCATCT
>NZ_AOIP01000065.1:0-28489 GCF_000337535.1 Natrialba aegyptia DSM 13077
GATGTGTATAAGAGACAGGTCGTACTTCCGGCCGTGGACGAGGACGTACACCGTCGCGAGCACCGCGAAGATGACGTGGTTCAGGATCCGTTCGAGGTTCGACCGATCCGCGGTCGGCTGGTAGGTAAAGAGCCGCGTGACGGGGACGTCGTCGACGCGCTCGTTCGACCAGAGGCTGTACCGCCGGTCGAATTCGCCGACGGGGACCGAGGGCTGGGGACAGACGACGCGGGACTCGACGCTGTCGGGGACGTTCCGGAGAAGCATCTCCCAGCGGTGCGCGCCGGCCATCGACTCCGGGGGAAACAGTTGCGAGATGACGAGGACGGACGTCGATTCCGTCTCAGTCTCCGTTTCAGTTCCCGTCTCCGTTTCCGTTTTCGCGTCGCTCAGTTCGTCGTT
This sequence comes from Natrialba aegyptia DSM 13077, assembly GCF_000337535.1. Lineage (GTDB taxonomy): Archaea > Halobacteriota > Halobacteria > Halobacteriales > Natrialbaceae > Natrialba > Natrialba aegyptia. The sequence goes on from NZ_AOIP01000065.1 coordinate 403, forward strand.
CGGTTGAACTCGTCTCGACTGTGCAGTGGCTGTTGACATGCGTTGGCGGATCAGGGTTCGATCGGGTTTTCGACGCCGAACTGGAGGACGTCGACGCCGGCGTCGGCCAGTCGGGATCGCTCCGACTCGAGGGCGGCGACAGTTCTCTCGTGCGGGACCAGTTGGACGACGACGTCGGGCGATTCGCGTTCGAGAACCGACGGGAGATCGTCGTAGGCGAGTTCGTCGACGTAGCGGTCGTAGTGGTGCACGCGGTAGCCGTCGTCGCGCAGGTCGGCGACGATCTGCATCGCGGGGCTGTTCCGACAGTCGTCGACGCTCGGCTTGTACGCCGCACCGAACGCGAGGACCGTCGGGTCCGCGTGGGACGCGAGCGCACGCCGAATCTTTTGCGTCGCAACGGCCGGCATCTTGTCGTTGATTCGTCGCGCGCTCGTGATGAGATTCGTGTGTTCCGGGTCGGCCTCGTTCAGGAACCACGGATCGATCGGCAGGCAGTGACCACCGACGCCGATACCGGGCTGGAGAATGTCGACCCGCGGATGTCTGTTCGCGAGTTCGATCACGTTGCTCATGTCGATGTCGAGTTCCTCGCCGATCAGCGCGAACTCGTTTGCGAGCGCCACGTTGACGTCGCGAAACGTGTTCTCCATGAGCTTACAGAGTTCGGCGGAGAGCAGATCCGTGTAGTAGATCTCGCCCTCCAGGAAGGGTTCGTAGATCGATGCCGCCCGTCGGCGACTGGTTTCGTCGATGCCGCCGATGACGCGATCGTTTCCGACGAGTTCGTCGAACACGTTCCCGGGGAGTATCCGTTCGGGCGAGTGGGCGAGTTGGACGTCCGCGCCCGGTTCGAACCCCGCCGCTTCGAGGAAGGGGACGATCGTTTCCTCGCAGGTCAGCGGCGGGATCGTCGATTCGACGTTGATGAGATCGCCCGGTTCGAGGTACGGCTGGATCGACTCGAGAGCCGCTTCGAGCGCGGAGAGGTCGGGACTTTTGTTCGGTTCGGTTAGCGGGGTCGGGACCGAGATGACGAACGCGTCGCCGTCGGTCGGTTCGGTTCGCGCTTCGAGGTTCCGTTCGACGGGGCCCGTCGTCAGGAGGTCCTGGAGTTCGTCCTCGTCTACGTTGAGCGTGCCGTCGTTGATCTCCCGGACGAGGTTTCGATCGATGTCGACGCCGACGACTCGCTTACCGTGGTCGGCGAGTAACAGCGCGAGCGGTAAGCCGATGAATCCGGTGCCGATGACGACGATGTCTTCGACCGGGTCGAGCACTGGGTCGCCCGGACCTCCCAGGCCGCTCGGGCCGCTCAGTTCGCTCTCGTTCTCACTCGATGTCATAGTACTCACGCATCCAGTCGATCGTTCGGGGGACGCCCTCCTCGAGCGAGACTCGCTGTTCGTGATCCAGATCGCGCACCGCCTTCTCGATGCTCGCCTTCTTGTCCAGGGTGTTGTGGGTTTCCGTGCCGCGGTATTCGACCGCCTCGTCGTCCTTGCCGAGGTAGCCGAGCACCGTGTCCGAGAGTTCTTTGATGTCGTAGTACTCCGTGCCGGCGATGTTGTACACTTCGCCGGGACGGAACGAATCGACGACGTTCGCGAGCGTTCGCACGGTGTCGTCGATGTAGGTAAACGACCGGTGGTGATCCTCGTAGACGTGGTACGGCAGATCGTGTAACGCACGGTAGCAGAACTTGCAGACGACGCTTCGGTACTCGCTGTAGCGCTCGCCCGGGCCGTACGTGTTGAAAAACCGGACCCGAACCGACTCGGTGCCGTGTCGATCCGCGGCGTTCAATATCTGCTGTTCGTTCACCCACTTCGAAATCGCGTAGTCGTTGAGCTGTCGGGGCCCCTCCTCGAGCGGGACCGACTCCTCCATCACGTCCGGGTAATCGCCGTAGACTTCGCTACTCGAGGAGAACACCAGCCGAAAGCCGTGCTCGGCTTGCAGCCGAAGGACGTTCTTCGTTCCGACCGCGTTCGAGGACCACATCGTCTCGTAGAAGTCCTCTCCGTTCTTGCGACCGAACTCGGCGGCCAGGTGATAGACGTACTCGAACTCGCGGTCCTCGAAGATCCGTTCGAGCTGGCGGTATTCGCTCACGTCACACCGATAGTACCGTTCCCGTTCGCTCCACGGGAGGTCGGCGACCCAAACGTCGTGGCCGCGTCGTTCGAGTTCAGCTGTGAGCGGTGCGCCGACGGCTCCGAGTCCTCCAGTAACGAGCACTGATGCCATACTCCGTGCCACGACGAACACCGATAATTAGTTTGTGCCGGTATCTGGAGCAAACCATCACGAAACGCTACAATAAACTGTCAAGAATCCGTTCCCCGGCGGTGCCGTCGCCGAACGGATTCGACCACGAACCGTCGCGGGAGACCATCTCGTCGGCACCGGCGAGGATCGTCGACGGTTCGGTTCCGACGAGGCGGTTCGCACCGACGTCGACCGTTTCGGGCCGCTCGGTGGTGTCGCGGACGGTGAGACACGGCGTCTGCAAGATACACGTCTCCTCCTGGACGCCGCCCGAATCCGTAATGACGAGCCGCGCGCTGGATTCGAGGACGAGAAAATCGAGAAAGCCCAGGGGGTCGACGAGTCGAACGGACGGCGGCACCGAGAGGTCGAAGGCTGCGAGATTCTCGCGTGCACGCGGGTGGATCGGATAGAGAACCGTGCGGTCGGTACGGCGCGCGAACTCGCCGACGCCGCCGAGGATACCGGCGAAGCGATCCGGATCGTCGACGTTCTCCTCGCGGTGGGCGGTAAGCAGATAGAACTCGTCGGGTTCGAGGTCGTACTCTTCGAGAACCGTGCTCTTTCGGGTCGCGAGTTCGAGATTCTGCGAGACGGCGTCGACGATCGTGTTTCCGGTGACGGTAATGCGGTCCGCGTCGATCCCCTCCGCTTCGAGCAGGCGTGCGGCTTCATCGGTCGGTGCAAACAGGGAATCGGCGACGTGATCGGCCAGGATTCGATTGATCTCTTCGGGCATCTCCCGGTCGAAGCTTCGCAGTCCCGCTTCGACGTGTCCGAGCGCAGTGCTTTGTTTGCTCGCCGCGATTGCGCCCGCGAGCGCGGAGTTCGTGTCCCCCTGGACGATCACGTCGGTCGGTTGTTCGTCCGAAAGAATCTCAGCGATACCGAGAATCATCTCGGCGGTCTGTTCGCTGTGGGTTCCGGAGCCGACGGCGAGGTTGTGGTCCGGAGCGGGCAGTTCGAGTTGCTCGAAGAAGACCGTATCGAGCGACTCCGAGTAGTGTTGGCCGGTGTGGACGACGGTGTGTGGAATCTCCCGTCTGTGACACGCTCGAACGAGCGGCGAGAGCTTGATGATCTCCGGCCGAGTTCCGAGGACGAACGCGACGCGTGGAGCGGGCATTCTTGACGAATCCCGTCTACGTACGGGATAAAGAATCCACGCACGTAGGGGCGGCTTTCGCCGAGTTTCCGCGTCGATCGCGGATATTACCGAGCGCGTACCGGTTCGGCCGAACGCGATCCGCGTTCCGACCGCGCCGCCTCGTAGAACTCGCGGTGGCGGTCGACGCACCGCTCGACGGAGAACTCCGCCTCGGCGCGGGAGCGAGCGGCGGCTCCGCGTCGGCGGCGTTCCGCCGGCGAGGCGAGCGCCTCGAGGATCGCCGTCGCGAGCGCGTCGGGGTCCGTCGGCGGGACGAGCCACCCGTGGGTGCCGTCATCGAGCTGTTCCGGCACGCCGCCGACCCGGGTCGCGACGATTCCGGTCCGCATCGCCATCGCCTCGAGCACCGAGATCGGACAGGCCTCCCGCACCGACGGCAGGACGAACACGTCGAACGCACCCAGCAGTCGCGGAACGTCCGACCGGTGACCGAGGAACCGAACGGTGTTCTCCAGCCCGAGTCGCGCCCGGAGCGAGCGCAGCCGATCGAAGTACGTCTCGCGCGACTCGAGTCGTTTGCCGACGATTGGGACGACGACAGAATCGACCCGGGCGCGAACGCGAGCGACGGCGCGCAGCAGGTACTCGTAGCCCTTCACCGGATTGATGTTGGCGACGGTCCCGACGATCGGCACGTCATCCGCGACGCCGAGTTCGTTGCGAACCGACCGGCCGGCGTCCGGTTCCGTTTCGGGATCGAACGCGGCCGTATCGACGGGCGGGTAGACCGTCCGGGTCGAAACCGAGCCGTCGAAGAAGTGATCCTGTACCGCGTCCGCGGCGAGCGCGAGTTCGTCCGCCGTCGCTCGGGCGAGGCGGGCGACCCCGCGGTTGAGCGGCCACGGGGTCCCCGTATCGTTGAAGAACCAGGCGAGGGGCGTCCCCGACCGGCGAGCGGCGAGCGCGGCCGGAACGGCGAGCGTCATCCCCGCGTGAACGACGTCGATACCGTACCGGTCGATCGCCGACGCCAGTCGGTGGACGGCCGGTCCCAAGCCGGCGACGAACCGGGCGTTCGCGGCGACGCGTCGCGGAGGGTATAATCGAGGCGGACCGGGCCTGATAACGTCGAATCCCGCGTCAGTCGCCATCGCTTCGAACGCATCGTCGCCGTCCGGAAGGTGAAATACCGTTTCGACCCCGCGGTCGCGAAGCCCTTCGGCCACGGCCAACGACCGCAACTGCGGGCCGCCGACGCGCGGATCTGCGAGGCTGGTGAGAACGCGCATTCGGAAGCCGCGTTCGTCACCGAGCGCATAAAGTGTGGTGTCGCTGTGCGACTGAACTCGGAGCCTACGCGGAGAAATGGATCCGAAACCGGCCGGGTCGACGCCTTAGGTGTATCCGAGATCCCGCAGCCGTTGCTGGGCGTCGTCCGACAGGGAGACGGTCTCTCGCTCGACCGCGTCCGCCGTCACCCGTTCGAGCAACTGCTCCGCCTCGTCGGGGGTAAACGCCGGACTTCCGTACTCGGTTTCGCTTGCGCGAGCGTACGATCGCAGTGCGCGCGGCAAATGCCGTCGCACGTAGCGGCGCTTCGCGCTGGCGGTCGCCTTTCCGGCGAGGACGAGGAGCCGCTCCGGAAGCGCGCTTCGGGCGAAGACGTAACCGCCGTCGGCGTCCCACGCCCCCTGGTAGTTGAGCGAGCCTGAGAGAAACGGGATCGACGCCGGCAGCACCTGATTCTCGTACGTACAGGGCCGCGGGCCGGTCGGCATCTCCGCCGCCGCCGAGCGCCCGTCGAACGGCACTCGTCCGGCGGCCCGCGTCGCCACGTCGACGCCGAGCACGTCGAGGACGGTCGGCAGGAGGTCCGCGTGGTGAAACGCGGCGTCGTCGATCGTGGTCGTCGGCAATTTGGGATGACAGAACAGCGTCGGGATGTAGACGAGTTCGGGTCGCATCGGGGAGCTGTGACCGAGTTCGCCGCCCTCGCCGAGCAGTTCGCCGTGGTCCGACGTGTAGATGACGAGCGTGTCCTCGGCGCGGCCGGTGCGTTCGAGGCGCTCCAGTCGCTCGAAGAAGAGATCGACGTCCAACTCGACGCTGCGCCGGTAGTCGTCCCGGATCGTCGCCGTCTCGCTCGATCCGCGCTGTTGGAAGTACGCCGACGCAGTCCCGGTAAAGTCCCCGTAGGGCGCGTGACCGCCCGGACCGCGTTCCATCGAGACGAACGGCGGTTCGAGTCCCGTGAGCGGATCGTCGTCAGTCGGCGGGTCCACGTCGAGAACGGAGTAGATCGGATCGGTCGTCTCCCCGTGTTCCCGTTCTGCATAGGCGAAAATCGAGTTCCGGAAGCGAGTGTCGTATCCCGGAATATCGAACAGCCGAAACGCGTCGGATGACACCTGATTGGTGAACGTCGCGACGCCGTGGGTCGCCGGATACCGCCCGGTCGCAAGCGACGCGAACGAACTCGGACTGTGCGTCGACGCGCTTATCGATCGAACGAGCGCTCCGCGGTCGGCGAGTCGGTCGGGAACGGCGTCCCACCGGACCGCATCACCGACGTAGACGAACACGTTTTCGACATCGAGCGCTCCAAGCGCTGCCGTGAACTCGCGGCCGAAGGACATTGCCGCCCCCTTCCAGACTCTCTGTAACAAGTGCTTCGGTGAGTCGTTCCGTTACGGCGGCGTTATCGCGCTCGATCGCCGGGGGGAGGTCGGGTGTGCAATTTCGAGGGGACCCGTAGAACGTCACTACTCTCCGTCAAAACGGTCATCGAACCGGACAGTCACGGCGCTGTCATCAAACACTAAGGCGGCTCCAATGGTACGCGACAGCCAGATGCCCCCACGTTCGATAGCGCTCGTTCTTTTCGCCGCCGAACTGGATCGAACGCACGCCGCATACGAGGACGTTCAAAATTTCATCGACATCTACGACCGCGAAGTCGATCGCATCGCGATCGTCGGCCCGGAGTCCATCGATACCGAGCGCGACGAATGGAACGTCGAACCGGTTCCGGTCGCGCGTCCCGACTCGAGTGCGACCGGGTCGCGCATCCTGTCCTACGTTCGGTACCAGTTCAGGATCGCAATTGCGCTGTGGCACCGCCGCCGGACGACCGACACCGTTTTTTTCCACGTCGGGGGCAGTATGCTCTTGTTGCCCCTGCTCGCGAGCAAGCTCGCCGGGCTTCAGACGCTCGTGTTCATCCTCGGCTCCGTCGAGGACGGATTCGACGCCCAGCACCAGCAATCAGTTTTGACGCGGTCGATCGGCCGGATCATCGAACTCGTCGAGGGCCTTACATGCACCCTGGCTACCGACGTCATCTTGCTGTCGAAACACATGGACGTTCCCCGCCTTCCGATACCGCCCTCGCCCACGACGCAAGCCGCGAATCTCAACTACGTCGACTGTACGGCCTTCGCGAAACGAACTCCCGCCGAGGAGCGATCAACCGACGTCGTGTTCGTCGGCCGGTTCGCAGCCGTCAAAGGCGTCGACCGTATCGTGCGCGCGCTCCCTGAACTCGTCGAGTCAAACCCGGACGTTCGGATTACGCTGATCGGATCGGGGCCGCTGTTCCCGGAGGTCGAAGCAGCCGTCGAGCGCCGCGGTCTCGCCGACAACGTCACGCTCACCGGCTGGGTCGACCACGAGGAGCTACCGGCCTATCTCGACGACGCGAAAGTGCTGCTCCTGCCATCCGAGTCCGAAGGCGTTCCCAAGGCCCTCCTCGAAGCGATGGCCTGCGGGACCGTTCCGGTCGTGACGCCCGTCGGTGGCGTTCCCGATATCGTCACCGATGGCAAAAACGGCGTTCTCCTCGACGAGGCGAACGCAACAGTGATCGATCGCACGGTGTCGCAAGTTCTCCAGCGCGAGGATCTGGACGTGCTCAGCGATACTGCCCGCGAGACGATCCGCCGAGAGCACGCGTATCCGATCGTCAGAGAGCAGTACCATCGCATCCTGTCCGAGACGGCATGACGGAGTGGACGATATATGACCGATAGGACGACCGATGCGACGCGTTCGCCGAGTGACTACCGAGGGGCCGGTCGAGGAAGAGGAGGTGGCGATCGAGTTCGATGAGCCGGCGAATCGTCCGCAGCTTTAGCGCCATCTTCGGGTCCCAACTCGGCGTGTTGGTGCTTACCGTCGCCACCACGCCGCTTCTCACGCGACTGCTGGGCAGCGGCGGCTACGGCGACTACTCGTTCGTGCTCTCGGCGCTCCAGTGGCTCCTCGTCTTCGTGTACGCCGGCGCGTTCAACGGAATCCGTAAGTACATCGCCGAAGACCGCAACGCGGACGGGTGGACGGATCACGTTTTCGCGTTCTATTTCCGAATGGTCGCCGTTCTCGCCGCGGGGATGGTCGTCCTCGTCCTGCTCCTCTCTCGCTCTCCGTTCGTCTCGCCGCTCGGATCGGAGTTCACCGGTTATTTTCTGCTACTCGCCTGTATCATCCCGCTACGGGCCGCGTTTCGGATCGCACGAAGCGGACTCATGGGACTCGAACTCGAGTCCTACTCGGAGCCGTTACAGATCGTCGACCGACTGTTTTTCGTGGTCGTCATCGCGATCCTTTCGGTCGTCGGGGGAGGCGTCGCAGCCGTCCTGCTCGGTCGACTGCTCGGGATCGCCATCGCCGCCGGAGTCGCGCTCGCGCTCGTCTCGCAGCGGATCGATCTCTCGAAGATCGGACGCCGAACTCCCGAAACAGTTCCGCGCAAACGCCTCGCAACGTACAGCGTCTCCACCATGACGCTGGCGTTTCTCTTGCTCTCGCTCTATCACCTCGATATCATCCTGCTTCGCTTCCTGGCAGGGGATTCCGCAACTGGATTCTACCGCGCCGCCCTCGTCGTCGCCGAGTTCCTGTGGTTCGTGCCGACCGCGGTTCAGCTTACGCTCTTGCACTCGACCTCGAACCTGTGGATCGAGGAGCGATACGATCGGCTCAGCGAGATCGGGAGCCGCGCGGTCAGGTACACGCTGCTTTGTACCCTGTTGCTCGTACTCGGCGTCGCTGGTCTCGCCGAACCGTTCCTCACGTTCTACTTCGGTCCCGAGTTCGACGCGGCCGTGGTGCCGCTGTTGCTGTTGTTGCCGGGAGCGCTCGGATTCGCGGTCGCTCGCCCGGTGTTCGCGATCAATCAGGGCCAGGATAATCTTCGACTGCTAGTCGTGGTCACGGCCGTGGCAGCCACGATGAACGTCGCGTTGAACGTCGCGCTCATCCCCCGATTCGGAACGAGCGGCGCTGCGATCGCGACCAGCATCTCCTACGGCTCGATGTTCGGACTTCACGTCTGGACGGCTCGGCGACTCGGGTTCGATCCCCTGGTCGACATCCGGATCGTCCGCACCGTCGCGACGGCGGTGCTCGCGGCCGTCCCGATCATCGGCCTGCCGTACGTGCTCCAATCGGGAGTTCTCTCGCTCGCCCTCGTGCCGCCGATCGGCGCGCTGGCGTTCGCGTCGGCCGCGCTTGCGACCGGTGCCGTTCGCCGAGACGAAGTGCAGCAACTTGCCGCGCTGAGTCCGCTTCCGGCGGAAACGCTCGTCTCCCTCCTCCCCGATCGAGTGGCGGAGTCGCTTCGCTCGACCGATCGGGACGGCTGAACTGGTCCGATACCAGTCCCTTAGAGATAGCCGAGATCTTCCAGGTGCTCCCGCGGCGCGTCGACCGACGCGGTCGGATCGCTCGTCCCCTCACCGTCCGCCTCGATGCGGTCCTCGAGCCACGGTCGAACCGACAACACGTCCGTCGGGAGGGGACCGGGTTCCGTCGTCGCGACGAGCGCGTGCTCCGAGTGGACGCCCGGCTCCGGATCGTCCGTCGCCGTCGTCTGCATACCGTGATCGGAGACGATCACCAACCGATCGACGCGCGATCGAAGCCAGCCGACCAACGCGTCGATCCGCTCGTAGACCGTTCGAAGTTTGGCGGGCCGGCGCGCGTACATGTGTCCTGCGTGGTCGAGGATGTGCGCGTGCACGCCAGCGATCGGCACGTCCGAAAGCGCCTGTCCGGCGAGCCATCCCAGACAGCTCCCGGTGCTGCCGAAATAGCGCCGCATGAACTCGGTCGTCGCCATGCGACCCTCGGTCGCTTGCTCGAACCACTCGCTCTCTCGCTCCCAGTCGTGCGCCGGCGTCACGCCGGGCCAGTTCCGGACGCTCCCGTCGTCGAAAACGGTCGGGTCGTCGGTGTACGGAAAGCCCCCCTCGTCGAGGCGTTCTTTCGCCGCGGCGAGGCGCTCGGACGCCGCGTCGGGAAGGAGCTGTGCCATCCGGACGAGAACGTTCAATCCGGACGTATTGTCCCATCCGACCGAGTCGAGCACGACGCCGTGTTCCGCCGGCGGCGTGCCGGTCGCGATCGACGGCCACACTTCGAGCGTCGCCGGCACGTCGAGCGAATAGGAAATCGACTCGAGTTCAGCGCTGGTTTCGAGGAGGAGGTTCGAACACTGCCAGCGAGTCGCGAGGCGATAGTCCGCAGCGTCGAGACCGAGAACGCAAAGCGTTTCTGACATTTGTATATAGAAGTACGAACGGTCGCTTAAATCTAGGCACGAAATCGACGGAAAACGGTCTCGAAGACTGATATAGGCCCTCGATAGTTCGAACCACTCTCGAGGAACGCCGTCGCTAAACCGAGCCGTTCGGGCCCGGTGGAACAGCGTGACAGCCGGTGCTGTGACAGGTTTAAAAAGCGTACAGTCCGGTGTGCGTGTCGCTGCGTGGATTTTTGATCCGCCCGAACGCGCTCAAACGACGCGTGTTGCGACCGGCCTACCAGTTCGTCGCCGGCACCGGTTCGGGCGGTGCGTACCGGCCGCCGACGACCGATTCGGATATCGTCGACGAATCCCTCCCGTGGCTCCGGGAGAAGCAGTCGTCCGGCGAGTTCTTCGGGTGGATCCACTTCATGGACGCACACACTCCGTACGGCCGCTACGACGATCATCGCCGTGAAATCCGCGGGGACGCGGCCGTCGACCACGTCATCGCGCCGAACTCGGCTATCTGGAGTGAACCGTTTCATCGCGTGAGACTCGCCGCGCGGATCGCAGTAGGCTGTGACTGCGGGGATACGTTTTTACTGATGACGATAGTCACCGGACATAGTATCGATGGGCGATCGATGGTGGCTCGGTCCCGGGATCGGCGTGCTCGGCGCGCTCGCGTTCATCGTCGGGGTAGTGACGACACCGCCTGCGGCGGGGTACGAGGTGTCGGTCTACGACGCCTACCCCCTGTGGACGTGGGCCGGATTTGCGCTGGCGCTGGTCGCCGGGCTCGGATCGCTGTTCCGGTCGGTCATCACCGGTGAACGCGGCTGGCGGCACGGACTCGCGATCGTCGCGAGCGCGTACGGCGTCTTCTTCGCGCTGCCACTGTTTCGCGGGTACTACATCTACGGGACGCCGATGTCCGATGCGCTGTATCACTTCGGAATCGTTCGGGACGTGCTCGAGAACGGGTTGCTTCCAGAAACGGGATACCCGGCGACGCACCTACTGTATACGGCCCTCGTAACCGTGACCGGCCTGTCGATGCGCGAACTCCAGCCGATCGTTGCACTGGGGTTCTTCGCGTTGTTCGTCGGCGCGTGCTATCTCGCCGGGCGCGCGTTTTTCGGCCATCGCGGCGGTCTCGCAACGCTCGGAGCGGCGCTTCCGCTCGTGTTCGTCTCGCACCACCTCATGACCCTGCCGTGGTTGTTCGCCCTGCCGTTTCTCCCGCTCCTCCTGGCGCTTACGCATCGGTGGGCGCGGCGGCGTCGCTCCGGTCACGAGGGTATTTTCGGGTCGATACTGATCTGTGGAACCGTACTCGTGTTCTACCATCCGGTGACGGCCCTCGTGACCGCGCTCGCGCTCGCTCTCTACGCGCTGATCGTCGCCGCCCCCTCGCTTCGGCGAGTGCTGCAGCGTCGTCGGAATCGGACTGGGAGACGAGACCGCGATCACGGCACCTCCGCCGTCACGTACCGTCTTCCGTTCATCATCTTGATTCCCGGCGTGTTCTGGTACCTTTCGATCGGTCACATAACCCAATTCCTCGCTCGGGCGGTCACTCGCGATATCGATGGTGGGGCCGTGGGATACGCTGGTGCCGCACAGCAGACCAGTTATTCGATTCGAGAACTGGTCTGGGAATTTCTCGTTCTCGAGTGGGGGACGGTCGTCCTGTACGCCGGCGTCAGCGCGATTATCGTCGCCGTGATCGCAATCCGCCTCCTCCGCCGTCGCGGAAGCCGTCTCGAACTACTATTCGCCGCCCAGTTCAGCGCCGGCGTCGGCGTTGCACTGTTCCTGATCGCCTCGCAGGTCCTCTCGCGCAACATCGTCCGGCTCAACAACTACACCCTCGTCGGGGCGATTTTCCTGCTCGGGCTCGCGATCGCCGGACTTGCCTCGCAGCGACCGAATACGGACGGATGGAAACGCATCGGCGTGACTCTAGCGCTTGGCGGACTCTGCCTGACCGTTCTCGGAACGGCGCTGTTAGCCGGCGCGGTCACCTACGAGGACAACAGTCACGTCACGCACGCGACGATGGCAGGCGCGGAGTGGCAACACGATCACCACCAGACGGCACCGGAGACGCGAGCGTTCCGAATGTCCGAAAACATCCAGCGCTACTTCGACGGTCTTTCTCGATCGACGCCCGAGGATCGACAGTTCCACCGATCGGTAGACGCCTACCAACTTCCGGACCGGTTGGGCTACGACGACGCCGATTCGATGGCGGCCGTCTACGAGAACGAAACCTACCTCGTCACCAAAACGGCGGATATCGAGTGGGCGGCAGATCAACCCCCCGACCGACGGAACGAGATTCAGTCCTACTCGTCGTCGGATCTCGAGCAAGCGACGGACGACCCGTCGGTCAGTCGACTATACGACAACGGAGAGTTCACCGTCTGGCTCGTCGAACCGAACTCGTCGGGAGCGGGGTCGGAGTCGGACTGACGCTGGGTTCTAGATACGGAAGGTAGATCTGGAGACGGACACCGGATACAGCTACCGAAGGCGGACACTAGATACAGCTACCGGAGACAGCCGCCGAATACCGCGCCGATCGCCGACCGAACCGCTACGCTACCTGCCCTCATCCGCTTCCGTTCCCCCTCCGTCCCCTTCCTCGGGTTCCGCCGGAGCCGACACCTCGACCCACCGGTGCGTCGAGTAGTCCGCGTTCTCGAGCGATGGCGATTCGGGAACGTCTCCGTCGAGATAGACGAGCCAGGCGAGACGAACGGTTTCCCCGGACACGGACGGCTGTACGTCGTGAGCGTGATTCCACGTCCGCCCGTGTTCGAGTTCCGTTTCGAACCGCTTCAGTTCGCGCTGTTCGACGACCGAGTCGTTCTCGACGGCCTGTTCGACGACGACCACGGTGTAGCCGACGGTCCGTCGCTCCCGGTTCTCGACGGTGAATACGAGTTCGTGGCTCTCTCCATCATCGAACGACGTCGGATAGTTACCGGCGACGAGTTCGCCGTCGTTCGTCTCCGTGAGGATGGAGACTTCCGAGAACTGCTCGCCCGTTTGGGGACCCACGACGGCGTACCCGATGCTGCTTACGGCCAGAAGGAGAACGATCGCGACTGAAATGTGAATCGCCGCGGCGGGCCGGGATTCCGCGGCGGATACCGGGGCGCGAACAGCGGTGATCCACCGTTCGACGGGGGGCTGAAAACGCTCGGCTGGAGGGAGCGCGTGCCGTCGCTTGGCCCCGATAAGCGTCGCGGCGAGCGTAATCGCACTGAGCGCACCGACGAGCGGTTGGGCGGCCACCGTTCCCAAGCCGAAGTACAAGACCAGTCCGACCAGCGGCACGACCGACACGCTCAGCGCGAGCGCGAGGACGCAGCGTTCACCGCCGGTAAGCGAGGCCTCCAGCGACAGTGGCCACGACAGGAGCGAGTCATCCGGACGCGGTTCCTCGCCGTCATCCTCGGACTCGGATTCAATCCCGGACCCGGACCTAGGCCCGGATCGCCGAGCGCCGCGTCCGCGAGGAAACAACGCCGACACCAGCGCGTACCCGGGCACGAACAGCACGAACGCAAGCCCCAGCGGAACTCTGACCGGCGTCTCCTCGAGTATCGGGAGAAACACCGCGAGGGTGGTCGCGACGACGGTCATACAGGTTCCGACCAGATCCGCCGGCAGTTCGCGGATCGGGCGCGGAAGGATTCGCCACAACGTACCGACTCCGCTCATTCGTATCGAGCAACAACCGGCAATGGAGAAAGTTAGCCGGTGCGAACCACTACCGAGTCCCGGTACGGGCGATCGTAAGAATCGAGTACGACTACGCGTCCCCGTCCGCCAGTGTGGATTCGGTAGACGGCGACGATCCCATCTCGCACAATCGTGTCGCCGATTCGAGGACGACCTCCGCCTCCTCGCGAGACACGTCCGCCACGCCGAACGTCGTCCGTTCGTAGCGTTCGATTACGGTGCGAAGGAGCGCCGCATCGTCCTCGCCGTCGACGGACGCCGCGTCCCGCCCGCGCTGCCAGTCCCGATAAAACTCCCAGTGAGTCAGCGCTGAACTCGCGGTCTCGCGGCCGGAAAGGGCGTGCCGAACGGCTGCATAACCCATTTCAACGGCCTGTTCGGGCCGGCCGTCCGCGAGACACTCGCGACCGTGTTCGAGCAGCGAACGGGCGATCTCCATCCGCGAGCGATCGGCGATCGAGGGTGCGGCCCCGTCGTCCGACTCCGAGCGCTCTCGTGCCGCGGTATCCGCCGGACCCGCAGGACGGAATCGCCGCCACCAGACGACGGCACAGAGCGTAGCGAGCACCCCGATACCGATGCCGATCCGCGCCCACATCGGCAGTTGCCCCCACAGTCTCGCGACGGCCGTCGAGCCCGTCGTCGTTCTCGCGGTCGCGGACGCGACGTTCGATTCCGAGCCGTCGTACGTCGCAACGACCTCGACGTCCTCGCTTCCCTCCGGGAGCGTCGCCGTGAGACCGAACGCACCGTTCTCGTCCGTCGAGACGGTATCGACCGTCGTCCCATCCACGTCGACTCGCACCGCCTCACCGGAAACGCCCTCGCCATCCCCTGTCTCCAGCGTTCCGTTGACGTCGACCGTCCGTCCGTCGGCAGCCGTTCGCGTCGCCGTCACCGAAAGCTCACTGTCGGTTTCGCGAACGGTCGCTTGATTCGTCAACGGCGTGGCGGCGAGAGCGCGGTCCTCGTGTGCGACGCGAACGCCGAACTCGCGCTCGCCGGCGGGAACTCCCGCCGGAACGGTAACATCGACATCGAACGACCCGTTCGTCGTTTCGGTGGTTTCGATCCGCTCGTCACCGAGCGTTACCGCGAGTGACGCGTTGTCTACGGGAACGTCGTCGACGACGAGCGTTCCGGAGACGGTCGCGTTGTCGTTATAGGCGACCTCGTCCGGCGTTTCGAGGTCCGTAACGCTCGGTTCCGTCTGACTGATCGAAACCGGAACGCTCGTCTCACTGCCGAGGTAGACCGATTCGTTAGCCGGCGCGTATTCGATTTCGAGCTCCTCGGTCGTCAGCGGTTCCTCGGTCGGCCGGTATTCGAACTCGAACACGCCATCGGCGTCCGTTTCGGTCCGCACGGAGCCGTTTCCGATCTCGAGTTCGATCGATCGGTTTCCGACGGGCTCTCCCTCGGCCGTTCGCAACCGCCCCGTGCCGGTAAGCGGTTCGAGGAACGAGATTTCCTCGCGGTCGGCGTCGACCGAGAGTCCGGTTGCGACGAATTGTTCCTCCCGAATCGTCTCCTGGGACGATCGAATGTCGTCGGTGACCGTCTCTATCGAGCGCTCTGACTCCGAGAGGTTCGCGTCGGTCGACTCCTCGAGTTCGTCGTACTGGTCGCGCAACTGCGTCCCCGTCTCGGTCACAGTGGTTGCGACGCTGTCGAGTTCACGTGCGAGCTCGCGAGCGCGAGCGTCGTCACCGGCGTCTCGTGCTCGTTCGTACTCGTCTCTGAGCTCCTGATGCCGTTGTGCCGCATCGGTTACCCGAGTTTGGTCTTCGCGTATGGCCTCGAACAGTTCGGCGTGGTCCTCGCCCTCCGTTTGGGCGGCAACGTCGAGGTACTGATCGAGGTACGCATCGTAGTCGTCTCCGACGTATCGGCCGGCGCGGTCGTAGTTTCCGTCCTCGAGTTGGACGGCGCTCTCGTCGATGTTTTCGACCATCCGATCCATCAGCCACGTTTCGAGTCGCGCCGGATTTCCGGACTCCCTGTACTCGTCGGGGTTTTCGTGGCGGACAGTGTCGTTATCCGCACTGTCGGCCTCGGTCTGTGCAAACTGTGCCTGCGAGGCAGGTCCTATCGAGGCCGTCTGTGCGTCTGCGTGACCGGCGATCGTTGCTCCAGTAAGGCCGGTAGGGCCGATTGTGAACCCGATCACGAGAAAGCCACAGAGGAGAATGCGCGTATCGAGACGACTCACGCCCGTGTCCTCTACGCTGATACCTAAAAGCTATTGTTTTCGTTTTCGATAGTGATTATCAGTGGGACGACGAAACGGTCTCGTACAACGACACGCGTGGATACTATGGTCTGAATACCGGCGGAAGGTCGGGTCGTAAGCGGGTCGTGACTGCCGGTTGAGCGATACGCAGCACCGAACGGATACGAAGACGTAACTCAGACTGCTTCGACGCGTTCGAAGAGATACGTTCCGATGGCGACCATCAGCACCGACGAAACGACGAGTGCGCCGAAATCGAGGAAAAGCGGATACGCTGCGGAGCCGACTAACACCGCTCGCAGTCCGTCGACACCATAGGTCAGCGGATTCATGAACGCGAGTATCCGAATCGGGTCCGGAAGGCTCTCGACCGGGTAGAGCGCGCCCGAAAGGAAGAAGAGTGGAAAGATGACGAACTGGATGATCAGCCCGAATCCCTCACTATCGCTAAACTGCGAAGCGAGCGCCACCCCGAATCCGACGAACGTCACCGCGATGAGCACGAGAAAAACCGCCGCGACCGGCAACAAGAGTAAACTGTCGAATCGAAATCCGAGCGGAACCGACAGGACGAGAATGAGCACCGCCTGCACGAGAGCCGTCGTGGATCCACCGGCGATCCGTCCGAGAACGATAGACGTGCGACTCACAGGGGCGACCAGAATCTCCTTCAGGAAGCCGACATCCTGATCGGAGAGGATCGAAAGCCCGGCGAACGACGAGCCAAACAGCATCGTAAACCCAACCATTCCGGGGACGAGATACTGGAGATAGTCGACACCCGCCGGCAACCCGGGAATAGCGGCATCGCTAAAGCCGAATCCCAAGAAGACGAGGAACAAAAGCGGCATCGAGATAGACCCAATGATTCGAGAGGGCGTCCGTAAGAACCGCGTGACATCGCGTCGCCAGAGCGCGTAAATGCTGCGCGGGTCGATGAGGTTCATTCGTCGTCCTCCGGTGTCGTCGACGCGCGTCGATCGGCCGTCGTGGAGGGGTGAGTGCCCTCGAGAGCGCTATCGTTCGCATCACTGGACGAGTTCGACTCGCGTTCCGCAATCGTTGCACCGGTCAGCGAAAGAAAGACGGTTTCGAGGTTCGGTTTGTGAATATCGACGGACGCGATCGCAACGCCGGTCTCATCGGCCAGTCGAACGAGATCGGCGATGCGAGTCTCGCCGTGCTCTACCGTGATCCGCACCTGGGTTGGACTGGTGGTGTACTTCATGACCCACGGACAGGCGTCCAATCGGCTGCAAAACGACGACAGTGACCCGTCGACCTCCAAGATCACGACATCACCGCCGAGCGAGTCCTTGAGAGCAGCGGGCGTATCGATGGCCGCGATTTCACCGTCATCGACGATGGCGACGCGGTCACAGAGCTGTTCCGCCTCTTCGATGTAGTGGGACGTCAGGACGATGGAAACCCCTGCCTCGTCGTTCATTCGCTGGATGTACTCCCACGTGTCTCTCCGCGTCCGCGCGTCGAGTCCGACCGTCGGCTCGTCGAGGAAGAGTACCGACGGTTCGTGTAACAGTCCGCGGCCGATTTCGAGACGGCGTTTCATCCCTCCGGAGTAAGACCCGACGGGGTCGTCGCGTTCCGCCTCCAGGCCGACGAGTTCAAACACCTCGTCGATGCGCTCGTCGCGGTCGGCCTTGTGCTGTCCGTACAGTTGTGCGTGGAACGTCAGGTTCTCAGCACCGGTCAACTCCTCGTCCAGCGCCGGTTCCTGAAAGACGATCCCGAGACTGTTGCGAACGGCCGCCGTTTCTTCGATGATATCGTGGCCGTTGACGGTTGCGGTCCCCGATGACGGACGAAGCAGGGTAACGAGCATGTTGATGAGCGTCGACTTCCCTGCGCCGTTCGGACCGAGCAACCCGAACAGTTCACCGTCCTCGACGCGAAAGGAGAGGTCGTCGACCGCAGTCGTCTCCCCGAACGTCTTGGACAAGCTCTCGACCTGTATCGCAACCATGATAGGATGTTGGTACTCCTAATTAGCCGTTCAATACATAAGTATCCATTGGAAAGTTTATAGGAAAGTCGGCAACGTGATGCGCAAAGAGAGAAAAGATGATCGACAGGCGGCGCAGGCCGAGGTATTCGTCCTGTTTTCCTGTGAGAATCGGTGGAAACAGCATCCGACCGGCACACGGCGACAGGTGCGGATGATCCGAAACCGAGTGCCGGCGAGCCCCGACGAGTTCGGCTGAAGTGAAAAAGTGAAGAAGTGAACGATTCGTTAGTGGTTGGGCCATTTACCGCGTTTCAAACACAACATCTCGGCTCAGCGAGTGCGAGGTCGATGCTCCCACAATGCTTCCGCCGTGCGAAGGGCGGACACCGTTTCCGCGACATCGTGAACGCGAACGATATCCGCGCCGCGTTTCGCAGCGACGAGGTGAGCAGCGAGACTCGGTGCAACCCGCTCCTGTGGCGGCTGATCGACGATCGCTTTCGTGAACGACTTGCGTGACGCACCGACGAGAACCGGATGGCCGAGCGCGCTGAACTCGTCGGTTCGAGCGATGAGTTCGAGATCGTCACCCGGGCCCGTCGCGAACCCGACACCGGGATCGAGAACGAGCTGATCGTCGGCAACACCCGCGCTCCGAGCACGTTCAACGCGTTCCTCCAGCCGCTCGCAAACCGAGGCAACGATATCGGCGGCGGCTGGAGTGAACTCGGGTTCGACGGGGATATTGACCGCATCCATGAGAATTGCCGTACACTCCCGGGACGCGACGAGCGATCGCATCTCCGGATCATCGAGTCCGTTCTGGTCGTTGATGATGTCGGCACCAGCGTCGAGGACCGCCTCGGCGACCGCCGGTTTGTACGTATCGACGGAGATCGTCGCCTCGATATCGGGATCGTTGGCAATCCGCTCGACGACGGGAACGACGCGCGAGAGTTCTTCATCGACCGACACGGGATCAGCACCCGGCCGGGTACTTTCCCCACCGATGTCGATGATGGCTGCTCCCGCTTCGTCGATCTTTCGAGCGCATGCGATCGCGTCCGAAACCGCAGTATAGCTGCCTCCATCGGAGAACGAATCCGGCGTGACGTTCAAAATACCCATCACCTGCGTTTCGGCCGTCCGACCCGCTGCCTGCGTCGAAGTCATGTCGATACTGTCCTTCGATGATTGACGTGGATAAGTGCGGTGGATTCGCTCGTATCCGTCGCGATAACAACAAAATTGTCATTTTCATATTCATATCTCTGGTAGTACTATTATTGGGAGAAGCGTTCAACCGACGGATCGCTCGCGACGTTCGTCCTCCTTCTCCAGTACGAGTTCAGCCATCGATGACCGCGCGCTTCGTGTGTCGGTCGTCGCTCCGGTGTGACAATTCGTCTGTCCGGGCGATTGCTTCGAGAGCAGCGGCGTGAACTCGTCTCTGCCTCGGAGTAGATACCGGTTGTCGAAAACGGTCTCGGTCCGGGATGGCAAGTGACTTCGGTGTTCACAGTATACGAGAGGCGAAACGAATGGCCATATTCTCACCGTTGTGTCCGCTATACAAAATATATAAACCACGTAAATATTTTACTTTCAATGGAACGGAAACTGTGAAGTTCGAGATTGTATTGCGATCAGCCATGGCATCGAAAGACCGCCATCCTGAGAAGTCAACCCGAAGTACCGTCTCGCGGCGTGGATACCTCCGCCTGGGTGCCGTTGCGACCGTTGGTGTCGGGACGCTCGCAGCGGTAGACGAGTATACCGATACCGGGTCTGCTGGTGCGGTTTCGACTGCCGATCCATCGCCAGCCGACTCGGAAATCGGCGGTGGGGCGGCGTACTCCAATGATGTTACCGAAAGCGATGCGACGACGACGGTCAGCACCGGTTCCGGACTGAAAACCGCGTTGCAGAACGCGGGTGCAGGCGATGTGGTCTGGGTCGACAGCGGTGCGACGATCGATATGACGGGGGAATCGAACATCGAAATTCCCTCGGGCGTGACCCTGGCGAGCGGGCGCGGAATCGACGGCTCACAGGGGGCGCTCTTGCACGTCGATAGCGGCATGAACGGCGAATCGCTGTTCCGGAGTTCCTACGAGACCGGCGTTCGCGTCACGGGGATACAGCTTCGCGGCCCGTTCCCCGGCGGTTACTTCGATCCGCCGGAAGATCCGGACGAACCGGGATACACCGAGAAAGAGTCCGCCGGAATCTTCGTGTACAACACCGAATCGAGCAGGACCGTCGAAATCGACAACTGTCACCTCTGGGGGTGGACGAGCGGGGCGGTTCGTCTCGGCGCGAACGCGAACGGCGGCACGAGTTGCCCGACCGGGACGCACGTCCATCACTGCTCGATCCACACGAACGCGATGGAACACCTCGGATACGGCGTGGACCTGCTGAACGGCGACCAGCACCTGATCGAGTACTGT
Organism: Natrialba aegyptia DSM 13077; assembly: GCF_000337535.1. GTDB lineage: Archaea > Halobacteriota > Halobacteria > Halobacteriales > Natrialbaceae > Natrialba > Natrialba aegyptia. Next base: position 20,716 of record NZ_AOIP01000065.1, read on the forward strand.
TACTTCGATCTTAATCGTCACTGTATCGACGGGTTCGGAAACCCGGAAAACGGCTACGAGGCCCGGTACAACATCGTCGACGACCGGACGGTAAGTCACGCCTTCGATATGCACAACTGGGCGACAAATCACGGCGACCGCGACGTGGCAGGGAGTACGATTTCCATCCACCACAACACCTTCCGGTACACGAACGAAGTGGAGGGCGAACCGGACGAGTATCGCGATGGCGGCCCGCAGGAGTACATCAAGATACGGGAAGCGCCCGACGATCGGTGCGATATCGACAACAACTGGTTCCAATACAAGGAGAAACCGCCGGCCGGAACCACCGGCGGCGATCAGTACGCGTACACCCAGACGGGCGTCTCGTCGTGGACGAACATGTACGAATCGAACAACGCGTTCGGTCCCGAGGAACCGGCCGCGGACATCGGCGCGCCGCGTACCGGGAACGGCGGCGGCGGTGGTGGAACACCAGACTTCGAGTACAACGATGACGTGACCGCGGTCGACGCATCGGTCGACTCACACGACAAACGATCCGGACTGCAACTCAGCGTCACGAACAACTTCGACTCGAAACTGAACATCACCGACGTGACGATCGAGCCGGCGAACGCGGCCATCGACGAACTCTCGGATCACTCGATGGAGGAAGGAAAGTGGCTAAGCGAACTGTACGTCGACGCCGACATCCAGGACAGCGCCGCCGATATCAACAACGGCCTCTCGCTTCCCGGCTCGATCGACCTGCGAAACGACGGGCACGACGACAGCGACCGCCGGTGGGCCGTGTTCTCGCCGGGATCGACGGGCGAACTGTATCTCTACCAGTTCGAAAACGACGGTTCCGCCGTCGACATGGTCGGTGAAACGGTCGCGTTGACGATCGACTACTACCTGGATGACGGCAATTCCACGACCGGGTCGAAGACGCTTTCGCTCTCCCCCTGAGCCGGGCCACAACGGCTCCTGCGTTTCCATCCGGTTCACGAGGCACGGGGCGGTCGGACCCGGTGGCAACCTCGGCCCAGCGACGACCCATACGGCAGCCGTCAGCCAGTTCCGGCGCACCCGCGACTGTCCGGATCGTGCCGGGAAATCGGCACGGCAGACCGTATCAGGGACGCAGCGACTCGAGCACCTCCGCACCGCGTTCGAGCGAGGCGACGGGATCCGCAGGCTCGTCGTGCTCGTAGATCAGCCACTCGACGCCGGCATCGCGGGCGGCCGTCACGCACGCTTCGAGGTCGACCTCCCCCTCGCCGAGTTCGACCGGCCGTCCGTCGGCGACGTCCTTGATATGAACGAGCGGCACGCGCCCCTCGAGTTGCTCGAGCAACGCGACCGGATCGTATCCCGCGGCGACCGCCCACCCCACGTCGAGTTCAATCGAGAGCGACTCGTCGGTGCCCTCGATCAAGCGCTCGAAGGCGCTTCGACCGTCATCCGAGCGACCCTGCCTCTCGACCGCGATGAACTCGTGATCGTGATTGTGGTAGCCGAGTTCGAAGCCCCGCATCTCGAGCCGGGTAGCGAGCGTTTCGAGTCGGGTTCCGGTCTCTCGAACCGCGTCCGTCGTCGAGAAGTGTTCCACGGCCAGATACGGCACGGTGAGCCGTTCGGTCCCGAGCGCAGCGGCATCCGAGACGACGGCGTCGAGATCGTCCTCGAGCGACTCGATGTCGACGTGGACTCCGGCGGCGGTCAGGCCGGTGTCCGCAAGGACTGTGGCCGTTTCCGGTATGGGGTCGTCCGCGCCGGCGAACTCGACGCCGTCAAAGCTCGTTTCGCCGACGCGACGCAACACCGACGGAAGCGATTCGTCGAGTTCGCGGAGCGTGTACAGCTGAATTGCGGTTTTGACCATTGATCATCGAATACGACAACGGTGATGAAAGTCGTTTCGTCCCGATCGGCCGATCGTTCCCGTCGGGGATTGGGCCGGTAGCGAGACGGCGGTCTCGTTGTGGTTACCTCAACAGCGTCTGGAGGGAGACAGTGTATCCGAAACGGTGGAATACGAGCGAAAAATACCGGAGACCGCTACCCCATCACGGTATGGGGAACGTACGTGACGAGTTCGGGAACGAAGAGCAGGATGACGAGCGCCAGCAGATTGGGATGTAAAACGGGACCACGGACCGGATGACCTGTTCGAGGGAAGCGTCGGTCACTTTCTCGAGGACGAACAGGAGTGCGCCGAACGGCGGGGTGAGCGTGCCGACCATCAGCGCGAGGATCATGACGATGCCGAAGTGGACGGATCGACGCCGAACTATCTCGATCGCTGTGCGGACATCTTCGCGTCGAATTACGACCGGTACGTGCGCGACGAGATCGACGAGTTCGAAAACCAGATCGTCTGAGGACCGGCGCTCATCGAAGCGCCGTCGAACCGCGATTCCGCGATTCTGCGTTCGCGGTTCCGCGATTCGATCACCCGGACCGGATGCTTCGATTGAGACCGTTGAGATAGCCGACCGCCTGTGCGCGGCCCCGGTGGCCCCAGTCGGTGTCGCCGACCATATCGGGAACGTGGTCGGGAACGACCACGCCCTGGAAGCCGACATCGTGGAGCGTCCGCATGACCGATCGCTCGTCGTAATTACTGTGTTCGTCGTCCAGGAACGTCTCTTTGAACGACGGCCAGGTCCCGATGACATCGCGGAAGTGGACGAAGACGATGTCGTCGCGCTCGCCGAAGGTTCGGACGACCGCCTCGACATCGGTGTCGGGCATCTCCGAAAAACAGCCCAAACACAGCTTCAGGCCGTGATTGTCGCTCGGAACGGCGTCCATCGCGCGCTCGAACGCCGACACGTCACGAAAGAGCCGCGGAATCCCGCCGAGCTGTTCGACCGTCGGCGGGTCGGCCGGATGTAACGCCATCGTGACCCCGGCCTCCTCGGCTACCGGGAGGACTTCCTCAAGGAATCGTTCGTAGTTCTCCCAGAGTTCGGCCTCGGTGTACGCCCGGTCGAGGCTCTCGACGGGTTCGTACGGATCGTCGAGCGCCTCGATGTCGAACTCGCTCGAGGCCGCACCGCCGCGAACGGGCGTCGACTCGGACGTTCGCATCGGCACGACGCCCCGCGGGTTCCACTGGTAGCCGAGGATCGGCACGTCGGCCTCGCCGAGGTTCCGAACGAGTTCAGTAATCGTCTCGAGTTGGGCGTCCCGCCCCGCCTTGCCGAGCATGATCTTCCCGTAGACGTTGTAGTTCAGCGACTGGATGCCCATGAACCGAAGGCCGTGTTCGGCGGCTCGCTCGCGCGCCTCGACGAGTTCGGAGACCGACGGGACGACGCCCTCGTCGATCGTGATCGTCGTCTCGTCGTCCGAGCCCTCGTCGGTGAAGATGTCGCCGCGGGGCAGTCGGTGGTCGACGAAAACGTCGTCGACGCCGATCTGTTTGCAGTACGCGAGCCGGTCGTCCGCGAGCGTCCGCGTCCGCACGCCGACCCGCATCGGCAGGTCGGCCGTGGTCGCGGGAGTGGGTGGTGTCATCTACGGTGAACTCGTCCTCGTATCGGACCAAATAGCTTCCGCCGAGTCGCAACCGATCTCGACAGCGGTGCTCGCGTCGACGGCGCGGCACCAGGGATCCGGCGCTGACGATTACGTCCGGTAGCAGCGAGCACTCGCGCGTACTGGGATCGATCGGTCGACGCTCGCACTAGACACCGTCCTCGACGGATTGCCACGGCGGTTCGTCGACGCCGTGCGTGTCGATGCCGCGAAGATTCGCGTCGATGAGCGTCTCGGCGACCGTGTCAGCGTGGGATGCGGAGAGCCCGGCCGCTTCCAGCGTCCGCGCAGTGAACGTCTCGAGAGCGCCAGCGTCGGTCCGAACGGACTCGGACGAGTTCACAGTCATCTTACGAGTCCCCGCTGTCGACGATCTGCGTGTAGTATGTTTCGGCCCGCTCCTTGTCCGAGTCGGAGAGATCGACGAGCGGTTCCCGAACCGGGCCGACGACGAGGCCGGCGAGGTCCACGCCGTACTTGACCGCGGGCACGTTGTTGGCGGCCGCAAACGGATTGTTCGGGCCGGATTCCGCCCGCAGGTTCTCGTAAGGACGGATACGTCGCGCCCGTTCGAAGTCCCCCGATTCGATCGCCTCGATGCGCTCACGGAGTTCATCTCGGTCGACGACGGTGTGTTCCGTTCGCGGCCGTAGCTCGCTGTTCGACAGAATCTCCTCGACGCGGTCGTCGGAGAGGACCGAGAGGATAGTTTTCCCGACCGCCGTGGAGTGAAGCGACACGCTCGTCCCGAGTTGTGAGTCCGTCTGGACGTATCGGTGACCGCGCGATTGGTAGAAGTAGATTCCCTCACCCTGGTACTCGACGACGACCTGGGCGCGCTAACCGGTTTGATCGACGATGTCGTCGATTTCCGCCTTCGCCGCCCGGTAGAGGTTCTGGTAGCGATCGGTGCTTCGGGCTGCGCCACCGAGCGTCAGAAACGGCAGGCCGACGTGATACTCGTCATCGATCCGGAACAGGTATCCCATTCGGTGAGCGTCTGGAGGTGAGCGTGAACCGTACTCTTGGAGCGGCCGAGCGTCTCCGCGAGTTCAGAGACGGTCGCACCGTCGGTCGACGAAACCCGTTCGATGATCGTGAACGCGGTGCGCGTTGACTTGATCTGCTTTCGTTCTGTCGATCCCATGCGGGTGTCAATCATACCCGCGATAATATAACTATCACAGCAGTTCGACGCTGTCGAACGAGTTCGAGCGCGGAGACGGGAACGCGTCACGGATATCACAATTCATTACGAATGTACAGTTGTAAATAGGTTGTCGATCGCCCTTCGATCGTGATCGACGTTCGTTCTATATATCATGAAACTATCTGGTAGCAACCGAACGAGATGAGTTACGGCCACTACTGGATTCGTTCCGATTCGGAAATAGTTCCGCAAGTGCTTCTGCGAGCGCGATATTACTGATATTACTGGCACCACGAACGATCGGTCCCGCGATAGACGCCAGTCCCGACTACTAACGCCTCAGTCGACGACGTTTCCGACCTGAGCGCCCCGTAAACGGACTGGCTCCGGTAAAACCTCCCTCAGAAACCACGCCCCTCGATCGGACGGCGGCCCGGCAAGCGTTCTATGATACGTAGATTTATTTGGTCGGCGGAAGAACGACGACCAATGACCGACAGTCAATTGCTGACGACGACCGAAACGTCGCTGGCAGTAATCGAAACGATTCAAGAGCGAGACGGGGCGACGCCCGCGGAGTTGGCGGCGACGCTCGATCTCTCAGAGAGTACAGTGTACAAACACCTCTATACGCTCGGCAAACACGGCTACGTCGTCGCGAACGGCGATACGTACCGACTCGGCGGCCGGTTCTATCATTTCGGGATGTACGTCCGAAATCGCAGCAAGATCTACGAACTCGCCGGAAAGTACGTGATCGAACTCGCAGAGCAGTCGAACGAGGAATCCGATTTCGGCATCGAAGAAAACGGCCGCATCGTCACGCTGTTCGACTCGGTCGACAGCTCAGCGACCCCGAGTTCGCGACTCAACAACTACGAATACATGCACGCGACGGCGATCGGAAAGGCGATTCTCGCCCGCCTTTCACCGTCTCGCATCGACCAGATCATCGACCGCTGGGGACTCCCCCAGCTCACCGAGCAAACGATCACGTCCCGAGCCGCGCTCGACGACGAACTCGCGCGGATTCGGGAGCGAGGCTACGCGATTAACGACCAGGAATCGATCCCCGGAAAGCGCGTCGCCGGCGTCGTTGCCGAAGACTCGTCCGGAAACATCATCGGCGGCTTTACCGTCTCCGGACCGGCCTACCGGATCGAAGACGCCGACCTCTACCGAGAGTTCCCCGACATCCTCCGGCGAGTCGTCCCCGAGTTCGAAACCGAACTCGACTCGCAGGGACTCGTCTGAGCGGTGGAATCGGGCGTGTCATCGATTTCGGCCCGATCCCCGTAGATATTCGATGCGATACCCCACGATCAATCGGATGACCGCTTTCCAGCCGATTTCCAAAAGGTTAAAGTAGTATTGCCGATCTCGGTTGTGACTGTATGTCATATGAGGCGTTGCCGTACGGAGCGCTATCACTGGTACCGCCGCTGCTCGCGATCGCACTCGCGATGTACACGCGGCAGGTACTGGTGTCGCTGTTCGCCGGGGTCTGGGCCGGCGCGTTGCTGATCGCCGACTGGAACCCGATCGCCGCGACAGCGTTATCGATGGACTGGATCGTCGAAGTGGTCAGATCGCCGTTCGATACGAAATTCCTCATCCTGATCATGTTCATGGGGGCAGGGGCCGCGTTCATCCACAAATCGGGCGGGATCATCGCGCTCCAGAACTGGATCGGCCACCGGGTGAACACCGCCCGCGATTCGCAGATCCTGACGTGGCTCATCGGGATCTTCATTTTCTTCGATTCGTACACGAGCACGATCGTCACCGGAAACGCGACGCGTGAACTCTCCGAGGAGAACCACACGTCCCGCGAGATGCACGCGTACGTGCTCGACTCGACCACCTCTCCGGTGACGACCTTCGGCCCCGTTTCGAACTGGATCGGCTACCAGGTGTCGATGATCATCGTCGGCTTCGAGGCCGCCGAGTTCACGGCCGAAGAAGTCGGTCTCACCGCCTTCGGGCTCTTCCTGCAGAGCATTCCGTGGAACATCTATTGCTTTCTCGCGTTCTTCATGGTCGGCTTCATCTCGATCACCCAGCGGTTCTACGGCCCGATGCTGGACGCCGAATGGCGGTCGCGCAAGGAGAAAAAGACCAAGCGGGACGGCGCGACCCCGCTCTCGGACATCGAAACCGACGTCGGCGAGCCGAGCGAGAAGAACCCGACGCTGGTTAACTTCTTCGCGCCGATTCTAACGCTGCTGGTCGTCGGACTCGTCTCGATGTGGTGGCTCGGCGGCGGCCACCAGCCCGGCGTCGACATCGCGACCGCGTTCCAGGAGACCGATGTCGCACTCGGCCTGCTCTACGGGTCGTTCGCGTTCATGGCGGTCGGCATGCTCGGTGCCGTCGGCTTCCGGACGATGGACCTCGACGAGGCGGGCGACACCATCATCAGCGGCTTCAAGACGATGATGATCGCGGCGGCGATCATCGTGCTCGCCTGGAGTATCGGCCACGCCGCCGAACAGGTCGGCACCGCCGAGTTCATCGTCGATGTCATGGTCGACAGCGGCGTGCCCGGTTCGTTCCTGCCGCTGCTCATCTTCGTCGCCGCGATGTTCATCGCGTTTACGACGGGAACCTCCTGGGGGACGATGGCGATCCTGACGCCGCTCGCGATCCCGCTCGGTTACGAACTCGTCGGCGTGTCGATCCTGCCGGTGCTGATGGGCGTGCTGTTCGGCGGTGCGATCTGGGGCGACCACGTCTCGCCGATCAGCGATACGACCGTCATGTCATCGATCTTCGCCGGCTCGGACCACATCGATCACGTGTCCACGCAGATTCCGTTCGCGATGACCGCGGCCGGCGTCACGGTGTTTGCGCTGTTGTTGTACGCCGCCGGACTCACGTCGGCGCTTGTCTTGCTTCCGCTCTCGGTTGTCCTCACCGGGGTCGTCGTCGTCGCGCTGAACAAACTGGACGCTCGCCGGAAGAACCTCCCCGAAATCATGCCGACCGCGAAGGCTATCGAGAACGGCACGATCGATACCGACGCGATCGAGAACGGAAACCGGTCCGGCGCGACCCAGTTCCTGTCTCTTATACACATCTCTGATGGCG
>NZ_AOIP01000065.1:28496-173167 GCF_000337535.1 Natrialba aegyptia DSM 13077
AGATGTGTATAAGAGACAGAGTTCAGTTTCAGTAGCCGACGAGAGACGAGCCATCGGTATCGAACGTGGGGCTGGGACGAGCGACTGATCACAACTACTATACGGTCCGTTCGTCCAGTACGACGTATGGCAACGGTCCACGTCATAGCGACCGGTGGGACGATTGCGGGAACGACGAGTGAGACCGGCACGGTACCGACCGAATCCGGACGCGACCTGCTGGAGGCGTATCCCGAGAGCGTCGAGCGCGTCGACGTCGATATCGAACTCGAGCAACTCACGCAGACGCCGAGTTCGGAACTGGCGTTCGATCACTTAGTGGAACTGGCCGCACGCGTTCGCGCCGTCGCTTCCGACGTCGACGGCGTCGTAATCCTCCACGGAACCGATACGATCGAAGAGACCGCCTATTATCTGGACCTCGTCCTCGACGTGAACTCGCCGGTCGTCTGTACCGGTGCACAGCGGCCACACGACGCGATCAGTCCCGACGGCCCGGCGAACGTTCGCGGCGCGCTCGACGCGGCGAGCCACGAGCACATCAAATCAGGGAGTTACGTTTTCTTTAACGATCGACTGCACGCGGCGCGGCCGGTGACCAAGCGCCACAGCAGCAATCTCGCGGCGTACGACTCGGGTAACTACGGCCCGGTGGCCGAACGGACGCCGGAGGGACTCTGGTTCTATCGCCGCCCCGAGAGTCTGTCAGCGACGATTCCCGTCCGAGACGTGACGGCGACCGTCGAAATCGTCGCGACATCGACGGACACGACCGGATCACAGATCGTTGCTGCCGTCGATCGCGGCGTCGATGGACTCGTCGTCGACGGACTCGGACTCGGAAACGTTCCCGGCGCCGTCGCCGACGCAATTCGTACTGCAATCGGCGACGGAGTTGACGTGGTTACCACGACACGCTGTCGCGATGGGATCGTCTCGCCGGTGTACGGAGCCGACGGCGGTGCTGCAGTGCTCGAGGAGGCTGGTGCGATATTCGCGTCGAACCTCTCCGCACAAAAGGCCCGCATCAAACTCCTCGCTGCGCTGTCGGCCCGACCGGACCGACCGATCCGACCGCTGTTCGACGCCGCTCGATACGACGGGCACGGATACGTCCGTTCGACCACTGGCTGCGGCGATTCCCGTTAATCCCAGCCGTCGACTACCCGTCGATCGTCCCGCCGGCGCGACGGAAGCAAACCCTCGAACGCGAGGTTGAACTCGTGTCTCCTGACCGCTTCGATTCGCGTCCGAGGAAAATATTAGCGGGTCCGAAACCAATAGTACCAGGGATCGGTATCTCTTGGGCTGTAGCTGTTGGTCTATAGTGATCACAACACCAGTACTGATCCCGTGTCGTATACGGGATGATATCACCATATTGTAGTGGAAAACAAACACGTTCAGTACTACTTAGTTCCCATACGTGAGTACTTCTGATGGAATGCGATCACTATCCGAGACACCCCTCGTTCGAGACGGCAAATCGATCATTCTCGCGCACGATCACGGGTTGGAACACGGACCGACCGCCTTCTCCGAAGTGCCGGAACGACTCGATCCGGAGACTGTCTTCGAGATGGCAACCCACGACGCCGTAACCGGATTCGCGGTACAGAAAGGGCTCGCAGAAACATACTATCCCTCCTACGAAGACGACGTGAACCTGCTGGCGAAACTCAACGGCACCAGCAGCCTCTGGATGGGTGAACCGTACTCGCCCCAGACGTGCTCGGTCGAGTACGCGCTCGAACTCGGTGCCGACGCCGTCGGCTACACGGTATACCCCGGCACCAACCGCGAACCGGAGATGTTCGAAGAGTTCCGAACCGTACAAGAGCAGGCACGCAAGCAAGACGTTCCGGTCGCGATGTGGTCGTATCCGCGCGGGCAGGCGCTGAAAGAACACCGCAAGCCCGACGTGATTTCGTATGCGACCCGAATCGCGCTCGAACTCGGCGCGGACATTGCGAAGGTAAAGTATCCCCGCAGCGGCGAAGCAATGGCCACGGCGGTGGACGCGGCGGGTGACGTAAACGTCGTGCTCAGCGGCGGCTCGAAAACCTCGGACTACGAGTTCCTCTCGCTAGTCGAGACAGCGATGAACGCCGGTGCGAGTGGGCTGGCCGTCGGTCGAAACGTGTGGCAACGCGACAATCCCGAACGAATTCTCGACGCACTCGAAGCGGTCGTTTTCGACGGCGCAACCGCAGACGAGGCGCTCCCCGAGTAACGATCCTCGGGACCCGGGTCTCGACGCGGTCGGCACGCGACAGCGACGGAATGCAATCGACCTGCCGCCTCCGGTGATTAGTACATGAGTTTCGTGCAGAAAAAATCAATACCAGATACAAATATGAATGCCACCGTGCAAGTATCCGTCGAACACACAGCTATGTTACCGGCAATGCGAAAGCGCGATATCGTCGAGGTGGTCTCCGAGCGTGGCGAGTGTTCCGTCGCCGAACTCGCCGAAGAGATGGACTGCTCGAAGGCGACGATCCGTCGGGACCTCAGCGATCTCGAGGAACGACAGTTGATCGAGCGGTCACACGGCGGTGCCGTCCCGGCGACGACCGTCGGAAGCGAACAGACCTACGGCCAAAAGGAGGTACAAAACCTCAACAGCAAGATGGTCATCGCCGAGCGAGCGGTCGAGGAAATCGCCGAGAATCAAGTCGTCTTCTTCGACTCGGGCTCCACGACGATGCAAGTCGCCAAGAACGTCCCGACCGACCGATCGTTCCTGTCAGTGACGAACTCGCCGGTAGTAGCGATAGAACTCGGAGAGAAAGACAACGATGTGAAACTGACCGGCGGCACGCTTCGTCACGAGACGCGAGCGCTCACCGGGCCGAGCGCAGAGCGGTTCATGGAGCGAACGAACTTCGACTTGCTGTTTCTCGGGACGAACGCAATTGATCCGTCAGAAGGGCTCATGACGCCGAACGAAGACGAGGCCCGCCTGAAATCGCTCATGATCGAAAACGCAGCGCGCGTCGTCCTCGTTTCCGATGGGACCAAGCTAGACAAGCAGAGCTTCGTCAAATTCGCGTCCGTGGAAGACGTGGACGTGTTCATCACCGACGTAACGCTCTCTGAGCGTCAGCGCGAGCCGTTTGACGCCGCCGGCGTCGAACTCATCGAGGGGGTCGGCCAGTGATCGTCACCGTCACGCTCAACCCCGCAGTCGACCACACGCTCGCGATTCCCGACCTTCCCGAGGACGGCGAAATCGCACGCACCGACGACGCGCGCGTCGACCCCGGCGGAAAGGGCATCAACGTCTCGAAGTACCTCGTCGAACTCGACACCGAAACGACCGCAACCGGAATCACCGGTGACTTTCTCGGCCAGTTCGTTCGAGACAGTTTGACCGAAAAAGGGATCGATAGCGACTTCGTCGACATCGAGGGTCGGACGCGGCTCAATACCACGATTTTGACCGCGGATTCGGAGTACAAGATCAATCACGACGGACCCGCGGTCAACGGCCACGCGATCGAAACGCTCCTCGAAACTATCGAGCGCAACGACCCGGACACCGTCGTCGTCGGCGGCAGTCTCCCGCCCGGACTTGGTCCCGACGCTATCGACCGAATCGCTCGAGCGGGCGACTGGCAAACGGCCGTCGATGTCGGTGGAGATGTACTCCGCGACTTGGACGCCTCCTATACGCTCTGTAAACCGAACCGAGAAGAACTCGCAGTAGCGACGGACTGCTCGATCGACTCGCTCGAGGACTGTTACGACGCAGTCGAACGGCTGCAAACGATGGGCTACGACCGCGTTGTTGCATCGCTTGGAGCCGACGGTGCAATCATGGCAACACCGGACGGTCTGTTGCATGCAGCGGCGCTGGAGACGACTGTCGTCGACACGGTCGGAGCTGGCGACTCATTGCTCGCAGGGGTACTGGCCGCGCTCGAGCGCGGTGCAACGGACGAAGAGGCGCTTCGGTCGGGCGTCGCGGTTGCCGCACAGGTTGTCTCGGTACCGGGGACGACCGTCCCACCGCTCGACGACGTACCAACGCGACTCGGATCCGTCCCCGTCTCGTCGCCAGAGCCCTTCTCACAGTGAGAGTGACTACGTCTGACTGCTTCGGGACCCATTCATCTCTCTATATTCGTTCCTGCACGATCACTGTCCGATACGGCGGACGGGGATCAGTCGGACCTCAGATCAGCAACAGCTAGCGAATTCGAGTCGATTTACGAGGTCATCCTGCGTGGTTGGATTTTTATTTCGTCGGATAGATGCAGTAACGATCATACTCGAAAATTCTTTTGAATAATAGGTAGGAACTACAGAGCGAAGCATGGCATTGACAGACAGTGCGGAGAACGCGCTCCGGTCGCACGTTACGTCCGTAAAGGAGGACGTGATGACCGGCGTGTCGTTCATGATTCCGTTCGTCACGATCGGGGGGATCTTCCTTGCAGTGGCGTACATGGTCGCCGAGCTCCCGTTTACCGCCGGTAACACCGAGAACGTGTTCGAAGCGACCGGGACGCTCGCCTGGTACCTGGCCGAGATCGGTAACCTGGGACTGACGATTATGATCCCCGTTCTGGGGGCGTACATCAGCTACGGTATCGCGGACAAACCCGGATTGGCTCCGGGGTTCATCCTCTCGTGGACGATCCAGCAAGAGCAGATCATCGAGGCTGCGGGGACGATCGTCGGCTTCCAGGCCGACGGTGCCGTCGCCGGATTCCTCGGCGCGCTCGTAGCCGGTCTGCTCGCCGGCTACGTCGCGCGGTGGATGAAAGGATGGACGGTTCCGTCCTTCATCAAGCCGATGATGCCGGTATTGATCATCCCCGTCTTCACGACGGCGCTGCTGGCCCCGCTCGTGATCGTCGGGCTCGGCGTTCCGATCGCCATCGTCGACGACGCGCTGACGACGTTCCTCCAGAACATGGAGGGCGCAAACGCCCTGCTCCTGGGCGCGATCCTCGGCGCGATGATGGCTCTGGACGTGGGCGGACCCGTCAACAAGGTTGCGTACGTCTTCGCGGTCGCGCTCGTCGGCGACCAGATCTACGGACCGATGGCCGCCGTGATGATCGCGGGTATGACGCCGCCGCTCGGATTGGCACTCTCGAACTTCATCGCTCCCCAGAAGTACTCCGCCGAAATGTATGAAAACGCCAAGGCCGCGATCCCGCTCGGGCTGGCGTTCATCACTGAGGGTGCGATCCCCTACGCAGCGGCCGATCCGCTTCGGGTTATCCCGAGCGCCGTGATTGGGAGTTCGACGGCCGCAGCGACGGCGATGTGGCTCGGCGTGACGATGCCGGCCCCGCACGGCGGCGTCTTCGTGATCATCCTCTCGAATAGCGCGCTCGCGTTCCTCGGCTGTATCGCGCTCGGAACCGCGGTGACCGCGGCCGTCGCGACGGCGATCAAACCGGACTTCGAACGGACGGTCGCCGACGTCGAAACGAATACCGGGGGAACGAGTTCACAGCCGGCGGCACAAACGAACGATTAAGACAAGCTTGTTACCGACCGCTCTATACTCACGGATTACAACCGATGACCGACACACTCACTCAAAATCGAATCGAGACGCTTGCGCCGACCGAACACATCTCACTCGAACCGCCGACCACCGACAAGCGGGGCTACATCGAATTCCTCCTGGATCTGCTCGTCGACGCAGGGCGTGTCGACGACCGTGAAACCGCGCTGCAGGCATTGCTCGCACGGGAGGAGGAGACGACGACCGGTGTCGGCATAGGTATCGGGATTCCCCACGCCCAGACCGACGCGGTAACCGAACCGTCGGTGGCGTTTACCCGCTCGGACGACGGCGTCGACTTCGGGGCGATGGACGACGAGCCTGCGCGGCTCCTCTTTATGATTCTCGTCCCCGAGTCAGGAGCCGACGACCACCTCGCGATCCTGAGTACGCTGTCGCGTGCGCTCATGCACGACGAGGTCCGCGAGGAGCTGTACGATGCGGAAACGCCCGCCGACGTGCAGGCGGTTCTCAAGGAGGCGGTAGCATGAGTTCCGAACTCGAACGGGTCGTTACAGTCGTTCCCGAAGCGGGCCTGCACGCTCGTCCCGCCGCCACGTTCGTCGAAACGGTCACCGACGCAGACTCCGACGTCCGAATCGCGCACGCGACCGACGACGATGACGATACCGACCTCACGCCCGCAGCCAGCATGATCGCCGTCACGAGCCTCGGCGTCGAACACGGCGAAGAGATTCGGATCGTTGCCGACGGCCCGGATGCGGCGGCGACGCTCGACGAACTCGAACGCGTGCTTACGACACCGGAAGATGAACTCGGCGAAGAGAACGCAACAGCCACAGACACAGACGCGACCACAGACACGAATGCCTGAGCAGATGTCCCGCCGAACGCTCACCGGCACCGGTGTGACGCCACGTGCTGCCGTCGGCACGGTCGTCTGGTACGACCGAGACAGCGACCTCGAAGACCCCGACGAGACGAGCGTTGATCCGCAAACTGAACTCGAACGATTCGAAAACGCGCGCGAAGCCGCCCGCGCTGAACTCGAAGCCGAGCGCGAGCGCACCGCCGAGCGGGTCGGCGAGCAGGAGGCCGGCGTGTTCGACGCGCACCTGCAGTTCCTCGACGACCCGCAGATCGAATCCGGCGTCGCAAGCGCCGTCGAGAACGATCTGCCAGCCGAACACGCCGTCAAACGAGCCTTTGCGGACCCGATCGAGCAGTTCCAGGATATGGACGGCCGGATGGCCGAGCGGGCCGACGACCTCCGCGACGTTCGCGACCGGTTGATCCGACTGCTCACCGGCAGCGAACGGGTCGATCTCGGCGACCTTCCGGAAGGGGCAGTCGTCCTCGCCGAGCGACTGACCCCCAGCGATACGGCACAACTCGATCCGGACCAGGTTGCCGGATTCGCGACCGTTACCGGCGGCCGAACCTCCCACGCGGCGATATTCGCTCGATCGCTGGCACTCCCGGCCGTCGTCGGCATCGGCGACGAACTACGCGAGGTCGAGGAAGATGCGACCGTCGTCGTCGACGGGGAGACCGGCGAACTCTGTCTCGATCCGACCGATGAACGCCGCGAAGAGGCGGCGGCCGCCAGCGAGGTCGACGTTCGAACCGACCCCGTAAGCACGGCCGACGGCCGTTCCATCGAAGTCGCCGCAAACGTCGGCCAACCCGCCGAACTCGACGGCGTCCGAGCGCAGGGCGCGGACGGAATCGGCCTCTACCGCACGGAGTTTCTGTTCCTCGACCGCCAATCGCCGCCCGACGAGGACGAGCAGTACGAGGCGTACACGACCGCGCTCGATACGTTCCCGGACGGTCGCGTGATCGTCCGCACGCTCGACATCGGCGGCGACAAGCCAATCCCCTACCTCGACCTGCCAGACGAAGAGAACCCGTTCCTCGGCGAACGCGGGATCCGTCGCTCGCTCGACTCCGACACCGAACTCTTCGAAACCCAACTGCGCGCGCTGCTCCGCGCAGCCGCCGACGGCGACGGAGACCTCGCCGTCATGTTCCCGCTCGTCGCGACGGTCGACGAACTCGACGCCGCACTCGAAACCGTAGACGCAGTTGCAACGCAACTGGACGCGGAAAACGTCGCCCACGCCGTCCCCGAACTCGGCGTGATGATCGAAACCCCGAGCGCCGTATTCGCCGCGCCCGAACTCGCCGAGCGAGTCGACTTCCTCAGCGTCGGTACGAACGATCTCACCCAGTACACGATGGCCGCCGCACGCGGCAACGAAAACGTCGAAGCGCTCAGAGACCCGACGCAGCCGGCCGTTCTGCGCGCCATCGCACGAACCGTCGAGGCGGCCCACGAGAACGATGCGTGGGTCGGCATGTGCGGCGAAATGGCCGGCGACCCCGAACTAACCGAACTCCTCGTCGGACTGGGATTCGACGAACTGAGCATGAGCGCCGTCACCGTTCCGGACGTGAAAGCAGCCGTCCAGTCGAGTCACACCGACGAGGCGTCCGCGCACGCAACGCGCGCACTCGACGCAGCCACCAGAGAGCAGGTACGCACACAGCGCAACGAGTAACTCGGCTACTGCAGCCACACAACACCACAACAGCCATGAAACTCATCGCAGTCACGTCATGTCCAACCGGTATCGCACACAGCCAGATGGCAGCGGAAAACCTCGAAACGACCGCCGAAGACCGCGGCCACGATATCAAAGTCGAGGTCCAGGGCGCAATGGGTGCCGAAAACGAACTGACCGAGACCGACATCCAGACCGCTGACGCAGCGATCATCGCCGCAGATACGGCGGTCAGCCAGGACCGCTTTACGGACATGGTGCTGATCAAAAGCACCGTCAAAGAAGCCGTCAACGACGCTGGCGGACTCATCGATCAAGCGGTGCAACAAGCCGAAGCCGGCGAAACAGGCGTTACCGCTGTCGGGTCCGAGGGCGGAGCGACCACCGAATCCGAAACCGGACAGGAAAGTGCTACCTCGGCAACCGCCGAATCCACGGAACAGCTCGGCGGTGATCCCTCCAAAGGCCTCTTCGCCCGCCTCAAGCGGTTATTCTCCTAATGGGACGGGCTCGACTCGATCCGACGAGGGGCACGGACACCACAACCACATCTCCCGAGAACACCCGACGAAATCGATGACACTGACCGACGTACGCACACTCCTCGATGAACTCGCGGCGATCACGCCCGCCGTCAGGACGGAGTTACAATCGGCCGCCAACCAGGGGAAAACAGCGACGGAGAACTCGAGCGGCGACGACCAATCGGTCGCGGATCTGGCCATCAACCGCCTGTTTCGCGAACGACTGAGCCCGCTCAACGCCGTCGGTGCGTTCGCCAGCGAAGAGTGTGAGAGCGTCGAAGAAACCGGCGAGAGATACAGCGTCGCCATCGATCCGCTCGACGGATCGTCGAATCTGCAGTCGAACAATACTGTCGGAACGGTCATCGGCGTATACGACGCACCGCTTCCGGCCAGCGGACGGAATCTGATCGCCAGCGCCGTCCTCCTGTACGGACCGATAACGACGATGACGGCCGCCGTCGACGGAACTGTAACGCGGTATACGATCGACTGCGGCGATATCGTCGATTCCAGTTCGGTGACTGTTCCCGATGCGAAGCAGGTGTGTGGATTCGCCGGAACGACGAGCGAGTGGGCGGCACCGGTCCGGTCGTTCTGGCGGGAGCTGAACGACGAGTGCAAACTGCGGTACACCGGCGCGATGGTCGGCGATATCGCGCACCTCCTCGTCGACGGCGGGCTGCTCGGATATCCCGAGCGAACAGTCAGTCCGAACGGGGATCTTCGACTCCAGTACGAGGTGAATCCGATCGCCCACCTCGTCGAAACCGCCGGCGGACGGTCGTCGACCGGTCGTGGGTCTCCACTCGATATCCAGCCCGACGGCCTGCACCAGCACGTTCCGGCGTACTTCGGGACACCAGCCACGATAGACGCGTTGGAGGCACATATCGAGAGTACCAACCAAACGGCAGAATGAGATACTGCCGAGGACAGGAGACGAACACCCATCCGCCGATCGTAACTTCCCGATGGAAATGGGTGGAGGAGCAGTATTTTACATGCTGTTGCAGCTACCGTTTTCTGAAAAAGAAGGGCTCAACTGGTACCTGTCAAACTTCCCCATAGATTTATGTCCCATGGTGATAACCATCGGATATGGAAGAAAAATTCTACGAAGATTTTGTCGTCGGCGATACGCAGGAGTTCGGTAACTATACCGTCGAAAAAGAGGAGATCATCGAATATGGAGAGAAATACGATCCCCAACCGTTTCATACGGACGAGGATGCCGCCGAAGAGTCAGCCTTCGGCGGACTAATCGCAAGTGGACTCCTCACGGTGGGAATCGGGCAGCGAATGCTCGTCAAGAATTTCATTCATGGAACTCGTGCGAAGGGGTCGCTTGGTATCGATAACTTGCGGTGGCGACATCCCGTTAGACCCGGAGATACGCTTTCGATGAAGACGGAGATAGTTGAAAAGGAGATCTGGAACGATGGCTTCGGAGTTGTCAGCGTTAGTATCGAGATACACAATCAAGCGGATGAGATAGTCGCGTCGCTAATTGGATTGGTTAGATACGAAAGAAGGGAAGAACGAGAGTGAGAGAACGCTTTCCTATCGAAAACCGATGAGAGAACGTAGAATATAGACAAGACGCTCAGAACAGAGGTGTAAATCACTAGTGGAGAAAATTCAATAATGTATACCCCATATATTTATTCCCTATTTAGCAGGTTTGGGTGAAGTGGTATATACTACAATGTTGACTCTGTACATGATACGTATGAAAAAAGAGAGTCCTACAGTATCGAGATATCGAGAACGGGCATCTACCGTGATAACGGACGCTGGCGATGGCCCGCCGGTCGTATTTGCCCACGGCATGCTAATGGATCGGACGTTATTCAACCCTCAGCTCGCAGCGTTATCGGATAACTATCGAACGATCTCCTACGACTTGCGAGCACGAACCGACCGGTACAATGAATCCTACAACCTTGAGGATCTCGCCGCCGATCTCAACGCATTACTCGACGCGCTACACATCGAGTCGGTTGTATTAGCCGGGATTTCCATGGGTGGATTTATGGCGCTACGCTTTGCGGAACACTATCCGCAACGAGTAAACGGCCTCGTTCTCATCAACAGTATGGCCGAACCGCATACGGAGGCCGAACGAGAAGAATACAGCGCCCTTGCAAAACGAGTTCTCGACGAAGGCGTACAATCCGAACGCATCCGCCACATCGCTCGGACCAAAATGTTCGGAGAGACAACACTAGAAGAGAACCATACTATTGTTGATCATTGGGAAAAGCGATGGGCGACCTATCCTCCCGAGTCAGTGTATCACGCTATGCACTCGTGGATTGATCGATCCGATTACACGCATAAACTCCCAAATATCGAGATTCCAGTGTTATCTATCCACGGAAAAGAAAACACCGTTCTTGCTCCGAAACGTACGGAATCAATGCTAGATACACTTCCTGACGCGCGCCAAACGGTAGTATCTGCAGCGGGACATAGCGCCCCGGTGGAACAACCAGACGAGGTAACCGACGCTATTCGCGAGTTCCTATCAGAAGTCGTATTATAGTACCTATATTTTGATTAGACAGTACAGACGGAGCTTCATCTCTACTGGGTAGAGTGTGCATAGAGAGTATAGCTAATATAGCAGACTATTCTTGAAACATTAAATATAAAATATGATACTCTCGATAGAAGCGACTCGTAGGACGACCGCACATGAAAGGGACGTATTCACCATAGACTTAATGTACTATTGTTCAAACATAGCATATGGCACGACTAGAACGTATTGTCGATATCCACGCCCACACCGGCGAGGGCCCTATCTGGCACCCCGACGAGCGCCGGCTCTACTGGGTCGACATTCCGGCTGGACGGCTATACGGATACGACCCGGCAGCCGGCGACTACGAACTCGTCTACGAAACGACCGGGCGACCGCTCGGCGGGACCACGGTCGAAGCCGACGGCGCGTTGCTCTTGTTTACCCACGGAACCGTTCTTCGATTCGACCCGACGACCGCTGCCGTAACCACGGTCGCTGAACTCGAAACGGAAACGCGATTCAACGACGTTATCGCCGACCCCGAAGGGCGCGTCTTCTGCGGGACGATGCCGGGAAAGAACGGACTCGGAGAGCTCTACCGGCTCGATCCGGACGGCACAGCGGCCGTCGTCGTCGAAAACGTCGATATCGCTAACGGAATGGGATTCGCCCCCGACGGGGAGACCTTCTACTTCACCGAATCCGAAGCGCAGCGGATCTACGCGTTCGACTACGACAGAGCGACTGGCAAACTCTCGAACCGCCGCGTCCTCCTCGAGACACCGCCGGATGATGGAATTCCGGACGGCATGACCGTCGACAAAGACGGATACATCTGGTCCGCCCGGTGGAACGGCGGCCGTATCATCAAATATGCGCCGGACGGAGCCGCGGTCGATGAACTCGATCTTCCCGCGCGAAAAGTATCCTCGGTTACTCTGGGCGGTCCGTCGTACGACGAGTTGTATCTCACGACTGCGCTCACCGACGGTGATCGCGCTACCGAGGGCGACGGGGCAGGAGCACTCTTTCGCGTTCCCGATATCGATACCGGTGGCGTTCCCGAGTTCCGCTCGCGGATCGCAAGCGAGTAATCAGAACCAGTAATGTGCGGCCGGAACCGGGAAAGGGCGAGATACCGGTATGACCCGAGTTCGTCTCGGCGCGGTGTTCAGAGGGCGCTCGTCGCGAAGCCGCCGTCGACGGTCAGCACTTCGCCGGTCACGAACGAGGCGGCGTTGCTGGAGAGGTAAATCGCCGCGCCGATCAACTCCTCGCGCTCGCCGACGCGACTAAGCGGGGTTCGCTCGTCGATTCGGTTTCGCTTCTCGGTTCCTTCGGCGTAGGTGTCCGCGTTCTGCGGTGTGATGAAGAATCCGGGAGCAATCGCATTGACGCGAACGTCGGGAGCGAGTTCTTTTGCGGAGGCGCGGGTGAACGCCTCGACGCCGCCCTTCGCGGCAGAGTAGGCCGGCAGATTCGCCATCGAGAGCCGCGCCGAAAGCGAGGAGATGTTGATGATGCTTCCGCCGCCGTCTTCGGCCATCGCAGGGGCGAACGTCTGTGTCACGCGCCGAACGCCGTCGAGCGCGACGTCGGTGACGAACTCCCAGTCGTCGTCGTCGACGCCGAGAACGGTCTCGCGGGAGATCGCGCCTTGCGATGCGACGACGATGTCGATGCCGCCGAACAGTTCTTCGGCGCGTTCACGGACGAGTTCAAGTGAGTCTTGATCAGTGACGTCGCAGGTGATGCGGGCGGTTTCGGCACCACGATCTTCGAGGAGGGTCGCGGTTTCGTCGACTTTGTCCTCGCTTCGGCTGGTTGCAATGACATCGGCGCCGTCGGCGGCAAATCCGAGGGCGAGTGCCTGTCCAATACCGCTGGTGCCGCCGACGACGACGGCGCGCTTTCCCGAAACGGTAACCGGAGTGTGCGAATAGTCCTCCATACGAAAGGAACTCTCGTCGCGAATCATGAACGTTTTCATCGGTACGATCGCAGGGTCTCGCAAAACCTCGCGGAGGCGAGGGTGGTCAGGGAGAGTGGGCTGGGGAGGGCAAGGGTAAGGGTGAGGAAGAAGGTGGGAAGGCGAGGGTGAGGGTGAGGGTGAGGAAGAAAGTGGGAAGGGTAGAGACGATGTCAGGAGTAATTGTACTCGAGTTCGATCACGTTTGCAGCGCCGAGTACCGCCTCTGGCAGGTCCTCGTAGAATCGGTCGTCATCGACGCGGTGGACCGGACAGGCCACGCTGATGGCGGCGATACTGCGGTCCGAATCGTCGGTGATCGGCGCGGCGATACAGCGGAGTCCGTTGAGGCGCTCTTCTCGGTCGACCGCGTATCGCTGGTCGCGGATCTCTTCGAGTTCAGCGTCGAACGTGTCGCGGTCGGTGATCGTTTGCGGGGTGAGTTCGGGGAGGCCCTGGTCGGCGATGATTTCGTCGACCGTTTCGTCGGAACGGAACGCGAGGATCGCTTTGCCGAGGCCCGTACAGTGGAGGCGAACGCGTTTTCCCTCGTGGGTGTCGAGTTCGACTGCGTTTTCGCCTTTCGACTGGTAGAGGTAGATACCCTTGCCGTTCTTTTCGACGAGGAGGTTGACGAGTTCTCCCGTTTCGTCGGCGAGTTCGTCGACTTGCGACTGGGCGGTGTCGTAGATCGGCGTCCGATTGCGGGCGTACGCGCCGAGGCCGAGAAACGAGAGGCCGATGTGGTAGTCGTCGCCGTCCTTGTCGACGTACTCGTAGTTCTCGAGCGTCGTCAGGTGGTTGTGAACGGCGCTCTTGCCGATGTCGACGCGGGCCGCGATCTCGGAGACGCCGGCTCCGTCGAGTTCTTGAATGATCTCGAGGATTTCGAACGTCCGCCCGACAGTTCGTACGGGGTATTTCGGGTCCGCCATATGCGTCACATGCTCGGCGATCACATATAAATTATTCTGATACACAAAACGGGGTTTCGAGGCACAGAATGAAAAAAGAGTGATACAGAACGGTTAGCCGGGTGTGATCGGCAGGTCTTCGCCCGCTCGAGACGATCGGATCCCGGGTGTGGAGAGAACGCCGTCAAATCACCAACCTCCGTTCTCGAGTTCGACCGTGAACACGGTACTGTTCTTTCTCGATGGGGAGTGGTCTGTAGGGGTGAATAGTACTCAGTTATAGAGAACAGAGAGTGACATACAGAGAACTCTTGTGTGACAATGTACCAACCGCGATGAGGCGAGAGAAACTGGATATCGAGGGGTTTCATCCCCCATATCGACGGATTTCGAGCAAAGATAGAAATGTGCGTTCGAAGACAGGGAGTCTCGAAAGTACCACTGGCAGAGCCTTACGAGTGTACAACTGTAAACAGAGAACGGGCGTTTGGCCCGTTGTATCGCGCGGTTCGTTCACAAACGCGGCACCAGTCGGCCAGTTCCGTCCGGGAGGTCGCCAGTCAATGAGACGGTCGATAATAGTCGAGTATTACAGAATAGAGTTCTGTATGAAAGAATGGTGTTCTGAAAGACAGTTGGTCAATGACGTGCAATCGGAACAACTGCAACGATTCACACCACTCACACCGTCGTCGTTCGATCGGGTGTGCAGTGACGCAGCGGCTACCGGAGACGGTCGACGGGCAAGAGGAGACAGGAAAGAATCGCGGGGGGACCGGATGCCATCGAATACGCTCCGACAGTCGGGTGAAACGGGCCGAAGCGATGATCGTTCGACGCCGGGCGGGAGCGGACTACTTCGGTGTTACAGATCGAGAGTGACCACATCCCCGCGGTCGGCGGATTCGTGAAGCGCTTCGATGATCCGCATATCTCCCAGTCCGTGATGCCCATCCGGGTAGATCTCGCGCTCACCCAGAAGGCGGTCGGCGAAGTAATCGAACTCCTCTCTCATCTCCGCTTCGGCGTCGAACGTCTCGTGTTCGACCGAAACCGAGACGTCACCCCGCGAGAGGTCCATCGAACACTCTCCGTGGAACGCCGGTTGGAGGGTGATTTGGCCCTCCGTTCCCGTAATCTTGAGCTCGGTGTCCTCGTGAGCGTGCTGACTGGCCGTCGAGATCATCTGGATATCGTCTTCGAAGACGAACAGCGACGAGGCGCGTTCGTCCGGGACCGCGTCGAACGCCTCGTGTGCCGAGATCATATTCGAGCGGACGGAAACGGGTTCGCGCTGGAGGAGGTACCGCGTCGTATTGATCGAGTAGATTCCCAGATCCATCACCGACGTTCCGTACCCGCTCAGATCGGGATCGAGTCGCCACTGGTCCGGATCGGGAATCATCTCGAGCAGTGGCTGACTGTTGTGACCGTAGACTGACACCGGCTCGCCGATGAAGCCGTCTTCGATCAACTCCCGCGCTCGCTGGACGGCCGGCTCGGTGTGCATCCGATAGGCGACCATCAACGGCACGTCGGCTCGCTCGCAGGTCTCGACGAGTTCAGTGGCGCGTTCGACGGTGGCCTCCATCGGCTTTTCACAGAGCACCGCCTTGTCCAGACTGGCCGCGGTTGCAGCGTACTCCAGGTGGTAGGCGTTCGGCGTGCCGATGTAGACGGCGTCGTACCGGTCGGCTGCGTCGCCGTCGTGGAACTCGTCGTAGCTGAGTCCGCGTGAAACGTCGTTCTCGGCGGCCAGACGGTCCGCCTTCTCGCTCGAACTGCTGACCAGGACGGTAACCTCGCCGAGGTCCGAGGATTCGATCGCCGGCAGCGCAACGTCGATGGTCCACCACCCGAGGCCGATCAGGGCGTATCGAACGGTCCCCGATTCTTCGTTGGTCGTTTGCCAGGTTCGCTCGTCGTAGGTATCGATCCACTCGCGCATACAGCGTGTTATCTCCGCAGTTGATAAAAAACGATCGATGACAGTGTGTCCCAATAACAGGGACTACGAGTGCTGTGCTGTTGTCTCGGTGTCCTCGTCGAGGGAGACGGTGACGAGGCCGTCGAAATTCAAAAGGACGCGCTGAATCCAGTCGCCGAAGATCGCCTTGCCGGTCGGCGAGCGCTTGCGGCCGGCGATAAAGATCGTATCGCAGTCGAACTCGTCGGCGGCGTTGAGCGTTCCCATGCCGTATCCCTGCGAGAGAACGCGGACGGTTGCGGTGTAGTCGATCCCGGGGTCGTCCAGCGTTCGCTGGACGAACTGTTCGAGTTCAGTTTCGGCGGCATCGATGATCGCTGCTTCGTCGGTGGTGCTATCGGAGACGCCCTCGATTTCGCCGATCGAGTCGAGCTTGTGAACGCCTGGACCGATCTCTTCGGGGGTTGCAAAGGCCAGGACGATCAGAGTCGTCTCCTCGTCGCCACCGCGGGCGGACTGGGCGGCTTCGCTGAGCAGCGCGGCGTGATTGGCAGTGTCTTCGACGACGACAAGTCCGGTTTCCATACGGCGCTTTACTGGATGGTGGATTAAATAAGCTGCCCCGAGAACGGGTGCTGGGTCGGGAAACGGAACCGATGGTTACGCGAACCCGAACGGGTCCGGGAGCAGCGTCGAGTAGACGAGAATCATGACGAGACTCGAAAACGAGAGCACCGTCGTGAGCGTCGTCCACGTTTTCAACGTCTCCGCCTTCGTCAGCCCGCCGATTTCTTTGACGATCCAGAAGCCGGAATCGTTGAACCACGAGCAGATGACGGCTCCGGAGCCGATCGCCATCACGAGATACGCCGGATGAACGCCCATCGAAGAGACCTGCGGTGCCATAATCCCCCCGGTCGTCAACATCGCAACCGTGACCGACCCCTGTGCGACGCGAATGATCGCGGCGATGAGCCAGGCGGTCACGAGGATGCCGATACCGAAGTTCTGCAGCGTCGATGCGACCACGTCGCCGATACCGGCTTCCGCGAGCATGGCACCGAATGCGCCGCCCGCGGCGGTGATCGCGGCGATGTTGCCGCCGTTTCGCAGGGCGTCGGTGAGTTCGTCCTCCCAGACCGACCGCGGGAAGTCATCCATGCGCAGGTAGGTGAGCGCGGCGATGACCGCAGCGAGGGTCAGCGAGAGATTGACGTTGCCCAGGTAGTCGGTGATCGGTTGCACGGTTTCTAACGCGGGGATCGAGTACGCCGCCGTGAGCGTGTTGACCGCGGTGCTGGCGGCGATGAATGCGACTGCGACGACGACCGGCAGAACCGACTCCGCGAACGACGGCAGGTTCGAATCCGACTTTGCCACCTGTTCTTCGAGGTCCTCGACGGTCGTTCCCATCGCGTCGCGAAGCGGGATATCGATGTACTGATTGATGAACCGGCCGAAAAGAATTCCGCTGATGAGCGCGGCCGGAATCGCAACCGCCAACCCGACAAGTATCGTTGGCCCGAGAATTGAACTCGTCTGGTCGGGGGTGATCTCCTGGGCGACCGCAAGCGGACCCGGGGTCGGCGGGACGAACGCGTGCATCGCGACGCCGCCGCCACCGACGACGACGATGTACAGCGTGTAGTTATCCCCAATGCGGGCGCGCATCGCACGGGCTAGCGGGGCCATAAGATAGAATACGTTGTCGAAAAACACCGGAATGGAAAGCAGCGAGCTGCTCACCCAGAGTGAAATGTCGGCGTTTCGATCGCTGACGAACGACTGGAAAGTTCGGACGATGCGGTTTGCCGCGCCGGAGTCGGTCATCGACTTCCCGATTACCGCTGCCATCAGGATCGGAATCCCAACGCTGGCCATGTTGTCACCGAACGCCGTCGCGACAGAGTCGGGGATTTCACCGGCAGTGATCCCCGGAAAGAGCATCGCATTAACCGTTCCAACGAGCAGTGCCGAGAGCGTCAATCCGATGAACGTCGGGACGTCCCAGACGACCAGAAACAGGACGACGGCGACGATTCCAATACCGAAGGCTACCAGTGGTGCCGTTGCTACCATGTGCATTCGTCACAACCAAGGACGGACATAAAAAACCATGTGTTTATGATTATTCGCCTCACAAACATGATTGTTCCCCATAACGACGGAATAGCGGACGAATGTCCACCCGTTTTCGGTAAACGAGAACGGCGTTTAGCAAACTCGGATTCCAGTTCACTAGCAATGAACGATCGGACGCCTCTCGTTCGAGACCGTAGGCCGGCGACGGAACGCCCGAGGATCGTGCCGACCCGAAGGAGAAGAAGGAAACGGAAACGAAAACGGAAACGGAGAGTCCGAACCGGGTTAGCTGCCAGCACCCTATAGACGAGTATCGACCCGTGTCGGGCCGCAGGCGCACGAAGCGATCATCCAGCAGACGAGTTCGCGTCTCAGTCCCCCGCGAACTCTTCTGGCTGCTCGACGGCTCCGTCGAGTGGATCGCTGTCCCAATACTCGTGATTCGGATCCTCCCGGAAGCACGCAGCTTTCCCGTCACCCTCATCGATCCGCCGGAGACTCGGACGCTGTTCACGGCACGCTTCGCGAGCGACGGGACATCTCGTGTGGAACCGACAGCCGGATGGTGGATCGATCGGATCGGGTACGTCGACCTCCCTGAGCGGCGGGTCACCAGCACCCATCGAATCGAGTTCTAGATCCGGCGTCGCCCACCGGAGCACTTCGGTGTACGGGTGCCGAGGATCGTGGATGAGACGCTCGGCGGAGCCGATCTCGACGATCTCGCCGAGGTACATGACGGCGATACGGCCGTCGCCGTGTTCGGCGAAGTAGCGTGCGTTCGAGAGGTCGTGGGAGACGAACAGAAACGAGGTTTCGAACTCCGACTGAAGTTCCAACATCAGATCCATGATCTCGATGCGCAACGAGACATCGACCGCACTGATGGCCTCGTCGGCGAGGATCGCATCCGGATTCATCAGTAGGGCGCGAGCGAGCGCGACGCGCTGTTTCTCCCCGCCCGATAGTTGGTGGGGATACCGATCGAGGAACTCGTCCGCCGGCGCCATACCGATCCGTTCGAGCAGCGAATGCATTCGTCGCCGCCGCTCGTTCCGACCGATGTTTGGATGAGTGTGTCTGAGCGACTCCGAGAGAATATCGGCGATACGTCGGTTGGGATTGAGCGCGCTTCCCGGGTCCTGGTGGATGATCTGCAGCGCCGACCGTATTTCGTCGTACGGTATCTCACCGTCGCCGTCTTTCGCCTCCCAGATATCCTGCCCGCGATACTCGATCGAGCCGTCGGTCGGTCGCTGAAGTCCGATCAACGTCTTCCCCAGCGTCGTCTTGCCGCAGCCGCTCTCGCCGAGAAGACAGACGAGATCCTGCTCGTGAATATCGAGCGAAACGCCGTCGACCGCACGGACGACCGTCGGATCGTCGGTAAACCGTTCGATCAGTCCCTGCTCCTCGGTGAAATGGACCGCAACGTCGTCGAGCGAGAGTAGCGGCGTCTCGCTCGTCCGTTCGGCCCGCGTTTCGACTGCTGATACCGACGGCTCGACGGGGGAAGCCGACTCGAGTTCGTCGTTCGCCTCGTCGAAATTGAGGCGGATCTCCTCGCGGGCGGTTGCCGGATGGTGGCACGCGGATCGGTGGCTGGTTCGGCCCTGATCGACCGCGGCTAACGGCGGATCGGTCGTCCGACATTCCTCGGTCGCGAGCGGACACCGCGGTTCGAACCGGCACCCGGACGGAACGCTCACCGGGGCCGGACCCTCGCCCTCGATGGGTTGCATCTCCTCTAACGGCGCATCGACGTTCGGCGTCGCGTTCAACAACGCCCGGGTGTACGGGTGGGCGGCGTCGCCGATGATCTCGTCGCGCGGCCCGATCTCGGCGAACTGGAACGCGTAGATGATGGCCATCCGATCGGCGAGCGAGGCGACCAGCGGCAGGTCGTGGGTGATGAAGACGATCGTCAAATCGTACGTGCGCTGCAAGCGGTCGAGCAGCGTCAGGATCGATCGCTGCATCAGCAAATCGAGCGCGGCCGTCGGTTCGTCCATCACCAGCACCGCCGGATCGAGGACCATACTCAGCGCGATCAAGGCCCGCTGTTGCATCCCGCCCGAGAGTTCGTGCGGATACGAATCGAGCACCCGCTCGGGTTCGAGATAGAGGTTCTCGAGGAGTTCGCGGGCGAACTCGAGTCCCTCCGAGACGTGCTTATCGTGGGCCTTGAGCGTCTCCTCGAAGTGGGCACCGATCTTCATCGTCGGATTGAACGAACTCATCGCGCCCTGGAACACCATCGACACTTCCTCCCAGCGGAACTGTCGGAGTTCCTCGTCGGTCAACCCGAGGAGATCCACCGGCGGTCCGTCCGACGGATGGTATCGGATATCGCCGCTCAGGACGCCGGGATCGGGGATAGCGTCGAGCAATGCGGAGGCGAACATCGACTTCCCGCTGCCGCTCTCGCCGACGATGCCGAGGATCTCGTGTCGGTCGATGCTGACGGTGACGTCCTCGAGGACGCGCGTGTCGCCGTCGTCGTACGTGACGCTCGTGTCGGTAATCTCGAAGATCGGATCTTCGACGGTTCCTCGCGAGACGACGCGATCGCTGACTGAGCTATCGGTAGCCATGTTATATCATCTCCGTTGTCGACGTGTCGGTATCCTCCGTGACGGACTCGGATTCGCCGGTGAGCCGCGTTCGAACTCGCGGGTTGAAGATGCGGTCCATACCCTGGCTCAGCAGGATGAGCCCGAAGGCGAGCCCGACGATGGCGATAATCGGAACGAGGAGCCAGTGGAGCGCCTGCATCGAGAACAGGCTGCCCTGATAGTACGCGTTGCTCAGCGTCACGCCCCAGTTCTGCCCCGAGTACGGCAGGACGCCGATGAAGTACAGCCCGACGGCCGCGAAGATCGTGTAGCGCGCGGCGAGCACGAAGTTGACCATCACGTACGGCATGATGTTCGGCAGCACGTCCTTGATGATGATGCGGGGCGTACTCGTTCCCATCGTTCGGGACGCCTCGACGTAGCTCGCTTCCCGTATCGAGAGGACCTGTGACCGTATCGAGCGGCCCAGGCCCGCCCAGTAGTTGATCGTCAGGACGACGCCGAGAAGGATCGGATTCTCGGGACTGAGCGCGATCGCCAGCACGATGACGAGCGGCAGCCCCGGAATCGCCATGAAGAAGTCCGAGATCGCCGTGATGACGGTGTCGACCGTACCACCCTTGTACCCCGAGAGAGTGCCGACAGCGACTGCAAGTGTGGTCGCCCACACGCCGCCGGCGAGCACCATCAGCAGGATGAACGGCGTCGAGTCGATGATCAGCGCGAGCAGATCGCGCCCCGAATTGGTCGTCCCGAGCGGATACTGCATGTTCTCGAACGGCCTGAGGAAGCGGTCTGCCTGATTGGGGCTCGAGTCGCGCCAGAGACCAAATATGTCAACAAGTGCCATGAAGAGGTACACGCTGATGATGAGGAGACCCAGACGAGTTCGGTCGTCCGACCACGCGACGACGGCGGGAACGCGGATCTTCTGCTCGTACAGTTCGCTCAGTCGGTCGCGGCGACTCATCTCGGCGTTCGAGGCCTCCGAACGCCAGTCGATCCCTTCGGCGGCCGAGTCCGGTTCAGTACTCATCGGAATCACCTGCTGAGATGCGCGGGTCGATGAGCCCGTAGGTCAGGTCGGCGATGTAGACGCCGACGACGAGCGTGACCGTGATGACGAGGAAACAGCCCATCATGAGCGGGTAATCGTTCGCGTTCACCGCCTGGATCATGTAGTATCCGAGGCCGGGATACGAGAAGATCTCTTCGAGCACGACGGTGCCCCCGAGGCGGAACCCGATGAGGAGAAGCAGTCCCGTGTACATCGGCAGGATGGCGTTTCTGGCGACGTATCGGGTGGCGATGCGATTGTTGGAGAGTCCCCGCAGTCTGGCGACCTCGACGTACTCCTTGCCGAGCACCTGGATCCCGTTGCCGCGCATGTTGAGCGCCGTCGATCCGATGCCGCTGATAGTAAACGCGAGAATGGGTAAGGCGGCGTGGTGGAGGACGCTCGAGAAATACGCGAGGCTGAGCGAGGCGTCGACGCCTCGGTCGACCGCGTTCCCGGTCGGAAACAGCTGGAGCTGGAACGCCAGGATAAACAGGAAGATTACCGCGAAGATGTAGTACGGAACCGACATCAGAAAGATCGACCCGCCGGACGTGAGCCGATCGAATCGAGAGCCCTCCCAGTACGCCTGCAGCGAGCCGATCACCACGCCGACGACGAACATCAGTATCGTCGACGTCACGACGAGGAAGACGGTCCAGGGAAGCGAACGAGCGAGAACGTCAATGACGGGTTCGTTGAGGGAGATCGACTGCCCGAGGTCCAACTGGGCGACGCCGACCATGTAATCCAGGTACTGCTGCCAGAGCGGTGCATCCGGTCTGATATTCTGCAGCGCTTCGATGCGTGCGTCGACCTGTTCGGCGGGAACCCCCTGCTGGAGCAGTTCGAGTCGGAGCTGCGTGAACGGACCGCCGGGGAGCAGCCGGATCAGGCCGAAGGTGAGCGTCGCCACTGCAAAGATCGTCAGCGGGATTTGCGCCGTCCGTTTGAGGTAGTAGTTCATGGTTGGGTTTCCGTGTAGCTGAGTGGTAGACGGTGAATTCCCGTTAGGTTCGAGGCTGTAATTCTCCCTCGTGGACCCACCAGAACTGCGGCCACTTGACCTGGCGGTTGGGGCTGTCCTCGGCGGCGACCGTCCACTCGTCGTCGGTCACCCAGGACTGCTCGTACTTGGACACCAAACCGAGGAACGGCAGTTCGATGTGGTTGTGCCACGCCGCCTGCTGGATGTACGGCCGCGCCTCCTCGTCACTGGATTGTCGCGCGATTTCCTCGGTTACCTCGAGCGGAGTGAGCGTCATCTCGCCGCCGTCCCTGTCGGGAATCGTCTGTTCGGAGTCCGCCTTCTCCCGGTAGTTGTGTCCGCCGCCGATCTCCTCCTCCCACAACTGGTAGTACAGCGGGAAGTACGGGAACGACGACCGCGAGCCGCCGGGCAGCCAGTAGAGACTCCCCATCGCAAAGTTGCTGTTGGAGTACTGGCTGAACCAGTCGTTCGTCGGCTTCGTGCTGACCGAGAAATCGAACCCGAACTCGTTCAGTTGACTGACGACCGTCTGGGACATCGTCGTCCAGTCCGTCCAGCCCGCGGGCGAGTAGTACTCCCCACCGATCGTGTTCCCGTCGGAATCCTCCCACGTCTCTCCTTCCCGAGTGTATCCGGCGTCCTCGAGCAATTGGGCTGCTTGGTCCGTTTGACTGGCACCGGCACCGTAGGTTTCGAAGTCGTCGTACCAGTCGTCCAGCCAGTACTCCTGATCGCGGGGCGCGATACCGCACGGAGTCGGCGTCACGAACTTCGAGCGCGGCCCCGCGTTCTCGACGATCGACTCGCGATCGATAACGTGTGCGACCGCCTGCCGGACTTCCCGCTGCCCGAAGTGGGGATCGTCGTGATTAAACACGATTCCGTACCCCCACTTGGCCGGGATCTGAATCTCGACGACGTGATCCGGGAACTGATCGACGATCTCCGGCGGCGCGAACAGACTCAGCGCCGCATCGGCTTCCGTCCCTGACATCAACGCCTGATGCTGCGCGGTATTTCCGCCGTAGCTATCGATCAGGAACGTGTCGATATCGACGTTGTCCGCGTTGTAGAACTCGGGATTGGGTTCGAACTCGAACGCCTGGCGATCCTTGCTCACGAACGAGAACATCCCGCTGGCGACGGGATCCTCCCACTCCCACCGAAGGAACTCCGACTCGTCCGCATCCAACCACTGCTCGTGGGTTTCCGCTTTCGTATCGACGAGGAAGTTCGTGAGTTCGAATCGGACGATCTGCGGGTTCGTCGGCCCGGAGAGCAGGAGGCGGGCGGTCTTGTCGTCGACGATCTCGTAGTCGTCGAGATACCCCCAAAGCGAACTCCCGCTTTTCTCCGCCAGTTGCAGTTGCACGTCGAGATCCTCGGTCGTCCACTCGTCGCCGTCGTCCCACGCCAGGTCGTCGCGGAAGGTGAGCGTCACTTCCTCGCCGTCGATTTCCAGGTCGTCGAGCGCCCCGAGCAAGAACTCGTTCTCGGTGAACGAATACTTCATAAACGGGGCGAACACCGCCCGCCCCGCGGGCCACCTGTAATTCTGGATCGCCGACGTGTTGAAATGGAGGTCGGCCGGATTGCCGGTGTACGCATTGACGAACGTGCCGCTATCCGACCCACTGCCACCAACGCAACCGGCGAGCGCGGCCGCACCCGACACCCCAGCTATCGTTAACATATCCCGACGACTGATTACATCGCTGTAATCGTTCGGGATGCTATCAGATCCCATGTATTGGTATGGCACCACATAGGCGGTAATAAATATTATGATTATTATTTCCTCTATGCAGCGATGGAGTAGTGGACGGATGAGCCGTGACGTGCAATCGACGCTCGAACCGACTGTGGCGGCGACCAGTACCATTTTTACCGATCGCCAATGACTGCACTACCGTATCTCGATGACCCCGTACGACGATTGCTGGCTCCGGTACGACCACATCACGGCGGACGACGTACGCGCCTCGTACCGCCGGCGGTGTAGACACGCGTACGTCTCGGAAAAATCGCCGGAGTGCAGCGCGATTCGAGACGAACTCCGGCGGGCGCTTCCCGAACTACTGGGGACACCACCCCACTTCTGGCAACACCCGCCGACGACTGTCGACGGATTCCTCGCCATCGGTACCCCGGACGATATGGCGATGATCGCCGAGTCGGTCCCGGTCGACGAAGTCGCCGAACTCGACGACGGCGGCTTCCTCATCCGGGCGGTCACCTGGAACGGAGCGGACTGTCTCGTCGTGACCGCACCCACCGATCGAGGACTGGTGTACGGCACCTTTCACCTCCTTCGTCTCCTCCAACTCCGCAAGTCTGTCGACGAACTTGAGGTTCGCGAGGAACCGACGTACGCGAATCGATTGCTCAACCAGTGGGATACGCCCTTCCGCCGGTCGGTCGAGCGCGGCTACGGCGGCGAGTCGATCTTCGACTGGGAACGATTGCCCGACCTCCGGCCGCGGTACGAGGATTACGCGCGGCTATTGGCATCCGTCGGGATCAACGGGATCGTTCTCAACAACGTCAACACCACGAAACCGCCGCGAAAGAGTGCAAACGACGCCGTCGACGCGTTCGAGGGCTGGCAATTGCTCGAATCGCGACGGCTCGAGGATTTCACCGGGCTCGCGTCGCTGTTTCGCCGATACGGGATCCGACCGTACCTGTCGGTCAACTTCGCAGCACCGATGCTCGTCGGCGATCTCGATACCGCCGACCCGCTCGATGAGACCGTCCGAGACTGGTGGCGAGAGAAAGCCGACGAGATCTACGGCCTCGTACCGGATCTCGGCGGATTCCTGATCAAGGCGGACTCGGAGGGACAACCCGGACCCTACGACTACGACCGGAATCACGTAGACGGGGCGAACGCGATCGCACGGGCGCTCGAACCCCACGGCGGGCGCGTCTGGTGGCGAGCCTTCGTCTACGGCTCACACGAGGATCGGGCGGTACAGGCCTACGACACGTTCGAACCCCTGGACGGCGAGTTCAGCGACAACGTCACCGTGCAGATCAAGAACGGTCCGATCGACTTCCAGCCCCGCGAGCCGGTGTCGACGCTGTTCGGTGCGATGCCGGAGACGGACCTCGGATTGGAGGTACAACTGACCCAAGAGTACACCGGACAGGGTGTCCACGCGACCTACCATCTCCCGCTGTGGAAGGAGGTCTTCGAGTTCGAGACGCGCGCCGACGGCGAGGCGACGCCGGTGAAGTCGCTCCTGCGAGGAGCGGGACAGGGCGTTGCCGGTGTCGCCAACATCGGCGAAGACGATACCTGGACGGGCCACTACCTGTCCCAGGCAAACCTCTACGCGTTCGGGCGTGCGGCTTGGAATCCCGACCTGTCCGTCGAAACGATCACCGAGGAGTGGGTCCGACAGACCTTCGGTGCCGACGAGGTCGTCGTCGAGACGATCGCCGAACTCCTCCGCGACTCGTGGGAGGCGTGCATCGACTACGAAACCGGCGGCCTCGGGCTCGTGCACATGATGCACAACGGCGAGGAGTTCCTCGAGAACCACTACTACCCGTCACCCGAGGAATGGCCCGGCTACCACGGCGCGAGCGAGGACGGAATCGGCGTCGACCGGACCGGCCGCGGCAGCGGCTACACCGCGCAGTATCCGGACCCGATCGCCGAGCGGTACGAGTCCGTCGAGACGTGCCCCGAAGAGTTCCTGCTCTTCTTCCATCACCTCCCCTGGGACTACGAACTCGACGACGGGACGACCGTCGTCCAGCGGCTCTACGATAACTGCTTCGACGGCGTCGAGGAAGTCGAGCGCCTTCGAGACCGGTGGCACACGCTCGAAGGAAGGATAGACGAGCGGCGATACCGCCACGTCGCCGAGCGGTTCGACGAACAGATTGCACAGGCCGAGCGGTGGCGGGACGTTCTCACGTCGTACTTCCGCGAGTACTCCGGCATCCCGGATGAGCGAGGTCGCGTTCGCCGTGACTAGCCCCGGTTCGCGACGAACTCCGTTGCTGACCGCCGAATCGCAACTGCAGATTCCGTCGAAAGAGTAGTGGCGCGGCGATCGGAACCATCGGTAGATTTTTACCATGTGTTGTGTACCCGCATACCATGTCGAAATCGTCGACGCTGCTCGATCTCGTCGCTGCGCAACGCGCGCAGATGCGGGTCATTATCGCCCTATTGATCGCGTCGGGGCTCCTCCTCGCGCTCTCAGTTCCGTTCGTCGAACCCGATGACAGGGCGTTTCCGATCCTCGTTATCGATGTCGTTCTCGTGGTCGGGGCGCTTGGCTTCTTCAGCACAACGTACTGGTACTGCACGAAACGTGCGATGGAGGACTAACTCTCGGCGGCGTCGATTCGCAAGCCGAAAAGCGAATTACGATGTGTCCGCGACGTAATTCGCAGTCTCGGCCGCGAGTTCGCGAACGTCCGCATCGGGGTCGTCCGCGGCCACCGTTCGAAGGTGCGAGACGGTGGCGGCGTCCCCGAGATGTCCGAGCGCCCGAACGGTACGTGCACGAACGACGGCGCTATCGCGGTCGAGACAATCGACCAGGCGGTCGGTCGCGGGGGCAACGGCAGTCGGATTCGCCGCCGCTAGTTCGGCTAGCGCGTCGACGGCACCGCCGGCGATGGTCGGATCCTCGTCGTCCAGCAGCGTGACGAGATCGGGGACAGTGTCGACCATCGATTCTGGCTTCGCCTCGGCGATCGCAACCGCGACGTTAACGAGAGTGTGGCGGCCAGCAATTCGCCGTTTTCGTTCCTCTTCCTCGTGATCTCGGAGCGTCCGCCGGGTCACCGCATCGGCGACCACGTCGCCGAAATCCTGCGGTTCCGTATCGAGTTCAGTAGTTCGAACGGCGTCGATCACCGCCGGGACATGCGGTGCGACGAGAGCGGGACGGGAAACGGCGAGTTTTCCGAGGAGGGTCGCGCCGGTCAGTTGCACGTCTGCGATCTCGCTGTCGACGGCACCGACGAGAGCCGCCGTGCGTCCCTCGAGCGTCGCCGGATCGCTCTCGGCGACGGCGTCGAGGACGGAAATCGCACGCAGCGCAACCGGGGCGTTGTCGTCGGCAACGGCCGACGCGACCGCATCGAGGAGCGGTCGGACAGCGTCGACGTTCGCTTCGACTCGGGCCTCACAGGCCGCGATACCCCGCTGCCGATCCAGCGGCTCCGACGACGAGAGGGCGGCACGAATCTCCGCGTCGTCGATTTCGCCAAGCGATACCGATTTCGAGTCGAGGGAAAGACCGTCGAGAGGCTCCGATGAATCCGTCGGCATGGCTGAGTGATACGTACCGAGAAGTAAATACGTGTGGGATTATTTGCCACGTTTGTCGTACGCACTCACGGCCCGTGGGCGACCGTCGTCGAAGACGGCCGCCCGATGTCCTCGAGCGATGCCGAGCAACACCGTGACCGGAGCGTTCACTCGGCTCCGCCCGTCACGTTCGTCTCGGTGAAATACGTTCGGCCGGTCCGCGAGACTTCCTTCGTTCCGGTTACCTCGAACGGTGCGGTCGCGACCACGTCGGCGGCCGAGTGGCCGACGCGGAACTCGTAGGGGCCCTCCTCGACGACCAGGTTGAAATCCCGGTCGTGATAGGCGAGTTGCGAGGCGTCGACCGCGAAGCTAACGCGTTTCGTCTCGCCCGGATCGAGGGAAACACGCTCGAACCCGACGAGTTCCTGAACCGGACGGGCCAGATCGGGGTTCTCGGCGCTCGCGTACAGTTGGACGACATCGTCTCCCGCGGTGTTGCCGGCGTTTTCGACGGTCACGTCCGCGACGATCGTGCCAGCCGGGGGGAGGGAGTCCGTCGACAGCGAGAGGTCACCATAGGTGAACTCGGTGTAGGAAAGCCCGTGGCCGAAGGGATAGAGCGGGTCGCTCTCCGTGTAGACGTACTCCTCGGTCGCGGTGTTCGGTTTTCGGTTGTAGTGAACGGGCAGTTGCCCGACGGTACGCGGGACGGAGACGGGAAGGTGGCCGGCGGGATTGTGCTCGCCGAACAGGACGGCGGCGATCCCCTCGCCGCCGCGTTCGCCGGGCAGCCACGCCTGCACGACCGCCGGGACGGTCGCCGCGATCCGCTCCATCGCGTGAGGGCGGCCGCTGACGACGACGACCGCGACCGGCGTCCCGGTCTCGTGAACTCGTTCGACGAGTTCATGCTGCACGCCGGGCAGTCCCAGGTCGACCACGTCACACCCTTCGCCGCTTGTAGCGACACTCGGCTTGTTGATCCGGTCTCTGTCCGAGTCCGAGAAATCGACGGCGGATCGCGCGCCGACGAACGCGAGGGCAACGTCGGCGTCCGCGGCGGCGTTTGCGGCCGCGTCAAACCCCTCCGTGTCGGGTCCGGTCGTCGTACAGCCTCGCTCGTGTCGCACTTCGAATCCGTACTCCTCCCCCCGCGCACGGACGGCATCGAGCGGCGTCGTCGCGTCGAACTCGATCTCCTCTTCGGGGTAGTGGGCGGGATAGGCGTAATCGCCGAGCAGTTCCTGGGCGTCGTCGGCTTTCGGACCGACGACCGCGACGGAGTCCGTTTCCTCGCCGACGAGCGGGAGCAGGTCGCCGTCGTTTTGCAGGAGCGTCATCGATTCGCGGGCGGCGCGCTCGGTGAGTGCCCTCGCCTCGTCGGTACCGAACGGTTCCGTCGCCGCGTCGGCGTCCACCGTCGGATCGTCGAGCAACCCCTTCCGAGCCTTCGCGCGGAGGACGCGACGAACGGCTTCGTCGATCGTCTCCTCGGCGAGTTCACCGGCGTCGACGGCGTCGACGAGGTGATCGCCGTAGCAGTCCGTAGCGGGGAGTTCGACGTCGATGCCGGCTTCGACGGCCGCGATGCCTGCTTCCCGTTCGTCTGCGGCGACGCCGTGTTCGCTGCGGAGGTATTCGACGCTGTAGTAGTCCGAGACGACCGTTCCGTCGAACCCCCACTCGCCCCGGAGGACGTCGGTCAGCAGCCACTCGTCGCTGGCACACGGGATTCCGTCGATATCGTGATAGGCGTTCATGACCGACTCGGCGTTCGCCGTGCGGACGGCCGCTTCGAAGGGAAACATGTGGGTTTCGCGGAGTTCGCGCCGCCCGAGGGAGACCGAACTCCGATTCTTTCCGCCCGTTCCGGCCGCGTGGCCGGCGAAGTGCTTGAGCGTGGCGGCGACGCCGTCGCCGTCACCCTGGAGCCCGTCGACGTACCCGCACGCCATCGCCGCGACCAGATAGGGGTCTTCGCCGAAGGTCTCCTCGACGCGTCCCCACCGGAGATCGCGGGCGACGTCAAGGACGGGAGACAGCGCGTGTGCGGTCCCGATGGCTTCCAACTGAGCGCGGATCGTCTCGGTGACCGTTTCGAGGAGGGCGGGCGACCACGTGCTCGCCATCCCGATCATTTGTGGAAACGTCGTCCCCTCGGGACCCATGTATCCACTCAGACACTCCTCGTGGGGAATTGCCGGGACACCGAGGCGCGTCTCCTCCCGGAGGTAGGTCTGCAGTTCGTTCGTCCGTTCGGCCGCCTCGGACGGGGGTAAACTCCCCTCCCCGCCGATTCGGGTCAGATGGCCGATACCGTTCGAGAGGTGGTCGCTGACGGCTTCCTCGTCGAGTTCACCGGACTCGTTCAGGAGTTCGTCGGCGTTGACGGACCCGAGTTGGGCCGCCTTCTCGGCGAGTGTCAGTTCCTGGATGAGAGAGTTGACGCGTGACTCGATGCGCTGCTCGGCCGGCGCTTCGCTGACGCCGCTGTCTGAACTCGGCTGCATTATCCATCCCTCACCGCCGAGACGCTTAATAATTCGGACCGATACGTGATCGAGTCTCGTCGAATCGCGGTCAAAAAATAGCGTCAATCGAACCGACTCGAGCGGCGGGAAGACAGTCAGTAGTTGTCGTAGACCGTCTTGCTGATCGTATAGAAGTCGAGTCCGGCGTCGCCCTGTTCGCGGTAGGTTTCGCTCGAGGAATCTTTCATCCCGCCGAAGGGAACGTGCAGTTCGAGGCCGGTCGTCTTTTCGTTGATCTTCACGACGCCGGCTTCGATCTCGTCGACGAAGCGGTTCGCCTCGGTGTGGTCGTCGGTGACGACGCTGGCCGAGAGCCCGTAGTCGACGTCGTTTGCGACGTAGAGCGCTTCGTCGAAGTCGCTTACGGGGATCACCGCGAGCACCGGTCCGAAGACCTCCTCCTGAGCGATTCGCATCTCGGTGTCGACATCGGAGAAGACCGCTGGTTCGACGTAGTAGCCTTCGCGATCGAGTTCCGAGCCGCCGTACTCGAGGGTCGCGCCCTCGTCCTGGGCGATCTCGACGTACTCGAGC
Organism: Natrialba aegyptia DSM 13077; assembly: GCF_000337535.1. Taxonomy (GTDB): domain Archaea; phylum Halobacteriota; class Halobacteria; order Halobacteriales; family Natrialbaceae; genus Natrialba; species Natrialba aegyptia. The sequence continues at coordinate 59,471 of NZ_AOIP01000065.1, forward strand.
GTACTCTCGAGTTCGGATTCGCTGACGTGCGGGCCCATCCCCGGATCGTCGAGGCCGTGGCCGTGGTCGATCGCCGCGGCGCGGTCGACGACGGCGTCGACGAACTCGTCGTAGACGTCCTCGTGGACGATCGCGCGGGAGGCGGCGGTGCACGCCTGGCCGGTAACGCCGAAGGCACCGTCGGCGACGATATCGGCCGCCTGTTCGACGTCCGCGCTGTCGCTGACGATCGTCGGGTTCTTGCCGCCCATCTCGAGCTGGACGCGTTTGCCGTCCTCGGTTGCGGTGTCGTAGACGGTGTTACCGACTGCGGTACTCCCGGTGAAGGAGACGGCGTCGACGGCCTCGTGGCCCGCGATCGTACTGCCGACCTCGCTGCCGGGGCCGGTGACGACGTTGAGGACGCCGTCCGGAAGGCCGGCCTCGTCGAGCGCCTCGGCCATCTCGTGGACGACGCCCGGTGCGAGCGTCGCGGGCTTGATGACGACGGTGTTGCCCGCAGCGAGTGCGGGCGCGATCTTCCAGGCCGGAATCGCGATGGGGTAGTTCCACGGCGTGATCAGCCCGGCGACGCCGAGCGGCTCGACCGTCGTGTAGAGATTGGTATCGCGGGCGCTCGAACTCTTGACCGTGCCGCCGATATCGCTGGCCTTCGAGCCGAAGTAGTGGAAGATGTCGATGGCCCGCTGTACCTCGCCGCCGGCCTCACTACGGGTCTTGCCTTCCTCGCGGACGAGCAGTTCGGTCAGCTCGTCCTTTCGCTGATCGAGGAGCGACCCGGCCGCGGTGAGGATCCGTCCGCGTTCCGGGCCCGGCGTCTCGGCCCACTCGTCGCTGGCCTCGTTTGCCGCCTCGATCGCCCGTTCGGTATCCTCGGCGTCGGACTGGGGATAGGTCGCGATGACCTCGTCCGGATTCGCCGGATCGGTCGTCTCGAAGGTCTCACCGGTGTTCGATGCAGTCCACTCGCCGCTCACGTAGTTCAATCGCTGGTCAGGCATACACTCTCTCGGACGTTCCGTTCGCCCATAATTCTTGCCGTTTGGCAGCTTTCGCTTGCTCGATCGGTTCGCGGACGGGACATTTATAGTGGGGTAGAGTGTTGCACTCACCATGCGGTATCAGCGCCTATCCAGTGGCGACCAGTACAGACTCATCGCCGTCGATTCGGGAACGGCCTACGACCTTACGGCCGTCAAACCCCGTCTGAACGGCTTTGGCGACCTCGCAGCGACCGCAGACATCGCCGGCGCCTCCGTCGACGAAATTGCGAGCGATATCGCAGCCGATGCCCCGACGATCGCGCGCGACTCCCTCGCCGATGCCACGCTCCCCCTCGTCCCGGACGAGGTGTGGGCGGCGGGGGTCACCTACGAAATTAGCGAGGAAGCCCGCGAAAGCGAGAGCGGCATGCCGGAGATGTACCTGCACGCCTACGAGGCCGACCGCCCCGAAATCTTCTTCAAAGCGACGCCCAGCCGCACGGTCGGTCCGAACGAAGCGATCGGTATCCGCGCGGACTCGACGTGGGACGTTCCCGAACCCGAACTCGGGATCGTCCTCTATGACGGCTCGATCGTCGGCTACACGATCGGCAACGACGTGAGTAGCCGCGAAATCGAAGGCGAAAACCCGCTCTATCTGCCCCAGGCCAAGACCTACGACCGCTGCTGTTCGATCGGTCCCGCAATCGTCTCCGCCGACAGCGTCACGGACCCCCACGAGTTGACAATGACGATGGAAATCAGCCGCGACGGCGAACTCCGGTACGAGGGCGAAACCTCGACCGGGAACATGGCCCGCACCTGCGACGAACTGGCCGAGTTCTGGCAAAACCACGATACCATTCCCGAACTCGGCGTGTTGCTCACCGGCACCTCGCTGGTCCCCGACGACGGTTTCACGCTCCAGCCCGACGACGAAGTCCGTATTACGATCGACGAGATCGGCGAACTCTCGAATCCGGTTATCGAAGTATAACCCGTCGAATCCGATCGTCAATGTGTACTCCAGCAACGTTGATCGGTGATCGAAAGGCGGGATGAATCGCGTCGGTATGAGAGACTCACCGTTGTCCGTGTGAGATAGACGGGATGACATTGTGGAGTCGCCGTTTATCGTTCTGCTGTCACTCCGAGTACTGCGAGTGCCTTCGCACGTCCGAGTTCTAGTCGTCCAGCCGATCTGCCATCACGTCAAGTACCTCACTACCCCCCGTTCACCGTAACTCACGGCTCCTCGCTCAGTCGCGGCCTCACTACTCACCGTTCACCGTTCGACACCCACCGCTCACTAGTCGCTACTCACTACTTGTCGCTCGATACTCGATACTCGATATGCACCGCTCACTATTGGAGGAACCACGACCGCGTCACACCCACCAAAATCAAGATCGTACCCGTACGCTGGACAACGACCGGTCGAAAAACAGCTCCGCTCGCCTACTGAAGCCTACTGCAACATCTCTGCTGGCGTCCCGGTAAACGACAGTCGTCGGTTCTTCACCGCTTTACCAGTATCCGCATCGAAGAGATGAATCGCCGCTTCGGGGAATACAACGCCGACGCGATCGCCGCTACTCACGCTCGGAATCCCCTCAGTCGTCGCGATGAACTCGTCGTCAGTCGGCGTGTCGTCGAACTGTAGATGGACGATATTCTCGTTCCCCATCGGTTCGACGACCACCACTTCGGCCTCGAACCGGTGCTCGTCCGTCGAGCGTTCACCGAGTTCAATATCCTCCGGACGGATTCCGAGGACGAGTTCACTCTCCTCCTCGAGATCGAGATCGCTGACTGACTCGGCGGAGAACGAGTAGGTGAACGAATCCGTCACGAGTTCAGTTGTCTGGAGGTGACCGTCGAAGACGTTCATCGATGGCTCGCCAATGAAGCCGGCGACGAACAGGTTACTCGGCTGGTGGTAACACTCGAGCGGCGTGCCGACCTGCTGGAGTTCCCCCTGATCGAGCACGGCGATTCGGTCGCCCATCGTCATCGCTTCCGTCTGATCGTGGGTGACGTAGACGGTGGTCACGCCCAACTGCTCCTGGAGGTGCTGGAGTTCCGTACGCATCTCCGCGCGGAGTTTCGCGTCCAGATTCGACAGCGGTTCGTCCATCAGGAAGGCATCGGGATCGCGAACGATGGCGCGGCCGAGTGCGACCCGCTGTTGCTGGCCGCCCGAGAGTTCGCCCGGCTTGCGGTCGAGCAGATCGTCGATGCCCATCAATTCGGTGGCTTCTTCGACGGTTTCAGTGATTTCGCCGTCGGAGAGGTCCGTCGATTCCTCGAGTCCAAAGGCGATGTTGTCTCGAACGGTCTTGTGCGGGTAGAGCGCGTACGATTGGAACACCATCGCGATATCGCGCTCCTGCGCCGAGACGTCATTGATCGTTCGGTCGCCGAGTGTGACCTCGCCCGCGGTCACGGTTTCGAGACCGGCGATCATCCGCAGCGTCGTCGACTTGCCACAGCCGGAGGGACCGACCAGGACGAGGAAGTCCCCGTCCGGAACCTCGACCGAGACGTCGTCGACCGCAACGACACCCGCCTCATCGTCATCGCCCCGATACACCTTGGTCACGTCGTCGAGTTCTAAGCGCGCCATAGTACGACTAGTTTGATGATACCGCCGCGAGTTCGGGGTCCGTTTCGAGCAGCCGGTTGCACAGCGTCTCACCGGTCTCGCCGTCGAAGACGTGGACCGTCTCCGGGTCGATCGTGACGACGACCGAATCGCCCTGGGTGACGACGTGCATCCCGTCGGTCACGGCTCGCAGGGCATCGTGGTCGGTTTCCTCGTCGTCGACCGTCATCGACACCACGTTCTGGTCGCCGTGCGTCTCGCTGACCGCCACCTGCATCCTGAACTCGTGGGGTCCGGGCTCGCGCTCTCCTGTGGCCTCGTCGGCCCGGCGCACGTCGATCGCCTCCGGGCGAACGCCGAGGACGAGTTCATCGGTGTCGCCGACGGCATCGGCGAGGCGGTCGTCGAGCGGGTACTCGAGTCCGGAGCCGGTGAACGTCTCGTCGTCGGCGTGCCCGTGGAGGAAGTTCATCATCGGTTCGCCGATAAAGCCCGCAACGAACTGGTTTGCGGGCTCGTGGTAGAGGGTCAGGGGTTCGCCGACCTGTTGGAGGCGGCCGTCGTTTAGCACTGCAAGCCGGTCGCCCATGGTCATTGCCTCGGTCTGGTTGTGCGTAACGTAGACGGTCGTCACGTCGAGATCCGCCTGGAGTTGCTGGAGCTCGGTTCGCATCTGGGACCGAAGCTTGGCATCTAAGTTGGCGAGCGGTTCGTCCATCAGGAAGACCTCCGGATCGCGGACGATTGCGCGGCCGAGCGCGACTCGTTGTTGCTGGCCGCCCGAGAGTTCGCCCGGCTTGCGGTCGAGCAGATCGACGATGCCGAGGTCAGCAGCGGTTGCTTCGACCTGCTCGTCCATCTCCGCAGCGGTGTAGCCGGCTTCCTCTTCGAGACCGAACCGGATGTTCTCCCGAACGGTCATGTGCGGGTACAGCGCGTAGTCCTGGAAGACCATCGCGATATCCCGGTTCTGGGGCACGCGATAGTTCATGTGATCCCCGTCGATGTATAGGTTCCCGTCAGTCGGCCGCTCCAGGCCGGCGATCATCCGCAGCGTCGTCGACTTGCCACAGCCCGAGGGACCGACGAGTATGAGGAACTCGCCGTCCTCGGTGTCGAGGGTCACGTCCTCGACGGCGACCGTCTCTCCGAATCGTTTCGTCAGGTGATCGAGTTGAATTCGTCCCATTGGTTATCCACTCTCCGTGCGCAGCCCCTTTGCAAACTGTTCGGCGAACGCGACGTACAGGATGATCGTCGGCAGTGCCGCGAGGAACGCCGCCGACATCCGAATGCCGAAGTCGATACCCTCGGTCGAGGAGCCGATCGCCGGCAGGATCAACGTCACCGGCGCTGCCGGATGATTCGACCCCGTAATGAGGGTAAACGAGAACAAGAACTCGTTGTAAATCTGCGTGAACTGGTAGATAAACACCACGCCGAACATCGGGAGCGAGAGCGGGAGGACGATGCGGCGGTAGATCTTCGTGATGCTCGCGCCGTCGATCTTCGCGGCCTCCACCAGGGAGTTGGGGAGGCTCTTGTAGTACGATCGAAAGAGGACCGTACAGATCGGAATCCCGTAGGCGACGTGAGTGATGGTCAGCGGCACGAGCCGTGAGTGGCCCCCTTGTAAGAACGGGATCGCCGCGAACAGCGGCTCGAGCATCCGCGCCAGCGGGAACATGTTGTTCCAGAACTGCGACAAGGGGACCAGTACGGCCTGGTAGGGAACGAACACACCGACCAGGAACAGTGCGAAGACGGCGATCTGTCCTCGCCAGGAAACCATCGTCAGTCCGTAGGCGGCCATGCTGGCCAGCAGGACGTTGAGGAGCGTCGCCGGCACCGCCATCAACAACGAGTTCACGAACGAGTTCGTCAATTGACTGAAGGCGTACTCGAGGTTCGTCAGCGTGAACCCTTCGCCGGCCGGCGGTGCGAACGGCAGCGAGCGAGCGATAGCGGAGTTCGTCTTGAGGGCGGTCATGATCCCCGTCTCGAGCGGGACGAGGAAAAAGCCCAGGAAGAGCACGACCAGCGCGTACTTCCCGACCCGCCTGTAGTTGAAGTTCTCGACGAGCGATTCGACGTCGATGGGTGATCTGGAGGTTGACTGTGACATGTTAGAGACTCCCCTGTCGGTACTGGTATGCCAGGTACGGTGCGATGACGCTGAGCGCGAGCAACAGGAGCATCGTCGCGATGGCAGCCCCGTAAGCCCACTTGCCGAACTTGAACGCCTGGCGGACCATCAGCGTCGCCAGGATGTCGGTTCCGTTCGGCGGCCGGTACTGGCCGACGAGCGAGTAGAGGAACGTGAAGGCCTTGAGCGCGAACACCATCAAGACGACGGCCGCGCTGACCGACGATTCCTTGAGTTGCGGGACGATGATGCGGAGGTACGTTCGAATCGTGCTCGCCCCGTCGACCTTCGCGGCCTCGAATTGGTCGTCGGGGATCGACTGGAGACCGGCGAGGTAGACGACCATCGCGTAGCCGCTGAACTGCCAGACCAGCGCGAAGATAACCGCCGGCAGCGCGAGTCGCGGATTGCCGAGCCAGTCGATCGGATCGAAGCCGAACGTCGTCACGATGACCGTCAGAACCCCGCTGTCGGGGTTGAACATCCACAGCCAGAGCTGTGCCGTCACGACGAACGACAGCGCCATCGGCAGGAGGTAAATCGTCTGTACCTTGTTTTTGTACCGGATACCGTGATCGAGCAAAATCGCGAGGAAGAGCCCGAGTATTAACGATATCACCGTGAACGAGACGAGTAGCACGAAGTTGTTGACCGCGGCTTCGCGAAACGCCCCGCTCGCGAGGGCGGTTCGATACATCTCGAGGTCGAGACCGGAGAACGACGGCGGCTGAAGGCCGCTGTAATCCGTAAACGAAATTACGATATTGTAGCCGATGCCGCCGTACACGGCGATTCCCATGAGGATGAACGGAATCCCCCAGTACGGCGACGACCGGACGAAATCGCTGTTGAGGAAATATCGGAGTTTCGTCTTCCAATCGACGACCTCGTCGGTCGATACTCCCGATTGGTTTGTCGGTTCTGTTGTGTCACGCGTTGCCATCTAACTCACCATTCTGGGCCATCATAATAAAAAATTTATTACTTCCAGTGTGACGATGGCGGTCACGCCAGCGCCTCGAAGTACGCTTCATCGGACGATTTATTCGTTACCGGAGACAGCCTCGAGTAGCCCGTCAGCCGCCGCCTCAGCGTCGTACGGACCAGAAAAGTTGTTTCCGATCGCACTCTTGCAGTCGTTCATCGCCTCCGGTTCGACGGCGAGTCCGTGCGCGATCGTCGGCGGGTACGCCTCGGAGTCGGTCAGGTGCTCGTAGTTCATCGCCAGGAAGTCCGACAACTCCGCAGGGTCGATATCCGTCCGCAGCGGGACCGATCCCTTGAGATTATTGAACGCGATCTGTGCCTCCTTCGTCCCGACGAACTTCTGCCAGGTGATCGTCTGTTCCCGGCTCGGGTTGTCAGCCGGCGTGACGAACGCATCAACGTGATAGAAGTAAATTCCCTCGGTCCCCGGGAACGGCACCCAATCCCACTCCTCACCGTAGTTGAACTCGTCGTCGGAGCGGAACATGCCGTACAGCCAGTTGCCGCCGTGGATACACGCGGCTTCGCTCGGTTCCTCCTCGTCGCCGATGATCTTCTGTGCCGCCGTCGTGTAGCCGATCGAAGACGCATCAGTGTTAATGTAGTTCTCCTGGATCTCCTGAAGCGTTTCTAACGCTTCGATCATCGCATCCTTGTCTCCGTCGCCGTTGATGAAGTCCGTGTACGCGTCAACGCCGCTTTGACTCGTCAGAATCTGGGCCCACGTCTGGAGTCCGAGGAACGGCGCACGCATTCCGTGGGCGAACGGGATATAGTCGGTCTCCGAATCAATCGTTTCGAGCGCATCGAGAAAGTCCGGAACACTGTTGAGGCTCTCGGCATCGATACCGGCCTCATCGAACGCAGCCGTATTGTAGAAGAGGTTGTTCATCCGGTGAGATCCGATCGGAACCGCCGGCATCTTGTCGTTAAACGTGCAGATGTCAACGACCCGATCCTGCATGGTCTCTTTGTATCCTTCGGCCTCCCAGACGTCCTCTTCGAGGTCCATCAGGCTCCCACTGTATCGCTCGAGGTTGTTCCCCGGCCAGTTGGCGAACGAACTCATCGGATTCGAGTTCACCAATCGTTGCAGAATCTTCGTGTTCAACTCGACGTTCCCGTCGCCGCCGACCGGCTGGAAGTTCGTCTCGACGTCCGAATGCGCCTCCTCGAACGCGCTGGTAAGCGCGTCGACGGCGTCCGCGCCGTCCCCCCCGGTCCAGCCGTGAAGCACCTCGAGTTCACCGGAATCGCTCCCACTCCCACCGCCGACGCAGCCGGCAATACCGAGTGTCGCGCTCGCAGCGGCCCCGGCGAGATAGGCTCGTCGCTTCATACCGGTATCCCGCTTGGCATTGGTAACCATACTACCTGATGAATAATAGTACACAATTATAAAACTGACGGTAGGGGTTAGATATCAAATACGAACGGCCGTCAGTCGAAGTGGCGTCGGGGATCGGGATAGGGATATCGGCGTACGTACGGGCGCATCGAAGAAGGGTTTCGGAGTGGGAGAGTCCGGGGAACGCGGGACGGAGACTCTCGGAACCGGTCTGTGGTTCGGTCGAGAGACTACCGACGGAACTGCCCGTGCTATGGGTCGGTCAGCCTGGTCGGGCCGTATCAGGTGCGCCGGAGTCGGGTCTGCATCGGAGCGAAGTCGGATCGGGAACGCGCGGGATACCGCTCTCGGGTCGCGAGGCCGTCAGGCCTCGTCGAACAGCGTCTCGCCCTCCGCCAGGTGATCGGAGACGGCGTCGAGGTCGAGCGTCACGCCGAGCCCCGGTTTCTCGGGCACCTCGGCGTAGCCCTCGTGGATGATGTCCTCCTCGACGAGGTCGCTCCACCAGCCGAGTTCGTAGGAGTGGTATTCGACGGCAAGCGCGTTCGGGATGGCGGCACCGACGTGGATGCTTGCCATCGTGCCGATCGGCGAGGAGACGTTGTGCATCGCGACCGGGATGTAGTAGAGATCCGCCAGATCCGCGATCTTCCGCGACTGGCGCATCCCGCCGACGCGCGGAACGTCGGGGGCGATAATGTCGACGGCTTGCTCCTGGAGGAGTCGGCGATTGCCGTGATCGCGGTAGACGTTCTCGCCGGCGGTGATCGGCGTCGTCGTCCGCTGGGTGACCTCGCGCTGTACGTCGTGGTTCTCCGGCGGAACCGGGTCTTCGAGCCACCAGACGTCGTACTCCTCGAGTCGTTCGGCCAGGCGGTGTGCGCTGCCGGTGCTGAACGACCAGTGACAATCGAACGCGGCGTCGGCGCGGTCGCCCACCCGCTCGGTGACTTTCTCGACGATTTCCGCCTTGTGCTCGATCTCCGGGCCGCGGAGATGGCGGTTCGCGCGGTCCTTCTCGTGACCGCTTGGCACGTCGAGGTCGAACTTCAGTGCGTCGTAGCCCAGTTCCTCGACGACGCGCTCGGCTTCGTCGGCGCAGGCATCGGGATCTGCCTCGTCTTCGGTGTGGCAGTCGCAGTAGATCCGCATTTCGTCGCGGTACTTGCCGCCGAGCAACTGGTAGGCCGGCACCTCGAGGATCTTTCCGGAAACGTCGTGCAAGGCGAGTTCGATTCCGGAGATGGCCGAGATCGCTTTTCCGGAGATCGATCCCTCTCCGGAAAGCTTCTGGACCAGGTGCTCGTAGAGCCGGTCGATATCGAGCGGGTTCTCCCCCTCGATAAACGGGGCGACGCGCTCGATGATTTCCTGTTCGCCGGCTCCCCAGTAGGATTCGCCGTTCCCGACGAGTCCGGCGTCGGTGTAGACGCGGACCAGCGTCCAGGGGTAGTTCCCCTCGACGACCGTCGTCTGGACATCGGTGATCTCGACGTCGCGCGGCCCGCGGGAGGCGGAAAGTCCCATCGTCTCCGCGGAGAGGTCGCGCATCGTATACTCTGCGTTCGGGTCTGACAGCTGTCTGTAGTCCATCGACGTTCGTGAATTACGACAGCCGCTACTAAAACTTCCGTCTGTCCACCGAGATAATCGGCGGGGCGCTATGGCTGGCAACCGGGCAAAAGCGGCGGGACAACGGCGAGAAGACGGGTACCGAGAGCCGCAATCAATCCCGCAGTACCGACGCGTCGAAGACGGGTTTGCAGGTCCCGCCGGCGAGGAACGTTTCGAACGCCTCGTCGGCTTCGAGCAGGCTAAACCGATCGTCGAGGAAGGTCGCGTGGTCGACGTCGCCGGACGCGATCAGTCGAAGCGACCGCTCGAAGTCCTCGTACATCGACGCGTACGAGCACTGCAGGTCGATCTCCGCGCGGACGAGCGGCGAGTACGGCATCGTCGTCTCGCCGGTCTGGCCGACGAGGACGATCTGCCCGCCCTTGCGGACTTCGTCGACCGCCATCGGTAATCCAGACGGGTGGCCGGTCGTATCGAAGACCACGTCGTAGCCGACGCCGTCGGTGAGTTCGTCCCGCCGCTCCTCGAGATCGTCGGCCTCGATGTTGATCGTCTCGAAGCCGAGTTCCTCGGCCAGCGGGAGACGGTACTCGGCGTCTTGGCCGACGCCGGCGAGGACGACCTCGCCGCCCTGAGCCCGCGCGATCTGGGCCGTGAGCTGCCCGATCGGACCCGGTCCGGCGACCATAACGCGGTCGCCGGGGCTCACGCGGGAGTTCTCGATGACCGCACGCGCGCCGATGCTCGTCGGTTCGACGAGCGCGGCGTGTTTCGGTTCGACGTCGTCAGGGACGGGATGAAGCGCCGTCTCGGGAACGGAAACGTAGCCCGCGTACGCGCCGTCGTGGTCGACGCCCGTGATAACCGCGTTTTGGCAGACGTTCTCCTCGCCGATCTGGCACTGGTAACACTCGCCGCAGCCCCGAATCGGGCGCTCGACGACCCGATCGCCGACCGCAAAGTTCGTCACGTCGTCGCCGGTCTCGATAATCCGACCGGTGTACTCGTGTCCGATGACGGTCGGAAGCTCCATCCGTTCGAACGCCGACTCGAACTCGTAAATTCCCGCATCGCTTCCGCACAACCCCGCGTAGTCGACTTCGATCAGTGCTTCGTCCGGTTCGGGTGCAGGGCGTTCGCGATCGACGAGTTCCATCGCTCCCTGCTGTCGGCTGGTTTTGGCTAGTCCACGCATAGTTTCCAGTACGTTCATCGGGCGTTATAGTTCTGTGGAATTGCGTGATTCGGATGCGACTCGCCGCCGGGCGTTGCCGTCTCACTCACGACGACGGCTCGGAGCTGGCCCGGAAAGTCAGGTCGGAATCGAAAACCGAAGCGACGCACGGCGACATCTGTGTTCATTCTTCGAAAACAGAATTCTATGTTCCAGAACAAAGCTAGCTGGATGAAGAACGATGGTCCGTCCTTATGCGAGGCTGGAACTCGGGATCCGCAGCGAGTTCATCCGAAATAGAGTGGGAGATTACAACAGTACACTCGTAATCTACAGCGGCCGGACGAGACGGCAACATCGACTCTGGATCACGGACGCTGCAACTGAAACGCGACACTACCGTGTCGAGACTCGGTAACTCGGGCGAACCGCCCCACGGAACGAGCGAGTGACTGGTCGCGGCCGAGTTCAATACGTCGTCTCACCCTGCATTCTGCTTTGGAGAATCCTATTCTGTTATACCGAAACTCGTTCGGTATACGTCGCCGCGCAGCGAGCGATCGTGCACCGGCGGATGGCGACCGAACGCAACTGAACTCGACCGATGGCGAGCCGGCACCGCTGATGGCGATGGTAGCGTCGTTCGTCGGGTCGATTACGGCTGCGAAACCTGACGGACGCACATATTTATGTAAATGGTTGGAATAGTGACGATCGCATGGTGTTTAATAGTAATAGCCACAAGCGACGGAACGTTCTCGCGGCAATCGGTGCAGGAGCAGTCGGCGCACTCGGATATCCGGGCGGCGGAACGCGTACAGCGAGGGCTGACAACGACGGAGAGCACTATCACAACCCGGTCTATGCCGATCGCGTGTTTCCTGACCCGACCGTGGTCCGCGTCGGCGACATGTACTACGCGTACGCATCGAACATGGAGAAAGACGGCGAGGATCAGGAGGAGATGGTTCCGATCGTGAAATCGGCGGATCTCCACGACTGGACGTACGTCGGGGAAGCCTTCGAAAGTTATCCGGACTGGCGCGACGACGATGCGTCGCTGTGGGCACCCGACATCAACTACTACAACGGCCAGTACTACCTGTACTACTCCTACTCAACGTGGGGCAGTAGCGATAACCCGGGAATCGGCCTGGCGACCGCGGACACACCGGAGGGTCCGTTCACCGATCAGGGGCCGGTGTTCCGAGAGGACGAGTTGTCGATGACGAACGCCATCGACTCGGACTTTTTCGTCGTCGACGGAACGCCGTACATGGTCTGGGGAAGTTTCTACGGAATATACGGCGTCGAACTCACGCCGGACGGAACGGATTACGTAAACGGAACGACGGTCCACCTCGCGGGCGATAATCGCGAGGCGGCGAAGATCGTCGAGGCGAACGGCTACTACTACCTGTTTTACTCGACCGGCTACTGCTGTGAGGGCTATGACAGCACCTACGAGATCGAGGTCGGCCGATCGGCGAACGCCCTCGGGCCGTACACCAACCAGAACGGCACCGACCTGCGAAATCTGAACGATCACAACAGCGGGGTGGCCATCGTAAGCGGCAACAGTCGGTTCCCCGGCCCCGGCCACAACACAGCGATCCGCGACGATACCGACGACCTGTGGCTCCTGTACCACGCCTACGATCGACGGGAGCCGGAGTACGTCGACGGGACGTGGAACCGGATCATGCTGGCCGATCGAATCAGGTGGGACAACGACGGTTGGCCGGTACTCGGGTGTTACGGAACGCCGACCGCCCAGCACCCGCGATCTCGATCCGGCGACGAGTGTGCGACAACGGGTCCGCTTGCGGAGGGAACGTACCGCGTCGCGAACGTCGAGACCGGCTCGCTCCTGGAGGTGGCAGACGCCAGCACGAGCGACGGCGCGAACGTTCGGCTGTATCCGGACACCGGACACGCGTGCCAGCGGTGGCGCGTTCGCGACTGGGGAAACGAGGCGTACGCGTTCGAGAACGCCAATAGCGACCAGCTGCTCGAGGTCGCCGGTGCGAGTACGACAGACGGTGGCAACATCCAACAGTGGCCGTCGAACGGCCACCCGACACAGCGATGGCACCTCCTCGAGAACGGCGACGGTACGTATCGACTGGAGAACATCAACAGCGGACTGGTTGCCGACACGGCGAACGGATCGAACGGCGACGGAACGAACGTGCTCCAGCGACCGTGGACCGGTGCCGATAGCCAGCGGTGGACGGTTTCCGGTGTGAACTCGGACGTGAATCGGTAAGCGACTCGGAAGCATCAGCGAAAGATTATTATCTATCTTTCTGGATTACCGACTCGGATGATTGAGAATACCAATCGAAGCGATCCGAAGAGACGAACAGTACTGCAGACGCTCGGTGCCGGTACACTCGTTACGCTCGGCGTAAGCGGAGCGAGCGACGCTGTCGAGGCATCACCGGATAGCTCGACGCACTATCACAATGAACTGTACGGGCAGCACTTCCCCGATCCGACGATCCATCGAGACGAGAGCGGAACGTGGTGGGCCTACGGGACGAACATGGATCGCGACGACGGAGCGGATGACTCGGAAGAGCTATTGGTACCGATACTGCGCTCGGACGACCTTCACGACTGGACGTACGTCGGGGAGGCCTTCGACTCGCGACCCGGTTGGACGTACGGTTCGGTGTGGGCCCCGGACATCCACTACTACGACGGCGAGTGGGTGCTGTTTTACTCGCTGGAACCACGACCCTGGGAGAGCGGCGAGTTCGGGATCGGACTCGCGAAGTCCGACACACCGGATGGGCCGTTTACTGACTACGGCCAGGTTCTCGGTGACGAGGAGACGGGTGGTGGCACCATCGACGGCTACTTCGTCGAGTACGGTGGAATCCCGTACCTGTTCTGGGGAAGCTTCCAGGGAATCTCCGTGGCGGAGCTTACGGCCGACCTTCAGGACTGGAAGCCAGCAACGCGACAGCAAGTCGCTGGGGAGGCCTACGAGGGCTCCACCGTGTTCTATCGCGACGGCTACTGGTACCTGTTCGTCGCAACGGGGACGTGCTGTGGCGGGTACGACAGCACCTACGAGGTCGAAGTCGGTCGATCACCGGATTTCTTCGGTCCGTACACCGATCCGTCCGGAACGGATCTGCGAACCTACGACGAGCACAATGCCGGCATCGCACAACTCACCGGAAACGATCGGTTTCCCGCCCCGGGACACGGCGACGTGACGGTCGACGATGCCGGCGACTACTGGTTCGTCTACCACGCCTACGACCGAGACGACGCCGAGTTCATCGACGGCGTCCCCGCTCGACAGTTCTTCCTCGACCGCCTCGAGTGGACCGATGATGGGTGGCCGATCATCGGTGGCGATAAGACGCCGAGTCTGCAGTCGCCGTTGCCGAACGCTGGCGATGTAGGTACGGGCGCAGTCCCGAACGGAATCTACCGGATCGAGAACGTCAACAGTGGGAAACCGATGGCAGTCACCGCTGCCGGCACCGACGATGGCGACACCGTCGAGCAGTCGTCGTACGACGGCGGGGCACACCAGCACTGGTGGGTCGAGCACGTCGGCGGGGAAGAGTACCGCCTGATGAACCAAAACAGCTGGAAGGCCCTCGACGTGCCGGATGGATCGCTCGACGATGGCGAGCGACTTACCCAGTGGACGTGGTGGACCGGCACGATGCAAAAATGGCGGTTTATCGAAAACGGCGACGGGACCGTCCGAATCGAGAACCACAACAGCGGTGCCGTCCTCGACGTCGCCGATGCATCGATGGCCGATGGGGCCGATATCATCCAGTGGTCGTGGAACGGTGGGGATCAGCAACGCTGGACGCTGTCGCTGATCGAGACAATCGATCCGACGGCCGACGGCCGCCCCTGGTAAGTCGGTACAGGAGTATCATCGCTGACGATCGCTCTCCGACGAAGGGAGCCATCGAACGTTCCAGGGACACAGAAGCACGTGCACACGACCCGTCATGGCGACCCCCCGTTCGTTGATCGGGGCAAGTCATGACCACCGGATTTCACGCTAGTAACAACTGAAACTGTTCACAGACTGATCGCATCGCCGTCGTTCGATCAGGTGTGTACTGACTTGCAGTGACTACCATAGCATACTGCTTGCTAGCCGAGGAGACGATACACTTCAGGACGAGTTCACGAACGCCGAACTCGGCTTCGATTCGGTGAGAAAGACGAACTCGTAGTGAGGGCCCATCGACTGGTTCACCACCAGTGGAAAAGTACAATATACGCAAGTCTCCTGGTGAGAGAAGAGCTGTGAATATAGAGAGCTGATATCGATTACTATGCGGTAAAAAACCATTTAAGGGAATGAAACTTCGTTTTGTATCGGGGATCTCCTAGGTGCTGTGAGAAAATAAAACCAGACATTATCCCCCAAATTATCCCGCTAAAGGAGCTATCTTCCGGATATCCCATCAGTCCAATAGCCATACTAATTCCACACCACCGTAATCGGTATTGAAAGTATTTTACAATAGTGTTCCCTCTCGGGAGGACCGATTCTGCGGGTGGGCGAATCCATCGTCGCCGATCATGGAGAACAGAACTCTCCAAGCGACTGCGAAAATCACCGTTGCGACTCGAACGCCTGTGGAGACTGCGCTCCCTACAGGAACCGCGTCGGTTCCTGCAAAGCGCGTTCGCCGGATGTCGTCTGGTGGGCTATCAGACGCAATCAAACACCGTCGTGGACGCAGGAAGCCCGTCTTTTCACGGCAGTTTTACTGCCGTTCGCTGGTCCGTGAAACCTTCGTTTCACGCTACTCTCAAGGAGCGAGCACGAGCGAGAGGATAGGAGGTCACACGAGTATCGAAACGGCACCGCCACCGACGATAGCGAGTCCACCCAATCCGAAGCAGACGGTCGAAAAGGAGATGCGATCGACGACGCGAACGAGCGCATCGATCATGACGTATCCGACGACCGCGCTGACGAGGAGCGCTGTCGCCGCTGCGGCAGGACTGATTCCCGGGAGACCACCGGCACCGACAACGGTGAGTGCTGCCCCGCCGAGAGTGGCCGGAATCGAAAGGAGAAAAGAAAGCCGAAACGCGTCCGGGGGGTTGTAGCGTCGAAACAGAAGGGCACTGGTCGTCACCCCGGAGCGGGAAATACCGGGAAGGATAGCAACGCCCTGAACGGCACCGACCAGCAGCGAGTCACGTAGCGTCGGGGTCTCGCGAACTCCCATCGAGACGGACTCCGAAGTGTACTGGATACCCCCCGTAAGGAGGAGAAGGACACCGATGATCGTAATGAAGGCACCGCCGGTAAGTTGGCCCGCGAGATCAACGGCAAAGAGATAAAGCGGGATTCCGACGATGCCAGTCATCAGACATGCGATACCGAGATAGGACGTGATCGCATTGTCCCCGCGGTAGGCGGCGTCGGGACGCCACCCCGAGAGTGAGTGAAACGCAGTTTCGAGATCGTCACGATAATAACTGGCTGCGGAAACCGTCGTCCCGAGCTGGAAGAAGAGTGCGAGTTGGAGTGCCCTCTCAGGATTGACATCCATGAGCGTCAGGGCCAGCGCCAGGTTTCCCTGACTTGAAACCGGTAACCACTCGACGATTCCCTGCACGATACCGGCAACGATGGCGACGATGAATTCCCTCATGCTGATCGAGTTCCGAAAGCGTCCGACTGTCCGGGTTGTTCTCGTGCGGATCTAGGGGGAACAGTGCTCTTAGTGGTGCCGATCCGGACTGTCAGTATCGGAAGAACAGTATCGGTACGCCATCCAGCACCGACCGACGATAGAGATACTCGAAATAGAGTAAATATATGAAAAGGCATTTGCATCCACTGTCCCTTGGCTAGGCAAATGGGTGCAGCGTCGATGAATCCGACCCTCGATACCATCGTTCTCGGAGTTGGCGAAGCCGATAGGTCCAGAAGCGAGACGCTCGTTGACGCCGTCGAAGAACTGGCGCGTCCGACCGACGCCCGCGTCGTCTTCGTCCATATCTTCGACACGAAATCCTACAAGGAGACGGTCGAACACGTACTCGATCACGAGACCGGTCGCGTCGATCCGAACGAACTGGCCGACCAAATGACCGTGATTCGTGACATGAGAGAGCAACTGTCGGACGAGATCCAGTATGAGACCCGGGCTGCAACGCGGAAGAAGGGCGACGGGATCGTTGCGATCGCCGAAGACGTCGACGCCGACCGCGTCGTTGTCGGCGGACACCGACGGTCGCCATCCAGCAAGGCCATCCTCGGGAGTACGGTTCAGACGGTACTGCTGAACGCGCCGTGTCCCGTCACGTTCGTCCGCGACACCTGAACTCTCGAGCGAACAGAACTCGTCGGTCGCGACGGTCTCCGGAAGCGATCCATCGTCGAGTTCAGCTCGGTTCGAACCGTTATCTGAGCACTCCATAATCACTATAGTATCTAGACGGAGACTACTCACGCAAGCTATGGGACAGGAATTGGCCCCGCTCGCTCGCGAGTTGTCGCTGCCCTACTACGAATCGGCGCTGCCGGCGCACGATCGGTACCACGCCAATCGAGTTCGGACCCTTTCGCTGCGGTTAGCAGACGAGTGCGAGGAGCCCGTCGATAGGGCGGTCCTCGCCGCGGCGGCGTGGTTTCACGACATCGGTCGCCCGCTTGAACGGACGGGCGAGATCGACGATCACGACGAGTGGGCTGCGACGGAGGCGGCGACGCTTCTCGGGTCCGAATCGGTTTCGGCCGAACGAACCGAGGCGATCACGCACTGTATCCGCACCCACAGTATCCGAGCGAGTTCACCGACGCCGGAGACGATCGAAGCGAAACTACTCTTCGATGCGGACAAGTTGGAGGCGACCGGCGCGCGCGGTCTCGTGCGGTTGGCCTGTATCGTCGGGGAGAGATCGGGGAGAGCGGGCGAAACATACGCGGTGATCGAGAACGCGTCGGTTTCGGGACTGGAGAGGCCAGATTGTCCGGACGTAACGCTCCTTCGGGAGTGGGCAAGAGAACGGCTGGATAGATTGTACACGTCGGCCGGCCGGTCCCTCGGACGGTCCCGCTGGCAGTTTATGACCGAGTTCTTCGCGCAGTTCGAGCGTGAGATGGGAATCGAGGGCGAAGCGTAAGGGAAACCACGAAACCGATCCCGAGGTCACTCGAGAACGTGAACGCTGGTATCGTCGATCGAGAGCGAGACCGTCTCTCCGGTCCGGTACGTTTCGGCGGCATCAGCGTGCAACGCCACCGTCGTGTCGTCGGGGAGCGTCGCCGTCAGTTGCGTCCGATCGCCGAGGTACGTCGCGCTCGTCACCTCGGCGTCGATCGACCCCTCTCGCTCGAACTCGAATGCTTCGGGCCGTACTGCGACCGTAACTGTACCGTTCGTCGCGGCCGCGACCTCGAGTTCGGCGAATCCGAGATCGACGCGGCCGTCTTCGGCAACCCCGGTGAGCAGGGTCGAGTTCCCGATGAAGTTTGCAACGAAGGCGTTTGCGGGGCGGCGGTAGATCGCCGACGGCGTCCCGACCTGTTCGACCGTCCCCGCGTTCAACACGGCGATTCGATCGCACATCGCCATCGCTTCCTCCTGATCGTGGGTCACGTAGATTGCAGTGACGCCGAGGTCGGCGAGGAGGTCGCGGATCTCCGTTCGAAGGCGGGCCTTGAGCGCTGCATCAAGTCCGGTCATCGGTTCGTCGAGCAAGAGGACGTGGGGTTCGATCGCGAGCGCTCGTGCGAGCCCGACGCGTTGCTGTTGCCCGCCCGAGAGCGTCGTGGGCCGGCGATCAGCCAGCGCGGCGATGTCGAGCATCTCGAGCAACGCGCTCGCTCTCTCGCGGCGCTCGCGCTGGGGAACGTCTCGCATTTTCAGTCCGAACGCGACGTTTTCGCGAACGGTCATGGTATCGAAGAGCGCGTACGACTGGAACACGAGGCCGACATGTCGCTCTTCCGGCGGAACGTGCGTGACGTCGACGCCGTCGAAACGAACTCGGCCGCGCGTCGGCGTCTCGAAGCCTGCGATGGTCCGGAGCGTCGTCGTCTTCCCGCAGCCCGACGGGCCGACGATCCCGAGGATCTCTCCGTCACGAATCGTCAGGTCGATGCCGTCGACGGCCAGCTCGTCGCCGTACCGTTTGGTCAGCGACTCGAGCGTGACCTCGCTCATACGGTATCACCGCCGACACGGCCGGGTTCCGAAAACGGTCGGTGAACGGTTCGGTTGAAATATCTGGTATTCGTGTGTCTCATTGGTCTCGAATAGTTGTGAATCCTCGATTGCCGATTAGCTGAAGCACGGCGATCGCGGAGACGACGAGCAGGAAGTACACCGACACTGCCGCCGCCTGCTGCATATACGTCGCATTCGAGGTATTACGATAGAGGAAGACCGCAAACGGGTCCGGACTACCGCTTACCACCATGAACGTGAAATTGAACTCCGCGGCCGCGAGCGTCCAGGTGATGATACAGCCCGCGAGGATGCCCCGCTTCGCGTGCGGAACGACGACCGTGAGAAACGTCCGCGGCCACGAGGCACCGAGCGATCGGGCGCTTTCCTCTAAGCGAACGAGGTCCATCGACTGAAACGAACTCTGCACCGTCAGCACCATGTACGGTGATTTGAGCAAGCAGTAGCCGGCGATCAGGCCCAGGGCGGAGCGGCCGTGGTTCGGATACGTCTGCACGAAGGCGAGTCCGAGAACCACGCCCGGAACGAGGGGTACAATCGCGAGCGTGTTGAGCCAGTCTCGAGCGTAGAACTCGTATCTCGTGAGCGCGTACGCGATCGGGACGCCGATGACGACGTTCAGTATCATCCCGCCAGTCGCGATTGCGAGGCTGAACGCGAGCCCCGGAATCACGGCCATTTGATCGTCTCCCAATCCGAGTACGTCGCGCCAATGCTCGAAGGTTACAAATCCTCGCGGAAGGATTCCCGTTGCCGTCTCCGCGAACGAGGAAACGAACGTCACGACGACCGGGACGCTGAGAACGAGGACGACGAGTGTGACGATCCCGAGAACGAGCGGGCGACCGAGTCGGGTCGAAAGCGCTGGTCGCGACGGTGTCCACGCTTCGACTGTCGTCTCGACGCTTCCGCCATCAGTCCGCGAGTTCGGCTCGACGCCGACGCCGGATCGCGACCTGCGTTGGGGCTCCGCGTCGTCGCTCATATTAGAGAGTCACCGTGTCGGTCCTGACGAACCGGAGCCCGACGAACGTGAACGCGACGATGAAGACGACGTAGACGAGGCCGATTGCGGCTGCCACGTCGGGTCTGTACGTCCCGACGCTGATCTCGCGCTGGATCTGCAGCGTGATGACGTAATGGCTCTGGAGGAGCAACACCGTGCCGAAGATCGCCAGTCCGGAGCGGAACGTCAGGATCGTTGCGGCGGCGATCCCAGGGCGGATTTCGGGCAGCGTCACGCGGTAGAACGTCTCCCAACGGCTCGCGCCGAGCGATCGAGCGGCTTCCTCGGCTTGCGTGTTGACCTCGGCATAGGTCCCCCGCAACACCATCGTTGCTCGCGGCACGAGCGAGTAGACGTAGCCGAGGAACAGCCCCGTAATGGCCGTTGCACTCGCGAGGTCGATTGCGCTCGTTCCGGTGACGGCCGCAATCGCGTTCGTTACCAGTCCCTGTCGGCCGAGCATCGCGATGACCAAGATCGCGACGATAATCCCGGGCAGTGCGATCGGAAACGACACCGCTGCGACGACTACACGCTCGAACGGGAGATCGTATTTCTCGAGGACGTGTGCGACCGCGACGCCGAGGACGACGCTGACGACCGTTGCCAGTCCGACGAACCAGACCGTGTTCCACGCAACCCGCCGATACGTCGGCTCCGTCAGCAGCGTCCGCCACGCGTCGAGCGACCAACCCTCGATCCAGATCACGTCCGCCGCGACGCTCATTCGAACGAGCATCGCCAGCGGAACGAACCCCGCGACGGTCGCGAGCGCGAAGAACGGCAGGCACATGATCGCGATTCGCCGCCGCTCTCGCTCGCGCTCCGTGGTCGGTCTGGCGGTCGTCGCCGCGAAAACTGCGACTCGACGCACCGACGCCGCCGTCGATTCGCGGACGGACATACTGCGATCTCACTGGGCCCCCTGCAGCGGCGTTCGATCGACCAGTTCCGCCTGGATATCGTCCTGCTTCGAGACGAGTTCTTCCTGATCGACCGTAAACTGCGCCGCCTCGTAGGCCGACTGCGGAGGGAACTCGTCGGGCTGGTCGAGTTCGGCCGCTCGAATCGGCCGAACGTAGGCGTCGAAGAACAGTTCCTGGCAGTCGAGCGTCAACACGTAGTCCATGAACAGCTTCGCCGCCTCGGGGTTGGGGGCGTTGCGAAGCAGCGCGTACCCGTACGGAACGTTCATCGCGCCCGGCTCGCCGTCCGGTCCCGTGAGGATCGCGACGTCGAGTTGGTCCTCGTTGAACTCGACGTTGTTGTACTTCAGGTTCAGGCCGGTATAGTCGTACTCGACGACCGTCGAGATTTCGCCGCTGGTCACCGGCCCTTCGACGTTTCGGCGGAAATCGGCCCCGTGGTCGGCGATCGCCTCGTGGTACTCGATCACTGGGTCAAGATCGTCCAGGTCGCCGCCGTACGCGCTGTTGACCGACAGCGCCGACGCCTGCCCGTTCGCCGTGTGTGGCGGCGTGAACGCGAGGTCCTGGGCGATATCGGGGTGCTTGAGATCCTCCCACGTCTCCGGCGGTTCCAGCCCCCGCTCCTCGTACACGTCGGTCCGGTAGGTTACCGCGGTCGTCATCTGTCGCGTCGCGGTCACGTGACCGTTGTCGGTCTTGAGATCGTCGGGAACCAAGTCCCAGTTCTCCGGTTTGTAATCCGTCGTCAAGTCGTCGTTCATGGCTTCGAGACCGAACGAATACCCGCCGTTGTACGCCGAGTGGGTCGGGTTCTGGGCGTTCGCTCGCATATCGTCGAGCGCTTCGCCGGACGATCCCTGCGCGTCGTAGAGGGAAACGCCGTATTCGTCCTCGAAAGCCTCCATGACGGAATCCCAGTTCGACCACCCGGTTTGGACGCAGTACAGTTGGAGTTCACCGGGAAACGCGGCCGAATCGACGGTCGTCTCGTACTCGCCGTAGCCGACCGTATATTGCTCCCCGCCGGTATTGCCGAGGCTGCTCAGACACCCCGCCATCGCGAGCGAACTCATCGCGACTCCGGTCTGGAGGATCGATCGCCGTGCCGGTCCGTTTGCGTCGGACATTATCTGGTCACTCGCGAGAAAATAGTAACAATTTGCTATGTTCAGAACGGTGACCACAATAGCACGATATATTGATACCGAACGGATAGTATGGATATTGAGTTCGGCGGGAGATGCGCCCGTGTTCGGCTCGCTAGTCGTAGTGTTCGTCGAGGTATTCGATAATATCGTCGCTCTCGTATATTTCGATACCCCGCCGATGATCGACCAGAAACGGGATTTGGTCCTCTCCGCCGATGTTCTCCATCTCGTCCAGCGTCTGTTGATTGCGAAGTTCCCCACCCGACGTACGCGGGTTGTGAGTAACGTACGAAACACCGAGTTCCATCAGTTTCTCGCGCACGTTCCCGCTATACGGACAGTCCTCGGCTTGGTAGAGTTCGAGCATCGCACGTAGTGAGTCACTCGAACCGGTGAAAAAGATACGCCGGGAAGAATCAGGTGGGCCGGTAGAAGTGACGCTATCGCGGGCTTCGCGGCCGCGGCTGAACGCGGTCGACGCCGGGTTCGACGGCATGGAAATCCACTGCATTTCGTATCGATCGGGACGAGCGGCCGGACAACGATCTCGAGAGCAAGATCGGAACGACGATCACGATCACGGAACGGGGCTGAAACGCTTACGGCTGTTCTCATACGTCCTGCAACACGACAACGCATATCAATATCACGTTCTTTTAAACAACCATGGCTACCAACCAGCCGGACGTGCAATCTCACACGGAGGAAAAGCGGCCGGAGATTCCCTTCGCAGCCCTCATCATCCAAGTGACTCTTGCCGCAATGACCGTTTTCATGCTGCTCGGGTGGAGTCACTTCACTCTTAACGCGATACTCGATTCGAACCAGACGGTTACAGCGTACGTCTCGTGGCTCCCTATCGTGATTGCAACGGGCGCAACCGCCTACCTGCTCGGCAATCTCTACGAATAGGAACTCCCACTTTCTCGCTAAAAACAGGACGCGGGTCTCGGCCGCCCACTGACGCTTCTAGAGCGATAGCACCGACAACTCTGCCCGTCAATTTCCGGCTCGAACGCCCTTTTCCCGCGAGTTCTGTCGTCGCAAGGTGAACTCGAGTTCATCACTCGAAACGAGGTTTCGAACGCGGGCGACACTGCACCGGGCGGAGCCTCAGGGACGCTATCCGGCGTGCGGTCTGGAACCGGGTACATCGGCTGGCTGATAACGGACGCGATCCGCCAGCGTTCACGAGAGCAGACCTCTCGTGCAACCTCTTGGAGAACGGAGTTCACCAGTGGTCGATGAATCGGCGATTCGTCTCGATAGCAGAACGCGTTACATCTTGGACGGCATCACCGTCGCGGGTCGCAGGTGACGAGACTGCTGTCACGGTCAACGGCAAGTATTATTGTTTGTATTCTGCAATATACATCGAGCCAAAGTTGATCCACGTGATGTCATATTGTTCCCATATATAACAGTAGTATATCAATTTCGTTCCCGTATTGACTCCACGAGAACTACGATCTTTGGGATTTTGAGTCTCTCGTCGATCAATTCGGCTATTGGACTGTCCTTTCTCGGTCGGCCGAAGCGATCAGATCGACGACACTGACCGAAACCGCACCAAAATCGGTTTCACACCCCCAAACTGCGACTCGGCCGCTTCCAGAACTCGTGTGTGGACAGTCGGACGATCGCTCGCAAGGGTCTTGAAAACATTATGCACTACTACAACCATCACAGACCGCATCAAGCGCCCGACGGAAAAACGCCGACCGAGGGGAGCCAGAACTAGACAGTTCCGGACGCGGATAGTACTGATATTTCCTCTATACGATATCGAAAATGCATACCGGAGTCGTCTACTTCGCTTTGTAAGCCAAAGCGGAGATCAGCCGCTCAAATCCGAACGAGAGACATCCAAGCGTAACTCGATCAGCGTCAACTCGTCCGACGGAACCGCGTCGGCGAACGCGCGCTCGACCTCGTCCCACGTCTCGGGACGACGCGCTTCGATGCCGAAGCTCTCGGCAAACGCCACGAAATCGGGGTTTGTGAGCGACGTTCCCGTGTACTCGCCGCGGTGATCGACCTGCTGGGCGGAGATGAGCCCGTAGTCGTCGTCGGTGAAGACGACGATCGTGAACTCGCAGCCGAGTCGGGTTGCGGTCTCGATCTCCGCGGCGTTCATCAGGAAGCCGCCGTCGCCGGTCCCCGCGACCACGTTCGTATCGACGGCGAGGTCGGCGGCGAGCGCCCCGGGAACGGCAATACCCATGCTGGCCAATCCGTTCGAGATCACGCACGTATTGGGTTCGTAGGTCGGGTAGTTCCGTGCGATCGCGAGTTTGTGGTGGCCCACGTCGGAGACGAGCACGTCCTCGTCGGCCAGCGCCTCGCGGAGCAGTGGAAGCGCGTTCGTGACGGTAACGGGATCGGTCGAGTCGGGGGGAGCGGTAACGTCCTCGAAGATTCGGTCGTGGCGATCCGCACACCACAGCGAACAGGCCTCCGCCGAGAGCTGTTCGCCGATCGCTTCGAGCGATGCGCCGACGTCCGCGACGATTTCCACGGCGGGATTATAGTGGCGGTACACCTCGGCGGGTTCGTGGTCGACGTGGACGATCGCTGTCTCGAGATCGGGGTTCCACGCCGCCGGATCGTGTTCGGCGATATCGTAGCCCACGGTGACGACGCAGTCGGCCACCTCGATCGCGCTCGCTGCTTCGTCGTCCGGCCCGGAATCGAGGGTCATCAGCGAGGCGGACTCGCGGTCGGAGATCGCCCCCTTTCCCATGTACGTGGCGACGACAGGGATATTCAGGCGGTCGACGAACGCGCGCAGCCGATCCGACGCGCGAGTTCGTACCGCGCCGTTGCCCGCGAGGAGGATCGGGCGCTCGGCGTCTTCGATCACGTTCGCCGCTCGGACCGCCGATTCGGTATCCGGGTCCGGGCGGCGCACCTGTTGACGTGCGGGGATCGGACTCGCGTCGATCGGCTCGGCGGCGACGTCCTCGGGGAACTCGAGGTGGGTTGCCCCCGGCTTCTCGTACTCGGCGAGTTTGAACGCCTTGCGGATCGACTCGGGGACGACCTCGGGCGCGGCGATCTGGGCGTTCCACTCGACGATCGGTTCGAAGATGTCGACCACGTCGAGCGCCTGGTGACTCTCCTTGTGGAGGCGCTCGCGGCCGCCCTGACCGGAGATCGCGACGACCGGGCTCTTGTCGAGTTGGGCGTCAGCGACGCCGGTAACGAGGTTCGTCGCACCGGGTCCGAGCGTCGAGAGACAGACGCCCGCCTCGCCAGTTAGCCGCCCGTGTACATCCGCCATGAACGCCGCTCCCTGTTCGTGACGGGTCGGCACGAACGTGATGGAGGATTCCCGCAACGAAAACAGCAACTCCTCGATTTCCTCGCCCGGCAGCCCGTAAACGTACTCGACGCCCTCCGCTTCGAGGCACGCGACGAGGAGATCAGCTGCGGTCGGCACGATCGCTCACTCCGACGGGGGACTGATGTCCCTGGTGTGCTTGTCGTCTCTCGTTCCCATCTTGGTTGCCTCAATGGTGCCTTCGTCGGTTCTCAACGTGCGAGTCGTCATTGCCATACCGTCTATTCCGAGTGCCAAAGAGCCACACCCGGCGAATGAACCGTCACAGCCGTCTCGATGAGCAGCGCACCCGATACTGCCCCGATAGGTGTACAATACGGCACGCCTTGCGTCTCAGAACGCTATAATAGCTCGAGCAAGCACCACGATACCAGGTGGAACTGATATGATCNGATAGGTGTACAATACGGCACGCCTTGCGTCTCAGAACGCTATAATAGCTCGAGCAAGCACCACGATACCAGGTGGAACTGATATGATCACCCGCCGTTTCGAACTCGATTGGTCGTAACGGCACGTGGACCGAGTTCGTCCAGTCGGGACCGTATGCATCATGCATCTAGTCGGTAGTCGGCGTTCCTTCTCGAATGACCGTCACTGAGCTAGGCGACCGACGGACAACCCGTTGAGCGACGCTTCCGAGCAGGAACCGACGGAGCCCGCGTCGGCCGTGGCTGCCGAGGACGATGTGATCGATATCGTGGTCCTCGGCGTCGGTGATGATCGTCTCGGCGACCGTTCCAACCTCGATCGCCGTCGTGATTTCCGCATCGTATTCGGCGGCGATTTCCGTCGCGACCGCGACAATCTCATTGGCAGCCTCTTGTGATCGTTCGAAGGCCTTTTCCACGGAGAAGATGCCGTCGATACCGTCCGAACCGGCCCACTGACGAGGGTCGTTCACGTACAGGACGCGGATCACTGCGTCGTCGTACGTCGAGAGCGCGTGGCGCAGGGCGGCGGTTGCCTGTGGCGAGTCGTCGAACGCGACGAGGATCGTGGCTGACATGTGTCTTTCATAGCGAACCAGCGGTAAAGCGTCCTATTCACGGACAGGTGAACAGACACGATCCGTGAGAGATGCCACGGCAGGTCTGCAGGTATCACTTCAACGCGACTGCACGACCCGTTCACGTCTCAAACTGGCTCAACTATATACTGACACGTAGCTGGTGCCTATAGTAACCATTAGAATTGTCAGCCCATAGATTGTTACTGTTTCTAATGGACCACCTCGACGAGATCTCTGTCGAAGAACTTCACGACGCACTCGACAAGGTCGAGGAAAAGAAGCCGACACAACGGCTNACTCGACACTGACGAGTCGCTTGAGCAGGCCGTTACTGATGCTCATCGATCTGGGAGAAAGAGAAAACTCTCAGAAAAAGAGCAGCAAGCGTTCGAAGAAACTGTCCACGAATCTCCCGAAGAAGTTGGGGTAGACGCGCCGGCGCTCGTCCAGCAGTCTCTCGACGAGACCTACGATGTCGAGTACTCAATCCCGAGCTGCCGGCGGTTGCTCAAAGAAGCGGGATTGAGCTATCAAAAACCACGACCTACAGCCGCCAAATCAGATGCTGAGGACCAAGAAACGTTCCGCGAGGGACTCAAAAAAAAAGCGGCGGGAGATGGACCCCACAGTAGTCTGTATCGATCAAACCAAGAAATCCGTCCAAGTTGAGCCGCGTGCCGCGCGGAAACCACGCGGCACGCGGCCGTCCGTCGAACTGTCTGGGCAACGCGACTGGACGTGTCTGTTGGGTGTGATCACCGAGGACGGTGATCGCTTTTTCGCTCGATTCGAAGAGTACGTTACCGCCGCCCACGCAAAAATTTCATTCTTGCGTTATGCCAAGAGTTCGAAGATGATCTGATTATTGTGCTGAATGGAGATGTGATCGCTACGCTTCCCGGAATGGATCGCATGACCACGAAAATGATGAAAAAGCGAATCGAAGACAACGACACCGCCACCATTGACGAGCTCATCGAGACGGCACTGGAGATGAACGTCGAGTTCCAGGCCTGTCAGATGACGATGGACCTCATGGGTTACGACGAAGCGGACTTCTACGAAGGTGTCACTGTGGGCGTCGGTGCCGCGACGGCGGTTCGGGACATGGCGGGCGCCGACATTCAACTGTTGGTCTAATCGGACCAGATCCAGACAGGACAATGACAGAGTCATCAGTCGGAGAGAAAGACTCGACGGACGAAGCGCACAGCGAACTGGGAGCCGGGCTACTGGAGGCGGACATGGGCCCGAGTTCAGCGATGGCCCACCTCTATCGCGGTGAGATCCATCGCATGAAATTCTGGCGACAGCGCCTGGATCGAACGACAAACTGGGCGGTACTCGTGATTTCGGCAATTCTCACGTGGGCGTTTTCCAGACTGGATATCCCGCAGTACATACTCCTCATCGGTGTTGCGACACTGTCGGTGTTCCTGGTGATCGACGCGCGACGGTACCGAGGATACGACATCTGACGGAGCAGGGTCAGAACGCTCCAGAAGAACGTCTTTGCTACGGACTGGATCCGTCCGCTGGAGTGTCAAACCCGACCTGGCGGCGACAGTTGAGCCAGGACTACCGGACGCCAACGCTCAAGATTACGATGGAAGAAGCGATGGCGCACCGTCTCAGACGGGTGTATCTGCCGCTTTTCACCGTATTGCTCGCTGCCTGGCTCGTCCGAATTACCGCGTTCGCTTCCGGGCCGTGGACGACCAGCGCAGCGATCGCGATGATACCCGGCGGAGTCGTCATCGCGGTCGTTGCAGTGTTCTATCTCGGGGCGGCGGTCATCGCACTTCGCCCTCGAACGTGGCACGCGAGAGGTGAACTCCGATCGACAGACCTTCGCAAGCGATGAGACCACTCAGGACAAGCACAGTGGATACTCGGTTGTCGCTGGTGAGACGCCGGCTATCGCACGCTGTTCTCGCAAGCCATTACTCCAATCGACGGAGCCCTCCAGCAATGATTGACTTCAAAAGTATAGCAGCCGTGCTCCGCCGCAGAGAGATAACTGAAGGCAATAGAAAGCATCCAAAACACAGCAAACCCCATATTACTGATATATATATATATATATATATATACCCAATCTATTCCCGATTTCGGAGCAGATGATCGTGTTTCCGCCCCAGATGAAGATGACAGGAAGGTTACTTGAATGCAGTACAGCGAACATTCATATCCGTTCCGCGTATAGTCGAGTATGCGAGAAACATGAGCAATTACGAACTACCACCGCTTCCGTACGACTACGACGCACTCGAACCACACATCAGCGAACAGGTTCTGAACTGGCATCACGATACGCACCATCAGGGCTACGTCAACGGCTGGAACAGCGCCGAAGAAACCCTCGAAGCAAACCGCGAAGCGGGCGACTTCTCCTCGTCGGCGGGGGCGATCCGGAACGTAACGCACAACGGCTCCGGGCACGTCCTCCACGACCTCTTCTGGCAGTCGATGAGCCCGGAAGGCGGTGCCGAGCCGACGGGCGACCTCGCGGCTCGCATCGAGGAAGACTTCGGCTCCTACGACGCCTGGAAGGGAGAGTTCGAGGCCGCTGCCTCCGCTGCAGGCGGCTGGGCGCTCCTCGTCTACGACTCCTTTAGCAACCAACTGCGCAATATCGTCGTCGACAAGCACGACCAGGGCGCACTCTGGGGCAGCCACCCGATTCTGGCCCTCGACGTCTGGGAGCACTCCTACTACCACGATTACGGCCCTGACCGCGGCGACTTCGTCGATAACTTCTTCGAGGTCGTCGACTGGGACGAGCCATCGACCCGCTACGAGCAGGCTGTCGAACTATTCGAGTAAGCCGGTACGTGGGCATCGTTCCGGTCGTTATTTCTTCGTTTTTCAGTTTTCAGCAGCAATTACGTTGCAACACGCTACTCGATAGATAGAGTCATCACTGGGAAGACTGTTCAGCAACAGTCGTTTCGATTACCGAAACCGTCTCGTCGAGCCGTACCACGAGTTCGTCTCCCGCGCAGGGAAGGGTCAGTTGAACGCGAAGCGGGTCGTCCGAAACGATCGTCGTCTGCGTGTCGCTTACGCACCAGTCGAATTGCCAGAACGGGTCGGTGTTCAGGTCGACGCCGCGCTTGGAATGGAAAACGAGCACCTCGGCGTTGTCGAGCAGGGTGAGCCCGACGGTCGATTGGAGTTGGTAGCCACAGCGTTGACAGACGTGGGTGACGGCGACCTCGCGGTCGTCGGATTCCGGATCGCGAACGAGACTGGTCTCGACCGCGCCGGTGCACTCGGGACAGACACCGTCGGCGGCGAGGCAGTAGTGGTGGCGGACGTAGTGGTGAAACGCCTGGAGGAACTCGTCGGGTGATCGGTCGTCGAGGCCGCCGGTCGGGAACGGATACTGCACCTGAATCGTCCCGCAGTCGGTACAGCCGATGGTGAGCGTATCATCGACGTACCAGCCGTGAAGTGACCCATCACAGGCGTAACACGACCCATCAACGGGGAAAAAGCCCAACTTCGCACGATCGGTGAGTGTGCCGCTGAAGATCGAACTGACGACTTTCCGCCCCGGATGGCGGAACTCGTATCCGCCGTCGCTCTGCGTGATGAAATGGCCGGTGAGCTGGTTGAGATGGTAGCTGAAGTTCGCACTATCCTGCATATCGACTTCTTCGAAGAGAGCCGTGAAGCTGACGGGAGCGTCGTCCGCGCCGAGTTCGAGGAGCGCCCGAAGGATGGCAACTCGTGTATCGTTGCCGAGAATCGAGAACACTTCCGCAGGGAGCAGTTGGGATTCAGTTCGTTCGCTGGACGCTGACTCGAGTGTGCGATTCCGGTCAGCGTCCGTCCCTGATTCCGCACTGGAATCGACAGTCCGGTCGAAGTGGCTCATACGCGTCACATTGGCGACCCAACGATAAAACCTGTCGGAGATACTGAAGAGAAAGACGAGTTCCGGTGTACGGAGAGAACGTGTGAGTGTGAACTCGTTATGTTACTCGGTAAAAACCGGTTGTTGGTGTGGCGGTTCGGAGTCCCGTTAGTTCTCGCTCGCTCGTCTGAAGAAGACGATAGCAGCACCGAGCAGTGTTAGGTTTTGGAGGAAGGACGTCAGTTCCTCATCGCGTGATTCCGAATCGACCGCCCAGAAGTCGTGCATAACCGGTGTCACGCCTGCAAGGAACGCCGCGACGCTTCCCGCGGAAAGTTTCGGGAATTTCCAGGTGCCGATGCCTAGACTGCCACCCAGGAGGAGTCCACTCGCCGCTGGAACGAGTCTGTCCGCAGACGGGACTCCCTTGGCATCCGCATAGGCGATACGCCCCTCGAGGTCGGTCAGGTTTCGAATCGCAAGTATTGCGAGCCCACCCGCAAAGAGGAGTCGGCCGAATCGAGACGGTGTCCCGGTGTCTGCCGTGTCGGTCTCGGACATTATCGGACTTCAGGAAGGCTACCGGGTTAACTTCCCCTCTTACCGAAGCCACTGCCGCTACTCCGGTTAACAGGAAATATTCCCTGCGAGAAGCGATGGACGCTCTGGGTCGGCACCTACCGACGAGTTCGGCAGGTCGAAAGTCCTCAGTAGAGATCACTTTCTCGAAGGATCCGTCGTCCCGACTGCACGAGCTGATCGCGGTGTTTTCTCGCGGGATCGTTGTATAGGACGCCGTCTTTCTTGACGATCCGTCCGTCAACTAGGACCGTATCGATGTTCGCAACGCCCGCCTGAAAGACGACCGTTTCGACCGGATCGTGGACCGGCGTCGTATTGATATCGGTCGTCCGAACGAGCGTGATGTCCGCTCGCTTGCCGGGCGTCAGCGAGCCGATCGTGTCGTCGAGTCCGAGCGCGCGAGCGCCGTCGATCGTCGCGAGTTCGAGCGCGCGTCTGGCGGACAGCGAGACCGTTTCGATCTGTTCGTTTTGCTCGACGGTCGGCTGGGCATCGAGGGCGCGCTGGACCTGCAGCGCCGTTCGCGTCTGCGTGAACAGGTCGCTGCTGACGTTCGAGACGATGTCGACGCCGACGGCAGGTGTCGCGTCTCCATCGATGGTCTCGCGAAGGACCGGCATTCCCATGCCCATCTGCATTTCGACCTCGGGGGTCGTCGATACCGAACCGCCGGAGTCGCCGATGCGATCGAACTCCGCTCGCGTCAGCCGGTTCGCGTGAACGTAGTTGAGGTCGTCGCCGAGGAGTCCGAGTTCGTCGAGCGTCGCGACGCCGCCGGGGCCGAGCGAGCCGATGTGCATCGAGGCGGGAATTCCGAGTTCCCGGGCGAGTTCGATGTCGTGCGTGACGACTTCGTCAGTCGAGTAATCCGGGCCGCGGATTCCCATCGCCAGCGTGAGTCGTCCGTCGGCCGAGGGAAAGCGCTCGCGATGAAGCCGGCGGATATCGTCCGGATGCGATTCCGTACTGTCTTCCCACCACGTTGCACTGTCGTCTCCGGGCGGTCCGTGAGCGAAGACCGCGCGGATGCCGGCGTCTTCGAGACCGTCTATCGCACGATCGGTGTGTGCCGGCGAGTTCGCGATGTGGAACCAGTCGAGGATCGTCGTCGTGCCGGCGTTGAGTTGGTCGACGGCACCGAAGAGGTTCCCGAGGTACGCGTCGGGGGGTCGATAGTGACGACTGATCTCTCCGAGCATCGTTTCGAGGTATTCGGAGAACGACCAGTTCCCCGCGATTCCGCGAACGCCCGCTTGCCACGTATGCAGGTGCGAATTGACGAATCCTGGAAGGACGATTGCATCCTCGGCGTCGAGGTGGGCGGCGCTCGGCTCGTCGATCGACTCGTCGATCCGTTCGATCGCTCCGTCCGCGATAAGGAGGTCCGTATCGCGGAGAATGCCGAGGTCGGGATCGACCGTAACGAGCGTCCCGTTTTTGATTACGATCCGGTCGGGGTTCCCCTTGTGCTGATCGGAACTCTCCGGCCGTGCTATCGCAGTTGCGCTGTCGATAGCGCCGATCGAAAGCGCCGTTGCACTCCCGAATTTGAGGTAGTTTCGTCGCGAGACGCCGGGGCGTTCGGTATCGTTCTTCTTGTTCATGGGCTTGCAGAACTCGAGTTCAGGCGCGGACAGAATAGTAGTTCAGTTGGGATATCTCAAATGAACTCGAAAACACGATAGATTACGAAGAGAAAACTAGACCCTATGAGTGCGCTACGTCCGGCATCCAAACCGTCAGACCGATGACGACCGCCATGATCACGGCTAAGGCGAGATATCCCTGATCGAAGTATCCGTGATCGGCGATTATCCCAAAAATGACCGGGCCGCTAGCAGCGAGCGACGCTGACACCGTTCGGACGACGCCGAGTCCTGCCCCCTGCATTTCGTCGGAGAACGAATCTGCGAGAAACGATTGGGTCACCGCGCCGGTCCCGAGCATCGTGCTGATGAGCGCGGTGATTCCGACGAGGAACCAGACGGTATCGAGGAGCGGAAGGAGGAAGAACCCCGCAACTGCCGGCAGCAGGATGCCGACGAGCGATTTTCGCATTCCGATGCGATCGTACGCTGCGCCTGCTGCTGGCTTGACGAACACACCGACAGCGAAAAAGAATCCGAAGAGGACGCTTGCAGTTGACTGAGGGAGTCCCTTGACCTGCATGAGATATGTCGGATAGAAGGCAGTAAACGACTGCCAGATGAACATATAGAGAAACAAAATTGCGGTCATCAGCCCAATCGACGGTGTTCGAAGCTCTGCGAACACACCAAGTGTGTCACTAATCGATTGTGAGGAAGAGGACTGAACTCGTGTCGACTGTGGAGTAGACGTTGTAGCGATGATAATTCCAGCGAGGACAAGAAACGGTGTCACAAACCCGAGCCCGGCCTGCCAGGCAACCGCTGCAGCGAGCGTGCTTGCAATCGGTGGAAGTACCGTTTGTCCAATATCACCGGTCGCCATCGTCACACCGAGGGCGCTTCCGAGCCGCCCGGAGTACAGGTTCGAGAGAAACGTGATCCTGGCGATCGGGTACAGCGAGTGACCGAGTCCCCAGATTGCAGTGGCGAGAAACAGTACCACTGCTGAGGAGGACGTAATCACGAGACCGAGCGCCGCTGCGACGATAACCGTACTCGTCGCCATGAGTGCGCGCTCGTTGTATCTATCGGCGAACATTCCCCCGGGTAACTGGCCGATCGCCGCAAAGAACCACAGAACACTCACCAACAGGCCGGAAACCGCGAGGGTCAGCCCGTATGCGGTCTCGAGATCAGGAATAATGATAGGGTAGACCATCCGCGTCCCGTTTAAGAGCCCCCAGCCGACAGCAACTCCGGCAAGCGAGATTCCTTTTCCGTTATCCCACAATGCCGTCACTTCTCGTTTAAAGATAGTCCGAACATTCATTGAAGAGCGTATACGCGAAGTCTCGCTCAAGAGGCCATAGTAGCTGGTTTCTGCCGCCCATCTTTCCTCTTCTCAACGAACTAACTCCACGGTTATCGGGGAACAACGACCGGTACCGCTGTGGGCACGAGTTCGGCTCTGGCGAGCACTCGCGTAGAGAGCGAGAGCCGGGTTCTGTCAGCGAGCCGCTGACTGCGGTCTCCTGCACTTCAGGTGGCCGCTGATATCGGCCCAGCGTGACTCGTTATATGGCCTGTCGAATTGCAGGTCAACGCATAGAACGGGTCCCGACTAGAGCAACGTACTCATGGCAACCGTTGAAACGGTCCTCTCGTCGATTTTCAGCACTATTCCCGAACTTCATTCGGGTCAACTCGGATTGCTCGCGGGTGTCCTCGTCGGCGTGCTCTATTGGCACGGGTACCGCCAGTCCTCGATTTGTCTCCTCACCCTGTTCTATTTGCTGGCGCTGGGTATCGTTCCCGCTTCGACGAGAGGGCTTACGGTGGTCCAGGCCAAGCCGTGGTACTTCTGTTCGCTGTTGATTATCAGCTCGATCGGCGCGATCATCGGACGTGCCGTCTGGACGCGGCTACCGTTCTCGAACCAGCCTCGGTCAATAGAGGTTGAACGACAGGATTTCTGACGCTACTGTCTGCGCTTGCTTACGGAGCCACCGTTCGTCTGGAAACTGGGATCAGCCCCGTAGAAGCCCGAGAGTACTGGTAGCAGTCTCGTTTTCGTGGAGGAAAAGTTGCGGTAGATCGACGAAGACGAGACGATATGCGGATACTCGCTAGATGAAAATGATCATAGTGATTGCTACTGAAGAATTTCGCAATGGCAGTATCCGTCCCATTGGTCCTCTTTCTTAGCGGTGGTGGTATCGAAGCATTCGTTGAATCGGTGACAGGCTGGCCAGGAATGGGGATTATCTTCATCTACTCGTTTCTCATCGCATTTGCCCTTCCAGGCCCCAGCGAGGTCGTTCTCGGCGTTCCACTTGATCTCGGTCTCCCCGCGTGGGGACAGCTCGGGAGTATTATGATCGTAAGTGCGACCGGAAAGGCTGCGGGAAGCGTTTTCGCGTTCCATATCGGACAGGAAGCCAAACAAGCCGGGCCGCTTATTCGGTGGTTACGCCGATCCAGGTGGAATATACTAGAGTGGTCAGAGAAACGCTCAGTACAGCTCGCACAGCAGTATGGGTATGCCGGGCTCGCGATTGCGCTGTCCGTTCCTTTCTTTCCCGATACGATATCGATATACGCGTTCGCCGCGCTCGAAACGAATTACGTACGGTTTGCTATCGCGACGTTTCTGGGAAGTCTCGGACGGCTGCTCGTCACGGCCGGCATTATTGGATGGCTCATCACAATTTTTTAAGGTACTCCCCTCACCTCGGGTCGTCCCAAGCATCGTTCGAAGGAATACGATCACCCGATGATCAGCCCGCAGGCACGAATCGATCCGAGTTTTCCACGTGCTCCGCAAACGTCTCGAGAAATCGAGCTGCGTCTGCACCGTCGACGAGCCGGTGATCGAAACTCAGGTCGACGGGCAACTGGTTGCGGAACACGACGCCGTCAGACCCACGCTGTGCGCGCTCGCGGATCCGGTTGACGCCGAGAATCGCAATCTCCGGCGGATTACTGATCGGCGTGAGCGAGTCGACGCCAAAGACGCCGAGATTCGAGACGGTGAACGTGCCACCGCGAAGGTCACGCATCGAGTACTCGCCTTCCTGAACTCGTTCGGTCAGTCGTCGCCGTTCCGTTGCGAGTTCAGCGAGGGATTTCGAATCGAGATGGCGGAGGACGGGGGTCACTAATCCCGCCTCGATATCGATGGCGATACCGATATTGTGCTCCTCGTACAGGACGTGCGTCTCGTCTTCGAACGTCGCGTTAACGGCCGGGTGTTCGCCAAGGGTCGCAGAAACTGCGCGGAGTACGAGGTCGAACACGGAGATGTCCGCATCGAGGGTCGTCGCTGCACTCTCGGTCGCCTGCAGAAGTGTCTCGGCATCTATCTCCCGGCTTATAGTCACATGAACCGCGTTCCGAGAACTCTCCTGGAAATGGTCCGCAATCGTCTGTCGCATTCGAGACAGTGACCGCTCCTCGGAGACCGTCCGGCCGAGATCGGATTCGCTGGCATTCGTCGCTGGTGCGTTATTAGTCCGGTCTGAATCTGGGTCCGGGTCGGTGTCGGTATCGGTGTCAGTGGCTGGACCAGTGTCAGTCATACTCACTGGAAACGGGCTCTAGACGAGCGACGGAACTACTCACGGCGAACCCAGGCGATCGTCTCGCCCTTTTCGAACTCGTCGTCTTCGTCGAGGGCGATTTCGTCGAGGATGCCGGACGCCGGTGCCGGCACGTCGACGCTCACCTTTTCGACCTGGAATTCACAGAGGGGGTCGCCCTCGTCGACGCGGGTCCCCTCGCTTGTGAACCAGTTGACGACGACGCCCTCGTTCTCGTCGGTATCCGCGGGCCAGACGTCGGCCGTCTCGACGGCGACGCGGGGAGCGTTCGAACTCATTCGTCCGATCGAACGCGTCGAATCGCCGCTTTGATATCGTCGGTATCCGGAATGACCTCGTCCTCCATCGGGCGCGCGTAGGGTATCGGGACGTCCGGAAGTGCAACCCGTTCGACGGCGTCGAGAGCGGCGAGTTCAGCTTCAGCCACCCCTGCGATGATTTCGCCGGTGAGACCGTACGAACGGTAATCTTCGTCGACGACGACGAGTCGTCCGGTCTTCGCTACCGATTCGCGGATCGTTTCGATATCGAGCGGAACCAGCGTCCGAAGATCGATGACTTCGGTATCGATCCCGTCATCGGCAAGCGAGTCGGCGGCCGCAAGCGCACGGTGGACGTGCAATCCGAGTGTGACGACGGTCGCGTCAGCACCCTCGCGTTTGATGTCGGCACGGCCGAACGGGATCGTGTACGCTTCCTCGGGAACGCCCGTTTTCGGGCCGTCCGGTGCGGGAAGCCACCCGATACCCATCAACCGCTTGTGAAACAGGTAGACGACCGGATCGTCGTCACGGATCGCAGTGTGTAGCAGTCCCTTTGCATCGTAGGCCGTCGACGGGACCACAACCTTCATTCCCGGCAGGTGAGCGAACGTTCCGTAGAGCGTCTGGGAGTGCTGTGCAGCGTCGTTGTACGTCCCGCCGACGGCGGCCGTGAGGACCATCGGAACGGAGAGGGTCCCACCGCTCATGTAGGTGTTCTTCGCCATTTGGTTGTAGATCTGGTCCATGCCGACGCCGAAGAAGTCGACGAACATGAGTTCGGCAATCGGCCGCATCCCCTTCTGTGCAGCACCGACCGCAGCACCGATGTACGCCGTCTCGCTGATGGGCACGTCCATGATGCGGTCGCGGCCGAACTCGTCGAGAAGTCCCTCGGTGCTATCGAAGATGCCGCCGTAGTCCGCGACGTCCTCGCCCATGTAGAAGACGGCATCGTCCTCGCGCATTTCGTGGGCGATCGCTTCGACCATCGCCCGGCTCATCGTCAGCGAGCGATCCGTCTGTCGGTGCTCCTCTTGCTGCGCCATCAGTCCTCACCTCCCGTGTCCGCGACGGACGGAGCGCGTTCCGGGTCCTCGGACGGTGGCGACGAGAACACGTCCTCGTAGGCCGCCGATGGCTCGGGTTCGGGCTGTTCTTTCGCCCACTCGATGGCGTCGTCGACGCGCTCGCGGGCGCGAGAGCGGAGTTCATCGAGCGTCTCGTCATCGATATCGTTGGCTCGCAGTTTCGTTTCGAGACGTTCGATCGAGTCTCGCCGGGTAGCCGCATCCCTGTCCGCATCCGGGCGGTACCCTTCTGCGTCACCCATGAAGTGACCCATGCGCCGATGGACCTGGACCTCGAGTAGCGACGGGCCATTCCCGTCGCGAGCGCGTCCGATAGCGTCAGTAGCGGCGTCAGAGATTGCGATCACGTCGTCGGCGTCGACGCGAGTTCCTGGAAGATCGAATCCGGCGGCCCGTTGCGCCCCGTTCGTGACATCGGTGACGCGTTCTTTCGGCATACTGATCGCCCAGTCGTTGTCCTCGATGACGAACACGACGGGCAGGTTCTGGACGCTCGCCAGGTTGAGCGATTCCAGAAACGCGCCCTGGTCGATCGCACCCTCGCCGAGGAACGCGACTGCGACGCTGTCGGTGTTCCGTTTTTTCGCGGCCAATCCGGCACCGACCGCCGGCGGACAGCCCTCGGCGATGATCCCGCTACACGCGAAGTTGACGTCGGGGTCGAAGAGGTGCATGTGGCCACCTTTGCCGCCGCTGAGACCGGTCTCTCGCCCGAATATTTCGGCGGTCATCGCTTTCAAATCGACGCCCTTTGCAATCGCGATGTGATGCGGGCGATGGGGTGCTGTAACCGTATCCTCGGCTCGCAAGTGATGACAGACGCCAACGCCGGATGCCTCGTGACCTGCCGCGAGATGCAGTTCACCCGGAATCGGACCAGCGGAAATATCGAAGGCGGGCTGTTTTCCCTCGAGATACTCCTCCTGCAGCCGTTCTTCGTAGTGACGCGCCATCACCATCGTTTCGTACATATCTTGTAATTCGGTAACACCCAACATAGTCCCGCTACAACTGAGGACGTGATTCGCCAAATAGCTATGCCAAGTAGTCGTTCAAATTCACAAAACGGATTCTCTACAGCAGCAGGACCTTCCCCAGCAATTCCGATACTCGATTCGACTGAGAGGCAGAACTCGAAAGTTGACACGGAGGACGGAAACGATAGTACCACAGAGACGGGGATCTGAACGAGTTCAGAACGCTGGCAGGGCGCTGAGAGGAGCGGCCGCTGGTGTCCGAGCCGTCGCAATTCGACGCTCCCGGTAGGGAGGCGGTCAGTCCGGGTTGGCGACAGTCATGACTGGCACTGGCGCAGAGCGGACTGTCTTTTCGGCGACGCTTCCGAGCAGTATTCGTTCAGTGCCGCGCTGTCCCGTCGTTCCCATGACGACGGCGTGGATAGCGGTCGACTCGATGGTGTCGAGAATCCCATCGATCGGCGTGCCGCGTTCGATGTGCGTGACGACGTTGGAAATGCCGCGTGCCTCCGCCTCCGACACGATGTCGTTGATCGCATCGGTTGCGGCCTGTTCGCTATCCAGCCCGGAGACTGTCGATCCAAGGCCCAGTTCAAGGAGCGTCTCATCGACGACGGACAGGACGTGGACGGTTGCATCGAGTGACTTCGCGAGCGAGAGCCCGTAGTTGGCGGCGTGCGCTGCGGCGGCGCTCCCGTCCGTCGGGATGAGGATAGTCTCGTAGGGGAACGTCAACTGCTCGTCGGGTTGCATCCGTATCGTGAGCACTGGAAGCGAAGCGAGACGAACGACCTTCTCGGAGACGCTCCCGGCCAGGTATCTCGAAATCCCGTCGCGGCCGTGGGTTGGCAGGACGATCAGGTCGTGCTCGTAGCGGTCGGCGTACTCGACGATCGTCTGCGCTGGATTTCCCTGGACGACATCGGTGTCGTACGGAACGCCGAGACTATCCAGGGTCTTCGCCGCTTCATCGACGATCTCGTCACCTTTCCGAACGAGTGCGTCGACGACCTGGCCGTCGACGACGGTGACGCTATCCCGGGTCGTGTCGGCAACGAACAACACGTGGAGCGTCGCATCGGCCCAGTGTGCGACCTCGGCGGCGTGATGGATCGCCTCTGCAGCCCCGTCGCTGCCATCGAACGGAAGGAGGATATCCTCGTACATGCTCACGAGTGGGGATACGGGACGGAATCTCTACAACCTTTGTATCAAAATCGATTCGACTAGTTGGCCGCGCAGTTATTCGGGCCGGGTTCGAGTTCAAACGCCGTCGCGTCATCGAGCGACTCCGCGCGGGGTTGGCGGCAATAATCGTCTCGTAGTTGGCCGGTCGCGGGGACAGATCCGCGGCGACGAACTCGATGAACTCGGCTTCGTCCATCGATAGTGCAGCCACCGTTTCCGTCAGTTCGCCGAGTGTCGCGGTGATCGTCCCATCGTCGGTCGGCGTCGCGGAATCGCTACCGTGTGCTGGGGCGACGATCGTTTCGGCCAGCCGTGTCAATACTGTCCGGGTCAGCGACTCGTACAAGGTCTGCGCTGCGTTTCTGGCCGCCGCAGGGTCTTCGAGGTCGGGGCGGGCAACGCTATCTGTGAAGAGTCCATCGCCGGTGAACAGCACATTCTCGACCTCGTATGGGGTCATTCCTGCCGTGTGCCCGGGCGCGTGAATGACATCGATGTCGACGGTGCCAACCGAGAGCGTGTCGCCGTTTGCGACGGTATCGAAGGCCACAGCGTAATCGACGCCGCGGGCTGCAGCAGCCTCAGGTACGACTGCCCTCGCCCCAGTCCGACCGGCGAGTTCACGAACGCCGGAGAGGTGATCCGCGTGGATGTGGGGTATCGAGCGCGTACGTCAGTTCGGCATCGAACGCCCGCACATCCCGCAGGTACTCGTCGGTAAACGCCCGTAGCGGATCGATAACCGCGGCTTCGCCGTCCGAAACGACGGGAGACGTCAGACAGCCGCGCGAGGGGGCGTCGATACTGTGCTATCGTTGCATTACTGTCGGTGTCGAGCATGGTGAACTCGTAGACGCGCGCCCAGCCTCGCATTCCGCGTTCGAGGTGGAACTATCATAGCCCACCTCTTGGAGGTGTTCAGCGACGAGTTCGCTGGAATCGCCTTTCACACAGACGCCCGTGATAGGCCGGTTGTCAGAGAGTTTCGCGTGGAGCGTGTCAGGAATGCCCTCCAGGAGTTGGAAGTAGGGGTAGTGGACGACTTCGACGGTGGGCCGTCGATGTGCCACGCGTCGAAATCCGACGCCGAGCGGACATCGAGGAGGAAGACGTCCTCGTCGCTGTCGATCCGCGCGTGCAGTTCTGTCGGCGTGATCGATTCGATCGCGTCGGTGACACCAGTAGCTGTCATCGTCGTCCCCCACTACAGACAGCACACAGATAAGATTTTGTATGGAATACCAAATATTGCACAATACTACTTAGTTCGGGATAGCGACGACAGCGGCGGGAGAGACGCGGATCAATCCGCCGGTTGCGGAGATCGGGAACTGGAAACGCCGGGAAGACTCGGGCGGTCCAGATCGGTACGTCGAAGGAACTGCGCGTTGATCGCGACGATGACCGTACTGAGCGACATGAGTAACGCGCCGACTGCAGGCGAGAGGAGGATGCCGATCGGGGCGAGGATACCCGCCGCGAGCGGGAGTGCGAACACGTTGTAGCCGGCGGCCCACACGAGGTTCTCCTGCATCTTTCGATAGCTTGCCTTGCTCAGTTTGACGAGGCGGACGACGTCCATCGGATTGTTCTGGACGAGGATAATGTCCGCTGACTGGACTGCCACGTCCGTCCCGGAGCCGATAGCGATGCCGATGTCAGCCCGCGTCAGCGCGGGCGCGTCGTTGACGCCGTCGCCGACCATCGCGACGGACCGTCCCTGTTCTTGAAGCGCGGTTATGTTCTCGTCTTTGTCCTCCGGCAGCACTTCGGCGAAAACCGTGTCGATACCGAGGTCGTCGGCCACCGCGGTGGCGACGTCCTCGCTGTCGCCGGTGAGCATCGCGACTTCGATACCGAGTTCGTGAAGCGCGTCGACGACCTGATAGCTCTCCTCGCGGACGACATCCGCGAGTGCGAACGCAGCGATCACTGTTGCTTCGGTGCCCGCGGCATCGCCGCTCGTTCGAGCCGCAGGTTCGCTGCGCTCATCCTCGCCGGTCGCCTGTTGTGTCGCGTTCGGTCGGTCCGAGGAACGACTGGGAGTGCCCTCGCGCACGAGATAGACCACGGTCTGTGCGTTATCGCCGGCGCGTTCCGCGAACGCAGTTAACTCGGACGGCGCTTCGACATCGAGTGCAGAGAGAAGGTTGGGACCGCCGACAGAGACCGTGTCACTGCCGACGGTTGCCCGCACGCCGCGGCCTTTGAGCGCCTCGAAGTTCGTCGCCGTTTCCGCCGTGACGGCTCGTTCGTCGGCGGCCTCGCGGATCGCCTGAGCGATCATGTGTTCCGAATCGCTCTCGACGGCAGCAGCGAGCGCGAGGGCATCGTCTTCGGTGACGCTATCGACGGTTTCGATATCGACGACACCCTGTTCGCCCCTCGTGAGAGTACCCGTCTTGTCGAAGACGATCGTATCCAGACTGCGGGCTCGCTCCATGGCGACCCGATCTCGAATCAGCATGCCGTTTCGCGCGGCGAGTGACGTGTTGATCGCGACGACGAGGGGGATGGCGAGCCCGAGCGCGTGCGGACAGGCGATTACCAGGACGGTTACGACTCGTTCGATGACGACGGCGTCGAACGAGACGGCGACGGT
Source organism: Natrialba aegyptia DSM 13077 (assembly GCF_000337535.1). Classification (GTDB taxonomy): domain Archaea; phylum Halobacteriota; class Halobacteria; order Halobacteriales; family Natrialbaceae; genus Natrialba; species Natrialba aegyptia. The sequence continues at coordinate 101,684 of NZ_AOIP01000065.1, forward strand.
CCACGCGATAGCAGTGACGATTGCCGCAGCCAGGGCGACGTAGAACAGCCATCCCGCTGCGCGGTCGGCGAGTTGCTGCGTTCGAGATTCGCTCTCCTGGGCCTCCTCGACCAGGCGCATGATCCCTGCAAGCGTCGTCTCGTCTCCCGTCGCGCTGATTCGAACGCGAAGACTGCCGTCGCCGTTTAACGTGCCGCCGATTACTTCGTCACCCGGTTCCTTCGATACCGGCTTCGATTCGCCGGTGATCATCGACTCGTTCACGTCGGAATCCCCCTCCTCGACGACGCCGTCGGCTGGCACGCTCGCTCCGGGTCGCACGAGAACGAGGTCGTCCGCAGACAGATCGCTCACGGGGACTTCCTCAGTATCGCCGTCGTCGGTGAGCCGTTCCGCCGTATCCGGCAGCAGTTTCGCCAGTTCGTCGAGCGCACTGGAGGCTTTGCGAACGGAGCGCATCTCGATCCAGTGACCGAGCAACATGATATCGATGAGCGTCACGAGTTCCCAGAAGAACGCCGATGTGGTGGGAAAGACGACGCTCGCGAGGCTGTAGACGAACGCGACGGTGATCGCCATCGAGATGAGCGTCATCATTCCCGGCGTTCGGTCCGCGAGTTCAGGGACGGCCATTCGAAGGAACGGCACCCCGCCGTAGGCGAAGACGATTACCGCGAAGACGGGGGTGAGCCACTGGCTTCCGGGGAACGCGGGGACAGAGAAGCCGAGCCACGCCTGTAGCGTCTCGCTGTAGAGCAACACCGGGATCGAGAGCAGCGTCGAGACGAAAAAGCGCCGCCGGAACAGCTGTTCGTGGCCCTCATGCATGCCGGAATCACCGCCGTGGTCACCGTGTTCGCCACGAGCATCGTGACCGCCACGGTCGCCGCCAGTTGATCGCCCGTCGTACTGCTCGTCGATCGTCCGGTGGCCCTCACTGGCGTCATCGGTCTCGGATTCGAGTATCGACTGTTCGACGCTCGATTCCTCGCGCTCGTCGGCAGGTACCGCGCGTTCGTCGGCCCGGTCGTGAGTGTCTCGCTCGTCGCGAGCGTCGCGAACTGCACGATCCGGGTCCGAATGAGGATCGGAGTCGATAGCACCACCGTCACCCGGTTGATCGCTGTGATCGTCCATACGACAGCCTCACCGGTACGGCTACGCGCTCGCAGGTGAAAGTTTCCGGCTTGCGCTGGCCACAGCGCGATCGAGTTCGCTGCAAGCGAGACGACGAGTGAACGACGGGGAAACGGGACGAACTCGTTTCCCCTGAGACACAGCCACGTGCCCTCGTCATGGGGTTACACGACATTGCGGTACCGGTTTCCGAACCCTTTTGACTGACCAGTTAGTAAGTCCTATACCAACCGACATGGATGACGATACAGCAAATGAGATACTAGATGGGACATATCGTGCCCTATGTAAACACGGTTATGCAGAGCTTACACTGCAGGATATCGCCGATGAGACGGACAAGAGTAAGGCGTCGATTCACTACTACTACGACACGAAAGAGGATCTCTTTACGGCCTTTCTGGAGTTCATGTACGGCCGCTACACCGACAAGGTAACGGGGGTCACCGGAGCGTCCCCGCAAGCGCGGTTGTTGTCGCTGCTCGATGTCTTGCTTGCAGACGGAGAAGACAGTCCGGATACGGAGTTTCGGACCGCGATGTTGGAGATACGAGCGCAAGGCCCGTACAACGACGGGATACGGGAACAACTCACCAAATTCGACGAGTTCCTGTACGAGGAATTGCACTCGATCATCGAAGCGGGAATCGAGCGCGAGGAGTTCAACGAGCACGTCGACCCCGATCTCGCGGCCGAGTTTCTGACGACGATGATCAGCGGCGCGCACACGCGCCGCGTCGCCGTCGACTACTCGATGGATCGACTCCACGAGACGGTGCGAGCGTACGTTGAGCAACACCTCTCGCCCGAACCCCTGGAGGTGTCTCACTGATGGGAGTCCGACAGTTCGTCAGCAAGTTCTTCAAGGGACCCGACGAGTTCAACCTCACCGAGGGCGGGATCGGCAAGCCGCTGTTCTACCTCTCCTTGCCGATCGTCATTCAGAACCTGTTCCAGGTCACGTACAACCTCGCGGACACGTTCTGGCTAGGGAGACATAGTACGGCGTCATTGTCGGCGATCACGTTCGCGTTCCCGATGGTCTTTCTGATGATCTCGCTCGCGCTCGGGCTCTCGGTTGCCGGCAGCGTCCTCGTTGCCCAACATATCGGTGCCGGAAACGACCGGAAAGCCGAGTACGCGGCCTCCCAGACGATGGCTTACGCTGCCGTGGCGTCCATCGTACTCGGTGCGATCGGGTTCATCTTCGTCGACGATTTCCTCGTGATCCTCGGGACGGGGCCCGAGATCTCGTCGCTGGTCGCAGACTACATGCGGGTCTACTCGGTCGGCCTCGTCGGGGTGTTCGGCTTCGCCGTGTTCATGGCGCTCATGCGCGGCTACGGCGACACGATTACCCCGATGTACGTGATGGGCGGCTCGGTCGTCCTCAACGTCGTACTCGATCCGGTGATGATCTTCGGCTTCCAGAACAATCCCCTGTTCGGGTACCTCGGGGCCACTGGCCTCGAAGCGTCGCTGTTCGAACTGACGGGTTATACTGGTACCGGAGTCGCGGGTGCCGCGATCGCGACGGTGTTCTCGCGGGCGCTCGCGTTCGTCGTCGGACTGGCGATCATGTTCCGCGGGAACCGCGGCGTCCGAATCCGGCTCGGACAGATGATTCCCGATCTCTCGTTCGGGCGGAAGGTCATCGACATCGGTCTGCCGGCGTCGATCGAGGGAACGGCCCGCTCGCTGTCGATCACCCTCCTGTTGTTCGTCCTAGCGATGTTCCCCGAAGAAATCAGCGCCGCCTACGGGATCGGGACGCGAATCTTCTCGGTCATCTTCTTGCCGGCGCTTGCGGTCTCCCAGGGGATCGAAACGATAACCGGACAGAACATCGGCGCGGAAAAACCCGATCGGGCCGCCGAGACGAACCACTTCGGTGCTCGTGCGATGCTCGCCGTGCTAACCGGTCTCGGAATCATCACCATCCTGGCTGCACGGCCGATTTCGTCCATCTTCACGGACAACCCGACGGTCGCCGCGGAGAGCGCATCGTTCCTCCGATATACCGCACTCACGTTCGGCTTTATCGGGGTCATGCGAGCCTACACGGGCGGCTTCCGCGGTGCCGGGAAGACGCTGTTTGCCGCAGTGATCTCCGTCGTAACGCTCGGACTAGTGCGATTGCCCGTCGCCTGGATCGGCGCGGAAGCGATCGGCGCGACCGGCCTCTGGATCGCGTTCCCGATCTCGAACGTCATCGGCGGCGTCATCGCGTATCTCTGGTTCAAGCGCGGCACCTGGCGGGAGACGTCGCTCACCGGGTCGGATATCGGCGCTGACGTTCCCGGCTCGGAGACGCCATCCGACGACTAGTACCAGTATTCGAACTGCTTTTCTTGACGAAGTCAGACAAGTAACGGAGCGGAGCATACAGATCGAAACCCGAATCGAGAATACAAATTGTCGTCTTCTCCCGGATACTATTTCTAAAAGGAACATAATTCGCGTTCGAATAGAATAATGCAAACCGATATTCGTCGGTCAAATTCGAGTTCAGTGATAGCAAGTTAGTATGCGTGAATCCAAACCAGATACTAAACTAGCATCTGACATCGATTCGAGTTCACTTCGACGATCGCATTACCGACGATCACTCAGCCCGAACTCGCGACCGACGTGACCCGGTCCATGGCAGCGCATAGGACGGTTCAGTGACGAACCGATCGAGTGACGCCGCGACCGTGAGCCGCGTTCCGCTCGGGATCGACACCCGAATGCACGTCGACTCAGGACGTACCCGTTCGTCGTCGAGTTCTATCGCCGTGAACTCGTGTTCGCCGTACGCGCCGGCCTGGACGATCACGTCGCGATCCCGTCCACCGACGTTGACCAGGGTCAGCCTCACGCCGTCCCGGGTCACGTCCTCAACCAGCGCGGCGACGCCGGGCGGCAGTCCCGGTCGCTCCCGTTCGGGGTCGAAGTGGCGAAGCTGCGCCATCACCAGTCCGCCGTAATAGACCGGCTGTGGGGCACCCATCGTCAACTGGAGCAGTCCGCGGTGAACGATCGGATTCCGGTCGCGGAGGTAATCTTCATCGACATCGTTCGGGACCCCGCCCTCCTCGCGCATGAGCGCGAGGCGCTCCTGGACGTGGGCGTGGCTCGCTTCCAGCCGCCGCTGGGGATAGTCCGGAAACTCCCCGTCGAGGTACGCCAACCAGGCGTACTCCTGGCCCGCACCGTGCTTGTTCGACGGCCGATAGTCGACCTGCGTCCAGTCCCGTGACCCCCAGTCGCGAAGTCGATCAACCCGCTCCCGATCCGCTTCCGACAGGGACAGATACCAGAGGTGAAAGACGTACGGATCATCCCGGTGCGGCTTGAACTCGTACCACCCGTCGCGCCACAGCACCGCCCCGTCGTCCTCGGTCAGAACGCCCGAGGCGTCGTAGTGGTAATCGCCGGGACCGCCGTACTTGTGCGGGACGTACAGCGTCGAGTGGACCGAATCCTCGGCGACCTCGATCCCGTTCTCGATCAACACGTCGAGTTGCGACCGCGGAAACGCCAGATGCTCCCGATCCCCGGTGAGCAACACGGCGTTCTCCGCGGCGACCGTCGGCCCGATACCGACGTAGTGCCACCCGCCCCACGACCAGCCGTAATAGCCGCCGTACCACGAGCCGTCGGTGTACTCCCCGATCTCGCCCGACCGGCCGACGTTGTCCGGAATGATGCCGCCGTTTTCGGCCGTTCGCTCGCGCCACGCCGCGAGATAATCGACGACCCACTCCCGATACCGGTCCTCGCCGGTGTGGAGGTAAGCGTTCGTCATCAGGCTCGTCACGTTGAGATTGAGCGGGATATCCCCCTTCGAACACCGCTCGTCGAGCACCTCGAACAGTCGCTCCTCGTTGTCGGGGTCGCACAGCTCGGCCGCCTCGTCGAACTCGAGATCACGCCACGGCAGGCCGTGACTCGACCAGCGGTACTCGGCCCCGTAGGGGTGGTGTTCGTACGCGGAAAAATCGCAGTGATCCGGCCCCATACTGCCGTTCATCGGCCCGCGGACGAGCCGCCGGTCGCCGTCGTAGTTCCCCGCGTCCGCCTCGTCGTCGGTATCGAAGTACAATCGGGCGAACCGTTCCGCGCGGTCGACGACAGCATCGTCAGTCGGCGCTGCAAGGCCCATGTTGTACGTAAAGAGATTCCCCTCGCCCAGGTGAAACCAGTCGCGACACTGCTCGAACTCGTCGACGACCATCGGATGACCGAACGGCGTTTCAGCGTTCCTTCCACGTCGAAGCGCACCCGCATAGACATCCCGGGCGTGTTCGAGGAATCGCTCGTCGCCGCCCAGCGCGTAGACGAGCGGCCAGTTGTAGAATCCCTCGATCACGTCGTCGAACCCATCGACGCCGGTGTAGCCCCTGGGTGGCCAGTACGGTTCGCCGTTCTCGTCGACGTACTCGTCGACGAAGCGGTCAACGGCGTCCGCCATCGTCTCGAACAGTTCCCGTTGCAAAAGCGCCCACTCGGGCGGCCGGCCGATCGAGTGCTGCGCCGCTAGCTCGAACATACCTCGTGTGGCGTCGTTCGGGATGATTAATATTTGGGTCGAGGAGAGAGGCGAGTCGCGGGAGTTCAGAAATTCGAGTCCGGCGCTACCCGTCTACGTTCCCCTTCGAATCCCAGATCTCGGTGATGAGATCGACGAACAACGCCGGTCGTTTCGGCTCCCCGTCCGGAGTCGTCTCGTCGAGCGGACAGTTTTCGAGGTTCGCGACGAACTCTTGGGTGTGGGTCATCTCACCGACGACCTCGCGAACGTCGAACGTGATCGTGTTGTCGCTGTCGGTCTGGAGCCACGCGGCGGCGCTTTGCTCTTCGGTGTACTCGAGCGTGTAGGTCTCGCCGATTCGATCGACGATGTACTCCATCGGACCGACTTCCAGGCGGTCTCCATCGTGGTCCAGGTAGAGCGTTTCGTCCTCGATCCGGGGTTCGTATCGCGGTTGGGCCGTCATTGTGTGATACGTTGGGACACGGTCGACGGTCGTATAAATGGTGTGCTCTCCGGCGCGAACTCGCGAGACTGTGAAGCTGCAAACCACACGATTGCAGGACGGCAAAGCGGGTCACCCGAGCTGGTAGAACAGCGGCAAGCGGGTCCCGAGTTCAGTGACGGCGGGCGTCTGCCATCGGCGGTCGGTTCTTCGGGGTCGAGTAGTGACTATTCGACGGCGCAGGCTTTCGCCCGAAGTCAGGCGCGTCCCGCTCTGGGGAACGGAGAGCGGACACGTCCGGACCGGGAGGTCGGGATAGCCGCCGACTTCCGACTGGCTGTCGATGTAGGTCCCGTCGCCGGCGTCGAGTTGTGCGAGGATACGCTCGTCGGTGGCGGTGCGGTCGGCCGGTCGCGCGCCGGCGTTGTCGCGGTTGTGATCGACGACGGCCGCCGACTCGAGGGGCTCGAGTGCAGCGGGCCAGAGCGGCCGGAAGTCGAGTTCGGTGATCCCGTCGCCGACGATGGGATTCGACGCGTCGTCGAGGACGGTATCGGCGACGACGGCGTGGCCGTCGCCGAAGACGACCGGTTGGGCAGCGACCGGGCGTCGGAAGACGTTGCCCTCGATGCATGCCGTCGTTTCGGGGTCCATCCAGATACCGTCGTTGTAGTGGTAGACGAGGTTATTCGCGACGACGGAGTGCGTTCCCTGTTTGAGTCGCGGATTCCGATCGTAGTTGTGCGCCCAGACGTTCCCGGCGAGCGTGACGGCGTCGGCGTCGTCGCCGATCAGCGAGCCGTAGCCGTGGTCGCCCTTGTGGTGGGTGGCGTCCTGAAGCGGTTCGGCGATCAGACAGTTCGAGACGGTCGTTTCGGCGGTGTCGTAGCCGACGGAGAGGTTCTCGTCGACCGCCCAGGTCGTCGTACAGTGGTCGATGACGTTGTTCTCGGTGCCGTCTTCGGTTCGAATGCCGTCCGGCTCCCAGTCGCTTTCGCTCGTTAGGTTGGCATCGCCCGGCCGAACGCGGAGGTGTTGGATCACGCAGTCGTTGGCATCGATCCAGAGGTCGCCCTTGATGAGCGTGATGCCCGGCGAGGGAGCCGTCTGGCCGGCGAGGTAGAGTTCGTCGGTGGCGACGGTGAGACGCTGTTGTTCGAGATCGATGACGCCGCTGGTTTCGAAGACGACCAGGCGAGGGCCGTCGACCTCAAGCGCGGCCGTCAGTTGGCGTCGCGTCGGCTCCGCGATCGGGATGACCGGCGTGTCGTCGTCGAGCCACGGTGCCGGGTCGGCGAATCCGTCGGCGAGATCGATCTGCGATGCGCTTTGCGGGCCGCGGCCGGGAGGGGTGACGTTCGAACGACTCGGCGTTCCGACCGTCGCGGACGAACCGACTGCCACGTCGCCATCGCTCGTTTCGACGACCGTTCGATACTCGTAGTAGCGCCTGCTCGTGAGCCCGTTGAGGTCCACGCTGAACGCGGTCGGCTCCTCGAGGGTCTGTCCCTGGGTCGCCGTCCAGGAATCGTTCGGGACGACCCGATACTCGACGTAGCACTCGGCCGAATCGGCACCGCCGAGATCCGTCAACTCGCCGCGGAGCGTCGCCGAGGTCGCTGTCACGTCCGTGGCATCGCCGGTCGTGACGAACGGGACACCGGTTTCGACGTCGACGCCGCCGGAGACAGCAACGTCGCCGATATCCTGATTCCTGGTCGGCGATACTCCCGTTAGATCGCGCAGTTCGGCGGTACAGCGCTCGCCGACGGAGTGGCTCGTGACCGGAATTCCGACGGACGCCTCGTCGCTTATTGCGACCTGCTCCGTATCGATGTCGGCGAGGAGCGTCCAGTCGTCCCCGTCGGACGACCCGTACGCTTCGAAGGTGTCGCCGCGCCTGCACAGTCGCAGCCACTCGGCCTCGAGACTGCCGCCGTCGACCTCGCTCTCGTCCTCGCCGCCGGAGGTCGTACTCACCGTCTCGGCTCCGGACTCGGGACGCCACTGCAGTGATACCGCCCCGTTCGGCGTCCGGCGAAGCATCACGTTCGCCGCGTCGGGAGCCAGCGACTCCCGAATCATGATTCCGGTCTTCGAGTTCGGATCGGTGTGTTCCAGCGCGGTATTGCGCACTCGAACGTCGATGTCCCCGCTGAACTCGTCGTGGGAGTAGTGAAACGCGTCCTCCGTACTCCAGATGTCCGCGCCACCGCCGCGGATCGTGATGAGGGTCGCTGCAGCAACCGTGTCGCTGAACAACGGTACTGTCGCGAGGCCGAGACTCCCTGCACCGACCGTCTGCAGAAACGTCCGTCTATCGTGTATCATTATCCTACATTAACCAGGAAATCAAGTCGGAAACTGGTAAATATTTCTTCAACTAATGTACAGGTATCCGAGAGGAGGTGGGTGCAGCGACAACAATGGGAACTGGCCGGAGAGACGCCGAACGGCGGCTGTCGTCAGGAGAATTTCGTATTGAGTTCGATCACGTTGGCGGTTCGTTGCACGCTTTCGGCGAGTTCACCGTGGAGGACCTCGTCAGTGCTGCGACTCACTGGACCGGAGACGCTGACGGCGCCGAGGACCGTGTTCTCGTTTTTAACGGGAGCGGCGACACACCGGAGCCCCTCGATGTTTTCCTCGTCGTCGATCGCGTACCTCTGGTCGGTGATGACATCGAGTTCATCAGCGAAGCGCTCGGGGTCGGTGATCGTTTTCGGCGTTTTCGGGGCGAACGAGACGTGGTCGAGGATCTCTCGGCGTCGGTCAGCCGGGAGGAAGGCAAGGATAGCCTTCCCGAGCGATGTAGAATACATCGGCTGTTTGCCGCCGGGGCGCGAGACCGTTTCGACGGCCTGCGTACCCATCGCCTTGTAGAGGTAGGCCACTTTGCCGTGTTCTTCGAGCCCGAAGTGGGCGATTTCGCCCGTTTCGGACGCCAGTTTATCGACTTCGTCGACGATGACCTCGTAGTTTGCGACCTGCTCTCGAACGTCGTTTGCCATATCGAGGAGTTGCAGACTGAGTCGGTAGCCATCGTCCTGTCGAACGATGATCTCCTGGCTTTCGAGGGTTCGAAGGTGGCTGTGGATGGTGCTTTTGGAGTGACCGAGCTCGTCGGCCAGTTCGGTAACGCTCGTCGCCTCGTTCGCACGGATGGCGTCGAGAATCGTAAATGCGATTTCGACCGACCGAATGCGCCGTCCCGTGCGTTTATTGGGGGTGCTTGCCATACAAAGTGGTATCATAGTTCAGCATTATAAGTCTGTTCCCCAGAAGGGAACTGAAACGGGTCGTCTGGAGCGATCGATCCGACACTGACTACTCGCCGGGTGCGATCGTCCGCTCCTGTTAGCGGACCGCCCGTCAGCGGGTCGGCACCCACCAGGTCGTCCGACACAGTATTGCTGAACCGGTCGTCATTCCCGTCTCGCGAACGGAGGTTGCCACCGAGAAAACGGAGNGGGTCGGCACCCACCAGGTCGTCCGACACAGTATTGCTGAACCGGTCGTCATTCCCGTCTCGCGAACGGAGGTTGCCACCGAGAAAACGGAGTATTCAGCGCGTAGAAGCGCAATTATGCTACTATTCGGCACTACTGAGTGACGGGCGGCCGAGACCATTTACAATTATACGATTGTAATGTTCCCACAAATTCATTACAACAGTACGCTTGTCAATATTCGGCGAGCGGGAACTCACTGAACTCGGGGAGAGAAACGAGAGAGGTACTCGGTGGTAATAGCCGGAACAGACCAGCACGAGAGATTTCATCCGGACGAACGAGTACCGACCGCTGGACTGGGAACCAAGTGTAGTGAACGCAAGAGCAGCGGAGCTGATCGACACCGTTCAGCAACACGTCGACACGGTTCTTGTGGTCGGTCGTGATCAATACGGCGACACGGAGACGCCGCTTTTCGCCGACGTGGTCGATCCGGAGTCCGACGTTGCAGTCGCTGCCGATGCGCGTGATGTCGGCAGGGGAACGCGGCTTGCAAACGCCGCTGTCCAGCAGGAGAGCCGGCAGTTTCGACCCCGAACACCAACGCTTTTTGCGTTCCACTCGGGTGAGACGTATGCATCACCTCGGCAGACGGTCGAGCGACGCAATTCCAGAGATCCGAATCGGCTACATCGGCGGCGGCAGCCAGGGCTGGGCGCACACTCTCATCAACGACCTCGCGCAGTGTACGGAGATTGCCGGCACCGTTGCGCTGTACGATGTCGACTACGAGGCCGCCAGAAAGAACGCCGAACTCGGAACGCAGGTAACGGATCGCGCGGACGCCGACGGGGACTGGACGTTCGACGCGGTTCGGGACCTGTCCGCCGCGCTCTCGGGTGCTGACATCGTCATCTGCTCGATTCAGGACCCGCCGGCGGAGACGTTCGTCCACGACATCGATCTGCCCAAGCAGTACGGCATCCACCAGCCGGTCGCCGATACCGTCGGCCCCGGCGGCATCCTGCGCTCGATGCGGGCGATTCCCCAGTACCGAGAAATCGCGGCGACGGTCCGCGAACAGTGCCCCGACGCGTGGGTGCTCAACTACACGAACCCGATGACTGTCTGCACCCGCACCCTCTACGAAGAGTTCCCCGAGATCAAGGCCATCGGCCTCTGTCACGAAGTCTTCCAAACGCAGGAGTTGTTCGCCGACCTCGCGACGACGCATCTCGACGGCGTCGACGCCGTCGATTCGGACGAGATTCACGTCACCGTCAAAGGAATCAATCACTTCGCGTGGATCGACGAGGCGCGCTGGCGCGGCCGCGACCTCTATCGGTTCCTCGACGCCGAACTCGCGGCCCGAAAACCGCTGGCCGACTTCGATCCCGGTTCGATGACCGACGCATCCTACTGGGTCAACAACTACCGCGTCGCGTTCGACCTCTACGACCGGTTCGGCTGCTTCCCCGCGGCCGGCGACCGCCACCTCGTCGAGTTCGTCCCGTGGTATCTCGAACTCGACGATCCCGAAGCCCTCCACCGGTGGGGAATCCGATTGACGCCGAGCGAAGCGCGGCTGCCGGCCGATGGACCGACGCCGACGGAGCGGTATCTCTCGGGGGCGGAGACGTTCGAGTTCACCGAATCCGGCGAGGAAGCCGTCGACATCATCCGGGCGTTGCTCGGGCTCGAACCGCTGGAAACACACTTGAACTATCCCAACCGAGGGCAGGTCGCTAACCTCCCGAACGGTGCCGTCGTCGAGACGAACGCGTTGCTCACCGGCGACGCCGTCACGCCGCTGACTGCGGGCTCGCTTCCCCGGCCGATTCGGTCGCTCGTCCTCACGCACGTCCACAATCAGGAAACGCTCGTCGAGGCCGGCTTCGACGGCGACCTCGACCGGGCGTTCCGGGTCTTCCTCTCGGACCCCTTCGTAACTCTCGATCGGGGAGCAGCCGAATCGCTGTTCGCTGAACTCGTCGAGCGCGAACGACCGTATCTCGACGCATGGGACGGAGAGAACGCGACGATTCTCGAGACTGGACCCGATCGGCGTCTGTAAGGGAAGCGATGAAACCTCGGTCACGAATCGCCGACGACGCAACGTTTATTTTCGTACTGCGAAATAGGCAGACGATGGCAGTCCCTGACACGGGTCGATACGACATCCGCGAGTTCGGCGCACAGAGTGGGTCCGACGATTCCAATACCGAGGCGATTCAGACGGCGCTCGATGAGTGTGCCGGAACCGGTGGAACGGTGTCCGTTCCACCGGGAACGTACGTGACGGGCCCGCTTCGCGTTGGTGATCGGACGACGCTACAGCTGGAGGCTGGAGCGACGCTGCGATTCGTCGGCGACTACGAGGCGTTCCCGACGGTAAAGAGTCGCTGGGAGGGGTGGGATCAGGTCGGCTTCCACCCGTGCCTGCTGGTCGATGGAGCCGACACCGTTTCGATTACCGGTCGGGGAACGATCGACGGGAACGGCGAGTACTGGTGGCAGTTCTACGGCGAACCGGAATCGACGCTTCCCGACGGACTGCAGGACCGACTGGCCGAGTTCGAGGCGCAAAACGACAAGCAAGATGACGTGAGCAGTTTCACGCACCGGCCGCCGCTGCTCCAGGTTTTCGACGCAGAGAACGTCACCGTCTCGGGCGTGACGCTACGGAACTCGCCGTTCTGGAACACGCACGTCGTCTACTCGGAGAACGTGACGATCACCGACGTGAACATCGAAAACCCGGCCGACGCGCCGAACGGCGACGGGATCGACATCGACTCCTCGCGGTACGTCCGGATCAGCGATGCGTACATCAACGCGGGCGACGACGCGATCTGCATCAAATCCGGGAAGGACGCGGAGGGGCGTGAGGTCGGCGAACCGGCCTCGCAGATCACGGTCACGAACTGCACCGTCGAGGCCGGTCACGGCGGCGTCGTCATCGGCAGCGAGATGTCCGGCGACGTCCGGGACGTGACGGTGACGAACTGCACGTTCACCGACACCGACCGCGGGATCCGGATCAAGACCCAGCGAGGCCGCGGTGGCGTCGTCGAGGACCTGCGATTCGACCAGATCGTCATGCGCCGCATCGCGTGTCCGTTCGTCATCAACGGCTACTATTTCACCCCGTTGGACAGCGATCCCGAACCGATCGACGAGGGGACGCCGCTGGTCCGCAACGTCTCGTTCAGCAATATTACCGCCCGCAACGTCGAGACCGCCGGCTTCTTCGCCGGACTCCCCGAGCGGTACTTCGAGGGCATCTCGTTTCGCGACGTGCGGATCGACGCAACCAGATCGCTCGATGCGACGGACCTCGATCCCGCGATGGCCGACGGATACGAGCAGACCCACGGCCTGTTCTGCAAGTCCATCACCGACATCTCGTTTCGGAACGTCGAACTCCGAACGCCCGACAGCCCTGCACTGCGCGTCGAAGAAACCGACGACGTAACCATCGACGGACTCGATGTGCAACGCTCCGCGGACTCATCCGCCTCATCCGACGAACCCGCTCTCTCACTTTCGAACGCCGAGCACACCCGCGTGAGCGGCTGTATCGCGCCGTCGGACGGACAGTTCCTGCGCGCGAGCGGTCCGAAGACCGACACGATTTCGCTGGCGGGCAACCACGGTTCGCTGGCCGACTCGATCGAAATCGACGATGGGAGCGATGTGCGGCTCGATCTGGACTGAGCGCTGAGCGCTCCCCTAGTCCGGCATCACCGGTCACCGCGATCACCGACCACGACGAACCGGCTGCAGGACTGCAGGGCAAGACCGCGCCACGAGAGACGGCAAACACCCACCGAACAAAACAATTATACGCTATTTACCTGTATGCGTGACTACGACATGGTTGACCCATCCGAATCGCCGCTTCGCGTCGGACTCGTCGGACTCGGCAGCCTCGGCGTCCGACTCGGCCGGCAGTTCGAAACCGCCCCGAACGCCGAACTGGTCGCCTTGGCCGACATCAACGAACCGAACCTCGCCGATGCGGGCCGCGAACTAGACGTTCCGCAGTCGGCCCAATACGCGGACTACGAAACGATGCTCAACGAGGCCACCCTCGATGCGGCGGCAATCGCCACCCCGAACGGCCTGCACTACGAACAGATCCTGGCCGCGCTCGACCGCGACCTGCACGTCCTCTGTGAAAAGCCGCTGGCGACGGCCGTCGACGACGCGGCTGAACTCTATCAACGCGAGCAGGAGACCGATCGAGTGGTGATGCTCGGCTACCAGCGTCACCTGAACCCCGCGTTCATCATGGCCCGCGAACGGTTGGCGACGGGCGACAACGACCCGACATCGATCACGGCCGAGATCACCCACGACTGGCGCTCGTACTACGAGACCATGGACGACTGGCGAATGGACCCCGAACTGAGCGGCGGCGGTCACCTCCTGAACGTCGGCTCACACGTTCTCGACGCTATTCTCTGGGTAACCGGCCTCACACCGACCAGCGTCGACGCCACCGTAGAGTTCCACGACGACGACCAGTACTTCGACACGCAGTCGTCGATCACCATCGAGTTCGCAAACGGCGCGCTCGCCACCGTCTCGGACACGGGGATCGTCGCGTGCACCCGGGAACACATCCACATCTGGGACGACGACGGCGCGGTGTATCTCGAGGGCCGCGAGTGGGACGAACGCACCGGTTACACGATCGATGCGGAGGGAACGGAGCACGATCCGTATCTCGACTACCACGGTCGACGGACCAAGGCCGAAGCGTTCACCGAATCGGTGCTTGAAGGAACGGAACCGCCGATTTCGGTGCGGGACGCGTTTCGAACGTTGGTCGTGACGATGGCGGCGTACGAGTCCGGCCGCACCGGCGACCGCATCGAACTCGCCGATCGGTACGCGTTCGGAGACGACGCGCTGCTGGGCTAACACCCGTTGTGATGAGCGTAGGGACACGAGAGACGATCCGCGTACTCGTCTGTTCGGCCGGGAGCGACGGCGACGGCATCGTCGATATCGAATTGGCGGCCGACGGAACGGTAACCGAACGCACACGAGTTCACGCGACGAATCCGGCGTTTCTCTCGGTCCACCCCGACGGGAAGAGTCTCTACACGGTCGAGCGATCGGCGGGCGGGCGGCTGGTTGCCTACCGACTGAACGGCGGCTGCGGCGATCTGTCGCGGCTCAACGACCGCTCGAGCGAGGGGGACGCCCCCTGTTACGTCAGCGTCGATGCGACCGGGCGCTACGCGTTCGTGGCGAACTACGGAGGCGGAACCGTCGCCGCGTTTCCAATCGAATCCGACGGGCGGGTGGGCGAGGCCAGCGATGTCGTCCACCACGAGGGGACCGGTCCGGATCAGGACCGGCAGTCAGCCCCGCATCCCCACGCGATCGAACCGGGTCCGCGGAACCGGTTCTGCTACGCGCCCGACCTCGGAACGGATGGCATCGCGATCTATCGCCCGGACGCCGACACCGGCGAACTGAAAGCGGTCGAAATGGGGCCCGCAACGGCCCGTGCGGGGGCAGGACCGCGTCAGATCGCATTTCATCCGACCGGCCCCGTCTGTTACGTCGTCGACGAACTCGAATCGACGGTGAGCGAGTTCAGGCGCGACCCCGAGTCCGGTGCACTCACGGCGGTCGGTCGGACGAGTACCCTGCCATCCGGAGCCGAGTTGGACGGCGACAACGCGCCCGCAGCCGTTAGCGTCCATCCCTCGGGCCGACGGGTGTACGTCTCGAACCGAGGCCACGACAGCATCGCCGTCTTCGCGGTCGACCGGGCGAGCGGGAGTCTCGAACGCGTCGGTCACGAGTCGACGTGCGGGGAAACGCCTCGAGACATCGCGCTCTCGCCCGGTGGCGACGTCCTGCTCGCGGCCAATCAGCACGGCGACTCGCTCGTCGTCTTCGCGATCGACGGCGACGGCCGTCTCGACGCGCGTGCTGAACTCGCGGTGCCGAAGCCGGTCTGCGTGACGGTTCTCGATCCGCGATAGAGAGCGTCCAGATCCCGCGTCGAACTTTCCGGGCCCGGCGTCGAACGCGGATCGCCGTCCCGACGGATCGTCGGCTGCCGCGGCGTCAAGCTTTATTCTCCCGGCCGGTCCACGGTGAGACGATGAACTCGTTCGAATCCGACGACGGGCACGTAATCGTTCGTCTCGACCGCGGCGATCTGGCGCTCGAATCGATCGAGCGCGCCTGTACGACACACGAGGTCGATACCGGTGCTGTCGTCACCGGGATCGGTACCTTCAGCACCCTGAACATCCACTACGTGGATCGAACCGATCTCCCCGACGAGCAGACCGATCGAAACGTCTCTCGGGAGTTGACGGGTGCCTGGGAAGTCACCGACATCAACGGCGTCATCGCGAACGGCGAGCCCCACCTCCACGTGACCGCGTTCGACGGCGACCGAACCGTCGGCGGGCACCTGGAACAAGGCTGTGAGATCAACGTTCTCGGCGAGATAACGATCAGAAAACTACCGGGCCTCGAACTGGAGCGCCGTCCGAACGACCGGCAGATTTTACAGCTCAAGCGGCGCTGAGAAACGACCGCCGACGCGTGCTGAACTCGGGTGGACCGATTACCGGCGTCGCCACCAGATGAACCCGTAGAAGCCGAGGCCGACAAGTGCCAGTCCAGCGCCCCAGACGGTGATAACGGCGGCCCAGACGCCTTCGTTTATGAGCGCGCCGAGTGCGATCAACAGCCCGCCCAGCAGTGCGAGTTTCAACAGGATCGAGTTCCGAAGCGATCCGCGTCGCACTCCACGGGGATGTGCGACCGACTCCGAGTCGTCCGTCTGTTGTGTGACCTCCATTACCACGAATGGTACGCATACTCGTATAAAGTAATTCGGGTTCGTCGACGACCCGACGGCGATACCGCGTCACCGTCAGCATCGTGGAGACGGCCGAGAAAAAGAGAGAACACAGCGGATTGTCGCGCGAGGAGAGTTTTGCCGGAAGACCAACGTTCGTGTCGGGAAACGCGAAATCACTAATCCGAATGCCGACAGCATACCGTAACTACGTCGACGGCGAGTGGATCGAATCGCGTTCCGGCGAGACCTTCGAGGTCCGGAATCCAGCCGACACGAACGATATCGTCGGGGAGTTCCAGGCCTCGACGAGCGCAGATACCGACGCGGCGGTCGAAGCTGCGGTCGATGCACAGACGGAATGGGCGACGACGCCGGGACCGGAACGGGGCGACGTGCTCGCGGAGACGGCCCGGATTCTCGAAGAGCAGCGGGACGAACTAACCGAGACGCTCACGCGCGAGGAGGGCAAGACGCTCGATGAAGCCGGCGGCGAGGTCCAGCGCGCGATCGACATCTTCCGGTACTACGCCGAGAAAGCCCGCGATCTCGGCGGCACCGTCAAATCGCCGAGCGGCACGGACACCGAACTCTACACCAAACGCGAACCGCTCGGAACCGTCGCGCTGATCACCCCTTGGAACTATCCCATCGCGATTCCGGCCTGGAAACTCGCGCCGGCGCTCGCGGCCGGAAACACGGCGGTGCTAAAGCCAGCTTCCGCCGCACCGACGGTCGCCTGGAAATTGCTGGAGGCACTCGACGAGGCCGGCCTTCCGGACGGCGTCGCCAACTACGTCACCGGCTCGGGCAGCGAAGTCGGGGGGACGCTCGCGTCACACGAGGCCGTCGACGGCGTCTCGTTCACCGGCAGCACGGCGGTCGGAACGGTCGTCGCGCAGGCCGCCGCCGACGACCTGACCCGCGTGCAGTGCGAGATGGGCGGCAAGAACCCCACCGTCGTCATGCCGAGCGCCGACGTGGCCGAGGCGGTCGACATCGTCGGGGCCGGCGCGTTCGGCGTCACCGGACAGGCCTGCACCGCCTGCTCCCGGGCGATCGTCCACGAGGACGTCTACGACGAGTTCGTCGCCGGCATCGCCGACTACGCCGCGTCGATCGAGATCGGACCCGGCCTCGAGAATCCCGATATGGGCCCCCACGTGACGCAGAGTGAACTCGAGTCGACGCTCGAGTACGTCGATATCGCGACCGAAGACGGCGCGAACCTCGAGACCGGCGGCCACCAGCCCGAAGGGAGGGCCTACGAGGACGGCCACTACGTCGAACCGGCCGTCGTATCGGGTGTCACGAGCGACATGCGGATCGCCCAGGAAGAGGTGTTTGGGCCGGTACTCGCAGTGCTGAAGGTCGACAGTTTCGAGGCGAGCGTCGACGTGGCAAACGACGTGGAGTACGGCCTCTCGGCGAGTATCGTCACGCAGGACCTTTCGGAGGCCCACCAGTTCACCGAAGAGATCGAATCGGGCGTCGCGAAGGTCAACGAGAAGACGACCGGACTCGAACTGCACGTTCCCTTCGGCGGCTACAAACAGTCGTCGACGGATACCTACCGCGAGCAGGGTGACGCCGGCCTCGACTTCTTCACGTCGACGAAGACCGTCTACATGAACTACTGAGACGGCCGTTCGACGGACTCCGGCGGTGCGTCCCACTCCTCGCCGTCATCCTGCGGGTCGTAGCCGAGAACCGAACGCGCGTGTTCGAGATCGAACCACCGCCGCCGGTTGTCGCTCACGCCGCTGAAAATATCGAACTCGACGCGGTCGTCCGCCAGGCAGCACTCGATCTGGTGGGCGAAGTCCCGGCGTGACTGCCAGGTCGCTTTCATCCGCGCGACTTCCCGTTCGTACTCGGGACTGCCGCGTTCCCACTCGCCGTTTTCGACGCCCGCCTCGGCGTCGCCGTAGGGATGGTCGTACTCCGGCATCCGAACGCTGCAGATCCGAAGCGCGTAGAATCGGTTCGGATACGCACAGTCCTCGACGTAGTACCGTCCCAGATCCTCGCCGAAACTCTTGGAGGCTCCGTAGTAGGAATCCGGACGCACGGGGTCCGTGTGGTCGAGCACGAGTTCGTGCTGGCGGTCGTAGATGTCGGGGGCGAACTCCTGTTCGTACTGTCCCATCACGTGGTTGGTCGAGCCGAAAACGACCGAGTCGACTTCGGCCTCGCGAGCGGCCTCGAGCACGTTGTACATCCCGATGACGTTCGGTTCGAAGATGTCGCTCCAGTCGCCGTCGGTGTAGGGATAGGCGGCGAGGTGGACGATCGCGTCCTGGCCGGTACAGGCCTCCCGAAGCGTCTCGTAGTCCGCAATGTCGCCGATAACGGTCTCGTAGCCGCCGTAGGGATCGTCTTCGTCCCGTCCGGATCGGTTGTAGTAGGTGAACTCGTACCGATCGTCGTCGTGCAGGTGATCGATGATCGCGGTTCCACAGCGGCCGTACGAACCGGTCACTAGTACGTCCATGCCTCTAGTCCCACGCGGAGCCATCATCAAAATACCGGTCCGGCTAACCGTTCACTCCATCGCGGTACCGATCCAGCCGAACCTCACTCCATCATGACGGTTACCGGCCCGTCGAAGTTCAACAGTACGCGCTGAGCGATGTTCCCAAAAATCGCCTTACCCGTTGGCGAGCGCTTTTGCCCCACGAGGAAGACGTGATCGCACCCCTGGCGGTCAGCCGCCGAGAGGATCGCATCGTCGCGCTCGTCGTCCGGCGTGATGACGACCTCGGTCTCGACATCGACATCGATGTCGGCGTCGACCTCCGACAACACGTCCTCGCTGAACTCGCGGGCGAACTGCCGCGTCATGGCCGTCGCGTCGGTATCCTCGAACGTGGTCCCCTCCATCTCCTCGACCCACTCGATCGCATCGTTGCCATCTTCGGCCGCCTCGGGAGTCGTCCACGCGAAGACGACGAGTTCAGCGGCGCCATTGCGAGCGAACTGGCCGGCTTCGGTGAGCAGTCGTCGGTGCGCGTCAGTGTCGTCGATAACGACAAGTGCACGTTGCATACACGTCATCTGGGCGGGCGGTCTGATAAAAGTACCTCCGGGCTGCGGATAGACTGACGCTGGATCGGTGTTGAACCGAGATGGGCTGGCGGCCGGTTTCAGCCTCGGATTTGCAGGATACAGCACTCGACCCGGAGACCGGTCAGACGGTCTGGTGTACCGATTTTTCGGCGCACTCGCAGACGGTCGCGGGTGCGCCGGAATGACTGACAGCAGTCCGTCTCAGTCGGCGCGATATCGCTCGAGCGCCGCCTCGTCGATGTCGATCCCGAGTCCTGGCGACTGCGGAACGGTGATCGTCCCACCGGCCGGATCGAACGGCGTCTCGAGCAGGTCGCTTCGCAGCGGGTTCTCGCTGCGGTCGAACTCGATCAGCATCGGTTCGGGAACGTGGCGCGTGTGGGGGTACGACGAGATGCTGGCGGCGAACTGGATTGCGGCGGCCATGCCGACGGCGCTGTTCCAGATGTGGGGTCTGACGGCGACGTTCCCGGTCGACGCCATGCCGGCGATCAATCGCGCCTCGGAAAGCCCGCCACAGCGACCGAGATTCGGCTGGATGATGTCGACCGTTCGGTCGTCGATCAGTTCCTTGAACGCGAACCGGCCGTAGTGGGCTTCGCCGGCCGCGATAGGGGTATCGATTTTGGACCGGAGCTCGCGGTAGCCCGACCGGTTCTCCGGGGGAACCGGTTCCTCGATCCAGGTCACGTCGTACTCCGCGATGGCCCGCGCGGATTCGAGCGCCTGATGGGGGCGGTAGTTGCCGTTCATGTCGACCATCAGGTCGGCGTCGGGGCCGAGGATCTCCCGCGCCGTCCTGACGCGTTCGATATCGTCCGCGAGTCCGGACCCGATCTTGATTTTTGCGGCGGTAAATCCTTCCACGACGGCCTCGCGGATCGGCTCTTCGATCGGCCGGTCCGCCTCGGTGAAGTACATCGTCGACGCGTACGGCGTCAACTCCGAGCACTGCGTCCCGCCGAGCAGGCGGTGAATCGGTCGGCCGACGGATTTTCCGATGATGTCCCAGCAAGCGACATCGATCGCACTGACCGCGCTCTGGACGAACACGTCACCGCCGAAGTGGTAGGGATCGGTGTATGAGCGGTCGGCGAGCGACTCGACGGTGAACGGGTCCATCCCGAGCACGTCGTCGGCGAACAGTTCCTCGATGGTCGCCGTCGCGATCGGTCCGGGAGCGAACGCCTCGCCCCAGCCGACGGTTCCGTCGTCGGTCTCCAGTCGCACCACCGTCGTTCCGCGATCGGTTCCGAACCCCCGTGCATCGCCGAGTCCGTGACCCTCGGGGAGCGAATGAGCGAGTGGAATCGCGCGAATATCCGTAATCTCCATGGCGTATACGAGAGACTACCACACAATATAGCTTGCGTTGACGGGAACGCCAGACGTACTCGACGGCAGCCCGAATCGTCTCGATTACGCCGTCTCGCCTTCGTAGTGAAACTCCGTCCACGGACCCTCGACGAACGGATACTCCTCGAGTACGTCGAGATCGACCTCGACGCCGAGCCCCGGCGCATCCGAGACTGACAGGCGGCCGTCCTCGATGGCCGGCCGCCCCTCGATGATGTCGAACGCCAACTCGAACGGATACATACCCGAATCGACCGCCGCCTCGCCGAGCGCCGGATCGTCCTCGAAGACCGGATACTCGAGCAGTCGAACCTCCGGGGCCGCGGCCACGAGATGGGCGTTGGCCTGCAACCCGAGCCAGGTGCCGAAGTTGTGCGGAACGAACTCGACCTCCCGGCCGGCGCAGAACTCGATGGCGTCCCGGCAGCCAGTAAAGCCCTCGTGATGGCGAGCGTCTCCCTGCAAGAACTCGACGCCGCCGGTCCGACCGAGTTCAGTGAGCGCGGCGGGCGAGGATTCGCTCTCACCGCCAGCTAGCGGCGCACCGGTTTCAGCTAGCTCGACGTAGCCGTCGTGATCGGCGGGTTCGACCGGCTCCTCGATCCAGTAGGCACCTTGCTCGGCCGCGTGGTCGACGAGTTCACGAACGGTGTCCCGACCGTACCCGTTCCCGAGTTTCCACCAGGTGTGGGTGTCGAGCATGAACTCGGTTTCGTCGAGTGCGTCGGCGAGCAGGTCGATCGTGCGGCGGTCGCCGTCGGGGCCGATTCCGGGGCGGTACTTGTAGCCGAAGAAGCCGAGCGATTCGATCGCGGCGGCCTGTTCGGCGTATTCCTCGGGCTCCATGTACATTCCCGCACTTGCGTACAGAGGGATCTCCGTCGTCGGATCAGTCTCGTACTCCTCAGCCAAGAGGTCGTAGACCGGCGCGCCGAGTTCCTTGCCGCGGATATCGTAGAGGGCGACGTCGATCGCCGAAATCGCCTCGGTACGAAGGTGTGCCGGGAGGCTGGTCGCCGCGAGCAGGTCGCGGGCGGAACGGATGTCGTCGATCGATTCGCCCTCGAGTGCGGGTGCGACGTCGGTCTCGATGACATCGGCAAACGTCCCCTGGGAGTCGCCCTCGAAGTACTCGCGCATGGCGGAGCTACTAGCCCCGGCCGTCGCAACTCCCTGATGCCCGGCTTTCGTTTCGACGACGACGAGGACGACATCTCGTTTGCGAAGGCGGCGCGTTCCACCGAAGAACGGTCGTTCCTGCACCGGTTCGATCGGCGACGAGAGGGCGTACCCGCTCACCGAAGTGATGTGCATACACACCGCATTCACCGCCTGGCCTATAAATCATCCGAGTGGCTGCCCTCTCGTCGCGTTCCCGCGCCGAGAACGGCTACGAGAGCACGGTCGCGTGACGAGACGCTCGAACTGAACTCGTCCGGTGCCGACGACGAGGCAGAGAACACTGCTATCGATCCGCGTTCATTCCATTCTTCGTACAGAAACTGTTCTCGAGAGGGGAACAATATGTAATGCGAGAAAGAAATTATCGTGAAACAGTACCACGTCCTAACAGCGGCTAACAGTTCGTTTCATAGCGTTTCGCGAGTTCAGAAGCGACGAGTTCAACGACGACAATCAAACGCGACCGCGAATCGGATTCTGCTGCTCCAAATCGATCGTTTCAGGGCGGTATGATCGGCTAGAGGGAAAAAAGTGGGAGTGGCGGTCGGTAGCTCCAAAAACGGACAGACGTAACCTCGTCCGTTCGCGAGGCGTTCCAGCGACTCACAGCGACAATTACGTTTGTACTCCTGTAATGTTCCCCAGGAGGGAACAGACAGCTGTTACGCGGACGGTGAGGCGGGTTCGGCAAGCGGGGACTGGCGAACCGAACACTTTTACAGAATGCTGGTCTCTCTCCGAAGGAGTATGCTGAAAGACGAGTTCAGAGAGCTCAAAGAGCAGATAGCTGGTGGCATCATTCCCGCGACGGCGAATCCGTGGACGCCAGAGTACGAACTTGTAGAAGCCGATCTCAAGGGCCACGTCGATTCCCTCGTGTCCGTCGACGGGATCGAGGCGGTCATCGCGAACGCCCACACCGGCGAGACGAAAATGCAAGACGAGGAGACCTACCGGCGGGTCATCGAGACGCACGTCGAGGCGGCAGGCGACACGCCCGTGTTCGCCGGCGTCTACGGCGAGAGTTCGATCGAGGCGGCGAAACTGGCCCAGACAGCCAAGGATGCCGGTGCGGACGGCGTCATGTTGTTGCCCCTCGACGTCTACGCCCACCAGATTCCCCAGGAAGCGATCAATCACTTCGAGTACGTCGCCGACGCGGTCGATATGCCGTTGATCAACTTCCAGTTCCCGACCTGGGGGAGTCCGGGGCTTCCGATCAGCGCCCACGTCGAAATTTGCAAGCTGCCGCACGTGATCGCGTTCAAGGAGGCCTCGTTCGACCCGATTCGGTACGACCGGACGATTCGGGCGGTCGATCACCTTCGGGACGACTGCACGATCATGACGGGCAACGATACGTTCCTCATGCACGCCTACGAACTGGGGGCCGAAACCGGGCTCATCGGGTACGCGAACCTCGTGCCCGAACTCCACGTGGAGAAAATCCGCGCCGTCCACGACGGCGACATCGAGCGCGCCCGCGAGATTCGCAAGCGGCTGTTGCCGCTGACCAACCACATCTTCGGGGAGCCGGAGGGCCGCTACCGCGCCCGCACGAAAGCGGCCCTCCAGATGCAGGGCGTCTTCGAGCACGATACCGTCTTGCCCCCGCAAGAACAGATCGACCACGAGGAACGCGAGGACCTCCGGCGGATTCTCGACGACCTCGATCGTCTGTAACCGTCGTTCGGTCGGTTTCTCGTCGTTCCGAGAACGGAGGGCACGGCGGATTCGGCCGAAGAGGTTTCGAGCAGGACTGAACGCCGCGGTGACCCGCTCGAGTTCATCGTGTCGGTGGAGTCTGTCCCGCGCTGCCCAACGGGCGTGGAGCAGGACGAAACATATCTTTCTCGCCAAATGAGTAGATTTAATACAAGTTGTGTGGAGGTCGGTCCCATGGCAGACACCGACAGCCATAGTGAGCAGAGCGTGCTACGGAGACGGCTGCTGGCCGTCACAGGTGCCGGCGTACTCGGCGCGATGCCCGGCTACAGCACCACCGGCGGATCGGCTCCCGGGGCGAACGCGACGGCCGCCACCGATGGGGGCCGCGATATCGCTGCCGCGAACGATAGCGAATCGACCGGACGTCCCGATGGTGATGACTACAATATCGTCGTCGCACAGGACGGCAGCGGCGACTACGAAACCGTTCAGGCCGCGATCAATGCGGTGCAGCCGAACTCGTCCGAGGAGACGCGGGTGTACATCAAAACGGGTCGCTACAAGGAGAAACTGGAGCTCCCCGAGGATCGAATCAACGTGACGTTCGTCGGCGAGCGCGTCGAAGACACGGTGCTTACGTACGACGATCACGCCGACAAACGCGACGAAAACGGCGACGAAATCGGCACGAGCGGGTCCTCGAGTTTCTTCGTCTGGGGAGACGAGTTCAGCGCGAGGAACGTTACCTTCGAAAACGCCGCCGAGCCCGTGGCACAGGCCGTCGCGATCCGCATCGACGCCGATCGGGTCGCCTTCGATAACTGCCGGTTTCTCGGCAATCAAGACACCCTCTACAACTTCGGGCGAAGGACGCGCCAGTACTTCACGGACTGCTACATCGAAGGCGACGTGGACTTCATCTTCGGTCGCGCGACGGCGTTTTTCGACGACTGCACCGTCGTCTGTACGGACGAGGGGTTCATCGCAGCGCCCGCCCAGCCGGAAGATGTCGCACACGGGTTCGTGTTCAAGGACTGCGACATCCGCGGTGGCGCGCCGAGCCAGTCCGTCTACCTCGGACGGCCGTGGGAACCGTACGGACAAACGGTTTACATCGATTGTGAACTCGGCGACCACATTCGTCCGGTAGGGTGGGAGCCGTGGGACGAACCGGAACACGGCGACAAACGGGAGACGGCCTACTTCGCGGAGTACGACAACCACGGGCCGGGGTACACGCCGGAGCAGCGCGCGGACTGGAGCCACCAGCTCGGAGAGGACGAGGCCGCGGCGTATACGGTCGAAACCGTCCTCGACGGCTGGGATCCGCGGCGCTGTCCGGGTCGCTAACCGTACAGCGGGGCGGAGGACTTATCCCGAATCGCCGGAAACACCGTGGGCATGCCGGTACAGGTCACGGTCTGGAACGAGAACGTCCACGAACAGGAAGAACAGGTGGTCGCCGAGCGCTACCCGGACGGAATTCACGGCGCGATTGCGGATGCGGTCGCCGGCGACGAGCGAACCGTCCGCACGGCCACGCTTCAAGAGCCGGACCACGGGCTAACCGAGTCCGTCCTCGCTGACACCGACGTCCTCCTGTGGTGGTCTCACTGCGCGAACGACGAGGTCACCGACGAGGTCGCGGACCGCGTCGTCGATCGCGTCCACGAGGGCATGGGCTTCGTCCCGATTCACTCCGGGAAGAACTCGAAGCCGTTTACGCGCTTGATGGGGACTTCCTGTAACATCAAGTACCGACACGGCGGCGAGACCGAACGGCTCTGGGTCGCTGATCCGGGCCACCCGATCGTCGACGGTCTCCCGGAGTCGTTCGAGATTCCCGCGACGGAGATGTACGGCGAACCCTACGACGTTCCGGAACCGGATCGAACCGTGTTCATCTCGTGGTTTGAGGGCGGAGAGGTGTTCCGTTCGGGCGTCTGTTATCGTCGCGGTCGCGGACGTATCTTCGCGTTTCGGCCGGGACACGAGGAGTACCCCATCTTCTACCAGGACGAGATCCGAACGGTGCTCGATAACGCCGTCGAGTGGGCCGCCTCGACCGACGGAAGTGAGGCGGTGTGGGGCGAAGTCGAACCGGCCGAACCGCTCAAAGACTGATCGTTCGCCGCCGCAGATCGCCGTTCTGGTACACCCGTCCAGCTGGTTCACCCTTCGATACCGAAGCAACGACGTAAACTGAGTCCGAGAGTTGGTAGGTGTTGGTTATTTTCAGGAGAAATTATTTATGGAGTTGTGTTGTTTCTCGGGGTGCGGTACCATGAGACAGACGAGACGAACCTATCTGAAAGGAACGGCAGCATCGGCACTCATCAGCATGGGAGCGCTCGGCGGACTCGCAGGGTCGGCCACGGCTCAGTCCGGCGGGAGTTCACACTTCGGTCTCGACGACGGCTTCGCGGATACGTCGTGGTTCGACGACGATGTCGACATCTACACGATTACCGAGCCGACCCGCGCGGCCGTTGAAGCGGCGTTTCACGCCAGCGGCCCGCGGCTGGTGGTCTTCGAAACCAGCGGGACGATCGACCTCGGCGGCGAAACGCTACGGATTACGGAAGACAACTGCTGGGTCGCGGGGCAAACGGCCCCCTCGCCGGGCATCACGTTCATCAAGGGCATGGTGCAGGTCGACGCCAGTAACTGCGTCGTCCAGCACGTCCGGTCGCGGATCGGCCCCGGCGACGGCTCGATTCAGGGCAACGACGCGATCAACACCCAGGACGATACCCAGAACAACGTCCTCGACCACGTGACCGCCTCGTGGGGCGTCGACGAGTGTCTCTCGGTCGGCTACGATACGCAGTCGACGACGGTCACTAACTGCCTCATCTACGAGGGACTGTGGGACCCCTACGGCGACGAGGCGGACCACAACTACTCGACGCTCATCGGCGACGGCGCGTCGGAGGTCACGTTCGCGGGCAACGTCTGGGCGAAGACGCGCGCTCGAATACCTCGACTCAAAAACGACACCGAAACAGTCATCGTCAACAATTTCGCGTACTTCTTCGACGAATCGGCAAACGCCGACAGCTCGGCCGTCACGAGCTTCGTCGGCAACGCCTACACGGGACTGACGGACACCGGCGACCAGATTCTCGAGGGCAGTCCGACGGCCTACTACGCGGACAACTACACCGCCGACCCGCCCCAGGACGACGACACCGACTTCGCCGGCACCGACAGCGAGAGTTCACCGCCGCTGTGGCCGAGCGGCCTCGACGAGTTGGCCGCTTCGGAGGTCGAGAACCACAACCTCGCCAACGCCGGCGCGCGACCGGCCGACCGAACGGGCAACGACGATCGAATCGTCCAGGAGATCCAGAACCGCGCCGGAAACGACCGCCTCGATTCGCCCTACGAGTACTGGGTCGGCCACCAGGACGAGGTCGGTGGCTATCCCGAACTCGCGGTCAACACGCACTCGCTCAGCGTGCCCGACAGCGGACTGCGCGAGTGGCTCGCGGGCTGGGCGCAATCCGTCGAAGGCGGGCAGTCGCCACCCGACGACGGTAACGGCGGCGACAGCGGCCCGATTCCGACGGGAACCTACGAGATCGCGAACGCCAACAGCGGCAAACTCCTCGAAGTCGCAAACGGCGAAACCGCCGACGGCGCGAACGTCCAGCAGTGGGGCGCGACCGAGCATCCGACGCAGCAGTGGTACGTCGAAGCGGTCGGGAACGGGGAGTATCGACTGGAGAACGAGAACAGCGGCAAGCTCCTCGAAGTCGCAAACAGCGAGGCCGGCGACGGTGCGAACGTTCGCCAGTACGCGGCGACCGACTGTGACTGCCAGCGGTGGTACATCACCGACGACGGAAACGGAGAGTACACGCTCGAGGCCGTCCACAGCGGCAACCTTGCGGATGTTGAGGGTGCATCGACGAGCGACGGCGCAAACGTTATCCAGTGGCCGGACACCGGTGGGGCGAACCAGCGCTGGACGTTCGAGTCGGTATAACCACGCGGTCGGGTAATCCCGAGCGGTCGCGCCACTCACCGCGCACTGCTCGCCAGTAGGCCTCATCTCTCACCTCACTGTACCCATCACTCGTTACTCACTGTTCGCCACTCACCGCTCGCCGATACTCCCGTCGTCGCGGTGTCCCGGCGACCGATCGAAACCCAGATTCGTTCCCGCGAGTTCACGAACGCGATCCTCGTCAATTTCGATGCCGAGTCCGGGGCCGTCGGGAACGTCGAGGAAGCCGTCGGTCAGGTCGAACACGCCGTCGTTTTCGACGTATCGCATCGCCGCCGCGTCGTCGAGGATAACCTGCTCCTGAATCAGGGCGTTCGGTGCGACCGCGTCGATCTGGAGCGACGCCGCGAGCGCCAGCGGCCCGATCGGACAGTGGGGTGCGATCGAGGCGTCGTAGGTTTCGGCCATGTCCGCGATCTTCTTCGTCTCGGTGATGCCGCCCGCGCTCGAAACGTCCGGCTGGACGATGTCGACCGCGTCCGCCTCGAAAATGGGCCGGAACTCCCATCGGGAGTAGAGCCGCTCTCCCGTCGCGATCGGGGCCGTCGTTCCCTCGGCGAGCCGAGCGAGTTCGCGGTCGTGTTCCGGCGTTACCGGCTCCTCGATAAACAGCGGGTCGAACGCCTCGAGTGAACTCGCCAGCCGGCGGGCCATCGCCTTCGAAGTGCGGCCGTGGAAGTCGAGCGCGAGGTCGACGGACGGGCCGATCGCCTCGCGGACCGCGCCGACAACGTCGCGAGCGCGCTCGACGGTCGCCGGCATGTCGATGGGTTCGAGTCCGCCCGTCGGGACCAGCTTCACGGCGGTGTATCCGGCCTCGATGGCGTCGCGTGCCTCCGCGGCGGCAGCGGCCGCCGGATCCGAAACGCCGTCTTCGCCGTGGGCTCTGACGTGTCGATAGGTCCGGATGCGGTCGCGGGCTGGGCCGCCCAGCAACTCGGCGACGGACATGCCGGCGGCCGTTCCCTTCAGGTCCCAGAGGGCCTCGTCGATGCCGGCGATGGCGCTCATGTGCACCGGGCCGCCACGGTAGAAGCTGCTTCTGTACATCGCCTGCCAGAGGTACTCGATGCGACTGGGATCCTCCCCGAGGACGTACTGGTGGAGCAACTGATCGACCGCGTTCTTCGTCGCCGGTTCGCTGTCGCCCGCGAAGTGCCACTTCGTGTAGACCTCGCCCCAGCCGACGCGGCCGTCGCTGGTTTCGAGTTTGAGGAACTGCCACCGCGGTGGCACCGCGTAGAGTTCGTAATCGGTAACGCGCATGCAGTGGCGGTGCGAGCGGGCGAGTATTGAACGTTCCGACGGCGAGAAAACCGCAACGGACCGGCGAAGCGGCGAGTTCGCTTCGAGCGCGGAACCGTGGACCCCGTGGGGACAGCCGTCCCATACCTTGAAACTGATGTACTGCGAACCACCGGCTACGAACACATGGGATCACGCCACCACGATACCGCCGACCGACGAACCGCGGCGGTCGACTGTCTGACCGCGGGAATCGACGCCGCCCATCCCCGGCGCGTCGTCGAGGAAACGGTGACGCTCGACGACCGGGGCCGGACGCTCGTCGTCGACGACACCCGGATCGATCTCGCGGCCATCGACGACGTGCTCGTCGCGGGCGGCGGCAACGCCGCTGGGCACGTCGCCGCGGCGCTCGAATCGATCCTCGGCGACGAACTCGACGGAGGTGCGGTCGTGACCGACGATCCGGTCGCCGTGGATCGGGTATCGATTCGCGAGGGGACCCACCCGTTACCGAGTTCGGAGAACGTCGACGGAACGCGCGACGTGCTCGCGGTCGCGGACGCGGCGGGGGCCGACGACCTCGTCCTCGCGGTCGTCACGGGCGGCGCCAGTGCGCTGTTGGCCGCGCCCGCAGCGGACGTCGCGCTGTCCGACCTGCGGGAGGTGACCGAGGCGCTGCTCGAACGCGGAGCCGACATCGAATCGATAAACGCCGTCCGGAAGCACTGCTCGGCGGTAAAGGGCGGCCGGTTGGCCGGACGGGCGGGGCCGGCCCGCGTGGTCGGCCTCGTCCTCAGCGACGTTATCGGCGACCCGCTCGGCGTCATCGCGAGCGGTCCGACGGCGCCGGACCAGACCACATACGCGGACGCGATCGCCGTCCTCGAAGAGTACGACGTGACGCCCCCCTCGAGCGTCGAGGCGCACCTCGAACGGGGTTGCGACGGCGACGGGGAGACGCCGGACGCGGACGATCCGCGCGTTCGGACCGTCGACAACCACGTGCTCGCAAACGCCGACACGGCGATCGAGGGTGCCGCCCGGGAAGCCGCAGCCAGCGGGTACGACCCGGTGGTCCTCTCGACTCGCGTTCGAGGCGAGGCCCGAGCCGCTGCAACGACCCACGTCGCCGTCGCCGAGGAGATCGCCGCGACCGGCCGCCCGGTCGAGCCGCCGGCGGCCGTGCTCAGCGGCGGCGAGACGACGGTGACGGTCCGCGGCGACGGCGACGGCGGTCCGAACCTCGAGTTCAGCTTGCAAGGGGCGCTGGAGTTAGACCCCGACGCGCCGATCGTTCTCGGCAGCGTCGACACGGACGGCTTCGACGGGGGAACCGACGTTGCGGGTGCGGTGGTCGACGGCGAGACCGTCACCGACCGCGGGGCCGCCACGGCCGTGCTGCGAGAAAACGATGCCGGTGGCTTCTTCGCGGGCCGTGGCGAACTCGTCCGAACCGGTGCAACGGGGACGAATGTCAACGACCTTCGGATTCTCGTCGTGGACGACCCGGACGATTACGACGACGAGTAGCGATACGCAGGTGACGGAGACACGAGACCGGAGGCGGTCGCGTAAACACCGATTCCGCGATGGAGGTCAACCCACCAACAGAAAATGTAAATACGTGCTGCTCGCACTGTCACATCGTAGCGTATGAAATTCGGGATTTTCCCAGTCGAAGGCGGACAATCGTGGGACGGCGTCGTCGAACAGTGTCAACTCGCTGAACGGGTCGGCTTCTCGTCCTGCTGGGTCAACGACCACCAGGCGACCGAGGGCGACAACTACTGGCCTTCGCCGCTGACGCGACTGACCAGCATCGGCACCGGAACCGAGGAACTCGAACTCGTCACGTCGGTGTTGATCCTCCCGCTCTACCACCCGTTGCACGTCGCACAGCGGGCGGCGATGCTCGATAACATCTCGAACGGACGGCTCACGCTCGGCGTCGGCCTCGGCTACGTCGAGGAAGAGTTCGAGGCGTTCGACGTCCCGATGGACGAACGGGCGGGACGCATGATCGAGGGACTGCAATTCCTCGACGAGTTCCTCTCCTCGGACGAGCCGATTTCCTTCGAGTGTCCGTTCTTCGAGGTCGAGGACTGGCAGCCGCTGCCCGAAACCGTCCAGGAGCCCCGACCCGACCTCTGGGTCGGCGGCTGGGGCGACAAGCAGATCGCCCGCTCGGTGCGGTTCAGCGACGCCTGGGTACCCGGCGTCGTCGCCGACCTGGGAATCGTCGAGGACCGCAAGGAAGCCCAGCGCGAGCACATCGAGGACAGCGACCAGGAGTGGGACGAGATTGAACACCCGCTGATGCGCGAGGCGGTCATCGCCGAGACCGAAGCGGAAGTGATGGAGCGCAAGGAGTACCTCCACCGCACTTACGTCGACGAGTACGGCGGCGAATTCTCCCACCCGCTGATGAACGCCGACGCCGTCGAAAACTTCGACGAGCTCGCCGACGACCGGTTCATCTACGGCACGCCCGAACAGATCGTCGAGCAGATCGAATCGATCCGCGAGCGCTTCCCGCTCGATCACCTCACACTCCGGTTTCACCACTCCGGGATGCCGAAAGAACTCGTGGAGAAACAGATTCGGTTGTTCGGCGAGGAGGTTGTCCCTGCGTTCGAGTGATCGATCGACTGCGACACCGTTCGAGAGCGTCGTCGCTCAATCGACTTCTGCGTCGGGACCCCAGACGTCGGCGAGCCAGCCGCCGTCGGCGCGGATGACCTCGCCGGTCATGTAGTGATCGCCGGCGGCGAGAAAACTGACACAGTTTGCGATTTCTTCTATCGTGCCGAATCGGTCGAGCGGCGTTCGATCGCGGACGTCCGCATCGGTGTAGCCGGCGGCTTCCTGGGTCTGATCGGTGATTTCCGTGCGGACGAACCCCAGGGCTAGCGCGTTGACGTGGACGTCGTGCTCGGCGAGTTCAGTCGCGAAGACGCGGGTGAGGTTGTTGACGGCGGCCTTTGAGGCGCAGTAGGGTGCGCGCTGTGCGAAGCCGCGTTCGCCGATCATGCTGCTGATCGTGATGATCTGGCCGCCGGTTCCCTGCTCGACGAACTGTTGGCCGGCCGCTTGCATCCCGAAGAAGACACCGGTGAGATTGACCTCGATCACGCGCCGCCAGTCCGCGGGGTCCATCTCGAGGGCGGGATCGATGACGGTGGTACCGGCGTTGTTCACCACGATGTCGAGGGATCCGAACGCGTCGACGGCACCCTCGATGAGCCGCTCGACCGCGTCGCGATCGCTGATGTCGGCCTCGATTCCGACCGCTCAGCCGCCGTCAGCCCGAATTTCCTCGGCGACGCGCTCGGCGCGCGACCCGTCCCGCGAGTTCGTGACGACGGTTGCGCCCTCGGCGGCGAAGCGTTTGGCGAGTGCCTTGCCGATGCCTTTGCTCGAACCGGTAACGACGACTGTTCGCTCGTCCATCGATAGAGGAGTGGACGGTCCCGTGGGAAAACGTTTCGGCATTAGCCGGGCGACGAGTCGGTCGAGAGAGACACCGGCCGAGTGCGGGTAAAGTTAAGTGCGACTGTCTGGCAGTAGAGACTATGCCAGACGGTGACAAACAGTGGCAACAGCCGAGTCGGCGCGACGTGCTTAAGTACGGAACTGCGGGCGGGGTTTCCGTCCTCGCCGGGTGCCTCGGCGGTTCGAATAGTACCGATCGATTTCGCATGTTCGATGCAGAGACCAGCGGCGCACTACCGTCCCAGCGTCACTGCAATCCGTGGAACTTCGCACAGCGCGGGGCGTGGCACCCCGGGGCGCTCATTCACGATCGGCCCGTCGTCTATAGCCCCGCTGCGGACGAGGTGTACCCGTTGATCGCAACCGACTGGGAGATGGTCGACGACACGACGCTCGAGTTCACCTTCAGCGACGAGTGGACCTGGCNGAGGTGTACCCGTTGATCGCAACCGACTGGGAGATGGTCGACGACACGACGCTCGAGTTCACCTTCAGCGACGAGTGGACCTGGCACGACGGCGAGCAGGTCGTCGCCGACGACTGGGTGATGCAACTCCAGATAGCGCTTGGCATCATGGAGTATCAGGCGGAAGACGGCGAGCGACCCCACCAGTTCATCGAGTCGGCGGAAGCGGTCGACGAGCGGACGGCCCGCGTGTCGTTGTACGACCCGTTACTATCGACCTACGCGGTGCGAACTGCGGTCTCGGATCTCGTGGGAGACGAGAGCCGGGGGATCTTCACGCAACACACCGACGACCGGTGGGCCGACTGGCATCGGCGGCTCCACGAGGGCGACGAGGCGGAAGCGGAGACCGTCGTCGAGGAGATCACGACGACGAACTATCCGTTGCTCGAGGATGTCGTCGGCAACGGCCCGTTCGAAGTCGCGGATGTCGGTGACAACGTCGTCGTTTTCGAGCGCTACGATGACCATCCGAACGCCGACAATCTCAACTTCGAGACGTGTTCGGTACACGTCTTCGAAAACGACGATCCGACGCAGCCGTACACGAGCGGCGAAGTCGACGCTGCCCACATCCAGTTTCCGGTCGAAGACGACGTCAAATCTCAACTGCCCGAGGAACACACGCTCGTCAGGGAGGACTTATCGACCAATCTGCTGTTTACGTTCAACTGCGGGAGCGGCGTCAGCTACGACACTCCCTTCGAGAGCGCGAACGTCCGCAAGGCGGTCTGTCACGTCTTCGACCGCCAACAGGTCGTCCAACTGCTCGAGGGCGTCAACCGCATGTTCGAGTGGCCCCCCTGTCGCGTCCCGGGGGCGTTCTGGACGAGGGGTCACACGACGCCACCGACTGGGTCAAGGACTTCACCCTGTACGGCCAGAACGATACTGACCGCGCCACCGAACTCCTCGAAGCGGAGGGGTACCAACGCGACGACGGCGAGTGGTTCACGTCTGACGGCGACCGATTCGAGATCGACGTCATGAACGGAGCCGACCGGAAGGATATCGGCGTCCTCAGAGAGAACCTGGAGAACTTCGGCATCGGGACGAACCAGGAACAGGTCGACGACGCGTCGTTCGACGAGCGTCGCCACGCCGGCGAGTATGACATGATGCCCGACAGATCCTCCGCAAACGGCGTCGTTCCCCTCTGGGGTCTCGACCTCGTCCCCCGATGGCTCCAGTCGATCGCTCACTTCGAACTCGAGGCGGAGATTCCGATGCCGGTCGGCGATCCCGACGGCGCGGACGGGACGAAGACGATCAACGTCGAGGAACACATCAATCAGTGGCAGGTCACCGATGATAGCGAGTACCACCGGGAGCTGATGTGGTGGTGGAACCAGACGGTCCCCCAGATGGAGGCGATGTTCCAGCCCGACGCCGGCGCGTACAACGCAGCCAACTGGACGCTCGACGCGCCCGAGGGCATCATCGATGGCACCGAGGACGCGCTGTATCTCATTCCGAAGATGGAAGACGCCACGATGGAATATACCGGGCCATAACGGACGCTAACTGCTCGACAGCAAACTGGAAGCGACGGACGGCCGGAGATCAAAAGCGAGTTCACCCTCGGCGGTAGCGTCGTCGGTCGCCGAGACGAATATTGTATTTTTTATAGTTAACTATATGTACTACCTTCCAACATTAGGGAGTATGCCAGAGGGTAACAGCTGGCGGAGCAGTGGATTGAACCGGCGAGATGTACTCAAATACAGTGCTGCGGGCGGAACGGCGTTGATGGCGGGGTGCCTCGGCGGTTCGAGTAGTACCGATCGATTCCGTGTGTTCGACGCAGAGACCAGCGGGACGCTGCCGTCGCAGCGTCACTGCAACCCATGGAATCCGACGCAACGCGGCACGTGGCATCCAGGGGCGCTCATCTACGACCGACCCGTCGTCTACAGCCCGTCGGAGGACGAGGTGTACCCGTTGATCGCAACCGACTGGGAGATGGTCGACGACACGACGCTCGAGTTCACCTTCAGCGACGAGTGGACCTGGCNGAGGTGTACCCGTTGATCGCAACCGACTGGGAGATGGTCGACGACACGACGCTCGAGTTCACCTTCAGCGACGAGTGGACCTGGCACGATGGGGATCAGGTCGTCGCCGACGACTGGGTGATGCAACTCCAGATGGCGCTGGAGATTCTGGACTACCAGGCGGAAGACGGCGAGCGGCCCCACCAGTTCCTCGAATCAGCGGAAGCGGTCGACGAACGGACGGCCCAGGTTACGTTCCACGATCCGCTGTCGACGACGGCTGCAGTCCAGAACGTCGTCGCCGACCTCGTGGGTGATGAGAGTCGCGGGATATTCACCAAACACACCGACGATCAGTGGATCGACTGGCACGAACAACTCCGGAATAGCGAGGACGGGGAGATGGAGGGAGTCTTAGAGGAGATGACGACGACATCGTATCCGTCGCTCGAGGATGCGGTTGGGAACGGGCCGTTTCAGGTCGCCGATATCGGGGACAACGTCATGATCTTCGAACGGTACGATGACCATCCGAACGCCGGCGAACTTAATTTCAGCGAGTACTCGGTACACCTCTATAATAACAACAACCCGGCACAGCCGTATTCGAACGGCGAGATCGACGCCGCCCATACGCAGTTCCCGGTCAAAGACGACGTCAAGCAACAGTTACCGGAAGAGCACACGCTCATCAAGGAGGGCTTCTCGACGAACAAACTCTTCACGTTCAACTGCGGGTACGACGTCAGCTACGACACTCCCCTGGAGAGCGCGAACGTCCGCAAGGCAATCTGTCACGTCTTCGACCGTCAACAGGTCGTCCAACTCCTCGAAGGCGTCAACCGCATGTTCGAGTGGCCCCCCTGTCGCGTTCCGGGGAACGTCCTCGATAACGGCTCGCACGACGCCGCCGACTGGGTCGAGGACTTCACCCTGTACGGCCAGAACGATACCGACCGCGCCACCGAACTCCTCGAAGCGGAGGGGTACCAACGCGACGACGGCGAATGGTTCACGCCCGATGGAGACCGGTTCGAAGTCGACATCATGAACGGGACCAAGCGGAAGGATATCGGCGTCCTCAAAGAGAACCTGGAGAACTTCGGCATCGGGACGAACCAGGAACAGGTCGACGACGCGACGTTCGACGAACGTCGGCAGGCGGGCGAGTACGACATCATGCCCGATGGCTCATCCGCGAACGGGATCAGGGCGCTCTGGGCGCTCGATCTCGTCCCGACCTGGGTCCAGTCGATCTCGCACTTCAATCCCGACGCGGAAATCCCAATGCCGATTGGCGACCCCGACGGCGCGGACGGGACGAAGTCGATCAACGTCGAGGAGCACATCCGTCAGTGGCAGGTCACCGGCGACGACCAGTACCACCAAGAACTGATGTGGTGGTGGAACCAGACGGTCCCCCAGATGGAGGCGATGTTCCAGCCCGACGCCGGCGCGTACAACGCAGCCAATTGGACGCTCGACGCGCCCGAGGGCGTCATCGATGGCACCGAGGACGCGCTGTATCTCATTCCGAAGATGGAGGGAGCGACGATTGAGTACAACGGGTGACGACGGCGACGGTCGAACGCTGCCGCCGGTTTCGAGTTCAGTCTCGACTTGGACGAACGTTTATTAGCATCGATGCAAACGGTTTCGCATGGGATTCCTGCAGGCTATTTCACAGATCGTCCTCGGCGTCAACTTCGTATTCCTCCTTCTCCTGGGATTCTCCCTCGCCTTCGTCGACCCGGGAACGGGACCGTACGTCGTCGCACAACTCGCTCTCATCCCAGTTATCCTCTCGCTCGCGGGAAGCATCGCCGTGCTCTATACCGGCTGGGAGCCGTTCTAACGCCGGACGATAGCTCCCGACCTCGAGACGGTTCGTCTCCGACCCCCCGCCGAATTCGGCCGAAATAATAATATATATTATACGATTGCAAACCTTCATTACGAATTGTTTTGAACAGCTATACAGCCATGGTAACAGTGGACTGGCGTGTCAGACGATTAGGGCAAGCAGCCTTCACCGTGTGGGCAGTTCTCACACTATCGTTCGTGTTGATCCGGATGATGCCCGGAAACATTATGGGCGCGATGATTACGCGGATGACCCAACAGGGAATCAATCCGGGCCGCGCGCGTGAACTCGTTGAGCTTCGCATGACGATCGATCCGGACGAGCCGCTCCTCACGGCCTACGGGAGCTATGTTGTGGACACGCTGCAGGGAGATCTTGGACAGTCCGTCTACTACGGCGAGCCGGTGACGGATGTGCTCGCGGGAGCACTGCCGTGGACGTTGTTCGTCCTAAGCTGGGCGGTCTTCATCAGTTTCTTCATCGGTATCAGCGTCGGCGCGCTGATGGCCTACTGGGAAGGTGGAAAATTGGACGTTGGACTCACCTCGTATGCCGTCTTGATGGGATCGATCCCGTTCTACGTACTTGCAATCCTCCTGCTGATCTTCCTGTCGTACCGGTACGGACTGTTTCCAAACGGCGGCCGCCAACCGATCGGAGCCGACCCGGGATTCAATCTGGTATACATCAGCGGGATCATCCACCACGCAGCCTTACCGATCATCTCGATGTTAGTCGCCTCCGGCGTCGCCTCCCTCGGCATGCGCGGAAACAGCATCCGCGTGCTCGGCGAGGACTACCTTCGCGTCGCCCGCCTCCGCGGTCTCTCCGATATCACTATCTCGACCCAGTACGTCGCTCGCAACGCCGTGTTGCCGATGTACACGACGCTGCTGATCAGCATCGGCGAAATGTTCGGCGGTTCGATCGTTCTCGAACAGGTGTTCCAGTATCACGGCCTCGGCTGGTACATGCTATCAGCCACCCACCAGCGCGACTACCCGCTCATGATGGGGGGCTTTATGGTCATCACGCTGGCAATCGTTACCGCACTGCTGCTGGCCGACCTGACCTACGGCTACGTCGATCCGCGTGCACGGAGGGCCCAATGACACGAGAATCACCCAGTCCAACCGACCCGAGAGACGAACACGAACTCGGTACCGATATCAAATCGACGCCCGAAACCGAACGCAACGGGGCAGCCGACAGGCCCGTCGAAACCGACGGCGGAAACGTGAACTCGCCGTTCGAAGTCGTCTCGGAGTTCGAGGAAACGCGCCGTGATCGCTATCGAAAGCTGTACGATGCCTACGTCTACGCGCCGGTTTCGATCATCTGGCGCGACTGGCGGGCGCGGATCGGATTGACGATCGTCGTCCTGTACCTGTTGATGGGAACCGTCGGAACGGTGCTCGTCGAACCGACGAACGTCGCTGAAGGATCCGCGCTCATCAATCCGTTCGAGAACGCAGAGTACATCCTCGGAACGGACGGACACGGTCGCGACCTGCTCTCGCAGACGGTTCACTCGACAGCAACGATCCTCAAGATGGTCGTCTCGGGGGCAGTCTGTACCGTCGGCATCGGGACCACCGTTGGCGCTATCGCCGGGTACAAAGGTGGCATGGTCGATACGGTCCTGAGTTCGATTACGGACGTCTTCATCAACATCCCCGGCTTCCCGCTCGTGATGGTCCTCGGTCTCATGTTCGACGACATCATCCTCGGCAATCCGTACGCAGTCGGCGTACTGCTGAGTGTCGCGGCGTGGGGCGGACTCGCTCGCGCCATCAGATCCCAGATGCTCACGCTCCGAGAAGAATCGTTCGTCGAAGCATCACAGGCGATGGGAATGCGCACCCACACGATCGTCTTCAAGGAGATTATCCCCCACCTGATGCCCTACGTCGTGATCAACCTCACCAACGCCGGTCGACGGGTTATCTTCGAGGCCGTCGCCCTGTACTACCTGGGCATCCTGCCGTTCGAGAACCTGAACTGGGGGAGCACCCTGAACCTCGCCTATCAAGAAAACGCCCACGCACGGCCCGGCGCACTGCACTGGTTCCTCGTTCCCATGGTCGCAATCGTCTTCATTTCGGTCGGGCTGACCCTCCTCGGGCAGTCACTCGACCGCGTGTTCAACCCCCGCGTTCGAGCCCGCCACGAAAAGACGACTTCCCCGGCCGACCCCGAGGGCGAACCCGACGACACAACGAACGCGAACGACATGATGGGAGGTATCTAACATGACCGTCTCAGAAACTGCACACCACGACCTGGACCAAACCGATTCGATCCTGGAGATCCGGAACGCGTCAGTCACCTTCGACATGGACCGCGGAGAATCCCGCGTCCTCGACGACGTCGACCTGGACATCCAGCGAAACGAAATCCTCGGCGTCGTCGGCGAGAGCGGCAGCGGCAAATCGATGCTCGCCTCCGCGCTCCTCGACGCCATCGTCGATCCCGGCGTCCTCTACGGAGACATCACGTACTACCCCGCCGACGGGGGCCCGATCAACATCCTCGACCTCGATAAACAGGGACTCAAGGAACTCCGCTGGGAGGAGATTTCGATGGTGTTCCAGGGCGCAATGAGCTCGTTCAACCCCGTCCGCAAGCTTCGCACCCACTTCGTCGAGACGCTCGACGCCCACGACTACGACATCGACGAAGGCATGGACCGAACGTGGACGATTCTCGAAGACCTCTATCTCGACCCCGAGCGCGTCCTCGATTCCTATCCACACGAACTCTCCGGCGGCATGAAACAACGCGCGCTGATCGCGCTCAGTCTGGTCCTCGAACCGGAGGTCCTGGTGATGGACGAACCCACCGCCGCGCTCGACTTGCTGATGCAGCGCTCGATCATCTCGCTCATCCAGGAGATCAAGACGGAGTACGATCTGACGATCGTCTTCATCACCCACGACCTGCCGCTTGTCGCCGACATCGCGGACCGTATCGGCGTGTTGTACGCCTTCGAGTTCGTCGAACTCGGGCCGACCGACGAAATCCTCGAAGACGCGGCCCATCCGTACACGCGGTTGCTCTTGAAATCGACACCGAATCTCAACGCGCCGATCGAGACGATGCAACCGGTCGAAGGCAGCGCGCCGGACCCGGTAAACGTCCCCACCGGCTGCTCGTTCCACACCCGCTGTCCGCTCGCCGATCAGCACTGCCGCGCCGAGGACCCCGTGGCGTACGAGGTCCATTCGAGCCATCACGTCCACTGTCACCACTGGGAAGACGCGCGGGAAGACATCCCGATGAGTTACGAGATCGACGACGCAGAACTCGACGATGAGCAAACAGCGACGGGGACGCCCGAGACGATCGCCCGGACTGCCTCAACAACGTCACCGTCGACCGGTACTCCCGCATCAACGGCGGCTGAACCGGTCGTCTCGCTCGACAACGTCGAAGTTCACTTCGAGAAAGAGCAGGGCTTTCTCGACATTTTCTCCGAACCCGACGTGGTCGAGGCCGTCGATGGCGTCTCGCTGGATATCTACGAACAGGATGTCGTCGTCCTCGTCGGCGAGTCGGGCTGTGGCAAAACGACGCTCGGCAAAACGACGGTCGGCCTGCAAGAGCCTACCGGCGGAACAATCACGTACCGGGGCCACGACATCTGGGATGTCAAGGCAGGCAACGGGAACGGCATCTCCTGGGGCGAAATCCGCCAATCGCTCCAGATCGTCCATCAGGATCCCGGCAGCGCGTTGAACCCCCACCGACGCGTCAAGGCGAGCCTCGAAGCCCCCCTCAAACGGTGGAACGACGACCTCGACGGCAACGACCGCAAACAGCGGATTCTGAGCCTACTCGAACACGTGGGCATGACGCCCCCCGAGGACTACATCGAGCGCTATCCCCACCAACTCAGCGGCGGCGAACAACAGCGCGTCGCGCTCATTCGAGCGATGCTGATGAATCCCGACCTCATCATGGCCGACGAACCGGTCAGCGCACTCGACGTCTCGCTGCGCGTCGAAATGATGGACCTCATGATCCAGCTCCAGCAAACGTTCGACACGTCGTACCTGTTCGTCTCGCACGACCTCTCGAACGCCCGGTACATCGCCGAGAAAACCGGCGGCCGAATCGGCGTCGTCTACCTCGGTGAACTCGTCGAAATCGGCCCGCCGGAACAGATTATCCACAACCCACAACACCCCTACACGCAAGCCCTTTGCTGGGCCACACCCGAACTCGGCGTCGACACGGATGCGGCCGACTCGCCGATTCGAAAGATCGACATTCCGGATCCCACCGATCCACCGAGCGGCTGCCGCTATCACACCCGGTGTGCAAACGCCCGCGAAGTCTGTAAAACACAGCAACCGGAGTCGTTCAGCGTCCCGGACGAAGAGGTCCACAACGCCGCGTGTTTCCGGGTTACGGACGACCACGAATACTGGTCCAGTGCGTCGATCACCGACGACGAAAGCGACGCGAAAGCGACGGCCGAAGAACCGGCAGCGACGGACGGCGGTGGCGACACGAACGATGGCGCGTCTAAGCCGCTTACGCAGGACGAGTGACGGCTGATCGGTAGGCGACCGAATCCGGAGAAGAGATGCTACCGGATCGACGATCCAACGCGCGTGATCGCGAAGGTCGTCACACCGCTGTTTTCAGCGCACGTTTGCTCCCCGTTGAGAGCGTCCTGAGCGTCGCCAGCAGTGCTTCCAGTGTCGTCCTCTTCAGCGAGAGATGATATTGTCCGACAGCGTCTCGACCGGTGTCTCGCCAGCTGCGATGTCGTCCGCGACCGCACTCGTTGCGACTGATGTCGGCAGGACGACGATACAATTGCGGACGCCGATTTGTCTATCGTCACGCCCGTATCCGGCAAACGTCTGCATAGGCGGTCGTACAACAGGGCGTGGAATCACCGTTCCGGTTTGCCGGAACACATAATCGAAACGACCGTCTCGTGGCGGCCGGGCGATGGATTTATACTATCCGCGATACATCGACACGCTATGTCATTGTCAGCGCAGCAGGTGCGGAGCCACCTCCGTGGCGTTGCCGTTGGACTCCTGACGCCGTTCGACGACGATCTCGAAATTGAACACGAAAAGCTCGCGGAGAACGCCCAAGATCTCTATCAGAAGGGGATTCGGACGTTTCTCTCAGTTGCGAACATCAGCGAGTACCATTCGCTCTCGGAGAGCGAACGCGTCTCGGTCGCCGAGACGAGCGTCGACGCGCTCCCGTCCGATGCCTGTGTGCTCGCCGGCGTCGGCGGCAGCACGGCGGCGGCACAGGACCTGATCCGGGCCTACGACGCGGTCGATGTCGACGCGTTGATGGTTATGCCGCCGGATCACACGTATCTTCACGAACAGGGGCTGCTCGAGTACTACCGCGACCTCGCGTCGGTCACGGAAACGCCGCTCGTCCCGTACGTCCGCGGCTTCGACCCCTCGGTCGAATACCTCGCCGCCCTCACTCGCGTCGAGGGCGTCATCGGCATCAAGTACGCCCTCGAAGATCCCGTCAAACTCGGCGCGGGCGTCGCCGCCGGTGCCGACGATGTGGTCTGGGTCGACGGCCTCGCGGAGCCGTTTGCGGTCTCCTTCTGGGCGGAGGGCGCAGAGGGCTTTTCCGCCGGCGTCAGTAACTTCCGCCCGGAAATCGGACTCGAACTCTTCGAAGCGCTCTCCGACGGCGACTGGGAACGAGCCTGCCAGCTGCGAAACATCTGCCTTCCCTACCAGAACTTCCGGAGCGAAACGGGACAGCAAAACACCATCCCCGGCGCAATCAGCGTCTCCGCGGTCAAAAAGGGACTCGACCTCGCCGGCCTCCACGGCGGCACCGTTCGCGAACCGATCCGGCCGCTCGCCCCCGAGGAAGCGGACAAAGCCGAGCAACTGTACGCCCAACTTGAGGACGACATCGAATCGCTCGTTCAGTGAGCAGCCAGCCGCGACCGGATAGCGCCGCAAAACGGTGCAACAGCTCCAGCACAGCTACGGTTCTGGGACGGAGACTCAACCGAGTCAGTGGAAGCGGTTGGGCCGCCTGCGATGCCGCGAGAACGAAACGACCTCGTGAGTCGCTCAGCTACGACGGCCCCACCGACGAGTTCAAGAATACTGATTGGTCGTTCCCGGACGGGGAACAGCGACCGATCTGCGATTCCAGCCGATACGGCGAGCTGAGAGGCTGTCGTGTTCGGTCGCTCGCGCGTTGCTGGCCATCGATAACCCCGATTTGTGACTCGGATCGCGGATCGAGGCTCCGAGGGCAGAAGAAGAGCGATTCGGTCGTCGGGAACGATCAGGATCAGAGCGACTCCCTCGAAGCGCCGAGCCGAGTCGAAACGGCGGATTTGGCAACGCTGAACTCGAGCGGAGAAGGAGATGTTCGGAGGAGCCGCGAGTCGCGGTTGCCAACGGCCACGTAGCCGCGCTGTTCTCGGTACGGGAACAGTCGAGAGGCGCGACGAGTTCGGGTTGCGCGGCGAATGGCGAGGGGACGAGCGGTGCGATCGACGGGCCGGCTCGAAAAGCGCACAATGAGGGGCTGACGGGGCGGTTTCCCGGATGACAATCAGTGGAGACGGACGGCACACGGTACGGGAAGCACATCGATACGGGCGTTCTCGTCGGCCGAGCGATCTGAACTCACGCAGAGCACCATTAGCGTTCCCGAGAAGGGAATAGCTCTTTCGTACCCAACAGTCCAATTACATACATACGGGTGTAAAACGAGTCGCGCTACCGAGCAGTATGGCCGGAGCAGAGCACGGAAAAGGGACCGCCCGAAATGCTATGGGACGACGGGCGGCGCGTTCTCAGTCGTCGGACTTGGCGACGGCGCGCATGGAATCGTCCGCAGCCACCTCGTAAAGCGCGTTCGTGACGGTTCCGTGCTCGGAGGCGTGGGGACGACCGGGTGCGTCGTCGTAGCCGTAGTCGAAGATGCGATTCCGGTTGAGGGTGAGTTTCGTGAACTCCGGCTGCAGCAGGTCGAACAGCTCGAATCGGTCCTCGAGTTCGGGAAACTGCGCCTGGTAGTCGAGGATGGCCGTTCTCGCGTGCGTCCAGAACGCTTCCTCGGGGTAGTCCTCGTGGGTTTCGAGGATGTCGGCGACGTACCGGAGGACGCAGACGAACAGGCCGGAGAAGATGAACTGGCAGAGTCCCTCCGGCGGTTCCTTCCGGAGGACCTCGTGCATCTCGTCCGGGAGCGCCTCCAGTTCCGGCAGCGGCTGGTCGCTCACGTTCACGTCGTCGACGAAGTCCTTGACCGCCAGCCGGGTCGGAACGCCGTCCTTGACGACGAGGATAGTGTTCTGACCGTGCGGGGAGAACACCGTCCCGTAGCGATAGAGGAAATGCAACAGCGGCGGGAGGACGGTGTCGAAGAACGTCCCGAGCCACTCGTCCGTCGTGAGCCCGGACTGCTCGACGAGACGGGCGATGTAGGGTTCGCCGTCGCCGTCGACGTGCATCAGCGCCGAGAGCGTGATTGCACGCTCAT
Organism: Natrialba aegyptia DSM 13077; assembly: GCF_000337535.1. Classification (GTDB taxonomy): domain Archaea; phylum Halobacteriota; class Halobacteria; order Halobacteriales; family Natrialbaceae; genus Natrialba; species Natrialba aegyptia. The sequence continues at coordinate 145,935 of NZ_AOIP01000065.1, forward strand.
CGTCCTCGAGGAAGGTGTAGATAGACTCGCGCCAGACGGCACCCAGCAGTTCGTGGTACTGGTACGGCGAGTTCTCGATGTCGGTAAAGTCGCCGTGGTCGTAGTTGATGCCGGCGATCTCGCCCGGCAGGATGAGTCCCTGTTCCTGAAGGAACGCGTCGTCCTCGTAGATCCCCTTGATGTACTCGGTGACCGTCGGCGCGAGTTCGGTTCGCTCGCCGGGGAGGCCGCGCCAGACGAGCGTGTTGAGGATGCGCATCGGGACCTTGACGTGGTGTTTCTCGGCGTCGTCGATGTTGACGAAGGTCCGGACGGACTGTTGGGGGAGGTACGCGTCGGGCCCCTCGCCGAGCGGCACGATATCGTCGGCGGCGATGTCGTCGGGGAACAGCGGCACGATGCTGTTGTCCCACTGCCAGTCGTGAACCGGCAGGAAGTAGTAGGCGTCCGGATCGAGCCCCTGCGCGGCGAGTCGATCGCGGAACTCGTCGTAGTGAGCGCCGAGTTCAGCGCGGATGAGCGAGTCGTGATCGATCGCGTCGGTGGCGACGAAGGTCGCTTTCTCCCGGCGGACGGCGACCCACGAGAGCGTGACCGGGGTCTGGCGCTCGGGCGCGTACTGGCGGTAGTCATCGTACCCCCAGCCGAGGCGGCCCTTGTTGTAGGTGATCCAGGGGTGGCCGTCCATCTCCCCTTCGAGGTGAGCGTAGTCGAGTTCGAGGGGATCGAACTCGTCTCGCTCCCGGCGTCGCGCCTCGACGTGGGCGTCGGCGAGCAGCGTCCGCTTGTACTCGCGAACGAGGTTCCCCTCCGTCAGCCCGTCCAGCGACGTCGTCTCACCGAGGTCGCGAAGCAATCGAAGCGGGTCCGAAAGAGGTGTCCACTCGTCGTCCGCACGTCGTTCGACGGTCTCGCCGTCGACGTGAAGGCTATCCATCAGGCGTTCGGTTCCCTCGAAGCGATACGCCGCGTCGCCGAGGTCGAAGCGGTAGGTATTGCGGTCGTCGCCGCTCGCCACCACCCGCGGCGCGATGATCTCCTCGTACGCGAACTCCGCGAGCATCTTCGTCAGCAGCCGCCGTTCGGCGGTTTCCCAGACATCCTGCTCGAGTGCGTGCTGTAGCGTCGGATCGTTCGGATTCATGATTGGGTCAATATCTCGTGTTAGTCGTTCTGCGTCGGCGGAGACGGACGACTCGGGTCCGCTCCTGAACTCGATTCGCTCCCGTTTCCGTGCCGGCGGGAGGCATTCGGTGCGCGTTCGACGAACTGCTCGACGGCGAAATCCTGGTAGACGGTGTCCCTATCCTCGGGGTAGGCCTCGCGACCGACCAGCCGATTGACGAACCGCGTGTTTCGATAGCAGCCGAGGCCGAGGTCCGGCACGCCGACCCCGTGCGTGTGCATCTCGGCGTTCTGGAGGAAAACATCCCCCGGCACGTCGATTTCGAGACGGTGATCCGCCGTCACCTCGAATCGGCCCTGCTCATCCCAGCCGATGGCGTCCGTGAGCGGATCGAGGAAATCCGGAATCGGCCGTTCGTAGCCCGTACCGAGGACGACCACCTCGCTCTCGTGAACGAACGACTCTTCGGCCTGCCACTGACGGCAGTCGAGCGCGTACTCGGATCCGCCTCCGACGGGCTCGATATCCCGAACCTCGGTCATCGCGAAGAGACCGATGTCGGGGTCCCGATCGCCGATCGACCGCCGGTAAAGCAGGTCGTATATCTCGGCGCTCGTCCCCGGATCGATCCCCTTGTATAGCAGTTCCTGCTCCGGGATGAACTCGTCTTTGATATCCTGGGGAAGTTCGTAGACGTAGCGGTCGTACTCGGGTGTGAAGTGTTGCAATCCGAGCTTCGAGTACTCCATCGGGAAAAAGCCATCCGACCGGGTCAGCCAGTCGAGCCGATAGTCGTTGTCGGGATCCGCCTGGCGCTCCAGCAGATCCTGGAACACCTCGGCGGCGCTCTGCCCGGAGCCGACGACGGTGACCGAGTCGGCCTCCAAGACCCGCTCTCGGTTGCCGCGATAGGTCGCCGTGTGGAACACGTCGCGCTCGGGATGGCCCTGCAAGTGGTCCGGAATCTGCGGTCGCGACCCGACGCCGAGCGCGAGGTTCTCCCCCCGGTACTCGAAGCGCTCGCCCGTCTCCGGATGCGTCGCCGTAACGACGTAGTGCCCGTGATCGTCGTCCCACCGGACCGCCGTCACCTCGCGTCCGAACCGACAGCTCTCGAGTTCAGCGACGACCCAGCGCAGGTACTCGTTGTACTCCCGACGGGGCACCTGGAACGTCTCGTAGAAGTAGAACTCGTAGAGTCGGCCCGTCTCTCGCAGGTAGTTGAGGTAACTGTAGGGGCTCGTCGGGTCCGCGAGCGTGACGAGGTCCGCGAGGAACGGCACCTCGAGGGTCGCCCCCTCGAGCAACATCCCTTCGTGCCAGTTGAACTCGGCCTCGCGCTCGAGAAAGACGGCGTCGACGTCCTCCTCGATGCCGTCGAGCATGGCCGCGAGGCCGAGGTTGAACGGGCCGATACCGACGCCGACGACATCGTGGACGGCCTCGCTCATCGGTGCTCACCTCCCGGAGTGGCGTGGTCAGCCGTCTCCTCCGCATCGCGAGAGTCGGCGAGCACCAACGACTCGAACCGCTCGCGGTCACAGACGAGCAACACGGCATCCTTCTCGGCTTCGTCGAAGTAGAACTCCGATCGCGGCTCGAAGCCACACCGTTCGAAGACGCGGATGACCCGCTCGTTGCGGGCGTCGGGTTCCGCGACGACGCGGTCGGTCTCCGCGTGGCGAAACTGCATGGCAACGACCGCTCGCAGCAACGGTGCCGCGTAGCCGTGCCCGAGGTATTCCTCGGGGCCGATGAGGAGGTGAACGCCCTGATCCTCCGGATCGGCGTCGTAGTGGTGAGCAACGTCGTCCTCGGCCGCCCAGTAACACTCCCAGTAGCTCATCGGAACGTGGTCGAGACAGCCGACGTAGGGCGTGAGGTGCTCGTCCGCCAGTTTCGAGGCGAGACGATCGCGAAACGTCGGGAGCGGTAGGTCGAGCTGCCAGTACGGTTTCACGTGCTCGCTCCCGAGCCAGGCGTGAAGCCGGCCCAGATCGCGCTCCAGCGACGCCTGCCGGAGCGAGATCGTCCGGTCGATGCGCTCGTCGTACGTCTGGTGGTCGTAGTCGGTCGCGATGGTGGCGTCCGGTCCTGTCATGGGTCGAGTTCACCGTCGGATTCGAGGGCGAGCGCGGGATCGGGATCGTGTTCGTGTTCCCGTCCGGCGTCGCGATCCAGTTCGGTGACGATCGGATTCCGCACGTCCGTGTAGACGGACTGGTTCTCGAGGTCGTTTTCCAGTTCGTCGAGCCCCCTGAAGCGGGTAAGCAGGTTCGCCTTGCAGGGGACGGTCGGCGATTCCAGGAGCGGGTCGAGGAAGGCTGACGACGGCCGATCGTAGCGCTCGCGGGCGAACTCGAGTTCGTCGCGAAGGAGCGCCAGGAGCCGACGCTCCGCGACGAGATCGGCGCTGCCGAAGGCGTTGATCACGTCGAAGGCGTTGTTGCAGATCACGTAGTATCGGAGCCGTTCGTCGGCGATGGCGTCCGGGCAGACGGTTCCCGCCCGCTCGCCGACGCCGGGAAGATACCGCTCGACGTCGTCGACGAGCGCCTCGGGGAAGTAAAAGCCCTGGTTGTCCCGGTAGCGGAACCCGTCGGGATACCCGTCCTCATCGAGTAGCAAAACGGAGTTTTGCTGGTGCGCCTCGACGCCGACGCCCTGAACGAGGTAGAGCCAGAGGACGGGGCGAACGGAGAGCCGAAGGTAGCGGCGGAACCAGTCAGTGCTCACGTCGGCGGTCGAGCGACCCTCGCGGTCGGCGATGGACTCGATAAGCCGGCCGAGCCGCGAGTGGCCGGTGATCGCGTCCTGGCAGAGCGAAACCAGCGGCGTGGCGTTCGCCCCGGCATCGCCGCGGAACGGGTTCGCTCGGAGGACCGTCTCTAACCCCGACTCGCGCCCCTCGCCGGCGTCCAGCGCGAGGTAGGCCGGATCGCGAACGATGTCGAACTCCGGGAACGCGGCCGCGAGTTCGTCGCCGAACTCGGTCGCGAGGAGGTCGGCGACGGCGACGCCGCGCTCGAGTTCCGGTCGCTTGTTGGTCCGCACGGAGTTGGTGATCGTCACGTTCAGCGACGACTTGACCATGAACGGGGCGGCCTCGCTGTACAGCGTCCGGACCGAGGTCGTCGGGATGAACTCGCGGCCGACGGGACCGAGGTATTCGAGGCCGTCGCCGAGCAGGGAGCGGACGTGTGACTGATCGCGGAGGTAGTCCGCCTGCCACGGATGGACCGGCAGGAGGACGTCGTCGCTCTCGACGTGCTCGGCGACGAAGGACGCAGAGACGGCGGGATCCTCGCGGAGGGCGTCTTTCACCCACGTCGCGGCGCTGCGGTCGAGCGCCGAGTCGGCGGAGACGAGCGTCGGGTTCGCCCGGAAGTAGTGCAGCGGGAACGATCCGCGCAGTTCCGGCGCGTACCGCTCGCGGTTGCGTGCGGCGATGCCCTGCCTGCTCTTCGGCGTCGGGTGTCGGTGGTGGCCGAAGACGAGCGCCTGCTCGGCGTCGCGAAACGACAGCGTTTCGGCGTACAGGCGGTCCTCGTCGCCCGCACGCGCCGCGACGAACTCTTCGGTGGCTCGCTTGCTCCGGAGCACGCGCTCTAATAGTTCGTCGGGAACGGCCTCGCCATCCTGCGCGAGGCTGAGATCCTTGATCACGAGCGCGGCGAGGGTCGCCGCATCGAGCGGGCGGCCGCCATCGTCGCCGAGCCGGTACCGGACCGGCGTCTCGAAGCGGTGTCGCTCCGTCGGAGAGCGGTGTGCGAGCGGAGCCAGGAGGTCGATCTCCTGTGCCGGCAACGTCGCGCGAAGCAGCCCGTCTGGACCGGGATCAACGCCGGCGACGGCGTCGTCGCGAATCTCGTAGTCGCCCGTCTCGCGCAGGTAGCAGTTGAGAAACGCGTGAACGGTGGCGTCGTCGGCTCGCATCGCCGGATCGACGCTGCGATCGCGGTCGGCGTTGCGCTCGGTGCCGGTGCTCATACCGTCACCTCCCGGGTGTCGGCGACCCTGTCGCCACAGTCCCGGACCGCCTCGAGCATCGCCGCTACGTCCTCGAGCGTCGCCGTCGGGTTCAAGAGCGTCACCTTCAGGCTGGTCACGCCGTCGACGGTGGTTCGGGCGACGAGCGCCCGCCCGTCGTTCAAGAGTTCACGTCGGACGGCCGCGTTCAGGTTGCTCACGGTCTCGTCGTTCATCCCCTGACGGGGTCGATAGCGAAAGACCACGGCGTTCAGCGTCGGCTCTCCCAGCAGCTCGAAGTCGTCGGCCTCGCGAACGAGTGCAGCCGCGTCGTCGGCCAGTTCGAGCGTGTGCTCGACGAGTTCGGCCAGACCAGTTCGGCCGAGCGTCCGGAACGCGACGTAGGGCTTGAGCGCGTCGAACCGGCGCGTCGTCTGAACCGACTTCGAGACGAGGTTCGGAATCCCGCCCTCGTCGTGGGCTTCCGGGTTGAGGTAGGCCGCGTTGCGGGCCATCAACCGGAAGTCCGCGCCGTCGCGGAGCAAGAGTGCCCCGCAACTGATCGGCTGGTAGAACAGCTTGTGGAAGTCGACGGCGATCGAATCGGCCCGCTCGATCCCGTCGAGCAGCGTGCTGAACTCGTCGCTCACCGCGAGCGCGCCGCCGTAGGCCGCGTCGACGTGGAACCAGAGGTCGCGGTCGGCGGCCCGGTCGGCAAGGGCGGGCAGCGGGTCGATGCTGCCGAAGTCGGTGGTGCCGGCGGTCCCGACGAGCGCGAAGGGGAGTTCGTCTCTCCGATCCAGGTCATCGAGGGCCGCGTCGAGTTCGTCGAGGTCCATGCGGCCGTCGGCGTCCGTCGGAACGGTGTAGACGGCTCGTTCGCCGAGCCCGAGGTGGTGTGCGGCCTGTTTGCCGGTGAAGTGGGCCGCTTCGGAACAGAGGATGCGAAGCGACGGGGCCGCCGCGGGTAGGCCGTCGGTCTGTACGTTTCGGTCGAACTGCTGGTCGCAGTAGCGGTCGCGGGCGAGCAATAGCGCCTGGAAGTTCGACTGCGTCCCGCCGCTGGTGAAGACGCCGTCGGCGTCCGCGGGCAGGTCGAACAGCTCACAGAGGGCGGTCACGACTCGTTCTTCGAGGACCGTCGCAGCGGGTGCCTGGTCGAACGAGTCGAGCGACTGGTTCGTCGCGGTGAGCAGCGTCTCGGCGGCCAGGCCCGGAATCATCGGCGGACACTGGAGATGGGCCGCACAGCGGGGGTTCGACGGATCGACGGAGTGGCGAAGAACGCGCTCGGCAACCTCGTCGATCGTCATCTCGAGGCGTTGGCCCTCCTCGGGAACGACGGGGTCGTCGAACTGGGCGGCGAGTTCCTCCGGCGACGCTCCCGAGTGAGGCCGCTCGCGGTTCGCGACCGTCTCGATCACCGTCTCGACCGCCCGGTTCATCGCGTCCCGATAGCTCGTCTCGCCACGCCCGGTTCCAAGGAAGCACTCGTCGGCGCTCATGTTCATGTGGATGCAGCCCCCGCTCGTTGCGTGGCTGAGCCGTCGACGGCCGCCGTAACGGCTTCGTCGAAGCGCGCTGCGATATCGTCCACCTGCGAGGCCGAGACGATCAACGGCGGCAGGAACCGCGCCGTTGCACTCTCCCGGCCGCCGAGTTCGATCACCAGCCCGCGATCGAAACACGCCGCCTGGACGGCTTCGGCGAGGTCTCCATCCGGCGCGGCCGGACCCGCACCCTGCCAGTCGGCACTCTCGTCGACGAACTCGACGCCGAGCATCAGCCCGCGGCCGCGAACGTCGCCGATCGCGTCGAATCGTTCGGCGGTAGACTCGAGGTGATCGCGCAGCCGTGCTCCGACATCGGCCACGTGGTCGTCGAGATCGTTCTCGAGGATATAGTCGATCGTCGCCTCACCGGCCGCCATCGCGAGCTGATTCCCGCGGAAGGTACCGGCGTGGGCCCCCGGCTCCCAGGCGTCGAGGGACTCGTCGTAGACGACGACGGCGAGCGGGAGCCCGCCACCGATCGCCTTGGAGAGCGTCACGACATCGGGGACGATATCGGCGTGTTCGAACGCGTATAGTTCGCCCGTGCGACCGAGCCCCGCCTGGATCTCGTCGACGATTAACGGCACGTCGTGCTCCCGGGTGATTCGGCGAATGTCTTGCAGCCATTCTGCGGGCGCGGGCACGGCACCGCCCTCACCCTGGACCGGCTCGAGTATCATGCCGGCCGGGTCCGTGATCCCGCTTTCGGAGTCCGTGAGGAGATGCTCGACGTACCGGCTGGCGGTTCGGTGACCCTCCTCGCCGCCGATCCCGAACGGACAGCGGTAGTCAGCGGGATACGGCAGGTGGTGGACCTCGCTGACCGTGCCCGAAACCGGCTCCTTAGCGGCCGTATCGCCCATCAGACTGAGCGCCCCGCTCGTCATCCCGTGATAGGCACCCTGGAACCCGAGGACGCTTCGGTTCCCCGTCGCCGTCTTCACCAACTTCAGTGCCGCTTCGACGGCATCCGTTCCGGCAGGACTACAGAACTGTACGCGGGCAGAACGGGCGAACTCCGAGGGGAGACTCTCGAAGAGCGAATCCACGAACCGCTCTTTCGCCGGCGTCGAAATGTCCAGGGTGTGAAGCGGCCGATCCGCCTCGAGAACGCGCTCCATCGCCTCGCGAACTCGGGGGGGGTTGTGTCCGAGCGCGAGCGTCCCCGCACCCGCGAGGCAATCGTAGAACTCGTTGCCGTCCATATCCGTTACCGTCACGCCCTGAGCTTCGCGGATGGCGAACGGAAGATGGCGCGGGTACGTTCGCGCACTCGACTCGCGCGCCGTCTGTTGGGATAGAATCTTCTCGTTTCCGGCGGATAGATAGCTCACAACGCATCACCGCCAGAATCGGCGTTCGATTGCGTACAACGACAATATCGGTGCAACCGTTCTCGCATACAGTTCTTTAGGCCAACCTAAAACATTGTAAAGGCACCGGTTTTAGCCCAGCCTAAAAGACGATTCAAATAAGATTCTTGATGGAACGAGTTCACTCAAACCGGCCTAGCGGCCGGTAGATGTGCGTAGTAAATACAATTCTTTTCGGTGAGAATAAACCCATCTATCTATAATTTACGCAGGAGATACCGATTCTCATTGTCGAGCAGCCCCGGCCAATGCCGGTCTCTGTTCCAGGTAGATGGAAATAAAGACGGGTTCATTGTCTTATACCGACGATAGTTGGAAGAAGAAAACGGTGCGGCAGAGAACGAATTAGATAGAGAGACTACTCAATCAATACTAGTAGGTAGTATATGATTCTCAGATGGATATTCATAGAAGCAGCACGATTGATGGTGAAGAGCGACGTAGCATCAGATGTCTAATGAAAATTCGATCTGTAAACACCATCATGTGAGTAGAGAGTGACGTTCGGGGCAGCAACGAACGCAACCACCATCTTCGCAGTTACGGTAAACTGCGAGTCCAACGAGTTCACCGAGCGCTTTCACGGCACGACCGTGCCAAGGAGACGCCAACCTGCCGCGTCCAACTACGTCGGCCTCCGGTATCGTCTCGTCAAGCTACCCTGGCGGGTGGATTCAGAGACCAGGATCTGGTGCAGACGGAAGCAGGGCCACTGACTTCCTGGCTCAGGTGAAATCGATCACTTGCTTAATACAGTCGGTGGAATCGTCGAACGCATCCTCGAGTTCGGTCGGCGAGTACACATCGGTGATGATCCGGTCGAGGAACCAGTCGGGAAGCGTTTCGAGCGACTCCTTCGCAGACTCGAAATGACGGATGTGCGAGTTCACGCTGCCGAGCAGCGCCTTGTTACCGAGTACCAGCTCCCGGTGGAGACGCCCGCCGTCGATATCGAACGTCCACTCGTTCGGGATGCCGAGCAAGACGCCGACGCCGTTCGGTGCCAGGACGTCGATTGTATCGTAGGCGTGTTTAGCGTGGCCGGTCGCCTCGTAGACGAGATCCATCGGTTCGTGGACGTCCGCGATATCCGAAACGGGCGTCGTTCGCGAATCGACGTACGTCGCACCGAACTCCTCGATGATATCGATCGTCGGATCGGGTCGGTCGCGCCGCCCGAGACAGTACGAGCGCTCGACCGTCGGTTGCAACATCGCAAGCGTGAGTAGTCCCAGCGGGCCGTTGCCGAGAACGAGCGCCCGCTTCGGATCCCACTCGAACAGCGACCGCGACGCGAACGCGAGTTCGAGCGCCTTGACCGTATTGCTCATCGGTTCGATCAACACGCCCGTCTCGGCGAACGCGTCGGGAATCGGAACCAGAAACTCGGCCGGCGTCGTCACGAACTCCGCCATGAACCCGTGTGCGCCCTCGATACCGCGCTCGCGGTAGGTCCCCGGGGGAGCCATATCCGGTTCGCCCCGCTCGAAGAACTCGTGGGAGCCCTCGGCCGGCCGTCTCACGGTCGGAACGACGAGTTCACCTTCCGTCAAATCCGTTCCGTTCGGATCGGCGACGGCACAGACGGCTTCGTGACCGAGTATCTGGTACTCGTCTCCCGCGGGAAAGCCGCCGTGATTTCCGTCAAGCACCTCGAAATCGGTGCCGTCGATGCCGACTCGAAGCGTTCGAAGCAGCACTTCACCGTCGGCGGGCGTCGGTTCGGGAACGTCGAGCAGCGACGGCTCGGTCTCGCCGCGCTCGACGGCGATCGCGTTCATCGGCTCACCCGTGCAACGACTTCGATTTCGACGCCGATGTCGACGGGGAGTGCCGCGACCTCGACGGCGCTGCGTGCGGGATAGGGATCGCTCAGGTACGTTTCGTACACCTCGTTGATCGCCTCGTAATCGTCCATGTCCCTGACGAAGACCGTCGATTTCACGATGTCGTCGAGCGAACTGTTCGCCGCCGTCAGGACGGCATCGATGTTTTCCATCGTCCGTCGCGTCTGGGCCTCGATACTCTCGCCGACGATCTCGTCCGTTTCAGGGTCGATCGGCCCCTGACCCGAGACGTAAACCGTTCCGTCGTCGATTACGCCCTGTGAAAACGGGCCGATACTGGCCGGTGCACTGACTGTAGATACCTCTTTCATAGCCATTCGATCAGTCTCCAGCGAGGATGATGTAGGTTTCGGTACACATATATCATCTGTCGTCTATGGATTTGATCCCGATTCTGCGCCCATATGCGCCCGAATTCGCTCGAGGACGTACGACACCTCGTCGTCGTCGAGGCACATCGGGTTGATCGTCACGATACCCTCGTCGAGCCGATCAGCCCCGACGAACACGCGAGGGTTCTCGGCGCGGAGCGAGCGGACGAGTTCGGTCGCGGAGCAAGCCGCGTCGGTCGGATCGACCTGGACGACGACCGTCGGGGAGACCGAGACGTCGGTGTCTGCGGTGACGGTCGCGTCGATTCCCGAACTACCGGCGAGCGACTCGGCGATGCGGGTCGCCGTCCGGTTCCAGGCCTCCGACTGGGCCGCGCGGTCGGTGTCGCGGAACGAGTCGAGCGCGACGAGGAGGCCGACGAGTTCTTCTTTGCCGACTTTCAGCGAGCGCCCGATCCCCTGTCGCGGGACGCCCTCGAGTCGGTCGGTGTCGATGAGTTCGGACGGCGGGTCCCAGACGGCATCTGCGGCGTGCATGTCGAGGTGTTGCAGTGCGATAGACTCGATGAGGTCCTCGCGACCGGCGACGATCCCGGTCGTCTGCGGGCCACGGATCGCCTTGCCGCCGCTGAAGACGACGAGATCAGCGCCGGCGTCCGTGAACCGCGACAGGTTCTCCGCGGGCGGTAACTCGGCTGCGGCGTCGACGATGACGGGCACGTCGTGTTCGTGTGCAACCGTCGTAACGGCCTCGAGTGGCGGCTCGGTGAACGGTTTCTGGACGTAGCCGATCGCGGCCGTGTTCTCGGTGATTCCCGCCTCGATTTCCCAGGGCTCGACGTTCGTCGACCCGGTTCCGAGGGTGCGGTCGTTCGTCCCCACGTCGACGATCGTCGCCCCCGCGGCGCGAAACGCGTGATCGTACCCGGTGCGGTGGGTTCGCGGCATGACGATTTCATCGGGGATGCCATCCGTCTCGGGGAGTCGCTCCATCCGGTCGACGTTGCGCCCCGCGAGCGCGGCGGCGGCGCTCAAGAGGAGCCCGGCGGCAGCGCCGCTGGTCACGTAGCCGGCCTCCGCCCCGGTCGCGTCGGCGATCCGTCTGCTGGCCGCGGCCTGCAAGTCGGACAGTCTGACGAACGACTCGCCGGCGCGCGCCATCGCGTCGAGCGCGTCGGTTCGAATGCGACTCCCCCCGATACGCGTCTTCGTCCCGGTCGCGTTGATGACCGCGGGGACGCCGAACTCGTCGTAGATAGAGTCGTCTTTCACAGCTCGGTCCATACCGACAGTGCGGAGATGTGAGATAAAAAAGTTCGGTTTCAACGGTGTTTCGGTGCGGGAAACACTAATGACATCCCGCCGGAATACACGGTGTATGAACGCGGACGGCCACGGAGAGACCATCGATGCGACGGCTCGCTCACTGTCGGTGCTGAACGTTCTCATCGACACCCCCGAACCGGTCGGCGTCACGGAAATCGCCTCGCAGACGGCGATGACGAAGAGCACCGTCCACAAACACGTGAGTACACTCGCGAACTTGGGCTACGTCACCAAAGTCGGTCGCCAGTACGAGCCTTCGATCCGGTTTCTCGACTGTGCGAGACGAGTGCAGTGGGATACCGATCTCGTCGACACGGCGCGCGAACCGGTCGACGAACTCGCGGCGATGGCAAACGAAGTCGCAGGATTCGTCGTCGAACAGAACGGCGTCGCGGTCGACGTCTACTGCGCCGATCAGTACGCAAGCGGAACGTTCCCGGCGTACAACACTCGTCACCTCCACTGCAGTGCCGCCGGGAAAGCTATCCTCGCGGCGCTCCCGGACGAGCGTCTCGAGTCCGAGCTGCCGGCCCTGACCCCCCACACGATCACCGACGGCGAAGAACTGCAGTCCGAACTCGATCGCATCCGCGAACGCGGCTTCTCCCTCGATCGACAGGAACAGTTTGCCGCGGTCAACAGCGTCGCCGTCAGCGTCGAAACCGACTCGCTGACCGGTGCCGTCTACGTCTCCGGACGAGCCGATGAACTCTCCGGAAAACGCTTCGAGGAGAACATTCCCGGCCTGCTTCTCAGCGCGAGTCGACTGTTGACCGATGCGCTCGAATAACCGCACCCGCGACCGCAGACCGGCCGGGAGTAACAATTAACACGGATTACTATCAACATGGCGGGTGCACATGAAGTTATTAGCAATCGTTGCCCATCCCGACGACGCGGATATCTTCTGCGGCGGGACGCTCGCAAAACACGCCGACCGCGGCGATTCGGTCACCATCGCCCACATGACCAAAGGCGAGTACGGCGGCTTCGAGACGACGGAAGCGGACATCGCGGCGACGCGGGAAGCGGAGGCGCGTCGGTCGGGCGAGCACCTCGGCGCGAGCGACGTAACTTTCCTCGGCTTCCCCGACGGCCGCATCGAGTACTCGCTCGAAAATCGTCTCTCCATCGTCGAAACCATCCGCGCCGCCGACCCGGACCTGATCCTCACGCACTACCGAGACGACATGCATCCGGACCACCGGATCACCGCCCGCCTCGTGACCGACGCCTACTACATGGCATCCCTCCCGCTCGTCGAAAGCGACTTCGAACCGTGTGACCCGGACAACGTGTACTTCTTCGGCAAACCGACCTCCTCGTTCGAACCGACCGTCCACATCGACATTTCGGGCTACGAAGACCGGAAAGCCGCCGCCATCGGCGAACACGAATCACAGGTGGCCTTCCTCGAAGAACACGGCGGGATCGACGCCGAGTTCGACAACCTCATCGACGGCGTCGCCGCGGAAGACGCCACCCGCGGCAAACGAACCGGCGTCGCCAGCGCGGAGGGCTACGTTCCGCTTCACGACCGGGCCGACGCGTTCCTCGGCTGAACTCGATCCCGTGACAGTGAACGAGTGAAAGACCACGGCGGAGACGAGCGCGACAAGCCGACGAAAGACTGGCGACCGAACGCCGTAACTCGAGAGAGAGAGAGAGAGAACGCAAAAGCGGCGGGACGATGATCGAACCATCGGTTCCTTTCTCCGCCGCTGTCGAAACGATAACTGAGCCGAGAAGCCGACCTCCGTCACCGGAATAGTGGCGAATTAAGCCCACTGTTGTCGGAACGAGCCATTACGTCGAGCCGGAACGGCTACTTGTCAGGCTCGATGTGCCCGATTGTTTCGGTGAGCGAAATTTAGTGCAGCGACGCCAGTAGATTACAATTGTATGTTTGTAATCTATTGTAAGACATCCCCACCCAAGACGCTATTTTCCCCCACTTTTGTTTCGGCCAGCGAAACACGGATCGCGAACACAGCCTCGGAAACACGGCACGAAGGGCTGCCGGCACTGCCGCTCGAGTTCACCGTCGTCGCGGCACTGGTGCCCCGCCCCTCGAACGCGAGTGTTTCGACTGTCGAAACCCGCCGGGGTTCAGCACTAGTCTGCGGCGTCGGCGAGCGTTACCACTCGGCGATACTGCCGTCCTCGTGCCGCCAGATCGGATTCGACCAGTCGAGATCCTGCCGGGACCGGTTCCGGACCGCCGACTCGTCGATGTCAACCCCGAGTCCCGGCCCGTCGAGCGGGGACAGATAGCCGTCGGTGAACTCGAAGACGGAGGCATCGTGGAGGTAGTGATCCGCTGCGCTCTTCGGTGCCGGATAGATATCGAAGCCGTGATCTTGAATCAACAGGTTGGGAATGTACGTGCTCACCTGGAGCGAGGCCGCGAGTGCGATCGGACCGAGCGGACAGTTCGGCGCGACGGCGATATCGTGGGTTTCGGCCATGGCGGCGAGACGGACGAGTTCGGAGATGCCACCGGCGTGTGAGACGTCGGGTTGGATGACGTCGATGCCGCCCCGTTTGAAGAGAGGTTTGAAGTCCCAGCGGGAGTAGAGACGTTCACCGGTCGCCAGTGGGACGTCGGTCCGACCCGCGAGTTCGGGAATGTATTCGAGGTTTTCGGGAAGGACTGGTTCTTCGACGAATAACGGGTCGAACGGTTCGAGGGCGGGGATAACGCGCTTTGCGAGTGACTTGGAGATACGGCCGCGGAAATCGACGACGATGTCCATTTCGTCGCCGACGACGCTGCGAACGTGTCGAACGCGGTCGACGATGTCGGTGATTGCGCGCGGCGGTTCGAGGTGGCGTAGCTGGTTCGACGCATCCATCTTCAATGCGGTATAGCCGGCTTCTAACAGCTGTTTCGCTTCCGTCCCGATTTCGCTGACGCGGTCGCCGCCGATCCACTGGTAGACGCGAATGCGATCACGAGTTCGCCCGCCGAGCAGTTCGTAGACCGGGATATCGAAGTGCTTGCCCTTGATGTCCCAGAGGGCTTGATCGATCCCGGCAATTGCACTCATCAATACGGGACCGCCTCTGTAGAAACACCCGCGGTACATCGCCTGCCAGTGATCTTCAATGTTGTGGGGATCCTTGCCGAGTAGGTAGCTCGTCAGAATTTCCTCGACGGCGGTGCGAACGGTCTGGGCTCGTCCTTCGACGATCGGCTCTCCCCAGCCGACGAGCCCGGTATCCGTCTCGAGTTTCAGAAAGAGCCAACGCGGGGGGACTTCGAACAGTTCGTACCCGGTGATTTCCATAGTGGCACAAGTAGATGAACCACCAAATAGCTACGCGATAGCAGCGGCCACCGCGGTGTTCACCGGTGTCCATCAGTGACTGGGTTCGGTGACCGACGGACAGAGAGATCGGCTCAGCAGCCAAGCGGAGAGCGTTCAGCCGAGGGAAACAATTATGTATAATGTATCATAATACGGAGTCGAGGTCTAGCTATGAGAAACCATACCCGTCGGAAGATACTGGCGACGACAGGTGTAGCGACCGCGTTCGGCGTTGCAGGGTGTCTCGGTGGCACTAGCGGTGGGACGACACTCGAGACTCGGTATATGGATGCACCGGGCTTAGAGGAATTTTTCGAGGAGCACACCGCACAGTTCGAGGACGAAACCGGAATCGAAGTCGAGTACGAGTTCGTCGGCTGGGGAGAAGCGCAGGAGACGATGCTCAGCGATATTATGAGCCGAAGTGGACCGGACGTCCACGAAATCGCCTCGACGTGGATTCCGGAGCAGTACGACGCGGGCGGATGGATGGATCTGGACTCCGGCAGCGTCGCCGATGAACTGCCATCGTCGGACCTGTTCACGGACGGCGCATTGGATGTCGCCACGTTCCAGGACACGCTCGTCGGAATTCCGTGGTTCTGGGGCCCACGGGCGTACCAGCAGGTCGACGAACGGATCGAAGCCGGTGGAGTCGAGGGGACGCCGTCGGACTGGGATGGCCTGATCGAGCAGGCACAAGCGTACGATGCAGAGAACAA
This sequence comes from Natrialba aegyptia DSM 13077, assembly GCF_000337535.1. GTDB lineage: Archaea > Halobacteriota > Halobacteria > Halobacteriales > Natrialbaceae > Natrialba > Natrialba aegyptia. The sequence goes on from NZ_AOIP01000065.1 coordinate 161,494, forward strand.
TTACTTCGCCATCATGGGTTCGGATTTCGAGCCGATTCGGAACTTCGCGATGTTCCTCTGGCAAAACGGCGGGCAGTTGCTCACCGACGACAACGGCGCCCCGGCGTTTCACGACGACAGCGGGGTCGAAGCCCTCGAGTTCTACGCGGACCTGTACGCCGAGTACGACGTCTTGCCGTCCGAAACCATCGAGTGGGGAGCAGCCGACATTCAGGGCGCGTTCACCGGCGGGCAGATGGCCAGTACGTGGGGCGCGCTCGGAACGGTCTCCGCCTACGAGGAGGCGGACGGCAACGCGCTCGACGACCTGTCGGTCGCGGCTCCGCCTGCGGGCCCCGACGGCGACCGGGGGACGTTCTTCGGGATGGAACTGCTCGGGATTCACCCGTGGACCGACGAACCCGAGGCCGCCGCGCAGTGGATCGACTATCTCCTGCAGGCAGAGCCAAACGCCGCCGTCTCGAACACGGTCGGATTCCTGCCGACGAATCCCGACGGACTGGAGACCGACTACTTCGACAACGAACTCTATCGGACCTTCGACGAGGAGGTGTTCCCCCACGCCCGAACGTATCCGCAGGTCCTCGGCTGGGGCGAGATCGAAAGCGAACTCAACAGCACGGTCTTCGAGGTGCTACAGAGTGCCGTTACGGGCGGGCTAGCGGCCGGTGACGCCGAAGCGGCACTCGAACGGGCTGCCTCCGTGGCCGAACAAACGTTAGAATGAAATTATGAACGATAGAACTAGAGTAATGAACGGCTCACCTGTACGTCGCTATGACACGGACGAGTAGTCGGGTCCGGAGCAGCGTCGCCGAAATCGAAATCGGGCGCTATCTCCCGCTGTACAATCGGCTATCGGACGAACAGCAGTACGCGTACAAACTGTTGCTACCGGGGCTGCTGATGATGCTGCTGATTCACTTTATCCCGATCGTCTGGGGTGTCCTGATCAGCGTTCTCGGCGTCGACTCGGGCTACGTTTCCCAGTGGTACGAAGCCCCGTTCGTGTGGGCGGAGAACTATCGGTTCGTGCTCGACCCGCGCACCGTCGTCGGGGAACGGTTCTGGTACTCGCTGCGCCAGACGGTCATCTTCTCAGTGGGGACCCTCCTGTTGACGTATGTGCTGGGGCTAACGGCCGCACTGCTGCTCAACCAGCGGTTCAAGGGGCGGTTCGCGGCTCGAACGCTCCTGTTGCTACCGTGGGTCGCGCCGTCCGTCGTCACGCTCCTCATCTGGCGGATGATGCTCCAGCAACAGAGCGGGATCATCAATTCGCTGTTGCTGTCGCTGGGCGTGATCTCGGAACCGATCTACTGGCTGATCGGTGACAACACGATCTGGACGCTCGTCCTCGTCCACTCCTGGACGCAGTTTCCGCTCGTCATGATCATGCTCTACGCCGGGCTCCAGTCGATCCCCGAGCAGTTGTACGAGGCCGCATCGATCGACGGCGCGGGCCGGTGGGAACAGTTCCGATATATCACGTTCCCGCAGTTGAAGCCGGTATCCGCGGTCGTCGTCCTGTTGATGATGCTGTGGACGATGATCAACTTCACCTCGCCGTACATCCTGCTCGGCGCACAGCCGCCCCAGTCCGGACAGGTATCGATCCTGTACATCTACAACTTCGCGTTCTCGAACTACCAGTTCGGCCGCGGGGCCGCGATGAGCGTCGTCCTCTTTGCGATCGCGATGGCGATGGCGATGCTCTACTACAAGTACCTCTTCGATCAGGACTTCACGGAGGGCGACCGATGATTCCCGACGAGTTCCGACTCACCGAATCGGGACGAGAGACGCTGTTCAACCTCCTCTCGAAGGGCGCCCTGGGCTGTCTCCTCCTCTATGCCCTGTTTCCGATCTACTGGATGATCCTCTCGAGTTTCCGAACGCGAGCCGAGATTACGGCCGCAGAGCCATCCGTACTCCCGTTCACCCTCGACGAAGCAGCAGATGCCATCCAGGACCCGAGCGTTCTCCTGACGCTCCTCGAATACGAGAACTACCTGACGATGTGGGACCGGTTTCCGGTGTTCGATTACTTCGTCAACAGCCTCATCATCGCGAGCGTGACGACCGTGTTTGCACTCGCCGTCGGCTGTCTGGGAGGCTACGCGTTCTCACGCTACCGGTTCCCCGGCAAGATCGGCGTCGGCGGCGCACTCCTCGGAACGCAGATGATCCCCGGAATCCTCATCCTGCTGCCGATGTTCCTGCTGTTCGTCTGGATTCAGGAAACGCTCGCGATTCCGCTGATCGACACCTATCACGGGATCATCTTCGTCTACACGACGTTTACCGTTCCCGTCGCGATCTGGATGCTTCGAGGGTTCTTCGACTCCATCCCGAACGCCATCGAGGAGGCTGCCCGAGTCGACGGCTGTTCCCGGTTTCAGGCGCTCGTCCGCGTCGTCCTCCCGATGGCCGCACCGGGTATCGCCGCGACCGGCATGTTCGTCTTCCTCACCGCGTTCAACGAAGTCCTGTTCGCCTCGGTACTCGCTCGCGGCGACGTAACTCCGTTCGCGATCGGTATCCAAAGCTTCGAAACGCAGACGACGGCGTACTGGGGCGAGATGATGGCCGCATCGACGGTCGCGACGGCGCCCATCCTGATCCTGTTTATCCTGTTCCAGAAACCGATCGTCGAAGGACTCACGGAGGGCAGTGTCAAGCAGTGAGCTACAGCCGACTCCGCGTACCCACACGAGTTCAGTGAGCCACGCACTATGACCACAACAATCATTATGGTTCGATCTGAACGTCACGATGATGAGTGGACTCGAGTGCAGCACCAGCGATGGCGAGCCAGTTCGTCCGGGGGCGCCGGTCGCCCGCGACTACTCGCTGAAACTGAACTCGAAGTGCCGGCGCGGTCGCCATCGTCTCGGCGGGGCCGTGGAATGGGCAGATAAATAACTATACATACCGACACCACACAATCACATACAATGAGCCGTGTTACCATAGATGAACTCACGAAAGTGTACGACTCACCCAGTGGATCGATCGAAGCCGTCGACGACCTCACGCTCGCCATCGACGACGGCGAGTTCGTCGTCTTCGTCGGTCCGTCCGGGTGTGGTAAATCGACGACGTTGCGCTGTATCGCCGGACTCGAGACCGTAACTGACGGGACGATCGAGTTCGGTTCGGAGGACGTGACGGACCAGAAACCGAAGGAGCGAGATATCGCGATGGTGTTCCAGAACTACGCGCTGTATCCGCATATGACCGCCCGAAAGAACATGGCCTTCGGACTGAAGATGTCGACCGACCTTTCAGAGGACGAGATCGAAGACCGGGTCGAGGAGACGGCACAAATGATGGGGATCGAAGAGTTGCTGGCCGACAAACCGAAAGCGCTCTCGGGCGGCCAGCAACAGCGGGTCGCGCTCGGCCGTGCCATCGTCCGCGATCCGTCGGTGTTTCTCATGGACGAGCCGCTGTCGAACCTCGACGCGAAGCTCCGCGCCCAGATGCGGACGGAACTCCAGCAGTTACAGCACGATCTGGACGTAACGACGGTGTACGTCACGCACGACCAGACGGAAGCGATGACGATGGGGGATCGGATCGTCGTCCTCAACGACGGTGAACTCCAGCAAGTCGGCACGCCGCTCGAGTGCTATCACCGGCCGGCGAATCGGTTCGTCGCCGGGTTCCTCGGCTCGCCGCCGATGAACTTCCTGCCGGTCGAGGCTGATCGCGACGCTGGCGAGCTTTCACATCCTCGCTTTTCGCTCTCGCTATCGGACTCGGTCGTCGCCGATCTCGACGGTACTGAACTCGTCATGGGGCTCAGACCGGAACACGGGTCGCTGACGACGACGCCGGACGCACACCCGGAGCCCGATCGGTTGGTCGAGGCGACCGTCACGGTGACGGAACCGATGGGAGACGTGACGAACGTCTATCTCGATGTCGGCGGCGAATCAGTCACGGTGACGGCCGGCGGTCATCTGGGGCTGACGGACGGAGAGTCAGTCTGGCTGTACGTCCCGGAAGCGAAGTTGCATCTGTTCGATGCCGAGACTGGGACGGCGATCAAACACAGCGACGAGCCGATCGAATCAACGCGAGTTTCCGAGGCGAGTCGGCACGCTGAGACGGTGTAGACAGCACGGATATCCCGAATCCCTGCAGACTGGTGCCACGATAGCACTTCCAAGGCAGACAGAATCAGACCCGACTCGGTATCGCGTTCCGCGTTCTCCTCGATGAAACACACGTAGAGAATAGGGGTAGCAAGGATTGTCTCATACTGTTTCTCACTAGTTCAATATCGTATATCATATATTACAATACTATTTTATACTCCGGAATGTAGTATTGGAGTGGCTGTAGACGAGCAGCCATCGACAGCGATGACGCCAACAGCGAGGGCTAGCAACTATGAAACGAACACGGCGACACGTACTACGGAACGCAACGACACTCTCGACCGTCCTTGCCGGACTCGGGACGAGCACGCTGACAGCAGCACAGGAACAGGACTATCCCACCTGGGATCCAGAGGCGATTTATACTGACGGCGACCGCGTTATCCACGCCGGCTACGTCTGGGAAGCGCAGTGGTGGACTCAGGGCGACGAACCCGGTACAAACGAGTTCGGTCCCTGGGAGGAAATCGAAGAGCACGACGATGACGACGGCGATGGCGGCGACGACGGCGTCGTCGCCCGCCTCTCGGCCAGCACGCAGTTCCCCGACCCCGGCGAAACGATCGAGTTCGACGCCAGCGATTCGACGGGCGACATCGAAAGCTACGAATGGGACTTTGGCGACGGAACGACCGCAACCGGCGAGACCGTTACCCACGCGTTCGATGAAGGAGAGTACGACGTGACGTTGACCGTCGAAAGCGGTGCCGGCGAAACCGCCAGCACGTCGATCCAGATTACTGCCGGTCATCCCTCATCGGACGAGAAACGCGTCGTCGCCTACTACCGCCAGTGGGCGCAGTACGACCGTGATTTCGTCCCCGGAGATATCCCGTTCGAGCAGGTCACGCACGTCCAGTACGCCTTCGCTCGTCCGGAAGAAGACGGCTCCGTCGAACTCGTCGGCGACAGTCACGGCCAACAAGTATTCTACGCCGAAGAAGACTGGCAAGGGCCGGACCGCGGCAAGACGTTCGCGGAATACGCCGCCGAACGGGACGATACGAAGTTCGTCCTCTCGATCGGTGGCTGGGGCGACTCGGAGTACTTCTCCGACGCCGCGTTGACGCAGGCGAACCGAGAGCGCTTCGCCAGCGACTGCGTCGATCTCGTCGAGATGGCGAACCTCGACGGGATCGATATCGACTGGGAGTTCCCCGGTGGCGGCGGCTGTACGGGAGACGACCCCGTCTGCGATATGGACAACGTCGTTCGCGACGGCGACCAGGAGCGCTTTACGCTCCTCTGCCAGGAGGTTCGCGACCAGCTCGATACCGCCGCGACGAACGACCCGGAAAGAGACGAACCGTACGAACTCACCGCGGCCGTGAGCGCAAACCCCGAGATCGTCGAGGGAACCGCCGACGGGAACGACGGCCTCGAGCACGACGAACTCTCGGATATCCTCGATTTCGTCCAGGTGATGACGTTCGATTATCGGGGTATCTGGAGCGAGACGACGGGCCACCACGCGCCGTTGATGGAGAACTCGGACGACACGTTCGAGGACGCACACGTCTGGAACGCCGAGTACGCGCTCCAGTACTGGGCGGATCAGGGTTGGGACCCCGACCAACTCAATATGGCCGTGCCGTTCTACGGACGGAGCTGGACGGACGTACAGCCGCCCGCGGACGGCATCGGGACCGGCGAGGACGACGGCCTGTTCCAACCGTACGAGGGGACCGGCCGAGATGCGAGCGGTGAGGGCTCCTATCCGAGCTGGGACCCGGCACAGGGAACTAGCTATGCGGGCGTCTGGGAGTGGTTCGACCTCGAAAGCGACGGTCGCGAGGGGAGTAACCCGGTCGATCTCGACGGTCCCGGCTGGGAGACGTACTTCGACGAGGACGCGGTCACGGCCTGGAGTTTCAATGCCGACGAACGGCTCATGATCTCCCACGATACCGAGCAGTCGATGGCGGCGAAGATGGACTGGCTTCGCGACTCACCCTACGGCGGAACCATGCTGTGGGCAATCGGTGGAGACACGTACGATGGAGACCTTATCGGAACGCTCTGGCAGTCGCTCAACGGCTAATGGCTAACGGCCAAACCGCGATGCCGACAACGGCGGATAACGGACAACACACAACGGACCGATGACCGCATAACGAGTTCAGCACGCATACGCAGACCACAGTGCAGACGCAACACGGACGACAACAGTGCGTAGAACAGACGGAAGGACACACATCGATGTCAACCCACAATTACAACCAAACGATTGCACACGCATGAAACGAAACCGATCGCGACGCGACATCTTACGAAACGCATCGACAGCGCCAGTCCTGTTTGCCGGGCTGGCCGCGAGTTCAGTAGCGGCACAGGACGGGGACTATCCAGCCTGGGATCCCGACGCAGTCTATACGGACGGTGACCGCGTCGTTCACGATGGTACCATCTGGGAGGCGAACTGGTGGACCCGTGGCGACGAACCCGGAACGGGCGAATGGGGACCCTGGGAGCAGGTCGAACCCGGCGAGGAACCCGAACCAGGGTTGAACGCCAGAATTAACGTGAGCGCGACCCGCATCGAAGTCGGCGACGACGTCGAGTTCGACGGCAGCGACTCCACCGGCGAGATCGCCACCTACGACTGGGATCTCGGCGATGGAACCGAAGACACCGGCCAGGTTGTCACCCACACGTACGAAGAGCCGGGCGAGTACACCGTCGAGCTCACCGTCACCGGTGCTGACGGGGAAACCGACACGGCGCTCGTCGAACTCACCGCCGAAGATGAGATCGAGGGTCCGGGCGACGAGTTCAAAGTCATCGGCTATTATCCCGGCTGGAAGGCGAACGACGAACAGGACTACTATCCAAGCGACATCCCCTTCGAGAAGGTGACGGACGTGCTGTACGCGTTCATCGCACTCGACGAGGAGGGCAACGTCTTCCCGCCCGAAGACGACGAAACCGAGTTCGATATTCCCCGCCAGTCACACGAGGAGAACTTAGCGGCGTTTGCGGACCTGGCGGGCGACATCGACTGTCGACTCCACCTCTCGGTCGGCGGCTGGACGCTCTCGGACAACTTCCACGTCGTCGCCGCCGATCCGGACCTCCGACAGACGTTCGCCGAAAACTGCGTCGCACTGCTACGTGAGTACAACTTCGACGGGATCGACATCGACTGGGAGCACCCCGGCCCCGAACAGGGGCAGTGTCAATGTGGCAACGCCGACGACTACGACAACCACGTCCTGTTACTCGAAGCCCTTCGAGCTGAACTCGACATCGCAGGCGACGAGGACGGCCAACACTACTACCTCTCGGTCGCCAACGGCGGCTCCGACTGGAACGCCGGCGGCCTTCGACACGGCGAGATCGGCGAGGTCTGTGACCACGCGATGATCATGGCCTACGACTTCACCGGTTCCTGGCACGACACAGCCGGGCTGAACGCGCCGATCTACGGCGACGACCACCCCCTCGGGACGAGCGACTACGGCGAGGACCACCACGACCAGTACTTCGTCGAGTACGCCGTCGACGAACTCTGGGCGGGCACCCACAGCGAGGAGGGCTACTGGCCCGGCCAGTGGGAGTATCCGCCCGCCGAACCCGCCGCGTACGATGAACTCGTCCTCGGACTCCCCTTCTACGGGCGCGGATTCAACAACGCCACCGAGCCGTACGACGGAATCGGGTTCGGGCCCGATGCGCTCCCGGAAGGGACCTGGCATCACCTGCTTGCGGATGGAGCGGACCCGACCGGCGCGTTCGACTTCGGTGATCTCGAAACTAACTACGAGGGAGCCGACGGCTGGGAAAAGTATCGTCACGACCCCGGCGCAGTACCGTACCTCGTCAACGAAGACGAGGAAACGCTCATCGGCTACGACGACGAGCAGTCGATCGCCGAAAAAGTCGAGTTCGCCAAGGAACGCGGCATGCAGGGCGTGATGTTCTGGGAACTCTCACAGGACTGGAACGAATCGCTACTGGATACGATTCTCGAGACGATCTAAGAGACAAACCAATGAAACGAACACGACGAGACGTACTACGGAACGCATCGACACTGTCAGCACTCGCCGCCGGCGTTGGACTGGGTACTTCCGTCTCAGCACAGGAGTATCCTGCATGGAATCCCGAAACCGCCTATACAGAGGGCGATCGGGTGCGCCACGATGGCGCCGTCTGGGAAGCGAAGTGGTGGACCCGCGGCGACGAGCCAGGCGAAGGCGGTGAGTGGGGGCCGTGGAACGAAATCGGTCCTGCCGACCCTGGTCCGAGCGCCTCGATTACCCCGAGTACGACGAACCCCGAACCAGGGCAGGAAATCGAATTCGACGGCACTAGCTCCACCGGCGAAATCGTTACCTACGACTGGAGTTTCGGCGACGGAACCGGAGCCACAGGCTCGGTTGTCACCCACACGTACGGCGAGAGCGGCAGATACGACGTCGAACTAACCGTCACCGACGCCGACGGTGAAAGCGATACTGCCAGAACGATTATGTCCGTTGGCGACACCGCACCGCCAGCAGCCGACCGATGGTTCGCCCCGTATCAGGGTACCTGGCAAGATATCGTCGGCGAGACGTTGAACGCGAATACGAATCGGGTCGTCCTGTCGTTCGTCGGCGACGGAACCGACGACGGCGACGTAACGCCAGGCTGGTTAGCCGGCTGTAATCAGCCACCCTGTGACGACGAACCGCTCGAGACGTATCTCGATGAAATCCAGACGCTCCAGGACGAAGGCATCGAGGTCGGCGTCGCAATCGGCGGCTGGCAGGGCCGCGTCGTTGCCCGCGACGCCGAGAGCGCAACTGAACTCAAGGATGCCTATGCAGAGATCCTCGACACCCTCGGCGTAACACACCTCGATATCGACGACGAGAACGCCCACCGTCGTGACCGAACGATCTACGAACTGCGAAACGAAGCGCTCGCGATGTTACAAGCCGAGCGGCCGAACGTTACGGTCGGCTACACAGTCCCGGCTACCGAAAACGGAATCGCAAACTCCGAACACGCCCAGGCCAGAACCTGGGTCGAAGACGCCGCAACGAAAGGCGTCAACCTCGCATACGTGAACATCATGACGATGGGTATGAACCCGACGACCACCGACAAGATCGTCTCCGCGTGTGAGGGCACCGTCGACTTCCTCGGGGACGTGTATCCGGACAAATCCGAACCGGAACGCTGGGCGCTGCTCGGAAACACGCCAGACATCGCAGAAAACTCGATTACAACCGAGGTTGCCGCCGATATCGTCGCCTTCGCCGACGAACAGGGTATGGGACACCTGTCCTACTGGGCACTCTACAACGATCCCGAGGGAGAATTCTCGGAGATCTACGCTGACTTCGAGGACGGGCCGACCTGACACTCGATACCCTTCTCTTGGCTAGCACCAGCTAGCTCGGTCCGGAAGTGCCGTACGGAAACGGCTCAACGAACGCCTCTCCACGAATTTTGGCCGCGAAACACCGCATAGTACCGTCTGATATCCGATTCCCCGGAACAAAACGTCTGAGACAGATACAGACGGTAACTCAGTACTCTCGAACACTCGAACTTATATCGATAACGAGGAGTCGTACCATACTACACCACCGGTAACTCATCGAGATACGCGTTCCACACTGCCTCCGGTTCGTCACAGGCAATGCTCGAAATCGAACGACAGCCGTCGTATCCCCACATGAAGACGCTATCCACACCACCGTCAACCGCTGCCCGCGTCGCTTCTCTCACCTCCCGAACTGTCTTCTCGCCCCCACTGAGGCGGAACCCCTGAATCCAGATCTGACTCTCGAGGTCGTACTCCGCTGCTAACGAGACGACAGTACCGGTGAACGACGAGACGAACGCCTCGCTCTCCTTGCCGTGTACACCCCAGTATGGGTCAGTAGCAAGTATATCGAGGCACTCGGACGACGCGAGGTCCTCCCAGTCACTGAGCCCGTGTTCGGCATCCTTGCTCGGTAACAAACAGACCGCGTTCTGACACCCACGATCCGCCGTGTGGCCCATCATCTCCTCGAGAAACGACAGTAACGATCGTTCACGGAACTCGTCAATCCGGTCCGTCCTGACCGCCGGCATTTCCTCACCATAGTCGTCTTCATACAATTCTTGGCAAGTCTCACACCGACAGGTCCAGGCACCTTCGGGAAGTTCGTCGTCAAACCATTCCGGAATGTACCAGTGCGGTTCATCCCAAAAGAGCACATCGGCCCCGATCTCGGCCGCATCCGTCGCCCACTCGCGCATATACGTCCGAAACCTCGCGTCGTTAAAACACGCCGCCGGGATCCGCTCACCCGTCGAAAGGACCTGACAACTCTCCGGATGTCGTCCGATGAACTCGGAGAGCGCCTCACCACCGAAGACACGCCCAACAGCCCAGGGATTGACGTATACCCGCATATTTCGGGCGTGACTCGCCGACACTATGTCGGCCATCGTTTCCATATAATACTCGCGATCACGCTCGCTAAAAGTGTGCAATACAGCGTTTAACCCGCGTTCGTGGAATCGGTCGAGATCGGACTCAACGTGTTCGATATCACGGACACCGAAGTAGCTTGTCCCTTGTTCACGCATCTAGCTCACAAAATAACTCGTCGTATGTTACTCTTTGGATATACGCGATGTATCGCCGCTTAATGCACTCGAATCGTCACAGACACACAGCTTAGCAGTATTCGGAAGAACTTACACCACGACGCGATACTCACAGATCACTGCGAAAACCCAAATCATCCGCAACGGACACCTCCCATAACACAGTCATTGGTACGTCTTGCTACAACGGTTTTAATATGTATTACTAGTCTACTCAAAAACAACGAATATCACACCTGCATATTCAGAATCCTGGTTTCGTGTCCGCGTTTCTCAGTTCGAAACATTCAGTGTTCCCAGTCATAGATTACAGTTGTACACCCGTAAGCATAGTCGCCTTTGTTCCACTCCCTACTGCCGTTCTTCTAATATATGGTTGAATTATTTCCCAGGTCGAAACGTTCCTCTGAACTACACCCAATAGGATCTCTCAGACCCAGATAGACCGAGTCCTGTAGTCCGAGGCAATTTTTGAACTCGACCACGCACTAGCAAACGGCACATAGAATATAGAATAAACTAAATATATATTTATTTTATAGTAATATTGTTGTTCTTACAGCGAGCAGACAACACCACAGATAGGGTGAAGATATGAGTTCAAGTTATGAAATATTATACACCGCTAGTCAGTTCCCAGGATGCTCTGAATAGGAAGTTACAGAAATACGTTGAGAAGCAATTTACTCATCTAACCAGTCATCAAAATATAGTCGTAATCGCCAATAGACAATCTTTGGAACGTTTTAGGAGTTTATATCGGATCATGTCTGTGAAGGTCTTCAAAAGTGTTTACGACGCTGCATAACTACGAAATATAAGATGCCCCACACAGCCGCTGCTGTGTGGGGCAACTACGTATGAGTATCAGTATGAGTGGAGGCGGCGAATCGAATTTCCCAGAGGATCTC
>NZ_AOIP01000066.1 GCF_000337535.1 Natrialba aegyptia DSM 13077
CTCCCTCGCGCCATCAGAGATGTGTATAAGAGACAGTCGCAGGACGGCGCAAGGGTCGCCGAAAATCGAACCGACCCCACCACCCACCACAGGGACCTATAACGGTGTCTAGGGGGACCCCACCCGGCACCTCTCACCTCGCGGTGGGACCGACCGATCTAGTCTGGTGGCGGTCCTCTATCCTCGTCGCGCCGGAAGTCTCCCGACGCAGCCGACACCCAGTCCTCGACGATCGGATCCCACGCCATCAGTGACCAGTCCTCCTCGAGCGCACTGCCGTCACGATCGTCGCCGCCCGGATCGCGTGGATCGAGATCGACGTCGGCGCTAGATCCGTACCGCCGCGACCCCGACGGCAGGAACGACAGCGAGCCACGACCGAGGTACGCACTGATGTAGTGCGCCGCGTTCCGTGCGTCCACCCGCCGGATGTCCACCACCCGGCCGAGGCCGACGCGCTCGGCCAACTGCGACAGTTCCCGCTGCGGCAGGAACCGATCCACGAGCAGGTGCAGGTGCGGCCGGTCCCGCTCGTCTCCCTCGTGCCGCACCCACAGATACGACAGGTTTGGATAGCGGTCCCTCAGTTCCGTCCTCAGCGCGTTCCACCGATCGGTGATGTACTCGTGCTTCTCCTCCTTCGACGCGGGCGCTCTGCGGTCCACTGTGAGCGTCAGGAACCGACGCATCTCCGGGCGCTCCTCCGTGATCCGTTCTATCTCCTCGATCAGTCCCATCCTCAGCCGGTGGCCGCAACACTCGCAGTCCCACGAACCGCAACGGTACGACGCCTGTTCCCCCGATTCTGTCTGGTACTTCAGGTGCGCCAAGTCCTTCCGGCAGTCCGGCCGCTCCCGATCCGGCCCGCAATCCCAGTCCCGACCGAGCCGTGACTGCTCATCCAACTCGACCTCGCCGTCGACGGGATCCGCGCTCACTCCGACCACCCCGACCGACGCGATCGCGAGCTGCTCCACGAGTGGCCCGACAGCACGTCCGGCCCAGCTGGGGCGGCACTATCCGACGACCGCGACGAAGACGAGCCGGTGGCACCGCACCGCACCATAGCCACCGGCACGTCTTCTACCGCACCGCACGGTGGAACGCCTGAATTGGCGAAGCATAGCGGCTCTTGAGTTGTTCTAACTAGCGTCGAGTAAAGACCGCACCGCCGCCGCACCGCCACCGCACAAGATAGCCCCCTCCCGCCGGTCGGGGGCGTGCGGATCGGGCGGCCCTCGAGCCGGGTACGCCGGCTCTCGGGCAAATCAAGATCGCCCGATCCTTGCGGTGGATCGGCGCTTAGTCGTCCAGACCGAGCGTTTCCGTGAACCGTCGAAACACTTACTGACTCGGCTGAGAGAGGACAGAGCGAGGACGAACCCTCCGGCCAAGAGGTTTCCACCGGGCGATTCTGCCACAAATCGCGTCCGGTGGAATCGTCCGTCGCCCGGGCCTTCTCCGGGCATTCACTCACGTTGCGTAGCTTTGACTGCGACGAGAACGACTAGCCCCTTAAAGAATACTGACCTTTCACCCCGGCAGAACATCTACCTATCCCGATACTACCAACACGCCCACATATTGTTATTAGCAGTTCTAACCATAGCCAGACAGAACCCGAAACCGCATGACAGCGCAGGGGTCGCCGATCGCCCCGGAGTATCACCCATCACAACTTACCGCCGTCTTGCGATTCTTCCCCCTGTCGAATCCCGGCCCTATCCGTACAATCGCAGGACGGCGTAAGGATACCCCTGTCTGAACCGCCACAACTTACCGCCGTCTTGCGATTCTCCCACCACAATCACTCGCCCCTCCGCTCCCTAATCGCAGGACGGCGCAAGGGTCGCCGAAAATCGAACCGACCCCACCACCCACCACAGGGACCTATAACGGTGTCTAGGGGGACCCCACCCGGCACCTCTCACCTCGCGGTGGGACC